>NZ_JAUFPS010000083.1 GCF_030409315.1 Mucilaginibacter flavus | reverse complement strand
GGCCTGGCTAAATTCTATAACGTATATGAAGGATGGTTAATGTTTCAAAACTTCAACTAAAAGATGTGTACACACAGTAGCCCTTGGGAGGGGCGCGCCGGAAATGAGCGCAAAGGCAGGGAGGGGTTTCTGCAAGCGATTAATAAACTGCAATTAACAACATCATTAACCCCTACCTCCCCTTCCCCCAATGTCATTAAGTTAAGAGATTGATAGGTTGCTCCATCGGAGCAAAAGCTTTGTAGCATACGAAAATTGATATTTTTTGCGTGCCGTAGGTACGCTATACAGGTTCCGTACCTACGGCACGGAGCATTATCTCCTATTTTTTTCTACAAAGCTCTACCCCCTATGGGGGAGAAAGTCCTTAACTTAATGACATTACCCCTTCCCCAAGGAAGGAATCGCTCATTCCCTACCTTCTTAGCTGCAAAACAGTTTTTAATACCTAATTGCCCAACTAATAACGGCTTTACTCCCCCGCCAAAAATATTTTCTCCAAAAAAGGTGATATATGTTCCATAACTTGCACATAGTAATAAACAGTAAACAATGGATGCAGTTAAATTACAGGAACAGGCCGGGCAGCGACAGGAGCTTTTTATAGCGCTGTATAAAAAGGTGTTCCCGGCGGTAGCCAAATATGTGGCCAGATGTGGTGGATCTTTTGATGAAGCTAAGGATGTTTTCCAGGATGCCCTACTCAGCTATTACGAAAAAACTGCCGAAACCGGCTTATCTATCCATAACAGTGATAGCGCTTACATTTATGGTACCGCCAGGTTTCTGTGGATTAAACGGTATAAACAAGCCGCGCAGTCATCGTTCTTAGATGAAAGCCTGGAGGCAAATACCCCGACCGAACTTGCATCCGTACCCGACGAAAATAAACTACTTCATTTTTTAGCTACTGCTGGCAAACGCTGCATGGACTTATTGCGCTCTTTTTATTACGATAAACTGCCAATGACCGAGGTGGCGCAAACGTTTGGATTTTCGGGCGTTCGATCTGCAACCGTGCAGAAATATAAATGCATTGAAAAAGTTAGGGAAACGGTTAAACAACAAGCATTAACGTATGAGGACTTCCTTAAATAGAATAGCAGCTATTGAAGCCCATCTGCATAAAAAGCAACAACCAACTGATGCTTTGTTGTTTGATGCAAAATTATTGCTTGATCATGACTTGCAGGTTAACTTAACCGCGCAGCAACAGGTTTATAGCCTGGTGCAGCAATACGGGCGCAAACAATTAAAACAGGAGATTGAGGCCGCGCATCAACAACTATTCAATACCACAAAACACCTTAGCTTTAAACAAAAAATAGCCAGAATTTTCAATAGGTTGTAACGGTACTAACAATCCCGCTCGGGCAAAACCGTACAACTCAAAACATATAACTTAAAACTTTTTTATGAATATTGATAAACAGGAATTCCGCAAATATGCGGTCATGCACCATGCTATTGCCGGTTCGCGGGTAGATAGCTTTATTTCCAGTGTAGAGCAAAGCGCGTTGCCGACCGCCATGACACCCTACATTACCGAAGAACGTGAAATGCGCGTAGCCCAGATGGATGTATTTTCTCGCCTGATGATGGACAGGATCATTTTCATGGGACAGGCTGTTGACGATAACGTAGCCAACATTATCCAGGCCCAATTACTTTTTTTGCAATCAACAGACCCTAAAAAGGATATCCAGATGTATATCAACTCACCGGGAGGATCGGTTTACGCCGGTTTGGGCATTTACGATACCATGCATTTCATTAGTCCGGATGTGGCTACCATTTGTACAGGCATAGCCCTATCTATGGGCGCGGTGTTGTTATGCGGAGGCGCAAAAGGCAAGCGTGCGGCACTCAGGCATTCCAGGGTGATGTTGCATCAGCCATCAGGTGGCGCGCAAGGCATGGCATCTGATATTGAAATAGCATCGCGCCAGGTGCTGAAAATAAAACAGGAACTTTATGAAATCATTGCCAAACACAGCGGTCAACCTTATGAAAAGGTTTACGAAGTATCAGACAGGGATTACTGGATGATAGCCGATGAAGCGAAAGATTTTGGGATAATTGATGAAGTGTTGGCTTAGATGTGCAGGTGTGCAGATTTCAGATGTGCAGATGATGGGAATTTGTGGATTTGAAGATTTGACAATGAAAGGTCGTGCTGAACTTATTTCAGCATCCCACCGAAAAAGTTCTCTTGGTTATCATTATGCTCAACTGCTGTAATTGAAAATCCTATTAAAAACGGGGAAGCACATTTCCTATTGCTTCCCCGTTTTTTCTTGGTAATATTTTTTTAAACAACGAAAATAAGAGTCTAACGCTTTTTTCTCATCGCCTTTAGCTTTTTCAAGTAAATAAATATCCCAAACATTTCCTGGGTGTAGTTTATATTTCTTGTAAAACCAATCGTTAAAACCGTCTTCGCCAAAATAATCATCCTCGCCCTCAACGGCAATCATGTAACCTGTGATAAAAAATGCAAGATTTGAAATTTTACGTTCACGCAAGAACATACCAGGGCGTGGCTTCATAACGTTTAGCAGAAACTCCGTTAAATTGTTATATTTCAATTGGTTCATATAGGATAACTTTCAATGCATCACAACTACGTCATTATCTGCGTCAACCTTGTGCTTAATAAACCGCTTTCCGATAAATAATATCAGGAAAGCCACTATAGATGATGCTGCCATTACACCTGCCATGGGCAGGGTACTTTGGCCTTTAATTAGGGTTATTCCGAATGAGGCCAGCGCGCCGATAGCCATTTGAAAAGCGCCCATCAGTGCCGATGCGGACCCTGCGTTTTTGGTGAATGGGGCCAGTGATAAGGCCGACGTATTGGGGCTGCAGATCCCCACACAGGATAAAACGCCAAATATCATCACAATGGTACCGGTCATGCCAAACCAATTGTTAAACGATCCTATTAAAAATATGACCGATATGATTACCATACAGCACATGGTTACATTTACTATCTGTTCGCTTTTATAACGCTTTACCAATTGGCTGTTTACCTGGCTCGCCCCTATGAAACCAACAGATAAGCCGGCAAATATCCACCCAAAGTTTTTAGTACTCACTTTAAACACATCAATAAATACTATTGATGATGAAGATACATAGGCAAATAAACCCGCGAATGCAAAAGCGCCGGTTAAAGCGTATGTGAAAAACTGGGGCTCTTTAAATACGCTGATAAAATTAGTGATGATGGGCAAAGGCTTTAAAGAATACTCAGGATCGGGCTTAAAGCTTTCGGGCAAAAAGAAAATAACAGCCAGCAAAATCAAAACGGCCATAATGGTTAGTATCAAAAATATGATCTGCCACTCAAAATTAGCGGTAATATAGCTACCAATGGTGGGTGCCAGCATGGGCGATGCTCCTAAAACTAATATCAACAGCGCGAAAACTTTGGCGTTATCCTCTACCGGGAACAGATCACGTACCATGGCCATGGCGGCAACACTGGCCGCGCAGCCTCCTATCGCTTCAAAAAAACGCATTACAATTAACATTTGCAGGGAGCTGGAAAAAAAGCAACCTATAGACGCTAATACGTACAAACACAAGCCAAAATATAGCGGTTTTTTTCGGCCATATTTATCAAGCAGGGGGCCGTATAACAATTGCCCGGCAGAGATACCAAAGAAAAAACTGGATAAAGTAAGCGCTACCTGATCTGTAGTAGTATGGAGGTATTTGGCAATGGCATTAAAACCCGGCAGGTACATATCAATAGAAAACGGAGCCAGGGCTGTAAGCGAGCCTAATATGATGATGAGAAAAAAGTATCGTTTTTTAGTCATAGTTTGGGGTTCATGGATCATGGTTGATAGTTCATGGTAGAAAATAAATAAGCGTTAATTTAATTACTTACCAAATTGGCTATGATCTATGAACCATCAACCATGAACTCCCTCCGTCAGAACGTTTCGCCTAAATTAAGGTTTATTGACGAATAGTGTTTACTTACCCCATAATCGAGTGCGATATTTGTGCCCGATTTTTTGTTGAACTTGAAACGCAGGCCGGTCCCCCCTGCCGGATGCCAATAGGTAAATTTCATATCGGTATCGGTAACGGAATTTACATTGGCAAACAACACAAAGCCCAACAAGCCATTTTGGGTTATATCGCGCCGGTATTCGGTTTCAAAGTAAGCCAGCCGCTGTCCGCGGTACCGGTTTTGGATAAATCCCCTGCCCGACCGCTGGTAAGGTTCCCAACCAAGGCTGGGCAGGTTAAGATACGGTGTGCCTGGTGTAAGCGAGGTCCAATAAAAAGTCCAGAAGGCAAGTACATTCTTCGGGCCCGAATTGGTTAAAGAAACATACTTCCTCAAATCGAGATATAAGGATTGCCAATTGGTATGGCTGCCCAGTACCCTGGTATTAAATCTGTAGGATAGGTTTGCATAAACACCGGGCAAGGGATCTATGGAGTTTTTGCGCGTATCATATAGTAAATTAAGTGTCGCGCCCGATGAAAACGCGTCCTGATCTGTAGCGGTGCCATATTTATACCCCGAAAAGTTACGCAGATTCTCGTTCCCCCGGCTCTCTATATCTACATAGTAATCAAGATTATACCCTACGCCTGCATAAAAATATGGCTTGATTTTTTTTAACACCGTTTGATAAAATCTTATGTAGTTATAATTCACCAAAAACTTATGATGCTCGGGCTGCTTGCCACCAAGGCCCCAGGTATATTGTGGGTATACCAGCATACGGGTATCGCCAATGATATTCCATTGGTTGTCATTTAACCACAGGCTGGACCGAATTGGTAAACCATACCGGCCTTTTAAGTTAAAATAAGGCGTAAAAACAAAGCTGGAAAGGTTGGTGGTAGCCTGATCCCCAAGATAAAAGCCTGCCGTGGTGGAAGTAAATAAAGCGCGACCGCCGCTGCGGCCATCTGATGTGGCTATAGGTAAAAATGAAAAATAAAACTTCTTTTTTTCTTGGGTTGATATCTTACGTGGCTTAACGTTAAATGCCGAGCGGAAAATATCAATCAAATCCCGTTGCGGGACTGTATCGTTTAACCGTTTGGCGGTATCGGCAATGGGCATAGTTACCTGGGCCATCATAGCACATGGAATTAAACAAAAAACTAATGCTATGAATGCCTTACCCATTATATACTATCAAACTATGCACAGCCATTAAAGCCAGCTTTATAACGAATAAATTGACAATTAAGCGTTTACCGGTTAAATTTTATGAAATGCATAAAAGGCTACACTTAAGTGTTTTAAGATAACAAAAAGCCCGCTGTTATTGCTAACGCGGGCTTTACTTTTTTGTTAAAATATTTTATTGGTATTTAACTGTAGTTACAGTGGTGGTTTTACTGTATGGACGATGGTGCACGGGATGTGCCCTGCGCCAGGCTATACGACGTGCCCGTTCCTTTTTTTCCCTTGCCCTGCGGGTTTCGTTACCAATAATGTAACCGCCGCCGGCGCCTATGGCACCGCCAATTAAAGCACCGCCAACGTTATGACCAACAAGGCCACCCACAACAGCGCCACCGGCACCACCTATAATGGCTCCTTTACCCTGATCGCTTATTCCTTTTTTGTGTGTTTGCGCCTGGGTGTTTGTTGCAAACGTTAGCAGGAATGCAAAAAACAAGCTGGCAAATATGATTAGCTTTTTCATGATGAATGTATCTGATAAGTGTTAAAAAAATTATCTGCAAACACCTATGCAAACAGCACACCGCTAAATTAAAATAACGACAGTAAAAGGTGAAAAGCCTGTTTTATGACTGTAAACGATTATTTTTAGGCTATTGGGGAGATTTGAAATTCGGTAAATCGAAGGATCTGGTAACTATACTGACTAATTTAGTATACAGTATTTTATTTGCGGAACATGCTCACTATTTAAAAAAAGCCAGTACCTCTGCCGAAAACTCCGGCGTTTTGGATGCCGCATTATGATCGCCGGGTACATGCATCAATTTTGAGCCTGGTATCATTTTGTTTAAATTGGTTTCAGAACCACCATCATGGTCTTCGGTGCCATTGATCAACAATACAGGTATCTTCACTTTGGCCAGGGCTTCAGGGCTTGTTGATGGCTGATATTTTTGCTGCAATGCCAATGCAGGCACATCAAATGCCGGGTTGCTATGAATGTATTTTACCATGCCGTCAACATCGTGAAAACTGGTATCGCCCATTAAGGCTTTGTAAGCATGCACACGTCTTGGCCATTCGGGGTTAGTATAAGCATCGCCCATGCCGCCCATTACCAGCTTTTTTACACGTTGATCTAAAACTAAAATGCGTGAAGCGATAATAGATCCGCGTGAGTAGCCTATCACGTTGTATGTTTTGATACCCAGGTTGGTTACAAGCCCCATAATATCTTTAGCCTCGGCGTCATTGGCGTACCCGGCATCGGTATGAGGCTTATCAGATCGGCCGTTTCCACGTTGATCCAGGATGATCACTTTATAGTCGGCAGCCAGTAAATCGGTATAAAGCTTACCACTTTTCCATCCCTGCCCGGTACCCGAAAACCCATGGATCAGCAAAACCGGGAAACCATCACCCTTAACTTCGTAATAAATCTTAGTACCATCAAACGAAGTATAATAACTGCCCGTGACAGCTTCCTGCGCGTAATTAACTTTGCTTAAAAGCAACAATGCAGAAACTGCAAATACAAAGCGGAATATTTTTTTCATCACAAACTACTTTACAAACTGGTTAATAATTAAAACGCCGGCCAGCCCTATAACAGAAACCAGGGTTTCCATCATCGACCATGATTTAATGGTATCTTTTATACTAAGATTAAAATATTCTTTAAACAGCCAGAACCCCGAATCATTTACGTGCGAAAATGCCAGGCTACCCGCGCCTATAGAAAGAACCATTAAATTGGGGTTTACGTGTCCTTGTGTTACAAGGCCGGTAACTATACCCGCGGCTGTAAGTCCTGCCACAGTAGCCGAACCAAGACTAATGCGGATAATAGCCGCTATAACCCAACCCAGCAATAACGGAGGCAGATTGAAAGTTTGCAACTGGTTAGCTATCTGCCCGCTAACACCACTGGCGGTTAATACTTCTTTGAAGGCCCCTGAACCGGCAATAATGAGCAAAATAAGCGCGATATCTTTAATGGCATCGGTATAATTAACGGCCAGCTGACTCATTTTTTTGCCTTGTTTAATACCAAGTGTAAAAGTGGCTACAATAAGGGCGATGAGCATCACAATAGATGGATCGCCAAGGAAGGCCGCCAGGTTTAGGATATGCTTATCCTTAATGCCGAGATACGGGAAAAAAGCGGTAAGCATTAACAACATAACGGGCAGCAAGGCGGTAAAAAAACTATTTGCGGCACCAGGTAATTTTTCGGCAGCAATCTCTTCGGCCCTGAAAGTTGCCAACGGTTCTGAAGGTATTTTTTTGAGAAATTGCGCAAATACAGGACCTGCCAATATAATTGCCGGCACAGCTATCATAAAACCGTATATAAAAGTGGTAGCCATGTTTGCATGAAACAAAGCCACCAGGGCCGATGGCGACGGATGCGGAGGTAAAAACCCATGCGTAACCGATAAAGATGCCAGCATTGGTAAACCAATATATACCGCCGGCAATTTGTATTTATAAGTAACCGAAAATATAAGCGGTACCATCAACACAAAGCCAATACCATAAAATAGCGGAATGCCTATAATAAACCCGGCAGTAACCAAAGCCCATTGTATATGCTTTTCGCCAACAGCGTTAACCAGTACTTCCGAAATTTTTTGCGCCGCCCCGCTGGTTGCAACCAATTTGCCCAGCATGGCGCCCAGGCAAATGATAATAAGCAGCGATCCCATGATATCACCCATCCCCTTTTGTACTGATGCGGTAACTTTATTTATAGGGATGCCCAACAGCAAGCCGGCAACAATAGATACAATAAGAAAAGCCATAAAGGGATTTACTTTACCCCAGCTAACCAATAAAACAAGCAGAACAATACAAACAAGAATAGTTAATAGTGCCATTATATTAAAGTGTGATTTATTATGGAACCAAGGGCCGGCGAAAGCCATTTGTTTTTGCCTAAAATAACAACAAAATCCGAGTTTAAACTGTAAATCGTTAATTCGGCTACCCTATCGATAAATTACCTATTTTGATTTTTATTTAATTTATAAACAATACCAGGGCTTACTTTGTAAAACAATTCGTTATTTTAACAATAACTTAATTAGAACAAAAAATATATTTCATTCAATGTAGGTTTTTATAAAATCATCAATAAAAAACCTGTACTTTTACATGTTTATTTATCCGATAGATTATTAGCCCCAGCTTTTATCCCATAATTATTCAATATAATTTTATCAAACACAGCTAAATACTTTTGGGCCTCTTCACTTTTTAATATTTTTTATGTCAAAACGTATTTTAGTACTGGATGATAACCGGGACATTTTAGAAATTGTTCATGAAACGCTTACTTATGAATTATTTGAAGTACGCAGCACCTCAAATAGCGAGGAGGTACTCCCTTTAATTGAAGCTTTTAATCCCGATCTGGTTATTTTAGATTACAGGGTGGCCGGTACCAATGGTGGGGAAATTTGTAAAAGCATTAAAGTACATCCCAGGTTTGGCAATATACCCGTTATTATCTTCTCGGCCTATTCAAGTAATGACAACCACCTGCTTAATTATGGTTGCGATGGGGTTATCAATAAGCCTTTTGACCTTACCGAACTTGTTGAAAAAGTTAACGACCTTATAAAATAGACTAACTGGTACTTTAACATAATCATTTCTGGCATCTAAAAAGCGCTGAAGCCGTCTGCAAACGGCTCCCCAAACGCCAATACTTAATCTTCCAGGTTTAATCAAATTGATAAGTATATAAAAAATGGCGGCGTTGCTGCATTTTTTTGCCAATTTCATTAATAAACAGACACATTTCATTAAAACGCTTAATTATCAGTACTCATAGTTAAGATATTAACAATACGTTTATCTTTGTTTAATTAAAAACGAATAAATACAATAAACCCCTGATTGTATTATGACCATATCACTAAACCCAGAAGATGGCCCAAAGGCCATTGTCAGAAAAAAAGCCAAATGCCCAAGTTGTAAAGCAGAACTTGATGACCGGGTACCAAGAGGCTTTGTTGCCAAAAAACTTCTATTTTTTCTTCCACTTAAAAGATATGTTTGTTATCGTTGTCAACGCAAACGGTATGTATTTGGTTAATTAATTATTAAATAATTAACTTAAAACAACTGGTTCGCCTACTTATAAGTCTATTTACAACATAAATAGTGTTTTTTTTATTGGTATGTTGTACTTTGCGCCTTTACCTATTTATAGTGAACGATCAGCAAAACAACGTTAAACCAAGACGATCTTATTACTGCACTAAATGCGGGGCTCCTTATCATTTCCAGATGCACAGAGGCTGGTTTCTTAAAAAAGTCTTGGGTTTTTTACCTATCAGGAAATATTTTTGCGCCAAGTGCAAAAAATCAAGCTACGTATTTACCAATCAGAATAGCTAAATAAACTGTACTGTTTTTATAACATCTTACTGTATAGAATGCGCTATAAAAACCTATCATTTTGTTTTTTAACTATTTGCAGCTATAAACAGGTATCAGCCTACTCTAAAAGCCCCTATATTAAATTTTGGTATAACATTTGCATCTTCCACATTTAAATGCCCGAGAATAGTATTTGCTATGCAAATACTATTGCTTAGATAAATAGTTGAAGATACTTTAAAATAATACGATGAGACGGATATTAGCTGTGGACGACGATAAAGATATATTGGAGGTTTTACAATACATATTGGAAGATTCCGGCTACGAGGTTGAAACCTTAGCAGATGGCCACAACCTGTTTAATACCATCAGGCAGCATCACCCCGATTTAATTTTGCTTGATATTATGCTTGGCGGATTAGACGGCCGCGAATTATGTAAACACCTGAAGCAGGGCAAAGAAACCCACGATATACCGGTTATTATGATATCGGCAAGCCACGATGTATCAAAAACCAAACATGAAAATGGCGGCCCCGACGATTTTATAGCTAAACCTTTTGATATAGAAGTATTGCTGAACAGCGTTAAAAGGCAATTGAACGCTGCCGCTTAATTTTTAATTTATATAACAATAAAAGCCATCCTGTTTAAAACAGGGTGGCTTTTATTGTTGAGTAGGTTTAGATACTTATTCTATATTGAGATTAAAAGCTTTATCCCGTTTAGCCCTGTTACGCAGTTTAAAAAATACGGCCAGGTTCAAGAAGTGCATGGCACCCAGGGTAAGGATGATCCACCCAATTTTATAACTCAGCACCTCAACCACAACCTGTAAATTGGGGATATTGCCGGTTTCTTTCAAAGACAAACTCATATAGCCTATATTAACAAGGTAAAAGCCTACTACCAATAGTTTATTTACAGAGTTGGCCAGTTCCTGGTTGCCATGAAATATATCAACCAAAAAAATACGCCCGTTTTTAAAAAGCACTTTGGCAACCCATACTGTTAAAGCAATGCTCACCATTAGGTAAACAAGATAAGTTAAAATGAAGTAGTTCATGACCGTTTGATTTTATAGTGTATGTATATTAATTATTGAATTTTCAGGAAAAAATGAAATTTTAAGTTAAAAAAATATTATTTGAATATTTTAAATATCGAACCAAAAAACCAGCTTTCTTCTGCCTTCAGCATGGTTTCTAAGGTATTGTTCACGTTTTTGGCTAACTTGTTAATATCTGTTACCGATGTTTTAAAGGTTTTAAAAGCCGGATCTTTTTCATCACCCTGAATTTCGGTCAATTGACCTAAAATTTTTAGTACCGGGTCAAGCTCACGTTTTTTACGTTCTTCGGCCACTCGGCGGGCAATTACCCAGGTATCTTTTTCGGCAAAGAAAAACTCTTTACGCTCGCCGGTTTTGTGTTGTTTTTCAACCAGGCCCCAATCTATCAAATCGCGCAAAGTCATGTTGGCATTGCCACGGGAGATGCTCAGCTCGGCCATTACTTCTTCGGTAGTCAAAGCTTCGGGCGAAACCATTAGCAAAGCATGAACCTGCGCCATTGTGCGGTTAATACCCCACTCCGATCCCAACTTACCCCAGGCCTCAATAAACTTTAGCTTCGCTTCTGCCAATTCCATAACGCAAATATAGATAAGTTTTTAAACTTTCAAAAATAAATGAAAAACATTAGGATGTGCAGATATGCAGATTTCAAATGTGCAGATGATGTTTTTGATGGGAAATGGTTATTTTCTGAAATTAATTTTCAGAATTAAAGAATTAACAGGATTCTGAAAATTTGCTTGTTGCCATTGCACTACCAGAATTTGATCATTTTTAAATCTTAAAATAATTCCCCCATTTGCACATCTGAAATTTGCACATCTACCTCCGCATCTGCACATCTGAAATCTGCACATCCGCACATCTACCTCCCCAGTTCCTTATCAATCCGCTTGTTCCATTCGCTTTGCGCGGCGGGGTTTGTGCCGTGGGCGGTATCGCCATCGTATTGTTCCTGCAGTTGGTTCATTTCACTGAAAGAGTCGAGGAATTGAACATTTATGGGGCCGTCGTAATTATCAACGGTAAACTTTTCCTTTAGTAAGGCTTGCTTAAAATGTTCGGCAATCAGCTTTACAATATCAAAATGTCGCTGTTCGTGGTTTAAGTTATAATCCGTACGGGCACCGCTTTTTACCCAGCTGGCGCTTTTAGGCAAATAGGCCTTTAAACTGAGGTGTACATTCACAACGCTTTTTATTATTTCAACGCGCTCATTGTAACCAAAACTCGGAAATACCTCGGCTTCGTATTTACTGTTAGGCGGTTTTTGTTGAAAATCGGTCCAGGTTAAGGGTCTTTTAGCCGAGTAATAAATGGTATCCCCTTCTGGCTGTTCGGTGTAATCGTCAAAAATAAGCTTTACCCCTTTGGCCAGCTTGATGTTGCCATCGGCCTGTTTATTTATCCAGGTGTTAAAATATATTAACGAAGCCCACAATCCGTTACTCACTATAGTGGCAATATCCATTTGCTGGTTTTGGCCACGTGCGTAATTTAAACCACCCCGATAATCGACCAAATGCGCCTCCCCTGATTCCTTTTTCAAATTAAAGCTAAAATTGACACTCAACTTACCATCTACGTGCCCATCCTTCTGCAGTACCTCATCAACCCTTAATGTTTTAATGCGAATGATAACAGGGCGCAAACTTTTATCTAAAGGCAGGCTTTTACCAATAAATTGTTTAATACTGGCTACAAAGCCATCTTTTAGATCAACAGCATAGGTTGGGCTGGTTGGGTTTACCGATGCCGGCAATAGCCATGCTACGGCGCTACGGTCGGTTCGCTCATCAACAAGGCCGGCTATGTAAAATTCAGTTGCCGGAATTATAAATTGCGGCCCATCTAAAACAATTGGCCCGTTTATTTTTTGTGCATTACAAAACAAAGGCAAA
Source organism: Mucilaginibacter flavus (assembly GCF_030409315.1). Lineage (GTDB taxonomy): Bacteria > Bacteroidota > Bacteroidia > Sphingobacteriales > Sphingobacteriaceae > Mucilaginibacter > Mucilaginibacter flavus. Next base: position 21,474 of record NZ_JAUFPS010000083.1, on the reverse strand, counting down.
AACAAAATGCACACTAAAAACAATCTTCTATTTAACAGACCATTTATTACTGCAAACATGGATGAGATAGATAAAGTAAAATTGGTTACGCCACAAACATATCATTATATTACGTTTAACAGTTCAAAAAATTGCTCCTGGTAAATACCATTGATTATTTGCGGTTTAATCGTTTTAACAGCGTGAAAAGGGCAACAATTTTAAAGTTTTCCACACGCATATCATCTTTAGTATTACCTTCGTTAATAAAAGTGTTTTCCACATTTGTTAACTACTTATGTGAATTACCCTTTTTCGTTTCGCTAATTTAGCACCATCGTTAGTATGCGCTTTATGATCAAAAAAAGATACATCCCCCTGCTAATTCCCGTTTTTATAGCTTCAACAGCACTTGCCCAGCAAAACCAGTCCAACCAAATTTACAACACTTATCATTCAGCTATTGATCTGATGACCAGGGGTAAATATGTGGCGGCTGCGGAGCAATTTCGCCTTGTTGAAACCTCCCGGCTTAAAACCACAACTCAGCCGCAGTTTGAATCGGACCTGTCGCTGGTTAAAGAAAACAGCCAGTACTATGAAGCTTATTGCGCCCTTAATTTGAATAATGACGACGCCGAAAGCATGTTTCAGCGTTTCATTAAGGAACATCCCGAAAATCCGCTTACCAAACTGGCTTATTTCCAAATAGGTAAATCGTACTTTAAACAAGGCAACTATGAAAAATCGCTGCAATGGTTTGATAAGGTACAGGCCGGCGAACTTAATGGGCATGACAATACCGAATACAAATTCCGCAAAGGTTATGCTTATTTTTCGATAGGCAACTATAAAGACGCTCAACTGCTTTTTGCCGAGGTAAAAGCAAAAAAAACAGAGTTTACCGAGGATGCTACCTATTACTTTGCCTACATAGCTTATTTAAACAAAGACTATCACTTAGCCTTGGTAAACTTTGAAAGGCTAAAAAAATCAAAGAAATATGAAAACAGCTACCCTTATTATATTTCGGCCGTTTACTTTTTAGATAAACGTTATGATGATGTTATTAGCTATGCTGTACCCATTGTAAACAATACCCACCAGTTAAACGAAACCGAAATGCTGCGCATTATAGCCGCATCGTACTTTGCTAAAGCCGATTTTAATAACGCGGTGAAATATTACGGCCGTTTCCAGGACAGGGATCAGGGCCGCACCCAAAACACGCAGGATAGCTACCAGATAGGTTATACTTTTTATAAGGTTGGCAATTATGCCCAGGCTGCTGTTGAGCTGGAAAAGCTGGTTGAGCAAAAAGACGTGTACAGCCAAAATGGTAACTATACACTGGGCGATGTTTTCCTGAAACTAAACAACAAACAAAGCGCCCGTAACGCTTTCCTAAACGCGTCGCGCTTAACTTTTGATAAACAATTACAGGAAGATGCGTTGTATGAATACGCCAAGCTATCGTACGAACTTGATTTTAATACCGAGGCTTTAGCGGCTACCCGTTTATATCTTAAAAATTATCCCCGCTCGCGCCGTAACGACGAGATGAAGGTTTTATTAGGCGAGGAATTGCTAAACTCACGTAACTACAAAGAAGCGGTTGAAATACTGGAACCTATTCCCAATAAATCAGAAAGCGCGCAGATAGCTTACCAAAAAGTTACTTACTACCGTGGTTTGGAATTTTACAACGAACGTGCTTTTGAAAACGCGATAGGCATCTTCCTCCGTTCACTTAAAAACCCGGTTGATGGTAAAACAGCCGCTTTAACTACCTATTGGATGGCCGAAGCCATGTATGAGGTGCGTAAGTACAGCGAATCTGTTGAAACGTTTGAGCAGTTTTTGGCTATGCCAGAGGCTAAAGAAACCGACGTGGCCAACTACGCTAACTATGCTTTAGCTTACGCGGCATTTTACGGCGAGCAGTATAAAAAAGCCGCTAACTATTTCGAAAAGTTTTTAGCCGGCGATGTTAAAGACGAGAGTACTAAAAATGACGCCATAACCCGTATTGGTGATAGCTATTTTGTATTGAAAAGCTACAGCAAAGCCATGGAATATTACGACCGCATCATAGCGATGCACATACAGGGTGAGGATTATGCCTTGTTTCAACGTGGTATGATCCAGGGTTTACAGGGTTCGTTAGATACCAAAATCAGTACCCTGAATGATGTACTGAACAAGTTCCCTAACTCTGACTATGCCGATGACGCGTCGTTTGAGATTGCTTACACCTATTTCCTGAAAACAGATGGCGACAGGGCCAAAACAGATTTGCAGGCCATGATACAAAAGTATCCGCGCAGCAGTTATATCCCTCGTGCTTTGGTTACCATTGGTTTAATTGATTACAACGCCGGCAATGATGATTTGGCTGTGGAATCATTTAAAAAAGTGGTACAGGATTACTCATCAACCGATGAGGCCAAACAGGCGCTTAAACAAATTGAAAAAATTTATACCGATAAAGGCGACGCGCAAACGTTTATTGCCTATGCCGGTACAACCCCAATTGGTAACTATACCGCTGCCGACCAGGAAAGCATCATGATTACTGCCGCCAACAACCTTTACTTAAAAGGCGACTGGCAGGGCGCCTTAGGTGCTGTTAATGCCTATTTTGATAAATTCCCGGGTAAACAGATCTATGAAAAGCAGGCCCGCTTTATCAGGGCACAGGCCTTAACCAACCTTAACCGTACACAGGAAGCCGTGGTTGATTACAACTTTATCCTAAACGACTGGACAAGCGCCTATAGCGAAAAATCTTTACTGGCAATGGCCAACCTATACATCCGTCAAAAGAAATATAACGAGGCCGTTGTGTTCCTGAAAAGATTAGAAACCAACGCCGAGTACAAGGCCGATTACACCTACGCCATCAATAACCTGTTATTGTGCTACTCAGAAATGCAAATGCCCGATGACGCGCTTAACTACGCCAAACTGGTTAGGGATAATGATAAAACAGCCCAGGAAGATAAATTCCGTACCGGTTTATACGCAGGTAAAGCTTACCTGCAAAAAGGTGATACCACAGCCGCGGTTAAGGAGTTAAACTACACCATTACCAATACCAAAACAGTTGCAGCTGCCGAGGCAAAATATAATGTTGCTTTGGTTGAGTATTTAAAAGGCAGGTACAAAACATCGCAAAAAATGTGTTTCGACTTGGCAAAAGAGATGCCTAACTACGATTACTGGATAGCCAAAACCTACATTTTACTTGCTGACAACTATGTGGCGCTAAAAGATAATTTCCAGGCAAAAGCAACCCTGCAAAGTATCATTGAAAACTACAAAGCCGATGATGATATATTGCCAACCGCCAAACAACAGTTAGAAGCTATCAACTCTGGTAAAAAGGGCAAAATAGTGGCACCTGCAGCCATACAGGAAACTCCTGCTGCGCCTGCTGATACCACCAAAGCCAAAGCCGATACTACCAAAACAAACTAACAGGATTACGAAGAATAGTAAAAAGAAGACAAGCAATGAACTCAAGATACACCTACACGCTGCTTACCTTATTAATAGCATTATACTTTGTACCTGCACAAGCACAAACAAAGAAACCCGCTAAAAAGGCAACAGTAAAAACCGCTAAAGCAAAAACGCCAGCCAAAGCTCCTGCCAAGGCACCCGCGAAAAAGACTACTACAAAGCCGGGCACTAAAAAAACAGCTGATGCAAATGGCTCCAAAAACCTGGGCGATGCGGCAGCAAAAGTTAGCCAGGATACCACAAAAAAAGGCGGCAATGGCAATAATCCGCAAAACCAGGGCAGCATATCTGACGAGATTGTAGTAACCACTGCCTACAAACCGGTATTGGCCGATGCGGTAAAAATTCGCAGAAACCCCGATCTGGAAGATAAGGTGCCTTTTAAAGCACCATTGGCTTACACCCCCTTGGATAAAAAGTTAGACCAGGATTCGGAAATTAAACAACTGGAAGCCCAAAAAAGACCTGCCGAACAAGATTCCGTACTGCAGAACAACTATGTTAAAGCAGGTGTTGGAAGTTTAAAAACATTATTTGGCGAAGCTTACTTTGGCAACGGCCGCGACCAGGCCCTGCAGGTTGGCGGTTTCCTGAAACACTTTTCGCAATCAGGTTCATGGAATAAACAAACCGAAAGTAAGGACGAAGTTGGTGTGTTTATCAAAAGCATCAACGCCGAAAATACTATCACCGGTCGTTTGGGTTACAAACGCCAGGGCGTTTATTTTTACGGTCACCCGGATTCTATTCCTTTAACTTTTACACCATTAAAACAACACTTTAGCGATATTAACGGCGAAGTAGAATTAGCTAAAAACTTTAAAGATGTTGAAAACGATTTTACTTACGCGGTAAAATTAAAAGCCTATTCATTCAGCAACGCTTTTCAGGCTAAGGAAAGTAACATCGTTATTTCGGGCTTTTTAAACCAAACCATAAAACAGTTTTATACCGGTTTAAGCGCTTCTGTTGATTTGAGCAATCCTAAGGATAGCCTTTACAACTTAAACAACAGTATTTTAAGGTTAAACCCATATATCAAATTTCAGGGAACCAACTATAAAATTGACGCGGGTGTAAACATTGCCAAGGAGTTTGGCGATTTTAACCGTTTTTATGTGTTCCCGGCTGCTAAGTTAGAGTACCAGGTAATCCCTAAATATGTAAGGTTATTTGTGGAAGCTAAAGGCGATATCAACCGCTCATCCATCCGCGATTTTGCTTATATCAACCCATACATTGATAAAAACATCCAGCTTAAAAACTCCGTTGATCAGTTAGATATCAGCGCCGGTTTAAAAGGCACCCTTGCACCGGGCTTAAGCTTTAAGGCATCGGTTTTCCGCAACAGCGTAAAGGATATGCCGCTATTGGTTAGTAACCAAACAGCCGAAGGTTATAAATTTATAGTGATTTACGATAACGGTCGTTCACGTGTTAACGGTTTTAATGGCGAACTTGACTTTAAAGCCACCGACGATGTAAACATTTTTGGCCGCGTTGAGTTTAAGGATTATTCAATGGCGACAGAAAAGGAAGCCTGGAACCTGCCTAAGTTTTTGTTAACCGCGGGTACCGCTATTCACATCAACAATAAAGTAAGCATAACCGGTTCATTGCTAATTCGTGGTAATACTTATGACAGGCCATTTGGTATAACGCCAGGTCCGCTGGGTACACCTACGCCAAATACAGCGTTGTTAACGGCAAACCGTTCTATCAGTTCATTTGCAGATTTAAGCGGAGGGGTTGAATACAAGGTTACGCCACAAATTACGGTGTTTGGCAAGGCAAATAACATTTTAAACGCAGGTTATCAAACCTGGATATACTATCCTAACTACGGATTTAATATCTTTGGCGGCGTCGGTTACTCATTTTAAGCTTTGAAGTTTATAAATTACCGTATTTTTAACGAATGGATATAGCCAATTACTTAAGCGAACTATTAAGTGAGCACGGACAAATAAGTGTACCGGGCCTGGGCCATTTTGTACATGTACGTGTAAATGCATGGTATAATGACGCGGAACGGAAGTTTTATCCGCCGGGTTATAAAATAGAGTTTAATGCCCAACCCATCGAAGGCGACGATACGCTAACCAACTATATTGCCGAAAAAAAGAAGATCTCGCTGGCTTCGTCCAAATACTTTACGGATAAATATATTTCAGGTTTAAAGCAGGAAGCATCGTTAAAAGAAGTGGCTTTTGCCGATCTGGGTTGGTTTTTTATGGATAAAGGCAAAATCGCTTTCAAATCCCAAATAAACAAAACCGATACAGCCGAATTTTTTGGTTACGAGCCTATCAGCATAAAAAAACTTAACCAAACCGCCGAGCCGGAAGTTGTTACCCCAATAGCAGCCGCGACGTCGATAGTTTCGGTGCCAACAGCTGACGTTCCTGTTGAAAACTCAGAACCCGAAACTACGCCCGAGCCATTGCCGTTGCCACCGCCTATCAGGGCCTATACTCCTGTAGCCGAACAGCCGGAAGAATACTTTGAGGAAGAGCCCGAAGAACGCCGTGGCTTAAGCTTATGGATTATCATACTTGTTGTGATCATCATTTTAGGATCGGCACTGTTTACGGTTTACAAATTTAAACCTGAACTGTTGCACCTGAAAAAAAGTAAAGGTGAAGAAATGGTGCTGCCTGCCGAAACTAAAACACCTCCGGTAGCAAAACATGATACCGACAGTTTGAAAAGTGCCGTAAAGCCGGCTGATTCTGTAAAGGCAATTTCTAAACCCGATTCTGCGTTAAAGAAAACAACAACGGTGGTTGCACCTCCTGTGGATACTGTGGCCAAACCGGTGTTTGCCATTTTTGCGGGATCGTTTAAAACGATAAAAAAAGGCGAAAACGCTGTTAATGACTTTAAAGCTAAAGGACTTGACGCGAGGATATTAACAGGGCCAGGGACCGGTAAACGGATCAAGATAATCATTGGTAGTTTTCCAACATTTGCAGACGCTGAAAAAGAAAGATTAAAATTAATTGCATCTAAAAAAATAGAGCCAACTTCAAATTCATATTCTCAACAACTTCCTAATACTCAGAAATGACTTTATTATTCGTACAACAAGTAACTGATACAGCAAAGCACTTAGTAGATACGGCAAATCACGCAGCCACACAATTAACAGCCCCGGCAGAGGAATTACGCTTTGGCGACCTGATTATTAAAGGTGGCTGGGTAATGATCCCTATTGGTATACTGGCCGTATTAGGTCTTGTTATATTTTTTGAACGTTACTTTACCATTCGTAAAGCTTCACGTAACGAATCAAACCTAATGGTACAGGTGCGTGCAAGCATCCACTCAGGCAACCTGGAATCGGCCATTGCCATTTGTCGTAACAGCAATACGCCACTGGGCCGCATGCTGCAAAAAGGGTTATTACGTATTGGCAGGCCTATTAAAGATATTGAAGGCGCTATTGAAAACGTGGGTAAGCTGGAAGTTTCCAAGCTGGAAAAAAACATTGGCATATTGGGTATTGTAGCCGGTATAGCACCGATGTTTGGCTTTTTAGGTACCATATTTGGTGTAATCAAGATCTTTTATGATATATCAAAAACCGATAACATCAGCATGGGTGTAATATCTGGTGGTTTATATGTAAAAATGGTAACGTCTGCCGCCGGTTTATTGGTAGGTATAGTAGCTTATGTATGCTACCATATTTTAAATATGATGGTTGATAAAGTGATCCTGAAACTGGAAACTGATGCCATTGAATTTATTGACCTGTTAGAGGAGCCAAGCAAATGAATTTAAGAAAAAGACATAAAAGTGCATCGGCCGAGATCCATACCTCGGCCATGAACGATATCATGTTCTTCCTGCTTTTGTTTTTCCTCATCGCGTCTACCGTTACCAACCCCAACGTGGTAAAGCTGGTATTGCCAAAATCATCAAGCGGGCAGTCGATATCTAAAAAAACCATCAACGTATCTATCACCAAAGATTTAAAATATACGGTTGATAAAAAGGAAGTGCCGGTAGATCAGTTGATGAACCAGCTATCAACCTACAAATCATTAGCTAATGAACTTACCATAGTTTTATCTGTTGATAAAACAGTAGCCATACAAGATGTGGTACAGGTAATGGATATAGCACAAAAATTAAACATTAAACTGGTTTTGGCAACGGAACCTAAATAGTAGTAAGTAGTTAGTATCAAGTAGTAAGATTTTAAAATGAGCAGTATAACTCTTACAGCCTGATATGAACAAAGCTATTGTCTTGATACTTACTACTTGATACTTACTACTCAATAATAAATGGAATACAGGGAAGAAAATAACTATCCGAAGGCTTTTTTGGCAACAGGCATTATTATGGCTGTGCTGATAGCGGCATGTTATTTTATTGTGTTTAAAAATCCGCCTAAAGAGCAGGAAGGCACCGGCGGTATATTGGTGAATTACGGCACTGTTGATGAAGGCATGGGTAACGATTATATGAGTACCGAAGAGCCTTCGGTAGCCGAAAAAGCCAATCATGTAAAACCTACCAAGGTTACACCTGCCCCTCCTACTGAAGAAAAGCCAACTCCCGAAAGCAGCCAAAAAGATGTAGTTACCCAAAATACAGAAGACGCGCCAGAAGTTACGCCGCCTACCAAAAAGGCTACCGCGGCCGTGGCGACCACAGCGCCAACTAAGGCTACGCCTAAACCAACCGTTAACCAAAACGCGCTTTACAAAGGCAAAGCCACTACAGGCACCGGCGAAGGCGATGGTACAGGATCGACGCCGGGCAACCAGGGTAAACCAAACGGATCAACCCTGACCAATAACTATAACGGAACAGGATCTGGCAACGGCGGTAGTTTAAACCTATCGCAACGTAACTTTGTAAGCAAACCAAGCATTGACGACGGCAATCGCTTTACCGGTAAAATAGTGGTTGAGATACACGTAGATAAAGCCGGTAACGTAATTTATGCCAAAGCTACCCGCGGCACCACTATATCCGACTATAGCCTCATCGAAAAATGCGAAAACGCTGTAAGGAACGCTAAAATAAGTTCTTTAGATACCGCGCCCGATACTCAAATTGGTACAGTGGTATTTGTGTTTAAGGTAAATTAATTCAGTTTGCAGGCATCAGTTTGCAGTTTGCAAATCCAATTTAATAGTTTTGCCAGGTATAATTGACAGCCAGCAAATCGACTGCTATCTGCCAACTGAAAACTGCCAACTGAACACATGAACTACCAACAAACCATCCAATACCTATATACCCAACTGCCCATGTTTACGCGTGATGGGGCTTCGGCATATAAGGCTAACCTTGATAATACCATTGAGCTTTGCAAACGCCTGGGCAATCCGCAGGATAAGTTTAAGAGCGTTCATGTTGGTGGCACCAATGGAAAAGGTTCAACATCGCATATGCTGGCGGCTATTTTACAAACCGCGGGTTATAGAACCGGCTTATATACTTCACCGCATCTTAAAGATTTCAGGGAACGCATCCGCATTAACGGACAAATGATCAACGAGCAATCAGTAATTGATTTTGTGGCCGACCATCGCACCGATTTTGAAGAGATTGCTCCCTCCTTTTTTGAAATGACCGTAGGCCTGGCTTTTGACATTTTTGCCAAAGAGCAGGTTGATATCGCTATCATTGAAGTGGGCTTAGGTGGAAGGTTGGATTCTACCAATATCATCACTCCCTTGTTATCTATCGTTACTAATATAGGTTGGGATCATATGAACCTGCTGGGTAATACATTACCACTCATAGCCGGCGAAAAGGCGGGTATCATTAAACACAACATCCCGGTAATTATTGGCGAAAATCAGCCTGAAACAGCACAGATATTTATTGATAAAGCGGCTGCAGTGGGGACAGAAATTGTTTTTGCATCTGATTTATTTGCGTCGGAAAGTTCGGAAGTCGGAAAGTCGGAAAGTCAGAAAGACCGGAAGTCAGAAGATGTGGAGGTTGAAAAGACAAGAAACTTTCTGGAGCTTAGCTTAAAGAGAAAAACTATATCTGCCGACTCACCAAACTCCAATCTTTCGGACTTTCCGCCTTCCGGACTTCCCGACTTTCGGACTCCCGGACTTTCGGACCTGAAGCTCGATCTAACCGGCTCCTACCAATTTAAAAATGTAAAAACAGTTTTAATAGCTGTTGATGAACTACGGCAACAAGGATTCAAGATTAGTGATGAGGATATTCGCAACGCCTTATCACAAGTAAAAACCCTCACAGGTTTACACGGTCGTTGGGAAACATTGAGTACCAATCCGCTTACCATTTGCGATACCGGCCACAATCCCGATGGGATACAAGAGGTATTGAAAAACATTTCAGCGGTTAATTACCAGCACCTGCATTTTGTGATAGGCATGGTAAATGATAAGGATATCACCAAGGTTTTAAACATGCTACCCACCAATGCAACCTATTATTTTTCGAAACCCGATATTCCAAGGGGTTTAGATGCTGAAAGCCTAAAGCTGCAAGCTGAAGGCTTTAATTTGCATGGTGAAGCTTATGCATCTGTAAAAGAGGCTTTCTTATCAGCACAAAGTAATGCCGGCGATGGTGACCTGGTTTTTGTTGGCGGTAGTACTTTTGTGGTTGCGGAAGTTGTCTGAATCAGAATTAACAGAATTTTAGAATTAACAGAATAACAAGGCAATTGCGTCTTAAGGTTATAGTCTTCTCCCCAAAACAACTACTGGTTGAAAGACTTGCGAAGTTTTAAAAACTTCGCAAGTCTGGCTCTACAACTTGTTATCGGTAGGCACAAAAGACCAACTTAAAGAGGAAAAATCCTGTTAATTACTCCACTTTTTTCCACGCCACCTCCCCAGTAACCGCGACTCCTGTGGTAGGCGCAGGAACTGTATACTTAAACACATTACCTATCAACGTAAAAGGGCGTTTTTGCTTTGCACCTTCCCAATTGGGAAACGTAGCATGTTCAATATTGAAAATTATTGAACCATTGGCCTCATCAATGGTATAAGTACCAAAATGGGCATTACTGCCTTTAACCGCTGCCCGGTTTTCTTCATCGGTGCCTTTACTCTTATCAGCGGCGGCAAATTTAGGGCGGTCCTGGTTATAAATTTGAAGGGTATAATGGCCTTGTGCATCAAATATTAACAAGCCCTGGGGGTTATCACCATATAAATGAACCCTGCTGCCATCCGCCAGTATATTATCAACGGTCAACAGCTCATAAGTGCCGGTAAGTTTAGCGTCTTTGGTTTGAGCAGATGCAAAAAGGCTACTTAACATACAAAATATTGTTATCAGTTTGGTTTTCATACCTCAAAGCTATATTTGTGCTGTACCTTTATCAAGTAGGCACAAAAAAGTAACCCGGTTACTTAAAAGTGTGCAAGCTGTAAATCAGTCACTTTATTTTCAAATACCGCTAAAAATGAAACGACCATTGCCTAAATGTGGAATTGACTACGCCTTTCAACGCATTGGCGGCAAATACAAAGGTCGCATTTTATGGCGACTACGTTCCGGTATACATCGATATGGTGAGCTGCGTAAAACCGTAACCGGTGTTACACCCAAAATGCTTACCCAGGCCCTGCGCGAATTAGAGGACGACGGACTCATTGTCCGCAAGGTGTATATTGAAGTGCCCCCAAGGGTTGAATATGAACTCACCGAGACAGGCAAAGAACTGCTCCCTTTTTTATCGTTACTGCGCGATTGGGCCAAACAACAAATGGTGGCTAACAATGTAGATGCCTTACCAGGCAGTTTCAAATAATCAATTTGCGATACTATCCTGCCGAATCAGCTAAAAACTCTGATTAAAATTCTATTTTTACGGGCATCAAAAACACTGAATCTTACCTTTTATACATATGACCTATATTCCATCTGCCGATAGATACAAAAAAATGCAATACCGCCGCTGCGGCAACAGCGGTATTAAGTTACCCGAAATTTCGTTAGGCTTGTGGCACAACTTCGGTGGCGTTGACGTAACCGAAAACTACCGCAAAATTTTGCATCTGGCCTTTGATAGCGGCATCACCCACTTCGATCTGGCTAACAATTATGGGCCGCCTCCGGGCTCTGCCGAAGATAATTTTGGCAGGATATTGAAGGAAGATTTTCGCGGTTACCGCGATGAGCTGATCATCAGCACCAAAGCGGGCTACACCATGTGGGATGGCCCTTATGGCGACTGGGGTTCAAAAAAGTACCTGGTATCCAGCCTTGATCAAAGCTTAAAACGCATGCAGCTGGATTATGTGGATATATTTTATCACCACCGCCCTGATCCCGAAACACCGTTAGAAGAAACCATGAACGCGCTTGACCTTATTGTTAGGCAAGGCAAGGCTTTGTATGCCGGTATATCCAATTACCCTGCCGATAAAGCCGAAAAAGCGATCAAAATATTAAAAGACCTGGGCACGCCATGTCTTATCCATCAGCCTAAATACTCCATGTTTGAGCGTTGGGTGGAAGGTGGCTTGCTGGATGTACTGGGCAACGAAGGCGTAGGCTGTATTCCGTTTTCGCCATTGGCACAGGGTATGCTGACTAACAAATACCTGCAGGGTATTCCTGAAGATTCAAGAGCAGCAAGGCCAACAGGCTTCTTGCAAACCAGTCACCTTACTGATACTCGGTTAAACCAGATTAAGAGTCTTAACGATTTGGCCCTGCAACGCGGCCAGTCGTTAGCACAAATGGCCCTGGCCTGGCTGTTAAAAGATAAGCGCGTAACATCGGTACTGATAGGTGCAAGCAGAACCGAGCAATTGGCCGATTCATTAAAAGCACTGGATAATATTGTATTCTCTGCCGATGAGTTGGCACAGATCGAAACAATTTTGAGCCCCCTGGCCCCCTAAAAGGGGGAATTTATAGGGTTTTGTATCAATTTTCAGTTAAAATAAAATTTTTGAAGTCTCCCGCTAACCAGCGGAGAGATTTAGAGGGGCTTTCTTTATGATCAAATGGGGAATTATTGGTTGCGGCGATGTAACAGAACTTAAAAGCGGACCAGCATTTAAAAAAGTGGCAGATAGTGATCTTATTGCCGTAATGCGCCGCGACGCTGCCAAGGCCGAAGATTACGCGCAACGCCATAACGTAAGCAAATGGTACAGCGATGCCAACACCATGATGAGCGAAGCCGGCATCAATGCCGTTTATATTGCCACGCCCCCATCATCGCACCTGGAATATGCTTTAAACGCCCTTGAAAAAGGCTTTAATGTATATGTAGAAAAACCGGTTACCCGCAACGCCGCCGAAGCAAAGGCAATGGATGCTGCCGTAAAAAAAGGCAATGCCAAGCTTACTGTAGCGCATTACCGCCGGGCGGTGCCCATGTTTTTGAAAGTGAAAGAGCTATTGGATAATAAAACGGTTGGCGATGTGCGCACCGTACAAATAAGGATGTGGCAAAGCCGCAAGCCTAAGCTGATTGCTGATACCGCTACCAACTGGCGGGTATTGCCCGAGTTTTCTGGCGGTGGGTACTTTCATGACCTTGCCCCGCATCAGTTAGATTTGATGCTTTATTATTTCGGCGAACCGGAAAAGTACCATGGTTTTTCGCTCAATCAATCGGCAAGTACCCCGGCCGATGATCATGTTTGCGGCGAAATATTGTTTAAAAATGGCGTTGTTGTTAATGGCTCATGGTGCTTTAACGTAGCCGAAAGCCTTACTACCGACACCTGCGAAATTATCGGCACTAAAGGGAAAATCACCTTCCCGTTTTTCGGCAATTACGTAAGCTGGAAAACCGATACCGAAGAGGAAGCCATCACTTTTCAGCATCCGCAGCATATTCAGCAACCCATGATCGAAAAAATTGTGGCCTATTTCAAAAACGAAGGCCCTAATCCTTGCTCTATTGATGAGGCCGTTGTTTTAATGGATATTATTGACGCGTTTACCATTCCAAAATAGATGAGCAATACCGCCTTTTCGTTTCCGCCGATGCCTGCCGGAGCCGATAAAAAGATCCTCAAACCTTCCAAATCATTTAACAAACAGGTTTACCGGTCAATAGGCGCTATTTTTCTCTTTTTAATTACCTACCTCATTTTATTGTTGGCGGCCATAGCTATTGCTATCGCGTTTGTTTACCTGGGTATTGCCATTATATCTGGTCTTACATCATTTTTTGGCCTGGTAGCCGGGGCGGCATTTATAGGCGCGGCATTTATCCTGTTTTTCTTTGTAATCAAATTCCTGTTTAAAAGCAATCCTACGGATCGCTCCGGTATGATGGAAGTGACCGAAGAAGAGCAACCCCAGCTATTTGCATTCATCAGGCAATTAACAACCGAAGCACAGGCCCCCTTCCCTAAAAAGATTTTTATATCGGCCGATGTAAACGCCGGCGTGTTTTATGATTCCAGCTTTTGGAGTATGTTTTTCCCCGTTAAAAAGAACCTTAAAATTGGTTTGGGGTTGGTTAACGCGGTAAACATATCGGAGTTTAAGGCGGTAATGGCGCATGAGTTTGGGCATTTTTCGCAACGGAGTATGAAATTTGGCAGTTACGTTTATAACCTTAACAAGGTTATTTACAATATGCTTTATGATAATGAGGGATATGGAAAACTCATCAACGGCTTTGCCCGCATCCATAACATATTCAGGGCCATTGCATGGGTCAACATTAAAATTATTGAGGCTATGCAATTCATCCTCAGAAAAATTTATGTAATTGTCAATAAAACTTACCTGGCCTTATCGCGCGAGATGGAGTTTCATGCCGATGCTACTGCTGCTTATGTGAGCGGCTCAAACCAAATGATCTCGTCATTAAAACGTATTGAAATTGGGCAGCTTTGCTATTCTGGTTTACTCAATTACTGGGATCGTCGCTTTCGGGATAACCAGCGGTCTGCCAATTTTTATCCGCAGCAAATGGAAATGATCAGGCATTTTGCAAAGCAGCAAAACATACAGGTTGATAATGCCGGCCTGCCCATTATTACCGCCGATTTACAGGTAAACGATACCAGCCAGATTGTGATTAACAATCAATGGTCATCGCACCCTTCAAAGGAAGATCGCGAAGCTGCTTTAAAAAAAATCAACCTTGATGCCCCGGCGGTTAGCCAACCGGCCTGGTTACTATTTAATAATGTCGATGAGCTGCAAACACAACTCACCAATGATGTTTATTCCACAACGAAACTAAACCCCGATTTTTCTGTTATCAACTTTGACGATTTTAAGACCGACTTTTACAAAGCGGTTAACGAAAACTCTTTTAACGCCCTTTACAAAGGCTATTATGATGAACGTAGCATAACGGCGTTTGATATAGATAAAGCAATAAAAGAAGCAGCAAACGTGAAGCCCGTTTTTGATGAGTTGTTTACCGATGCCCATTGTGGCTTGCGTAAAAGGATTGAAAGGATGCAACAGGATATGGCCATTTTGGATACGCTTGCCATTACCCAAAAAGATGTGAAAACATTTGATTACAAGGGCAATAAATACAAAGCTGAGCAAGCCGATGCTGTTAGAGAATTGATAGACCAGGAACGGCAGGAAGCAGTTAAACAACAGGAAACATTGGACAAAAACATATTTATATATTTTTATAACGCTTGCAAAACTGAGCCGGAAAGCGAAATGCTGATTGCAAAATACCGTAAGCTGCTGCATTACCAGACCGATGCTGTTAAAGATTATGAATTGTATAATAATACCATGACGGTATTCAATAATGTTTATAACACCATGACGGTAGAAAACATTAACCGCACCGTTAACCAGGTTTATAAATACGAGCGCGAGTTGAAACCGAGAATTGAAACCGTTATTGCCGATGAGGAAACCCGGCAACATTTAGTCGACGAACAGGTGCAGGCGCTTGATAAATACCTATCCTCGAAATGGATGTATTATTATGAACCCAAATACGATAACGCGGCTATAGCCATTTTTAATGCCGGTGTTAGCGCCTATATATCCGCTGTATCCAAACGTAATTTCGAAATAAAGAAAGACCTCCTGAACTTCCAGGCTGGTTTGCAATAATTAACCCTATAAAAACAATATGAAACAACTGCTTTTACTGATACTTATTACTATTACTTTCAGCTTTACTGCCAAAGCGCAAAAATTTGATGTGCCGATGCATTACGTTTTACAAACCGATGCCGACTTTGAAATGTACGAACCACAAGTCATCAGCACCGCCGACTGGCTGCAACAAACAGGCTGGAAAGATAAACGCGAAAAAAGGCAGGCTGCCCGGTTGTTTATCCTGGCCTGGATTCAGGGAGCACACAACGTTAAAGTATCTGTAAACAAAACAGTAGATGCGTTGTGCGATAAAAACCCGGAATTGATGTTTACTTACACATCGCAATACGCCAAATTTGCGTTACAGCATAAAACAGATTTTGATCGTAACGCCGCCAATCTTTTTGCCCTGCGGGCCATGATTGCCAAATACAACGTTGAGCCAAGCCATCAAACCGACCCCGAAGTTGAAAAGATCATCGAGATTAATAAAGAAGGCAACCTGGCCAGCTGGATTGCAACTGATTTTAAATAGTTGAAGAATGCAGCCTTACGAAGTTTTAAAAACTTCGTAAGGCTCTCGCGAATTTGGCCCCACGATCAGCTCTTCTTCTTCGGCACTTTCGCTCCTTCTTTTCGCGCTTCAGACAAACCTATCGCAATAGCTTGTTTTTTATCGGTTACTTTTTTACCGCTGCCGCTTTTCAATTTCCCTTCCTTCATTTCGTGCATAGTTTCTGCAACCTTTTCACTCGCTTTTTCTGAATACTTTGCCATAACATTGTTTTTTAGTAGATATATCAACTAAAGCAAAACGTGGGCCAGTTGGCAGTTTTCAATCATCGGTGGACAGTAAACAGTTAGGCAGTAGGCAAATAATGTAGAAAAATTAGAAAATATTCGAACTATAGGCTGAGAACTGCCTGTTGCCAACCCCTTACTGGTAACTGCAAACTGAGAACTGCCCACTTATAACTGGCAACTGCAAACTAAATTTCCTATCTTCAAACATCTCATTTAACTAAACGTTATCCATCAAAATAAAGCAGGAAAAATCCCCTACCATATGCCAACAAAAAAACTAATAGCACCTTTTTACGAACGACTTGCACTTACGCTTATTGGTTTCCTGGCACTGGGCTATCTTATTATAGTGGGAAAAGATATTCTTGACCCACTCATCTTCGGTTTTATCTTCGCTATTTTATTGCTGCCGGTCTCAAATTTCCTGGAGAAAAAACTCAGGCTGCCGCGCAGCATGTCGTCGTTGGTATCTATCTTATTATTAGTGGGTCTGGTTGGCGGTATTTTGTACCTGGTAGGATCGCAGATCTCAAACCTCAGTCATGATTGGCCGATGCTAAAAAAACAGGTAGAGCAGTCACTTCATGATCTGCAGCAATGGGTACAATCGGCTTTCCATATTGATGCCGATAACCAGCTTAAATATGTACAGGATGCCTCCAAGAAGATAATGGAATCTGGCACCGATGTAGTTAGCACCACTTTTGGCGCGGTATCGTCATTGATGATTTTTTATGTGTTTATCCTCATCTTTACCTTTTTTATATTACTATACAGGCGCCTGCTCATCCGCTTTATTATCTGGGTTTTCAGAGACGAAAATCATGCGGTGGTGATGGATATTGTAGAAAACATCCAATCTATATTAAGACAATACATTTTAGGGCTTTTATTGGAAATGGCTATAGTAGCCACTGTGGCTATCACCGTTTTTTGGCTTATTGGTATCAAATACGCGGTTTTGCTGGGCATTATAGTGGGGCTGTTTAACATTATACCCTACATAGGCATCTTTTCGGCCCTGGTGCTTAGTACGGTTATCACTTTTGCCACGGGTAACATCAGCAAAGCAATTACCGTGGTTATCAGCGTAATATCCATACACGCGGTTGATGCCAACTTTTTACTGCCTACCATCGTAGGCTCAAAAGTACGGCTCAATGCGCTCATCTCTTTTATAGGTATTATATTGGGCGAAATGATTTGGGGGCTTTCGGGCATGTTTCTTTCTATCCCGGTTATTGCTATTTTCAAAATCATTTTCGACAGGATAGAAAGCCTTAAACCCTGGGGCTACCTGCTTGGCGGCGACTACGAGTCTAACAAAAAAGTTGCTGAGGAAATGGAAACCGAATAAATTGGTAATAAAAAAGTTACATCAACCCTTAACTATTAGGCATTTTATATAGATTTGTATCTTACAGATACCCCTGATTAAAGTAATGCAAATTGTTAACGATGATCCGCGCCCGGTGTACAGGTGCAAAAAGTGCAAGCAAATTTTAGATACGCGCCGCCGAAGAGGCGTACTCCTTAAAACATTCCTGTTTTGGCTCCCTATAAAAAAGTTCTTTTGTGAAAACTGCCTTGCTAACAGGTACCACTTTTAAAACTTATTTATTTTGTTTAATTAACGGCTATATCATTAATTTAGTGGTTGAACATTTGCCCATATAGCATTTGAAAAACTACCTGTAATGACCCGTAAATACACCTCAATAATTATTGTTTTATGTTGGCTATTGCCATTTTTTTCGTCGGCCCAGGTTAAAAATAAGCCGGCTTTCAGGTTGGTACCTTTAGGCGTGTTAGGTGGTATTGATGAAAGTAACCTATCGGCTTATATGCTGGCCACAAATGGTACCAACAACTATGTGTGCCTTGATGCCGGAACCCTACATGCCGGTATTGTAAAGGCAGTTGAGAACAAAGCTTTTGATGTACCTGCCGAAAAAGTGCTACGGCAGTATATAAAAGGTTATTTTATATCGCACGCGCATCTTGATCACCTTGCGGGTTTGATCATTAACTCGCCAGATGATAGTACTAAAAATATTTACGGTTTGCAAAGCACTTTAGAAACGCTTAAAAACCATTATTTCACCTGGGCAAGCTGGGCTAATTTTGCGGACCAGGGCGAAGCACCTGCCTTAAAGAAATTTCGCTATCAGCCACTTACTCCAGGTACCGAAACGGCTATTGAAAATACCGACATGAAAGTGCAGGCATTTCCATTGAGTCACTCCAACTTAACCAGCACCGCATTTTTAGTGCATAGTGCCGATGCATACACTTTATACCTGGGCGATACAGGTGCCGATACCATTGAAAAAAGCACCAATATGCAAAACCTTTGGCAAGCTATAGCACCGCTGATAAAAGCCAAACAGTTAAAAGCCATTATGATTGAAGTATCGTTCCCCGATGAGCAGCCGGATAAAACGTTGTTTGGTCACCTTACCCCGCATTGGCTCATGGCAGAAATGGACAAGCTTGCCGCCCTTACGGGTACCGACGCCATAAAAGGCTTAAACATTGTTGTTACCCATTTAAAACCGCCTGCGATCAACATTGTAAAAATAAAAGCCGAGCTAAAACTGGAAAATAAATTGCGGTTAAATTTGATTTACCCGCAGCAGGGTAAACCACTCACCTTTTAATAGTTACCTAAAACTAAACCATTTTATAGAATGAAAATGTTAAAAAAATGCCTGCTATTTTGCTTTTTGTTAAGCGTAAGCACCGCTTTTGCACAGCAGGGAAAAGTAATTGAGGAGCAAACCGTTAAAAGCAAAGCTTTAAAGCGTAACGTAAAATATACCATTTACCTACCTGCCGACTACGAAACAGCCAATCGCACCTACCCGGTAGTTTACCTGTTACATGGCTACACTGATGATAATACCGGCTGGCTTCAATTTGGCGAGGTTAACCGTTACGCCGATAAGGCAATTAATGATGGTACCATCCCGCCAATGATTATTGTTATGCCCAATGCCGATTCAAGCTGGTATATCAATTCGTACGATGGTAAGGAAAAATATGAAGACTTTTTTATCAAGGAATTTATCCCCCATATAGAACAGGCTTACCGGGTTAAAACCGAAAAACGTTATCGGGGCGTAGCAGGCTTATCCATGGGCGGATACGGCACCATGATTTATGCCATTAAACACCCGGAACTATTTTCGGCAGTGGCGGCGTTGAGCGCGGCGGTATTTCCGGATGAGGATTTGACCAATATGCCCGATGATAATTATGAGCGTGTGTTTGGTCAGTTGTATGGTCGTGGGTTGAAGGGGAAGGATAGGCTCAGCAAGGCCTGGGAAGCCAACTCCGTGTTAGGGCTGATTGGAAGTAAAACAACCGACGACCTGACTAAAGTTAGATACTGGATTGATTGCGGCGATGATGACGGCTTAAGCAAAGGCAACTCGCTAATGCACATTGCTTTGATAGAGAAAAAAGTACCGCATGAATTCCGTGTACGCGACGGTGCCCACAACTGGACCTACTGGCGAACCGGCATCACCAACGCGCTAAATTTTATGGGCGATAGCTTTAGGCAGAAATAGCTTTTTAGTAGTAAGTATCAGGTAGTAAGTAGTAAGACAGGTTGGCGATAGGCATTCGGGTATATGACAAAAGATTTTGAATTATCGGCATCGGAAAATGAGCTTTCAAAATTGATGGAGGGAGAAATTTCAATTCAACAGTTTTGGGACAATTTGATTGGGGATAAAGATGCTCACTACACTTTTTGCCGAAGCCTAGCATCCTATTATCATGATGATGGAGGATCGCCGGAGGTTAGGGAGTTTACTATTGCTGATACTAAGTTTGATAAGGAAACCTTATCCGGTTCACTCAAATGTAGCTTTAAGGTATACTACTTTTTTACCTGCAGCGATATTAAAAACGACAAAAACGATTACCTGACCTGGACATTTAAAATTGACAACACAACCAACAAAATAGCCTTAGCCGGCGAAGAACCGTGGATAATTGATAATTGATGTGCAGATATGCAGATTTCAGATGTGCAGATGATATTAGCTAATTTAAAAATTTGAAAACCCAAATTTGTCGATCAGACATTATAATCATCTGCATATTTGCACATCTGAAATCTGCACATCTAACTATTACTTGATACTATGAAAAGATTTATTTTAATTCTTCTGCTCCTCTCACCCTCTGTTTTGTTTGCGCAGAACATCCCTGTGGGCAAAGTTATAGAGGAGCAAAACGTGAAGAGTGATATATTGAGGCACAACGTTAAATATGCCATTTACCTGCCTGCCGATTATGAAACATCAAACCGTACCTACCCGGTAGTTTACCTGCTGCATGGTTATGGCGACGATCAAACCGGCTGGCTTCAATTTGGCGAGGTAAACCGCTATGCCGATAAAGCCATCGCCGAAGGTAAAATCCCGCCGATGATTATTGTAATGCCTGATGCTTTAACCAGCTGGTATATCAACAACTATAACGGTAAGCAAAACTATGAGGATTTCTTTTTTAAGGAATTTATCCCTACCATCGAAAAAGAATATCGCACCAAAACAACCAAACAATACCGTGGCATCGCGGGGCTATCTATGGGCGGCTTCGGCACCATGGTTTATAGTTTGAAACACCCGGATATGTTTGCAGCTGCGGCGGCTTTAAGCGCCGCTATACGCACCGATGAAGATTTTGTAGGTGTAACCGATGCCCGTTGGACGGAAGCTTACAGCAACGTATTTGGCCCTAATTTGAAAGGCAACGAAAGGCTAAATAATGTATGGAAAGCCAACTCGGTATTGGGCCTTATTCAAAGCAAATCAACCGATGAACTAAACGACGTACGCTACTGGATTGATTGCGGCGATGACGATGCCTTAAGCAAAGGAAACTCCCTGCTCCACATCGCTCTCATGGAAAAGAAAGTCCCCCACGAATTCCGCATCCGCGACGGCGCCCACACCTGGACCTACTGGCGCACTGGCATAGTAGATGCCCTGGAATTTATCGGAGATAGCTTTAGGCAAAAGTAAATTTTAGTATCAAGTAGTAATGCGAATCAAGGGTTAAAAAATAAGGTATATAAAAGCGGCGGCTATTTTTCCAAAAACGTGCACGAGTAATCCGTTAGTA
>NZ_JAUFPS010000082.1 GCF_030409315.1 Mucilaginibacter flavus | reverse complement strand
TTTTTTTTTCTTTTCTCCCTTTGACATGAAACAAAAGTAAGAAATAAAAAAATAAATTTAATTTTCAAACTGAGACACTACCAACGTATTAAATAAAAAGTGCGGGTGAACCTGAGCCTTTAACGCGCTTAATTCTGACTGCAGCGTAGCCTCCCTACGCTCATACCACATTTTGGCCATCTTTATAGCCAAAACAAAACCGATAAAAAGATTGGTGCCTTTAAAAGCGTTGATCATGTTTTGCAGATCGAACAGTTTTTCTAAAAATGGTCGCTGGGATGCACGGAGGTAATCTCCATCGGTAACGTGCATCACTTTGATAGTGTAAGGTGTTACAAACAAAATACCTACTATCCTGGTAATCACAACTGATAATGTAACAATGCCCAAAACGCTTATGCCAAATTTAATATAACGACCAGGCAACAGGTATTTAGGCATAAGCCAACCGGCAATGGCGTAATAATAGGCCACTTGTATAGGCATGAAAAGCAGGTTGTTCCTGGCCGATACCGTAAAATTAGTTTGCACCGAATACATACTGGTAATAAAAAAACAAACCGCCATCCAAAACAGGATATGCTGCCACAGCCTTGGTATTTTAATGCCACCAAAAGGTTTATCCATCGGGTTTTCCATATAGCTAATTTACTTATAATCGTTGGGTGATGATCTTTTCTCAGCCTTCCGTCGACGAACAACACACCGGCGTCGACAAACAACACTTCACCTCCCCATTTCTTACCGAAATAATCGACAAAGGTAGTTCACATCTCCAACTATCCTGTTTGTAGTCATTTCCCGGTTGTATGACGCTGTGTATTTAAAATATGTTGCCGCAACGATAATTTAGGTGAAGATTTAAATTTCATTGAAATGAAAACAACCATATTAACATTAGTGATCATTTGCCTTGCTACCTTAAGCAGCATAGCGCAATCAAAGCATACAGGCACCTGGGTAGTTGAAAGTAACCTGTACCAACGTGGTATACAAACTGTAAACTTTTATGACGGCAACAACCAACTCATTTACAGTGAAACTGTTAAAGCGCACTTGAACTTAAGCAAAAAGAAGGTGCAACAGAAATTAAACAACGTGCTTGAAACCCTGGTAGCCGGTGGCAAACCTGTTAATGATAGCAATATGATTGTTGCATTATTCAGAATAAAACGATATTAAAGATGCTTTTTAATTATACTCAGGGAAGCGCGAGGCAACCCTGTTTATTTTTTAGAGCGTTTAAAACAAAAAGGCAGACCGTTAATAAGTCTGCCTTTCTTTTTATATGTACCTATATATAGTGAAACCGCGAACGGTTGAATTTTATTGCGTATGTTTTTTTTCGATAGTGTATGATTAATTTTAAACCTGTTTATTACCGGTAGATAATAGTCAGGATCTGGTAGGTTTCAAAGTAAAGCTGTAACAGCTTGCTTTTTATAAATTCGATATTTTGCTTTTTCATGACCGTTGTTGTTGATTGACAGGTCAAAGGTACTGCGGATAGCAACGCTCATCAATCTCAATAAATCGGTTTTAACAACCAATTTTTCCGGTAAGCAATTATTACCGTCAGCCAATAGTCATAACGGCTACTTTGAAGGAGATAACGGCTTGTGATTATTGCAGTTGCTTAAACTCCGATGGGTTATAACCTGCAAAGCGTTTAAAAAACCGGCTAAAGTGGGAGCTGTTATCAAAGTTTAACCGTTCGGCAATTTCCTTGATGCTAAGGCCAGATGAGGATAACAAGTATTGCGCCTCCAGGTATTGCCTGTTGTGGATAACATGTAAGGCATTTTGGCCGGTTTCGGCCTTAACTATTTCGGTTAAATACTTGGCCGAAATAAACAAAGCATCGGCATATTCTTGTACAGTTTTAAGCGTTAAAAACTGATCTTCAACCAGTTTCTTAAACTTATAAACCAGCTGGTATTGCTTGCTTAAATGCCGGGTTGAATGCAGCAGGCAATTTTCGCAGGCGCGGTTCATTTCGTAAAGCAGATCAGTTAACAGCAACCGGAGGATGTGCAAATGAAAAGCGCCTTTTTCGCGGCTTTCGTCGCTTATTTTTTCATACAATGCTTTTAAAGATGCACAACTCTTTTTGGAAAGGCCGTAGATAGGGGGATAATCCGGATTTACTTCCAGCAGGTTATCCAGGATGTTTTCTTTAAGTAAACTACCGGTTAGAAATTCTTTTTTAAAGAACACCTGGTATAACAAAAGATCGGGACTGGCATCCTCAAACGAGGTAATAAACTGTGGCGATACCAGGTGGATAGAATTGGTATAAACCTCGAACACAAAATGCCCAATCGTTTTTTTACAGCTACCGCTCAAACATAAAATAACTGAGTAATAATCTGTTTTAACAGGCAGGCCGTGGGTTAATCCCGGTTCGTTTGCAATCACCGCGAAATCTTCCTGTGTCCAGCTATCGTCAAAAATCCCAAAATCCTTATTTGCATCAACCGATTGCAGGTAATGTTTAAGTGTCGACGAAATGGTGGAAACAGTGATCTTATCGCTCATATTTTATGTTAGAGAAACACAATTATTCCTGCTCTACCCAGTTGCCATCCTCTTTAATAATGCCAATCAATTCATCAAGCGCGTTGGCCGAACTGATGTTCTTTTTCACAGCTTCTTTGCCACGATAAAGGGTAATTTTATCGGTACCAGAGCCTACGTACCCGTAATCGGCATCCGCCATTTCGCCGGGACCGTTTACAATACAACCCATAATACCAATTTTTAGGCCTTTTAAATGGCTGGTGCGGCTACGGATCATTTGTGTGGTGATCATCAGATCAAACAACGTACGGCCACAACTTGGACAGCTGATATATTCTGTTTTTGAAATACGTGAGCGGGTAGCCTGCAGAATACCAAAGGCGGTTGAAGTGATCACCTTAGTATCAAGCTCCGGCGCGTCAATCCAGATACCATCGCCAAAACCATCAACTAACAATGCACCAAGGTCTGTTGAAGCATACAGCTGTAGTTTAGATGTGAGATCAGCCTCACTTTCGGACTTCCCGACTTCCGGACTTTCCGACTCCAACTCAAACAAATAGCTCCTCTTCACAATCACCGGAACATCCAAACCCAATTCTTCCATTTTAAAGAAAAACGCGCGCTGATCGGCCATGCCGTGCAGGGCATTGGTTTCCAGTACGAACACCAATGATTTGTCAAAAGGAAGGGCGCCAAATTCATCTGATTCAATATCCGAAGGCAAAACACGCACCAGGTTTAATGCTGATGTTCTATCGGCAGCCTCATCAACATACTCCTTTAGCGTAAACAGCGGGTGACAAAGTGTTTTATCGCTTAGCTTTATCCATGTTTTGTAATTGTAAAGCTGTTTTAAATTGCCGGGCAAAGTAAACGATGGCAATTCATCGCCCAGGTAAACAAAATCAACCGATTGCTCGGCCATGTTATATTTATCCAACAAAGGCGAGTAGATATATCCCGCATCGGCCATAATAGCCGGATCTTTCAGGTTCTTTTTATATAGATCAAGCACCACCCTTGGCACCATATGCCCGCCAATAAAAGCGTTAGCCTCGTAGGTATCGCGTTTTTTGTATTCGTAGGGACTGTGGGTGGTGAATGGTGAGTGGTGAGCGGTGAGTGGCTGGTCGCCCACTTCTGTTGCAGCTTCTTGATTCTTGATTCTTGATTCTTGATTCTTCCTCACTGTGTAGCGTTTCACCAGCTCAATAGCTACCGGTGCTTCGGCTTCGGGTTCTTCGGTTAGGGATACGCGTACGGTGTCGCCAAGGCCGTCCTCCAACAGGGTGCCAATGCCTACTGCAGATTTTATACGGCCATCCTCGCCGTCGCCGGCTTCGGTTACACCAAGGTGTAGCGGATAGTTCATACCTTCGGCCACCATGGTTTCTACCAGTAAACGGTAGGCCTGCACCATCACCTGCGGATTGCTCGATTTCATGCTGATCACCAGGTTATAGTAGTTCAGCGTTTCGCACATCCGCATAAATTCCATAGCCGACTCCACCATGCCTTGCGGCGTATCGCCGTAACGACTCATGATCCTGTCACTCAACGAGCCGTGGTTGGTGCCAATACGCATGGCAGTACCATATTCTTTACAGATGTTTACCAGCGGGGCAAACTTTTGGTAAATACGTTCCAGTTCGCCCTGGTACTCCAGGTCGGTATAATCTATCTGGTCAAATTTCTTTTTATCGGCGTAATTGCCTGGGTTAACACGTACCTTTTCAACAATACGAGCGGCAACTTCGGCGGCATTTGGGGTAAAGTGAATATCGGCAACCAGCGGTACATTATAGCCACGGGCACGAAGCTGTTTTTTGATCTCGGCCAGGTTTTTAGCCTCTTTGATGCTTGGCGCGGTAATACGCACATACTCGCAACCGGCATCAACCATCCGGATGGATTGCTCCACCGTACCAATGGTATCCATGGTATCGGTAGTAGTCATGCTTTGTATGCGGATAGGATTATTGCCTCCCAACGGCACATCGCCAATATTAACCTCGCGGGTAACAAAACGCGAATATTCGGTTAACGAATTACAATAGCGGCCTTGCAGCAATTTAACAGCATCAGTATTCATGCAGCGGATAATTAATAAGATGCAAATTTAATGAATATGTTGTGGATTAATCTGTAGCATATGTAAATGATGAATTAAGAGATGTTTAAGTTTGTAGAATATATTTTTAACGGCTGTTATAAATTAATTAAATTTGAATATGGACACTCAATTCATCACCAACGATAAGGGAGAAAAAACCGCAGCTATTATTCCGATAAGTGAATATGAAGATTTTTTGCACCAGCATCATATAACACTTGAATTGACGGACGACTACAAGACGATGATTGACCGGATGATTGATGACGAAGAAAAAGGCAAAGCCAATTATGTTTCGTTTGAGACTATTAAGGACCGCTTTTTACGTAAATGACCTATCAACTGGTATTTCGCAAAGAGGCGAAATTTGATCTTGAAGATATCGAAGATTATTACAATAACATAAGGCCCGTATTGACCGACGAATTTTTTAAAGAGTTTTTCGGGACATTAAAATTTATTGAAGACACACCTCAATTATTCCAGGTGAGATATCGGGGAATCAGAATTGCGCCTTTATATAGATTTCCATACGGAATCCACTATAAAGAAAAAGGGAAGGAAATTATCATTTACAGGGTACTCCACACCAAAAGATACTTCAAATAGCTTTACCATCTAAAACAACCGCTCCTTAATCACCAACGTACCAGCCAGTATATCGTGCAGGCATTGTTGTTGTTTGTTGAAAAACGCCAGCAGGTAACTAATAAAAAACGTCATTACTGAAAGTATTTAGCAAAAACATTACCGCTCCATTTATGATGCGGTAAATAGGATTGTAATGGTGGTTTAGGCACAATGAGATAATAAGTTTCAAAAGGTCATTATCCTTGGGTCAAAAGGGCGTAAAGATTAGTTTAATCTAAATTTCAATATCTAACAATCTTGAACTGTGCACAATTCTGACTATGTTAATATTGTTATCATCAACGACCTGATATATAATCCGATACTTATTTAAGAGCAGCTCACGAATAGATCGATTATTTATTTCGGGGACAAACTTCCCAGATGTAGGAAAGCTGTACAGTTGATCAATTTTATCAAATATCTTACTAATGAATTTTCGCGCAATAAATTCTGAATCCTGTGATATGTATAATTCGATATCTAAAAGATCTGCATAGGCAGATTCTGTTATTACAATATTTATTTGCTCCACTTATCAGCAAATTTTTGTTTTACGGTTTTGTAGTCCATCACTTTACCTTCAGCAACATCTTTTAACCCTTTTTCAACCTTTTCAACAAACAAAAGCCGTTCGATTAACTTTTCGGTATCAAACTCTTCTTCAAATGAATCAAGTGTTTCAATAACTGTGGTCTTTTTCATCTGATTTAATTATATAAGCTAATATACAAAATCTTCCCTTAAAACAATCGCTCCTTAATCACCAGTGTCCCGGCCAGCATATCGTGCAGGCATTGTTGTTGTTTGTTGAAAAACGCCAGCAGGTAGCCAATAAAAAACGTTATTACCGAAAGTATTTTGGCCATATTACGGGTAAAGGCCTTGACGGGAGTAATACGGTCGCCTTGCATATCAACCACTTTTATTTTCATCATTTGCTTGCCCAGCGTACCTTGTTTTGCCGAGCATTCCATCACAATATGGTAAATGAAATTAGCTACCGGCACACAGCCCAATAGGGCAAAGCTGGCTATCATCCGGGTTTGCTTGTCCTGTATAATCAGTATCACCACAATAAAAATAATGATGACAAACGAGCCGAAAACAATAAACCAATCCAACACGGAAGCTACCAGGCGCTGATCAAAGCTGCCAAAATATTGCATCAGCAAAGGTGGCTTGGCAAAGCCGAAAAGTTCCCTTAGCTCGGCAATTTCCTGGGCTTCTTTATAGTCGGGCATATCAATCGTTTTTACAAAGTCGCCGGGCTTTATACTTCTTGCCTTCAGCTCGTCCATACTAAACGGGCCTTCGGGCTTGCCATTAACAACCAAAATGTAAGATTGGGACATGAGCTGCTTGTTTGTTGTTGGAATGTTGTAAAGTTAAAATGTTACAAGTGTTAACTAAAAGAACGGCGAGATCGCTTAAAGAACCGCCAATTTATCGGCATCACAAAGCGCCGGATTCGGGCCAGTTTTTCCAATGTGAATTTGGAGCGAGGGTGGGTTGGTATATTGAGGTATCGCCCGTAGCAATTACTGCCGCCAATTGTTGCCATGTTTCGTAACTACCAGGGCTGTTGTTTTCCCATTCTTCCTTGTTTAAGCGGGCTGTTCTTTCCTTATCTTCCCTGATCATATTTTGAATAAATTCCTGTCCGAGGTCAAGAACGCGCAATGTATTGGGCGAGTCGAAGGGAGAAGTTACCGGGTTAAATTCCCTGTGATACCACTCGTCCAGCACCAGTATTTTTTTAAGGTTGGCTGGAATCGATTTATATAGTTCTACGTCGGTAGCCCTGAACAACAGCGCGTGATCAATTATTGCAAGCCGTACAGCTTCTATTATCTGTATCTGGCCAGGTTCGTACTCGTCTAACGTAATACCGGCCTTGTCATAGTCCTGCTTATTAGTTGAAAGCGGCATTTTTTCTCCACGCACAATCCAAAAACCGGCATCGGGGAGTAGTGATTCGATGTCGGTAGTTGCGTTAAAAGATTTATCGTCAATAGGGCAATTACTATAACTATTTATGGTATTACCCTGGTAGTTTTCAAGGTTGATGAGGCAATTGCCAAAATAAAAAATCTCGGAAGTTATATATCCACCCCTTGGATTGTAACCAAGTACTTCGGCTGCAACTGCCCAATCGTCGTTTTCTCCGCGGAAAATATTTAGCCTGCTATCAATAAGATAAACATACGGATGACTTAGGGTAATGAAATGGTTATAGTTTACAGCAGCGCTATTATCAAGCGTGACAAGGATATCAGATGGAGTAAGCATAAACAGGCATTTGATGGATGAAGTTACAATAAAAAGGATCAAATTTTACAGCTCCGTTCACCCAACCTTAGTTTCAAATTTGCTATCCTACCAAAACTTCTTCCACCAGGTGGAGTTATAGGCGACGTTAACATTTATTATCCGATACACCGTGATAAACTAATACCATCCCTTATTCTTGCTATCCAAGCGTATTAAAAACTTAAAAACAAGCTTATTAAATGGTCTCTATAATTTATATTTCTCATCACCCAACTACTACATAACAAACTGTTTATCAATTATTTAATTAAAAATTAAAATTGTTAAAATTTATATTGACTCTTCCTATAACAATTTTCAACTAATTCTTAAACTACTTTTGAATTGCATGATACGACCAATTGTGCGCAATTATAGACCAGTACTATTTTTTTCATGGGATGAATAACTACCTGCGCAGCTTAGGTGTGCGCCGGCATGTTCATGCATCAGTTTACGGGAACGGTTAATAAGCAATTACTTAACCGAAATAAATTATGAAAACAACTCTATTTGATGTATGGCACCGCCTGAAAGGAAAAGGGCTGCAAAAATTAATGCTCTTTTTGCTTACCCTGTTTACCGCAACGGCGCATGCGCAGGACCCCGCCCAGTACGGTACGCCCTTTGCCAATGTGCCCAACCCCATGGATGTTAACCTTTACCAGGTAAATATTCGCCCTTTTAGCGCTGCCGGCAACCTGGCCGGGGTAACCGCCCGCCTTGATAATATTAAAGCCGTGGGCACCAACGTAATTTACCTGATGCCCATTTATCCGCATGGTACCGACGCCAAAAGCTCAAATTCGCCTTATTGCATTAAAGATTTTGGCAGTGTGGCTACAGAATATGGCAGCTTAGCCGATTTACGCACTTTGGTTGATGGCGCGCACAGCCGTGGCATGGCCGTGATCCTCGATTTTGTGGTGAACGGATCATCATGGGATCACCCGTGGACAACCCAACATCCCGATTGGTACAACCACGATGGCAGCGGCAATATTACGCAGCTGGCTACCTTTCCGGATATAGCAGGCTTTAACCTGAGCAATACATCATTGCGCACAGCCATTGTAAACGCCATGCGCTATTGGGTGTTTGCCGCCAATGTGGATGGTTTCCGCTGCGATTTTGCCAACAACCCGCCGCTTGATTTCTGGACGCAAACCATCAGCAACCTGCGCGGCATAAGCACCCACAAATTGCTGATGTTTGCCGAAGGAGATCGTCGTGAAAACTTCCAAACCGGGTTCGATTTTAATTTTGGCGACCAGTTTTACTACAACGCTCTTAAAAAAATAGCCCTCAACGGCGAAAACGTTACCAGCGATATCACCAACAGTACCAATTACGAGTACACTGACGCAACCGGCACCCAGCAAATGATTCGTTATACCGATAACCACGATGTGGATGGTTCAAGCGATGGTGGTCCGCTTACTATTTTTAAGGGAACGGCGGGCGTAATGGCCAACTTTGTGGTGTGCGCTTACATGCGGGGTGTGCCATTTTTGTTTGGCAGCCAGGAGGTAGCTTTTAATCAGCAAATCTTGTGGCCATATACCAACGTGAAGATAGACTGGTCGCAAAACGCTAATGTTACAGCCGAGTTTACCAAGGTGCTCAATTACCGCACAAGCAGCACGGCCATCCGCCGCGGCACCATGACCAGCTATGCCGACGCCAATGTGTGTGCCTTCACCAAAATTTCCGGCTCCGAAAAAGTCGCGGTAATGGTTAACCTGCGCAACGCCACATCAAGCTACACTATTCCGGCCGGAATGGCGGGTACTTATAATGATGCTTACTCGGGCACGGCCAAAACTTTAACATCGGGCGCGGTGCAAAGCTTAACGCCATTTCAATATATTGTTTTAACCAATGCCAATGTGGCACCCGTTGCGGTAACAGGAGTAAGTGTATCACCAACTACAGCCTCTGTTACCGCCGGCCTTACCCAGCAATTAACCGCGACCATTGCTCCTGCTAATGCAACCAATACCAGTGTAACCTGGACGAGCAGTAATACCTCCGTAGCCACGGTTAGCGCTACCGGCCTGGTAACCGCCGTGGCAGCAGGTACAGCTACCATCACCGTAAAAACTGCCGACGGCGCTAAAACTGCCACTTCAACAATTACTGTAACCGCAGGTACCAGCTTTACAGTGCACTTTTCGGCACCGTCGGGTTGGGGTACCGGCATTAAAATTTACTGGTGGAGCGCCGCGCCTGCCGGCGTACTGGCCGATGGCACCTGGCCCGGCGTTAACATGACTAGCGAAGGCAACGGCTGGTTTAGCTACACATTTACCAACATCACCTCCACCAACCTCATCTTTAATGATGGCACCAACCAAACAGCCGATCTTAACCGCACCAAAAATGGATGGTATGTAAACGGTACCTGGTATGATACCAATCCAGGCACCACGGTAGCCGTTACCGGCGTAACGGTAAGTCCAACCACAGCCACCATCGCCGTAAATGCTACACAGCAAATTACAGCCACCGTAGCCCCTGCAAATGCTACCAATAAAACGGTGACTTATACATCGAGCAATACCACCGTAGCCACCGTAAGCGCAACCGGCCTAGTTACCGGCAAAGCAGCGGGCACGACAACCATTACCGCTACAACGCAGGATGGCGCTAAAACAGCTGTTGCTACCATCACCGTAAACACCGGTGGTACTACTACCTACTACCAGATAGTGAACCGGTTTGTAGCCAATGCTTATTTATACGATGCAGGAAACGGCAAGGTAGCATACGGCACAAGCCCAAGCGGTAATGCCTACCAGTGGACAAAAGTTGACGCGGGGGGCGGCTATTACCTGCTTAAAAACCGCGCCACCGGCAACCTGATGCATGTGGAAGATCAGAACGGCAATGTGGAATGTACAACGGCCAATACATCATGGTACAGCGCCATGTGGTCGTCGGCAACGGCTACTGATGGCTGGAGCTATATTCAAAACAGGTGGCAAACCAGCGAGTGGATACACATTGAAAACCAAACCGGGGTGGCCCAGTATGCCGGTGCGCAAACAGGATGGTACAGCGCCATGTGGCAATTTGTAAATCCGGTTACGCAATAACAGGCCAAAACAAGATATAAACAGGAAATTTTAAATCAAAAAAACGAAGATTATGAAAAAGCATTTGTCACTACTGGCCCTTGCTGCCATAGCAACAACGGTATCCTGCAAAAAGGAAGTTACCCCCAAACCTACCGCGCCCATAGCGCAGGTTAAAGAGACGGCGAAAACAACCCCACCAGTTAATAACGCCACCTATGATTATCAGAAGGCCATTGCGGCCAAACGAACGTTGAATCCTACTAATTGAGATTTAGTTAGATTATATTTAAGCGACTTATCCCGGCCGGGCAATTGGCCGGGATTGTTGATTTTGGGCTAACTGTTTAATTTTGTATTTTGTAGCAATTTAAATTCAAATGGACAGGGATGCCGTTTTAAACCAATTAAGAAAGAGTTGGCTGATTACATTGGGGCTTAGTCCGCTTGCGGTATTTTTGGGTGTACAGATAGTTTCATCAAACAAATCTCAAGGATTTGAGGGCGGACAAGCTGTTTTTTTGGTAAGTATGCTGGGCGTATTTTTGGCACTCATACTTGTTTTAAGTGCAACCAGCATATTTTTAAATTTATATCCCGGCATCAGGCAAGAACGAACCTATAGTTTTTTTGCATGGTATCTTGTCCCTCTTTTACTCTGCATTATTTTTATTACCGCAAGCGATTCGGCCGATGACCTGGACATGTGGATGATGGTACTGCCCATAGTATTACCTTTTTTTGCCATACATACCTGGTTTTACATTCAGTTTATAAAAACAATGGATAAGGCTAAAAAGGAAATTGAAAATACAACGGAACAAACACAATAGCGCAGCTGAAAGCTGCAACCATGCTACCCACGGGCTGCAACATGCGGGAGTTTAGTCAAACATCGGCATAAACTACATCTCCATACATCCCCAAAATCGTAAACTTGTTTTTGTCTTAACTCTTGGTTCTTGATTCTTGACTCTCCTTAAGCCCCAAACTGCCTCAAATGGTGATCGGTATGTTTATAAACAAACTGACCTAACTGCTCCCTTGTCATTTTACCGAAAAACCAGTGTACAAACTCAGGCTTATCAAAACCGGCGTATTCTTCCGTCAGCGCAATCCAGCGTTTTTTTTGCGCCTCAATATCGCCGCTGGTTTCGGCTACTATAAAATGCGGACTCGTTGGCGCGTTGCGGCTCATCGGCGTTTCGTCTTTTATCATGCCTTTTAATGCCATTTTGCCTATCAGCCTGCCCAAAAACGCGCGCTTATGGGTACTGTAACCTAAATACAGCTCTTCGGCCAGAGTGCAGTGTTTCAGCATTTGGTAAATATTCATTTTGCCCCATTCGGCTTTGCTGTTTTCATTAAGAGAGTTAATACGGGTAATTAACTGATCGCGTGTGGCTTTGTCAAATACGGTTTTCATCGTTTGGCATTATTGGTTAAACAAAACTATCATTTAATAAACAAATAATGAGGGTGGGTTATGACATTGTTAGGGGATAAATGCGACAAAAAGTATGGTGGTAATATTTTGTAATATCTTGATCAGGTCAATCGCAGATATCACGAGCAAAACATAAATTATCAACCATGCTAATTTAATTAGTAAATTAACTATTAATCTGCATATTTGCATATCTGTAATTTGCACATCAAATAATGGCTAAAACCAAAATCGCTTATTTCTGCCAAAGCTGTGGCTTTGAATCGCCCAAATGGCTGGGTAAATGTCCATCGTGCCAGCAATGGAATACTTTTGTTGAGGAAATTATTGATAAAGGTAACGCCGCGGTGCCGGCATGGAAACCCTCATCAACTACACAGCAGCGGGCCAATAAGCCGGTGCAGGTAACGGATATCACTTTTAGCGAAGAGCATCGCACGCTAACTCCAGATAAGGAATTTAACCGGGTATTAGGTGGTGGCATAGTAGCCGGCTCATTAGTGCTGATAGGTGGTGAACCAGGCATAGGTAAATCAACTCTGATGCTGCAACTGGCGCTTAATATGCCCAACATCAAAGTGCTGTACGTATCTGGCGAGGAAAGCGAAAGGCAAATTAAGATGAGAGCGGAACGTTTGGCTCCCGAGGGACCAGGCTCCAAATCCCAAAATCTAAATTCTAAATCCGAAATAGGAGGCGCCTGCTATATTCTTTGCGAAACATCAACCCAAAACATATTTAAGCAAATTGAGGCTTTGGAGCCCGATCTGGTGGTGATTGATTCCATTCAAACCCTGCATTCGCAGCATATCGAATCTACACCGGGCAGCGTATCGCAGGTGCGGGAATGTACTGCCGAAATGCTGCGCTTCGCTAAAGAAACATCCACCCCGGTTTTCCTGATAGGCCATATTACCAAGGATGGCATGATTGCCGGCCCCAAAATATTGGAACATATGGTTGATACCGTGCTGCAATTTGAGGGCGATAGACACCATGTGTACCGTATACTGCGAACCATTAAAAACCGTTTCGGATCGGCATCAGAACTGGGCATTTATGAAATGCTTGGCGAAGGCCTTCGGGAAGTATCCAACCCATCCGAGATCCTGTTATCGCACCGGGACGAGCCTTTAAGCGGCATCACCATATCGGCCACTTTAGAGGGCATGCGCCCTATGCTGATAGAAACCCAGGCTTTGGTAAGCACGTCGGCCTATGGCACGCCACAACGCACCGCAACTGGCTTTGATACCAAACGAATGAGCATGTTGCTGGCCGTGTTAGAAAAGCGCTGCGGTTTCAGGCTGGCCGCCAAGGATGTATTTTTAAATATCACCGGCGGCATCCGGGTGGAAGATCCGGCTATAGACCTGGGCCTGGCCGCGGCCATCATCTCCTCGCACGAGGATATGCCCATTCCCTTTAAAACCTGCTTCGCCGGCGAGATCGGTCTATCCGGCGAAATTCGCGCCGTAAACCGGGTTGAACAACGCATTGCCGAAGCCCAGAAATTAGGCTTCAACCAAATCTTTATCTCTAAATACAACCTCCCGTCAGGCGGCCAGGATAAAAAACGCATGGACCTGTCGCGTTACGACATCGATATCAAGATAGTAAGTAGCATTGAGGAAGTATTCGGGCAGTTGTTTGGATAATTTTGGGGACTGTGAGACTTTTGGACCATGGGACGATAAGACTGTAAGACTTTGGAACTCCATAGGAGTTGGGTAAAGATTGGTTTTGAATTTTCAATCTTTGGATGATAGGATAACCGACTGAGCTTAGCTAAAGAATATGTATAAAAACAGAAAGAGGAAATGCCGTAAGGTTTCCTCTTTCTGTTTTTATACATCGTATAGTCCTATCGTCCCATGGTCCAAAAGTCCTATCGTCTCACAGTCAAAATTATATCCCCGTAGGTAACACTATTTTACGGATGCTGTTATTACCAGAATCGGTTATGTAGATATTTCCGTTACCGTCGGCTACAACGCCTTTAGGGCCCGCAAATTGGGCTGTTTTTCCTGCGCCATCGGTAAAGCCGGTTGTGGCGCTTGCTCCGGCTAAAGTTAACAATGTTTTATCGGCGGTAATTTCAAATACACGGCCGGTTTGATCTGTAACAAACATATTGCCTTTGGCATCAATACTTATGGCCGATGGGGTACCCACCACTCTGTGCCTTGTATCGCCAAGGTAAGTAATAACAGCTCCCGCGGCAGAAATTTTTCGAATAGCGTAGTTCATTGCATCGGCTACATATAAATTCCCTGCTGCATCAACCGTAATACCCGATGGTTTGTTGAATGACGCGCTGGTACCTGTAGTATTATCAACCTGTGACGCTGCCCTGTTACCTGCAAATGTAGTTACCACACCTGCGGTAGTTACTTTACGGATAAGGTTATTACCCATATCGGCAACGTAAAGATTACCATCGGCACCAATTGCAATACTCCTTGGGTTATTGAAGGTAGCGGTAGCGCCTGCGCCGTCATCATAACCGGCTGTACCACTTCCGGCTAAGGTGCTAACAACACCGGCCGGGGTAATTTTACGAATCATGTTATTGCTAAAATCGGCAACGTAAATATTGCCTGTAGCATCGGTAACCGAACCTTGCGGCGCATAAAAACGGGCATCGGCTAAAGCGCCATCTACATAACCAATGGTGCCGTTGCCGGTAAGCGTAGTAACGGCACCGCCGCTTGTCATTTTCCTTATAGCGCTATTCAGCGCATCCGCTATATAAAAGTTACCGCTGGCATCAATGTTAATACCCTCGGGGCTGTAAAAAGACGCGGCCGAGCCTGTGCCATCGTTAAACCCAGGTGTAGCACTGCCTGCAAATGTACTTACAGTACCCACTTTGCTTGTAAGGTCGGCCCCGGTAGTAAATTCAATTACACTGCCATATGCTGTACCCGCGGCGTTTGTAGCATAAGCACGAACATAATATTTTGTATTTACTTTAAGTCCCTTCATCCTGCTTCTGAAATACAAATTAAGAACAGTATCCTGGGTTTTTGAATCGGCTATAGTTGGTGTTGAGTTGGTAGCACTCCAGCAAACACCATTGTAAGTAATGGCATCGGTAGAGTTTTCGGTAATGAGTCCACCACTGTGAGCGCTGGTATCGGCGGCATCTTTAACTACATCTCTTGTTGTTAAAACCGGAAGCAAACTTGCCGAATTATTGCTTTTAAGACATCCTGTTCCGGCTAAAGCAACGGTAAGTAGAACTGCTACAGATAGCGCGGATTGAGTAAGGGTTTTGTTCATTTTAAATTATACAAATTAATATAGCAAGGGTATTTATGCACCGTAAAAATAAACAACTTGCTATAGCTTATTACTTTATTGGTCGATTTTAACATTCATTAACATTTAAGTAAATGATGTTTACAAATTGAAAGCAAATAAATGAGTTTACAGTGAATATATACGCTTTAATAGCGGCAAATGTAACAGTTAAAATTCAATAAGCCGCGCAGGCAACATTTTACAGGTTACCTTGTTGTGTTTAAAAGTTGTAACAATGAAATTACTGTTGTTTTTTATATCAATGTTTTGCGCGGTATCGACATCTGCCCAAAAACATATACCCATACCTCACGGCATGGTTTACGGCCAAAAACCAGATACCCTCACCGTAATGACGGCCGATAAGGTAGAAGCCTTCATGGGTAAAAAAACAAGGATAACTACGGCTCTTTCGGGCAAAGTAATCAGGGTGACCAAAGAAAAAGGCGGCTGGTTTGAAATGGATGCCGGTAACGGTAAAATTATTGCCTCGCATTTTAAAGACTATAACATTACCCTGCCGAAGCAAATAGCCGGGCGCACTGTAATTATTGATGGCATAGCTCAAAAACTATTTATTGCTGATGATTTGCAACACCTTGCCGGCGATACTGTGATTGGCAAAAAGCAACACAAAGTAAAAACCGATCCCAACAGAAAAGTAACGTTTGAAGTTAGAGGGTTGCTGGTTGATAAATAGAATTAACTAAACCCAATTAGCGGCATACCATTAATGCCGGGCTAATTAAATACAAAACCCTTATTGCGCGGTATTTGCATAATAAGGGTTTTGTGTTTAGTAACAGAAAACTTATTAATTAAACCTCGCGTCGCGGGTTAAAACAGCGGGTTCTAAATAAGGATCGTGGGTAAATAGTTCTTTAACCTTTTGTGCTATTTCTGCCTGGTTCACCGTCGCTGCCTCGCGTTTACATTTAAGGTGGTGTTCTTTAGCAACTTTTTCGGCCAAATCGCCAAGGGTTTTTACTTTAAGTTCTTTACCAAACCGGCCGGCAAGCGCGAAACCCGCCAAAGCGATTATTAAGCCTACAGCCGCCATTACTGGTTCAAAAAAGAAACCAGCCAATGATGCGATAAGTACAAAAGCAAAAGTAGCTATAACGCCTTGTTTTGGCTGAAGCAGGTTGAGCTGAAAGCCCATTTCTTTTTCTATCTCGTTAATAACCACAACACGGTTATCGCGCGGAAAAATATCTTCAAGCCTGGTTTGGGGTTTTACCATCTCCCTTGGGGCTGTAACGGTAGAATTGATGGCATTTCTGATTTTATAAAACGCCTGCTGGGTGGTACAGCTTTCGTTGTTTACATGCTTTACTTTTTCAACAACAATATCGCAAAGCTTTCCAAAAGTTTTAACCTCTTTAACAGAGGTATCTTCTAAACTGATATTAAATGATTTTTCAATTTTTACAAGAACTTCACCTAAATCATCAGGATCAACATTGTTAAGGTTGATGCCCTGGTTATTTGAATTAACTTTCAAACTATTAGCAACTAAATTGAACAATAATTGCCCGCGGTATAAACCGCGGGCAAATGCTATTAATGTTTAAATTACAACAAATAGTAATTTAATGTTTTAATTATCTGCTCAGGTACATTGATTTCTCTTTGTACAGATTTCTGAAATATGGGTCTTGCAGATTGGGGATAAAGCGGATAGCCTCGCCTGTCGATTTCATTTCAGGGCCTAATTCCTTGTTTACCTCAGGGAATTTATCAAAGGAAAACACTGGTTCTTTGATGGCATAACCCCATAGTTTACGTTCGATGGTAAAGTCTTTCAACTTGTTGGCACCCAGCATTACTTTGGCCGCTATATTAATGTAAGGTACATCGTAAGCTTTCGCGATGAAAGGCACGGTACGTGAAGCCCGTGGATTGGCTTCAATCACATAAACCTGGTCGTTTTTGATGGCAAACTGGATGTTTAGCAAGCCGCGCACATTTAATGCTTTAGCAATTTTAACCGTGTATTCTTCCATCTGGCTAATCACATTGTCTGATAGATCAAATGGAGGCAATACGGCGTATGAGTCGCCCGAGTGGATACCGGCAGGCTCAATGTGTTCCATTAAACCAACAATATGTACATCGTCGCCATCGCTTATCGAGTCAGACTCTGCCTCTGCAGCGCGGTCAAGGAAGTGGTCAATTAATACGCGGTTGCCCGGCAGGTTTTTCAATAAGCTTACTACAGCTTTTTCCAGGTCTTCGTCATTAATTACAATGCTCATGCCCTGCCCACCTAATACATAACTTGGGCGCACCAATACCGGGTAGCCTACATGGTGTGCAACTTCAAGAGCTTCTTCAGCGCTTTCAGCAACACCGTATTTAGGGTAAGGGATATCTAAATCTTTTAACAGATCGCTAAAACGACCACGGTCTTCGGCAATGTCCATGTCGTTAAACGATGTACCGATGATCCTGATGCCATGCTCGTGCATTTTCTCGGCCATTTTTAAAGCCGTTTGGCCACCAAGCTGTACAATTACACCGTAAGGTTTTTCCAGTTCGATGATTTCGCGTACATGCTCCCAGTAAACCGGCTCAAAGTAAAGCTTATCGGCCATGTTAAAATCGGTTGATACCGTTTCTGGGTTACAGTTAACCATGATGGCTTCAAAACCAGCTTCTTTGGCGGCTAACAAACCGTGTACACAGCTGTAGTCAAATTCGATGCCCTGCCCAATACGGTTAGGGCCCGATCCTAATACGATGATCTTCTTTTTATCAGATGAGATCGATTCGTTCTCGCCCTCGTAAGTAGAGTAGTAGTAAGGTGTTTTAGCAGGGAATTCGGCAGCGCAGGTATCAACCATTTTGTATACGCGGTTGATGCCTAAGGCTTTGCGGCGCTGGTAAACGTCCTCTTCGGTAACGTTACCCAAAATGTAGGCTATCTGCGTATCTGAGAAACCTTTTTGTTTAATGGTGAATAAGAAATCTGTTGGTATGTTATTCAGTGAATAACGGCGCATTTCATTCTCTAAGTTAACCACATCCATAATCTGGTTCAAAAACCAGCGATCAATTTTGGTTACTTTACGTACCGATTCAATTGGTACACCCAGGCTTAAAGCATCATAAACGTGGAACAACCTGTCCCAGCTTGGATGCTCCAGGCTGTGCATAATTTCGTCAAGGTTGCGGCTCTGGCGACCGTCGGCACCTAAACCGGCACGACCGATCTCTAAACTTTGACAGGCTTTTTGCAATGCCTCAATAAAGCTGCGGCCAATACCCATAACCTCGCCTACAGATTTCATTTGCAAGCCAAGCTGGCGGTTAGCGCCTTTAAATTTATCAAAGTTCCAGCGAGGGATCTTTACAATCACATAATCCAAAGTAGGCTCAAAGTAAGCCGAAGTTGTTTTGGTGATCTGGTTTTCTATTTCATCAAGGTTGTAACCTATAGCCAGTTTAGCGGCAATTTTAGCAATTGGGTAACCGGTTGCTTTTGATGCCAGGGCAGATGAGCGCGAAACGCGTGGGTTAATTTCAATGGCGATGATTGATTCATCGGCAGGGTTAACCGAAAACTGTACGTTACAACCACCTGCGAAGTTACCAATGGCACGCATCATTTTAATGGCCTGGTTACGCATTTCCTGGTAGCAGCGATCGCTCAGGGTCATGGCCGGAGCCACGGTGATCGAGTCGCCGGTATGGATACCCATCGGGTCGAAGTTTTCGATAGAGCAGATGATGATCACGTTATCGTTGTTATCACGCAATAACTCCAGCTCGTACTCTTTCCAGCCTATAACGGCTTGTTCAACCAAAACCTCATGGGTAGGTGATGCCTGTAAGCCTTTGCTTAAAGCTGCATCAAAATCTTCTTTTTTATGTACAAAGCCAGCTCCTTTACCACCTAAGGTATAGCTTGGGCGGATAACCAGCGGGAAGCCAATTTCCTGCGCGCCTTCTTTACCTTCAAGAAACGAGTTCGCGATTTTTGATTTGGCAACGCCAACACCAATATCAACCATTAACTGGCGAAATGCTTCGCGGTTTTCGGTTTTTTCGATGGCATCTAAATCAACACCAACAATTTTAACACCGTATTTTTCCCATATGCCACGCTCTGCTACACTAATGCAAAGGTTAAGCGCGGTTTGGCCGCCCATGGTAGGCAGTACTGCGTCAATTTGCTGTTCCTGTAATATTTTCTCAATACTTTCAGGCTCAAGAGGTAGGAGGTAAACATGATCGGCAATAACTTTATCCGTCATGATGGTGGCGGGGTTACTGTTAATGATGGATACGGTAATACCTTCGTCTTTAAGGGAAAGGGCGGCTTGCGAGCCGGCGTAATCAAATTCGCAGGCCTGGCCAATAATGATGGGGCCAGAGCCGATGATCAGAACGGATTTGATGGAATTATCTTTGGGCATAGGGCTTTTTTTTAAATCAAAAGTTCTAAGTCAAAAGTTACCGGTTATTATGGGCCGGTAAACGATTTTTCCTATGCACTGAAGGCGAGAAATCCCGACCTCAGTGTCGGGGTGCAAAGATAGGATTTTGAGTGA
The DNA here is from genome assembly GCF_030409315.1 of Mucilaginibacter flavus. Lineage (GTDB taxonomy): Bacteria > Bacteroidota > Bacteroidia > Sphingobacteriales > Sphingobacteriaceae > Mucilaginibacter > Mucilaginibacter flavus. Next base: position 11,947 of record NZ_JAUFPS010000082.1, on the reverse strand, counting down.
CACAATTCATGTTTTTTTTCAATAAATGTTCACATTTTGTGTACGTCCTTAAATTTTAGCATTTTTGTGAGTTTTAGCTCCTTCTCGGTATCAAATCCGCACGATGTTGTGAAATTTTGCGGATTGCTGTACGTGCCAAATAACATATCCCACCAAACAATATCGCCGTAATTATTACTGTGTTTTTCATACTCGTGATGAATGCGATGCATTTCGGGGCGTTGAAAAATATAGCCGATCCATTTAGGCGTTTTAATGTTGGTGTGGTAAAAAAATTCGCCCAACGCGGTACATAAAGTATAAATAGCCCCGGCTTCGGGATTTAACCCTAAAAGCGTATACACCAACAGGCTCCCTATAACAGAGTTTACAGTCATCTCCAACGGGTGCTTATAAAAGGAAGTAATTACTTCTATGCGTTGCGCGCTGTGATGAATCTGGTGGAAATGTCGCCATAAAAAATCACTTTCATGACGCCATCTGTGCCACCAGTAAAAAATAAAGGTTGCTATAAAATAGGCCACAACACCGCCAAACCAATTAGGGATGTGTTGCGATAGGTGAAACATTGAACTGCCCGACAGCCATTTTTCCCAGCTATAGCCGGCAATTACAACAATAAGCAATTGGGCAAAATTTATGGCAAGTACCCTGATCGTCCAGGTAGGTACTTCGGGAAGTTTCCAGCCTGGCAAAAGTTTTTCGATAAGGAAACAAAGAGCAAAGGAAACTAATATAATAACAAGCATAATAGTGATTTTTGATTAAATCAAATCTCGGCACAGATGGGACCGATAAGTTTTGACTTATATCAAAAACGGTTACTTCGCTCTTATCCGGCTTAACGTTTCCTGTTTGATGCTCAGGAAGGAGGCAATTTGCCCCAATGATGCCTTCTGCAAAATGCCGGGATAGGTTGCAAGTAAATTTTCATAGCGCTGCTTCGCCGTAAGTGTTTGCAGATTGATGGTCCGCTCTTCGCTGCGGATATAGTATTGCTCCGTAATAAGCCTGCCGGTTAAATTAAATTCGGGGTGGTTTTTATAGATGCTTTGTAATTGATCCCAATTGATAGATTGCAGCACACTATCCTCCAACACCTGTATGTTTTCAAAAGAGGGTTTTCTTGAAAAAAAGCTATAAACCGATAGTATGATTTCACCCTGTCCCATAAACCAACTGGTGTATTCGTTCCCTTTTTTATGGTAGTAAGCCCTGGTGAAACCCTCTTTAACAAAGTATATACGCTGCGCAACCTGCCCTTCTTTTAACAGCAAGGCCTTTTTAGGAAAATGGTATTCAACCAAATACGATTGCAATTCGGTTTGTATGGAGGGCGACAAAATATTTATATTATTCAGTACACTTAGCAAACTATTTGTTTCCATAAAATCTTAATATATTTATACGGTGCAATGCACTTCTAAACCAATTAAACTTGTAATTGTAATATAGTACAATTAACTTACAGCAATTAACGATGATGAAGAAACCTACATTTTTTCTGCTTGCTGCTATTCTGCTTTTTGGAAGCTGCGGTATGTTGCAGTCTATCATGAAATCTACGTTTCCGTACACTGCCGATTTAACTATTCCGGCGGCTACCACCACAGGCGAGCCGCATACGGTGATAAGTATGGCCAATAGTTTAGACCAAGGTTTTACCAAGGATGGGAACAATGCCAATAAGATAAGCGAAGTGCGCATGATATCGGCCAAATTACAATCAAAAGAACCATCTAATTATAATATCGGCAACATATCTGCACTGCGGGTTTATATGGCCAAAGCCGATGGCAGCGATGAAGTACTGGTAGCTATACGTAAAGATATCGCCGCTAACTCTGGCAATAGCGTTATACTGGATATTGATAACTCCCACTTTTTGGATGAAATTGTAAGGGAACCGGGCGTACGTATCCGAATGGTTTACCTGTTGCGTAAAGGCGCCCCGGTTGATGCCAACCTAAAGCTATCGCTCAGTATCGGGTCTGAGCCGAGGGAGCGGTAAAACTGCAGTTAGTTTTTCAGTGTAAATGCTATTGGTACCGCGTATTCAATTCTTACAGGTAAGCCAAATCGTGTTCCAGGTGTCCATCGGGGAGACTCTTTAATTACCCTTACCGCCTCTTCATCCAATTCCTTATTTACAGATCGCGCAACTTTTATATTTGAAACAAGGCCGTCTTTTTCAACTATAAAACTCACTATTACACGCCCTTCTATGTTATTTTTGCGCGCATAAATTGGATATACGATATTATCACCTAAATAACGGGAAAATGCGGGTATTCCACCATTAAATTCTGGTATGGTCAATCTCGATTTAGTATAGCTTGTGTTTTTACCGTCCTCTGTTATCGCTGTACCGGATATTAAAACATCATTGTCATAAATTTCAGTGAACGTGATATGTTCATTTTTGAAGTCCCCTTTCCAGGTGCCGGTCATTTTCCCGTTTTTCATTTCGCCTTCTTCATTAACATAAGTGAAGTCGTCATCATAAGCTTGATAATGTCCAGTGCCATTAGTTAAAAGCCTTCTGCCAATAGAGTCGTTAAGTGCAACTATATTGAAATCGTCTCTGAATTTATTATCAGGTTTGCCGTTATCAGGATAAAACTTTTGCAAGTATATTTTACCGTTAGGGAAATAATCAAATTCGTCGCCTGCTTTTGATCCGTTTTTGTAATTGGTAACACTCTCTTTTTGGCCGTTTTTAAAAAACGACAGTTTTAATCCGTCAAATTTCTGGGGATCTATAGTTACTGATTTACCAATAAGCTTTTTCGCCCCATTTGCGTAATATTCTTTAACGTTATATTGCGCGCTTCCCGAATCTGGCTCACTTATTACGCGGATAAAATCTGCACTATCACGAGTGGATACATAAATACCATTGTTTTTCAGAAAGTAAACATTTTGGCGTTGTGCAAAACATAGGGATGTAATAAAAAGCAATACAGAAGTTAAAGATAGCTTCATTGATAAGGAGTGATGTTACGAGGCGCTAAATTACTTTATTAAAAAATCCGGTTAAAATTATTACGCCTGTTAACGTGTTATTTAATTGTTAAGTGGCTCCCGGGTTGAAAAACATGCATAAAAAAAGCGGCTCATTTGAGCCGCTGGTATTAATTTCTTTTAATAAAACAGTTGTGCTACTTTATCAATTTGTTATCGGCATCAGGAAACACCAATATGGGTTCGTAAGCGCGGGCCTCATCGGCTTCCATATACGCGTATGACATAATAATCACAATATCACCAACCTGGGCCAGCCTTGCGGTAGCGCCGTTTAAGCAAACTGTACCGGTACCACGCTCGCCTTTAATAACATAGGTTTCAAAACGGGCGCCGTTATTATTGTTTACTATTTGTACCTTTTCGTTGGGGATAATGTTAGCCGCCTCAATCAAATCCTCATCAATTGTAATACTGCCCACGTAATTCAGTTCTGCCTGCGTTACTTTCACCCTGTGAAGCTTGGACTTCAATATCTCAATAATCATGGTGCAAAGTTATAAACTTTTTTGTTGATGGTTAATAGTTGATAGATCATAGTTGATGGTTCATAGATCATGGTTGCGAAGTTTACATATAGATGAGATGGTTACAGATCATAGTTGATGGTTCATAGATCATGGTAGAAAAGGTGATGAACTCATCGCTCACAACCAAAACCTTTTTACTATGATCCATGAACCATCAACCATAAACTAAATAATCAACATATTGTCTATCAATCTTGTTTTGCCTGCGCGGGCGGCAACAAGGGCAACATTTTTTTTAGTATCGGCGTTGGCTGGCAGCAGTGTATCGCCGTCGGCAATTTCAAAATACTCAAGTCCGATGCCGGGTTCGGCGTTAATCATGTTTTTGGCATGTTGCTGTAACGCGGGAATGCTTTCAGTATTAAAATTTGCTTTAACCCAGCTAAGCGCTTTGGATAGGATAAGGGCGTGCTGCCTGTCGTCGGCAGTTAAATGAATATTGCGTGAGCTCATGGCCAGGCCGTCGGTTTCACGTTCTATGGGGCACATGATCAGCTTTACGGGCATCTGCATCAAGTTTACCATTTTACTGATCACCATAAACTGCTGGTAATCTTTCTGGCCAAAAAAGGCCATATCGGGCTTAACAATATTAAACAGTTTATTCACCACCTGCATTACACCCTGGTAGTGCCCCGGGCGAAACTCACCCTCTAATAAATGTTCAAGCCGGCCTATATCCAAATGCCATTTCTCATTATCATCATAAATTTCTGATACCGATGGATTGAACAGAATATCGCATCCGGCCTGCTCCAGCATGGCTATGTCGGCAGCTATGGGGCGTGGATATTTCTCAAGATCCTTGGGGTCGTTAAACTGGGTGGGATTTACAAAAATACTGCACACAACTTCGTTACAAACTTGCTGTGCCTGCTTTATTAATGATATGTGGCCATTGTGCAGCGCGCCCATAGTTGGCACAAAACCAACGGTTTTGCCTGTTTTATGGGTAAAATATTGCGCTACTTCCTGCCTGGTGGTAAATATCTTCAATGCAATAACCTTTACAAAATTTGGTAAAGGTGTGCATTTACGCAAAAAATACCAAAAGTTACTTGTACAATTCGTTGACAGTTCATATAATAATGATTATATTTGCAGACTCAAATTTTTTGACCTCTTTACATATTTTTAATACTGATTAAGTGATGGGTAAATCTAAGCTATTGTTTATAACTCATGAAATGTCTCCTTTCCTTGAACTCACAAAAATTGCTGAAATAACACGCCAACTTCCGCAGGCTATGCAGGAGAAGGGATTCGAGATTCGGATTCTGATGCCGCGTTTTGGCAATATCAATGAGCGCAGGAACCGCCTTCATGAAGTTATCCGTTTATCGGGCATGAATATTATCATTAATGATAATGACAACCCGCTGATCATCAAGGTAGCATCTATTCCGGCAGCACGTATGCAGGTGTATTTTTTAGATAATGAAGAATATTTTCAGCGTAAACATGTGTTTGGTGATAAAGACGGTAAATTTTACGCAGACAATGACGAAAGGATGATTTTCTTTTGCAAAGGAGCGTTAGAAACTGTTAAAAAATTAGGCTGGGCTCCAGATATCATTCACTGCCACGGCTGGATGAGCGCTTTGGTGCCTGCATACCTGAAAACTACTTACAAAGACGATCCAACTTTTAAACATTCAAAAATCATTTACTCTATTTACGAGAATGATTTTAAAGATAAGCTGGGTGCCGAGTTTGCTCAGAAAGCAATCATGAGCAACATGACCGAAGAGCACGTTGATGCTTACAAAGAAGGAACAAATTCTGCCCTTTACGCAGGTGCTATTCAATACTCAGACGGGATTGTTTTGGCCAGCGAAAATATCGACGCAGATGTGTTAAATAATGTTAAAAACAGCAATAAATCGGTTTTGGAATTTGATTCTACCGCAGATTTCGAAAATTATTACAATTTTTACGACGAAATTACCAACGACGAATTGGTGCATGTTGCATAAGACTTAATATTATATATGAAATTTTTCCGATTAGACTTATTGACCCTGTTAATAAGTCTTTTTATTTTGAATAGCTGTAAGCGCCAGGATAGTATTGGTTTAGGTGTTGATACATCAAACCAAATTAGCGGCACTTTGCTTGTTGATACCAATATTACCTTCAATACGGTTGATGAAGATTCAACCGCTGTAGTCACATCGGCGTTAGCTAAAACCCCCCTGGGCGAATTTGTTGATCCTGCATTTGGTACTGTAAAATCAAATGTAGCGCTTGCCTTGTTAATGCCAACTACTCCGTATACCGTGCCTGCCGGTACCCTAACGATCGATTCGGTGGTAATGGTTTTGGGCTACGCCAATGGCTTTTACGGCGACTCGGTTGCTACTAAATATAAGGTTAACGTTTATCAGCTTACAGATAAGCCAACAACATCAACCTATTACAGTACTACTCATTGGAATTCTCAGTCGACGGTATTGGCAACCAAAACCTTTACTGCAAACACTCACGATAGTTTAACTATTGTAAGGATACGTAAAGATACCGTTGATACGGTACAGCGTGTTGCGCCTCAATTGCGTATACCATTTAGCAAAAAATTTATTTATGACAACCTGTTTAATGCCAGCGGAGCAACTTTAGCTTCTGACGCGGCGTTCCAAAACGCGGTTAAAGGCTTATATGTTACTTTACAAAGATCCCAGGCTTCAAACGCTGGAGGTACATTGCAATTAAACCTGGCGGCCGCCTCATCATATATAGATGTTTTTTATAAAGCTGCCAAAGTTACAAGTGTAACAACCAATAGTGTTACCAAAGATTCCTTAGAAGTAGATACCAACACGGCGAGGCTTACCTTCCCAATACACGTGGCCGAAATTAAGCGGACTTACAGCGACGCAGTAAAGGCCGCTAAAAACGCTAATGTGAAACAAACAACGGTTTATTTACAAGGTTTAGGTGGCTTACGTTCAAAAATAGCATTCCCGGGTTTAGATAAATTAAATCCCGATTCTATAGTACTTAACCGTGCCGAATTGGTAATAACACCAGTACCGGGTTCTGGCGTACCATACGCGCCTTTATCCAAGCTATCCATGTATCAGTTAGATATTGCCAACCAACGCATATTGATCCAGGATGCAAACTCCACTAACGCGTTGTACCAGGCAGGTTTATTTGGTGGCTTTTACACCCGCACAACCAAAGAGCCGGTTAAAGCTTACCGCTTTGTAATCACCAGTTATATTCAAAATCTTATCCGTAAAAAAACGGTTGATTACGGAACTTACATAGCGCCTATTGACACCAGTGAGGTAAACTCAACAACCGGGGCAACCGCCATAACGCCAAGCGCGCAAATCGCGGCCCGGGCCATATTGATTGGTAACGACAAAAATTCGCCTTACCGCATCAAATTGAATTTGATTTACACTAAAATTCCAAAATACTAAAGCATCGCTTTAAAACAGATTTAAATAAAAAGAATCCCCGCTTAGGGGATTTTTTTATTTAAGCCCAAAGTACTTTTTAAAAAATATTTTTAAGTACGAAAAAAAGTTGCTCTTTTATTAAATAATTAAAATAATTGCCTGTGATGTATGTTATATAGCTGATATTTTTGCGCCAAATCAAATACTAAATTTTTTCTATGTGCGGCATTGTTGGTTATATAGGTTTCAGGGATGCATATCCTATTATTATAAAAGGACTACACAGGTTAGAGTACCGGGGCTATGACAGCGCCGGTGTTGCCTTGTTAGATAAAGAACTTAAGGTTTACAAAAAGGCCGGTAAGGTTGATGATCTTGAAAAGTTTGTAAAAGATATTGACCTTAAAGGATCAATAGGCATGGGGCATACCCGTTGGGCTACCCACGGCGCGCCAAGCGACAGGAACTCGCACCCCCACTCATCCGGCGATCGTAAGCTTACTATTATTCACAACGGTATCATCGAAAATTATGGCATCATCAAAGAAACACTGATTGCCAAAGGCCACGTTTTTAAAAGCGACACCGATACCGAGGTTTTAATTCACCTCATAGAAGATATCATGAGCCAAACCGGCCTCGATTTACGCGAAGCGGTGAGGGTAGCCTTAAACAAGGTGATAGGTGCCTACGCTATTGTGATTATGAGCGCCGAAGAGCCCGATTTGCTCATTGCAGCCCGAAAAGGCAGCCCGATGGTTATTGGTGTTGGCAAAGGCGAGTATTTCATCGCGTCTGATGCTACGCCGATTGTGGAGTACACCAAAAATGTGATCTACTTAAATGATAACGAGATAGCCTACATTCACCGCGATAACCTGCTGATTAAAAACATCGATAACTCTGTACAAACTCCATACATCCAGGAGCTGGATCTGAAGCTGGAAATGTTGGAAAAAGGCGGCTACGATCACTTTATGTTAAAGGAGATTTACGAGCAGCCACGATCCATCCGTGATTGTTTACGCGGCCGTATTTATCCGCAGCAGGGTAAAGTGCAGTTGGGCGGTATAAAAGAATATACCGAGAAACTGAAAAATGTCGACCGAATCATTATCATTGCCTGTGGTACCTCATGGCATGCAGGCCTGGTAGGCGAATACCTGATAGAAGAGTATGCCCGCGTACCTGTAGAAGTCGAATACGCATCTGAGTTCCGTTACCGCAACCCTATCATTACCGAAAAAGACCTGGTAATAGCCATCTCCCAATCGGGCGAAACTGCCGATACCATGGCAGCAATTGAACTGGCTAAAGAAAAAGGGGCGACCATATTTGGTATTTGCAACGTGGTGGGCGCATCCATCCCGCGCACTACACACGCGGGCGTTTATACCCATGCCGGACCAGAAATTGGTGTAGCATCAACCAAAGCATTTACCGCCCAGGTGAGTGTGTTAACGCTTATCGCTTTTTACATTGCCCAGCAACGTGGTAAAATTACCCAAAGCAAACTGGTTGAATATTTAACCGAGCTAAACCAGATACCACAATTGGTTGAGGAAGCGCTGAAATGCAATGATCATGTTATGGAAATTGCGGCTAAATTTAAGGATAGCACCAATTGCCTGTTCCTGGGTAGGGGCAGCTCGTTCCCGGTAGCTTTAGAAGGCGCTTTAAAGCTTAAAGAGATTTCTTACATCCATGCCGAGGGTTATCCTGCCGCCGAGATGAAGCACGGCCCTATCGCCTTAATTGATGATGACATGCCGGTTGTGGTTATTGCTACGCAACATTCATCGTACGAGAAAGTAATCAGCAATATACAGGAAGTAAAAGCCCGCAAAGGCCACGTGATAGCCATTGTTACCGAAGGCGACACCGAAGTACGTGCCATGGCTGATTACGTAATTGAGATACCACAAACGCACGAAGCATTTGTGCCGCTGATAGCAACCATTCCGTTACAACTATTAGCCTACCACATAGCCGTAATGCGCGGCTGCAACGTAGATCAGCCGAGGAATTTGGCAAAATCTGTAACTGTGGAGTAGTTTGCAGCAGGCGGTTTGCAGTTTGCAGGTTTCTTTTCTGAACTCGGATTAACGGAGTTATCAGATTCATTGGATTTGATTTGCAAAAGGAAGAGAATACATTAATCTGGTAAATCCCGGTTCAAACACAAAAAGCGATGGCGTAGGCACCATCGCTTTTTGTATATAATAGCTTGCCAACCGAATTAAGCTTGCCAACTGCAAACTCAAAACTGCCAACTGACTAAGCCGGCATATGTTTCATCGTTTCAGATAAATCAAGCTGCAGGCCTTTAGCTATGGCCATGCCCAGGTTGATATCGGCCCTAAACCAGTGGCAAAGCTGGCGGTTAATAATCAGGTCTTTTTTGGGGCCATCAATGCCGCTCATGGCACCAACTACATTGGCAATAAGGTCTTGCTTTTGCTGGGCATCCATCAGGCGGTATAATGCACCGGGTTGGCTGTAATGATCGTTTTCACCTTCGGCGTTCCTGTCATACCAATCCCCTACCGAGCTGCCAAAATCCCAGGCCGGTTCTTTGTAGCTTTGGTCAACCTCAATATCATCAAAGCTGTTAGGGAAATAGTTTGGTGCCGAACCATGGTTTCCGTTTACAGTCATCTGGCCATCGCGTTGGTAATTGCTTACCAGGTAAGGGCATTTATTTACAGGAATTTGCTCGTAATTGCCACCTAAGCGGTAACGGTGTGCATCCGGGTATGACAGAATACGACCTTGCAACATTTTATCGGGCGAGTAACCAACACCATCAACTACATGTGCCGGTGCAAAAGCGGCCTGTTCCACATGGGCAAAGTAGTTATCAGGATTTTCGTTCAATTCCAATACACCCACATCAATCAGCGGGTAATCGGCATGCGGCCATACTTTAGTTAAATCAAATGGGTTGATGTGGTATGTTTTGGCATCGGCCTCGGGCATTACCTGTATTTTCATAGCCCATTTAGGAAAATCGCCGTTATCTATGTGGGTTAACAGATCATGTTGCGCAAAATCAGGTGCTTTACCTTTCATTTCAGTTGCTTCGGCATCGGTAAAGTTTTTGATGCCTTGCAAAGTTTTAAAGTGAAATTTAACCCAGAAACGCTCGTTAGCCGCGTTGATAAATGAGAAGGTATGGCTGCCAAAGCCATCCATGTGGCGATAACCATATGGTGTACCCCTATCGCTCATTAAAATGGTTACCTGGTGCAGGCTCTCCGGGTTAAGCGACCAAAAATCCCACATCATGGTAGCACTTTTTGTGTTGGTATACGGATCGCGCTTTTGGGTATGGATAAAATCGCCAAATTTCTTAGGGTCTTTTATAAAAAATACGGGGGTGTTGTTGCCTACCAAATCCCAGTTGCCATCTTCGGTATAAAATTTAATAGCAAAGCCACGTGGGTCGCGTTCTGTATCTGCCGATCCTTTTTCGCCACCTACTGTAGAGAAACGTAAGAATAGCTTGGTTTCCTTACCTATAGCATTAAAAACTTTAGCGCGGGTGTATTGGCTGATATCATGTGTGATGGTTAATTTACCATAAGCGCCCGAGCCTTTAGCGTGAACCACTCTTTCGGGAATACGCTCACGGTTAAAATGAGCCATTTTTTCGTGCAGAATGTAATCCTGCAACAGGATAGGACCACGCGGACCAGCGGTTTGCGAGTTTTCGTTCTCCACGTAAGGTCTGCCAGATGCAGTAGTAAGTTTTTTCTTAGTTTCCATAGCAATTGAGTTTTGTAATTCAAACTTGAGGATAATATTCTAATAGAAAAAATCAATAATTGTTATATTTGAATAGAATTTATCTATACAATATGACCATAACGCAATTAGAATATATAGTGGCTGTTGATACCTATCGCAGCTTTGTAGTAGCTGCCGAAAAGTGTTTTGTAACCCAGCCAACGCTAAGCATGCAGATACAAAAACTGGAGGACACCCTTGGTGTTAAGCTGTTTGACCGCAGTAAACAGCCTGTTACACCTACCGAAATAGGAATAGAAATTATAGCCCAGGCGCGGGTGATGCTATCTGAAAGCGAAAAGATCAAAGAGATTATTACCGACAGGCAAAAGGAGCTATCCGGCGAGTTAAAGGTGGGCATTATCCCTACGGTATCGCCCTATATTTTACCCAAAATTATTCACGGCTTTATTGAAAAATACCCGCAGGTGAAACTGATTGTTTGGGAACAAACCACCGAAGAAATAATTCAACAGCTAAAATTGGGGATGATTGATTGCGGAATACTCTCCACCCCGCTTCACGAAGGCAACCTTACCGAGATCCCGGTGTTTTATGAAAATTTTGTAGCCTATGTATCCAAAAACAGTAAGCTATCTAAAAAGAAAAGCATTACGCCCGATGATATCGATATGGAAGAGATTTGGATACTCAATGAGGGCCATTGCATGCGCGAGCAGGTATTAAACATTTGCCAGCGCCGTAAAACCACCAGGGGCTTCCAGCATTTTGAATATAATACCGGCAGTGTAGAAACCCTGAAACGCATGGTTGATCAAAACAACGGGGCCACCATATTACCCGAACTTGCCCTTGCCGAACTTACCGAGAAGCAACTGGATAAGGTTCGCCATTTTAAATCGCCCGAGCCGGCCCGCGAAGTAAGCATTGTAATTCAGCGTAACTTTTTAAAACGTAGAATGATTGAGGCCCTGAAAAATGAGATATTGGAGTTTGTGCCTAAACGGATGAAGAGTAAGAAGAAAAAGGAATTGATGGATATATAAGGCGAAACTTTTAACTCCCCTCTTGAGAGGGGGCGTGCCGGAATGAGCGATGGCAGGGGTGTGTTCACCACCGTTCCTCCTCGCCTGCATAACACACCCCTCCACCCCTCTCAAGAGCAGGGCTGTTGCATTCTAATTTAATAGTTGTTTCAATTTGTTAATATCATTACAAACAAGCCTTTGTGCT
>NZ_JAUFPS010000081.1 GCF_030409315.1 Mucilaginibacter flavus | reverse complement strand
GGCAGAATCCGCTCTCATCCCTTTTCACTTTATAATGCAAATTTATTTGCTTATATTATGACAACAAACATAGGAGGGGCAGAACAAGCGTAGCGATGTTCGGGGTGAGTCGTTGCCGATTTACAGAGCCTCCTTGCAAATTCTACAACCTCCTCTATATCATTTCTGTAAACCCAATGTCATCATATAAAATTAATTTTATAAATAAATAAACATTTACTTATAATTGTACCGTCATTCAATCAACAGAAATTAAAATCATTATGCGTCCAAAAAACCTCGAAAAAGAACAAGCTATCCGTACCATGGCGCTTGATATTATTGCCAATGAGGGGATGGAAAACCTTACCATGCAAAAGCTGGCAAAGGCTGCAAATGTTTCACCGCGTACTATTTACATCAAGTACGATGATAAAGAGGATCTTTTGATCAAACTTTTTATCTACGAGGTTTTAGCACCGTACGAGGCCGCTGTTTTAGATGGTTTTACCGAGGATATGGATTTTAGCATCGGTACCAAAAAACTGTGGATGAACACGTTTACTTATCTAAAAAACAATCGTTCGCATTTCGCTTTATTGCAGCATAGCAAAACATCGCCCTTGCTTCACAAAGCCTATCAGCAGGAAAACATTGTGCAAGGGCAGTACTTTGCGCCTATTCACCGCTTTTTAACTGCCAAGGCTAAGGCGGGTATCATTAAGGATCTCCCGTTTGATATTCAGCGGGCTTTGCTGATGTCGCCATTGATTGATTTAGTGAGCGAATATTTTGATCATACAACCAGGCCGGTGCAAATCATTACCGAAGACGTAATCATGCAATGTTGCGAAATTGTAATGAGCGGCTTACTCACCAATAAATAACCACCCCATGAACATCATTAAAAACAAAAACATAGCCATAGTAGGCGGCGGCCCGGGCGGCCTTACGCTTGCCAGAATTTTACAAATGAACGGTGCCAGCGTAAAAGTTTACGAACGCGATGTAAACCGCGACGTAAGAGTACAAGGCGCAACCCTCGATCTGCATGACGATTCGGGCCTGAAAGCTTTACGCAAGGCCAATCTCTCGGCAGAGTTTAAAGCAAATTACCGTCCCGGTGCAGATCATATGCGGATAACCGATCAAAATGCCCATATCATATATGAAGATGGTTTTGATGGTGATGACGAACATGCACGTCCCGAAATAGATCGCGGTCCGCTAAGGGAAATTCTGTTGGACTCCTTACAGCCGGATACTGTGGTGTGGGACTGCAACTTTGCAACCCTTAAACCAAAGGCCGATACATTTGAACTTCATTTTAAAAACGGAACCATCGCCCAAGCCGATATAGTGATTGCTGCCGATGGTGCTAATTCAAAAATACGCCCGTATATCACCCCAATCAAACCGTTTTACTCAGGCGTAACCGCGGTTGAAGGCGCGGTATATCATTCGACAATTAAAAGCCCTAAAATACATGCGCTATTAAAGGGTGGTAAAATATTTGCCATGGGCGATTCAAAAACGCTTATTGTAAGTTCAAAAGGCGATGGCAGCATGGCTTTTTACGTTGGCTTTAAAACCGATGAGTTTTGGGTAAAAGAAAGCGGAATTGACTTTGCCGATAAGGCACAGGTATTAGTCTGGTTTAAAAAAGATTTTGCTACCTGGGATAACATTTGGCATGAGCTTTTTGAAAATGCAAGCTCGGCATTTATACCCCGCCCTCAATATTGTATGCCCCTAAATCAAAACTGGGAGAGCCAGCCCAACCTTACCATGCTGGGCGATGCCGCCCACCTGATGCCACCCTATGCCGGCGAAGGCGTAAACATGGCCATGTTAGATGCCCTGGAATTAGCCGAATCCCTTTTAAGCGATGCTTACGCTAATACACAATCGGCAATCGCGGCCTTTGAAAAACAAATGCTTGCCCGCTTTGCCCTAATCGGACAAATTACGCTGCAACAAACAGAATCATTGCACTCACCGGATGCTATTGCTAATATGGTGACGATGCTGAATGGGGAATAGGTATTTTCTGTAGACGCAATATTTTGTGTGTTACGCGTGCAAATCAGATGTTCGTTGTCGCGGGTTTTAAATTCGGAAACTGTGAAGGGTTGAATGACCACATCCCAAAATGGGGCCATGCAGAGTTGTAGAATCCCTCGGACTGTGCAATTGTGGATGACAATCAAAATAATCCTAACGTCATGCCGAACTTGTCATGAATAGAGCTACGAAGCAGTGACGATCCTTTATTATTTTTAAGCAAGCTCCAAATTCAGGTATTTATTGCAATACCGCGCTCAATTCATCCAGCATGGCAGGTCTTCGCGGGTATTTTGATTTCAACCTCTTCGCCACCGCCACCACCTGCTCTTTTTGATGTGGAAAAGCCTTTATTATTTTTTGCATATTACCAACAAGTCGCGCGTATCTACTTCGGTCGGTGGCTTCGTCGCCTTGCAACTCCAGGGCCGGGATATAAAGTTGCAGCAACTCGGGAGCATATGAAAACACTAAATCGTTATGATACTGCATAATCCTGTCAATATCCCTTTCTTGTTTTACCAATTCAAATAACCTATCAGTAAATTTTTCTTCAATATAAATTGGCGAAAGCGCGGAAAGTAAGTAGCTGTTAAGCGACTGCCATTTACTGCCACCATGTTTTTTTGTAGTTGTTATGATAACTTCTTTAATGATAGTTTCAATTATGCTCTGCCATTCATCGGCGGTATAAGTTGCTTTCAACTGCCTGTAATAATCTATGCTAAACCAGGTATCAAAGGCAAATTGCTTATAATACTTACGGGTTAATAACAAATCATTCTCCAGTAAAGCTATCCTTAGCAACTGTTTTTCCCATTGCGTAACTATGCCGGGGTGCTTTTTGTCTCCTGCAATCTTAATCCCGTCGGCAATCAGGCTTTTCGCCCTTATAAAATCTTTATTATCAATGGCTTTATTTACCTCGGCTTGCCTTACCTCAACAATTTCCATGTTCTGGGCTGTTAATGCTTCAGCTTCTTCCAATCTGCCTATGGCTTCAAGAAATTCAATTTTAGTGGTTTCAAAAAACTCCAGCTGATAACTGCTGCTTCGTTTGGCTAACCTGGGCAGCCACGCGTCTATAAAACCTAAAAACTCTTCGTGTTTATTTAATTCTTCGGCTAAAGTTTGAAAAGTATCCATCAACTCATATCCAAAATCGCCATAGTCAAAATATACCGCATCGGTAAGCTGGGCTTGTAAAAAGCCAAACACGTGCTCTTTTATATCCATAATGGCATCGTCAGATATAGCAATTGATCTTACGAGTTGAATTATATTGAAAAGGGTATCGCCTAATGCTCCGCTGGAATCATCACAATAGGTAACTATCTGTATCATTTCCTTTAATGTTACTTTAGCTATCGCTAAAGATTCTACAAAATTCCTTTTATTGGCATAATCAAAACCTTTATCAACTAACTGACTAATCTGTTTTGCAAAACCCTGGGCCGACCGGTAATCCATATACCCTTTGCCCGTATATTGTTTGATCAGCTTCTTAATCTGGTCGGCATATATTTTGGCAGTATCAATGCGGCCATCTTTACCTGCAAAAAACAGTTCAAAAGCCATTTTAAAATCCTTACTTTTTAAAGCATATTCTTTTATGAAAACACGGTACTCATCTACGCTAACTTTCAGTAATAAATCATCAAACTGGTTCTTTTTACTTTTTTTTGGAGGGAGAATAATGCGCCTTGTCAATTCGTCTCTAATCTCGTATAAAACAGCTATCACATGCTTGCATATCGCACCGTCGTAAGGGCAATTACAGTAATATGCTGTAATTTCGTCCTTTTTGAGGGTAACTGATACCGAATACGTTTCAGAACCTTTAACAGCGGCAGCCCACTTGTTATCATCATCCTCTAAATCTTCAACCGCGTCGCCTTCGTAATACTCCTGCCCTCTTTGCAGGATTACTTTGCTTACTCGCTCTTCAAAATTTTGCAGGGTAAATGTTTTAGCGTTTGGCATAATCTGGTTATTAGAAATTATAAATTTATTTTTGTATAAAGCCGAGCTACAAATACATATAACAAAAAGTAAGTTTATGCATTTAGTTAGAGAAATCTCCCCCGAAATTATAAAAGATATTGCCGAGATGCTGGATATGGGTATGGTTTGCTTTTATCATAAACCAACGGGCACTATGGACTACTACCCCGATGAGTTAAAAAACCCGGGCTATGATGAAGAACTATGGACAGAAGTGATTGATAAAATTGATGAAAACTACGGCGATTACCAGCGCTTTGAGGCCATGAGCAGCCGTGAAGCGTTTACCATTATGGAGGATTTTATTGCGGATATCAACCACATCCCCACACATAACAAATTCATTAACGCTATATCGCGCAAAAAGCCCTTTGCCAATTTTAACAATTTGCTACATTATCACCCCGACTTACGGGAAAGATGGTTCAAATACAAATTAGCACGGGGCATCGAATACGTAAAAGAACAAATTGCATAAGTTCCTCTATCAAAATAAATGTTTATTCAATTCACTCCGTCCGCATCGGCAAGCGCGAGATCGGCAAACAGGAGGCCTTTTGAGCCATTGCAGGTTTCAATGGTATGGATGTATTTATAAGTGTTGGTAAGCTGATCAAAACCCTGATCAATTGCCCTGATATTTAAATCGGCCAGTGAATAGCTTTCGCAATCCTGGATACAAAAAAACTGCTCATCTTTCACGGGTAAAAAATCGTTGGTGTAACCTTGGTCGTGCAGGTTAATAACCATGCTGGTAAGCGCGTTGTTGAGAAGTTTCTTGTTGTTTTTCATGACCGTTTTACTTTTAATTCGTGAACATTAAACCGGGGGAAGACGATAGCTTTCAACTCAAACAAATATCAATCCAATTTATTACAAAAAACTAAGGCTCAAATATTTAATTCATTCATTCTTCATAAAAAACCGTTTTTGAGTGAACAAACGCCATCAAAAATCAAACTCTGTTTTAAGTATTTAAAAATCATTCATTTGCCAATTTAATTCCGCAGTTCAACGGATTTTATCAAAAGGAAAATATGACCTGTTTCTCACATTTTTTTCACCTTTCGTAAACAGAATTATCAGAAATTAGCAGGCCAATAATCAACCTGCAAATACCGCGAAAGATTATTGCTCAATAATAACCCATGCAGCACGTACTTGACAACCCCATCTGGAATGCTTTAGCAACCGGTAACCAAACCTTTGCTATAGGCAACAACCAGGCTAAATACTTTAAAAGAGATATTGCGCCCTTTGCAGCGATAGAAACAAATACAGCAGAAAATTTCACCAACCTTTATGAGCTACTACCTCAGAATACTGTAATAGCTGTTTTTAAACCCGAAGACATGGAGTTTCCTCAACCCTGGCAGGTTGTTGACCCGGTACCTGTGTTTCAAATGGTGTATGACCACCCTGTTACAACCCAAATTGATGATGCCGGCATTGTTACTTTAGGTGATGAACATATACCTGCCATGTTGGCATTAACCAAACTTACCAATCCTGGTCCGTTTTTTAACCGCACTATTGATTTTGGGAATTACTATGGCATTTTTGAGGGCGATGAACTGGTAGCCATGGCCGGCCGACGTATGCAACCCCTGCCTTATATGGAAGTAAGCGCTGTTTGCAATCACCCGGATCACCTGGGTAAGGGTTACGCCAGCAGACTAATACTACACCAGGCAAGGTTAATACAGGCCGACGGCGGCATTCCGTTTTTACATGTAAAAACCAGTAACGCAAGCGCTATTAAACTATACGAGAAACTGGGCTTCGTTATCCGCAAAGAAATGTGCATTTGCGCCATAAAAAAAGTATAATTGAACAACGCTATTGAACATGAAAATTTACGATTCATTATTGCAGCGCCTGCAAACACAATATAAAGCTATTGATCCTATTATTGATTACGTAAGTGATGAGCGGTTGTTAACCCCACCAGCGCCGAGAAAATGGAGCATTCACGACCAAATTGCCCACCTTGCCCGTTACCAGGTAATTTTTATTGACCGCATGCAGCAAATTCTGGATACGCCCGGCATACAATTTGGGGCCTACAAAGCTGATGAAGATAACCAGTTTCCTGCTTATCAGCTAACCTCATTAAATGACCTGTTAAGAAGTTACGAAGTAGACAGGGCAAAAATACTCGCGCTATTAAATCGCCTGAGCGACCACGAACTGACCTTAGTAGGCGTGCATCCAAAATACGGCAACCTGAGCATTTTACAATGGGCCGAGTTTTTCGTTTTGCACGAAGCGCACCACTTATTCAGCATATTTCAACTGGCAAGCGGTAATTGATTTTAATATACCTCAACTGTTTTATTTACTGATAATATTTGTAATTTAACACGTGTCTTTTTCACACTTAAAAAAAGGCGCATATCAACCTATAAGTTACATTTATGAAAATCAGTTTGAGATTTATCGCCGGGATATTGGCTGTTGGCTTGTGCAATTTTATGCCGGCAAAAGCGCAGCAGCAACCAGCTTCCATCACCGTTAATTTAAAACAGGAAACCGGGGATATGACTCCCATATGGGCATGGTTTGGGCACGATGAGCCCAACTATACCTATATGAAGGATGGCCGCAAACTGCTTACCGAACTGGCCGCTTTAAGTCCTGATCCCGTGCATTTGCGGGTACATAATTTACTCACTACCGGCGATGGCACAGCCGCCCTTAAATGGGGATCGACCAATGCCTATACCGAGGACACCAACGGTAAGCCGGTTTACGACTGGCACCTGATTGACAGTATTTTTGACACCTACATTAAACGTGGCATTAAGCCTTACGCCCAGATAGGTTTTATGCCGCAGGCCCTATCAACCCACCCCGAACCATACAGGCATTATTGGAAACCCGGTGATGATTACAACGACATTTATACAGGTTGGGCCTATCCGCCAAAAGATTATAATAAATGGGAAGAACTTATTTACCAATGGGTAAAGCATGAGGTTGCCCGTTACGGCCAAAAGGAGGTAGAAAGCTGGTACTGGGAAATTTGGAACGAGCCAAACATCAGTTACTGGAAAGGCACTATGTCCGAGTTTTTTAAAATGTATGATTATGCCGCCCATGGCCTGAAACGGGCCCTCCCAACCGCAAAAATTGGCGGACCAGAAATAGCCGGCGGATCGAGCAAAAGCGGCATGAAATTTTTAAGAGCTTTTATTGAGCATTGCATAGCCGATACCAACTACGCCACAGGTAAAATAGGCACACCGCTGGAAGTGCTCTCTTTCCATGCCAAAGGCCAACCCACTTTAGTTGACGGCAGGGTACGCATGAACATGGCCCCGCAGCTGCGCGATATTATGGAAAGCTTTAAAATTATAGCCTCGTACCCCCAAACAAAAAACATCCCGGTAGTCATCGGCGAATCTGACCCGGAAGGCTGCGCGGCTTGTGGTATGGCAACTAATCCGCAAAACGCTTATCGTAACGGCACCATGTATTCGAGTTACACAGCCGCTTCTTTTGCCCGCAAATATGAGCTGGCCGATTCATTAGGAGTAAACTTCATGGGCGCGGTATCATGGTCGTTTGAGTTTGAAAATCAGCCCTGGTTTTACGGCTTCAGGGATTTGGCTACCAATGGGGTTGATAAACCGGTGCTGAATGTGTTCCGGATGTTTGGAATGATGAAAGGCAAGCGGGTAAAAGTAATTGCCAGTGAAATGCACCCGCTGCAAACCGTTATCGATTTGGGATTAAGGGGCAAGGGCACCGATATTGGCGCGCTGGCCGCAAAAGATAAAAAGGAAGCAACAGTTATCATCTGGAATTACCATGATGACGATATTCAAAACGAAGGCAAACCGGTAAACATCAACATAAATGATATCCCGGCCACGGTTGCTTCCGTTGTTCAATATCGTATTGACGATAAGCACAGCAACTCCTATGAAGTATGGAAAAAGATGGGATCGCCACAAAAACCAACCGAAGCGCAAATAAAACAGCTGGAACAAGCGGGGCAATTGCAAACCATTGGCAAACCATTAAAACTATCCGTAAAAGCAGGAAAGTTAAATACGGTTATCGATTTGCCGAGGCAGGGTGTGGCGTTGTTGGTGGTGAGGTGGTAGCCGATATTCAAACGCTTTGGTATATCAATCTTAATTTGGTAAATTTGTTTATAACAAAGCGTCATGGCCATAGCTCAAAATTCACATACCGAACTCAATCCTATACAAGTTAGTTTGTTAAGGTTGTTTAACAGGCCAATGTCTGAAACGGAAACATTGGAGTTGAAGAAATTAATGGTTAACTATTACGACGAGCAACTGAATGATGAGTTGAACAAAGTCATTAAAGAGAAAGGCTATACTCAAAAAGATTTTGATGATATGCTCAATTCTACTAAACCGTTCTTCAAGTAATGCGAATTTATTATAAACATTATCTAAAAACTGTCATCCTGAACTCGTTTCAGGACCCCACTCGCTAAGTCTACACCGTATAGGCGACCTATCCCGTGTGTTGCCGAAACAAGTTCGGCATGACTATGCGATAATGGCTCACCCCAGGTAATTCACATACCGTTCCTCAAAAGTACCATCACTGTAAAGGTCAATTAAGCCGTAACCTGGCGCGGTTTCGCGGCGGTTACCTTCCCACCAGGCACCGCTTACAGCACCGTTGCATATGTAGGTTACGTTGTCATATAACACCCTATCACGGATGTGCTGGTGTCCGCTTAAACAAAGCTTTACATTGGGATGCTTATTGAACAAACTAATGAGTTTGGTACTATCGGTGTGCATATCGCCGCCCAAAACTTCCCATTTATTAACTACATCATCCATTAAAAGCGGCGTGATGCTCAGAATGGGTATATGCGACAGGATCAGTACGGGCATAGATGAATCGGTTGCATTCAGTTCATTTTCCAACCAGGCAAATTGTTCTTCGCCCAGTTTGCCAATGTACCAGGTGCCATCTACATCAAGGTGTACGCTATCCAGCAAAATAAATTTCCAGCCTCCTTTGGTAAAGCTGTTATAAGGCTTGCTTAGCTTTAGCTGATCCATGGCGTACTGCTTGCCGTAAATGGCCTGCTCCTTGTTATTTTCGTTCCACCATATATCGTGGTTACCAAGGCAAAAATGCGTTGGGATGCTGCTTTCGTTTTTAAGGATGCCGTTCATCAGCTGCCATTGATCGTTAATGGTGCCGATGTTTTCCTTGTTCATATCAAAAACAATATCGCCACCGTTCAGGATCAAATCGGGCTTTGGATTTTGCTGTTGCAGATGGTGCAGGCATTTTACAAATTTGACAGGTGCATCGTATTTATTTTTAAGGTGAATATCGGTAAGGTGGGCAATCCTCATCACCGTTTTTTTAGGGTTAATAACGTTTGCTATACCTAAAGAGGGCACCAATAAAAGTCCCCCGATATTCTTTAATGCTGATCTCCGTTGCATATCCTTTTACTTTTCCAAAACAGACGTAGGGAAAGGGATCGAACCTTTCATTTGCTGCCGACCAGCGCCTACTTATTGATCTTCTAAATCGGGTCAAAGTTAAACGCAGTATTTGGAAAAAACTGAAAAAGCTAATTATTTAACAAAAAGGTAATATGTGCGAAAGCATAACAGCAACCGGCAGATTACTTTACACCGGCCCACTAACTTTACCGAATGGATTTGATCAGCAAAAATGATATTATAAAAGCAATCGGTACTCAAAGGCTTCCAGGTTTGGCAACACTATTAATGAGGCTGATTAAAATAGACGCTTTTAACGATATGATGCGGCAGGCAGGCAATTTAAAAGGTGTTGATTTTACGAGTTATGTTCTGAACTTTTTAGGAATCAGGCTGGAAGTACATCCTGATGACCTGGCCAATATCCCCACCTCCGGGGCATTCGTCGCCGTAGCTAATCATCCTTATGGTGCTGTTGAATCGTTAGCTTTATTAAACCTGTTGGTTTCACAAAGGCCGGAAACCTTATTTATGGGCAACTTTTTGTTAAAACGCGTACCCAATCTTGCCGATTATATCATAGCGGTTAATCCATTCGATAACATTCAAGACAGTTCCAGCATCAGCGGGATAAAAAACACCTTAGGCAAATTAAAAAGCGGTACCCCCGTGGCTATTTTCCCTGCTGGCGAAGTATCGGCCTTCAATTTTAAAACGCAAAAAATTACAGATAGGGAATGGCATCCTGTGGTCGGCAAAATCATAGCCAAGGCGGGCGTGCCCGTGCTTCCTATTTATTTCCATGGCGATAATGGCATTGGCTTTAGCCTGTTGCGCTACATACACCCTGCCTTGCAAACCGCTATGTTGCCTGCCGAACTTTTCAATAAAAAAGGCCTGGTATTACGTGTACGGATTGGTAAACCTATATCCCCTTGTAAATTCAACGCGCAACAAAAATGTGATGAATTATTGCCTGTATTGCGGGCAACAACTTATGCGCTTAAAGGCGAGGCCGCATAAAATTTTGAAACTACTTTACCTTCTTCACTCCTTCACTCGTCATCACCACCCTTTTTATACTTCCATCCTTGTTATAATACAAATAATCAATACATACCGAACGGTGGAAACTGCCCGCATCGGGCACTAAAGCGCCATTATGATAAATAAAATAGCTTTTGCCTTTAAAATCAATAATGGCCTGGTGGTTGGTGTTGGAGTTACCGGCCAGTTCGTTGATGATGCCTTTGTAAACCCATGGTCCGTTAATGTTGCGACTCATGGCGTAGGCTATTTTCTCGGGGAACTCGTAAGCGTATGATAAATAATACCAGCCGTTACGTTGATGAATCCAGGGAGCCTCGGTGTAATGAGGCAGGGTGATGGTTTTTATTTCGCCGTCAAGCTCGGTCATGTTGGGTTTTAGTTTGGCGTAATAGCAAATACCGTTACCCCAAAACAGGTAGGCCTGCCCATTCTTATCAATAATTACGGTTGGGTCAATATCATCCCAGGAATGTTTTACAGCCTTGGTCATATCATTGGTAACCAATGCGGAACCGCGCGCATCTTTAAACGGCCCCAGCGGACTATCGCTTACCGCCACACCAATGGCTTTGCCAGGTATAGTGCCATGCTCAACGGCCACATACCAGTAAAACTTACCGTTACGCTCAATAACCTGCGATGCCCAGGCATCGGCTTTGGCCCAGGCGAAATCTTTTACATTTAATGGTGATTAGTGTTCGGTCCAGGTAACCATGTCTGATGAGGTGAAGCAGGTCCAGTTGTGCATTACGTAGCCGTTTTGGTTTGGAGCCGCCTGGTCGTGACCGGTGTACAGGTATACTTTACCCTTATAAACCATCGCCGCCGGATCTGCCGTGTATTCGTGGCGAATGATGGGGTTACCGTTGGAATGGATAATGGTATCTGCCGGGTTTGCCGCTTTGGCGGTGCTGAAGTAGCCGGTTAGTAGAATCGGTAAAATGTATTTTAGTGTTTTCATTGTATAATATTGTTGTATTAAAAACGATGGGGATCATAGTTGCAGCTTTCATCTGCCCGATGACGTAAGCTGGAAGCTTACTACAGTGTTACCCACGAGTTACGCTATGCTAAACTCGCGGGAGCTATGTATAATATTACTTCCCTATTACCGGCCATCCATCAACCCAATCCAGTTTCTCTAACCTCAGTTTAGAAATCCCCCTGTCCGTCGCATCGTAACCGTGAAAAATGATATAATCAGCGCCATCAAAATTAGCTACACCATTGTGGCCTACACCGTACCATTTATCGTCGCCTTGTAGTAAAATAGTACCGCCGCCTTTGTTCATGGCGAGGCCTGTTTTATCCAGGTATGGGCCTTTTAAGGTTTTTGATCTGCCGATGATCATTTTATAGGTACTCTTGGGGCCTTTGCAGCAATAATCTATCGATGCAAAAAGATAAAAATATTTGCCGTGTTTATAAATGAACGGGCCCTCAATGGCGTTACCGCCGGCATCAACAGGATTATTATCAACAGCGGGCAAAGCTTCTGAAGCTTGCTTTCTACGGGTGGCGATGGTTGGGATATTGTTAATGTCTTCCGCCACAGCCAGCCTGTCTTTAGTCAGCTTTACTAATTTTAAGCCATCCCAAAAAGAGCCGAAAACCAGGTAGGGTGTGCCGTCCTTATCGGTTATTAAATTAGGGTCGATAGCGTTCCAATTGGTTTTGCCGGGGATGGATTGGATCACCTTACCGTGATCAACCCATTTGTAAGCAGCATCATTAGTATGCAGTGTTGTATTGGTAGCCACCCCAATAACCGATGTATTTTTACCAAACGCCGATGCCGAGTAAAACAGGTAATACAAACCGTTATAATACGAAATATCCGGTGCCCAGATGTGCCCCTTAAAACCAGGAACAGCATCAACCGCCCATTGCGGCGCGCTGGCAAAAACAGGCTGCTCGTGCTTCCAATGCATCTTATCTGTTGATGACCATACAGCTATACCCATGCCCGTACAAAAAATGTAATAAATACTATCCTGCTTAATAATTACCGGATCATGTACCGAGATATCGGTTTTAAGCTCTTGCGCATTTGAAGCGAAGCTTACTATTAGGAGGAATAATATCGTGGTTATTTTTTTCACAGGATAACAGTCGGTTTATTCTTATTGTCATGCCGAACTCGTTTCGGCACCCCACGTGCTAAGTATACTCCTTGCGGGTTACCTGTCCTATGGGGTCCCGAAACAAGTTCGGGATGACTTCTCTTTTTTATCCGTCATTGCTACGAACCAATCCCCAACGATGCAGAGCGACTCTGCTTATCGGGAGATTGCTTCGTACCTCGCAACGACGGGAGGAGTAATGAATTTTTCCTAACTTATTTATTCTTCAACCTAATTACCTGCACGGTATAAGCCTCAATAGTGGTGTTAACCGCTTTACCGCTCACCACCATGGTGCTTTCAACCGGGCTGATGGTTTTAGGATTTTCCAACGAGTTTTCGGTATCGCCTTTATCGCTGTGTAGCGTAATCACGTTCGCTTTTTTCTGGTAAGCGCCGCCGTTAATTTTAAAGCTTACCGGTTGAGCGGTTGCGCTTGTATTTACAAATTTGATGATCAGTTCGTTGGTGTTTTTATCCAGGCTGGCGGTAGCAAAGCAGCCATCCTGCCCGGCTACCGATTCGTTATTTAAGGTAAGCGGCACTACATCCGTCCCTTTGTTTAAAGAAAATAGTTGTTGAACGTAATAACTTGGCGAGCCGTAACTTTTCAGGTTATCAAACCAAATCAAATCGGGCGTCCATTGCCAGCCATCAACATGGGCAAACAATGGAGCGTATGAAGCCATGTTTACCACGTCGGCATTACGCTCAAGGCCGGTCATGAAAGCAGCTTCGGCAAGGGCGCATTCCCAGTTATTTTTATTTAACGGGCTACCGGTAACAACGCTTTGCGCGGCATACTCACCAGCAAAGATTTTTGGTCCTTTGCGATCATAATTATCATAACGGCGGGCGTTTTCACGGAACCATTTTGGCGAGGCGTAATAATGCTCGTCCAAAATATCGGCACCCAGGCTGCGGAAAGTTTTGTTCAACAAATCAAACTCCGGCCCTTTAGGGAACGGACCTAAAGCAGATACAATTTTAACTTCGGGATATTTGGCTTTGATGGCTTTAGTAAAAATCTTCCACCTGTCGATATATTGCGGGCCCCATTGCTCATTACCCACACCAATCAGCTTCAGGTTAAATGGCGCAGGGTGACCTAAATCGGTCCTTAATTTACCCCACTGTGTACTGGCATCGCCATTGGCAAATTCAATGAGGTCAAGCGCGTCCTGTAAATATGGGTCAAGCTTATCCAATGGTACCATTTCGCTGGTGTTAAATTCGCAGGCCATACCGCAATTCAATATCGGTAGCGGCGAAGCGCCAATATCTTCGGCAGTCATAAAGTACTCCATAAAACCCAAGCCGAAAGTCTGGTAATAATCCGGTGCCGGGCGATGCGCAAACTCGGTGTTCCAGCGGTTAATAATATTGGTACGTTTATCAATATCGCCAATACTTTTTTTCCACTGGTAACGGGTATTCAGTTCGCGGCCTTCCACAATACAGCCACCGGGAAACCGCAGGAAGCCCGGTTTTATATCAGCTAACTTTTGTACCAGGTCGGCACGTAAACCGCCCGGGCGGTTTTTCCAGGTATGCTCAGGAAACAGCGAGATCATATCCAAATCGATAACACCCTTACCACTTAACCAAACAAAAATTTTGGCTTTTTTTGATGTAGCAGATGAGGTGAATTTTACATTATAGCGGTTCCAGTCTTTATCGGTAGGGTCAATTTCGGCTTTGCCAATAATAGCGTCGTTATCGCCTCGCAGTTCTATATTAACCTTTACGTTGCCTTCACTTTGCCGGGCCATTACAGAGAAGCTATAACCTTCGCCCTCCTTGATCCCGGTTCCGCCACGGAAGCCTTCATTCTCTAAACCAAAAGCACCGGTTTCTGATGTTACGTAGGCTTTGATAAAGTGAGCATTTTCCGGACGTTCGGCAGCACGGTTAATTACTTCCACCCGGCCATCGCCGCCATCTTTCTTTTGCTCATCCCAGCCCATTAATGGCATGTTAAACTCAAACGAGCGGTTTTTGATCAACTCGGCATAAACCCCGCCATCGGCTGCCTGGTTAATATCCTCAAAAAATATCCCGTACATGGTTTTTTGTATGGGTGTTTTAATTTTATCGGCCTGTATGGTATAAACCTTTGGTGTTTGCGCTTGTGCAGATAATAGCATACCAGCGCCACAAATTGTTAAAAAAGCTTTCCTGATCATTGATGGTTAAATTGGAAGCTAAATCTATAAATAATTATTTAATAAGTGTTAATTTAACAATCATTATTTTTTGAAATAAAAAATGTCATTTCGAAACGAGGTGCGAGTGAGAAATCTTATAGGCCTTTCTACCGCTTGCTTACCGTCTGTATACGATTTTGTTGATTGGAAGCGATAAGTGACAGCGCGATGGCGGGTGTGTTATCCGCGTTCCCAATAAACGCTGGAAGAAACACACCCCTCCGCCCCTCTCAAGAGGGGAATCGCACATGGCCACGCTTTTTTTATCTTCTGTCCAAAAATCCTATAGTCCCAAAGTCCGCTCGTCCCTTATTTCTTCTTTCCCCAAACTGCAGTACCTGTATTATCAAGTCCCGTAAAAATGAGGGTTGATGTTATTTTGTTTTCCCAGTCACGTTCCCGTTCTACCTTTAGTTTATAGGTATCGCCGGTGCTGTATTTTAGGGTGATATAGGGCGATGTATACGTCCAGGTATCGGTTGCGCTGCCGTTGATGGTACCTGCCGCATCCAGCTTAAAGGTTGTTGATACCTGGAAATCGGGATTAGTTTGCTCGGTACCATAGCCCGGCACAATGTGGTAACCCAGCGAGATTTTTTCATACGTACCTGCTATGTCCGCATTGGCAACAGCCGTTTGGGCAACATTGGCATAACGTTCTGGCGATACTACCGGCCAGCCATCGGGCGTCCAGGATATTTTACGTACATGCAGGTCCATAAAATAGGAGTTTATCCCCGGCCTGCCCTGGTGCGCCATAAAATATTGACCGCTGCCATCATCAAACACAGCGCAATGCCCCGTTCCCTGCCAACCGCTTTGGTTGGTAAACTGGTATGGTGCCAAAATCATTGGTCCGTGGTCTTCATCGGTATTGATATCGTACCCGTTATAATCATAAAACGGACCTGTCGGACTATCGCCCCGGCCCACCCTTACATTGTACTTGGTTTGCAGCCAATCGTAACTGATAAACAGGAAATATTTTTTTAAATCGGGATTATAAATTACTTCGGCACCTTCAATGTTGCCATTGTATTTGCCACCTGTAAAACCGCGGTTAGCAATACGCTTACCCTTATCTCCCGGCGACGCCGCTAAACCAGTGGAGGCATCGAGCTTCAAAATATAAATACCATCCCATGCCGAACCGTAATACATGTACTGCTCGCCTGTAGTTGTGGTAACTACCGTTGGATCAATAGCGTTGGTTTGCACACTTGCATCATTGGCCGATGTTACCACCACGCCTTTCTCCGTCCATGGCCCATCCGGCGAGGTAGCCGTGGCCATACCGATAACGCTTAACCTTGCAACAGCCGATGATAAAGAATAGTAAAGGCGATACTCCGATCCTACCTTCATTACATAAGGTGCCCATAGAGCGTTGTAAGGCGTACCTCCTTTACTTGTAATATAGGCAGAACCCTGGGCCGGTAATGACGAAAATACCCAACCTACATACTCCCACTGCACCAAATCTTTCGACCGGCGGATTTGCAAACCCGAGCGTACATCTATCCCAAAACCAACATCGGTACTGTAACAATAATAATAATCGCCAAACTTTTTGATGGATGGATCATGAACGTTGTACACCGTCCATTTTGGGTAGTAAATAAATGCCGAAATATCTGCATAAGTATCACTAATGCTGTTGATATCAAACGCCGTGGTTACCGGCGTTGTAGTGGTGGTGGTATCTGTTTTTACAGGCGTCGGCGTTTCCTTTTTTGAGCAGGAAAACAGTGCGGTTGCCAGTGCGGCAGCTATGTATAAAACTCTTGCGTTCTTCATCTTGCGTTCTTAACCTTTTATTAATTCCCTCCCTCGGAAGGGGTGAGTTGGGCGGTGAGCAATGGCAGGGAGGGGTTTATACGAGCGATTGCCGCCTGATTAAACCCCTACCTCCCCTTCCCCGAGGAAGGAATCGCACCACCCCCCAACTCTTTTATTCTCCTATCATCTAATACCCCGGATTTTGCACCAAACCAACATTGGTTTGCACCTCTGTAAGCGGTATTGGTAAATACTCTTTGCCGGTGGTATACGTATTAAATTCAGGATCGCGGGATTTTAACCAGGCCAGTTTGGTGGCATCCTGTAACCAGCCCCAGCGGCGGATATCGTCAAAACGGTGTCCTTCTAAAGAAAACTCCAGGAAACGTTCGTGTCCTATCTGCTCGCGCATATCGGCCTGGCTCATGTTGGGTTTTACGGTGGCCAGGTTGGGTAAACCAACACGATTACGCACCATTTGTATGTATTGGTAAGCATCTGAAGTTTGGCTCAGTTCGTTCAAACATTCGGCATACATCAGCAACACATCGGCGTAGCGCATTAGTCTTTCGTTAATTCCCGAGCGCCAGTCGTATTCGTCGGCCTGGCCGCTATCGCCATTCTCATACTTGTGGCAAAATACCGCGTTTAATGACGAACTGCCCGCATACCGGGCGGCAAAGCTCTGGTTGTATAATTTCTCGCCGGGCTTGTTGTAGTACATGGTTACATCCAAACGCGGATCAACGGCGCCGCTGGTTGTTTTTTCCTGCAGGTATTCATTATATAATGCAGGTGTTGGCTGCACATCGGTAAAGCCAAAGCTTGCGGCACCGAAAGTAATGGCACGTGCAGATGTACGACCCCATCCAGATGAAGGATCGCCACCCCAACCTAAATCTGTTCCTCCGGCATCCCGTGAAAACTGAACCTCAAATATCGATTCGGAATTGTTTTCATTATTGGCGAAAAAGTTATCGTAATAATTAGGCACCAGGCTGTAAATACCCAAATCCATCACCGTTTTAAATTGGGCGGCAGCTTCGGCATATTTTTTTGTGAACAGGTACGTTTTACCAAGATAAGCAGCGGCGGCACCTTTGGTAGCGCGGCCCACCTGGCCATCAACAGCTAAGCCTACGTAGGTTGTTGGCAGCATATCTTCGGCGGCTTTAAAATCGCTGATCACCTGGGCCCAAACCACATCCTGGGGTTGTTGTTTCTGAAAATAATCGGTGCTTGAAGCGGCAGGCGCTAAAGGCATAGGCACGTTTTTATAAAAATCGGCCAAATGAAAATAGTACAGCGCGCGTAAAAAATAAGCCTGACCTAAAACACGCTTTTTCAGGTCGGCATCCATATTAATGGCGGGTACATATTTCAATACCTCGTTGGCGCGTAAAATACCCTGGTAGTAAGCGGTCCATGAAAAAAGCACGCCATCGCCGGTGCTTTGCATGTTAAACTTACCCATGTTGTAAATCTGGTCCCAAGGACTATAGCTGGTAGCATCATCACCACGTGTATTCTCCACAATGGGCGAAAAACGCATGTATGAGCCATCAATAATTAAGCTGCCATATACGGCGTTGATACCTTTTACAGCATCTGATGCATTTTGCCAAAAAGTTTGACTTGTTTGCGCGTTAGGATTCACCGTAGTTAAATCGCCCTTTTTACAACCCATGGCAAATATGGCAACCAACATTGCCGTAAATACCGCTTTTGTATATATCGTTTTCATTATAAATAATGTTAAAATCGTTAATCAATTATTAAAGCCCTACCTGTAAGCCAACCAGTAACGTGCGCGGATTAGGGAACGAGCCATAATCAAAACCGCGGTTAATGGTGCCATCATTAATAAAATCGGGGTCGAACCCTTTGTATTTGGTGATGGTGTACAGGTTTTGACCGGACAGGTAAATCCTGAAGCTCCTGAAAACGTGCGTACGGTTTAGCAAACCGGCCGGTATGGTATAACCCAACTGCGCGGTTTGCAAACGCGCGTATGATGCGCTTTGAATAAACCTGTCGGAGTTGCGGTTATTCGCGTTAGGGTCGCCAATAATTGGGCGGGGTACGTTGGTATTGGTATTAGTTGGTGTCCAAAAGTTAAGTTCATCGGTGCTGGCATTGGTATACTGGCCGGTCATTAACGACTGGTATACACCGTTGGCAATTTTGCTGCCGTAATTGCCCTGTATAAATATAGATGCGTCAATATTTTTGTAGTTGGCCGTAAAATTAAAGCCATAGTACAATTTAGGAATGGCCGAACCTAAGTAAACCCTATCGGCGTCGTTAATAACACCATCTTTATTGGTATCTACAAACTTAATATCGCCTGGGGCCGCGCCGGTTTGGGTGGCGTGGGCTGCAACATCGGCAGCATCTTTAAAAATACCTTCGGTTTTAAAAGCGTATAGTTCGCCTACTTCGCCACCTACCGCTGTTTTACTGTAGGCGCCATAAATAGGGTTACCACCATTACCCAATGATAATACCTTGTTTTTTACTGTAGACGCGTTTGCGCTGATGGTATAGTTAAACGGACCACTATCCTTACTACGATACGTTACCGTAAACTCGATACCCTTATTGGTAAATGAAGCGGCGTTAACCAATGGTGTATTGATAGCACCTACCGAAACCGGGATAGGTACCGGCAACAGGATACCTACAATTTTGTTGATATAATACTCTGACGAAAAGCCCAGCTGATCATGAAACAGGCTTAAATCCAAACCCACGTTGGTAGTACGTTTTTGCTCCCATTTATTGGTTTGATCAAAAACCTGTGTTTGGGTTGCGCCCGATGCCAGGGTATTGCCAAATACGTAGCTGGCATTGGCGTTAACCACAGCCTGGTATGGATAAAACGATAAGGCGTTTACGTTACCCAAAGTACCGTAGCCCGCTTTTAGTTTTAACTGGGTGATTGCTTCGGGTAACTTCAGGAATTTTTCTTTGGCTATGTTCCAACCTACCGATACACCGGCAAAATTACCAAAGCGATTGCTAACCGGCAGTTGCGATGTGCCATCGCGCCTGTAGTTGGCGGTTAACAGGTAACGGTCATCATAATTATAGTTTACACGGCCAAAAATGGGCGAATAAAACTTGCGTTCGTTGCTGTTACCAAATACGGTTTTATCGGCAGTATTGCTTACGTTATCAAACGAAAACAGGTATGGCTGCGGCAGGTTATAGGCTATACCAGTAAGGTTATCATTTTTATCTTTTTGATAAGCGGTACCTGCCAGTAACTCCACATTGTGTTTGTTTACGTGGAATTTATAGCTTAAGGTATTTTCAACCAAGGCTGTATAGTAGTTGCCGCGCGCATCGCTGTAATAAGCAGATGTGTTTGGATAAAACCAGCCCAGGTCATAAATAGGATCAAAATAAGTGTTCTTAAAATCGTTACGGTCATAGCTTGCGCTTAGGCGGTATTTCAGGTTTTTGATGATCTCCACCTCCATCCAGGCCGATGCTACCAGGCGGTTACGTTGCCCGGTGCTGTTTAGTAAATTATTTACGCCGATGATGTTTAGCGAGATAGCCCGTTGTGTATTTTGATCGACACCGCCGTAACCGCCAACGCGGTTAGCATCATAAATTGGCATAGTTGGGATGGCGGTAACCAAATCAACTATCTGGTTGCCGGTACCATGCAAATGCGGGTAGGCCAGGTTATTGTAATCGCCCTCGGTATAGGCAAACTTGGTGCCGAATGATACAATGCCTTTTTTGCCCTGAATATTACCACTCAGGTTATAACGGGTGTATGATGGGCCAGATACCGTGGTACCGGTTTGATTATAGTAATCAAGCGCTACATTGTAACTCATGTTATCATTCCCGCCAGATAAGCCCAGGTCATGACTTTGGGTATAACCTGTTTTGAAAGCCGATTTTTGCCAGTCGGTATTTACATTGCTGATAAATTTAGGCGACGTTGGGTCATTACCCGGCGCTAAAGATAAGCCCGCGTTAGTTTCGGCAGCATCGGCAATTTTCTGGTAGCCCACCCTATCGGTAACAGATAATGTTTTAGGATTTTTTTGAAAGCCCGCGTAACCGTTGTAGTTAATTCTCATGGCTCCGTTTTTACCCTTTTTGGTGGTAATAATAATTACACCATTAGCACCACGGAAACCGTAAATAGCGCCAGCCGATGCATCTTTAATTACCTGCAGGCTTTCAATATCTGTTGACGGGAAATCAAATGGCTCCATAGTTGGCACACCATCAATAATATACAGCGGATTATTGTTAATCAGTGAGCTTACACCACGGATACGGATAGATACCCCTTCGCCCGGCACACCCGATCCGTTAACCTGCACACCGGCTACCTGGCCCTGCAAAGCGCGGGCAATATCAGGCGTGGTGCGTTTGTTGGCATCCTTCATATTTACCACGGTAACAGAGCCCGTTAGGTTTTCCTTTTTCTGGGTACCGTAGCCAACCACAATTACCTCGTTTAATGAGTTTGAGGCTGCTTTAAGCTGCACATTAAGCGCCGAGTTGCCGTTAAGCGGCACTTCCTGCGTGGCATACCCTACAAACGAAAACACTAATATCACGCTGCCCGCATTAGCATCCGGAATGTTTAACGAGTAACGGCCCTGCACATCGCTTTGGGCGGCTACATTGGTGCCCTTTACCCTAACGGTTACGCCCGGCATGGGCAGGTCGGCTTCATCGGTAACCCGGCCTATTACCGATAGTACAGATACAGTACCCCCTTTTTCGGATAGGATCACCAGGTTATTATCGCTTAGTTTATACGTAAGGTTTGTATTGGCCAGCAAAACCGCCATGGCCTGATCAAGCGACGCGTCGGTAACTTTAAGACTGGCGGGCACGGCGTTTTTTGCCAACACATCATCATTATACAAAAAGCGATAGTCAGACTTTTTTTCAATTTCTTTGAATGCTTTTTTAAGACTTACATTCTCAAAATTTACGTTGATTATACTCTGTCCATATCCCTTTGCAAAAGATTGCAACGATGATACAATCACCAGGGCAAGGATAAATTTACACATAAAAAAGATCTTCAAAAATTGATTCAACCGCGCTTGGTTAACGCGGTGTGCATTTTTTTTCATAATTTAGCATTAAGGTTGTTTTAACTATTTGGTTTACAAAAGGCTGGTAGTTAACTGTTACCACATACAACGGGGGGATGCTGGAACATTCTCCCGTTTTTTGGTTTTAGTTTAGATATTTATCTAAGCATAGGCTGTTTAATTAATTTTTTAAATGGGTTAATAAACTAAAATTTGATTGTTGTTGGTTTTATAATGGAAATAGGTTGTGGCTTGCAGGGCTTTTAAGGCTTTACCGATAGATTCATTTTGAAACCTGCCGGTAAACCTCATTTTTTTTAATTCTTCGTTATTAAAGCTGATGGTTACGTTGTAACGTCGCTCCAGCTTTTTGGCCAAGCTTTCAAAATCCTCGGCATCAAAGGCCAGCTTATTCTCAATCCAAAGCGCCTCTGAGGGTAAAGTATCTTTTTTAGCCAGGTGGATTCGGCTTAATGCCATTAAAGGCGTTTCTTCTTTTATACCGCTTTGTGGCGTTAATATCGCCTCGCGGGCAGCAGGCAGGGGCTCGTTGTTAATAGTAATTTTATCGGCAGCGTTTAAGATGATCTTTTTTTCGGGTGTTTTTAAAACCGTAAGTTCAATACGGCCCCTAATCAACGAGGTTTCTGATGTGCGATCACTGTTGTACGCTCTCACATTAAACTTGGTACCCAAAACTTTTATGCTGATGGTTGGCGTGGTTACAATAAAAGGATGGCGCGCATCTTTTACCACATCAAACAAGGCCTCGCCCAATAGGGATACATTGCGGTGTTCGGCCCCATAGTTGGCCGCGTAAACCAGCTTGCTCCCCCCGTTTAACCATACCCTGGTACCATCGGGCAGCTGAACTTTGCTGATGCCGTTTTGCGGTGCTATAATTTCGTTAGGCTTACTGTTATTAGTCACATTATTTTTGTTGATCAACACAAAAACCAATGCGAAGCAGGCGGCTGCAACAATCGAAATAATTTTCAAAAAGCGAATGATACCTTGTTTCGGTTTAGCTGTTTCAGCATTTTCGGCAGCAGTTTCATCCGCGGCAATGGCATCAGCAGCATCAAGCTTACTTTCAAACGCGCTCCATTTATCTTCTGATGTGTTAATTGATTTAGGCTGATTCTCGGCTTTCCAGATCTGCTCCAACATATCAAGCGGATACAGGTCTGCCGCGCCTTGTTGCAGCAGTTCTTCAAGTTCAAGCAATTCTTCGGCGGTAGCCTCACCACTTAACTTTTTACCTATCAGTATCCAAATATTGTTAATCATTATTTAAGCCTCTATTGGTAAAGACTGTAAATAATTAAAACACCCTGGCGGGAAATGGAAAATATTTTTAGCTACAACTATTTAAGCTACATTTATCAAAAATCATCACTTATTCAAATGATACCAGCTCCCAAACTGATAGACCTTAGCCACATTATTTTTGATGGCCTTATCACCTATAAAGGCCTCCCCGCCCCCATCATTTGTGATTATTTAAGCCGCGAACAATCAAAAGGATTATACGATGGCGGAGCTGAGTTTCAGATAGGCAAAATTGAAATGGTATCCAATACTGGCACCTATATCGATTGTCCGTTTCATAGGTACGCGCATGGCCATGACCTGGCCGAAGTACCGTTGGAACAATTTGCCAATCTTGATGCCATAACCATTGATGCATCCGGGTCAACCTCCATTGGTATCGAGTTTTTCAAATACAAAGAGGTACGCGATAAAGCCGTTATGGTAGCCACCGGTTGGAGCAAATACTGGAATACCGATGCCTATTTTGAAAACCATCCCTATTTAACCGCCGAAGCTGCAGAATATTTAAAAGAGCAACAGGTGAAACTTGTTGGCATAGATAGCCATAACATTGATAATACACAGGGCAAAACCCGCCCGGTACATACCATTTTATTAGGTGCCAATATTTTAATAGTAGAACACCTTTGCAACCTGGATAAATTACCTGCCAGCAATTACAAGTTTAACGCCGTGCCGCCAAAGTTTAAAGGTGTGGGTACATTTCCAGTAAGAGCGTACGCAATGGTGTAGGGCTTGACGTGTAATATAGCGTAGACGACTCACCCGACGATCAGTTAGCTAACTGACGTCTACCCCTCCTATGTTTGTTGTCATAATATAAGCAAATAAATTTGCATTATAAAGTGAAAAGGGATGAGAGCGGATTCTGCCCCAA
>NZ_JAUFPS010000080.1 GCF_030409315.1 Mucilaginibacter flavus | reverse complement strand
GGACAAATTGTTCTTTATAAAAAACTTGCATTGAGCGACAAAATCAGGGCTTGTTTGAAATATCGTGGTAGCCCATAAGATTACGGGGCGAGGTTTTATGATCCGGTAGTTGGTAGGTGGGGCGTAGTTGATAAACTCTCCGAGGATCCTAACCAAATAGACAAATCGCCTTATGCATATGTCTGGGGTAATCCCATAAATAAAGATGATCCTGATGGAAACTGCCCGATATGCGCTGTTGTCGGAGCTGCAATAGGCGGTGCAATAGGCGGTGCTGTAGAAGCCGGATCACAGATTTATAATAGCGGGCACGTTACAAATTGGAAGGCAGTAGGAGGAAGTGCTTTACAGGGTGCTGTTACCGGTGGTGTAGCGGGACTAACCGGAGGAACAAGCCTATTGGTAACGGTAGGTGCTTCTGCGGGCGCTAACGTTGTTGGAGGAGCAATAAACAATGCCGTTCAGGGTAAGGCGATAACTGCTAAATCTGTTATTACGGACGCAGCGGTTGGTGTGGCTGCCGGCTTTGGAGGCCGTCTCTTAGAAAAAACAGCGGCCGCCATACAAGTGGCCAGAACAGGTAAAGCATTAACGGCTATAGCTGCCGATGCCAAAGCTGCCGTGACAGCAACGGGTTTAAAAGAAGGTGAAAAAGGTTTTGGGACTGCAGCACATACAGAATTCAAATCATTGGTAGATGCAAAGGGATTTAAGGGAATAACGACAGAAACCTCTTTTAGAAATAATGCAAGTGTTGCATATGGAACAAAAGGAAGTGTAAGAACCGATGTTGCTTTGTCCCGTAATGGAGTAGTAAGCCACGTATTTGACCTGAAAACAGGGAGTGCCACCTTATCAACAAAACAAATCAGTAATACTATAAAAAATGTGCCGGGCATATCAAGCTCAAGCCAGGTTACCGCAATACGTTAAAAAATAAAATATGAAAAGTAACTTATTAAAATCGCTTTTTAACAAACATATAAAAAAGCATTTAAAATCGACAGATTGGAAGGTTAAAAACCATTTGCTCTATGCTGAAATTACATCCGGATTACTTAAGGGTTTTTATTTTAACAGTTCTGGGTTTTCAGCCGATCAGTTTGAAATAGTTACATTCGTTTTACCAATGTATGTTCCAAAGGATTATGTAATATTATCTTTTGGATATTTTCTTCCTAATCCTATTGGACGTCAATGGTGGAATTATACTGAGGATAAATTGGAACAACTCGGAGAAGATATTGCAAACGTTGTCAATCAAGCCGAAAAAAGCTTTCTTAATAAAATTAATAATGCGGCTGACTTTTATAATCATTATAAAAGTAACAAAAAAAAAGAAATCCCATTTTTTGAAGCTGTTTCTTATTCAGCTGTTTATGGTGAATTAGCGATATCCGATGAAGAATTAAACGGATTCATTTCGTATTTAAAAAAACAGAAAGAAATAAAGTTCGATTGGGTGCAAGAGGTTTATCATAATACGGAAAAGCTTCTTGCAGGTAATAGAAAAGAAATTTTAGCAGGATGGGAAATGGAGACTCGAAAGGCATTGAAACTTTAAATTTGATCTCCCCTTCTGGCGCACAAGTACCGTGGCTGTTGCATGTGTCTAATATGCAAAGTATATACCTCTCAGCCAAGTGCCTCAAAAGTATCTGGGTTGTTTTTGTTTACAGCAGCGTCGCGCAAAGGATACCGGCCAATGTCATTAAGTTAAGGATTTAATGTCGATTTTAATATCGAACATTAAATGTCCAATATCGAATAATGAAGTAAAAACCTTCTGTGTGGGACATTCGAAATTCATTATTCGATATTATTTCCACTTCTATATTTCCTTAACTTAATGACATTGGGATAAAGCCGCATAGAGGGTAAAAACATTCCTTTTTATTTCCCCGCCCCTCTATGCTGTTGTCGGAGCTGCAATAGGCGGTGCTGTAGAAGCCGGATCACAGATTTATAATAGCGGGCACGTTACAAATTGGAAGGCAGTAGGAGGAAGTGCTTTACAGGGTGCTGTTACCGGTGGTGTAGCAGGACTGACCGGAGGAACAAGCCTATTGGTAACGGTAGGCGCTTCTGCGGGCGCTAACGTTGTTGGAGGAGCAATAAACAATGCCGTTCAGGGTAAGGCGATAACTGCTAAATCTGTTATTACGGACGCAGCGGTTGGTGTGGCTGCGGGCTTTGGAGGCCGTCTCTTAGAAAAAACAGCGGCCGCCATACAAGTGGCCAGAACAGGTAAAGCATTAACGGCTATAGCTGCCGATGCCAAAGCTGCTGTGACAGCAACGGGTTTAAAAGAAGGTGAAAAAGGTTTTGGAACTGCAGCACATACTCAATTTAAATCATTGGTAGATGCTCAAGGACTAAAAGGAGTAGCTACAGAACAATCATATTTGGGAAAGGATGTAGCTAAATATGGCATTAAAGGTAGTACACGAGCAGAGGTAACATTATCACGTAATGGTGCTGTAAGTCACGTATTCGACTTCAAAACGGGTAGTGCAACATTATCAACAAAACAAGTTAGTAACACTATAAAAAATGTACCTGAGATATCAAGTTCAAGCCAGGTTACCGCAATACGTTAAAAAAATAAAATATGAAAAGTAACTTATTAAAATCGCTTTTTAATAAACATATAAAACAACACTTATCTATAACTGATTTAAGTTGTAAAAATCATTTATTATACCGTGAAGTAAATACTGGGTTATTAAAAGGCTTCTGCTTTAATAGTTCTGGCTTTGCTGCGGATCAGTTTGAAATAGTAGTTTTTGTGATGCCATTATATGTTCCAAAAAACTTCTTAGCATTGACATTCGGTTATTTTTTACGAAGTCCTAATAAACGTCAGTGGTGGCAATATGAAGAGGGTAAATTAGAACAGCTTGGGCAAGATTTGGCTGTTGTAATAAATCAGGCTGATAAAGATTTACTATCAAAAATAAATAATGCTCAGGATTTTTATAACTACTATAAAAAAGACCGGAAAAACACCTTTCGCTTTTTTGAGGCAGTTTCTTATTCGTCAGCATATGCAGGGTTACCAGATTCAACAGAAATCTTAAAAGATTGTCTATCATTTATTAAAAGAAAAGAAGATCTAAACAATAGTTATGTACAAGAGGTCTATCATAATACAGAGAAGCTTCTTGATGGTAATAGGAAAGCAATTTTAGATGAATGGGAAATGGAGACTCGAAAGGCATTGAAACTTTTAAAAAGATAGCATCCCAAGCTATCGTACACTTGCCGCGTGTGTCTAACCCGCAAATTACATGCTTTACTACCCGGATGTCCCAACACATCCGGGCGGTTTTTGTTTACCCCGTCGCTGATGCTATCGGGGGGCGAGTTTGATAACAAGAAAGTAAATTTAATACAGCTGGGCTAACCCGTAATCAAGCTGCAGCACAAGCAAGAGTGGCTACCCCCGGCGGGTTAATTGTTGATCGAACAACAAGCCAGCAGTTGGGTAAAGCAACGCAGAGCGTGGTGACAGGAAGTTCTACTACAATTGGCAACCAATTAAAAAATTAATATGGGATTGTTTTATAAGGTATCGCTTAAGATGCGTCTTAAAGCGAGAAATAAAATATTTTTAGAAAGGGCTTTACCGACTCTTAAAAAAAATGAGTTTGAAGAAATGCCCTTCCGCGCTCCATGGTTTGGAAAAAATAATTTAGGAGATTATACATATGAATTATGTAAGTTGAATGAAAATCGGCATTTAGAAATTATTACAACACATATTTCAAAAGGAGACATTTGGATAAAAATATATTTAAATATTTTTGATTTGAAACCGGATTTACAATCTTTACAGCAATTAAAGGGGCTCCCAATAATTCAATTTTACCTTCCACCCAATACTTCCACCGAAATGCGTCTTCGCATAGACGATTTTAAAGGTATGCCTCTTTTCCGTACAGTAGAACATAAACTAAAGTCTTTTTATACTAAAAGCGGCTTTCATACAAGAGTAAGAGAACTGGGTGAACTGATCGAAAAAGACATGAACAATATTGACTATTTTGTAAAAAGGTGGTATGAGATAAACGGACAGCCGATGGTAACCGACTGGGAAGGCAAACAGCGGAATAAGAATGAGCCATGAGTTTTAGGAATCGGGGTTTGATAGCAATCTTTCAATTTGTCCTTTGTTGGTGTTCCCTAACCGCACGCTGTTGTGTGTTGTCACCAACAGCAGGTTCGTGATGTATGATGTGGTAGCCGGGAAATGCTGCAAGCTTGTTGGTTTCTGTAGGTGCAAATATGGTAGGAGGCATCGCCAATAGAGCCATTCAAGGACATGGTACAACTTTAAAAGACGTCGCTATAGATGGAGCAATAGGTGGAGGAGCGGCAGCATTAGGAAAAGTGCAGGAGCATTAGCAAAGAAAGGTTTGGACAAATTGTCGAACCAAGCAAAAGGAGCTTTAGGCGAAATGGTTACTAAGATAAAATATGCCGCAAAGGGCTATTTGAGTGAGGGTATAGCTGAAGTAGAAACGAAAGGCACAACCGCAAGTGGTGGAACTCAAGTTGCCAAGTACGATCATAATATGAAAAATATTTTCAATGGAAATAGGCTAACTGTAGAAAGTAAGTTTAATACCTCGGGTTTAACCAAGAACCAACGGTTAGCTCGACCTTTTGTAACCACCCCAGGTGGATTGTTAATTAATCGAACAACCAGCCAGCAATTGGGTAAGGTAGCACAAAGTGTTGCGACTGGAGGTATCACTACAACTAGTAATCAGATTAAAAATAATTAATATGGGATTGTTTTATGCCTTAACAGCTAAGGATTTCTTGGAATCAAGGAACGAAATATTTATAAAAAATGGTATTCCAGCACTTATGAAGCATGGATTTGAGAAATCTCCTTACAAGGGAATGCGATGGGGAAAACTTGACGCAGGAACTTATGTGTATGACTTATGCCGGTTAAGTTCGAGTTCGCAGTTGGAAACCATTACAACCTACATTTCAAAAGGCGATAGCTGGATAAAGATTTATCTGAATGTTTTTGAGTTAAAAAAAAAATTAAACTCATTGGATCAATTAACGAATTTGGAGGGGGTACAGTTTTTATTACCTCCCAATAGTGCTACAAGGATGCGTTTACGGTCTGATGATTTCGAGGGTATGCCGCTGTTTAATTTCGTAAAACATAAAGTAAAATCTTTTTATACTAAACATGGTTTTAGTAAAAGGGTAGAAGAGTTGGGTGAACTGATTAGCCGGGATATGAATAATATTGATTTTTTTGTAAAACGCTGGAAAGAACTACATACACCTTTAGTGACCGATTGGGAAGGGAATAATTTTAAAAAAAATATAAATATCTTCAGAATCCTGATTTAACTGTCCTTTGCTGGTGTTCCCTAACCGCACGCTGTTGTATGTTGTCACCAACAGCAGGTTCGTGATGTATGATGTGGTAGCCGGGAAATGCTACAGGGTCCAGCTATAGTGCAGATTTTTTTGTAAAATCGATTTTCGCATTAGTGATTGCAGCGGATACCGGCCCGCGCCTAAGGCCTGCAGGCGTATGAGCGGAAAGCGCGACCCCGCTTCTACCGGCGGGGAAATGCCCATATAGAAAAAAGTTCCCGGCAAGGGCTGGGAGTTCATCATCTACAACAAGCTTGACCAGGTGGTAGCCACCCAGGATTCGGTGCAGCGGATGAAGGCCAGCCAGGAATGGACCATTACCAAGTATGATGCTTTTGGCAGGGCGGTGATTTCGGGCATATGGCAAAACGGGAGTTCAGGCACGGACAACCACGTGTCGGTGCAGGCCCTTGCCGATGCGGCAACCGCCTATTGGGAAGGGCCGGCAACAACGGGTAGTACGGGCTATAGCGGCAATGCCTGGCCAGCAACCTATACCACCACATTAAGCGTAACCTATTACGATAATTACAATACGGCCAATATTCCGGGGTTTCCGTCGGCTTATGACAGGACCACGGTTACCGCCTACAGCAGCCACACCACAGGCCTTGCGACGGCATCTAAAGTACTGGTGCTGAATACCACCGGTGACTACCTGTGGACGGTGAACTATTATGACGGGGAAGGTAAAACGGTGCGTACCTTTACCCAGCACTACCTGGCGGGCTCCTCGATGCTGAGCCAGTACAACCACGACGATGTAAGCTTAGGCTATAACTTTTTGAAGCAAGTCATCTCCTCGTCCCGTCTTCATTATGCCGCCAATGCGGCCAAAATCGATAAGGTGTTGATACTAACCTCGGTTGACGGCTACAGCTATGACCACATGGGCCGCAAACTGAAACTGACCAATACCCTGACCGATGGTACAGGGGCAGCCCAAACGCCGACAGTAGTTTATCAGAACACCTTTAATGAAATTGGTCAGCTGAAACAAAAGGGGCTGCATTCCGTCAACGGGACATCGTTTTTGCAGAACGTGGACTACCGGTACAATGCCCGGGGCTGGGTAAGCAACATCAACAACGGCGGCCTTACGAACGACCAGTACACCAGTATCGACCTGAACGACCAGTTTGGTATGGATGTAAAATATGACGATGCGGGTTCGCCGCAATACAATGGCAATATCGGCAGCATTAAATCATTAACCGGGACCATATCAGGCAATAGTTATCCGGCGCTTACCTATAACTATGGCTATGACAAGATCAGCCGGCTTACTGACGCGATAAGTACAACTACTGCGGCGAATGATGGCTTTTACAACGAAAACCTCACCTACGACGTAATGGGCAATATCCAAACCCTGAAACGGTACGAGAAGAACGGAACCACGCCATTGGCGATTGATAACCTTACCTATAGTTACATCGGCAACCGGGTTGACCGGATTGACGACTCGGGTACTACCGCGGGCTTCATCAACGGGGCGAACCAGGCGGGCGAATACACCTACGATGCCAACGGCAACCAGGTGAACGACCTGAACAAGGGGATATGAAAGTATTCTAACGACGATGATCTATCAATCAAATTTTTCATTCAAAAAAGCTGATGAAGCGATAGATGCGGTTTTAGATTTTTGATTAAGACGCAAAAACGGAACTGGTCGGAAAAGGGAATGAATTCTAGATTCGCTTCCTTTTCTAACCAGTTCGCACTTTCTTTTTTACAAAAGGCGCTTTACATTTTCATACCAGCCATGTTATCACCCCCATTTTTAAATGCCGCTTCACTGTTCAGTAAATAAGCGCCGTTAGTAACTACAATATCTCCCGTGTTTAAACCCGAAAGAACAGGCACATAGCTTTGATTACCGTCGCCCGGTTTGATCATCCTGGCCGAAAAACTGCCATCTGTGTTTTTAACCCATACCAGGCTACCTTTCCCATCGGTTAAAATAGCGGAAACGGGCACTGCTAAAGAATGATCCTTGCCACCGGCAATTGAAATATAAGCCAGCATTCCGGGCCGGATCAATCCTTGTGGATTTGGGATGCTAATTCTTATGAGATTCACCTTAGAGGCTTCTGATAATTCAGGGTTGACAAATTCAACCTTAGCGTTAATGAGCTGTCCGCCCAAATCAGGGAAAGCAACACGTACCCGGTCATTTTCCTTGTAGCTGCCTGTTTCGCTGGCGTAGAGTTGAGCTTCTACCCATAAGTCGCTTAGGGCTTGTGTTTTTAAAATGGACATCCCTTCGGTTACGTAATCGCCCTCATGAACAGCTATCTCACTAACCGTTCCGCTGACTTTACTTAATACAGTTGTGGTGGCAGATACTTTCCCGGAAACAGCTATGTTTTTGATTTGTGATGGTGATAAACCCCATAATTGCAGCTTATTTTCAGCAGCACTGATCAGTTGCTGATAATCTACATCGGGGTTATGCAGCACTTTTTGCTGTTGTTTAGCAAGCAGGTATTCCTTTTCCGCTTCCTGCAAGTCTTCGCTATAGATAGAATATACCGGCTGACCGATAGCGATTTTTTCGCCTGTAGTTCGTACAAACAATTGTTGTATCCGGCCCGCTAATCTTGCGCTCAGTTCTTCCGCTTTATTTTCATCCGTAGTTACCGTTCCGGTCAGCGTCTTTTCGCTACCCACATTTTCTTCCCTTATTGTGTCCATTTGTATGCCTGCCAGTTGAATTTGTGAGTTCGTCAACCTTATCTTATTCATGGCCATATCCATATTATTTCCGGTCACTTCCACTTTAATCAGTTTCATGCCGCAGATGGGGCAATTGCCCGGATGATCTTCATGTATCTGTGGATGCATCGAACAGGTATAATAGGCTTTATTTGCCGCCTTGGCAACGGCGGCAGCTTTCGGCTTTTGTGTGCAGGCCGTAAAAAGCACAGCAATCACTACTACAAAGGATAGTAGCCCGATAGTGCTTATTCTCCAAAAATGTTTTTTATTCATGACCTTGTGTTTTAATGAAGCTTTCGCTGTCAGTTAAATATTGGGCATTAGATGCGAGGCTATCCGCTACAGATAAGCCTTTTACAATTTGTATTTCGTTGCCATTGGCTGCACCAGTAATTACCTGATGGGCCAGGTATGATGCACCGTTTTTTAGCCATACAATTTTTGTCCGGCCCAAATCAACCAATGCAGACCGGGGTATCCATAAGCCATTTGTGCTGCCTGTTTGTATAGAGGCTTTAACTAAGCTGTTAACTTTTAGTTTGTGATCCATATTGTCGATATAAACCCGGATACTGGTTGTCTTGTCGCCCTCCTGCAAAGTTGGTTCTATGAAATTTACCTTTCCGATAATGATCTTACCCGGCAAGTCCGGCAGTGTAATGGTTACCCGCTGGTTTAATTTTAAGTGAACAACGGCAGACTGATCAATT
This sequence comes from Mucilaginibacter flavus, assembly GCF_030409315.1. Lineage (GTDB taxonomy): Bacteria > Bacteroidota > Bacteroidia > Sphingobacteriales > Sphingobacteriaceae > Mucilaginibacter > Mucilaginibacter flavus. The sequence goes on along the minus strand of NZ_JAUFPS010000080.1, from coordinate 14,610 downwards.
TTAATAACAGCCCAAAGCATATGCGGATTGACTACATTAAACAGATTTTGTCCTTTCACAACATACATTCCCTCTTTGATAGATAGCGGCAGGTTACTTGAAAAATCCGAAGACGCTTCAGTATTTGTCACGCCTGCCATCTGGCTATGCGGCATATCATGAACATGCCCCTCATAAGCACTATACACCGGGAGGCTATAAAATGGCTTCCCGCTTTTAACAACCTGGTTAACCTGTTCATAAGTCATACCCTGTAATAAAAGTTTCTGTTTCGCAGCATTTATTAATCCTGCTTCCTGACCTGAGTTCTTTGTCAAGTAGATCAGGTCCTGCTGGGCAGTTACCATATCCGGGCTATAAATATCAAAGATGTGCTGCCCTTGGTGGATTTCCTGGAAGGCATATTTAATATATAGTTTTTCTATACGGCCTGAAAAGCGGGAAGCGATATTGTTAAATGTCCGCGTATCGAAGTCAAGATAACCTTGTGCTGAAATTGTGGTAGGTATTTCCTTTTGTTCAGGCGCAATAGCCCTTACAGTCGATATAACAGAAGAGTTCACCGGCCGTAATACGGTATTTAAACTGATACCTGCACCTTCACTGGCCTGTCCTGATTTTTTCACCAGCGTCATGCCACAAATCGGGCAGCTACCAGGATGATCTTCCATGATCTGCGGATGCATAGGGCAGGTGTATTTTACATCACTTTTTACCTGCACTTTCGCCGGTTCCTTTTTTTGATCAGAACAACCAGCGAATATCAGCATGCCCAACAGCATGCTGAATATGATAATATTAATCCTTTTCATTTGATCTGATTATTTAGCGGTTGCGTTCCTGTTTCATTTTCCCGCTCATAAGCTACCTGTAAGGTTAACAATTCCTGCAAACGGTCTAAGGCATCCATCCGGGAAGCTTGCAGGTCTTTAATAACCAGTAATACCGAGGGGAGGTCACCCGTATTCTGGTCGTAGGCCAGTAAGGCGGTTTTATAACCGTTCTGCAAAGCGGGAATAATGTTTTGCTGGTAATTGCTGATCTGTTTTTTCTTGCTTATTATGTCTGTTCTTATACCCGCCAATTGTCCGGCAGCCTGATTTAGCGCATTGATTTTTTGCTGTTGTAACTCTTCTACCTCGTAGCGGATACCTTTCAAATTGGCCTTGTATTCTTTAGAGGCCCAGGGAACGATAGGGATAGTGACAGATGCCATTAAGATATATTGGTTGGCATAAGCCCCATAGCTGATCATGTGCGCTGCCTGGATTCCAAAATCGGGCTTACGTTTGCTGTATTCCACCTGTGCATTTAAAGTTTGTAATTCAATATTTTTATTGATGCTTCTAATATCACTCCGGGCATTCGCAAGTGTTGCGGTATCGGTTATGGTACTTTCATAGCTATGAAAAACAACGGTAGTATCTACTAAAAAAACAGCTTGCTTATCCTGGTTCATCAGGGTATTGAGCATGATATTTTTTTGACTGATTTCGTTGTTTAATTCTTCGCGGGTATTGTCCAGTTCAAACAGGTCTGCTTTGGCCTTGTAAATATTTGGCAGCTTTTCCTTACCGTAAGTTAAACGGATGTTCGCATCCTTCAGCATATACTCAAGCAGGCTTTTGGAGTTCTGCAATTGGGTTAGTTTTTTTTCCAGTACTACACGTTCATAATAATATTGCTTCGCCTGCGCGATCAGTTGGTTTTTCAAATAGTCTTTGTCGGCTGCCGTTACCTTGGACATTCCCTTCATATAATCTTCCTTCGCCCGAAGTTTAGCCGGGTTAGTGAACGATTGTTCGGCGTGGATCATGAATGAACCACCATTCGGGCTAAACTGATAAGGCACCTGGTACTGGCCCGCGCTGATCTTAGGCGCTTCCAGGCTTTTTGCGCCGGTGGCATAAGCATCCTGCGCGCTGATTTTCGAGTCGTAAGCATGCAATGCCGGGTTGCTAATAACACGGGTTAAAACGCTGTCTAAAGGCAGACGTTGTGCCTGTGCTTTTGCTGATAATCCGGCGAAGCAGGCAAACAGTGTAACTATGATTTGATATTTCGTTTTCATATTCTTATTCCTTTATAGCTAATACTTCCAGTTTGCCATTTTTCTTTAGTTCGTATTCCTTCTGCATTAAAAAAATAAGCGGGGTAACCAGTAAAATATGAGTGGAAGAAGTTAATACGCCACCGATCATCGGCAATACAATGGGCAGCATCACATCACTACCGGTCCCGGTTGCCCAAAGAACAGGCACCAAGCCGAACAAGGCTACGCAAACAGTCATCAATTTGGGACGTAGTCGTTTTACCGCCCCATTCATTACATATTCTCGCAGATCAGCTTTGGTGATCGTTTCTTTGCTATTTCCTTTTAAGGCCACTAATTGCTGCATGGCATCGTTCAGGTAAATCACCATCACAATACCCGTTTCAACAGCGATTCCAAACAGGGCGATAAACCCAACAGCTACAGCAACCGATAAATGCACCCCGAAGAAATACACCATATAAGCGCCACCGATCAATGCAAAGGGGATGGAGATCAGGCTAAAAAATGCTTCCCTTATAGAATGAAAAGCAAAATATAAACAGGCAAATATGATGAGTAGTACAATCGGGAGGATCAGCTTTAAAGTATGCTCTGCCCGGATCAAATTCTCATACTGACCGCTCCATTCTACGTAATAACCTTTTGGTAATGTCTTTACCATGCTGTTCAGCCTGTCCTGTGCTTCTTTGACTGTGCTGCCCAAATCCCGGTCACGTACGTTGAACAGTACCGTTCCCCTTAGCAATGCATTTTCAGACTGGATCATGGCCGGGCCATCGCTGATTCTTATATCTGCAACGGATGATAAGGGAATAGGCCCGTTATTCGTTGTTTGAACCAACGTACGTTTGATGGCATCGAGGTTATTGCGGTAATCCTGGGCAATCCGGGCATTTACGCTGAAGCGTTGCCTGCCCTCAACCGTAGTGGTCAGGTTCATGCCGCCTAAAGCACTTTCTACAACCTCATTTACATCATCTACGCTTAAACCATATCTGCCGATAGCTTCTTTATTTACCTGGATGTCCAGATATTTACCACCAGTGATCGGATCAACGTACAGATCTTTTATCCCATTAACACCCTGCAAGGCTTGTTTCATCTGATTGGATAATGCAGCAATGGTGTCCAGATTTTGCCCGTACACTTTTAAACCAATATCGGTGCGGATGCCTGTTGAAAGCATGTTAATCCGGTTAATAATGGGCTGGGTCCAGCCGTTCACTACGCCTGGAATCTGAAGTTTAGCGTTCAGCTCATTGATAATATCTTCCTTTTTTAGCCCTTTGCGCCATTCACTTTTAGGTTTTAACAGGATGATGGTTTCTGTCATGCTGATGGGTGAATTATCGGTAGCTGTATTTGCCCGCCCTGCCTTACCCAACACATTGGCTACTTCAGGCACACTCTTAATGATCTTATCCTGTACCTGCAAAAGCTGCTTGGCCTCCGAGTTAGATACATCGGGTTGGGTAACCGGCATAAACAGGATAGTTCCTTCATCCAATGGCGGCATAAACTCACTGCCCAAGCTTACCAATAAAGGTATGCTGATGACTAAAGCAATGAGGTTAATCCCAAGTGTTGTTTTACGCCAGGTCATACACCAGTTTAATAAGGGATGATATACCTTTTCTAAAACCCGGTTCAAAGGGTTATGATTATAAGTTCTCAATTTTCCTTTCAGGAAAAAAGAGATCAACACAGGTGCTAATGTTACCGCGAGAATGGCATCTATAGCGAGGATAAAAGACTTTGTCCAGGCCAGCGGGCCGAACAATTTACCTTCCTGTCCTTCCAATAAAAATACGGGGAGAAAAGAGGCTATAATAATCAGCGTGGAAAAAAACACGCCACGCCCCACCTGTTTGCAGGAGGTTTCTATAATTTTAATTCTTTCTGCTGTGGTCATGATTTTTCATTTTGTTGTGCAATGGATAGATTCCTATGCGAGTTTTCGCCCATTACAATTCCGTTATCCACGATCACACCTATTGCCAAAGCAATACCGGTTAATGACATAATATTTGAACTGATGCCGAAGGCATTGAGCAGTATAAAGCTGGCAGCAATAGTGATCGGTATCTGAATGATAATACTTAAAGCGCTGCGCCAACTGAACAGGAAGAGGATGACAATAATCGATACGGTAATCATCTCCTCGATCAGTGTATGTTTCACAGAATTGACCGCGCTTTCTATAAGAGTACTCCGGTCATAGGCAATCTTGAATTTTACTCCAGGAGGCAATCCTTTCTGAATATCGGCCATTTTATCCTTCATGGAACGGATCACTTTATCGGCATTTTCGCCGTAACGCATCACCACTATTCCGCCAACCGCTTCGCCTTCGCCATTCTGGTCAAAAAATCCTAAGCGTTCATCGCCGCCCATTTGTACGGTAGCTATGTCTTTTATCTTTACAGGTATGGTATTGATCACGCCTACAGGGATGTTTTCTACATCGGCTAAGGACTTAATATAACCCAAGCCCCTGACGATATAACCGGTGCCGTTCATTTCGAATTTGCGGCCACCCACATCATTGTTATTGCTTTTGATGGCTTTTAAAACCTGTGGCAAAGGGATATTATAGTAATTGAGTTTATGTGGGTCGATAGTGACCTGGTATTGTTTTTCGAAGCCGCCGAAGGAGGCTACTTCACTCACACCGGGTACGGTTTGCAATCCCAGCTTTATATACCAGTCCTGTAAGGCACGCTGTTCGCCCAGGTCCATACCTTTGGCATCCAGCGTGTACCATAAGATATGGCCAACGCCCGTGCCGTCCGGTCCGAGCGTTGGGGTGATCCCTTGCGGTAACAATCTTTGTGCGTAGTTCAGACGTTCCAATACGCGGCTTCTTGCCCAGTAAACATCAGTCTTATCGTCAAAAACGATGTAGACAAAGCTCATCCCGAACATGGAAGTGGCACGGATAGCTTTCACTTTTGGAATTCCCTGCAGGTTACTTACTAGCGGGTAGGTTACCTGGTCTTCGATCACCTGCGGGCTGCGGCCCTGCCATTCAGTAAAAACGATCACCTGGTTTTCCGAAAGGTCGGGTATCGCATCAATAGGGTTTTCCTTAACCGCATATACACCCCATCCAAAGAGGGCGGCTGCAATCAGTAAAACGATATACCTGTTTTTTAAGGACAGGGAAATAAGTTGATTAATCATCGTAATAGGTTTTATTAAGCCCATCCGTACTTAAAAGACGGACGGGCTTAAGTCATCTTACATTTTCATTTTCATGGAATCTGCTTTCTTTTTTGCGGGTTCTTTTTTAACCAGGATCATTCCGCAGCCAGGCTTAGGGCATTTGCCGGGTTTGTCGCTCAGTACATCAGGATGCATAGGGCAGGTATATTGCGCTTTCGCCGGTTTAACCTTTTTGGTTTTAATCGTATCAGACGACAGGTTATTGGAATTGGCAGCAAAAACGGTTGTAGCTGAGAACAGGATGGCAATGGCCATTAACATTACTTTTTTCATGGGTTTTAATTATATGATTGGATGATTAATTGCAATTGAATGATTAAGCGTGGCCGGTTTTTGACAGGTAATAGTTGACCCGGAACTCATGATGTATTTTATCATAAGAGAGCAGATCGCTGTCAGTACTGAAATTGGTATCCAGAGCAGTAAAAGCCTGGCCGTCCCTGTAGATTTGTTTCAGATTTTGCAGGGTCAATAGAAATACTTTATCCGAACCCTTTACGCTGAAATAATAGGTAAGAATGGGTTTGAAAAGATTAAGCTTATTGCCAGGGCGCTGACGTTCGTAAATAACGATGGCACCTCTGTCCAGCACTTTATAATCGGATATTTTCAGATGTTTAACGGCGACAAGTGAATCTTGGGCTGATAAGGTAATTTGAGCATTAAAGCTACCGGCTTGCACCAATGACCTTGAAAAAAGCAGGGCAAGCAAAACGATTGAAAATTTAATAGTTTTCATCTTTTTGAAATTTAAAATATGTTGATGCTGAAAAATTGCTCAGCAATAATTGATTGAGAAAAAATTATTAATAAAAGGAATGGTCTAATTCGCCGGGATGGCAATTAAACAAATGGTGGGGGAAGTACCGGGGGTATTAAATTCTGTAGTTGGCGTAGAGGATGTAAAGCGGATCGCGCCCAACGGGGGGAGCCTGGCTATTGTAAGCGCTTACTGCCCTTAACGTAATTCTTTCCGGCGCTGCTGGAACCGAAAATACAGGAGTAACTAAAGCAAATGAGCCTTTTAATGTCAGATCAGTTTTAGCCGAAAAGTGATTGTCTTTTACTTTAAAGTTTTCCTTTACAGTTTTGCAGCATCCGGAGCCGACAGCTTTGCTATCACTCTTGGACACATAATTAGCAGATACTGATATATCAGTTAATTTACCGCAGCAGTAAAACTTGTTTATGGTAACCCCATAAACGGATGCTGAGTAGATAATAACCAATAATATGACTGCTATTCTTTTCACGATGCTAAATTAGAAAAGTTCCTAATGACATTTTTATATAATTCTGTTTTTAATTTATATCCTATTGCACAAAAGAAATCACCGGTTCAGATTTTATCAATAGGTTTCCGTGTTGCTTTTCCAGACGATTTGAACCCGCTGGGTGTTAGCCCGGTGATGCTTTTAAACTGTGTGGATAAATGCGCGCTGCTACTGTAACCCATTTGATAGGAGATCTCATTTAGATTCAATTCCCCATATTCCATCAGCTCTTTGATCTTTTCTACTTTTTGCTCGATGATGAAACGTTCGATAGTTGTATCCTGCGCGTTGGAAAATAGGCGACTTAAATGGGCATAATCCTTGCCAACACGCTTCGCGATCAGATCGGAAAAAGATATATTAAGTTCTGAAAGGTCTGTGTGATGCACTAACTCAATAACCGCATTTTTTATCGCCTCAACTGTCTTATCTGTTTCTTTGTTGATTAGTTCAAAACCGGGGACTTTGAGGGCGGCAGATATAAGCTGCATTTGTTCCTCATCAGGTTCAGACGTTATTTCCGCACTACCCAAAGCAACCTGTTTAACCGTAAAGCCGAGGTTCTCCAACTGTTGCCGGACGATCATCTGGCAACGGTCGCAAACCATGTTTTTAATATGTAGCACCATGAATATTTGCTTTCCCAAATTTAGCATTATTTCATACCTCTTTTGCCCCAATAAAAATAGGCCAGCGACAAAGGAATAAAGAACAGGTTCAACCAGGTTTGATAGTTCCAACTGAAATGCCTGCCGGTCATTTGCATGACGCCCGTATGCGCTTGTGGTATCCAGTGTAAAGCAGCAAATGAATAATCGAGAAATAAGGAAGTGGCAAAAATGCTTGCCAACAGTATAATCAATAGGTACCACATCGTTTTGTTGCCATAATATTTACGGAACACCATCAGCATCGGAATAGTTACCAGGTCGGAAAGTATAAAGGCGATCACGCCACCGAAAGATATACCGCCCTGCCACAACAAGGCTGCCAAAACGATATTACCCACAGAACATACAAAGGCAATAATGGCAATAAATATGCCGACAATGGCGTTCCAGCTTAGTACTAAGAATTGTGGCATGGTGCTGTTTCCGCTTAAAAATAAACCTTTCCAAAAGGCATCAGGCACCAGTACCATTAAAATAGCCGACACGACCAACCCGATCAAAATATCCTTGCCCACCATCGTTACATCCATATAATAATGGCCGCTGGCCGTTTTCAGATTGGTTAAAAAACCGGAACTTTCTTTAACATCATCCATTTTCATATTATGATGGCAGCAGGACTTTTCCATTCGGTGATGCGCATGGGGATCGTCTGATTTTTTAGTTTCAGGCGCAGTTAAATGTTGTTGCGCTTCCTCCTTTACTTTTACCGGGAAAAACCGGCTGATCAGAATTGCTGATAAAATGATAAAAAACAATCCGCCGATCACTTCGCCGCCGAAAAATGCCCAACCTAACAGCGATACAATCACAATAAATATTTCAAATACTAAATTGGTACTGGCTACCATAAAGGCAACCGCGTTAGACCACGTGGCGCCTTTGATCATTAACGTCCGGGCCATTGATGCAGCGGCATAGGAGCAAGACGATGATATGGCCCCGCGTATTACAGTTTCAAACGCATCAGCCTGCGGTTTTCAGTTCGAATTACCCTTCATTGAAATTTTCTACATCATTTAGGCGTAAAAGCATGAAAATCAATTATCTGAAGCGTATATTTAGAACATGTCGAGATTATACTTCATCGTATTCTTTTTTCTCCTCTTAATCCAGGTTTCCTGTGTATCCAGAAGGCCGATGCCTGATAACAGCCAGGTTTTATCGCAGCATATAGCGCCTTTTCGCATCCATTACGTTGGCGGTTACTCCCGGCGGCTTTGCGTATTGACCCTGGTGGATGCGGATAAAAGGTATTTCACCGTCCTTGTGCCACTTGATACCGCCTTTAAAAGGGGCGGCATTTACGGAAACTGAGTTATATTAACTATGTATTTTTTATTTCGATAAAAAGTATATTATTACTTACAATTGTTTACTTAATCGGATACCGACCTGATAAGTTATGGCAATGCACAGGGGTATGGAGCTAACCTATTCGGCCTCTGCGGGTTCAAAATATAGTATCAATTCATTTTTCGGTCATAGGGCTCATGTTTGGTGCAGATGTTGTATTCTGCCTTGGTATAAGCCCCACCCTGAAATGGAAATTATATACACTAAGCCGCTGATGCAGGCGGTAGTTAATGATGAATACAATGCGTATGCTGAGGTACTACCGGAGGCGCAACGGTCTTTACAGTTAGTAAGACCGGAGAATCTTTCCACGCCCGGGATACCTGACTCCTTAATGAAAAGGGTTTTTGATGTTGTATTTTCGTTAATACTGATGCTGTTGGGTTTCCCGGCGTTCACTCTTCTTTACCTGATCACCAGGTTGTCGTCCCGCGGTCCCGCCTTTTATAAACAGGAAAGAAACGGAAGAAACGGCAAGCCATTCCATATTTACAAATTCCGAAGCATGCATGTTGATGCTGAACAATATGGACCGATGCTGTCCAGCGCCAATGATCCCAGGATCACCAGGTGGGGCAAAATCATGTGCCGGTCGCGGCTGGATGAGCTGCCCCAGTTTTGGAATGTACTGATAGGGGACATGTCCATCGTTAGGCGTAATTACAGATGCATTTTAATAAATAGCTGATGTTTATCACCCATGGTATTATAAATGCTGCTGATTTTGATATTCATCGCCTCAGCCAGATCACGAGTGGAGGTTCAGCCATAGTCTTTTTCCCAAGACCATCATCGCTTTTTTGATTGCTTCTTCTTCGTTGAATTCTGAGTTCCGTGCCATTTAAATGCAAACTAATTTTATTTTAGAACACTCGCTACAAAATATTGTCATTTTCAATCCGCAATAACTAAAATCGGATCTTTTTAAGTTTTGATTTTTATTTTACGATAGGAGCCGTCTTGTGCATCCTTAAACAACATTATGGTGTGGTTGATGTAAAACAATATCTATCGCATTTTCAATCAGGTATTTCCGTCAAAATCGACCTTTAAAATTTTTATTCTTTTTTCTTAAAAAAATTTGGACGTAAAATAATTGTTACTAATTTTACAACCATAACAGACCAGAACAGAACACCAATTTTAACTTAACAAAAAATCAATTATGAACAGAAATGTACCCAAACGTATGTGTTTGGTATTTTTGCCTGTGCTGTTCCTGCTTTTTAGCGGAAATAGTTTTGGACAATCTACCAAACTTCTCAGCGGTCATGTTACTGATGAGAAAGGACAAAATCTTCCCGGAGTAAGTGTATTAGTAGAAGGCACGAACCGGGGCACCGTTACCGACAAGAATGGTGATTTTTCGATCAGCGCCCAATCGGGAAGTGAAATCAGCTTTTCATTTATCGGGTTTCAACGCCAGGTGATCCGTGTAACCGACGCCTGGACGGGCAAGTTAACGATGCTACCCGATTCAAAAAACAACCTGAATGAAGTTGTTGTTATTGGGTATGGTACCCGTAAAAAAGCAAATGTTACAGGTTCCGTAGCCACTGTTAAAGGCGATGAAATTGCAAAAGCACCGGTTGCTAACTTGTCGAACACTCTTGCCGGTCAGCTTCCCGGGCTTATTGTTAACACGTTCAGCGGTGAACCAGGAGCGGATGATGCCAATATCCTGATCAGGGGGAAGGGAACGCTGGGATCTACCGGGCCGTTGATCATTGTGGACGGTGTTCCCGACCGCGGTTTTACAAGGCTTGACCCTGCTGATATCGAATCAATCACTGTTTTAAAGGATGCGACCGCGGCTATATATGGTGCGAGGGCGGCAAACGGGGTTATCCTCGTGACCACTAAACGTGGTGTCGCGGGTAAAAGCGCTCTCTCTTTTACATCCAATTACGCGTTAACCCAACCCACCCGGGTTCCTCACATGCTTAATTCATGGGAGTACGCGCAATCTGTAAATGAATATAACAGCCTGATTGGCCAGCAGCCGCAATACACAGCAACCGATATTCAGCAATATCGTGATGGGTCTGATCCGCTCGGTCATCCCAATACCAACTGGTGGAATGCCGTTATGAAAACCTGGACACCGCAGACCAATAATGTTTTAACCCTCAGAGGTGGTTCCGATAAGGTCAAATACTTTATTTCCGGTCAGCATCTTCATCAAAGCAGCATGTACCAGGGTTCTGCAGAATATTATAACAATGACAACGCGCGTGTCAACCTGGATATTACTCCCGTTAATAATTTCAAAATAGGTGTTGACGTGCTATACCGTGGTGAATATAAGCATGGCCTGTCACCCGGTTATAGCAGTGCCGGGTCAGTATTCAATGAATTGTGGAGTGCGTATCCGTATCTGGTGCCGGTTTACCCGAACGGTAATGTTGGCGTCGGGATCGGAGGCGGTCCGCAAAACAGCCTGGTGTATGTCCTGAACGGCGATTTGGGGTTCACGGATAATAATTACAATTTTTTACAGACCAAAACTTCCTTCAACTGGCAGCTACCAGGTATTACAGACGGTTTGCATCTTGACGGTTACTTTGCTTTTGATAACAATAACAATAAGTATAAGGGATTTAACGCGACTCCGCCACCGGCTTACAGTTATAACGTAAATACTAAAACTTACACCCAGGTAAATTCAACTATACCACCAAACTTATCGCTTAATAATAACCAGACCATCAATAAGATGGTGAACCTGAAGCTCGGTTATGAGCATAAGTTTGGCAACCATGGTATAGAGGCATTCGTTGCTTATGAGCAACAACAGCAAAATTATAACTCATTGGACGCCTACCGTACAGGTTTCCTGAGTAATACGGTAACCGAACTATTTGCCGGAAGTACCGTGGGGCAAACGAACAATTCGGCTACAAGCCAGTTCGCACGTCAGAATTTTATCAGCCGCTTATCTTATAACTATAATGATAGATACCTGGTTGATTACAATATGCGGTATGACGGATCTCCCAATTTTCCGGCCGGAAAACGTTTTGGCTTCTTTCCATCGGTATCCGCAGCATGGAGAATATCGCAGGAAAAATTCTTTCATGTTTCGTTTATTGACGATCTGAAACTGCGTGCTTCATGGGGTAAAACAGGTAACGACGCGGTGAACGCCTTTCAGTATATTCAAACCTATGGTTTACAATCAGGCCAGGTATCCCAATATCTTGGAGGCGGCTACTTTTATGGGCAAAATGCCCTGCAGGCACCGGGATTTGTGCTTGGCCCGACACCAAACATTAATATAACCTGGGAAGTTGCCACAACAACAAACCTTGCCGTTGATGCGCAATTGTTTAAATCATTATCATTAAGCGTCGACGTTTTCCGCTCGATGCGCAATCAAATATTGGTTCCGCCTACAGCCGTAGTTCCTGGCTACGCCGGGCTTACGCTGCCGGATGTTAATAGCGGAAAGGTAGAAAATAAAGGCCTGGAAATAGACCTTGGTTATAATAAGAGATTAAATAATGACCTGTCATTTAACATCAACGGAAATTTTACTTATGCTGCCAACAAAGTTATTTATGGCGCTGAACCGGCAAATGTCCCGGATTACCAAAAAGTGACCGGTCGTCCGATAGATTCATGGTTGCTTTACCAGGCAGATGGAATTTACCAAAATGCAGCAGAACTCAGTGCTTCACCACATCCCACAGGAACAGGGGTAGGGGATATCAGGTATGTAGATGTTAATCACGATGGTGTGATCAACGGCCTTGACCGGGTCAGGAGCTCATTATCAAATATTCCGCAGATTATCTATGGTGCCACGTTGGGCGGCAGGTTTAAAAACTTTGATATTACCATATTTTTCCAGGGACAGGCAAGGGCGAAGGCTGTTTTACAACCGGGTGGCTTGAATATGGCTGATGAGTTTTTCACCGGGCGCTGGTTAAAGGAAGGCGATAATAAATACCCGCGTACGTTCAACGGGCCTACCAATTCAACTTTTGGTTCAAATACATATGCCTCAACGTTTTGGCTGCGCAATGATGCCTTTCTTCGTTTAAAGAATGTCGAGCTCGGCTACAATCTGCCAAAATCCCTTGTCCACAAGATCAGTATGCAAAGCGCACGGGTTTACGTGAGCGGGAGCAACCTGTTTACCGTTGATAGCTTCGGCCCGTCATTCGACCCTGAAAGCGCATCGTCAACGGTGAATAACGGGCGTTACTACCCGCAACAGCGTGTTATCAATTTGGGCGTTAATGTTACTTTTTAATAAAAGAAAATGAAAAAAATTCTAATATCAACATGTGCCGGCACTATGCTATTGTTTGGTGTATCCTGCAAAAATGTACTCGATATCAAACCTACCAGTACATTTTCAGAAACCACTGTTTGGTCAGACCCTGCTTTGGTCCAGGTTTTTGTTAATCAAATTTACAAAGAATCGGTTTTCGCGTTTAAAGATGGCGGTTTCGGCTGGGGATCACAAACTGATGAACTTTACAGCAATTTTAACTGGTGCCAGGAGAATACTTATGTGCTTGGCCAGGCAACACCTGATAACCAGTCAAGTTCATTTCCATTAAACTACAGCTCTACGCTTAATTATTGGACAACGCTTTACAGTACCATTCAAAAGGCAAATACGTTCTTTCAGAATATCGGGAAGGTTAATGCCAGCGGACATGAACAGCAGATCACTAATCTGAAAGGCGAAGTCTATTTTTTAAGAGGGCTTTGCTATTTTGAATTACTTAAGCGGTTTGGCGGTGTGCCGCTGATCACCAAAGTCTATACAGCAAATGATCAATCATTTACGGAAACAAGGGCGACCTGGGATCAGACAAGGGATTTTATTTTATCGGATATCGGCCAGGCTGTCTCCTTGCTGCCCAAAACATACGCAAATAGCAACGATAATGGAAAAGCAACGGTTGGAGCCGCGCTGGCTTTAAAGTCAAGGTTGCTTTTATATGCTGCAAGCCCCTATTATAATACCGGCAATGACGGAGCGCGCTGGCAGGCTGCTGCTGATGCAGCCAAAGCGGTAATTGATCTTAACTTGTATAGCCTTTATGGAAGTTCGGCTACTTACAATAAGATTTTTACAGATTACTTTAACAGCGAGGTGATCTTCGCAAGGGTTTTCAGCGCGACCGTACAGGAAGACAGGTATAACACTTTAAACCGGGATCTGAGCCCGAACGGGTATAATGGTTACAGCGCGTATAATGTGCTCGAACAGATGGTGGAGGATTTTGATATGGCGGATGGTTCAGCCTTCCAGTGGAAAGATAATACCTCGAATCCATACCTTAACCGTGATCCCCGTTTCTATGCTGATATTTTGTATAACGGAGCGCCATTCCAAGGCCGCGGGGCGCAGTTTTATGAAGGAGGATTAGACTCTAAAGAAAGTTCCCTGTCACCATGGAATGCCTCAAAAACCGGGTATACCATCCGTAAAATGGTAGATGAAAGTTATAATTTCAATGTACAGCCATACAGCGCATGCCAGTGGATCTCTTTTCGCCTGGCTGAGATTTACCTGAATTATGCGGAGGCGGAAAATGAATTAGGCAATTCAGCTACAGCTTTGACATACTTAAACAAAATAAGGCAACGGGCAGGGATGCCTGGAATTACCGCCTCGGGTACCGCCGATTTGCGTACAAAAATACGGCACGAACGCAGAATCGAGCTTTGTTTTGAGGGGCACAGGTATTTTGACCTGAGAAGATGGGGTATTGCCGATACCGGTGGTAAGGATGCATTGGGTATAATTATTACGCCAGCCAATACCTCGAATGCCGCTTTTACCTACAAGGTAAATACTACACAAAAGCGCGTTTGGTCTGATAATATGTATTTCTATCCAATACCGCGTAAGGAAACCCAGATCAATCCTAATATCAAACAAAACCCCGGCTATAATTGAGCAGTTGATTAAATAAATGGTTGAAAAGAGGCTGTATCATAAATCATGGTACAGCCTCTTTTTTATTTGACAAAGGGCAAAGAATAGATTATCTATGCCTTGTTT
>NZ_JAUFPS010000008.1 GCF_030409315.1 Mucilaginibacter flavus | reverse complement strand
AGCGTATTTGGGATTAATCTATATTTGTAAACAACTAACAGGATTAAAGAAAAAAAACGTAAACTTTTTTCAGGACGAGACATAAATCAAAATCCTGTTAATCTGCTTAATCCCGGTTCAGACAAAAAAAAACTTGCGAAGTTTTTAAAACTTCGCAAGTTTAATCAGGTTCCCACTAATGACTAATGACTAATGACTAATGACTAATGACTAATGACTAATGACTAATGACTAATGACCAAAAGAAATTTCTCCTTTTAAGTAGGTAACGGCTTTGCCGCTCATGAGTACGCGGTCACCTTTAAGTTCGCACCAGAGTTCGCCGCGGCGGGCCGAGATCTGGTAGGCGTGGAGGCTGCTTTTGTCAAGTATTTTTGCCCAGTAGGGAATAAGGTTACAATGTGCCGACCCCGTTACCGGATCTTCGGGAATCCCTGCGCCCGGCGCGAAGAAACGGGAAACGAAGTCCGAATTATCGCCGGGGGCAGTGGCTATAACGCCTACGGTATCCATTTTTGATAGGGCATAAAAATCGGGCGTAAGATCTTTAATATCCTGCTCGCTTTCATAAACCAAAAAGTAGTCGCGTGATCTTAAAAATGCTACTGGTTGTTTTTCTCCAAGAGCTTCGGCCAGGCCATAAGGTGGTTCTATTGGGATAGGCGGCCTCGACGGAAAATTCATGGTGTATTTATCCCCATCGCGTTTAATATGCAGGGTGCCGGCCTTTAGGGTTTCAAAATGAATTTCATTACCTTCAAAACCAAGCTCGGTAAATAATATATGTGCCGATGCCAGGGTGGCATGGCCGCAAAGGTCAATTTCATATTCGGGGGTAAACCAGCGCAGTTTATATCCGGTTTCGGTCTTTACAAAAAAAGCGGTTTCGGCCAGGTTGTTTTCAATAGCTATCTTCTGCATGGTGGCATCGGGCAACCAGCTTTCAAGCGGACAAATTGCCGCCGGATTACCGCCAAACAAAGTATCAGTAAAGGCATCGGCCTGGTATATAGGAATAGTCATGGCTTTTTGGTGTTATTAGCTAAGATAGGGAGGAGAATCAAGAAACAAGAGTCAAGAATCAAGATTTTTTTACTGATTTTGAGCGAATTGTAGTGTTTTTTCTGAAATACTTCGGTAAAATTAAAAAGTGTCTTTAAATTAAGTCACCTGAACCCTTCCTATCTTGACTCTTGATTCTAACCTCTTGACTCTTCTTCCTCACTCTATCCAAATAAATGAATTACTGGTATGCTGTTCGTTTTGCTCGTATAGTTTATTGGCGGGGTCAAGGAGCCATTTGCCATCCGCCAGGAATTTGTAACGGTATTTGCCTTGCTTAAGGTGCATTTTTATAGTCCACTCATTGCCGGTATGATCCATCACTAAGCCATCGGGGTCCCAATCATTAAAATTGCCGGCAATGTGTACGCTTTTGGCGTTTCCGTAACCGGCAAGCCTGAAAGTGTAGTTAGGTTTTATACTGATGAAGGAGTTGGATATGCCGCCTTCGGTAATGTGACGCGGATTTACGGGGTCTGTTATCCAGTTATCGTCCACAATAAACTTATAACCGTAATTACCGGGCGGAACGATGATAGGTATAGCCCAGCCCGTGGCTGTTTTTTTAAGCAGGATCTCTCCCGGTTTCCAGTTGTTGAAACTGCCTGCCAGGTAAACCTTTTTAGCCTCTGTATGGCCGTTTAGTTTGAAGGTTACCGTTTCGCCCAGGTTTAATACCGAATTTGTGTGCCCGTCGGCGTCTTTTACCGTGATAGGATTGGCAGGATCGGTAACCCATTTACCATCTACCCAAAAGCGGTAGGTGTGTGTACCATCATGCAGGTAAAACCGGGTTTGCCAGCCGTTACCTGTTTTTTGAAGTGAGATATTGCCGGCATCCCAGTTATTGAAACTGCCTGCAAGCATCACTTTTTTGGCATTAGCATATCCCTTAAGGGTAAACGTATGGTTGTATTTATAATAAACCGAGTTCACATCGTTAAAGCCATCGGCATGTTGCTGCAGGTTATCACGATCGCGTTGCCAGCGACCATCAATAATGTATTTGTATTCGTATACGCCCGGTGCCAGTCTGGCATCGGTAACCCACCCGCTATCGGTTTTTAACATAGTGCCTTTTAGCGTACTCCAGTTATTGAAACTGCCCGATAATAACACCCGTTTTGCCTTTAAAAAACCGGGCAGGTAAAAACGGGTTAAGCCCGATGGCAGGTCATAAACAGTAAGTTTCATGAACTTATTGATACCAAATGTTTCCTCATCCGGGTAGCCGGGTACACCGGGGTTTATGCCATGATCAGGAGCTATGTTGGTAGTGATAAGTACCGGCTGGTTTTGCGGATTTACATCTAAATCTTTTAAAGCGCGGTTAAAGATTACCGTATTTTTTTCTCGTTTGGCCAGTTTCCAGCCATCGTTGGTTAATGATGTAAAATCGTTATGTAAAATGGCCGCGGTATTGATGGTTTTAACACCGGCTTTAAGCAGGATAGTATCCAGTTGTGGTTTTGATGAGTTCAAATCAAGCATCAATATCAAATGCTCTTTACCCAAAACCAACGAATTACGGGTTTGGGCCCCGACCGTAAAGCCCGAGAGCAAAAGGAATAAAACGATGACTGATCTGCACTTTTTCATACTACTGGTTAGTGTAAATGTACATTTCAAATTCTTTTTTAGCAAAGTTGATGCTAAAGACACCCCGGATAAAAAAATCATACCCAAGGATGCCGTCAACAGAATGCCCGTAAGCCTTGCCCATTTTTTCCAGGCTGGTTAGCAATACCCTGTTTTTTATAAAACGCCTATCGCCAATAAGCAGGGTATCAAACCGGGCATAGATCACCTCAAATGCAGAGCCTCCAATTCCGGTAGTTTTTGATCGGTTAATTACCTGCATGCCGGGTAAAATTTTGCGGGCGCGATCATAATCCATCAAATTACTTTCGGCCCCGGTATCAAAAGCAAACCACATGGTATCGCCATTGGCTGTGCCTTTAATAAAAATTACATCATTTGCAAAGCGGAAAGATGTTTTCATCCAGGGTTCGTGAAAAGCCTGCTCACCTACAGGTACGTTACCATCAGCATCAAGCTTTTGAATGTATAAGGTGTTTCGGAACAAATCAACCGTGATAGAAAACTTGCTGAATAACCGGGTACCCAGCAAACCAAGTATTTTAACGCCCCGCCCGTTTTCAATGGCCGATAGGTCGGTAACATCCGCTGTAAGCCTTGGGTAGTGTATGTCTAAAATATTAAAATTGAAAACAGCGGTGGTAAATGATTCAGATGCGGCCCCGTTTAAACCTGCCGGTTCCTGGGTATCAATTTTGCGCATGTTGCGGAAATAGGTGGCATTAAGCACCAGGTAAGGCGCACCGGTATCCAACACAAAATTGCCGGCGAGGGTATCTATCTGCGCTTCCACAATAATAAGGTTGCCTGCCCTTTTTATGGGGACTATCACGGTATTGAAATCTCCGGAAGGGTCAGGATCGGGGCCGCGCATAGCATTTTTGAAAGTAATGCCCCCTATCGATACTTTTTCTGTGCATTGCCCCGTTTGCAGGCTTGCCATCAAAATAAGGATCAATAAAAATAAACAGGGCCGGTACATTTCATAGATGGTTTATGATAAGTAGACAGGTTTAAATGAGGATATGTTACAGGAAGGCTGGAATTAATTGATATGGCTTAAATAGCCGTAAGTAACCAAATCGTCTTTATGTTTAATTGGCCGGGTATATCCGTTGGTGATCAGAATTATCCTGTCGCTTACGTCAAGGATGTTGTAGTACTGGTGATCTGTTAAAATAACGCCTTTTATCTGCGCGCATCGTTTGATAATCACTTTAAGCGCCTCGGCCTGTATGGGCGAAATGTGGGTGAAAGGTTCATCCAGTAAAATAAAATCGGCTTTGCTGTAAATCACCAATAATATTTCCAGTTGCCGTAGTTGGCCGCCGGATAGTTCTGCTATCGTTTTGTTGTGGTAATCGCGATAGATGGGGTGGGCGGCTAAATCGTCATTAAACCTGTCGTCAATAATATTCATAGCCAGGTTTTTAATTTTGATACCTTTTGGCAGATAGTTATGCTGCGGCAGATAGGCTACACGCATGTTTTTATAGCCTTTTTTGATATACTCGCCGCTGATACTTACGTGTTTATAGGCTGGGGTAAGGGTACCAAATATAATGCGCAGCAGGGATGATTTGCCACAACCGTTACGGCCAAGAATGCCAACTACTTCGCCTTGTTTGCACTCCAGGTAAACATCCTGCAAAATTTTCCTGTTGTCAAATTCCAATAATACACTGTCGGTTTTTAAAATGAGTGGCTCCAAGGTTTAGCGAATGGTTGATAAGAAGATTAGGATTGTGAATATGAGAAAATCAAAACTGAAAGTGTACACATACAAACGGTTGATGCTGTAACCCGCGTTACGGAAATAGAAGTTTGTTTTGGTTGAATTGTAGTTTAAATACCGAACTCCAAGTACAGATACGTAACCGAAAATTTTGATTATAAAAGCTAACGCGATATTTAACTGCCCTTCAAATACGTAGTAAATAGCAAAAAATGAAACCAGCAGGCTCCATATAATTAAGGATTTATAAAAGTACCAGGTGATTCTGATGGTGTTGTTCATTCAGTTAATTATGACAGGTTAGCTGAATAACGTGAATTGAGGAATTAAATTTTAAGGGGAGAGTAATTTTAAAAAATACGTTCTACGCTTCAACTTTCAGCTTGTGAGTAATAAGGTTGCAGCTTTCAGCTGCCCTATATGGGGGAGTAAACTGTAACATAAGCTGCTCACTTATGTAGTATTAACCACGATTTACGCTACACTAAACTCGCGTTAACAAATAAATGATGCATTTAAACAAAAAGGTTGCGATCTAAGTAGGATGCTTAAATCTCAACTTTATATCTCGTCGCTTCGCAAGTTTTTAGATAATACAGATCAAATGTGGTAAGAAATGAACTACTTTATGATATCCATTAGCATCTTAAACACATATACTCTATTTCTCGCCCCTCCGGTAATTTCTATTAAGATGTTTTCGCTTTGAAATTTTTCCAAAAGATTATAAATAGTTTGAGGGCTTTTAGTGTTTATGTGCTCTTTAATCAAAGAAAAAGAAACCACAGGATTGGCGAATATAATATCAAGCAATGCTATTCCATACGTTGAACCAAAAACACTCAAACTGTCTTTGATATCCTTATATAGGTCAAGCATTTTATTTACTTTATTTTTGGTGTCTTCTGCTTGTACACTAATGGATTTAATAAAGTAAGTAATCCAAGCAATCCAATCTGAATTTTCATCAACTAATCTGAGGTTGTGGTAATATGCTTCTTTATTTCTTTCAAAATATTCGCTGATGTACAATATTGGATAACTTAATATGTTTTTTTGATATAACATTATCGGAATTAATAGTCGACCGATCCTTCCATTTCCATCTAAAAATGGATGTATAGCTTCGAATTGATAATGCGCTATTGCTATTTGGACTAAAATATCGGGTTCGTCTTCCGAATTTATATATTTTTCCCAGTTACTTATTAACGTGGTCAATTCATTGGCTGGTGGCGGGATATAAATTGCCGAATCTATAGTTGCGCCTGGTTTACCAATAAACACAGGGATTCTCCTAAAATTGCCTCTGTCTTTATTGGTGCCTCTCACAGATTTTAACAAGATTTCATGAAGTTGTTTCACGAAATTTTCTCCTAAAGGTTTTTTTTCTAAAAGTTTGGTTGCAAATTCGATAGCTTGTCTATAATTAATAATTTCGCGTATATCTCTCTCTTTAGCGTCATTTTCTGTTTTTTTTCCTTCCGCTTCATATTTGAAAACTTCTTCAATTGTAGCTTGGGTTCCTTCTATTTTGGAGCTTGCGACGGCTTCTTTTGTTAACAAGGGGCTTACTAAAATACTCTGATTAGGGATCAATGCCAATAATCCCTTTAATTCTCCTAATGCTCTATTTGCTTCTGATAAACACCGGACTAATTTTCCATAATCAATCTGAGGGGGTAAGATTGGAGGTATATAAGGTTGCTTTTTCAAGTTTTTATTTTTTTTTAAATATACTTATTCCATTCTTTCGATTCAAATTAGAATAGTTAATTGTGTAAAGTAATCTTCTATTTATTAATTTTTTAATCGAGATAGAATTAGATTAGAATTTTTAATTCCATTTTGTTTTTTAAAAATGGAATAATGAAATATTTAATTCTATTTCATTGGAATATGAATATTCTAATTCTATTCCATGAACTAATATTGGAATATATAACTCCTAATTCTATTATATTGGAATATAGATATTCTAATTCCATTTTATTCTCTTTGATTAGAATATCTCTTTTTTTATTCTATTTCATTGGAATAGCTTCTTTAATCTTATTTTGCTATTCAATCTTTGAATTGAAAATTGGAGTTTTTTTAATTCTCGTTTATGGCTTATGCAATTTTGTTGATTATTTAACAGAATCGACAATAAGAACAAAATACATAAAAGATTCTAACAAAAAAGCCATCGGCGTCACCGATGGCTTTCAAACTTATTGGGGAGATTCTCTATCCCAAATAAGATTTCAAAATTTTGCTTCTTGAGGTGTGGCGTAAACGTTGTAGTGCTTTGTCCTTAATTTGGCGCACACGTTCGCGGGTAAGGTTAAATTTTTCACCAATTTCCTCTAATGACAACGGGTGATTGGTGCTTAAACCGAAAAATAATATAATGATTTCGCGTTCGCGCTCTGTTAAGGTTGATAACGAGCGTTTGATCTCTTCAGATAACGATTCGTTGATGAGCATCGAATCTGTATTAGGCTCGTGGTTTTCCAATACATCTAATAATGTATTTTCTTCGCCCTGTACAAATGGTGCATCCATAGATACATGGCGACCAGAGTTACTCAATGTGTCAGAAATCTTGTCGACCGTGGTTTCTAAAATATCTGCCAATTCTTCTGGCGATGGCTCACGCTCATACTCCTGCTCCAGCTTGGAAAAAGCCTTGCTTATTTTGCTTAAGGAACCTACCTGGTTTAAAGGTAAACGCACAATGCGCGATTGCTCGGCAATGGCTTGTAAAATAGACTGGCGAATCCACCATACGGCGTAGGAGATAAACTTAAAACCTTTGGTTTCGTCAAAGCGTTTAGCGGCTTTAATTAAACCAAGGTTGCCTTCGTTTATCAAATCGCCAAGGGTAAGGCCTTGATTTTGATATTGTTTGGCTACAGAAACAACAAAGCGAAGGTTGGTTTTTGTTAAACGCTCCAATGCCGCCTGGTCGCCCTCACGAATTTTTTGGGCTAATATTACTTCTTCTTCGGCTGTTATCAGATCAACTTTACCAATCTCGTGAAGATACTTATCAAGCGACTGTGATTCGCGATTGGTAATGGATTGCGTTATTTTGAGTTGTCTCATCTATTTATTAAACCTCTCTGTCCTTTCTATTTAATTACAGAACGTCCAAAGTTATAAAAATGTTGTAAAAAATTGCAATTGAAGCGTCTATTTTCAAAAAAAATAAGCTATAAAATTTGTTTATAATATATTGATTGTCAATTGTTTGAAAATTTATGTTTCTAAATTTATGCTATTTTAATATAAAAATTGTTGAAATCTGCAAGCGGTATGGTTTTTGTGGTGTTCGTAAAACACTATGTAAATTTGGTGTTTGGTAACCCAGCCTCCCACATCAATTTCGCTGTACTATTTAACAGGCTTTATAAGCTGTTATTACGATTTTTCTCCAAATTATGTTTTTATAAATTTTATATCATCCATATTAAAGTATGTGAATAAAGTTGGTTTGTAATTCAATCAATATTTATTGTAAATCAATAAATAAATTTTGATCTTTAATAAATATTAATTTGCTTTGACTTAAATAAAAAGCAATAAAATGAAAAAGATCCGCAGCCTGCAAATAATGGTTTATATTGTGTTTGGCGCATTATTATTAAAGGGACTGATTGCCGGAGGCTTAGAAGGTTTTAAGGAAGGCTACGGCGACGTTAAAAATGTAAGCGATGGCAGTTTCAGGCAGTCGGAGGTCATGCCGGCTGTTTTCGATGGGAGTGTTTTAACACATAATGATGAAGGTAAAATAAAAATAAGCGATAAATACCTGCTCGAAAACGTAAACATTACCGCCGATTTACGGGTAAATACCGATAAGATTGCCATACCATACGTACTTACCGGGCTAAAATGGATTTTCAGTTTGGCGTTATTTATCATAGTAATTAAAGTAGCTGTTAACACCAATAGGGTAATAAAGCAAATTGCAGACGGGACCATGTTTAACCGGGCCTGCATTAAAGTGATCAGCAATACAGGCATGTTATTGTTGCTGTTTAGCCTGGTTGATTTCGCCCAACAGCAACTGGCATATTACCAACAATCCATATTAACCCAGGGAGGGCTTAAAGTTGTCAATGTATCCACATTTGATTTTGGATCGCTCATCATGGCTATCCTTGTGTTTATTATTGCCGAAGCTTTTAAACAGGGCGCTAAGTTAAAAGAAGAACAAGCATTGATTATTTAACCATGCCTATAATAATTAATCTTGATGTGATGATGGCGCGCCGTAAAATGTCGCTAAATGAATTGAGCGATAGGGTAGGGATCACCATATCCAATCTATCTATCCTAAAAACAGGTAAAGCCAAAGCTATCCGTATCGAAACCCTCGATGCCATCTGCAAAGCGCTCGGCTGCCAGCCGGGAGATATATTGGAATATAGTGGTGAGTGGTGAGTGGTGAGTGGTGAGTTTGCGGTTTGCAGTTTGCAGTTTGCAGTTTGCAGTTTGCAGTTTGCAGTTTGCAGTTTGCAGTTTGCAGTGAAAATAGCCTGACAAGTTAGGAAAAATCGTATCGAATTTTATAAACTTTCTCCCGCGCACCCGGCTCGTGGGAGTATGGTAAATCTGATTTCAGAAAATTTTAATAATTCTTTAATTCGATAAATTCTGGTTCAGAAAAAAATAAATAATCAAAACAAAGCCCCCTCAAATCGAATTCCCCACTGCCCACTGCCCACTGCCCACTGCCCACTGCCCACTGCCCACTGCCCACTGCCCACTGCCCACTGCCCACTGACCACTGCCTAAACTTCGCTCAGCTTAAACACATCCTTAACCCTGATACCTTTTTCTGTTTGTTGCAGGGTGCAGCATTCGTTGATGGGGTCGTGCTCAAAGTATAGGATGTAATCTTTTTCCAGGGCTTCAGTTAAAATCAGTTTCTTTTCTTTAAGTGTGGTAAGCGGGAACATATCGTAAGCCATCACGTAGGGCATGGGGAGGTGACCGATGGATGGCAGCAGATCGGCCATGTAAAGGATTTGCTTACCTTTGTAAGTTATTAATGGCAACATCATGGCTTCGGTATGGCCGGATGCAAAACGGATATCGAAATTGTTGGTAAAGTTGATGCCGTCTTCTGCGTTAATGAATTGCAACTGACCGCTTTCCTGTATCGGTAGTATGTTCTCTTTTAAAAATGAGGCTTTCTCACGGTCGTTAGGGTTTACGGCCCAGTCCCAGTGTTTTGGGTTGCTCCAGTACCGGGCATTTTTAAATGCCGGTGATAGTTTTTCACCCTCACGAACAACGGCACCGCCAACATGGTCAAAATGCAGGTGGGTTAAAAATACATCGGTAATATCATCGCGATGAAAACCTAATGATGCTAATGATTTATCCAGCGTAGCATCGCCATGTAAATAGTAATGACTTAAAAACTTAGCATCCTGCTTGTCTCCAATACCCGTATCAATCAAAATCAAACGACCTTCGTCCTCTACCAGTAAACAGCGCATAGCCCAGGTGCAAAGGTTATTGTCATCGGCCGGGTTGGTTTTATTCCAGATGGATTTTGGTACCACCCCAAACATGGCCCCGCCATCTAATTTAAAAAAGCCGGTGTTTACCGTGTAGAGTTTCATAGTTTAAGTCAAAATTAAAAATTCAAAAGTCAAAAATTGATTGGCAAGTTTTACAAAGTCAAAATTCAAAAGTAAAAATTCAAAAGGCTTTTCTGATGTAATAATGAAATTAAAGGAGGCAAAAAGTGTGTAAAACAAAAGCCGGCTGCTAATTAAAGCAACCGGCTTTTGAGTTTGTCTATCCAACAGCCAGGTTTTTTGACTTTTGACTTTTAATTTTGACTTTTCAAATTACAAATGAATTACTTCGTCGTAAGCGGCAGCGGCTGCTTCCATTACGGCTTCGCTCATGGTCGGGTGCGGGTGTACCGATTTGATAATTTCATGGCCAGTAGCTTCCAGCTTGCGGGCGGTAACTACTTCGGCAATCATTTCGGTAACGTTAAAGCCTAACATGTGCGCACCTAAAAACTCGCCGTATTTGGCATCAAAAATTAGTTTTACAAAACCATCTTTAGCGCCGGCAGCACTTGCCTTGCCCGATGCCGAGAATGGGAATTTACCCACTTTAATTTCGTAACCGGCTTCTTTAGCCGCTTTTTCGGTATAACCTACCGATGCAACTTCTGGTGAGCAGTAAGTACAGCCCGGGATGTTGTTATAATCTAAAGGATGTGGGTTTTGACCAGCAATTTTTTCAACGCAAATGATACCTTCAGCAGATGCTACGTGAGCCAAAGCCTGGCCTTTTACAATATCGCCAATAGCGTAAACGCCTTCAACGTTGGTTTTGTAGTAATCATCAACTAATACTTTACCACGCTCGGTTTTTACACCGTTTTCTTCAAGGCCGATGCCTTCAATGTTGGTAGAGATACCTACTGCCGATAAAACGATTTCGGCCTCGATAACTTCTGTGCCGGTTGCGGTTTTGATGCTAACCTTGCAAAGTTCGCCCGTGCTGTCAACGGATTCAACGTTAGCACCGGTCATGATATTGATGCCTTGTTTTTTAAGGATGCGTTGCAGGTTTCTTGAAACTTCTTCGTCCTCTAAAGGCACAATGTTGTCTAAATATTCAACAACGGTAACCTTGGTACCTATTGAGTTATAAAAATAAGCAAACTCGATACCAATAGCGCCCGAGCCTACAACCACTAATGATTTGGGTTGTTTTGGCAATACCATAGCCTGGCGGTAGCCAATTACTTTAACACCATCCTGTTTAATGTTAGGCAATTCGCGGCTGCGGCCACCTGTAGCAATGATGATGCTTTTAGCGGTGATTTGTTTAGTTGTGCCGTCGTTTAATTTTACTTCAACAACGCCTTTTGATTTTAATTTACCAAAGCCGTTAACTACATCGATCTTGTTTTTTTTCATTAAAAACTGTACGCCTTTGCTCATGCCATCGGCTACGCCGCGGCTGCGCTTAACTACAGCTCCAAAATCAACTTCGCCGGTTCCGTTAATTTTAATACCATAATCCTGTGAGTGGTTAAGGTATTCAAAAACCTGGGCGCTTTTTAATAAGGCTTTGGTTGGGATACAACCCCAGTTAAGACAAATACCACCTAATGATTCTTTTTCAATGATGGCAGTTTTTAAACCGAGTTGTGAAGCGCGGATTGCTGCTACGTAGCCACCCGGGCCCGACCCTATAACAATTAAATCGTAGTCCATATTTTTAATGATATACTTTGATAACTAAATTTTTGTTTTGAACGGATTAACAGCCGGATGTGTTGCTACACCAACAGCTATATTTTTCAAAGGCCCAAAGCTAAGTAAAAACGGGCGAAATGAGAAAACAGAACATTTTACTGGTACGATAAAATTTAGGATTTACAGTTCAGTTTTTATCTTGATGCAAAAGGTTGTATTATTTATGAATATCATATTAAATCTACCGTTTTAGTGTGGTATTTATGTAATATTATGACATTGTGTTGAAAAATAAGCAAAGATTGTTAACATAAACTTAACATTGACAATGAGGGGATTACTTATCTTTGCTGCCAATTAACTCAAAGTATAATTAAAAAAGCAATTTATGAGGAAGCATTACCTTCTTTTATTATTATTGACTGGTTTATCATTCCTGATTAGCAGGAACGCGGTAGCACAGGGTGTAACAACCGCCAGCATAAACGGTACCGTTACCGATGCTAAAGGTGCAATTCCAGGCGCAACTGTAACCATTACACACGTACCAACAGGTACAGTGTACGCGACTGTAACCCGTGCCGATGGCCGTTACAACATCCCTAACTTAAGGGTAGGTGGTCCGTACACTTTTAAAGTATCTTTTATCGGGTACAACTCTTTTACGCAAGAAAACATCACTTTATCAATTGGCCAGGATCAACGTATCGCGGCTGTTTTGCAGGATAACACCACCGCTTTAGGTGAGGTTAAGGTTACTGCATCTGCCGGTAAAGTGATTAACTCGTCACGTACCGGTGCCCGTGAAACCATCAGCCGTCAGCAAATTGAAAACCTGCCAACTGTTTCACGTTCATTAACCGATTTTACCAAATTAACACCATCTGCCAACGGTTTAAGCTTTGGCGGTCGTGCAAGTACCTTTAACAACATTACTGTTGACGGTGCATTGTTTAACAACTCATTTGGTTTGTCAGGTACTTTAGGTGGTCAAACCAGCTCACAGCCAATTTCATTAGACGCGATTGACCAAATCCAGGTTGATATCGCTCCTTATGACGTTCGTCAGGGTAACTTTACCGGTGCAGGTGTTAACACTGTAGTAAAATCTGGTACCAACGAAGTTAAAGGTACTGCTTACTACTTAGCACGTGGCTCTAAATTACAAGGTTACCATGTTGGTCCAACCAACTTAAACGTTACTCCTGTTAATTACCATACAGATGGTATCGCGGTAGGTGGCCCAATCATCAAAAATAAATTGTTCTTATTCGTATCTGGCGAGCAAGAAAGAATCTCTCAACCACCTTCAACTGTGTATGTAGCCGGTGGTAATGGTGCAAGTGGTGCAAACGTATCACAAGTACAGGCTTCAACACTTGATGCGATTAAAGCAAAGTTAATTTCATTGGGTTACAATCCAGGTAACTACCAAGGTTATAACTACAACACTTACAGCAATAAATTAACTGCTAAGCTTGATTGGAACATTGATAAAAACAACACATTAAGTGCTAAATATTTTTATCTGAAATCATACAAAGATCAGCCTGCAAGTAACTCTGGTATCAGCAACAGCGATGGTAAAACAGCCGTTGGTTACGGTACTACCCGTGCGCCAGGTATCAGCACATTGCCTTTTTATGGTTCTGGTTATACTATCAACAACAACTTTAACATTGGTATTGTTGAGTTAGATACCCGTGTATCTAACACCATGTCAAACAAACTGACTGCCGGTTACTCTGCTTTAAGAGATTATCGTAGCTTCCTGGGTTCGGGAACTATTCCTATGGTTGATATCGGCAACGGTACAAACGCTGCCGATGGTACTCAAATTACAGGTGCTACTGCAACAGCAACCAGCTTTGGTTCTGAATTGTATACTGCGGGTAACTTGTTAAGCACAAACATCTGGCAGTTTTCTGATGATTTCACTATCTACGCAGGTAAACACGAGTTTACCATTGGTACTACAGATCAGATTCAAAGCTATACCAACGGTTTCGCTCCGGATTATAACGGTTTATATACCTACAACTCAGCATCTGATTTTATTAACGGAAATCCTGCTGCCGCTTACACTCAACGTTACTCTGCTGTGGGTAATAGCTTCCCTTATGCTAAGATCAAAGCATCTATTTACAGTGTTTACGTACAGGATAAATTCCATGTAACTGATAACTTCAGGTTAACATACGGTTTAAGAGCCGATTATGATGCTTTCCCAACTTCATTAGCTGCAAACGCAAACGCCGCTGCTTTAACTTTCCAGGGTGGTACTCATGTTGATGTATCTAAATTACCAAAAAACAGAGTTCAGCTTTCTCCACGTGTTGGTTTTAACTGGGATGTTAATGGTGATGGATCTACCCAGATACGTGGTGGTTCTGGTTTATTCACCGGTTCTGTTCCATTTGTATGGATCTCTAACCAGGCTTCAAACAACGGTTTATTGTTTGGTTCAAAAACCATTACAAAAGCTAACGATCCTACCAACAAGGCGCTTATTTTTAATCCTGATGTTAATGCAAACCGCCCGGCCAACGCAGTTGCCAATACCTCTTACGAATTGGACGTTGCTGACCCGAACCTGAAATATCCAAAAATCTGGAGAACCAACTTAGCAGTTGATCAAAGGTTGCCAGGTGGTGTTATTGCTACTATCGAAGGAGCTTACACTAAAGATATCCGCGCTATCTATCACCAAAACCTTGTTCTTTCTGATAGCTATACTGTATTACCAGGTACAGAAGGACAAATCCGTTACACTTCAAAAAATACAACTCCTGCCGCTGCTGCTGCAACTGCAGAAAACCCATCAATTACCGGTTTGTATTACATGAGAAATACTAACAAAGGATTCTCTTACTTCTTAACCGGTCAGTTACAAAAAAGCTTCACTAACGGCTTTGCTGCAAGTGTTGCCTATACTTACACCAAATCTAAAGATGTTAATGACGGTGGTTCAACTGCAAGCACTATCTGGAGCACAAGATACGTAGCAGGTAATCCTAATACCGATAACCTGTCAAACAGTAGCTATGTACAGCCAAACCGCGTAATCGCAACTTTCTCATACCGTAAACAATTCTCTAAAAACACTGCAAGTACTTTAGGTTTAATATTTGAAGCTGCTAACAGTGGTGCCGTATCATACATCACCAGCAACGACCCTAACGGCGACGGTGCTACCAACGATTTAATGTTTATCCCTAAAGCTCAGGGCGACATTATCCTGGTTCCTGGTGCTCCATCTGCAAACGGTACAGTTGATAACCGTACTCCAGCCCAAATCTGGAATCAGTTAAACAACTTCATTAACCAGGATGCTTACTTAAGCGCCCACAGAGGTCAGTACGCTCAAAGAAACGGTGCTATTTTGCCAACTTACAAAAGGGTTGACTTACACTTTGCACAAGATTTCTTTGTACAAGCCGGTAAAACTAAAAACACATTGGAGTTCACTTTCGACGTGATCAACTTCACCAACTTATTGAACCGTAACTGGGGTTTATACCAAACTTCATACAGTGGTTTCAACAACGGTGCAACAACTGTGTTAAGGTATGCTGGTTTAGATGCAACAACTGGTCGTCCAACTTATTCATTCCCTTATCTTGATGCCAACAACCAGATTCCGGTTACTAAATCATTCCAGAATGATATTAGCATCCTGTCTCGTTTCCAGGCTCAGATTGGAGTTAGATATACTTTTAACTAAGATAGTATAGCTATAAAATACAAGCCCCCGGCCATTTATGTGGCCGGGGGCTTTTTTGTTGTGTAAGTTTTGCTTTAGCCTTTATAGGTTTTAAAAATCTTATCCCAAATGGTGGTGTAAAAACCGTAATTGTAATGGATATTTAAGTGGTGGTTATGGTGAAAGGTGGATGTACCCAGGTAACGAAAAGGAATAACACGCCTGATAGAATGAGGAAAAGGCTCGATACCTAAATGCCCCATGATGCCAAAAAATACATTTACAGTTAGGTAAATGAGCACCGAGTAAAAATTGAAGCTAAGGGACGCGATAGTTATAAGCCATAAAGAGCCAAAGCCAACAGTTTCAATAGGGTGGAGCACGAAAAGATCAATAGGCGTGGGATCTGTATAGTGGTGGTGAAACCGATGGATTGCCTTGTATACAACCGAATGATGTATAGCATAATGGAAAATGAACATAGCCAGGTCCATTAGCATAAAAAGGGCTACAAAATCTATAACTATAAACCAATTGATAGTAAAGTTCATAACAATGTAGCCCTGCTGCCATAACCAAAACCCAGCATAAGTAATGGCGGTATTGATGACGTTTGTTAGCAGGCAAATACCTATTTCATTGCGTGATGGTTGTTTTATGGCGTTGTGGTTTAATCTTAATATTATCCACCCAAATAAGAGCGCAAGGGCTGTAACCGCCAGGTTTTCTAACAAGAATATGAGCCATAAATTTAATGTTGGTTGTGCCGATAAAAAGCGGAGCATATTAGATTCTTTTTGTTAAAAATAAAGCTGTTGAAATTATGTATTATTTGTTAAGATGCAGTTTTTATGTTTTACAATGATTTTCTTTAAAAGAATTGATCTTGCTAAACACTTGTTTTTTAACTATTTACGATAATTTGTAAAATATTAGTTATAAAGAAATGGTTAATATTAACTTAACATTAACCGATACCTCGTTCTTTACTTTTGTTTTCAATTAAATAGATAATTAATTAAAGACAAAGCAAATGAGGAAGATTTTACTTCTCCTACTATTTTCGGTTTTTACAGTGGGCATTACCCACGCGCAAGGAAACGATGGGAAACAAATTAAGGGCAAACTGTTAGATGCCCAAACAAAAGAGCCGCTGATAGGCGCTACAGTATCAGTAAAAGGTACAACTACGGCAGCTTCGGTAACACTTGACGGTACTTTTAAAATTAAGGTACCCGAAGGTAACACAACTTTAGTATTCAGGTACATAGGTTATGTAACCAAAGAGATGGATGTTACCGGAACCGATCTCGGAACTATTATGTTAGATCCTACATCGGCCTCTGTAAAAGAGGTTGTAGTAACAGCGAATGCTTCGTTAGCGATTGACAGGCGTACGCCCATAGCCGCGTCATCGGTTAATAAGGTTTACATTGAAGAAAAAGGAGCCGGGGCCGAATTTCCAGAGTTATTGAAGGCAACACCAGGCGTAATGACCTCAAAAGGCGGCGGTGGGTACGGCGATTCACGGATCAATATCCGCGGATTTAGCAGCAATAACGTGGCGCTGTTAATTAACGGCATCCCGGTTAATGATGTGGAGGCCGGTAAAATATACTGGAACGACTGGGCCGGTTTAGCCGATGTTACCGCATCAATGCAGGTACAACGCGGTTTAGGTGCATCAAAAGTGGCCGTGCCATCATTAGGTGGTACTATTAACATCACAACCAAAAGTACAGAGCGTCAGGAAGGCGGTACCATTCAACAGTCAATTGGTACATTTAACTCAGCTAAAACACTTGTATCTTATTCAACCGGGTTAACAAATAAAGGATGGGCTACATCATTCCTGCTTTCAAGAAGCACAGGCGATGGTTATGCTCCTGGCTTGTATTACACCGGTTATAGCTACTTTGCCAACGTATCAAAACTTATTGGCGAATCGCAAACTATTTCATTTAATTTGATGGGTGCCACTCAAAACCACGGACAGCGTTACACCTTCAATAATATTAACACTTACAGAAGCAGCCCGCTGGGTATCAGGTACAACTCCGATTATGGATATCTTAATGGTGTGTTGACCAGTGCCGAACAAAACTATTACAACAAGCCACTGGCATCTATCAACCACAACTGGCAAATTAACACCACATCATCGTTATCAACCGTGCTTTATGCGTCATATGGTAACGGTGCGGCTCGTTATTTAACAGGCTCAAATGTTACGCTTACACCGGGTAGCTCAACAGGTGTGCCGCGTACAGGCGATATCTACTCGCCAATTGATTTTAATGCTATCACTAAGGCAAACGTTAGCAATGCTGATGGATCTGCAAGTAGGTACTTTATTAACAGCGTAAATGATCATAAGCAGTACGGCATATTAAGCACCTACAAAAAAACAGTTGGTGATATCGATATATTAGCCGGTGTTGATGGTCGTTACTATGAAGGCGAGCATTACAACCAGGTAAATGATTTGCTTGGTGGTTCATATATTGTTGATACCAGGAGCACCAGTGCTACCAGCCCTACAGGTAATATCAACAACCCTAACGCACACATAGGCGTTGGCGGTAAATTCAATAATGATTACCGTTATGAAATAGCCCAGGAAGGTGTATACGTACAAGCCGAATATAACAAAAACGATCTTTCGGCTTTTGTAAGTCTTGCAGGTAATAATACCAGCAACAGAAGGGTAGACTATTTTAACTACCTGGATACCGATCCAAATCAGACCAGCAAATGGGTTAACTTTTTAGGTTACCAGGCAAAAGGTGGTGCCAACTATAACTTAGATAGTCACAATAACGTTTTTGCTAATATTGGTTATATCCAACGTTCGCCGCTGGTTGCTAACATTTTCGTCAATAAAAAGAACGATCTTAACCCTGATGCCAAACCAGAGCAGTTAATGAGCTATGAGTTAGGTTATGGTTTCAGAAGTTCGATATTTAGCGCAAACGTTAACCTGTACAGATCAACTTATAATAACAGGGCTAAAACAGCCACGTTTGTTGATCAAACGGATAACTCCGTTTATAACGTAAATATTTCTGGTATTAACGAAGTACACCAGGGTATTGAGGTTGATGCCAAATTACGCCCGGTTAAAGATGTAACCTTAAGCGGAAGCTTATCAATTGGCGATTATCATTACACCAGCAACACCGGCCCAACACAGGTTACCAGCGATAACGGTAAATCATTTACACAGGACGCTTTATTACTAAAAGGTTTAAAAGTTGGTGAGTTTGGTACTTCAAACACAAGTGCCCAAACTACCGCAGCTTTAGGCTTAGATGTGCAGGTATTTCCGCAGGTAAAAATTGGCGCAAACTACAACTACTACGCTCGTTACTACGCTACTTTCGATCCGTCAAAACTGACTACTACACAACAAACAACAGCAGGCCAGGCTTTCACCAACTATCAATTGCCGAATTTTTCGACAGTAGATATGAACATTGCTTACCGCTTCAAATTCGCAGGCCTTGACGCTGCTTTAATTGGTAACGTGTATAACCTGTTTAACACTACTTATATAGCCGATGCTTTTGAGACCGCTATACCTAACAGTGTTGCCGCTTACGGTTTTGTGCCACGTACCAATAATCTTGGTGTTTGGTATGGTTCGCCAAGAACTTATGTAGCCACTTTTAAAATTAACTTTTAATTATTGCCAATAAGATATTTCATGAAAACGATAATATATAACCTGCTATTACTTACAGCTATTACCGCTGTATTTAGTGCCTGCCACCCGGTGAATAAGCTATATGACGCTATCGGGCCGGTACCAACACCTAACGGCACACCACAAACTTTTACACTTACTTTGGCAGCGGCCGACTACAACTTATTGCCGTCAACTAACTATGCCAAAACATCGTTAAACTTTCAAACCAAAGATGACGCGGCATCAAGTATCCCTGTTATTCTGGGTTCAAAATACCCTAACTATGCCGATAAATCAAGCGTGACAGTTACCTATGCTGTGCCGCCGGTTACGGTTGCAGTTGCCGATTCTGTTTTTAAAGATGTAGCCTATACATTGGTTGATCCTACCGATTACCTTTTATTACCAGGAAATAAATACAGCGATTTTAGCGCGGCGCAAATCCTTTCATGGTTGCCTTATAAATATCCAACCCCGGTAGCCAACCAATTGGCGGTTTTAACTTTTATTTATTATGAAAGTGGCGCGACATCTACAGTGACACAGTCATTCCTGTATTTAAATGGTGCCTGGAAAAAAATCTACACTATATCTGCAGCGCAATATGCGTCAATTGGTAAAGGCGGAACAAGTAATGATTTCGCCGCGGCAGATGCTGCCAACCTGGTTGCCTATTTCAATACCTTTTTAAAGGCCGATGCTGCTGTTGCTGCCACTGCCAAAGCGGGTGATGTGCAATACATCAGCTTTAAATATTATGGAGGCAGCGCGGCTAAAACCTATCAGCGTGTAATGCCATTAACTTTTGATGGCACTAACTGGGCTACAACCTCATTACCACAAAGTTTAACTTTTGCCAGAACTGCCGGCGTTTGGATTGCCGATAACACGGTTAATTACACACTTGCTGCTGCCGATTACACTTACATAGGTACCACTACAACGGGTTCAGATGCTGCCCGTGCTAACGTGGCCCAGTATGGCGATTTTAACCTTACCGCTGGTGCAGCAACAGGATGGACGGATGCCGACTTACAGGCTGCCCTGATTGCGGTATTAGCACATAAATATCCAACCGCTGTTGCAAACCAAAAATTTGTGGTAACCTACGCCGCTTATAATGGTTCTACAATTAGTGTAACCAAAACATTCCAATTCAACGGTACCACGTTTGTACAGTTATAAGTTGTTTACTGGATATATAAGTAGCAAACAAAAAAGCCGCCGGATAAACTCCGGCGGCTTTTCTATTAAAAAAAAGACTCTTTTAGTTATAAACAAACTCCCCAAACTCCGATGTTACGGTTACTTGTTTAACATCGGCTGCCTCAACCCGGCCAATGATTTGCGCGTCGACGCCGAAGCTTTCGGAAATAGCGATTAAATCGGCAGCAATTTCCTGTGGTACGTAAAGTTCCATGCGGTGGCCCATGTTAAATACCTTGTACATTTCCTGCCAGTTGGTTTTTGATTCCTGTTGAATAAGTTTAAACAGCGGAGGAACCGGGAACAGGTTATCTTTGATGATGTGCAAATCATCAATAAAATGCAGCACCTTGGTTTGTGCGCCGCCGCTGCAATGTACCATACCATGAATCTGGCTGCGGTAAGCATCTAACATCTTTTTAATGATAGGGGCATAGGTACGGGTAGCGCTTAATACCAGTTTGCCGGCGGTGATGGTTTTGCCGTCGCCAATATCAACCAAATCGGTAAGGTTTTTACTGCCGCTGAAAATTAGCTCATAGGGGATTGCCGCGTCGTAGCTTTCAGGGTATTTATCGGCAATGGTTTTATTAAATACGTCATGACGGGCAGATGTAAGGCCATTTGAGCCCATGCCGCCATTATATTCTTTTTCGTAAGTAGCTTGTCCGTATGATGCCAGGCCAACTATCACGTCGCCGGGTTGAATGCGGTGGTTTGATACCACATCATCGCGTTTCATGCGGCAGGTTACGGTAGAGTCTACAATGATAGTACGCACCAGATCGCCCACGTCGGCAGTTTCGCCGCCGGTTGAATAAATGCCGATTCCGGCATCACGTAAATCGCTTAAAATTTCTTCGGTTCCATTAATAATGGCTGCTATAACTTCGCCGGGAATGAGGTTTTTGTTACGGCCGATGGTTGACGATAACAGAATGTTATCAATAGCACCCACGCAAAGTAAATCGTCCAGATTCATAATAATGGCATCCTGCGCGATGCCGCGCCATACAGAAATGTCGCCGGTTTCTTTCCAGTAAGTATACGCCAATGACGATTTTGTGCCCGCGCCGTCGGCATGCATAATATTGCAGTAATCCGCGTCGTTAGTTAATATATCGGGTACTATTTTACAAAAAGCTTTTGGGAAAACGCCTTTATCAATGTTTTTAATAGCGTTATGTACATCATCTTTTGAGGCAGATACACCTCGTTGATCGTATCTTTGCGAAGAAATCATGGGCAAATATACGGCTTAATAGTTTTTTACATAGTAAAATTTACTACATTGCTAATGCCCCCTGCTAACATTATGCTCAAAACATTATCCTATAAAATAAACCGCTGGCGACTGAGACGTAACAGCCAGCGTAACTTTTTAATTTATTGCAGTGTTTTTGTAGGCTTTTTTGGCGGTTTGGCTGCTATCGCCCTAAAATTCCTGGTTCATTTTATGGAGGATGTAAGTCACCGTATTTCGGGGCACTTATATTATCACCTGGCCTACGTGTTTTTACCGGCCTTAGGTATTTTTTTAGCCGTGGCCTGGCAGCACATTATCAATCGCGATAAAATTCAAAAGGGGATAGGCAGCATTTTAGTCAACATTAAAAAGAACCGGTCAAACATCCGCATCAATAATATGTATTCGCACATTGTTACCAGTTCGTTAACGGTGGGTTTTGGCGGATCGGCGGGTTTGGAGGCCCCCATTGTGGCTACCGGTGCGGCCATAGGTTCAAACGTAGGTAAGTTTTTTAAATTAACTCCTTATGAAAAAACAGTATTGCTTGCGGCAGGGGCATCGGCAGGCATAGCGGCGGTATTTAATAGTCCAATAGCCGGCGTATTGTTCTCTTTAGAAATTTTAATAGGCGAGATAACCATCCCAACATTCATCCCTTTACTAATAGCCTCGGCAACGGGGGTAGTAGTTTCAAAGTTGTTATACTCGGGCCAATTGTTTCACCTGGTTACCGAGGGATGGGTAGTTACCGCCATACCCTTTTATATTTTGCTGGGACTTTTTAGCGGCTGGATGGCCTTATATATTAATAAGGTAGGCGGCAATTTAGAAGGCGGCATCCTCAAAAAGCAAAACAGGTATGTAAGGGCCTTATCTGGCGGTTTATTTTTGGGTGTTATTATCATGGTTTTTCCGCAGCTTTTTGGCGAGGGTTACCATTACCTGCAGGAAATACTGAACGGAAATATTGATGCGCTGAAAGACGAATCACTTTTCGCTGATTTGCTATCAAACCCATGGATCATGTTGCTGTTTATTGCGGCGTTGGTGTTTATGAAAATTATAGCGGCCGGTATAACCATAGGCTCTGGTGGTAACGGCGGGTCATTTGCGCCAACCATGTTTACAGGGGCCTTTTTAGGGCTGCTGGTGGCTTATGGCGTTAACCAAACCGGGTTAATACATTTAAACACCAGTAATTTTATAGCAGTGGGTATGGCAGGCGCTTTAAGCGGAGTATTACATGCCCCGCTTACGGCCATATTTTTGATTGCCGAAATTACCGGCGGCTACGTGTTGTTCATCCCGTTGATGATTGTATCGGCTATATCTTACATCATATCCCGTTTATCATCGCCACATAATATATACTGGCAGCATTTAATTCACGAGCAAAATATTCACCCCGGGCAGGATTATGGTATGCTGAACGCCATAACGCTTGATAGCATCATTAACCGAAAATTCACCGCAGTTGATAAGCAAACCACGGTAAATGATTTTTACAAAGTACTGGCTGCAACTGATGCTAATATTTTCCCGGTATTAAAGGAGGATGGACGTTTAGAAGGTGTAGTATTGGTTGATGATATTCGCCGCCGTTTGTTTAACCAGGAAATAGCCGATAAAACCATTGCTGATATTATGGTAGCACCTCCCACGGTAATTGATTACGAACAACCGGCCAGCGCCGTAATGGAAACTTTTGACGCCATTGACGTGTGGCAGCTACCGGTAGTTAAAGATAACCTGTTCATCGGCTTTATATCCAAATCGGCTTTGTTGAGTAAATACCGGGAGGTAATTATTGAACAGCATAAGGCGAGTGACTTGTTTGTGTAACACTGATTTCACGTATTTGAGTGTGTGTAATTGTTAAACTGGCATTACTGTTGCAACTATACCCGGTGTTATTGTTATTATTGTTTTAAATTAATGCGCTTTGTTAGCCGGTTTTTCGGTTAATTAATGCGCTTGTTCCATACCATGAAGGTAACCTATACAAACATACTATCCAGAAAAATCCTTCTGTCGTTTTTAGTATTGATCATCATTTTGGCCATCGCGGCGCTTTTTGTTAGGGATAGTATTGCCCAAAAGCTGGCAACAACTGCCCGTTTATCCCACCAGATGGAACTTGATCAATCTCGCCCGCAGCAAGTATTGCTTTTACTTCACCAGGCCGAAAGCTTGTTTCAATCATCGTTACTTGATGATAACGTTAAAAAAAGATTGGTTTACAGGCGTAAGCTTACACAGGCCTTTAACCAGATAGATACTTTACTTAAAACCAGTTTTGATACGGTAAAGTTAAACGCCGGCGAGCGCCTGCAAATCCGCAACTGGTATACTCAAAAGCTAAAGCTATCTGATAACCTGCTGCAGGTAAAGCATCGTTTTGATTCGTTGCTGGCTATTAATGGCGAGTATGATAGGGTGGTGAGTTTAAATGCTGCCCGTAGCCGAATTGATCAAGATGCCGAAACCACATACAAGGGCGGCAAAACTAAAAGGAAAGGCTTTTTTGCCCGTATAAAGGCCGCTATCAAGGATACCAATGCCTATGCAGAATCTACAGGCAAAGAGGTTAATCATTACCATAACCGCAAAGTGCTTGACGCGACCGCCCAGCGCGAACTGGCCGAGAATAATAAAGCTTTTGTCAATAAATTTAAAAGGCTACAACAAACAAACCTTGAGTTAAGGGACCTTCAAAAGCAGCTAATTGGCTTAAATACCCAAATTATTAATGAATTGGAGCAGCTGATGGACGATTTAAAACAGCTGAATTACACCATAGCAGATTCGTTCAGGAATGTGGCGTTGCATAGTTATGCCGAAGCTACGCTGTTGCTCAATAAACTTTACTTAGGCGCGCTTTTATTGGTGTTGGTGTTTGCAACGATGCTCATAGCGTTTGTAATTAAGCTGGATAGATCTGAAGTGCTTTTGCGTAAGGAAAACGACCGTGCTGTGATCATTGCCCAGCAAAAAATGGATTTGTTGCTACATATGACGCATGAAATCCGTAACCCGCTTACCGCTATAAAGGGTTTCCTGTTTGTTTTCAGTAAAACGGAGTTATCATCCAAACAGGCGGATATGCTTACCTCTATCCGCTCATCATCAGATATGCTGCTGCATACCCTGAATGATACGCTTGACGCCGCCAAAATGGAAAGCGCCGAGTTGCAGATTCATGAAGCGCCTTTTACGCCCGATATCGTACTGAAAGAAGTTACCGAAAGTATGGAGTTTAGCGCGGCCAAAAAGAAACTGGAACTCATTTACCGTTTTGAAGGTGATGCCGCCACCGTTTTATCGGGCGATAGCTTCCGCCTTAAGCAGGTGATGGTAAACCTGCTCAGCAACGCCATAAAGTATACAAAAACGGGCAGCATAACCATTAATGCCGTATTGATTAACACAGATAAAGAAACCAGGTTAGCGGTTGCTATCGCCGATACCGGCGATGGTATTAGCCAGGAGCAGCAAGCCAGCCTTTTCTCCAAATATTACCAAACCAATTCGGCCCGCGGTAATGTAGGTACAGGGCTTGGCTTATACATTTGCAAACAGTTGATTGAATTGCAAAAAGGCAGTATCGATGTTAAAAGTGAAGCAGGCAAGGGGAGTACCTTTAGTTTTGTTATTCCTTATAAGGCTGGGGCGGGAGAGGAAGTTTAGTATAATATCAAAAAATCGTCATTGCCAGGAGGTACGACGAAGCAACCTCCAAACTATACAGCGTTAATTTGCAAGTGGACCTGCTTGCTGGGAGATTGCTTCGTTCCTACCTATGACGTTTTGTAAAAGAAGTTTGTCATCCTGAGTAACCTTTATTTGCGCACAAATAATCGCATTGAAAATGACAAGTAGAAAATAGCGTTGATAATCAATATTTTATACACTTGTCATTGGCCGGAACGAAGGATCTTCTTCGCCATGCTAATTGCAGACTTTTATAGCGAAGAAGATTCTTCGTTCCTCAGAATGACAGGGTGTAGAAGGTAGTTCTTACGTCACCCCTACCTTCAAAGTCTCCGGATTTCACAACTCGCAATGACGGATCTGTAAATCACGCCATCTCCGTTTTTCAGGGTTTCCCTTACAGGTACCTCGATGATGTTTTTAATAGGGTCTTTTGCCATAAAAAATGCCACTAACCTTGAAAATTAGTGGCATTTATAATTTATGCAATTAGTGGCAAATTTAAATTAGTGAAATTCGCCTCAATCCGTGAAATTAGTGCCTATTTAATAAACAATAGCTCCCTGAACTTTGGCAACGGCCACATGCCGTCATCAACCAATTGCTCCAGTTTATCAACCCGGTAGCGGATAGGCTGGAAGAATGATTTTACCTTTTCATCATAATCAATGGCACGCTGGCGGATATCCTCTACCGCGTTGGCCGTTTTGCGCGCTTCAACCATTTGATCAACATTGGTTTTAATGAAGTTAACGTGATCAGCAATTTTGGTGATGATATCCAACTGAGCTTCATATGTTGAAGCCGGCAAGCCAAGGTCTTTTAAACCCTTAACATTTTCTATTAATTTACTTTGATAGCTTAACGCAGCCGGAATGATCACGTTTTGTACCAACTCACCCATTACACGGGCTTCTATCTGTAATTTTTTGTAAAAGCTATCTAACAGTATTTCGTGGCGGGCATGTGCTTCACGTGGCGTAAATATGCCGGTTTCGGCAAAAAGGTTTTCCGTTTTTTCAGATAGGAAGGCATCAAGGGCTTTTGGCGTGGTTTTAACGTTGGCTAAGCCACGTTTTTCGGCTTCTTTTTCCCAGTCCTCGCTATATCCGTTACCTTCAAAACGAATGTTTTTTGATTCTTTGATGTATTTTTTAATAACGATAAGCAGGGCAAGGTCTTTTTTCTCGCCTTTTTTAATCAGCTTATCTACATCGTATTTAAACCTTTTCAATTGCTCGGCAACAATAAGGTTAAGGATAGTCATCGGGCTGGCCGAGTTTGCAGATGAACCAACAGCCCTTAGTTCAAATTTATTACCGGTAAAGGCAAAAGGCGAAGTACGGTTGCGGTCGGTATTATCGGGCAAAATCTGTGGTATTTTAGGGATGCCCTGCCATAGCAGGTTATCTTCTTTAATTTTTTTGCTGATCCTGGAGGTTTCTATCTCGTCCAAAACATCATTAAGCTGGCTGCCCAGGAAAATAGAGATAATGGCCGGAGGGGCTTCGTTGGCACCTAAGCGATGATCGTTATTAACAGATGCTATAGATGCCCTCAGCAAATCGGCATGTTCATAAACCGCTTTTATGGTATTCACAAAAAAGGTAAGGAACATGAGGTTGTTTTTAGGCGTTTTGCCTGGCGATAACAGGTTTTTACCTGTATTGGTAATCAACGACCAGTTATTATGCTTGCCAGAGCCATTGATACCTGCATAAGGCTTTTCATGCAGTAACACTTTAAAGTTATGACGACGGGCCACACGATCCATCAAATCCATCAACAGTTGGTTGTGGTCAATGGCCAGGTTTATTTCTTCATAAATTGGGGCGCACTCAAATTGCGATGGCGCAACCTCATTATGGCGGGTTTTTAGTGGGATGCCTAATAATAAAGCCTCGGCTTCCATATCTTGCATATATGCGTACACCCTGCCAGGTATCGAACCGAAATAATGATCCTCTAATTGCTGGTTTTTGGCAGAAATATGGCCAAAAAGAGTCCTGCCGGTTAAATAAAGATCCGGACGGGCATTAAATAGGGCAATATCTACCAAAAAATACTCTTGTTCCAGCCCTAACGATGCATTTACCTTTTCAACGCCTTTATCAAAGTAGTGGCAAACATCAACAGCCGCTTTATCTAATACACTCAGCGCTTTTAATAAGGGTACCTTATAATCAAGCGCTTCGCCGGTGTAGGATACAAATACAGTAGGGATACATAAGGTGCGGGCCATTAAAAACGCCGGCGACGATGGGTCCCAGGCGGTATAGCCTCGGGCTTCAAAAGTATTGCGGATACCGCCGCTTGGAAAGCTTGATGCATCCGGTTCCTGCTGGGATAATGCATCGCCGCTGAAACGTTCTATAGCACCGCCATCGGCAGTAGGCTCAAAAAAGGCGTCGTGCTTTTCGGCAGTGGTGCCGGTAAGCGGTTGAAACCAGTGTGTATAATGTGTTGCGCCTTTGCCCAAGGCCCATGATTTCATGGCCGATGCTATCTGCTCTGCCAAATCGCGGGGAATAGGCTCACCTTTTTCAATAGAATTAGCAATACCCTGGTAAGCCTCTGTTGAAAGGTACTCCTTCATTTTCTTTTTATCGAAAACATTGGCGCCAAAATATTCTGAAATTTTTGAAGCTGGTGGTTTCACCTCGGGGATGGTTCTGTTCAGAACGTCCTGCAGTGCTTTAAATCGGATGTTGGACATAATTATTATGCGGTTTAATAAATGGCAAATTCAAAAATAGAACTATCCTTTAAAATATGCACCAAAATTTAATGAAATAAATGGAAGTTAATGTGAAAAAGCTACTGTTAAAATGTCTTTTTAAGATAATTTGGATGTGTGTTTTGTGTGCATTGTGGGGTAAAATTTGCTTTTTGACTTAAAATGTTTCATTTTTTACCGTTAAAATGATGAAAATATGTCTTTTTACTTTTTAAAATGATGATTTTGTATGTTAAATGTGTTTTATAAGTACTTATGTGATTTTGTTATTAAAAATTCGATAAATTTTGACCTGTTTTTATGTTTTGAATTGTAATTTTTATAATTATTTATGTTTTTGTAATCTTTTTTTTATCTAAAATTTGTTATTGTTAAAATAACTACATAATTTCATGAAATAATTTACAAAAACCCCATAAATATTATATTTTTTTTAAAAAGGTGTAGTGTTTAGTGGTCAAAACTTAAAACCTGCCCTTTTTAAGTTGCTTTTGTAAAAAATAAACCATTTGCAATCAAGTTATACGTACTATACAACAATCAAACTAAAATTAAACTATTAAAAAACAATCAAACTAAATTAAAAAACAAATGAAAGTAAGTTCTACAAAATTCAACTTCCTAAGTTCAGTCCGACAGCTGACACGCGAGAAATGGGCGCTGGGTGCTACCATTTTTACAGGAAAAATGGTGGGCCTGTTGCTGGTTTTTGGAGCAATGATGGTTTTGCCGGGTTTATTTGGCACAAAAGCACATGCTGCCGAAACCTACACCGCACATGAAACAGCGTTAATTAATACAGTTAACACTGTTTGGACACTGGTTGCCGCCTTTTTAGTATTTGGTATGCAAGCAGGTTTTGTTATGCTTGAGGCAGGTTTTGCCCGCAAACGCGAAACAGTGAATGTGCTTATGGAGTGTATTTTTGATACTTGCCTTTGCGGTTTGTTATTTTACGCTGTAGGTTACGCGTTTATGTTTGGTAATGGTAATGGCTTTATTGGCTGGGGTGGTTTAGGCGCCGATGGAAAAACCATCACTAACTGGTTCTTCCTTCAAAATACGCCTGATACTTACGGTTCAACCGGTATCCCGGTATTGGCGCACTGGATTTTCCAATACGCTTTTGCTGATACCTGTTCAACCATCGTATCTGGTGCAATGATCGGTCGTACAAGCTTCCGTGGCGATATCCTTTACAGTATAGGTATTACAGGCTTTATTTACCCAATTATAGGTCACTGGGCCTGGGGACCAGATGGTTTCTTAGCAGTAATGGGTACTTCAAGCATTTTTGCTCATTTAAGCTCTCAGCCTTTCCGTGATTTTGCAGGCTCAACAGTTGTACACACTATTGGTGGTGTAGCCTCATTGGCCGGCGCAATGGTATTAGGCCCACGGTTGGGTAGAATTTTTGCCCGCGACGATAAAGAAAAAGGCGGATTACCTGCCGGTCATAACTTATTAGTTGCCGCGGTGGGTGGTTTCATCCTGTGGTTTGGCTGGTATGGTTTTAACCCTGGTTCAACTTTATCTGCTATGGATATGCAAGGTATTGGTCGTGTTGCTGCCAACACTACGCTTGCAGCTTGTGCCGGTGGTTTTGCCGCTATGTTGTTTGCATTGTGGTTTGGCCCAACCAAAGGTAAGTTTGATTTGGCTTTCACTATAAACGGTTTCCTTGCAGGTTTAGTTGCTATTACCTGCCCTTGCTACTGGGTTAGCCCGCTTGGTTCTATCTTGTTAGGCGCTGTTGCCGGTATGGTGGTATTTGGTGGTATTTACTTAATTGAGTATTTCCGTATTGATGATCCGGTTGGTGCTGTGTCTGTACACGGTTTCGCAGGCATCTGGGGTACCTTATCATTAGGTTTATTTGCATCTGGTCAGTACGGTGCTACAGGCCCAACCGGCGCCGATAACTCTGCACCTGTAAAAGGTTTATTTTACGGAGGTGGTTTTGAGGTATTGAAAGCGCAATTCATCGGTAGCTTTACCATTACTGTTGCTGTATTTGTGGTAACTTTTGTAATGATGTTTATCATCAACAAATTAGGCCATCCATGGAAATTACGTATCGAAGAAGAGGGTGAAACAGGTGCTGGTGGTATCGATGTATTTGATCACGGTATCGAAGTTTATCCACCTCAGGATGATGAGATTAGCTTAAGCGGCCTTTTTGATAAAGGTGTAAAAGCTCCATCTGCAGTATAATATAATACAAAAGTACCTTGTGTGGTTGGTTGCGTTACCGACATAATCAGCCAATCACACCAGGTATTTTATAATGATCTTTTTACCGGCTTTAATAACAGCGATGTTGTGTGTGAGTTTATTAGCCAGCCGAAGCTTAAAATAAAATATTTA
Organism: Mucilaginibacter flavus; assembly: GCF_030409315.1. Taxonomy (GTDB): domain Bacteria; phylum Bacteroidota; class Bacteroidia; order Sphingobacteriales; family Sphingobacteriaceae; genus Mucilaginibacter; species Mucilaginibacter flavus. The sequence goes on along the minus strand of NZ_JAUFPS010000008.1, from coordinate 76,766 downwards.
ATCAACCCAATCAATCCACAATTAAACAAACTGTTTACCATGAAAAAAGCTGCTTTTAATACTCCTTCCTAATTTATAAACGCGTGTTGCAATCATTTGCAGCCGTAATATAATCAAGAATATTTATTGAAAATTACCCCGAGGCCAGGTGTAAAACCGGGCTTAATGGGAAAGCTTTGTTCAACCCTAATCAAAATCAAATCAATTAAATCGTTATCATGAAAAAAACACTTTTACTTTTATCAGTTTTTAGCATTGCGGCTTTTACGGTTAAAGCCCAGGACACAGTAAAAACCACGTCTGATGCGCCTTTGGTAATCTACGGTTCGGTAGATACCTATTTTAAAAATGATTTCTCAAATAAGCCTAATATTCAAACCTCTTTCGGATCAGATCAAAACTCTGTTTCTATTGGTATGATTGACCTGGGTTTGAAGAAAAAAGTTGGTAAAGCTTCATTTGTGGGCGAAATGTCTTTTGGTCCGCGTGGTCAGGAGCAATCAATTCCTGATGCAACTTTAGGTGGCCTGCCTACTGGTACTTCAAGCTACCACATCCAGAATTTATATGTTAGCTATGATGTTACTGATAAATTTAACTTAACCGCTGGTTACATGGCAACATTTGTTGGTTATGAGGTAATTAGCCCGACTGCTAACTTTAACTACTCAACTTCGTATTTATTTAGCGCTGGTCCGTTCCAGAACGCTGGTTTCAAAGCTACTTACGCTTTTTCTGATAAAGTAAGCTTAATGGCAGGTATATTTAACGATACCTGGAATACCTATCGTTCAACTTCAACTACTCCCGAAGTATCAACTTTTGGTGCTCAGTTGTTTTTAGCGCCTGTTAAAGGATGGACAGCTTACATTAACCTGGCAAGCGGTAAATTCTCTGGTACTGTATTGGATTTAACTACTGCTTACCAAATTACCGATGCCTTTAAACTTGGCTTAAATGCTGCTAAAAAATCAGGCGGTGGTGCTCTTAACTATTATGGTTATGCATTGTATCCTCAAATCGCTGTTTCAAAAACAGTTACCTTTGGTTTACGTGAAGAGTATTTCAAAGCAAAAGCTACCAACAGTGGTTCTGACATAGGCATTGCACCAGGTAACTCTGTATTTGCATCAACTTTAACCGCAAACATCAAAGCAGGTCCGTTAACTTTTATTCCGGAGGTTAGGTTAGATCACACTAAAAACCTTGACGCATTTGTTAACAGCGATGGTGTAGCAACTAAATCAGCATCTCAATTTATCTTAGCTGCTGTTTACGCTTTCTAATTTTTAATAAAAGCAATATTTTACAAAAAGCCTCCTGATATAACCGGGAGGCTTTTTATCTTTGGAATAGAGTCAAGAATTAAGAGTCAAGAATCAAGACAGAAGTTTTTCAAATTTCGATTAGAATTTGAAATGCTTAAACCTTGTTCATTGATCTCCAATGCAAAGCAGACATGCTTTTTATCTTGACTCTTGATTCTGTTTCCCACTATGAAAAATATCATCGTTGCCTTAATATTCCTGCTGTCGGCTAAAATTGCTTTGGCTCAAAAAGACTCCCTGGCTTTTGACGAGCGTAATAAATACATTTACTACCAGGCTACCGAGCAACCGGGTTTAAGTAAGGATACCCTGTTTAACAGGGGCGCTCATTTTATGAGCAAAGCTTTCCCTAAAGGCAAATTTAAAGTAACCCAAAGCGACGAAGCAAAAGGTGTGTTAACCGGCGAGGGTAGTTTTATTGTACCTAAAAGGTCGTTGATCTCCAATAGCCTGGGTGGTGAAATAAGCTACACTATGCAGATAGAGGTTAAAGATGCCAAATATCGGTACTGGTTTACCGATTTTACCTTTAGTCCTTACAAGCGCGATAGGTACGGAATGGAAGTGCTTACCCCCGGCGTAACCACTGCTATGGAAAAAGGTAAAGATGTGCTTGATAAAAAAGATTTTTCGGTTTACCTGGATAAGATCTTGCTGAATAGCCGTCAATATGGCAATACATTAAAGGCATACATGCTTAAAGTATCTGCAAAGCCAAAAGTCGCGGATAAGTCGATAAAGAAGATATCGACTAAGGAGTGGTAAAAGCCTCACCTAAATCCTCTCCAAAGGAGAGGACTTTGATTTGCAGGGCTTGAGCCGAAAAAAAACTATTTTATCTTTTGAATATTGCTTTTATAAGTCCTCTCCTTTGGAGAGGATTTAGGTGAGGCAAAAAAAAAGCTGCCTCTTTAACAGAAGGCAGCTTTAATTTTTTGTTGTTATTTGGTTCGTGGCGAGAATTAATAACAATTACGTTAATTGGAGTGTTTGTTTAAATGTACTTGTAATGTTTGTGTTTTGAGGGGATGTTTTAACTGGCACCTCCTTTCTGATTTTAATAAGCTCAATTCAATTCGTGAAATTCGATTTAATTCGAGAATATTCGTGTGTAATTATTCGAGTACTATAATTCTTCGTCGTGTTGGCTGATATCCAAACCTGCGGCTTCTTCTTCTGGTGTTACACGCAATTTGCTAATCTTGTCGGTAATGATCAACAATATGTATGAGCCAACAAAGGCAAAAACCGATACGGCTACCAGCGCGATAAGGTGGATGAAAAATAATTTGGTTTCACCATAAAACAAGCCATTGCCGGTGCCGTTACCACTGTTAACATTAACGTGTGCAAAAACGCCTGTAAGTAGCATGCCAACCATACCGCCTACGCCGTGGCAAGGAAATACGTCAAGGGTGTCATCAATGCTGGTTTTACTTCTCCAGATCACTACCAGGTTACTCACCATAGCGGCAACTATACCTATAATTAATGAATTTGATATGGTTACAAAGCCGGCTGCGGGAGTGATGGCTACCAGCCCTACAACCGCGCCAATACAAGCACCTAAAACTGATGGTTTTTTACCCAGCATCATATCAAAAAAGATCCATGAAATGGCAGCGGCGGCAGATGCTGTAGTGGTAGTGGCTAAAGCTGTAGCAGCAAGTGGGTTTGCGCCCAGGGCCGAACCTGCGTTAAAACCAAACCAACCAAACCATAAAAGGCCTGTGCCTAATAATACGTAGCTGATGCGGGCAGGAGAGTGCGCTTTTTCATTACGTTGTTTTAAGTATAAGGCAGATGCTAAAGCAGCCCAGCCCGCGCTCATGTGTACTACGGTGCCACCGGCAAAGTCAAGTACGCCTAATTTAAAAAAGAAACCATCGGGGTGCCAGGTAGCGTGTGCCAATGGCGCGTAGATGAATACCATAAACAGGCAAAGGAAAATAAGGTATGAGTTAAAGCGGATACGCTCTGCAAAAGCGCCAGTGATTAAAGCCGGCGTAATAACCGCGAATTTTAGCTGAAACATGGCAAATAATACCAACGGAATGGTAGGGGCCAATGGCCATACATCGTTGCCAAGCATGCCTTTCATCATAAAAAAGGTGCCCGGGTTGCCAATAAAGCCGCCAAATTCGTCTTTGCCAAACGCAAGGCTAAAGCCAAATATTACCCATAACACGGTGATAACGCCCATGCATACAAAGCTTTGCATCATGGTTGATAATACGTTTTTTTTGCTTACCATACCGCCGTAAAAAAAGGCCAGGCCAGGTGTCATGATCAATACAAGGGCAGTACTAACTAATAGCCATGCGGTGTCGCCGCTATCAATTTTGCTGGTTTTAATAGTAGTTACAAGGTTTGAAGGGTATATAAGGGCAAGTACAATTACAACTAATAGTACGCCAAATGGTATGAATTTTTTCATGCTTCGGGTTTTAGGGAGTAGTTAAATTAAGTGATTAAAACACTGCCCGGTACCCAATCAAAATACCGGGCAGTATAAAACTATACACGCAGGCACCCAATCAAAATGCCATGGTGTATCAAAAAGTACTTACAGGGCACTCAATCAAAATGCCGTTCAGTATTTTAAACTAAATTTTAAAAAACAATAAAATACGGGCGTGTAATCAGCATGCCGCGTATGAAATTGCTTTTGTTACTACCAGAAATCGTGGAATGGAAAAAGGATGAGTTTGCGGAAGCGAGAGAGTTCGCCTGTGCCCCAACCGCAAATAAAACTGAGGTATTTAAAATGTATGGAGTAAAAATTGGGGCTGTTGTAAATACCCTGCATGGAGTGCGACCCCCTGTGTTGCTGCAGGTTTAATAGTTGTGAGGGCGCGCTGTTTAATATAAACTCACAACTGTAGGGGTTATAATGTTGGTGACGCGCCGTTGTGGCCGATATTGACGTTTTTTTATCGTCGGTGTGGTTGGCATGGTACAATCCTCCTCTTGCCGAGGCCGAAAAGCCCGGAAAAAGAAGAAAAAATAAGGCAATAAACCGATAAAGCCTGTTGTCCATTTCATAAAAGTAGTAAAAAAATAAAATAAGTGTGATTTTTTTATAAATATTTTAACTTTTTATTGTTTTATGTGATAAATCTATATTGATTTTTAATTATTAATTGTTTTTTAAAAAGTTTTGTATGTTTTACTGTGTGGATATGTCTATTTTTTATAGTTGAGTTGAAATATTTCCCAATAATGGCAAAGTGTTTAAGGTTAATCACTGTTAAACTAAACGATTGGGCTTGTTTTTCTTTGATTTTCGATAAAAGCTAATTGCAATTTGGCTGCACTTGTTAGCGAGGGCTAATGTAATTTCAATAATGATTTGCTAATCATCCGACTACTTAAATTACCTGCAAAATCATTCTGCGCCAAATTAAATTCTGAAAAATTCGATTTTTATCTTGTTTTATAAAATATAAATACTTTATATTCGTTAATTGTAAAATTTAATTCTGTAAATATGTCAATGACGAAATTTAATTTGTACGAGATGGAGTGGCTCGATCTTGTATTTGATCAGCGTAACAAAAGTTACGGCGCGTATGAATTGCGGCAACATTACAGCCGTACCATGAGTAAGGCTATGGGGCTGGCCTTCGCGGTAGTAGCGGTTTGGGGAATAGCAAACTTTGCATTCCGGCATAAACCAGGTGCTGAACCTTCAACCATAGAGCATGTTGTTGATATATTACCACCGCCACCCCCTGTATCACCCGAAAAGCAAAAACAGGTAATCCCTCCACAATCTGCCGCGTCTAATTTACCTAAGGATGTATCTAAAAAGATCAACTTTCCGCCGCCTGTTGTAGTGCCCGAAGAAAAAGCCGTTGATCCTCCCACTACAGCCGAGCTTCAAAAGGCTGTTATATCCAATGTAAATCAGGATGGGCAAGATGCGACGGCGGGGAATCTTTTAATTGATAATGGGATTAAAGACGGACCCGGCGGCCCGGGTGTTACTGAAGATGTATCCATCCACACGTTTGATGCTATAGAGGTTTTGCCTACACCTGATGGCGGGATGGAAGGCTGGGCTAAGTTCCTGCAAAAAAACCTGCGCTACCCGGCCGTTGCACGTGAAAACAATGTACAAGGAAGGGTAATTTTGAACTTTGTGGTGGAAAAAGATGGATCGATATCCAACATTAAAGTGGCCCGCGCTTTGGGTTCTGGCTTAGATGAAGAATCTGTAAGAGTACTTAAACTGGCCAAGCCCTGGAAGCCCGGCATTCAAAACGGACATCCGGTAAGGGTTGCTTACAGTATCCCTTTCAATTTTCAACTGGCCGAAGGCGAGTAATGTTTAAACCATAAACACGGCTGGTTTGGTGAACTTAAAATGAAACTTTAATGAAATTTATTTTTCAGATAAATAAAATATTTTAAGATTTTATAAAATATAATAGATGTTGTAACGTTAATATAGAAATTTAATTCTTAAAATTATGCCTTACACGAAATTTGATTTGTACGATGCCGAGTGGCTCGACCTTGTATTTGACCATCGCAACAAAGAGTATGGAGCTTATGAATTAAGAACCCATTACGGGCAAACCATGACTAAAGCCATGGGCCTTGCCTTTGGTGCTGTGGCTATTATTGTTGTATCCAGCCTTATGTTTAAGGTTAAACCGCCCGAGTTGGTTAAAATAACGCCGGTTGAAATTATGACTTTTAAAACCATTAAGCCCGTTGAGCCGGCAAAACCTGCAACGCCTGCAAAACCGGCCCAGCCACTAAAAGCCACACCGCCTGTAAAAACCCTGCAAAACCTGCCGCCGGTAGTGGTACCTAATGATCCGCCGGTGCAGCCGCATACTACTACCGAGCTGTTAAATAGTACTATTGGCAGTACAGATAGTAAGGGTGATGATAAACCGGGCAATGCGATGGATAATACCAAAGCGAATGATGGTGGTGGCAACGGACCGGCGGTAGATAACACCATACATGATGTAAATGCCGGCGGCCTTGAAGTAATGCCCGAGCCTGTTGGTGGCAGCGCTGCCTGGAGCAAGTTTTTAAACAAAAACCTGCGTTTCCCGGCTGCAGCACAGGAGCAAGGTATCTCTGGCAAGGTATTGATGAGTTTTGTGATTGAAAAAGACGGAACGCTATCAAATATAAAAGTAGAGCGTGGCGCGGGTTTTGGTTTTGATGAAGAGGCCAGCCGCGTACTCAAACTGGCCAAAGCCTGGAAACCGGGTATGCAAAATGGGCAGCCTGTGCGTGTTAAATACGTTATACCAATGAATTTTCAATTAGCCGATGGCGGATAAAGATGGTGAATAGTGAGTGGTAAGTAGGATTTTGTGTGTAGATAGGTAAGTGTATGATTGGAGGTAAACGGAGCTTGTTCGTTTACCTTTTTTATTTTTATATAGTTAGCTAAAGGCTTTCGGCTTTAAGCATTTAGCTTTAAGCTTTTCCTAAAGCAAATACTATCCGGCAAATCAACATAAGGGCCGTATTTAGCAATCAGCACATAGCCCGATTTTGGATACAAGCTTAAGGCTTCCACTTGTTTGGCGCCGGTTTCCAGTACCGTGTAAATAAAACCCAGTTCGCGTGCCCAGGTTTCTAATTCAGCTAATACCTTTTTGCTGATGGCGTTTCCGCGGGCTGCGGGTTGTACAAACATCCTTTTTATTTCTACCGCTTCGGCATCAAAGGGTTTAAAGCAGCCACAGCCGGCCGGCTGGTTATTTAAGTAGGCAATAACTACGGTATCAATTTTTTCGATTACGTTATGCTGATCGTAAATGTCCATCATCTCGCCATTGCGCTCGCGCAGGTCGGCATCCAGTTGGCTAACCAGGTTTCTGAAATCAAGATCGTCGCTATTGGTTCGTTTAAGGTTGATGATATTCATAAAGGCAAAAATAATATTATGGATGGTAAAGCTATCTTGCCATAAATTAAAAATTATAAGGGTGAACTTAGGCGTTTTTTTTCTTTTGTCTAAAAGTCCTTTATCCGTTGTCTCTTACTCTATTTCAGAGTACAACCTGTGCGATTGCTATTTATCGCCACTAATATTAAAACCTTAAAAACCGAGATATTAAATATATCGTTTATAGTAATAACAAATTAAACCTAAGGGAATGGAAATTTTAGCGAACTACAGCGTGAAAACCATAGCTGGTAATATCCGTACTACCAGGGAGCGTTTAGCGTATTCTCAGGAATACCTGGCCGCCAAACTCAAAGTATCACAAAATACCTATAGTAAAATTGAACTCGGCTACGTTAAACTTACCCTTGAACGTTTCTTTAAAATTTGCCAGGTACTTGAAATCGACCCAGCCGAAGTAATCAACGCCGAACGCGCAGCAGCATAGGGAGTAGAATCAAGAGTCAAGAATGAAGACTTTTTCTGAATCTCTTTTCTGTAAAGTGACTTCAATCCAATATTCTCAAAATCAAATAGTCCTATAAGTCAAATAGTCTAAAAGTCCAATAAGTCTAATTCTTAGTTATTCCCGTCTTATATAAACTCGGCGTTGTTCCCACAATTTTTCTGAAGGCCCTGCTAAAATAGTGCTGGTTGTTAAAGCCGGCTTTAAAGCAGGCATCCGCTATGCTGCAGTAGGGGTTATGTAATAGTTGTTTGGCAAACTGGATGCGCTCCTTAATAATATAATCAACCGGCGAAATTCCCATTTCGTGTTTAAACGCCCTAAAAAAGCTTGCCTTGCTCATATAGGCCCTCTGGCTTAAGGCATCAATGCTCAGTTTATCGGTAAGGTGGTTTTTGATGTACTGCAAAATGTAGGCAAAGCGGTTATTTGTACCCAAATGCTGCATGTTTTCCTTTACCTGGTGCAGGTTTTGCATCTGCATAATGCGGATGAGTAGTTCCTTAAGGGTAAGGTTGGCCAATACATCTTTGGTAAGTACATCGCCGGTACTGATGCTAATAAGTTTATTGATGAGTTGCGCGAGTTCATGGTTATTAAAAAAATGAAACTGCTGATAATTGAGCTGCCACAAGTCGTCATTGGCACGGGGATAGTTCTCGTTCAAAAAATCGAGCGTGCTTTTGATCTCCTGGTGATTGATAGCCAGGGCTGTGCATTGCGATGGGTTAAGCTCCGATGCCTCGGGGAAATCAATGGTCATGGTAACGTTGGGTGGTACAATAACGGTTTCGCCGGGCAGGTAATCAAAGCCGGGTTTATCAAACAGGTGCATTACCTTTTTACCCCGCAACATGCTGGTAATTACAAGGTCGTTAAAGGTAAGGGGTACCAGTTCGCTGCGCTGATAAGTTTCGTAAATATTAAGCTCACAATGGTTTAAGGTATAGGCACGGCGGTTTTCAACCAGCGTGTGCAACTCGCGCCTACCGCTCAGGGTAAACGGAGATACCAGGTTTCTCTCATTCATAATTGGCTTATTTAAAAGCAAGTTAGGGATAGTTAACAATAGTTTGCAAATCAATTTTACTTTGAAACTATTGTGCACCCAATTGAGAGTATTGTGCAAAAGGCCGATGATGCCCGCCGCTAACTTAGCCTGTACCAATTCAATAAAACAAAAAACTATGAGTACAGCGCAAAGACCATCCTTTAAGGATAAGTACGACAATTTTATTGGCGGCAAGTTTGTTCCGCCTGTTAAAGGCGAATATTTTGATAACATATCGCCCATTGATGGCAAGGTTTTTACCAAAGCCGCCCGCTCAACCAAAGAAGATATTGAAGCCGCCGTTGATGCAGCTACCGAAGCTTTTAAAACCTGGAGCAAAACAGCTGCTACCCTGCGTAGCAATCTGCTGCTTAAAATAGCCCAGGTAATTGAAGATAATTTAAGCTATCTGGCTACAGTAGAAACTATAGATAATGGCAAGGCCATCCGCGAAACCATGGCCGCCGATTTGCCTTTATGTGTTGACCACTTCCGCTATTTTGCAGGTGCCATCCGTGCCGAAGAAAGCAGCATCAGCGAGCATGATGAGTACACCGTAAGTATTAACTTACAGGAGCCGCTTGGTGTGGTAGGCCAAATTATCCCATGGAATTTCCCTCTACTAATGGCTACCTGGAAAATTGCCCCGGCGCTTGCCGCCGGTTGCTGTGTGGTGGTAAAACCTGCCGAGCAAACGCCAACCAGTATTATGGTATTGATGGAATTGATAGGCGATATTTTGCCCGCAGGTGTATTAAATATTGTAACCGGTTTTGGGCCGGAAGCGGGTAAGCCGCTGGCTACCAATTCGCGCATTAGCAAAGTAGCCTTTACCGGCGAAACCACTACCGGCAGGTTGATTATGCAATATGCGTCAGAGAATTTGATCCCGGTTACCATGGAGCTTGGCGGTAAATCGCCCAATATTTTCTTTGAATCTGTTGGGGATGCCGATGATGAGTTTTTTGATAAAGCGGTAGAAGGGGCTGTGCTGTTTGCCTTAAACCAGGGCGAAGTTTGTACCTGTCCATCGCGCATGCTGGTGCATGAAAATATTTACGATAAGTTTATGGAGCGGGTTATTGCCCGCACCAAGGCCATTAAAATGGGTAATCCGCTGGATTCAAGTACGATGATGGGCGCGCAGGCATCCAATGATCAGTACGAAAAAATCCTGAGCTACCTGGATATCGGTAAAAAAGAAGGGGCCGAGGTATTAGCCGGTGGCGAGGCGCAAAAGTTGGATGGTGATTTGGGCGACGGCTATTACATAACACCTACTATTTTTAAAGGCAACAACAAGATGCGTATTTTCCAGGAAGAAATTTTTGGTCCGGTGGTATCGGTTACCACTTTTAAAACGGTTGAGGAAGCGATAGAGATAGCCAACGATACATTGTACGGATTAGGAGCCGGCGTTTGGACCCGCGACGCGCATGAAATTTACCAGGTACCACGCGCCATACAGGCCGGCCGTGTTTGGGTTAATTGTTACCATGCTTACCCGGCACACGCGCCATTTGGCGGCTACAAAAAATCGGGCTTTGGCAGGGAGAATCATAAAATGATGCTCAACTACTACCGCCAAACCAAAAATATGCTGATCTCTTACAACAAGAATAAGCTGGGCTTTTTTTAGCACCGGTTCATTGCTAAAGGCGTCTGCGAAATGTTTGGGATTTTGCAGCACCTTTTATCGTTTGATAACAAAAAGGAAGTTGACAATAGCGGGGGCTTGAGCGAATCCCCTCTTGAGAGGGGCGGAGGGGTGTGTTTATGCAAGATGCTGAGAACGAGGGACAGCACACCCCTGCCATTGCTCAAATCCCAACGCGCCCCTCTCAAGAGGGGATTTGAAAAAACTGAAACCCATGACACCAAGAATATCATCCACCCCCGCAGCCGAAGGCGTTATAGCACAGCTAAAAGAGCGCTTTGGCCCTTTAATGTTTCATCAAAGTGGGGGCTGCTGCGATGGCTCATCGCCCATGTGTTTTGAAAAAGGCGACTTTAAAATTGGCGGTAGCGATGTAAAAATTGGGGAGGTAGTTGGCTGCGAATTTTTCATGAGCGCAGATCAGTTTGAGTACTGGAAACATACCCACCTAACGCTGGATGTAACGCCTGGTCGTGGCTCCAGCTTTTCTATCGAAATTCCGATGGGCATCAGGTTTATCATTCGCTCAAGGCTGTTTACAGATGAGGAACTGGGTAACCTTGAGCCGGTAGTTTATTACGAGTCGTAGGTGCTTTTGTTTTCTTAATAAATCAATACCTTACCTAAAAAGATATTTTCGCTTTTTAATAAACAAAATTGTTGTTAGATTGCTTAGCATTTCTAAAACATCAGTAAAAGTTGGAAAACTTTAGTCCCCAGATTCAATCAGATATTAAAGCTGTAGCCAGCATTTCGGTAGTCCCGTCAATTTTAGAAGTTATTTGCCGTACCACGGGTATGGGCTTCTCGGCCGTAGCACGAGTTACCGATGAAAAGTGGATTTGTTGCGCCGTGCGCGATGAGATAGCTTTTGGCTTAGGCGTTGGCGGCGAACTGGTACTGGAATCGACCATTTGCCACGAGATAAGGCAAAGCGGACAGGGGGTGATTATTGACCATGTGGAGCTTGATTCACATTTCAGAACTCATCATACACCGGCCATGTATGGTTTTCAAAGTTATATCTCTATTCCCATTATCCGCAAAAATGGTGACTTTTTTGGTACGTTATGTGCTATCGATCCAAAGCCGCATGTATTGAATACTACGGAAACAATCAACATGTTCAAGCTTTTTGCCGAACTGATCTCCTTTCACCTGGATGCATCGGATAAGTTGGCAATCAGCGAAAAAAGTTTGCTTGAAGAACGTGAAACCGCCGAACTGCGCGATCAGTTCATTGCCATTTTAGGGCATGATTTACTTAACCCGGTAGGGGCTGTGCTCAATGTTGCCCAGTTGCTGTTGCGCATCCCGTCGGATGAGCGCGTTACCCGCATGGCCAACATTGTACAGGATTCGGCCTACCGTATGAAGGCACTTATTGAAAATATCCTCGATTTTGCCCGCGGTCGCCTGGGCGAAGGTATCATTCTTAAGCGCGGGGATAACGAACCATTGGAAGATATGCTGACCAAGGTACTTACCGAGCTGCGCATCATCTGGCCAAACAGAATAATTGAAACCAATTTTGATTTTAGCGCGCCCGTAAATTGCGATGGCAGGCGCATAGCGCAACTGTTTTCAAATATATTGGGTAACGCGCTTTCGCATGGGGAAAAAGATATGCCGGTAATGGTAGAGGCCGTTAGTAAAAATGAGGGCTTTACACTTTCTGTAACCAACAGCGGCCACAAAATACCTACCCTGGTTATGGAACGCCTGTTTCACCCTTTTTACCGTGGCGAAGTAGATCCGCACAAAGAAGGCCTGGGGTTGGGATTATACATATCTTCAGAAATTGCCCGTGCGCATGGCGGCGCCCTAACCGTTAAATCAACCGACGAAAATACCTGCTTTACCCTTTGGCTACCGGCCTGCTAAGTACAAGTTGCTGTTAAATATCAGGGCATTCCCCGGCCGGTATAAGCCGGGGCCGGGCTATTCAATTATACGGCCTCAGGCCTTATTCACGGGCCGGTATTCGTTGCTATCCCTAATGCGGAAAATGTTATTTAAAATCACAGGATTTTGTTGGTAATTGCTGTAAGTGGCTGATAGCCAATTAAAAAAGTGTTCCATTAAGTTGATTTTGATGCAATGTTAAATACTTGATAATCAACGCTAATGCGTTCCAAAGCGTTCCACGTGTTCCACCCGTTCCGGTGGAACACTATTGAAAATGCGCTATAAACAAGTCAAAAGTTTGTTGTTAATTTGCTGCCTGGCTTTATTGCGCATAATATTTAAACAACTTTCAAAGGATGTTTTAAAAATATCAACGCTATCGGGATCAATAGAAAAGGGATTTCGATAAGCGCCGGCTTCATTTCGCCCACACGTAAAAACTGGATCATCAGGAAAAATATCAATACCGCGTTTAATACATTTCCTGTCACAAATGTTTGCGGAAACAGGATCATCAAAGCACTTAAAATTGTAAGTGCCGAAAATACTTTGATCACAGCCATACTCAGGTTAATCTTTTTAAACAAGTCGGCCGCGGGGCCGGTATCTGTTGGTTTGGCATTTAAGCCCTGCCAGCCATGTTTAATACCCATATAGGCTGTAAATAAAATAAGCACCCCGCTAATGATTTTGATTGACATGATTTTGTTTGGTTATAAATACTTAGCAAAGGTATTGGCGTTGATGTCGCCACTGTTTGCAAGCAACAATCAATTGTTTATCAAAATCAAATGTGCCGACTTTAGCAGGTAGTTTTTAGTAAGCATTGTAAATGCCCTTAATTGACAGTCGGATAAGGATATAAGCGTCTGAATTATTATATTTAGCCTAAACTAAATCTGCTATGACCACAATTAATGCAACCGAACCGGTATACTGGTCGGGTATTCAAAAACTGCTGCTCCGGTTTTTCCTCGTATTTTTTATCGTTTACATTATTCTTGATCCTAACGGTTTTTTGCCCTATGCTGATCCGTTTTTTAACTTATTTATCAATCGCCTCCACGTCTTTATACCCTGGATAGCCAAAAATATCCTGCACCTGGCCAAGCCTGTTACCGAATTTACAGGCGGCAGTGGCGATACCACGTATGATTATTTGGTTTTATTATTTGTGGTGACTTTTTCGGCAATAAGCGCTATCATCTGGTCGGTAATTGACCGTAAGGCGCGTAATTATAATAAGCTGTTTTATTGGGTTTGTGTTATTGTGCGGTACTATGTGGCGCTAACCATGTTGAGTTATGGTTTTATTAAAATTATAAAACTGCAATTTGGTTCGCCAACGCCGGGCCGGTTGCTTGAATCATTTGGCGATGCCTCGCCCATGGGCCTGGCCTGGACGTATATGGGCTACTCTACCGGGTTTAACTATTTCACCGGGATAGCCGAGGTTTCTTGTGGCCTGCTGCTCTTCTTCCGTAAAACAACTACGCTGGGGGCTATTTTGGGTGTGGTTGTTGCCGGCAACATTATGGCTATCAATTATTGTTTTGATGTACCGGTTAAGCTGCTTTCAACCATGCTGGTGGCTATGTCGTTGTTCCTGTTGTCGAAAGATGCCTTGCGGTTAATCAACTTCTTTTTCCTTAATAAAAGCGCGCCGCCATCAAATATTGATCCGCACAGATTTAAGGCAAAGTGGAAAAATATAACCCTTAAAACCATAAAGTATGTATTGATCATTTATGTAGTGGCCATCAATTTATATGGCGATATTGACGCCGCAACCCAATACGGCGATAAAGCACCGAAACCGCCGCTATACGGTATTTATGATGTGCAAAGTTTTGTACGTAATAAAGATACCATTGCGCCGCTTACCACCGATACCACCCGCTGGCGCAAGCTGATTATTAGCTATGCAGACAACGCCCGCATAAAGCTGATGGATGATACTTTAAAAAACTACAGTTTTAAAACCGATGTTAAGACGCATAGCATCGTTATCAATACCTACACCGATACATTAAAAAGAAACCTGTTCAGATACACCGAAGCGCCAAACGGTGATTTGCAACTCAAAGGCATGTGGGATAAAGATTCCCTGAAAATTACCCTCAAAAAATTCGACCTTAATAAATTTCGCTTAATCAACAGGGGATTTCACTGGATAAACGAAGCTCCTTATAATAAGTAGGACTGCTGGATTTTGGGACTGTAGGACTATTGGACTTTGGAATGAGGGGATTTAATCAATAAATTTCAGAAGTTCTTTAAGCTCCTTGTCTGCTATGTTTTCCTGCTCGCTTTTATCGAATATCGTGAGCAAAAAAACGGTGTTCTGTACAATTTTAAAACATGTAATTACGCGGGCACCACCCGATTTACCTTTCCCCTTGCTTGAAATGGACATCCGGATTTTGTAACAATCGTTTCCGAGAGATATTCCTTGAGATGGATTTTCTTTGAGAGATAAAAGAAGAGATGAAAAATCAGACTTAAGCGATGGATGTTTTTTTGCCAGTCGCTTGAGTTCTTTTTCAAATTTAGATATGAATTTGACGTTATAACTCATTCAGCAAATCATCTGCATTACGAGCTTCAAGTTTGCCGGCCAATACCAGATTTAATTCGTCTACGGCGTCTTTAATGTCCTCTAAAACTTTGGCTTTGTAAGGTGTAAGTGGCTTTGCTTTTACGTAAGGCAAGTCGTTTAGCAATGCCATAAGCATCTCTACCTTATTCTCTTTAACGTCCAATACAAATTTCATATATCAAAATTACAAAATTATACCGTTGAATTTTAAGGATATGTTTTGTTAATGCACACAAAGTAAAGGATGAATGAGTATTTTACTCATTCATCCAAAAGTCCTTGCTCCTTTGTCCAAAAATCCTTGCTCCAACTAAGGTTTCCAAACGTTATTGCTCTTATCTGAATCCACGTCGTACGTAGTACCTAACACTATTTGTTTAATAGTGCCTTTGGCTGTAAAGTTTACAGTAGTGGTTTTGTTGCCTTTTTCCCAGCAAGCTATGGTTTTGCCGGCGGTTTGGGTGCTGCCATCGGTGTAATAGATGGTAAGGTGTACGGGAACAGCTTTGGTACCTATGCTGGTAATTGTGGCGGTGTAGTTTTTTGCTACATGGGTTATTTTGCTGATGCCTAAGTCGGGGATGCCGTTATCGAAGAACCAGTTTTTCCAAAACCAGTTCATGTTAATGCCGGCGCCGGCGTTCATGGTATTAAAAAAGTCGTAAGGCATGGGGTGTTTGCAATGCCACAGGCTTATGTAATTATGCAGCGCTTTGGTAAATAGCTCATCGCCCAGCATTTCTTTAACATACAGGTAGCCAAATGCTGGTTTGGGGTAGTTATCGGTAAATTGTGCAATGCCCAGTAAGCCGGGTGTAAGGGTCATGATAGGTACATCCTGCTCAGATCCTGCCGAACCGTTTACCGCGCTGATACCATAAAGATCGGTTATTTTAGGATCAATCTCGGGACTAACCAGCCATTCGCCAATAGTAGCCCAACCTTCATCCATAAACGCGTACTTGGTTTCGTTTACGCCCATATAAAACGGGAACATGGTATGGAAAATCTCGTGGTCTGTTAACTCAATGGCATCCTCGCTTTGCTCAAGCGGATTGTCGTTCACCATCATAGGGTATTCCATTTGATCCAGGCCGTCAAAGACGGTTTCATGCGGGTAGGGGTAAGGCCATTTAGGGAACTTGTAGCTCATGGTTTCTACCGTTTTGCGGGCGTAATTAATTACTTCAAAGTAATCCTTGTGCGCCGGATTAAACACAGCGTCAACACGGGTGCGCCTGCTGGTTTTAGGATCAACTACCAGGCTGCTTGCTTTCCATATATAATGGTTACTGGTGGCAAAGGCCAGATCGGTAACGCTATCGGCTTCAAATTTCCAGGTATTGGTTGGGTTCTTTTTGGTAATGTCGCCGGCGGCCAAATCGGCCTCGGTAACAATGTCGGTTACTTTATCATACGTGTTGGCGGTGGTAATCAGCTTTACATATTTAGGGTTGTAAACCTCATCGGCATTTTTAAGGTTACCGGTTGCCCAAACCTGGTAGTCGCCGGGTACGGTGATCTCGGCATTAAAATGGCAAAAGTCGTTATAAAATTCTTCCGATCCCTTGTACGGATATTCGTTCCAGCCATCAATATCATCATAAACGGCTACCCTCGGAAAAAAGTAGGCTATGAAAAACGCGCCATCGTCAACCTGCCCGGTACGGATATGTGATGTTTTGTTAAGTGTGTAGGCGTAAGCAATATCAAAGTGCGTAGTTTGCTTTGGGTTGATGGCCTTTGGCCTCACCGACATATTGGTATTAACAATACGGCGTTTGGTGCTATCCAACGTTTGTCCATCCTGGCTCATTGATTTAATATCCACCCCATCGGTAAGGTCGTTTGGTGATATACCCCTATCCCGTGCCGCTCCTTTTTGGTAAAGGTTTGGATAAAGCTTAAAGGTTACCCTTTTTAACGTATCCGGACTGTTGTTTACATAATCAATACCAACAGTGCCGCTCACCAAACGTGTTTTAGGGTCGAAGTTTACTTTGATAGTATAGTTTGCTGTATTTTGCCAGTAATTTTTACCCGGCGCGCCACCCGGTGTGCGGGTACCCTTGGTATAGGTTTTTTGCAGGGTAGTATTAATAGGGAGGACTACTTGTGCCGATGCTACGGCGCTGCCAAATAGTAAAACTACAGACAGTAATTTTTTGAGGTTGATCATGAAGCCAGATTATATCACTTATATTTACCGTAAATATAATAAACAGGATGTAAAGCAACTCAATAACAACTGTTTTGCCGCTTGTTTAATATTGTCCATTATAACCGTACTGACCATGACCTCAGAAAAAATGATTATCATAACAGGTAAGCAATACCTGGAGCTTAAGCAAAGTTTAGAAAGCGGAGAAGGCCTTACCTATAATATAGGTACCGATAAACACCCCGAAATGGTTAAGATAACCAATATGTACATGGATACCGACCCCGACTTTACCCGCAACTCGGGTCAGTTTGCCAAAATGAGCGAAAGCTTAAATGTGCAGGTAAAGCTGGAGTATGTGGCGAAGTAAAGCTAAAACTTAGAATTTTTTATTTAAAGGCCGTTGCGAAAAATTAATAATAGCGGTATCATCATCGCTAATTTCATTTTTCTCTTCCCTGCTTTTGATATATACAAACCTGCCGTTTTTGATAGTATATAATGAGCCGGTTGATCTCATATCATGCTTTTCACTATAGTAGTATTTGTGCATGGTGAATATTTTGTTACCATTAATCACAAATATTCCAAAGCCCGGTAAGTAATCACGATTAAATTGTTCGTCCTTTACCAGGGTTTGGGCTTTGTTATCTATTGCATACAACATGATGTAGCCGCGGTTGGTATCAGTCAAAATTGAGATTAGGGTCACATCTCCCCAAATTAACCAACTGCATTTTTCAATATGACCGTTTTTTAACTGGCAAATAAAGGGGCGGGCGTTTTTTAAATCAATCTTATATTTTTTGAGGATACAAAGGGTTTTGCTTTTTACCGCAAGGCATGCACTATCACGGTCAGCATACTCAACCGGAGCTAAATCAACAGAATCTATGCCTGGATCAACCAAGCTTTTACTTGTGCTATCGGCCTGTTTAGTTTTTATTTTTACTCCTGAACTGTCAGGACTAACGCAAGAGACTATTGTTGATAAACTCATCACCAATATCATGAAAACCAGGAGTTGTTTCATCTTGATTGCTTTGTAATTGGCTACCTACTTGCTAAGTGTACTTTATATCGCTCACCTATCCTCTCGAGTGCGGAAATCAAACAACATCACATTGGAAAGATTATTGTTTAATTCAATAATTCCATAATTCCATAATTCAATAATTGATATTCTACCATCCTCCCTTAAAGCCTTCAGTTAACGCGTGTTTATAACCTTCCAAATCAAAAGAGTATAAATAGGGCGCTTTGTGGGCACCGCCTTTGCGGGGCTGTTCGGCGCGGTTAAGAATGCCGAAACCTAATATACGGCGCTGAAAGTTACGGCGGTCCAATTTTTTATCTAAAATGGTTTCGTACAGTTTTTGCAGCTCGGGCATGGTAAATTCCTTCGGCATCAGGTTGTAGCCAATGGGTTGGTAATTTAACTGCACACGCAGGGTATCTAAAGCCGATTTAAAGATGAGGCCGTGATCAAGCTGCAGCTCGGGCATATCCTCCATATCGCGCCAGGCGCATACTTCAGAGAAACGGTCGGGCTGTGGGGTTACCTCAAAAAAATCGACCAATGCGTAATAGCCAATCGTTAAAAAACGGTTCGAGAACCAGTTTTCCTCAGGCGGCAGCATATCAGCGTACATATCGTTATGTACTTTTGAACGATCCGGGTCGCCAAAAACATGAAATTGCTGTAAAAAAATTTCATCAAGGCCTGTACGCTCCTTCAATATGCGGTTGGCGGCCATTTCAATAGGCTCGGGCTTAAGCACAAAGCCGCCCGGCAGGTACCATTTTTCTTCGTCCTTGTTTTTTAACAACAACACTTTCATCTGGCCTTCATGAAAGCCAAACACCACGCAATCTATAGAAATATGGTCGAGGTAGCTTTCGCGTGCCTCTTTACAAAACTCAATAAGTTCTTCCTTAGTTAACATTTGTGCTATTCTACAAAAATAGTTTGATTATTTAATTATAATAATTACAATTGTGTACTAAATACACAATTGTAATGTTGTTGTAACCTAACCAATTAAAGCGATAATTTTTTAATTAAGCAATTATTTAAAGGCGAATGACGCTTTTTTAGAGGGCTATTTTTTGCCAAACACTATTTATACTATATAAATTAAAAAAATGAACAAGTATTTTTCAACTCAGCTTTTTGCCAGGGTTATCCCACTTTGTGTGGTGTTGCTGCCATTTAGTAAGGTATCGGCACAAAATAAAACCGAAAATGCCAAAATGAATGTTTTTGTGAGCGGTCTACTAAAAAAGATGACTCTCGACGAAAAAATTGGCCAGCTAAACCTGGTAACTATCGGCGCCCCAACAACAGGCTCGGTGGTAAATAAAGGTGTGGCGGAAAAAATTAATAAAGGAGCCATTGGCGGTGTGTTTGGTATCTGGGGTGCAAAAAATACCAAAGAAGTGCAGGAAGCCGCGGTTAAAAACTCGCGTTTACATATCCCGCTTATTTTTGGCTTGGATGTAATTCACGGTCACCGTACTATTTTTCCTATTCCGTTGGGCATGTCGGCAACGTGGGATATGGACTTGATCAAACAATCGGCCCATATTGCAGCTAAAGAAGCGACTGCCGAAGGTTTAAGTTGGGTGTTTTCGCCAATGGTTGATATTGCCCGCGACCCACGCTGGGGCCGCATCTCTGAAGGATCGGGCGAAGACCCATGGTATGGCAGCCAGGTTGCTAAAGCCATGGTGCAGGGTTACCAGGGGGCAAGCATGAAAAATGCCGATGCTGTAATGGCCTGCGTAAAACACTTTGCTTTATATGGCGGTGCCGAGGCCGGTCGTGAGTATAACACGGTTGATATGAGCCGTATTAAAATGTACCAGGATTACCTGCCACCTTATAAAGCCGCGGTTGATGCAGGTGCCGGTAGTTTCATGAGTTCATTTAATACCGTTGATGGCGTACCCGCTACAGCCAACCAATGGCTGTTGACAGATCTGTTACGCAAGCAATGGGGTTTTAATGGTTTCGTAGTATCTGATTATACAGCCGTTAACGAAATGCAGGCGCACGGTTTAGGCGATTTGCAAACCGTATCGGCCCTGGCCCTGAAAGCAGGCCTCGATATGGATATGGTTGGCGAAGGCTTTTTAACCACCTTGAAAAAATCACTAAAAGAAGGTAAAATAACCCAGGCCCAAATTGACCAGGCTTGCCGTCGTGTGCTGGAAGCCAAATACAAATTAGGCTTGTTTGCCGATCCTTATAAATCAATGGATGTTGCCCGCGAAGAAACAGATGTTTTATCTGTAGCTAACCGGAGTGCCGCCCGCGAAATTACCAAACACTCATTTGTGTTGTTAAAAAACGATGCGCAAACTTTGCCACTCAAGAAAACAGGTTTAAGCATCGCCTTGGTTGGTCCGCTGGCCGATAATCACCGCGATATGCTGGGCACCTGGGTAGTTGCCGGCGACTGGGAAAAATCGGTAAGTGTTTTAGAAGGTATTAAAAACGTTGTTGGAAACGGCGTTACTGTTAACTACGCCAAAGGATCAAACATCACTGAGGATACCGAATTTATTAAAAGGCTGAACTTTGGTCCGGGTATGATTTCTATCGATCCAAAATCAGCCGATGAGCTATTGAAGGAAGCTGTAGAGGCTGCAAAAAAATCTGATGTGATTGTTGCCGTAGTAGGGGAGTCGCAAAGTATGTCGGGCGAATCATCAAGCCGCTCTGATATCAGCATTCCCGAACCACAGGAAAATATGCTGAAAGAGTTATCAAAATTAGGCAAGCCATTAGTTGTTGTGTTATTTAACGGTCGCCCGCTTACCCTAACCTGGGAAAACGGCCACGCCAACGCTATTTTGGACGTTTGGGCACCGGGTACCGAGGCGGGTAACGCCATTGCCGATGTTTTATTTGGCGAGTATAACCCGGCAGGTAAAATTACCGCGACATTCCCACGCAGCGTAGGTCAGATACCTATTTATTATAACCATAAAAACACTGGCCGTCCGTATAGCAGTGGTCCAACTAAATTTAAATCAAACTATCTGGATATTTCAAATGATCCGCTTTATCCGTTTGGTTATGGTTTAAGTTACACAACATTTAGCTACAGTGGTGTAAAGCTTAGCAAAACCAAGTTAAAAGGTAATGAAACGCTTACCGCTACGGTAACCGTAACCAATACCGGCAAATACGCGGGCGAAGAAGTGGTGCAGCAATACATCAGCGATCCTGTTGCCAGCATAAGCCGTTCTGTTAAGGAATTGAAAAATTATAAGAAAATAAACCTGCAACCGGGCGAAGCCAAAGAAGTAACTTTTGCCATTACGCCAGAGCAGTTGAAATTTTACAACAGCCAGCTAAAATATGATTGGGAACCGGGCGAATTTGTGGTACAAATTGGTACAAATTCAAGTGATACTCATTCGGCATCTTTATGGTGGAGTAAATAAAATATAAAAGCCTTATATGTTTATAAATAATATATGATGTGAAATTGTGCCGCCATAATTGCGGTAATCAGCAAAGTGCTATGCATGTTAAATGCATAGCGCTTTTTTTGCTTTAAAGCCATTTTTATGACGAATATGTCAGGGCGTTTTCTACGTTATAAATGTAGTTTAAACATTTATTATTGTTGTTTATAAATGTTTAAACTACATTTATAAGTACTTAAAATAATAAATGTTATGATGACATTATTGTAAAAACATGATGATATTTTAACACTTTTTGATCTTTTACTTTGTAATATTTTAATGGCATCAACTCAACAAAAAAATGAAAGCTTTAAAGGCACTTGCTTTAAATATTAATGTCGAGGAACATTCCGGATGATATATATGCGCCAACAGCGCAAAATTAACTTTATAAAATTTTTAAATAAGTAGGGGTTTTGTTAATGATTTATTAATATAACATCTGCAATTTGTGATTTTACTGCCCTAAAATGTTTTATAAATAATTAATTTGTAAATCTATATTTTTCACTTGTGTAACTAATACACTCTAACTACATTAGTTCCATAGCCAATATAAATTTCTGGAACACCAGAAACCGAACAAATTCTGATAGTATTATAACATTTTGATCATGTAGCCCTTGTTTAAGGAACATGAAAGGAGCGTAACGGGATAAATTAAAATTGTTGCAGGAAGTTCATATATGATAAAACTTTTACACTCAAACATTTTAAAATCTTCATTATTTACAGGGCCACTTTTTGTGCGCCGGCCTGATGGTTTTTTTGTTCTCACCAAAAAAATCGTCGCAAGGCTTGTTATAGTCCAGTTAAAAACTTAGCGAAGCACTAACCTTTAGAACCAAGATCTTAAATCAAATATATTAATCAACTAAATCTCAATCTCATGTTTAAAAGTTTACTCCTAAAAGGAAGATTCCTTGGCGTGCTACTATGCTGCCTGGTTTCTTCATTGGTAGTTACAGCCCAAACAAAGTACAAGGGTAAAGTTATCGGCAGCGATGACAAATTGCCTATCATTGGTGCGTCGGTACGTATCAATGGTTCTACTACGGGCGCTGTAACTGATGTTAACGGCGAATTCAGCCTTAGCTTAAGCGCCGGCCAAACGCTGGTAGTATCTTACATCGGCTATCAAACCGCCGAAGTAAAAGTTGGTAGCAATACCAACATGACAATCACCCTGATTGCCGGTAACAATGCTCTGAACGAAGTTGTGGTAACGGGTTATACCTCGCAACGTAAAAAGGACATTACCGGTTCGGTAGCTGTAGTTAACGTGGCCAGTTTAAAAACTGTTCCATCTGGTAACACCGCATCTTTATTACAAGGTCAGGCTGCCGGTGTAACAGTAATTAACTCTGGTAACCCAGGTGGTAGTGCTACGGTTAACGTGCGTGGTGTAGGTTCTATCTACAACACACAGCCGTTAGTGGTTATCGATGGTGTTCAAGGCTCGTTAAATGATATCAGCCCTAACGATATCGAATCTATCCAGGTACTGAAAGATGCTGGTTCTGCTGCCATATATGGTGTACGTGGTTCAAACGGTGTTGTGGTTGTTACTACTAAAAAAGGTAAAACAGGCAGCGCGGTAGTTACTTATGATGCATATTACGGTACACAACGCCCATTAGCTGATGGTTTTAAATTGGCCGATTCAAAAACTTATGTTGAAGCAATTTATGAATCATACAAAAATACACCTAAAGCCGATGGTACCGGTAACTTGTTGAATGGTAATGCTCAGTATGACCCAAACAACACAGGCACATGGACTGTTCCTGATTATTTAACTCCGCAAGGCGCTAAAGCAGGTGCTCCAAATACAGATCCTTCAACTTACGTTTTAAATCCTTACATTACTGACAACCAGATCACCAAGGCAAATAAACAAGGTACTGATTGGTTTCACGAGGTATTTAAGCCGGCTCCAATTCAAAGCCACAACGTTACTGCCAGCGGTGGTAGCGAAAAATCAACGTACTTAATGTCGGTTAACTACTTTAACCAACAAGGTACGCTTATTGACACTTACGATAAACGTTATTCGGTAAGGGCTAACACTTTGTTTGCTATTGGTAATCATATCCGTGTAGGTGAAAATGCTTATATTTTTTACAAAAGAAATCCTAACGTTAGCAACAACCAAAACGAAGGTAACGCGATATCATACATTTACCGCGAACCACCGGTTATCCCTGTATATGATATAGCCGGCAATTTTGCAGGTACAAGATCAGGTGCTTTGGGTAACTCAAGTAACCCGGTAGCTGTTCAGGAACGCAGCAAAAATAACAGGAATAACAACTGGGATATTAATGGTAACATTTTTGCCGAAGTTGATTTCCTTAAACATTTTACTATTCGTACAAGCTTTGGTGGTACTGTAGATAACTACTACTACTACTATTACACCGTACCAGCTTACGAAAACTCAGAAGGTAACACTTCTACCAATGGTTTTACCGAAGTTGCAGGTTACAATAGCCAGTACACCTGGACAAACACCTTAAACTATAACCAACAGTTTGGAAAACATAGCGTTAAGTTTTTGGCCGGTACTGAGGCTGTTACTACTTACCGTCGTGGCATCCGCGCAGGTGGTGGTAACTATAACATCTCTTTTGACCCTAACTACGTAACTGTAGCAAACGGTGCAAACCCACCAAGCAATGGTGTCGATCAGCTTTTTGATGCAGGTCTGCAATCATTCTTCGGCCGTTTAGATTACAACTTTAACGATAAATATTTGTTAAGTGGTACTATTCGTCGTGACGGTTCTTCATACTTTGCACCTGGCCACCAATGGGGTACTTTCCCATCAGTAACTGCCGGTTGGAGGGTTTCAAAAGAAAGCTTCATGAAAGATATCAGTTGGTTAAATGACTTTAAGATTCGTGCAGGTTACGGCTCATTAGGTTCACTGTCTGGTATTGAAACTCGTTTGAGCAATGCATATAACCTTTATGCACAATCAAACGGTAACGCTAACTACGATATCAATGGCACAGGTAACACAACAGTTACAGGTTTATACAAAACTCAATTAGGTAACTTAGCTACTACCTGGGAAACTGACAAAATCAAAAACATTGGTTTTGATGCAACCATCTTAAACAACAAGTTAGATTTATCTTTCGAGTATTTCCAAAAATCAGTTACCGGTTTATTATTCCCATCAACAGATCCTTCTTTAGCGCTTGCAACAGTTGCAGTACCAAACCTTCCATATGTTAACGGTGGTAACATTCAAAACAATGGTGTGGAGTTAACAGCTAATTACCATGGTAATGTTGGCAGCGAATTCAAATACGATTTAGGTTTGAATGTAAGCCATTACTCCAACCTTGTAAAAGATTTAAATGGTATTAAATATCAGGACAGAAATAGTAATGGTTCAACTCGTTTGCAAAATTTTGTAAGGTTACAACCAGGTCAGCCGGTAGGTGAGTTCTACGGGTACCAAGTTATCGGTTTATACAAAGATGCTGCAGATATTGCCGCTTCACCAACCGATGGTAACGCGAAACCAGGGTTGTTTAAATACGCGGATATTAACCACGATGGTAAAATAGATGCAAACGATAAAACCTTTATTGGTAACCCTAACCCTAAATTTACCGGTGGTTTTACATTAAACATGAGCTATAAAAACTTTGACTTTAATGCATTCCTTTACGGTTCATTTGGTGGCAAAGTGTTTAACTACGTTAAATACTGGACTTACTTCCCACAAGTATTTACAGGTAACGTAAGTGCCGACATTTTAGGCCCTAAAGTATGGAAACCAGGTGCTGATAATACCAATGCAACTATCCCGGTTTTAACCCGTACAGCAAATGCTGATAATACTGGTCAGCCAAACTCATGGTACGTTGAAAGTGGCACTTATGTAAGGTTGAAATCATTAACTTTGGGTTATACTATTCCAAATTCACAAATCAAAAGCTTAGGTATCAAAAAATTAAGGTTCTACTTCCTGGCCAACAACTTGTTCACCATTACCAAATACAGTGGTTTGGATCCTGAGTTGCAACCATCAAGCACAACTGATAATACCAGTACCGGAATTGATTTTGGTAACTACCCAGCTAACCAAAAAATATACAACATTGGTGTTAACGCCACTTTTTAATGCAAACATATTTTTAAATAAAAGTTATGAAAAAATTACAAAAAAAACTGATCATACCGTTGGCACTATTATTAGTGTGCCTGGTATATGCATGTCATAAAGACATGTTGAACAGGCCAATTTTGCAAAGTTTAAGCCCGGCAATTGTGGCCAACAAAACCGGTGTTGAAAGTTTATTGATTGGCGATTACTCTTTATTAGATGGTGTAGGTGGTATTGGTGGCGGTATTGATGCTGCCGGTTCAAACTGGCTGTTTGGTAGTGTTGCCGCTGGTGATGCTTACAAAGGTTCTGAACCATCAGACGGTGGTAACGATGCTTTGCCTGTAGGTAACTTTAACGAAACTACATCAAACCCATACATCACATCAAAATACACTTTATGCTTTGATGGTGTTGTACGTGCGAATGACGTATTACGTACCTTGAAATTAGCAAAAGATATCTCTGCTGATGACGCTAAACAGATTACCGGCGAGGCTCGTTTCTTAAGAGGTTACTACTACTTTGAATTAAAAAAGATGTACAACATGATTCCTTATGTTGATGAAACTGTTACCGATGGTAACCAGCCAAACGATAAGGATATCTGGCCAAATATCGAAGCTGATTTACAGGCTGGTGTTGATAACATGCCTGCTAAAACCGGCAGCAAAGGCCGTGCAAACAAATGGATTGCCGAAGCATATCTTGCTAAAGCCTACATGTTTGAGCATAAATACGCACAAGCTAAAGCTAAATTTGATGATTTTATCGCTAACGGTGTACGCCCTGAAGATGGCGCTACTCACTACGCTTTAAATACAAACTTCCAGAAAAACTTTAGCCCTCAGGCTGGTCAGAAAAACGGTGTTGAATCTGTATTTGCTGCACAAGCTTCAGTTAATGATAACTCTGGCGGTAACAACGGTAACACCGGCGACGAGTTGAACTTCCCATACAATAGCGGTCCTGGTGCCTGCTGCGGTTGGTTTAACCCATCACAGTCATTAGGTAACTCATTTAAAACAGATGCAAACGGTTTGCCATTGTTTACCACTTATAACACCGGTAAACTGGTAAGTGGTAAAACTGATCCTTACACTGGTACGGTTGATCCACGTATTGATATCACTATGGGCCGTCCTGGTATTCCTTATCTTGATTGGGGCAATCCTCCTGCAAGCTGGATTCGTGACCCTACAGATGGTGTTTTCAACCCACGTAAAAACGTTTATTCATCAGCAGAAAAAGGCACAAACTCAAGCACTGAAAACTACTGGGCTGCAAACGAGGTTACTTCAAATAACGTAAACCTAATGCGTTTTGCTGACGTGCTTTTAATGGCTGCTGAGGCAGAAGTTGAAGTTGGTAGCACAGATCAGGCTTTAGCGTATGTTAACATGGTACGTAACCGTGCTGCAAATACTACCTGGTGGGTTTATAAAGGCTCTGCTTATGATCCGTCAAAATCTGAGTACACTACTAAAACTACTCCTGCTGATAACTACCTTGTAAAACCCTACCCTGCAGGTGCATTTGCCGATAAAGCTTATGCCCGTACCGCTATCCATTTTGAAAGGAAATTGGAGTTAGGTATGGAAGGTCAGCGTTTCTTTGACTTACAGCGTTGGGACCAGGGAACTGGCAGCATGGCTGATGAGATCAATGCTTTCTTTGCTTATGATGTTAACATCAATAACCAATTGAGCGGCGCTAAATTTACAAAAGGCAGAAACGAGTATTACCCAATACCACAAGCCCAAATTGATCTTTCTGCATCAACAGGTGCTGGTAAATTAAAACAAAACCCTGGTTATTAATTTTTGATAACCCGTTCAATTATTATAATTTAGGTGGAGGTAATTACCTCCACCTTTTTTATTAGCCAACTGTACCAAATTAATGAAGAATATCTACGTTTTAAGCGGCCTGTTCATTTGTTTACTATCGGCGTGCAAAAAATCTACCCTGTTTGAGCAAATTCCTTCATCACAATCGGGTATCACATTTAGTAATACTATTGTTGAAGATGATAAGATCAACCCCCTTACCAAACTCAACCTTTATAATGGTGGTGGTGTAGGCATAGGCGATTTTAATAACGACGGTTTACAGGATATTTACTTTGTGGGCAACCAGGTATCAAACAAATTATACCTTAACAAAGGCGATTTTAAATTTGAAGATGTTACTGATAAAGCAGGCGTTGGCGGCCGGGGAGGCTGGGGCAGGGGCGTAGCTGTTGTGGATATTAACAACGATGGGCTTGCCGATATTTATGTATGTAATACCCTGCTTGATGACTCGGTTAAAAGAACCAACCTGCTTTATGTAAACCAGGGCGTAGGTAAGGATGGTGTTCCGGTGTTTAAGGAAATGGCTAAAGAGTATGGCCTGGATATTAAGATCCACTCTACCATGGCTTCATTTTTTGACTATGATAACGATGGTGACCTGGATATGTACTTAACTGTAAACGAGGCTGTGGCCAGTGATAACCAAAGTACCTTTAGGCCGGTTATTAAAGATGGTAGCCATCATAGCACAGGCAGGCTTTACCGTAACGATTGGGACCCTAAATTAAAACACCCGGTATTTACCAATGTATCTAAACAAGCGGGTATAGGCATTGAGGGCTACGGGCATGCGGCAACTATTGTAGATATTAATAAAGATGGCTTTAAAGACATTTATGTAACCAACGATTTTATCCCCGATAACATCCTGTATGTTAATAATGGTGACGGCACTTTTACCGACAGATCAAAAGAGTATTTTAAGCATACGTCTTTCAGCGCCATGGGACAGGATTTTGAAGATGTGAACAACGATGGCCTGGTAGATGCCTTTGAGGTAGATATGAACCCCGAGGATAATTACCGCAAAAAGATGTTCATGCCCTCAAATAATTACCAGATTTTTCAAAACTTTGATCATTACGGGCAACAATACCAATATACCCGTAATACTTTACAAATTAACCAGGGCCCGCGCAAAGGTCAGAATGATTCTCTAGGTGCCCCAATTTTTGCCGAAACCGCTTTTTTAAGTGGTGTTGGCCAAACCGACTGGAGCTGGGGACCTTTACTAACCGATTTTGATAACGACGGACTTCGCGATTTGGTAGTAACCAACGGTTACCCGCGCGACGTTACCGATCATGATTTTATCGTCTTTCGTAATTCGGCATTCGCGGTGGCATCCAGTAAGCAAATTCTGGACCAGGTGCCTATCGTAAAAATTCCAAACTACGCCTTTAAAAACACCGACGGGCTTCAGTTTGCCGATGTATCTAAAGAATGGGGCTTAAGCGCTCCCTCATTTTCAAACGGCGCGGCGTACGCCGATTTAAATAATGATGGCGCTATGGATATGATTATCAATAACATTGACGATCAGCCTTTCATCTACAAAAATACCGCCCGCGAAAAAGACAAAACCAACAACAACTATTTGCATATCCAATTCCATGGCGGGGCACAAAACCCAGGTGGTATTGGCGCGTTTGCAAATATTTATTACAACCACGGCAAACAGCAGGTTTATGAAAACTCGCCTTACAGGGGATATTTATCAACCATTCAAAATATAGCCCACTTTGGTTTGGGCAACATAACCAATTTAGATTCGGTGGTTATAAGTTGGGCAAACGGTAAAAAGCAGGTTTTAACCAATGTTAAAACCAACCAAACCCTTAACGTAAAAATAACCGACGCGCACACGCCATATTCCTTTAAACAGCCTGCGTTTAATAATACATCGTTATTTAAAGAAGTGACCCAATCGGCGGGGATCAGCTACAAGCACCAGGAACATGACTATATCGACTTTAATGTTCAAAAATTAATTCCGCATAAATTATCGCAATACACCCCGGCGGTAGCTGTGGGCGATGTTGATGGTAATGGCTTTGATGATATGGTAATTGGTGGTACTACCCGTTACCCGGCACAGTTATTATTGCAACAACCCAATGGTAAATTTATTCAGCGCGATTTGTTGCCGCAAGCAAAAGCAGAAGCTACGCAGAACGGGCCAATGGATATGGGATCATACGGTCAGCCTAAAATAAGGCTGAAAGATGAGGGCCTGTTGTTGTTTGACGCCGATGGCGACGGTCATCTTGATTTATATATAGCCAGCGGCGGTAATGAAAGCGAGCCGGGATCAAGCAACTACCAGGATAGGTTTTATATTAATGATGGTAAAGGCAACTTTAAGCTACAGCCCGATGCTTTGCCTAAAAACCTAACCAGTAAACTTTGCGTAAAGGCTGCTGATTATAACCGGGATGGTAAGCTGGATTTGTTTGTATCTGGTCGTGTTGATCCATGGAATTATCCTAAACCGGTATCGAGCTTTGTGCTACGTAACGATAGTAAAAACGGCGTAATTAAATTTACCGATGTATCGGCTTCGGTGGCTTCGGCCCTAAAAGATATGGGCCTGGTGTGCGATGCCACCTTTACCGATTTTAACAACGATGGCTGGCCCGACCTGGTAATCACCGGCGAGTGGATGCCCGTCACCTTCCTTGAAAATGATAAAGGCACATTTAAAAACGTAACGCCCAAAACAGGCATACAGGATAAATTAGGCTGGTGGAACACCATTGCCGCCGGCGATTTTGATCACGATGGCGATATCGACTATATTGTAGGTAACACCGGGCTGAACACTTTTTATAAAGCATCAGATCAATACCCTATTTATATAACCGCTAAGGATTTTGATAACAATGGCAGTTATGACGCTATTCCTTCCGTTTTTCTGAAAGATCAGGAAGGTGTTAAACAGGAGTTTCCGGCATTTGGGCGCGATGACATGATTAAGCAAATTATTGGCACCAGGGTGAGGTATCAGAATTACCGCTCGTTTGCAACGGCCACCATGGATTCTGTTGTGACGCCTAAAATGCGTGAAGGTGCCATAAGGTTAAAGGCAAATTACCTGCAATCGTGCTATTTGCGTAATGATGGCGGCGGTAAATTTACAGCTATCCCCTTACCAATTGACGCGCAAATGTCTGAACTATGCGGCATCACTGTTGATGATTTTGATGGTGATGGAAATTTAGATGTAGCCCTTAACGGTAATGATTACGGCACCGAAGTAGCAACCGGCCGCTATGATGCTTTTAACGGTTTGCTACTTAAAGGCGATGGTAAAGGAGGCTTTAAACCTATGAGTATTTTACAAAGCGGTTTGTTTATTCCCGGCGATGGCAAGGCTTTGGTGAAATTAAGAGGAGCCAAGGGGGGCTACTTGTTGGCAGCTACGCAAAACCGCGATGCCATGAAGCTATTTGAATTGAGGCGGGCTGTAAAAACGGTTAGCTTACAACCTTTAGATGCTTTTGCTACCATTAAATATAAAGATGGAAAAACCACAAAAGAGGAATTTTATAATGGAAGTTCTTTCTTGTCGCAATCAGGTAGATTTTTTAATATTGAAAGCAATATGGCATCGGTAACCATAACCGATAGCTTTGGCCACCAACGAACCGTACAGCTTAACTAATTATTTGTATATGAGGTATTTTAAAATATTTGTAGCCCTTCCGTGTTTATTGATGTTGTACGGATGTACGCAAAAAACAAAAACAGCATTACCTAAGGATACCGATGTATTGCATGAAAATGTTGATCAGCTAACCCAGGTAATTATATATGACGTTTTTACGCCACC
The DNA here is from genome assembly GCF_030409315.1 of Mucilaginibacter flavus. GTDB lineage: Bacteria > Bacteroidota > Bacteroidia > Sphingobacteriales > Sphingobacteriaceae > Mucilaginibacter > Mucilaginibacter flavus. The sequence continues at coordinate 45,380 of NZ_JAUFPS010000008.1, read as the reverse complement.
AGTGGCCAGTCGCATTTACGGTTATACCGCGCTGGCTCAATATGAGGTTGTACGTTATAGCAACCCCGATTATAATTCTATTGCCGCTCAGTTAAAAGGCTTTGGCAAGCCACCCGAACCTAAAAAAGGGCTGCAATACAATTATACTTTGGCGGCTACCAAAGCTTTTTTTACAGTGGCACATAAGGTTACATTTTCTGTAGATACCTTACAGAAGTATGAAGACAAGGTATATGCCGCTTATAAAGATAACCTTGACGATTCTACCTACGCCCGCTCAATAGCTTTTGGTACCCAGATGGGTAAATTTATATTGAAGCGCGCCATGGTTGATAACTATCCGCAAACCCGTGGCAAACCCCGTTTTTTAGGTAACGACGCGCCGGGCCAATGGCGGCCAACCGCTCCCGATTATTTGGATGGTGTAGAGTTTTGCTGGGGTACTATGCACACCTTCGCGGTTGATACATCTACCCAGTTTAAATTGCCGCCGCCAACACCATATAGCGAGGATAAAAACAGCGAGTTTTTCAAAGCAACCCAGGCCGTTTATGATTTAAGTAAACATATAACCCCAGAGCAGGTAACCATAGCCCGCTTTTGGGATGATAACCCTTTTGTAATTCAGCACAGCGGGCATTTGATGTTTGCCAACAAAAAAATTACCCCGGGTGGGCATTGGATTGGCATAGCCGCTATCGCCTGTAAGCAAACGCATGCAGATGTGGCTAAAACGGCCCAGACCTACGCTTTAACATCAATAGCACTGTTTGACGCGTTTATTTGCGGCTGGCAGGTTAAGTACGAAACCAACTACATAAGACCGGTTACTGTAATTAATGATAAAATTGATCACGATTGGTTGCCTATGCTGCAAACACCTCCATTCCCCGAGTATCCAAGCGGGCATAGCGATATCAGCGCCGCATCGGCAGTAATATTAACCCATTTGTTTGGCGATAACTTTGCTTATGAGGATACCAGCGATTATAAATACATCGGCATGAAACGCCATTTTGATTCGTTCCTGAAAGCATCTGATGAAACCTCAATAAGCAGATTTTACGGAGGCATTCATTACATCAACAGTGTAAACCAGGGCGCGGTTCAGGGCCGCCAGGTTGGTGAATACATCTGGAAGAAATTAAAACTTAAAAAATAAGGGCTATAAGCTATATGAATTTTAAAAAAAGTTATCGTGTTACTGCTTACCTGCTTTTATTTTCGGCTACGTTAGCGGGCGTTACCCTTGTTAACGGATGCAAGCCTAAACCCAAGCCCTATGTTTTAACGGGGAATGTAAAGGTTGATGGCGAGTACCTGGTTAAAACAAAATGTACCCGCTGCCATGATCTTGCTCCTGTTAACTCATTAACCAAAGGTGTTTGGGAAAATCACGTTTTGGTTGATATGGCACCCATGGTACATATATCAACCTATGGAGGCTCGTACTTTAAAAATAACCCTAATGATACTACCGGTGTAACTATTGCCGAGTGGTTTACTATAGTTGATTATTACAAAAAACTTGCACCCGATACGCTAACCCCTGCCAAAAAACCAAGTCCGCTAATTGAAGATTGGGCTGGTTTTACGTTAAAAAAGCCAGCGCCGGTTAGTTATACCAGTTTTACAACCATGGTAGCTTACAACCCAGTTAATCATAAATTGTACAGCGCCGATGCCGAAAATGAAAAGTTATTAAGTTGGGATGCTAATCTCAAATCAGATTCGCTGGGGTCGTTCCCGTCGGCAGGTTTTGGGGTAAGTTTTGATAAGGACGAGCAAGGTCATAACCGTGGCTTTTTTGCCAGCATAGGCAGAATTGAACGGGTTGACTTCCCTAACGGAAAAATAGTGAAGGTTGACCTTGACGCTAAAGATATTAATGCCTCACAAACCTACATCGCATCTGATTTACAAAGACCGGTACAAACCGTGATAGCTGATTTTAATAAGGACAAGCTGACCGACGTAGTAGTTTGCAGTGAGGGTATAAAAAAGGGTGGCGTTTACCTGCTTAAGCAAAATAAGGATCATACTTACGAGCAATCGACCATTTTAAATAAACGTGGCGCGGTGCAGGCCGTAACCGGCGATTTTAATAAAGATGGCTGGCCCGATATTATGGTGTTAACCGGCAGCGGCGATGAAGGACTTTGGCTGTTAACTAACGATCAGAAAGGTGGTTTTACTACCCGCAAGTTGATAAGCTTTCCGCCAACTAACAGCTCAACCAGCTTTCAACTGGCTGATATGGACCACGATGGCAAGCCGGATTTGGTATACACCTGCGGTTATAACTATCATGATTCGCGCATATTGAAGCCGTACCACGGTTTGTACATTTACACCAATACCGGCGACTGGAATTTTAAGCAAAGCTATTTTTATCCCATAAATGGTGCTACCAAAGCTATCGCTGCCGATTTTAATGGCGATGGTAACCTTGATATTGCTACCATTGCCTTTTTTGCCGATATGCAAAACACCCCACAGGAGGAGTTTATTTATTTTGAGCACACCAAGGGACTTGATTTTAAAGCGCATGCTGTACCGGTAAGCCAATACGGCCGATGGATGTGTATGGAAGTTGCCGATATTAATAATGACGGACAACCCGATATTGTGTTAGGTAACTATGCCAACGGGTTTAAATTTATTCATGATTTAAAACCACAATGGGATTTGCATTTACCACTCGTTGTGTTGGAGAATCATATGAAGAAGTAGGGGGAGCTATTTTATTGCCATTATTAAAATCGGTGGAATGGCGTAGATTGTATAGCGTAGAAGACTCACCCGGCGAGGCTACACCCGCCACACTCTCTTCACTTCGGTGGAAAGAGGGGTTTGAACGCTGGATATTAGAAGGATGTGATAAAATATAAACTTTTCAAACCCCTCTTTCCGGCGAAGCCGAAGAGAGGGTGGCCAGCGCAGCGTAGCCGGGTGAGTCTTCGCCAGCGTTTCGTCTACCACGTGCAAGCCGAATTTGCTCTGCATAGCTTGAGAGGCATGTAATGTATCTCTACATAAAAAATAAAAAAAGCCTTAAACAGCTACGTGCGTATGAAAAAACAAAAAAGGCTTTCATCAAATAATATCTGCCTATTGCTGGTATTCGTATTTACTATAGTACTGGCTTTTAACAGCTGTAGTGACAGTGGTTTATCATCAGATGACGAAAAATACCTTGCCGAAGGACAAGTGTTAGTAAAAAAACATTGCGCAAGTTGCCACCAGGCTCCCGATCCTTCTTTACTTGATAAAACTACCTGGGATAAAAGTATCCTGCCGGCTATGGCACCTAAGCTCGGTATCAGATCTTTTATGGACTCATATATCGCGCGTACAGGTTCGGCAATCAGCTTAAATGACTGGTATAAAATTGTAGTTTACTATAAATACTACGCGCCCGATAAGCTAACTATCCCCAAACCAGAAGCGGTTAAGGATTGGGCTATCTTCCGTGTGCAACGTCCGCCGCATGTAGATACTACAGGCATGCCATCTATGACTACTATGGTTGGTTTTAACACCAATGATAAGCACATTTATAGCGGCAGCGGCAAAAGCGGTTTGTATCGCTGGGATAAGGATTTAAACTCAACTCTGGTTAAAAAGTTCCCCTCGGCCATTGCGGATGTTAACTTTTTTAAAACTGATGCTAACCCCAATGAAGCTACAATTACCTGTATTGGTGTATTGCCTCCTAATGATTTGCTGAAGGGCAAGCTGATTAATATTAATCTGGATAGCAAATCAAAAAGTAAAGATTCGGTACTGGTTACCGATAGTTTGCCCCGCCCGGTAAAAAGCGCTTATGCCGATTTTAATAAGGACGGCTTGATGGATTATGTGAGCTGCGGTTTTGGAAATAACCGGGGCGGTTTGTTCCTGGTGCAGCAACAGGCAAATCACAAGTTCATCAAAAAAAACATCAGGGCTATTCCCGGTCCAACACAGGTTTACGTTGACGATTATAATCATGATGGCTGGCCCGATATCATGTGTTTGTTTGCCCAGGGCGATGAAGGCGTATGGTTGTTTCTGAATGATAAAAAGGGCGGTTTTGACGCTCAAAATATTCTGCGCTTTCCGCCGGTATATGGTACCAGCAGTTTCCAGGTAGTTGATTTTAATCACGATGGCAAGCCTGATATTTTATACACCTGTGGCGATAATGACGACTACTCACCCATATTAAAACCTTACCACGGGGTATACATTTTTACCAACCAGGGTAACTGGAAATTTAAACAAACTTACTTTTATCATATCAACGGCTGCTCCAAAGCGGTAGCCGCCGATTTTGACCACGATGGTGACTTGGATTTAGCTGTCATCGCTTTCTTTCCCGATTTTAAAAATCACCCTGCCGAAGGTTTTACCTATCATGAACAAACCGGCCCCGGCAAATTCAAGGTACACGAAATTCCGGTAAACCAATACGGCCGTTGGATTTCGATGGATGTGGCCGATGTTGACCAGGATGGCAACCTCGATATTATTTTAGGCAATTTTTCCATTGGTGGCAAAGGCCTCATTAACCAAAAGGGGTATAAACCCAATTGGGATTTATTTGAACCCATCATTGTGTTAAAAAATACACTCTCAAAACGCCCTTAAAAGCGTGTTTTGTAACATTTGTATAACAAAATGATAAATTAGTACAGTCCCCTTTGAGCCTTTGTTAAGTAGTTTTACTCCTGTTATTTATTGCCGGATGCCGTATAATTTCCTTATTTAAAAGGTATGCCCTATGCTATCCGGCTAAAAAATCCTTTTGATGAAAAAAACTATTTATGCGGCGTTAAGCGCCCTGGCTATCGGGATAATACCGGCCTCTTTAATGGCGCAGTCGGGCACGGTGAAACAGGTTAAGCTCACTAATTTTGATTTGCAATCTTCGTCGCTGGTAACCGCTACCGGTGCCGAACTTTCTTCTGATAAATACCATTCGCCGGTGTATTGGTTTCCGGTTAAGGTGCCTTCAACTGTGCTGACCGGTTTGGTAGCTAATAAGATCTATCCCGATCCGTACCAGGGCTTAAATAATATGCTGATCCCGGATGCATCGGACCAGTTTAATAAAGAATATAACCTGGAGCAATACAGCCATTTGCCTAATGACCCAAATCCATGGAAAAAGCCTTACTGGTATCGCACCACTTTTAAAGTAGCGGCTGCCGACAAAGGCAAACAATTTCAGTTGATATTTAAGGGTATCAACTACCGCGCGGCAGTATATTTAAATGGTAAACAAATTGCCGATAGCACGCAGATGGCGGGCATGTTTGCCGAGCATAACCTTGATGTAAGCAATGCCATCAACGCTGGTGGTGAAAACGCGCTGGCCGTTAAAATATATCCTTTAGATTATCCCGGTTATCCGGCTAAGGAGCAATTGCAGGCGTTAGGTCCGTTTTATGAAAACGGTGGCCCTACGGGGGATATCGGCAAAAACGTAACCATGCTGTGTTCTGCGGGATGGGATTGGATTCCGCCGGTGCGCGATCGTAACATGGGTATCTGGCAACCGGTGTATTTGCGTACTACAGGAGCGGTAACCATTGGCCGGCCAAAACTGGTAACCACTTTGCCAAACCTGCCCGATACCAGTACGGCTAAACTATCTTTAAAGCTTACGCTATCAAACAATACATCTGTTGCAAATACGGGCAAGCTTACCATCAGCATAAAGCCCGAAAACTTTACAGGTTTGCCGGTGCAGTTTACGCAAGCCGTTTCGGTTGCGGCGAACTCTGGTAAAACTGTTGATTTAAATGCCGATCAGATCAATCAGCTGGTTATTCATCAGCCTAAATTATGGTGGCCCAATGGTTACGGTAAAGCCAATTTATACCGCATACGCCTGCAATATGCCGATGCTAAAGGCATAAGCGACGACACTACTTTTGTTTTTGGGGTGCGCATGGTATCATCAAAAGCCGAAAAAGTGAATGGCTTTGTTCGCAGGCAATTTTACGTGAACGGCAAACTGGTACACCTGGTAGGTGGTGCATGGGTTCCGGATATGATGGTGAACCGCGATTCGGCCAGGTATGATTACGAAATGCACTTATGCCGCAATGCCAACGTTAACCTGGTACGGATTTGGGGTGGAGGGGTAACAGAGCCCGACGCGTTTTGGAACGCCGCTGATAAATATGGACAGATGGTATGGTCCGATTTTTGGATTACCGGCGATACCCAGGGCGAGTTTAAAGGCTCGCCGGACTGGCCTTTGGAAGGCAGCGTATTTGTTAAAAACGTAGAGAGTACTATTTACCGCATCCGTAACCATCCAAGTTTATTGGTGTGGACAGGTGGTAATGAAGGCCATGCCCGTAAAGAACTGTACGACAAGATGCGCAATGATATTATTGAGTTAGATGGCACCCGTCCGTTTATCCCAAGTTCATCGGGTTTTGCTAAGCTGCCCGAAGGTTGGAAAGGCTCATGGCCGGATGATATGCCATCGGGCGTATACAGCGGTGGCCCGTATGCCTGGAAAGATCCTAAAGAATATTACAAACTGGCCGATTTAGCGCACGATTGGGTGTTTAAGGATGAAACCGGCTTGCCATCGCAACCGCCATATACCACGCTGCCTAAAATAATCCCTAACCTTACCTGGGACAAAAGTTTGCCTTTCCCGCTTAACAATAGCTGGGGGTATCATGATGCCGCCACAGGGGCCGGTCAGTATGATAAGTATTACGAGGAAATGGTTAAACGTTATGGCGCGCCAAGCAGCATTGTCAATTTCTCTGATAAAATGCAGTTCCTGAACTATATTGGCTACCAGGGAATTTTTGAGGCCGATGGCCATAAACTGAACGAAACCGGCGGTGTAATGCTCTGGAAGCTGAACGCAGCGTTGCCAAGCGTAATATGGCAGATTTACGATTGGTACCTGGAGCCAAACGCGGGCTATTACAGTATGCAAAACGCTTGCGAGCCGGTACATATCCAGTATAATTACGATAATTCGAGCGTGGCTATTATTAACCGTACCCATCACGCAACAGGCAGCTTAACCGCTACTGTCGATGTTTTTGATATTGATAGCAAGCTTATCAAATCTATTAAGTTAGATCATGTGGGTTTGGCCACAAACGGAGTACAGGAAATTATGCAATTGAAGGATGTGTTAGCAGGTACACAAGGCGTAAGTTTTGTAATCCTCAACCTGAAAACGACAACCGGCAAAGCGGTATCTCATAACGCATACTGGCTATCGGCAACGGATGAATTTAAAACACTGAACGACATGAAACATGCCCAGGTAAGTGCCCAAATTATCAAAACCGAGAAAGGCGCTGTAGAAAGCAAGTGGACTGTTCAATTCACCAACACATCAAACAAAGTAGCGTTTTTTGTACGCCCCCAACTCATGAAAAATGGCGAAGAAATTATGCCAAGCTACTGGACAGGCAACTATTTTACCTTGGGCCCGCACGAAAGCACAACCGTATCGGTAACTGCCCCGGCAGCCAAATTGGGTAACGTGACCCCAACCATCTTATTGGAAGGCTGGAATTTGGACAAGCAAGTTGTTACGTTAGCTGCAAAATAGAGTAATGATTTATGGATAAAAGATAAAGGACTCTTTGGAAAAAGGACAAAGGACTTTTAGACAAAGGACTATTTCAGGATAGGACATCTCGGCAACCTAAATGCGGACCACAAGGCAGAGCCTTGCGGCAGCTGAGCAGCGGAAAATAAGAAACGCCCGGAATTTTGCCGGGCGTTTGGTTTATATATTTAAATAATAAGGAACTAAATCAAAAGCTCCCCCTTTAGGGGGCTGGGGGGCTCGGCTCCTGCTGGCTCAAACAATGGAAGCTACCCAATCCCCAGATAATATCTGTTGAATCGATCCCTACCACCTCGCGGTCAGGAAAACATTGCTGGATGATCTGTAAAGCTTTATCATCATTTACAGATCGGTAAGTAGGCACCACTACAGCCGAATTTGCAATGTAGAAATTGGCGTATGAAGCCGGCAGGCGGGTATCTTCATAAATCACAGCCTCGGGCATGGGTAGTTCAACAACGTTTAGCTGTTTGCCGTTAAGCAGGCGCATGGTTTTAAGGGCTTCCAGGTTCTCTTGCAATAGGTGGTAATTATCATCGTTTTTGTTCTCTTCGACAACGGTTACAACGGTATCCTCGTTTACAAAACGGGTAATATCATCAATGTGGCCGTCGGTGTCGTCACCAACAATGCCATCGCCTAACCATAAAATTTGTTCGGCGCCGTAAAAGTTACGCAGGTAGCCTTCAATCTGATCCTGGTTAAGGTGCGGGTTGCGGTTTTTGTTGAGCAGGCAGGCGGTGGTGGTCAAAATAGTGCCTTTGCCGTTAAAATCGACAGAGCCACCTTCCATTACAATGCCCGGATTAAATACAGGCAAACCAAAATGATTGCCGATTTTGGTAGGGATCACATCATCTAAATCGAACGGCGGATATTTACCACCCCAGGCGTTGTAGCCCCAGTCAACAATGGCTTTTTGTTTAGTATCCGCATTAATCAAAAACGCCGGACCATGATCACGACACCAGGCATCATTGGTAGCAAATTCAAAAATCTCGATTTTGCTCATATCCACAGCCGCATTTTGCAGCTGAAAAGCAACCGAGGCCTTCATCGCTGCATCAACAACATTGATGCGTACTAATTCACCCTTGGTTAACACTTTGATAAATTCAATGTATCCAGGGTAAATCAAATCGATTTTACCCGGCCATGAAGCTTCCTTGTGAGGCCATGAAAGCCAGGTGGCAGTATGATTAGCCCATTCGGCAGGGAATGAAAACCCTTGCTGCGCCGGGAATATGTTAGTAGAAATGTTTTGGCTCATAATGGTAATTGGTATAAAGCACCCGTCATTGCGAGGAACGAAGCAATCCCAAACTGTACAGAGCGGCTCTGCTTATCGGGGATTGCTTCGTTCCTCGCAATGACGCGGCAAGTTGGTTTAGTCTTCGTCCAATAAACGCTTAGTAATTGGCTGATATGAATCAATCCTCCTGTCCCTTAAAAACGGCCAGTGGCTGCGGTAGTAATCAGATTTATCTAAATCCAGTTCCTGTACTACCACTTCTTCCTCATCATGCGAGGTTTGGTGAATAATTGCGCCGAACGGATTGGCGAAGAATGAACCGCCCCAAAATTTAACGCCGGCTTCTTCGCCTACACGGTTAACGCTTACTACGTGGATGCCATTGGCAACCGCGTGTGAACGCTGAATGGTTTGCCATGCATTGTATTGTTCAATATTGGTAGCCTCGTCCTGGGTGGTAGCCCAGCCGATGGCAGTTGGATAAAACAGGATATCGGCACCCATCAACGCGGTAATGCGGGCTGCCTCTGGGTACCATTGATCCCAGCAGATCAACACACCTAACCCGCCGTATTTGGTATTGAATACTTTGTACCCTAAATCGCCGGGGGTGAAATAGAATTTTTCGTAAAAACCCGGATCATCCGGTATGTGCATTTTACGGTATTTGCCAAGGTAGCTACCATCAGCATCTAATACAGCAGTGGTATTGTGATAAACGCCTTGGGCGCGTTTTTCAAACAACGAAGCGATGATCACCACGTTTAACTCGGCGGCAAGTTTTGATAGTTCATCTGTTGACGGACCAGGGATGGCTTCGGCCAGTTTAAAATTGTCGTAGTCTTCCACATCGCAAAAATAAAGCGAGGTAAATAGTTCCTGTAAACAAACTACCTGCGCGCCTTTGGCTGCCGCTTCCCTTACTTTAACAATAGCCTTTTGCAGGTTCTGCTGCTTATCTGCAGTACAGGTCATTTGCACAATGCCAACTTTTACTTTACTCATACCATTTAAAATTTGCGCAAAAATAACAATTCTGATTTTATGATTGTACCCATTATGATATGATTACACTGATTTGATTTGCCGGTTACACAAGCTACATTTTGCCTGCTTATCTTTACTGTTTAAACAATGTTACACGGCTGTTGTTGCAGTACTTTAAAAAACGGTGGATGTGTGCCATCAAATAATTAGCTTTGCGCCCAAATGACAGAAGAAGAAATAATTGACGAAGGCACCGAGCATAAAACCTGGAAAGGCAAGCTTTGGAGCGTAGTTAAAATTATCCTGATAGTTGTAGTTACCGGCGGGTTGCTGTATTGGGTATTTAGTAAAGTACCCTTCGCCAAATTTAAAGACCGCCTGATACACGCCAACAAAGCCTGGGTTGCCGCTGCTGTGTTATGCTATTTTGGGTCGATGTTGTTTTCGGCATGGAGGTTATTGAGTTTCTTTAAATCGATAGGTTTACGGCTCGATTATCGCTTTAACCTTCGTCTTTACTTTTTGGGGCTGTGTTACAACGTGCTGCTACCCGGCGGTATAGGTGGCGACGGCTATAAAATTTACCTGCTGCACAAAAACTATAAACTACCTGCCAAAAAAGTTTTCTGGGCTATCTTATTTGATAGGTTGAGTGGTTTTTGGGCCATTGGCTTAATCACTGTTGTGCTTATTATTCTCATTCCTCATATCTCAGACCTGGTTGGCCTGCGTGTTCCGGTGGCTTTATTGGTTGTAGGTTCTATTGTTTATTACACGGTAGCCCGTAAGTTTTTCAGGGAATACACGCATAACTTTTTTGCTGCGCATTTAAAAGCCATCGGCGTACAGGGGATGCAGTTGCTTTGCATAGTATGTTTGCTGCTGGCACAGGATTTTAGCGGCAAATTTGCACCATATCTGTTATCGTTCCTGATATCGGCACTGGCTTCTATTATTCCGTTTAGCTTAGGTGGCGGCGGGGTTAGGGATGCCATTTTTGTAAACCTGGCCAAACCATTTCACCTCACTGCGGATATGGCTGTTTACCTTAGTTTTACGTTTTACCTCATTTCTATAGTGGTGGCGTTGTTAGGCGTTTACTACGTTTTCCGTACCGATAGATTGCAGGCTGGCCTACCCGATATTGAGGAAACGCCCGAAAATTAAAGTTTGCCGGTAAACCTAATTGGCTAATTTTACGTTGTGTTTTAAACCAATTAAACGTAAATGAGCTTTAATGATTTTAATAATCCGCAGGTTGCGGCCTTGCCCGGTCATTTAAAACAATTTATAGTCGACCAGCATTACGAGCATTATACCCCTATAGATCATGCCGTTTGGCGTTATGTAATGCGTCAAAATTATAGTTATCTTAAAGATGTTGCCTATTACCCATACATTCCCGGCCTAACCAAAGCCGGTCTTACTATCGAACGCATTCCCAATTTGCAGGAAATGAACAATGCCCTGGCAAAAATTGGCTGGGGGGCTGTTACGGTTGATGGCTTTATACCACCTGCCGCTTTTATGGAATACCAGGCTTATCGGGTGTTGGTTATCGCGGCCGATATTCGGCAGTCGCGCCATATAGAGTATACGCCTGCACCGGATATCATTCATGAATCTGCCGGGCACGCACCCATTATCGCGGATAAAGATTACCACGAATATTTGAGTTATTTTGGATCGATAGGGGCAAAGGCTATGTTCTCGGCCCAGGATTTTGAATTGTATGAAGCTATCAGGGCGCTATCGATATTAAAAGAAATGCCCGATGCTGATCCAGAAGAAATAAAAAAAGCAGATGAATTGGTAGCTTTTAGGCAGGAGAATATGGGCGAGCCGTCTGAAATGGCCCTGCTGAGCCGCCTGCATTGGTGGACGGTAGAGTATGGTTTGATCGGTACTTTAGAAAACCCAAAGATCTACGGTGCCGGCTTGCTCTCATCCATAGGCGAAAGTGCCAGCTGCATGATGACAGAAGTAAAAAAGATTGGATACACTATCGACGCGGTTAATTACAGTTACGATATCACCAAAACCCAGCCCCAGCTTTTTGTAACCCCGACTTTTCAAAACCTGATAGATGTACTGGAAGAGTTTGCCAATACCATGTCATTCAGAAAGGGTGGTGCTTATGGCCTGGGCAAAGCATTGGAGAGTAAAAATACCTGCACCGTGGTTTATAGCTCGGGTTTGCAGGTATCGGGCACTGTTACCGATTTTAAGGTAGATGCTGCAGGCAACCCATATTTTATTAAAACAACAGGTGGTACGGCTTTGGCTTATAACAATAAACAGTTAAAGGGACACGATAAAAACTATCATAAAGACGGCTTTAGCTCACCTGTAGGTAAGCTTAAAGGCGAAATTGTTTTAGAAGTACTTAGTGCCGATGAACTTACCGGCATGGGCATCATGGTAGGCAACAATGTCGAATTAAATTTTGAAAGCGGCATTACGGTTAAAGGCAAAGTGAAAGCTATCCTTGCATTCGAAGGGAAAACGCAATTGATCACTTTTGTTGATTGTACAATTACAGATAGGCAGGGCAACATTTTGTTTGATCCATCCTGGGGTGTTTACGATATGGCTGTGGGTGAAAGCATCACTTCTGTATTTTGCGGTGCGGCCGATAAGGAAGCATTTGAAGAAGTTGTTTATAAATCAAAAACGGCCACCCATCATGTGGAGTATGATGTTAAAAGCAAAGAACTGCATAAATTATATCAGCAGGTGCGCGATTGCCGCCAAAAACAAGGCGATTACGGCTTTTTAGGAAACGTTTGGCAGCGCCTGCAACAGGACCATCACGATGACTGGCTTTGCGCCATGGAAATATTAGAACTGTTGGAACACGAAGAAATAGAGCCGGCACTTTCAACAGAGATTAGAAACTTCCTTCAACAAAAATCAAAAGATCAGCCCGAGCTTAAAAAATTGATTGCCGATGGTTTTTATTTGATAAGTCATCCCGTTGAGCAAAAATTGGTATTTTAGGCACCCAATAACTATTCCATATATTTCACTGGGGTATTAGAAATCCGGTGGCTATTAAATTGGATATAACGTAAATTGTCTTGCGTAGAAGACTCACCCGGCGAGGCTACGCCCGCCACCCTCTCTTCGGCTTCGCCGGAAAGAGGGGTTTGAACGGTGGATGTTGTACGCAGATGAAGGTTAGCAGATTTTCAAGCCCCTCTTTCCACCGCAGGTGAAGAGAGGGTGGCCAGCGCAGCGTAGCCGGGTGAGTCTTCGCCAGCGTTCAAAGCCAGTGTTTGTGTGGATTTACAAAACATTATGGGACATAGTTTATAAAATATTTATCCCGTTACAGGTCTCAACTTATGAACATCATTATAACAGGCGCCAGCAGCGGCGTAGGATTTGAAGCTGTAATTGAACTGATATTATCGGGCAAGCATAAAGTGATCGCGTTGGCGCGATCACAGGACAAACTGGAGCGTTTGCTTGAAATAGCAGGCGGGTTAAACCCCGATTGCCAGTTATACGCGCTTAAGTTTGATATTGTACATGATGATTATGAAGGCTTGCTTCAGTTTATAGAAGCAAACTTTGATAATCGTACAGATATTTTGATCAACAACGCCGGCGTATTAGTTAACAAGCCTTTTACTGAATTGCTGGAAGCCGATTTTGTAGAGATGTTGCAAAGCAACTTCATAGGGCATGTGCGCATTATACAAGCCTTGTTGCCTTTAATTCCAGCAGGTGGGCATATCCTGAATATTGGCAGCATGGGCGGTTTCCAGGGTAGTGCCAAGTTCCCGGGATTAGCCGCTTACTCGGCAAGTAAATCGGCATTACACACTTTAACAGAGTGTTTGGCGCAGGAACTTGTGGAGCAGGATATTAAAGTAAATTGCCTGGCTTTAGGATCGGCGCAAACAGAAATGTTGGAGAAAGCTTTTCCGGGTTATCAATCGCCGGTATTGGCTTTTGAAATGGGCAAGTACATTGCCGATTTCGCGCTTACCGGGCATAAATTCTTTAACGGGAAGGTTTTGCCTGTAGCGGTAAGTACTCCTTAAAATAATATTAGGTTATTGCAAAAAATGTATAACTTAGTTATATGTAATACGCCATAATAACCTGATATGGATACCAGATTCACATCGCTTTTTACACATTCAAAAGATATATTTTTTGTGATGGATATGAACGGGGTGATATTGCACACCAATCCCTCGTTTCAAAACCTCTTTAATTATACCGAAGCCGAGTTGGCCGGTATCAATATTGCCGATATTTGCCACCCCGCTGATAAAGAACGCAGGGACGAATCAATTGGCAGCCTTATGGCCAATAAAAAGCTTGTTGGGTATCAAAGCAGGGTAAAGGCAAAAGATGGCTGCTACTACAGCGTAACCTGGTCAATCATCTTAAACGGCGATAATCTGATTTATTCAACAGGTAACCCGCGGATGGATATGCCCGCGCCATCATCATCGGCAAATGACGAAATTGTACAGCACACCATTCAAAGTCTTAACGAGGGCTTCATAGTGCTTGATGAGAACTGGCAAATCAAAGCTTTTAATCCCGCTTTTCAGGCGCTTACCAATTTAAATTCCGATGTACTTGAGCAGATAGGTTTTAATAATATTGAGAGCCTGGGTTTAATTCCTGATGTGATATGCGAATTTGAGAGATCGCTTAAAGCCAAAAAATCAACACAGGTACAATATTTAAATATTCGCACAAATGCCTGGCTGCGCATTAATGTGTATCCTTATCATAATCAACTGGCAGTTTTTATAAGGGATATTACCGAAATAAAGATCCAGGAATGGGTTTTAGGGTTGGAAAAAAAGGTATTGGAATTAAGCGCGACTACGCAATACTCATTGGCCCAAACTACAAACGAACTGCTTAAAGGTATAGAGGATATTTTTCCGGATATGATCTGTTCGGTTTTGGAGGTTAACGATGCACAGGAAACATTACATAACCTTGCCGCTCCCCGTTTGCCCAAAGCCTATTGCGATCAGTTGGAAGGCTTGCCAGTTGGGCCCGACCACGGCTCATGCGGTAAAGCCGTTTATCATCGCGAACAGGTAATTGTAAACGATATTGAGCATGATCCTGTTTGGGCCATTTATGCCGATATGGTAAGGCCGTTTGGGCTCAAAGCCTGTTGGTCAACCCCGGTGATCAGTTCAAAAGGCACTAAGGTATTGGCTGTTTTTGGCATTTATTATACCAGTAAGCGCGAGCCCACCAATGATGAATTACAGATAATAGATCGTACTGTTAATATTTTACGGGTTTTAATTGAAAGCAAAAAGTACGAAGAAAATATATTGGAGCAAAATAACCGCCTACACTCTATTGCCAATATCAGCTCGCATGAATTGAGGCGACCGGTAGCCACAATTCTTGGCCTGGTAAACCTGTTCGACCGGGATGATATGCTGAACCCCCTCAACCACGAGATTATTACCCACCTGGATACTTCTGCACTGGAATTGGACGATGTAATTCACAATATTGTTGAAAAAACAATTTACATGAAGGCGAGTACCGTGACCGTAGAGGAGTTAAAAGACTAAAGCAGATTATTACGAGTTTACCGGTATACTAAACCAAAAGCTACTGCCTTTTCCCAATTCGCTGTTAACGCCTATTTCACCCTCGTGTTGTTTAATGATTTCGGCGCTGATGTACAAACCTAACCCCAGGCCCGACGATTGGAAATCTGATGTTTCTACACGGTAATAACGTTCAAATACATGATCCAGTTGGTTTGCCGCAATGCCCGGGCCTTTATCTGTAACGGTTACTTTAGCAGTGTTGTCGGTTTTTGCTATCGTAACCAGGATCTCTTTTGAAAGCGGCGCATACTTAACTGCATTGTTTACAAAGTTGGCTAAAACCTGGTCAATCTGATGTTCGTCGGCAAATACCTCTATGTTATCATCGCCATTTATAATTACCTTAAACTGATCGGCCAACCGCATTTCATTACAGTAGGCTACTAAGGCGCTTTTAAGATTAAATGCCGATTTATTTAATTTTAGCCGGTTTTGGCTTATCCTGCTCAGGTTAAGCAAATCCTCCACAAGCGCGCTTATTTTGTACATACTCCTACTTGATTGTTTGATAAGCTTAGGAATAAGGGGCGAGGCGGGCTCGTTAACCAATCTTTCCAGTAATTGAAGAGCCCCCTTTAAACTTGTTATAGGCGTTTTTAATTCATGACTGGCTATGCTGATAAAATCATCCTTTTGCTGTTGCAATTCTTTTAACTGGTTAATTTCTGTAGCGGTGGCAATCCACATTTCTGTTTCTCCACTATCGTTTTTTACAGGCACTATCCGCGTTAAATGCCAGCGGTATATGCCGTCGTAACTTTTAAACCTGTTTTCAATCTCGCCGCTATCTTTTAAGCCCGCTTGCACATCTCTGAATTTGCTTATCGTGGCATCAATATCATCGGGGTGCAGTATAGCTTCCCAGCCGTAACCTTTGCTGTTTTCAAAATTCAGCCCGGTATAATTGTGCCAGCTTTTATTAAAAAATGTAGCTTCTGTCTTGTCACTGATGGTCCAGGCCATGTGCGATATGGTTTCAAACATGGTGCGGAAACGAGTTTCGCTATCGGCCAGCGCTTTGGTGCGGGTTAATATCCTGTCTTCCAGTTCGGCATTCAAATCCTGCAGGTTTTGGCGCGATTGCTCAAGCAAGCTATTGCTTAATGAAAGATGCTCGTTGGTAACAGCAAATTCTTCGTTGATACATGCTAACTCTTCATTCGCGCTTTGCAAATCATCATTTGATCTTTTTAATTCTTCGTTTATGCTTTCCAGTTCTTCATTCATGGCCGCCAGTTCCTCGCTCAGGGCCAGTTCTTTTTCTCTTGCTTCCGCTAAAGCTAACCGGTTTAATTCACGCTCGGTAACATCACGTCCCATACTCAATAAATACTCCACATTACCGTTGCTGTCAAAAATTGGCATAATTTCGGTTTGTGCCCATCCGCGTATAGGCGGCGCGTCTTTAACCGGGAGTTCAAAATATAGCAGGGGCAATTTAACCTGCCTTTTTTCTTCTATTACCGTCATGAAACCTTTTCTCAACAGTTCCAGTTGCTCTTCGCTGTTTTTATCCCATGATTTGAAGGCATCGAAGGTGTCTTTCCCAATCAATTGATCTGGCGGCGTTGGCGACGCTTTTTTGCGTTGCTCGTTCATGGCTATAATAGTGAAATGAGGCGCATTGGGTTTAATAATAGTAATAGGAAAAGCAACCTGGTTAAAGACAGCTTCAAACATGTGCATCTGTTCGGGGTTCATAGGTAAGTATTGGTAGGCTTTGCTTTCAAATATACTATTTGTATTGGCAATTGAAGGTTGCCGGCAAGCACATATGACACTTTAAACAGCTAAACTTGCAATACACAAATATGGCTGTGCTTTAATTTTAATGTCACAAATAACAAATGCCAAAAACTTAACTTGCTATCTCCGTTTAGATTTCCTTAATTTTAAGGATAAACTTATGAACGCTATAAATTATGGAAAACCACAAAGATCACAGCAAACTCAGTGATGTTAACAGTGCCAGCGCGGCGAAATGCCCCTTTTTAAATGGTTCATTAAAACAAAGCGCGGGTGAGGGTACCCGCAACCGCGATTGGTGGCCAAACCAATTAAAATTGAACATTCTTCGTCAAAACTCTTCATTATCTAATCCTATGGATGAGGGGTTTAATTATGCCGAAGAATTTAAAAGTCTTGATTTGTCAGCCGTGAAAAAAGATCTTTTTGAGCTGATGACCGATTCGCAGGAATGGTGGCCGGCCGATTATGGTCATTATGGCCCGTTCTTTATCCGCATGGCGTGGCATAGCGCCGGTACTTACCGGGTATCTGATGGCCGTGGTGGCGCGGGTTTTGGCACCCAGCGTTTTGCGCCCTTAAACAGTTGGCCCGATAATGCTAATTTGGATAAAGCCCGCCAGTTACTTTGGCCTATCAAACAAAAATATGGTAAAAAAATATCCTGGGCCGATTTGATGATCCTTACCGGCAATTGCGCATTGGAATCAATGGGTTTACAACCTTTTGGTTTTGGCGGGGGCAGGGCCGATGTGTGGGAGCCAGCCGAGGATGTATACTGGGGTTCTGAAAAAGAATGGCTAGCCGATACCCGCTATACACCAGAGCGTGAACTGGAAAACCCGCTTGCCGCTGTGCAAATGGGCTTGATATACGTAAACCCCGAAGGCCCCAACGGCAACCCCGATCCACTGGCCTCTGCCCGGGATATCCGTGAAACATTTGGCCGTATGGCGATGAATGATGAAGAAACAGTCGCGCTTATTGCCGGTGGCCACACCTTTGGCAAAACCCACGGTGCTGCCGATCCCGGCCAGTATGTTGGCAAAGAGCCCGCCGGTGCAGGTATTGAGGAGCAAGGCCTGGGCTGGAAAAACTCATACGGTACAGGCAACGCGGGCTACACCATTACCAGCGGATTGGAAGGTGCCTGGACACAAACCCCTACACAATGGAGCAACAGCTTTTTTGATAACCTGTTTGGTTACGAATGGGAGTTAACCAAAGGATCGGGTGGGGCACACCAGTGGAAACCTAAAGATGATGCTGGCGCCGGCACTATACCAGATGCGCACGATTCTGAAAAGAAACACGCGCCGTTTATGCTTACCTCTGATATGGCTTTGCGCATAGATCCGGCCTATGAGAAAATCTCCAGGCATTTTCATGAAAACCCGGCCGAGTTTGCCGATGCCTTTTCACGTGCCTGGTTTAAGCTTACCCACCGCGATATGGGCCCCCGTGCCCGTTATCTTGGTCCGGATGTACCAGCAGAAGTATTGATTTGGCAAGACCCTATTCCGGCGGTTACACATCAACTGATTGATGATAGCGATATTGCCGCGCTGAAAGGTAAAATATTAGATTCGGGCCTTACCGTATCTGAATTGGTATCAACAGCCTGGGCATCTGCCTCAACTTTCCGCGGTTCTGATAAACGGGGTGGTGCTAATGGCGCACGTGTGCGTTTGGCCCCGCAAAAAGATTGGGAAGTAAATAACCCGGCGCAACTTGCTAAGGTTTTATCAGTGTTAGAGGGGATTCAAGAAGGCTTTAACACAACGCAAACCACAGGAAAAAGTGTTTCCATTGCCGACCTGATTGTTTTAGGAGGATCGGTAGGTATAGAAAAAGCTGCCAAGAATGCCGGCCATGATATTACTGTGCCGTTTACGCCCGGTCGTGCCGATGCCAGCCAGGAAGAAACCGATGTAGAATCATTTGAATACATGGAACCGGCAGCCGATGGTTTCCGCAATTATTTAAAAGCACACCATACGGCACCAGCCGAAGCTTTACTGATTGATAAAGCCCAACTATTAACACTCACCGCGCCGGAATTAACTGTGCTGATTGGTGGTTTGCGAGTGTTGAATACCAATTTCGATGGATCGCAGCATGGTGTATTCACCAAACAAACCGGAGCTTTGACTAACGACTTTTTTGTAAATCAACTGGATATCTCAACCACCTGGAAGGCAACCTCAGATGCCGGAAAAATATTTACCGGATCGGACAGGAGCAGCGGCGAGATCAAATGGACCGGCACTCGTGTTGATCTTATTTTCGGTTCAAACTCAGAACTTAGGGCTATTGGCGAAGTATATGCAAGCGCTGATGCCAAAGACAAATTTGTTCGTGATTTCGTAGCCGCATGGACCAAGGTGATGAACCTGGACAGGTTTGATTTAGTATAAACGTTTTGAATTTTGATATGAAGAGGTGGCCCGGATGATGGGCCACCTCTTTGTTTATCGTAAGGCTTTCTGCTAATTTAAATTGTGTTTTAATTCGTTTTCTATTTCTTCGATGGTTGGTAAACTTGATCGCAGGTTAGTAGGTAATGATCGCGTTAATTCAAACTCCGAAATGCCGATAGGTTTACTCATGTCGCGTAAAGCGTACTCTGCCATCACTTTGTTTTTTGTTTGACAAAGAATTAAGCCAATAGTTGGTTTGTCGGTTGGATGTTTTAACAAGTCGTCTAAGGCCGAACAATAGAAATTCATCTTCCCTGCATATTCGGGTTTAAAGTCGCCCCGCTTTAAATCAATAACCACAAAGCATCGCATTTTAAGATGGTAGAATAAAAGATCGAGGTAAAAATCCTGATCGCTAACGGCCAATTTATATTGCCGGCCTACAAAGGCAAAGCCAGCGCCTAACTCCAACAGAAACTTTTGTACGTGTTTAACTAATTCTGTTTCCAATTCACGTTCGTAAATGATTGAGCTATTGTGATGAAATCAAAAATGTATGGATCTTTAAGCGTTTCCTTTACCAGATCGGATTGTGTAGGAGGCAGCGTATTAGAAAAGTTATTAATAGCCTCTCCTTGCCGCAGATGAAGATTGCTCTTTATCATTAATGAAAGCACATCCCGGCTCCAGCCATTTGAAATGGTTTGATTGATATACCAAAGGCGCACTTTAATGTCTTTAATTTTTTGCATCAGCAAAATATTATGTCCCCATGGAATTTGTGAAACAAGATGTTTCACAAATTCGCTCCCC
The DNA here is from genome assembly GCF_030409315.1 of Mucilaginibacter flavus. Lineage (GTDB taxonomy): Bacteria > Bacteroidota > Bacteroidia > Sphingobacteriales > Sphingobacteriaceae > Mucilaginibacter > Mucilaginibacter flavus. The sequence continues at coordinate 24,941 of NZ_JAUFPS010000008.1, read as the reverse complement.
GAATGATTGACGGTTTCTAATTGTGAAACGGCTTGTTTCACAATTGAGTTTTGAGTGCTGTATTCCTTGTAAAACTGAACCATAAATAGCAGGTTCCGTTCAGAAAATCCTTTAACATCAGGAAGCTCATTTTTAATATCATTGGCTAACCTTGCGACAACGGTTGAGCCCCAACCCTTTTCATTTTGAATTTTCTTTATCGCTTTGCCAACTTCCCAATAAAGCCGAATCATTTCTGCATTAACCGAAAGGGCGGCTTTAACCTGGGCCTTGCGGATTTTTGACTTTACATCAGTCAATAAAGATTGATAATCCTTAATTTCCATAAATACAAAATGATGTTTTCCAGTATGAGAAGCAGGGGGCAAACTCAATGAGTTTTTATTAGCTTTAATACTCGCAATTCCACCCGCTATTTTTCTTCCTCTTTATTCACCGGCGCTATAAACCACCGGCCCGAAACCTTTTTTACTTCTTTAGCCTTTTCTTCATCAATGCCTGCACTGGCAGTTTCGGGCTCGGTGGCTGTTGCGGCTGCTTTTGCTCTTCAGCCTTTAGTGCCTACTTTTAAAAAGTCGTTTACTACAATTTCTGATACGTAGCGTTTGATGCCTTCTTTATCGGTATAGCTGCGGTTGGTGAGTTTGCCTTCTACGGCTACTTCGTCGCCTTTTTTGAGCAGGTCTTCGGCGAGCTTGGCGGCGGTATTCCAAAAAATAAGGCTGTGCCATGTGGTATCCGTTATTTTTTCACCTTTATCGTTTTTGTAGCTTTCGTTGGTGGCTATGGATAGGCGTACCATCTTTTTGTTGGTGTCGAATACTTTAACTTCGGGGTCCATACCTAAGTTGCCTACCAGGCGCACGCTGTTTCTTAATGTGTTCATCGTTTTATGTTTTTAATGTTTGTTATTTGTTTGAGTTAACGATACAAAGGTGTGGCTAAGCCGAAAAATTAACCGGGTAATAACCGTTTACAGTCGATAGTATCCGTTTGTAAGCGTTTGCAAACGGATAAAATATTGTTTAACTTTAAATCATGAATCCTGAAAGAACCTGTTTGGATTGCGGCGAACCATTACATGGGCGTGCCGATAAAAAATTTTGTAACGACCTATGCCGAAACAACTACAACAACCAGCTTAACAGCAACAGCTATAACCTGGTACGTAACATAAACAATATATTGCGCCGCAACCGCCGTGTATTGGAGGAACTAAACCCAACCGGCAAAACCAAAACCACCCGCAAAAAACTGGCAGCAAAAGGGTTCGATTTTGATTATATCACCAGCGTTTATCAAACCAAAGCTGGAGCAGTGTATCTCTATTGCTATGAATATGGCTACTTGTTTTTAGAAGGGGATGAGGTTCTGTTGGTGAAAAAGGACGAAAGCAAAGTAGTGTCAAGTAATTAGTATCTGGTATTAAGATTTTGAATACATTGGGGCTTAGCTGCGAAGGTAGTTTTTATATTCATCCTGTATTATCCCGGCAGATAAATAACGACTTATTGACGCTGCATAAGTAGCGTCCGCAAATTCTAAAGCGTAGGCAGCAGAATCGAAAGTGTTTATAATGACTGGTTCATCGGGATTTAATGGCGAAAATTCGTAGATGTCAAAGAAGTTTTCATTCCCATCGTCAAAACATTGTACATAGCTTAGACTGTATGTCATGTTTTTTTCCCTATCTATTCTTAGCCATTTTAGTACGGTATAGCCGTCATGTTTTTCATGCGTTAGCCATTGCTCAACGGATTTGCCAAGTTTTAAAAGTGATAATAGCTGCTCTTCGGTTAAATACTTGATCATACTTTATTGATTGCCTTTGCTCTAAATTAATAATGTAATCGTAGATTTTATTTTCTGAACCGGGATTAAGCAGATTTTTGGATTTTTCAATTTTTGGACATTAGCTAAATAAAGATTAAATTTGGTTATGGAGACGTTGACAATCGACATTCAAAACGAACAGGAAAAAAAAGTGCTTCTGGCTTTTTTAGATAGCTTGAACTATCGATACCATGCTGACAATGATTACCAATTAACCGATGAGCAGGAAAAAGAAATGGTTAAGCGTAAAGAGGATTTTTTAGCCGGTAAAACTACATCCCGCCCGTGGAGTGAGATCAGGAAAAAGTACGAAGGTGTTTGAGATTGAATTGCTTTTAGCAGCTGAAGATGAACTTTCTGAAGCTTACGATTGGTATCAGGAACAACTTCCGGATTTAGGTGACAAATTTTACAAGGAGATCGACCATTATTTATACCTGATATATCAAAATCCATTTCATTTCCCCGTCAAATATAAATCAGAACTACGGGCCGCTTCTTTAAACAAATTTCCCTTTATTATCATCTATTGGGTTGATGAAGTTAATCGCAAAACATTTGTAACTTCTATTTTTCATACAAGCAGGAAGCCTAAACATTCTTGATCAGACAAGCGCGTTAGGGATTGACGCGGATACCGGCCGGGCGAAGGCAAAAGGGCGGGGGGCGCGATTAATGCCTGTGCAGTATGAGCAAAAAGCCCGGGCCGCAGGCAACGCCATTGGTTTAATTCAAAATTCAAAAGTAAAAATTCAAAAAGCTTTTCTGTGGCAGAACTAAACGCTGATCAAAAGCCTTTTTCGGCGTATGGCTTGATAGTTATTCTCTATCTAATTTTCTCTTAACTTTATAGCTTCATTAACATCTTTCCAAAATGAAGAAACCATATTTTGTTTTAATATTTCTGTTAATTTCGGGCATGGCATCGGCACAAAATTTAACTCCTGAGCTTTTATTGAAAATTGGTCGTGTAAGCGGCAAGGGCATTTCTAAAGATGGTAAGTATGTGATTTTTTCGGTAGGGGTACCCAACATAGCCGAAAATAAAATAGATAGTAAAACGTATCGCATCGCCATTACCGGCGGGCGCGCTACGGCCATTACCAACGCTGATGAGTTACTGGCGGATACCAAAATATCGCCGGATGGAAAGTATAGGATTAGTAGCAAAGAAGTGAAAGTAAAAAAGGTGGCGGGGAGTGATTTTTACCCGCTCCTTAAAAAGAGTGAGGCTGTTATTTACGATAGCCTGAACTACCGCCACTGGGATACCTGGGAGGATGGCAAGTTTGGGCACGTGATGCTATCGCACATGATTAAAGGCAAGCCTGGCAAGCATCAAAAAGATTTAATGCCTGATGAGCCGTATGATTGTCCGCTAAAGCCCGATGGTGGCGATGAAGGCTACGTTTGGAGTAGCGATAGCAAAAAGGTGGTATATAGCTGTAAAAAGAAATTTGGCACCGCTTACGCTGTTAGTACCAACACCAATTTATATGCCTATGACATTGCCACCGGTGAAACTACAAACTTAACTGCCAATAACGAGGGCTACGATTTGCAACCCAGCTTTAACCAGCACAACCAAATGGCATGGCTGCAAATGAAGCGCGATGGTTACGAGAGCGATAAACAGGATTTGGTAGTTGCCGATGGGGATGTTAAAATAAACCTAACCGCGCAGCGGGATGATATTCATGTTGCCGGCTATAAATGGGCCGAGGATGGCAAAGGCCTGTTTTTTACCGCGCCAATTAATGGTACCGAGCAATTGTTTCATGTTACCTACCCCGGCCTTACCAAAATGTTGCCCGTAATAACCCAGGTTACCAGCGGTGATTTTGATATTAACGATATAATTGGTCAAAAGGGCAATACGCTAATTGTTACCCGTAGCGACTTTAACCATGCCAACGAATTGTACACCGTGAATATTACCAATGGTGCCATGAAACAGTTAAGCCACGTGAATGATGATTTATATGCCAAAACAGGTATGAGCATCACAGAGCGCCGTATGGTAAAAACCGTGGATGGTAAGGATATGCTGGTATGGGTGGTGTATCCGCCGGGGTTTGATAAAACTAAGAAGTATCCGGCGCTGTTGTTTTGTGAGGGCGGTCCGCAGAGTGCTTTAACACAGTTTTATTCTTTCAGGTGGAACTTACAGCTGATGGCCGCGAACGGGTATATTGTTGTGGCACCCAACCGCAGAGGGATGCCCGGCCATGGTACGCAATGGAACGAGGAGATCAGCAAAGATCATGGCGGCCTGGCCATGCAGGATTACCTGAGCGCCGTGGATAATATGAGCCAGGAGCCTTTTGTTGATAAAGCCCGCTTTGGCTGCGTAGGCGCAAGCTACGGCGGCTATTCGGTTTATATGTTAGCAGGCATGCATCAAAAGCGCTTTAAAACCTTTATAGCGCACGATGGTATTTTTGATTTCAGAAGCATGTACGGTACTACCGAAGAGGTCTGGTTTCCTAACTGGGATTACGGTGGTCCATACTGGGATAAAAACAATGCCGCGGCTCAAAAATCATATAAAGAGTTTTCGCCAAGTAATTTTGTGGCCAACTGGGATACCCCGATATTGATTTATCATGGCGAAAAAGATTTCCGCGTACCGTTGGAACAAGGCTTGCAGGCATTCCAGGCAGCCCAACTGCAAGGCATCAAAAGCCGTCTAATTGTAATGCACAACGAAAACCATTGGGTGCTACACCCGCAAAACGCCCTGGTATGGCAGCACGAGTTTTTTAAATGGCTGAAGGAAACACTTTGATTAGTAGTTTAATCAGTAGTAAGTAGTTAGTATCAAGTAGTAAGATTTTTTGATGTGCAGATGTGGGATTATTTGAGGATTTGATAATTTGAAGATTTGAAAATGTTTTTTGTCTGAACCGGAATTTGTCGAATTATTGGAATTTTTTGAATTGAAATTCTGGTAATTCTTTAATTCTGAAAATTCTGGTTCAGACGAATTCCGGTTCAGATAAACTTCAGGTTCAAACAAAAAGAAAATTCTGCCAATTCTTTAATTCTGAAAATTCTGATTCAGACAAAAAAATCCGAAATCGAAATTCCGAAATCCGAAATCAAATCCTATCTTTGCCCATGCAAGAAAAAATCCTCATTCTTGACTTTGGTTCGCAATTCACCCAGCTTATAGCGCGCCGTGTCAGGGAGCTCAATATTTACTGTGAGATCCACCCGTTTAATAACTATCCCGAAATTGACAGCACTGTAAAAGGTATCATCCTATCCGGCAGTCCTTATTCTGTAAGGCAGGAAGATGCGCCGCGGTTTGATTTCGAAAAGTTTCATACCACTCGTCCTATTTTAGGTGTTTGTTATGGTGCACAGTATGTTGCGCATTTCCATGGCGGCGAGGTATTGGCATCGAGCACACGTGAGTATGGCCGTGCCAATTTAGATTTTGTTAATCGCGAAAATCCGCTGTTTAAAAATATTCCGGAGAACTCACAGGTGTGGATGTCGCACGGTGATACCATCGCCAGCATTGGCGATAACTTCGAGATTATTGCCAGTACAGATAGCGTTAAAGTTGCGGCTTACCAGGTAACCGGTACCCAAACTTACGGTATCCAGTTTCACCCCGAAGTAACCCACAGTACTGATGGCAAGCAACTATTAGAAAACTTTTTGGTTGATATTTGCGGCTGCAAACAGGATTGGACCCCCGACTCGTTCATTGAAACCACCATCGCCGCTTTAAAAGAAAAGCTTGGCGATGATAAAGTAGTGTTAGGTTTATCTGGTGGTGTTGATTCATCGGTAGCTGCGGTGTTGTTACACCATGCCATAGGTGCCAACCTGCACTGTATTTTTGTTGATAACGGCCTTTTGCGCAAAGATGAATACGAGCAGGTGCTTGATTCATACAAACACATGGGCTTAAATATAAAAGGTATCGATGCCAAGCAACGTTTTTACGACGCACTTGCCGGCTTAACCGATCCTGAAAAGAAACGTAAGGCTATTGGCCGCGTATTCATTGAAGTATTTGATGATGCCGCTCACGAGGTTAAAGATGTAAAATGGCTTGGCCAGGGTACTATTTACCCCGATGTTATCGAATCTGTTTCTGTTAAAGGACCATCGGCTACTATTAAATCGCACCATAACGTTGGCGGTTTACCCGATTTTATGAAGCTTAAAGTGGTTGAGCCGCTTAACACTTTGTTTAAGGATGAAGTTAGGCGTGTAGGCAAGGCTTTAGGTATCGATCCTAATATTTTAGGACGTCACCCTTTCCCGGGTCCGGGTCTGGCTATCAGGATTTTAGGTGATGTAACCCCGCAAAAAGTAGCTATATTGCAGGAAGCTGATGCAATTTATATCAACAATTTACGGTCATACGGTGTTTACGATAAAGTTTGGCAAGCCGGCGCTATATTTTTGCCGGTACAATCGGTAGGGGTAATGGGCGATGAGCGTACTTACGATAATGTGATTTGCTTACGTGCAGTGGAATCGCTGGACGGTATGACCGCCGATTGGTGCCATTTACCATATGATTTGCTTGCTAAAATCAGTAACGAGATCATCAACAACGTAAAAGGAATTAACCGGGTAGTATATGATATCAGCTCAAAACCGCCTGCTACCATTGAGTGGGAATAAATGGTTATGGTTTTTTATAACGGTATTGGTACTGGCTGCATGTTCTCCAAAACTGCAGCCGGTAGCACCCGTAAAAAAGCCGGTTGAAAAAGTACCCGAAAAACCCAAAGTTGCCGAGAAACCGGTAAAACCAGCGGAAGTAAAGCCTTTAACTATCGCCATGATCCTGCCTTTGGGTTTAGATCATTTAAGGCCGGGATCAAAATATACCTCGCCCGGTTTAAATAAGGCCAATTTAAGTGTGGAGTATTATCAGGGCTTTAAATTAGCGCTTGATTCTTTAACCGCTGATGGTGCAAACTTTAAACTCCGTTTATACGATTCAAAAGACGAGGCTTCTCAATCGCATAGTTTAAGTCTTAACCCCAATATTAAAAACAGTGATTTGATTGTTGGTCCGGTTTTTCCGGATGGCATCAAAGTGTTTTCTGCCGGGCTTAACACTAAGTCGCCATTGGTATCGCCCCTTTCGCCGGCATCGCCTGCAACTATTAACAGTGATAATTTAATTACGGTGATGCCTCCGCTGGAGTATCACGGATGGGGTGCGGCGCAGTACATTAATGATAAGTTAAAACCCAAAAAGATCTTTATCCTACGGTCGGGCTTTAGCCAGGAGCAGGATTATGTGCGCGGTTTTAAAAACGCTACGGATAGCTTAAGCAAAAAGAAAACCAAAGTGGTTATCGCCACCATTAGCAAAGGGCAACTGGCCGCTTTACTTCCGCAGTTGTCAAAAACGCAAGCTAACGTGTTTGTGGTGGCTGCTACCGATCAGGTTTTTCTGAACGTGATTTTAAAGTCATTAGATACCCTGAACAGGCATTACCCGGTTGTATTGTTTGGGCACCCAAGCTGGGAAAAATTTAGTTTTTTAAAGGTTGATATTTTACAGCGACTGAAAACCCACATTACATCGGCCGATCAGATTGATTATAAATCCGACGCCAGCGTGGAGTTTGTGCGTGTTTATCACCGGGTGTACCACATTGAACCAACTGATTTTGCTTTTAAAGGATTTGATGAAGGAATGTATTTTGGGAAGCAATTAATGGATGCTAATTTTGCAGCATTGGATAAGGCAGATTTTACAGGTTTACACAACAATTTCCACTTTGTAAAAAAAGCGGGTTTAGGTTGGATAAACACGCATGTAAATGTGCTTATGTATAGTAACTTTGAGTTAAAACCCGTAGAATGAAGGCTATAAATCAGCTTAAAACGTTTCAGCGAATAATAGGTGAATACCCGGTTGATACGCCACTAAGCAAATTTTTACCTGGCTTTTACAGGCAAAACAAGCAAATGGGCTCAACCGATAGGCGGGTGGCCAACAGGTTAATATACAGTTACTTTCGCCTTGGGCAAGCTTTGCCCAACCTGGCTACGGATGAACGCCTTAACGTTGCCGAGTTCTTGTGCAACACCAATACCAATTCGTTTTTACAACACTTTAAGCCCGAGTGGGCTGCCTGTATTCATTTTAATATTGATGATAAACTGGCGCTGGTAAAAACGGCTTACCCCGCATTTAAACTGGAAGATGTTTTCCCGTGGACTAACCAGATCTCTGAAGGTATTGACAAAGACGCTTTCCTGAAATCTTTTTTTTGCCAGCCCGATCTGTTTATTCGCGTACGTAATGGCTACGATCATTTGGTAAAAGCCGAACTGAACAAAGCCGAAGTTATATTTAAGGACGAAGGCAACGGCTGTTACTCGCTACCCAACGGCACCCGCTTAGAAACCATTTTCCCTAAACAAAACTGGTTCGAGATACAGGATTTGTCATCGCAGCAAACCGGCGATTTTTTCAGGCCGCAACGCTGGGATAGCTGGTGGGATGCTTGTGCCGCATCGGGCGGTAAATCGCTGTTGTTACACGAGGATGAACCTAATATCAAATTGGTAGTATCAGATATCCGCGAATCGGTATTGGCTAACCTCGACGAACGCTTTCAATTGGCCGGCCTTACCAAATACCAAAAAAAGGTGCTTGACCTTACAACCAATGTAGATCAGACCCTGCACGATTATCAGTTCGACGGCATTATCCTTGATGCCCCTTGCAGCGGCTCTGGCACCTGGGGCCGTACGCCCGAGATGATTGCCCAGTTTATGCCCCCCAAAATTGAGTTTTTTCAGCGCCTGCAAAAAAGCATTGCCCAAAACGTAGTAAAATATCTTAAACCGGGCAAGCCGCTTATTTACATCACCTGTTCGGCATTTAAAGGCGAGAACGAGGACGTGGTTGATTACCTGGTAAAAGAACTTGGTTTAAAGCTGGAAGAAAGCAAAGTGCTTAAGGGTTATGAGCATAAAGCGGATACGATGTTTGTGGCGAGGCTGAGCCCCCCGGCCCCCTAAAGGGGGAGTTTTTGAGTTTGGGTTTGTTAAATTTCTTAGCTCCCGCGAGCTTTCAGCTCGTGGCGATCATGGTTGCAGCTTTAAGCTGCCTTATGGAAAATTACAATTTTTTTCCGTCTTTGAAGAAAATTGCCGCGGCAATTCCGCCCGCAATCAAGCCAATAGGTATATAGACATGCCCCGGAATTAATATAGCCGATGCAATAGCTAAAAATATACCTATCCCAATTTTTAACAAGGCAAGATTGTAAAAAGGCTTATGCTCTTGCTTAATTTCAACTATCTTTTGGACGGTTAAGTTGGTAAGCACTTGTTTTATAAGTTCCTCGGGTATGCCCTCTTTCTCCAGTCGGGCACGAATAACCTCGTTATCGTAGCCCCGGTGCTTAAGTCGCGATGCGAGTAAATAGGCCTTGTTTTTAAGTTCGTCGTTCATATGATACTTTCAATATGCTTTTTTATATGTTTGAGAGATGTTGCTTTGCCTTTAAAGCTATCCACGATCTTAACGTTTAAAATGAGTTGCATAACTACTTCCTCGCCTAAGTACCCTGCCAATGCAAAATGTACAGCTGCGTAACGCGTGTTTTCGTTACCGTCAACCCCATCAATTTTAATATCGATATCAAAGGTCCCGTCATCAAAAAGGTAAAGAATATATTCCCAGTTAGTACTGTTTACCCGGATCGTTTTATCCCATTCATTTTTCATATCCCAAATGCCTTTCCAATCTTTCACTGGTTTAAATGCCAGAAAATGCCATCCGTTGCAAATAGGGGCTAAGTCAATTATTTGTTGGGTTAATGGGAGTTGATTAATGTCAAGGCCCGGCGAAATGACCAGAAAGTAGTCATTGTTTTCCCACGGGCCAATTTCCCATGCACTTACTCCTAATTCAGTAATACGCGCGTTTAATAGAGAAATTAAGTTTTCATTAGTTGGATGTTTTAACAAGTCGTCAGCCACAGATTGGAACCAAATCCAAAACGAATTTATTTTATCAATATTGGTCTTCATTGTGGGGGGATTATAAAGTGAGGTTTCCAATTATTTACAGATAGTACCCCTCTCTAAAACTTCCTAAATATCTCCACCAAACTCTTCGCGATAATGGCATCGCCGCTATCAGAAGGGTGCAAACCATCATAGGTTAATGCCATGGCCTCTTTAGGATATGGATGATCATCTGTTTTGTTAAAAGGCACATCAATAAAATCAGGGTATTTATAATCGGTGTATTGGCCGGTAGTCGGGGCTTTCAGGCGTTTAAATTTTACCAGTTTATCTAACGTTAAAGCTTTGTTATGATAAAGGTTATCAACCGGGATGTGCTCATACTGACCGATGGAGTCTATCGCTGCGCAAACGGCTTGTAAGGTTTGTCCATTTTTGGGACGGTAGGAGCCATAGGCTGTATTGTTTTTATCAAACAGGTAAACAAAATCTACACGTTGCATAGGTGCTACAAGCACAATTTTGGCTTCGGGGTTTAAAGCGCGTAGTTTGTTGATGATAACGCGGAACGAGCCGTAAATGGTGGCGTTGCCCGTGTTATTTTTATAATTTTCAAACGTGCCTATTGGCCTGCCCTGCCACCAATCGTTAGTGCCTAAAAAAACGCTGTAAATATCTGCCCTGGTTAGGCCTAAGCTATCTATCTTGTTGGCTATACCGCCGGATGTCCAGCCGTTATAGCCTTTGTTGATGTAATGGATATAAGGTAATTTCTCGGTTACCTGGGTAAGATAACCTTTGTTTAGGCGATAATCGGTTTCGTTGAGGTGGTCGTTAAGATAGGTGATGGAATCACCGATGGCAACCCATGTTAAATCTTTATGTTTAAAGGATGTTAACATGCAAATTACGAGCAAAAGAAACGGTGTTTTTTTCATAGAGTTGAAGCGCATTTTCATTTGTTATTTTACACTTAAAAGGTACGGTTTTGACGGCGTTTCGGGATAAAACCCAAAGCGTTTTTTTGGGCGTTGTTTTTTCTTATGGAGACACGTTATATGTGTCACATGAAAAAATTACTATTGAAATAGCAGGATATTATCCTAATCTTACTGATAATTAACATTATAACTACAAAAAGCCCGGCTTTTTATTTGTAACAAAACCCGCTATTATTAAAAATTTAACACTATGCTTCTCTTTTCTGTATTATTTTTATATAAATTTAGCATTAAATTTAAAAAGTTGTGAATGCTGTAACGGTAGATGATAACGGCCTGGCTATTCTGCTAAAGAATGGTGATGCTACCGCATTTACCGAAATTTACAACTGCTACTGGGATAAGCTGTACTATATTGCTTATAAGCTACTTAAAGATACCAATGCCGCCGAGGAGATTGTGCAGGATGTATTTTTAAACCTCTGGAAAAATAAAGAGGGGCTTGAAATACAATCGCTTACCAGCTACCTGGCCGCCATGACCCGCTACAGTGTTTTTCACTACCTGGCCAAAGAAAAAAAGAGCCGCGTTAAAGAAGAAAAGCTGGGTCAGATCAATGAAGGGGCGGTTGCCGATTTTAATGTGGATCATAAAATATTGTTGCAGATAGTAACCGAACTATCCAACAAATTGCCCGAAAAATGCCGCCTGGTTTTCCAATACAATAAACTGCATGATCAGCCGCTGTCCGAAGTTGCCCGCAACCTCAATATTTCCCAAAAAACCGCCGAAGGTCATTTGACCAAAGCCCTCCGGGTGATTCGCGACAGTTTAGGTGCTACGCCTGGAGAGTTTTTGTTGCTGATGATAGCGGTGATGATGTCAAAGAAGTAAAGCGTTTAAGACTCACCCGGCTACGCTTCGCTGGCCACCCTCTCTTCGCTTCGCGGAAAGAGGGGTTTGAACATTTATTAACTTTCTTCTATATACAATATTTAATCGTCCTTTGTCCGAACTCTCCGGATTGGCATAATCTATTTGATTTGCGTGCGTGAAACGAATAGGGCTGTTTTAGTATCGAAAACCCGATGATTTTTAAACAACTGTTTGTTTGTCAGTATTTTGTAGTGGAATCAAAACTTTTCAAACCCCTCTTTCCGGCGAAGCCGAAGAGAGGGTGGCGGGCGCAGCCTCGCCGGGTGAGTCTTCTACGTTTCACAACCGTCAACCATACATTATTCTGCCAAAATAAATTTTACAATTTATTTTAATTACCACCAAGGGTAATTGCCTATAAGTATACTCTATACTTATAAATACACGAAATTATATCCATATGGATAAGGACCAGGTTAAGTTATTGGCAAAAAAATACATGGAAGGCACCGCTTCGGCAGAGGAGCAGGCATTGCTTAACCAATGGTATGATGCCGTTCATCAGCATGAAGATGAACCATTGCTTGTTGATAACCACCAATCGGCAGAGGAAGTAAAGCAACGCATTTTTGATAGCCTGCAGCAAAAGCTGCAAATAGAGTCTGCTACAGGCCATACACGTAAAACTAAGTATGTTGTACTTAAACGTTTAACCCAGGTGGCTGCCGCCGCGGCGGTTGTGGCCATTGGCTTTTTTGTTTTTAAACCAGCCGATAAGCCTATTGCTCCTAAGGTGGCGCAAAACCAGGTGGTTAATGTACCTGTAAACCGGGTGCTGCACATTACGCTTCCCGATGGATCGAGGGTATGGCTTAAGGCCGCTTCCGTTTTCAGGTATCCTAAAAGTTTTGATGGTAAAACCCGTTTGGTTGAGCTGGTTGAAGGGCGCGCCTTTTTTGATATTAAGCACCAGAGCGATCATCCGTTTGTGGTAAAAACCAAAAATCTGGATGTAAATGTACTGGGTACCTCTTTTGATGTAAGCAGTTATAAAAAGGAGGGCAAAACCCGGGTAAGCGTGGTTACAGGCAAGGTGGGCATCACGATGCCCGACAGCAAAGATAAAAAAGCTATTTTCCTGCTGCCAAGGCAAGCTATAGTATTAAACTATGCTACGCATCATGTGGTGAAAGAAATCGTAAATCAGCCTGTTACCGCATGGTGTAAAAACAATACTGTATTTGAACAGGAAAAACTGGAAAACGTATTTAAAGCCCTGGAGAAGGAATACAATACCACTATCACTATAGAAAATAAGAAACTGCTTGACGAGCGCATATCCATTGTTGTGGGCAGCCAGCATTTAGATTCCATTATACAGGTACTCAGTTATACTAAACATTTTAAATATCAAATTGCCAATGATAGCACAGTAGTGATCAAATAACCACCAACCCATATTTCCTTTTTAGCAGCTAAGGAGGAAAAAAAACCGGGGACATGATGCCCCCGGAATTTTGTTTAGCCACTGCATACATGCTTGAGACCCATAGGCAGCCGGCTTTAGTTTAACTCATTAAACCATACACAAATATGATAAATTTTTACGGCAAACCATTGCCCATACTTAGAAAATGCATGCGCATTTCAACAATTATAATAGGCATCCAGGTGTGTTGCTCTTCTATCCTGATGGCCACGGGCATAAAGGCCCAGGAAATGAACCTTAACCTTGTAAATGCAAGCGTAAAACAGGTTTTTAAACGGATTGAACAACAGGCAAAAGTATCGTTCGTTTATGACGATCAGATCCTTAACAATTTGCCGGCACTTACCCTCAACGTAAAAAATACACAACTGCCCCTGGTTTTAAAACAACTGCAGGATAAAACCCAGCTGCAGTTTAAAATTGTAGGCAATTATATTGGCGTAGCGCAAAACCTGGCGCAAATTCCGCAGCTTGCACCTGGTCAGGCCGAAAATAATGCTGTAAGTATAAAAATTGGCGGTACCGTGCGCGATGCTACAGGCCAGCCTATTATAGGTGTTAACGTTACCGTAAAAGGTACCAAAACAGGTACGCAAACCAATGTGAACGGTAAATTTACCATCGATGTCAATATTGGCGATGTGTTGGTGTTTAACTACTTAGGTTATGTGCATAAAGAGGTAACCATCAACTCGCCCGAGGCTTTATCGGTTGTATTGGCCGAAGATTCGCAGCAATTGGGCGAGGTTGTGGTAACCGCCCTGGGTATCAAAAAAGAGCGTAAAGCTTTAGGTTACTCGGTAACCGAGGTTAAAGGCGATGAACTTACCCAGGCCCGTGAGCCAAACGTGATCAACTCGCTTGAAGGCAAAGTAGCCGGCTTAAACGTAAGCCCTACAGCCGGTGGTCCGGGTTCTTCATCAAACGTAATTATCCGTGGTGTATCCAGCTTATCGCAAACTACCCAGCCATTATATGTAATTAATGGTGTGCCTATGGAAAACTCGCCAAACTCGGCAATGGGCAGCCAGTATGATAACCAGCCGGATTTGGGCGATGCCGTAGGTAACCTAAACCCAGATGACATCGAAACCATATCTGTACTGAAAGGTGCCGCGGCATCGGCATTGTACGGCTACCGTGGTAAAGCGGGTGTTATATTAATTACCACCAAAAGCGGTAAAGACAGCGGTATTGAGTTTAACTCAAACTTTGTTACCGAAAATGTTATCAACCCAACCAACTGGCAATATGTTTATGGTAATGGTGCCAATGGCGTTAAACCAGCTACCAAAAATGATGCTTTCCAGGCAGGTCAGTCAAGCTGGGGTGGTAAGTTAGATGGATCGAGCGTAATCCAGTTTGATGGCGTATCGCGCCCTTACACTGCATATAAAGATAACCTCACCAACTTTTTCCGCAGTGGTACATCGGCAACAAACACTATTGCTTTTAACAAAAGCTTTACAGGTGGTTCGGTACGTTTTTCTGCAAGCGATTTGCATAACGATGCCATCACCCCAAATTCTGGCTTAAACAGGCAAACATTTAACTTAACAGGTAACTATAACATTACCAAAAACTTAAGTTTAGATGTGCGCAATAACTATATTTTAGAGCAAGCCCATAACAGGCCGTTCCTGAGCGATGGACCAGGTAACTCCAACTACAACGTTACCTTTTTGCCAACCAGCTTAGATGTACGCACCCTTAAAAAAGCTACTAATGCTGATGGTACCGAATACGGTTACTCGGCAAACGCTTATGCTACTAACCCATACTTCGCGGCCGAAAAGTTCATTAACAATACCACCCGCGAACGTTTAATATCATCGGCAAGCTTACGCTATAATTTTGATAGCGGCTATTTCATTCAAGGCCGTGCAGGCAGGGATGCTTATAACGATAGGTATACCGCGGTAGTGCCAACAGGTACAGCATATCGTCCAACCGGTTCTATCACCGAAAACACTACCAATTTTTACGATATCAATGCCGACGTATTATTGGGCAAAACCTTCAAAATAAAAGATTTTACCATTGCCCCTAACATTGGCGGTAGCTACAGGCATACCAAATCAGAACTTTTTGGTCTTAATGGCAGCAACTTCGCGGTACCTTACGTTTATGTAATCACCAACGCGCAGCAGCAATCAACCCCAACCTATACGCCGTCTGATCAAAAAGTACAATCAATTTATGGTACTTTGGAGTTAGATTATAAAACCTACCTGTACATCACCGGATCGGTACGTAACGACTGGTTTAGCACGCTGGCTACTCCGGGCACTACCAACCCGTTAAACAAAGTATATCCATCGATAACAGGCTCATTTGTATTCTCGGAATTATGGCAACCAAGCTGGTTAAGCTTTGGTAAAGTACGTGCAGGTTATGCAAAAGTTGGCCAGGCTACAAATCCTTACCAAACACAATTGGCCTATGGTTTTAACAGCGCTTCGCTTAACGGTAACCAATTGGGTATTATATCAAACTTAAATATACCAAACAGTGGCCTGGTTGCTTCAATAGCTACCGAGCTTGAAATTGGTACCGAGTTACGTTTGTTTAAAGATCGCTTAAGTTTAGATGTTACCTGGTATAACAAAAATTCAAAAGACGAGATTGTTTATGCTCCTGCATCAGTAACATCTGGTTATGGCGGCGCGGTATTAAACTACGGCCAGTTGCGCAACCGTGGTGTTGAAGCCCTGATAGGCGGCTACCCGGTTAAAACCAGGGACTTTAGCTGGAATGCATCATTAAACGGATCAATCAATAATAACACCGTGGTATCATTAGCTGCCGGCCAAACATCGGCCCCGGTATCTACCTCACGCAGTGGTGTTGGTTTTACCCAAAACATAGTAGGTAAACCAATTGACCAGATCATGGCATTTGATTACAAACGTGATGCTACCGGCGCTATTGTTAAAGATGCTTCGGGCGTGCCTGTACAGGGCGATCTGAAAGCTTACGGATCTGCCTACGGCAAATGGACTGCCGGCTTTACCAACACTTTTACCTACAAAAGGTTAAATTTCTCGTTCCTGATTGATGGTAAATTTGGCGGCAAAATATTCTCGGCTACCGATTATTATGGTTATGTATTGGGCTTACACCAGGCAACATTGGTTAACCGCGATGCTTTGGGCAACCAGGCTTCGGCTTACTATGGTACACTGGCCAATAACGTATCGAGCCTGTTTGTACAGGATGCCAGCTTTATCAAATTCCGCCAGGCAACGCTTGGGTATTCATTCCCGGGTAAAATGTTTAACAACGTAATTAAAGGCGCTACACTTAGCCTGGTTGGCCGTAACCTGTTTTACATCCACAAGAAAACAGACAACATCGACCCCGAATCGACCTATAGCTTAAACGCTGCCGGTTTGGAGCTTGGTGGTGTACCGCCAACCCGTACGTTTGGTTTAAACCTGAGTGTTAAATTATAATCAACAATTACTAATCTTATTAAGATGAAAAAAATATATAAATACCCGGCAGTGATGCTTGTGGCGCTGTTGATTTGTTCGGCAGGGTGCAGAAAGGATTTCGAAAAAACCAATACCAACCCATCTACCTATAACCAGAGTACCTTTAACCCTAACTATGTATTAACCAGCGCGCAGCTGGGCTATACCGGTAGTACCGATTTTAGCTACGATACCTGGCGCGGAAATTTAATTTACTGCTCAACCATGATGCAGGGCTTCAGTACCGTTATTGGTTACTGGGCCGGCGATAAATACATGCTTAACGCGGGCTACACCGCCGCTTACTGGGGCTTTTCGGCTGGTACACCTACCGGCGGCGACGGTGCCTACCCAGAGCAGGTGCGCCCTATTGTTGATGTAGTACAATCAACAGATGGTAAACCGGCTTACGCCAACCTGCACCAGATTGCCCGCATTATGCGCGCCCTGATATTTGAACGCATTACCGATTTATATGGCGATGTGCCTTACTCACAGGCAGGCTTAGGTTATTACGATAAAAACTATTTCCCTAAGTACGATTCGCAGCAATCCATTTATACCGATATGCTGAAGGAAGTAACCGCGGCTACCGCTGCATTAAACCCAAGTGGTGATATTCCTACCGGTGATGTAATGTACCACGGCGATATTGCCAAATGGCAGCGCTTTGGCAACACTTTAATTTTACGTTTAGCTATGCGTTTAAGCAAGGTTGACCCGGCTACAGCCAAAACCTACGTTACCCAGGTGCTTGGTAAAACCATGAGCAGCAATGCAGATAATGCTTATATTTTAGGCGATGCATCTGGCGGTCGTACAACTATTAACCGTAACAGCCAGATCCTTTTGGGCGATGGTGGGCAGGAAAACTTTTATGTACGCTGGTCAAAAACTTTTATCGACCTGCTTAAAAACAGCAACGACCCACGTTTAAGCGCCGTAGCGGTAACCAACCTGTATGTTGATGACGCTACCAAAAATCAAAACCCTAACGCCAACTCAAGCGCGGCAGTGCAAAAAGGTATGCCAAACGGTAAAGATCTTAGCGCTTCGCCAACGCTGGCTATCTACTCAGATCCAAGCTTTAGCGGTTTTACCAATTACTCATCGCCAGCACCGGCGCTGATTAAAAGAAACGGACCAACATTCGTACTAACTTATGCCGAATCTGAATTGTTATTAGCAGATGCAGCCGAGCGTTTTGGCATAGCAGGCAGCGCGGCTACCCATTATCATGATGGCGTTAAAGCAGCTATAACCTATTTGAGCCAGTATGATGCCGCTGCAACCGTAAGTGATGCCGCTGCAGAAACTTACCTTACCGCACACCCATACAACCAGGCCGATGGTTTAAACCAGATTAATACTCAATACTGGTTGTTGAGTAACACCATGCTTGATTTTTACGAATCATGGGCCAACTGGCGCAGGTCGGGCTACCCGGTATTAACCCCGGTAAACTACCCTGGTAATGCTACAAACGCTACCATACCACGCCGTTTCCCTTACCCGGTTATTGAGGCAGGTACCAACACCATCAATTATAATGCGGCACACAACGCCGTACCAGGTGGCGATTTGTTAACCTCTCGCGTTTGGTGGGATAAACAATAATAAGTTCATTATACAATTAAAAAAGCTGCCTCCGACAAGGCAGCTTTTTTTGTTGATACGCGATATTTGCGTCTCCTGCATGCAAATTTACCACATAAATTGGTTTTGCAAATTTGGACAGTTTAGCAGCAGATGAAATTTACTGCGTTTTTAAGAAGCTGTTTAAAAATGAATAAGGAAAACTACTATATCCCCAACGTCATTATAAGGTACAAAGCAATCCCCGACTGTTCAGGGCGGATTTGCTTAGTCGATCTGTCTTTTTGGGGATTGCTTCGTTCCTACCCATGACGTTTTGTAAAAAAAGTTTGTCATCCTGAGGAACGAAGGATCTTCTTCGCCATGCTAATTGCAGACTTTTATAGCGAAGAAGATTCTTCGTTCCTCAGAATGACAGGGTGTAGAAGGTAGTTCTTACGTCATCCCCACCTTCAAAGTCCGCCGGATTTTATAACTCGCAATGACGGCTTTATGTCTTTTTAACCGGCTGCTACAAAAAAGAATAACCAAAGGATATATTGAGAGATAAAGCCTCACAAAAAAGCCTCCTGGCGATAACCGGGAGGCTTAAATATTTATGGACGCGGAGGCGTTGGCAAATGCAGCGGATTTGGCGGTGCAGGTGGGCGTGGCGGTAGTTTAATATGGAATCTTCTGTGTCTGCTTACTCGCCTGTGGCGTCTTCTGAATGGATTGGGTGGCGCAGGCGGGCGTGGCGGCGGTGGCGGAAGCCTGATCTGCGTAACAGAAGCAGGGGCAGCTACCAATTCTGCGGCATCGGCTTGTATGCTGTCAAAGCCAATTACGGCTAAGGCGGCAAGGGTGATAATTTTGGTTAATTTCATGATGTATAGTTCAATTTTAAGAGATTCATATGCAATAACTTTAAAATGCGATAATTGTTTACTCCGGCTTCTTAAATAATATGTCGTAATAAAAATCGGCGGCGAATTGCGCGGCCTGCAACCATCGTTTTTGCGTTGGTTTGCCTGCATCAAAAAACGGATTAAAGTGGCGCTGCAATTCGTGCCCAAAACCATCAAATACTTTAACGGCGTTGGGGATATGCAGGGAGTCGGCTGTTTTGTGGATAGTTATGCTGCCGTACATACCAGTATCCACTCTTACCGGGTTTAGTATCCTATCATGCGACCCGTAGGCGCTTACAATGGGTACTTTGGCATTTTTAAGCCAGCGAAAATCCAATATACCGCCCCAAAAGTTAATGATGCCGGCAATTTTGGCCTTATCATCGGGCTTCAAAAGCGCGGTTGAATCCACCACGCCTGTACGGCGCGATAGCTCGGCATTACTGCTGTAGGCAGCCTGCAACGCTATAATGCCACCGGCCGAGTTACCCGCCAGTATTATTTTATTGGGATCGATGCCGTATTCTGCGTGATGTTCTTTGAAATAATTTACCGCCATTTTAGCATCCTGCACGGCGTAGTAGCAGCTTTTTTGCAACTCATCAAAATGAAAAACCGGGTTCTTTTTGCTAAGGCGATAATTGATGGCCGCGCAAACGTAGCCGCGTTCGGCAAAATCCTTGCTCCAGATCTTGATACCCTTAGCTGTTTTTGAGCCGTATTTAAAACCACCGCCATGCATCCATATAATGAGTGGGCGGGCTGCGGAATGATCGCCCTTGGGTTGGTAAAGATCAAACAGGTAGGAAACTTTATCGTCGGCTGTAGCTTTTGAATTGTAACTGAGATCAGATTTGACTTCAACATTAGGAAAAACATGATCCTTATATTGATGAACTGCCGGGCTTTGTGCCTTTGCAAATGGTATGCTGAACAGGAAAATAAGTATGATAGATGCTGATTTATACATGCGTAGTGTTTGTTGTATATACGTTACAACTAACCTTAACAGATGTTTGGAAATAGACAAGAGCTTAAAGGTGTGCCAGCTTTTTTTGATCGGTCAGTTCGGGAAATCGTTTTAGCAAATCTTTTAGTTTTGGATTCACTATATTCCTGCAAAACGGTTTAGCACTATCCTTGTAGTAATAATTGAGGTATTGTTCGTCATTGAGTTTAAAAGATTGAAAGGGAATTACTGTAGTAACAATCGATTTGGTAAATTCCTTTTGCAATTGTGTTATCGCAGCTTTCGCGATCATTTCCTGGTCGTCATCAAAAATATAAATTGCAGACCGGTACTTTGCCCGCATACTATGCATGGAAGTACAGCTATGTGTGTATAAATGAACCGCGATAAGCATCGGCAAGGAAATAATATCTTCATCATAGGCAACAATTACCGCTTCCGAAAATGAAGAGGCATCGCCATTTGACGCGATCCAGCCCTGATCTACCTGTAGCACGCCTTTTAATGATAAAAATATTGCTTCTGTACACCAGTGGCAACTACCGCCAAAGCCAATTTTGCTCATATGATTATTGCTGAATATATAGCACAACTAACCTTACAAGATGTTTGTGTTAGTTACGACCAAAAGACGGGAAAGATTTTGATGGTTTTTGTGTGCCCAGAACGAGATTCGAACTCGTACATCCTTACGAATGCCACCCCCTCAAGATGGTGCGTCTACCAATTTCGCCACCTGGGCATTTTTTAGATTTGAGATGTTAGATTTGAGATATGAGAAAAAAGAATCTATATCTTAAGCTTAATCCCGATAAGAGATCTTGAAATGTGAGGCGAGAAAACAATCTCAAATCTCACATCTCAATTCTCAAATCTTTAACCGGCGTGCCCGAAGAGAGACTCGAACTCTCAAGAGACAATTCTCAACGGCTTCTGAGACCGCAACGTTTACCAATTTCGCCATCCGGGCGTGTTATTTTATTAACAAGCGTGCAAATATAAACGTTTCTGCCAAATAGCAATCTAATAAATATAAAAATTGGGCATTAGTTGTTAATTGTCTCAGTATGGGTTAATTTAGAATTTACTTAATTATTGTTACTCAATTCATGAAACGTATTTACCGGCTTATTTTCAGTGTTTTAATGTTTTTTCCTTTTGTTTTAAAAGCGCAAACCATAACCATTTTGCAACAGGATAAACCTACCAGTATTCGCGGATTATCAGTTGTGAATGATAAAACAGCCTGGATCAGCGGCAGCAAAGGCCATATTGCAGTTACCAATGATGGCGGTAAAACCTGGGATTGGCAGCAAGTGAAAGGTTATGAAAAGGCCGATTTCAGGGATATTGAAGCATTTAATGATAAAGAAGCCGTAATTATGAGCTCCGGCACGCCGGCCCTGGTTTTAAAAACTATTGATGGTGGTAAAAGCTGGCAGGAAAAACTGCGTAAAACGGATAGCATTTACTTTTTTGATGCCATGGATTTTGCCGACGCTAAGCACGGTTATATTTTAGGCGACCCGATAAAGAACAAATTTCTGCTGATGGAAACCAAAGACGCCGGCGAAACCTGGGCAGAAATGCAAAACGCGCCCTATGCCATACCCGGCGAAGCTGCTTTTGCAGCAAGTGGTACCTGCCTAAGGGTTAATAAAGATTTAGGTGTTGTAATAGCGAGTGGAGGCACAGTAGCCCGTTTTTTACAACTGTGCAACTGCGATAATCCTCAATGGCAAACAAAACCTTTCCCTATTGCGCAAGGTGCGGGTAGCAAGGGTTCCTTTTCCATATCGGATGACTTGATGGTTGCCGTAGGAGGGAACTACTCCAAAGATAAAATAGCCGACTCGGTGATTTGCCGATACGATAAAAAGACGGCTAAATACGAGGTTTTACCTGCGGGCGCTACCGGGTTTCAATCATGCGTTGAGCGGGTTTGGGACAGGGTTTATTTATCAACAGGGACATCGGGCAGCAGCATATCAACAGAGCTTGGTAAGTCCTGGCGCAAGATTGATGCTACCAGTTTTAACGTTTGCCGTAAAGCAAAACACGGAAAACTTGTTTTGTTGGCAGGCGACCGGGGTAAAATAGCCATATTTAAAATATAGTTTATTGGCAATTAATAGCTTAACAAATACTTTACAATTAATTGCAAAAAGCACTTGCATGGTATTGTAAATCGCCCTATATTTGCACCACTTTAAACGGAAGCGCTAACAGTAGCGAAAAAGTTTAAAGAATGATTCCGTAGCTCAGCTGGTAGAGCATAACACTTTTAATGTTGGGGTCCTGGGTTCGAATCCCAGCGGGATCACGAAAAGCCTTTGAAAGAAGGCTTTTCTTTTTACAAATAACAAATGAATCTCTTGAAAACAGAGCCGGCAACAATGCCAGTAAAGTTTAAAGAATGATTCCGTAGCTCAGCTGGTAGAGCATAACACTTTTAATGTTGGGGTCCTGGGTTCGAATCCCAGCGGGATCACAAAGACCTGAAAGACGGTCACTGATTAAAGCTAAAAGGCGCATGAAAATGCGCCTTTTCTGTTTAAAATGCATTTTTGGCCACTCTGCAGAAAAAATAAACAAATCATTTCAAATCATTTCAGATCAAACCAACTGGTGCCCTATTTGAATTGGGCACCAGTCTGTTTATCTTTAGGGCACCAGTTCGGCAATCAAAGTATTGTACGACAATGGTTTATGGCAACAATTGAGTTTTCGGAGTCCCGCTAAACAAATTGTTCACCAAAGTTCATTGAAATGAAAAACCATCAGAAATTAACGTTGCTATTCTGGCACCGTAAATCTAAAGCAGACGCTAAGGGATATGCGCCTGTTATTTGCAGAATCAGTATCGAGGGTGAAGAACCCGAAGAACTTGCCATCGGCAGGAAAGTCCACATCAACAATTGGGACATTGAAAACAAAATTGCTAAAGGCAGCAGTTTAGAGAAAAAGACGAATTTAAAGATCAGCGAAGTTGCGGTGGATCTTAACAGGGAGTTTACAATACTCCAAGCCGGGTATGACCACATTACTCCCTTAATGGTTAAGAATGTTTACAACGGTTTACCGCCAAAATTAAGCAAAGGATTGCCTAAGCCGGAAGCTAAAATAATACCTACCCTGCTTCAGGTTACTGACCTGCATATCTCCAACTTCAAAAAGATGGTAGATAAAAAGCTGAGATCAGGAGAAACCTTAAAACAATGGAACGCGACACGAAAGAAGATTGAGGAATTTTTAGTTACACATTTTAGAATAAAGGATATGGATTTGGAGGCGATTGATTATTCCTTCGCCGTTAAATTCTATAATTATTTAACTATCGACCGGGAAAAGGTTTTGGGAGAAGCGGCGGCTAAGAAACAGATAAAGAATACCAAGGAGATATTAACGTTTGCTGAAACAAGTACGTGGATTCTCAAAAACCCAATCATTAAGTTTAAATGCGGAGGTGATGAAACAGATATTCCGCCATTGGAATATTTCGAAGTAGAGCGAATTTGGAATAAGGAAATAACTATACAAAGGCTTGCTGAAGTTCGTGATGCGTTTATTTTTCAATGCTTCACAGGCTTCGCATTTCAGGACGTATTTGCGTTAACTACTGAAAATATAATCCGGGTAGGCATTATAGGTGAACGTTGGTTAATTAAAGACAGAGGTAAAACCGGAGTGAGTGAGACAGTACCTATCCTGCCAATTATAGACGAACTTATCGAAAAATACAAGTACCACCTCTGCCGTAAGGACAAAGGCTTACTGATTCCTGTAAACAGTAACGCGCGATACAATGGTTACCTAAAAGAGCTCGCGGTGATCTGTGGTATCAACCGGGAATTGAACACTCACCTGGCAAGGCACACGTTTGCAGATATCATGTTAAATATTATGGAGTTTTCGCTGGAGGAAGTGAGTAAGATGCTTGGTCACAAGACCACGAGGACCACTCAGAGATATGCGAAGGTGAAAAGAAATAAGATCAGTAAAACCCTGGCGCGGGTTAAAGGAATTGTGTTTACCGCCGACGGGCAATTGAGGAAAATTGCCTGCTAAGTCATCTTATTAATAATAGAGAGCCATGAAAGATCAAATTATACCTGATGAAGTTATCACAAATAAGATCTACGTAATACGGGGACAAAAAGTAATGTTAGACAGAGATTTAGCCCAATTATATGGAACGGAAACGAAAAAACTAAAGCAACAAGTAAAACGCAATATGAATAGGTTTCCAGCCCACTATATGTTTGAGCTATCAAATGAAGAAAATGAAATCTTAAGGTCACAAAATGTGACCTTAAGACATGGTGAGCATTCAAAATATCTACCGTATGTTTTTACTGAACACGGGATTTTAATGTTATCCAATGTATTAAAAAGTGAATATGCCGTTGCCGTTAGCATACGTATTATAGATATTTTTGTGAAACTTAGAGAAACGTTTGCGGATCAAACAGAAATATGGTTACAAATAGAACGAATCAAGGGCAAACTGGATAACCAGGACAAGAGCATGGAAATTGTATTTCGTTATCTTGATGAACTTTCGGATCGTATCCCAAAGCAACCGGAAATTAGCCCGAGAAAAAGAATTGGCTACAAACCGTAGGATCAATAGCAAATTGGAGGGGAATGTATTAGCTTAAGTTGCGGTATTCTGCAAACAACCATTCTATATGATCGGATAGTGCTTGCCTGACAACGACCTCGTCATCCCCCTCCTTTACCTGTAATCCATTTTCTGACAAAACAATTTCACGGTTGTCACTAAGCTCCATCGCCAGATCAGCGAAGGTATTAGATTGTATATTATGGAGATGTTGACCACCCTGTTCCGGGCCAAATTGACCACTGGGTTAGCTGACTTTTGAGTTGCAGCAAATG
>NZ_JAUFPS010000079.1 GCF_030409315.1 Mucilaginibacter flavus | reverse complement strand
TTGCTCTCGCAAGCACCCTTCCGTTTGGGTTGGCAAAGGTAGCAATCCTTTCCGCTTTTCCAAAACTTTTTTTCGTTTTATTTCTTTCGAAATTTTAAAGTTCTGAACCCGTTTCCTTCATAACTCCCGTCCTCCGTAGCGGGCTGCAAAGGTAGCAACCTTTTCTTATTTCCGAAATTTTATTTGAAGTTTTTTTTCGAGGCTTTCGTTTTGCTTACTCTCCTAATCCTCTCTGCAAAAACCCCTATCTTCAATAACCTTTCTAAGAACAAGCCCCGCTATCTCGTTTGCGGGTTGCAAAGGTACAAGCTTTTAACATCCGAGCAAACTCTTTTTAACACTTTCTTAATAGTAAATCGCAATACCCTTGGTATCAATGAGAAAAAATTGCTAAGGGAGGCTTAAACATGCGCTTTTACTGCTATTATTGGTTGGCTACCGGTTCGGCGGCAGCCTTTTTTGGTATCCCTACTCTAAGCAATTCCTGCGTAATATTGCGGGTATAAGCTTTAATTTCTTCCTGGAACTCGTTAATTGATGCTCCGGAACGGATTTCTTCCAAACGTTTTTCCCATGTACCGGTCAATTCGGCCTGGGCTATTTTCTGATCTTTAACTACAGTATATACGTTAAGCCCGGTTTCGGTGGGCACCAGGTTCTTCTTCTCACGGATGATATAGGTTCTTTTTATCAGCGTTTCTATAATAGAAGCGCGTGTGGCAGGCGTACCAAGGCCGCTATCCTTCATGGCATAGCGCAATTCTTCATCATCTATTTCCTTGCCTGCGGTTTCCAGCGCCTTTAATAAGCTGGCTTCATTATATAAAGGCTTAGGTTTAGTTTGCTTTTCTAACAGGGCTTTATTAATTACCGGCAGGTTCTCCCCTTGTATTACTTTAGGAAGGGCCGCGTTTTCCTCGTCTTTTTTCTCTTCGTCGGGCTCGTTAAAAACTGCACGCCAGCCTGCCGAACCTATTACTGTACCACTCGCAGTAAATTTTGAACCCGATTGAACAACTATTTTAGTGATCTCCTTGATACATTCCTGGTGAAAAGCTTCCAGCATACGGCCGGCCACCATATCATAAACGGCCTGGTGATCCTTAGATAACTGGTAAGGCTCCACTCCTGTTGTTAATACAGCGTGGTGGTCTGTTACCTTTTTAGCATTAACACTCCGCTTATTCAACTTTTGCCCCATCAGGTAGGTGGCTTGCTTGCCAAAATCGGGATGATCTTTCAGTTTTTCAATCAAGGCCGGTACTTCTGCAAAAACATCATCACCTATATATCTACTACCAGTACGCGGGTAAGTAACCAGTTTACTTTCGTAAAGGTTTTGCAGTATGCCCAGTGTTTGATCGGCCGTAAAACCTTTGCGCTTGTTGGCTTCCTGCTGTAAACTACTCAAGTCATGCAACAAGGGAGGCGGTTCTTTACGCGGCTTGGCTTCCACACTCAGAATGTGACCGCCTGTGGGAAAACCAGCGGCAACGTCTTCTACCTTATCTAATACGGCTTGTGCTTCTTCTTTTGTTTTATAATTTTCTGCAGATATGGCTCGGAAAGCCTGTCCATCCTTATCGGGCTGAATAGCTACCTGGTAATAGATCTGCGGCACAAAGTTTTTATTCTCCAGGTAACGGGAACAAATCATGGCCAATGTTGGCGTTTGCACCCGCCCTAATGACAACACCGCACGGTTACCCGAAGATAAACTTAGTGCCTGCGTGGCGTTCATGCCCACCAACCAGTCGGACTGTGAGCGGCAGTGTGCCGAGTTAAAAAGTGTATCGTAATCCGTCCCCGGTTTAAGGTTACGGAAACCTTCTTTAATTGCCTCGTCGGTTTGCGAGGAAATCCAAAGCCTTTTAAATGGCTTTTTACATTTAAGATAGTAATATATATAGCGGAAGATGAGTTCACCCTCCCGCCCGGCATCCGTAGCCACAATAATTTCGGTGGCTTCGTCAAACAGTCCTTTAATAATATCCAACTGCTTTTTAACGGATGGGTCGTCAATCATCCCCTCCTTACTTTTAACCTTACGGATAGAAAGCTTGAATTTATTGGGTAACATGGGCAGGTTTTGCACATTCCAGCCGTAGTAGCCGTACTCCTGCGGGGCGGCCAGTTGCAGCAAATGCCCAAAGGCCCAGGTAAAGGTGTAGCCCTTACCTTCTATATAACCATCCTTTTTGGTATTTGCGCCAAAAACTTTGGCAATTTCCCTGGCAACGGATGGTTTTTCGGCGATAATAACTTTCATATAACAGGGCGAAAGTAGCAAACATAGACAGGCGGGGCAATAATTGTGGAGAAATGATTACCACGATTACTGCACCTTATTTAAAATTCGATAACAAGTGTAACAGGAAACATTAGATAATTTTTGAATAAAAGATGCTAAACACTCTCATAAGTTTTATACCCAAATTGAGCTAATACAATAACCACTTCAAATAAGTCAATTTTATTGGGGCGATGATAATTCTTCAATCCATTTTTTTAAAGAAGATTCGCCAGTTGAGTTATGACGAGCACTATTTCAGTAGATTTTTCAAGAAAAATTGCAGTATTACCACCCAGGAATATCGGGAAACAGTAGGATTTGGGAGAAATGAAAAGTGCAACGCTATTATGGTTTAAATACAAAAGTAGCATTTTTTGCCTTTGGTTAGCTTTGTTTATAAACACCATCGGCTAACTAACTCAAGGCTTTAATGCTCACCCTTCTTTTCTTTCGTAACTTGAGTTAATTATACTACACATTTTTCCTTTTAGTATTTTCCCAAAGTTTTTTACTTACCACCTCATCTATAATCTGCTGCCGGTAATTACGGCTGATAGGGATACGATGGTTTTGAATAAATATTTCGTTACCTTCTATACTTTCAATTTTATTAATAGATACGATGTATGATTTATGCACCCGTATAAATAGCTGGCTGTTCAAATTTTCTTCGAGGCCGCGGAGCGAGAGTATCGTCATGAATTTGCCTTTTAGCGTGTAAATGTTCACATAGTTTTGCATCCCCTCTACATAAAGAATATCGGCGAAAGGTATTTTTTCGTACTTGTTGCCGCATTTAATAAAGCAATAATCTTCATCTGCTACATTGCTTTGCTGCTCTCCCGCCGGTTTAGTTAATAACCTGTAATAATCGCGGGCTTTGCTCGATGCTTTAAAGAAGCGCTCAAAGGTTATTGGTTTAAGCAGATAATCGAGCACATTCAACTGAAAACCCTCCAGGGCGTACGAAGGGTACGCCGTTGTAATTACCACCATTGGCGGTTTTTGCATAATTTTTAAAAACTCAATGCCGTTCATTTTTGGCATCTGGATATCTAAAAATATCAGGTCGATAGGTTGTTTATCTATCAGCGGCAATAATTCAAGCGGATTTTCACACACGCCGGCCAGGGCAAGGAAATCCAATTCCCTCACATAACTGGCCAGGCCTTCGCGGGCCAGAGGCTCATCATCTACAATTACACAATTCATCATAGGTTTATAAATTCATGCGCCGGGCTAAGGTTAACTTCGGCCAATTGCAATTCCAGCTTTACTTTAAATTCTTCTGTTGTTTGATGGATGCTTAATTGATGTTGCCCGGGATACAGCAAATCTAACCGGCGCTGCACATTTTTTAAACCGATGCCTCCGTAATGGATAGCCTGCCGCGAATCGTTATCGGCCCTGCTATTGGCAATATCCATTTTCAAGGTCATGCTATCAACCAAAATATCCATCTTAATCCAGTTAGGCCCGTCTTTATGTTTAGATACATGCTTAAAAGCGTTTTCTACAAAAGTCATCAGTATAAATGGCGCTACACCCAGGCTTGATGAACATCCTTCATCAATATTAAATGTAGTTACCAGGTTAGGACTTTGGCGTAATTTTTCGAGTCCGATAAAATTTTCGAGATACGCCATCTCTTTATTTAAAGGGATCACACTATCGTTTGATTCGTAAAGCTGATGCCTCAATAATTCTGAAAACTTAGCCAGCGATGCGGAAGCCATATCCGGGTTTTTATGAATCA
This sequence comes from Mucilaginibacter flavus, assembly GCF_030409315.1. Lineage (GTDB taxonomy): Bacteria > Bacteroidota > Bacteroidia > Sphingobacteriales > Sphingobacteriaceae > Mucilaginibacter > Mucilaginibacter flavus. The sequence goes on along the minus strand of NZ_JAUFPS010000079.1, from coordinate 16,230 downwards.
GAAAAAAAATAGAATTGATGCTATTGAACAAAAAGTGTGGATTAAACTGGTATTTGAGAAACTTAAGCTCTGTTTCCAGTTTTTCCTTTTCTAAAAGCCGCTGCTTTCTTTGTGTTTCTATCCAGTTTTTGGCCAGCTTTATACTCATAGCCAGGGTAGTTATTGCCAGGGTATACCTAAAAGGTTCTTCTTTAATTAGCTCATAAAGATTTTTGAAATTAGTTGTAAAGCCAAACGATTTTTCGACGGTGCTGCCAGCAAGCCAGGCACTGATATAATAACCCGGAACAATTAAAACAGAGGCTACAATGATACTTAACAGCAGGTACGTTAAATATATGGCGTATCGCCCGGCAGCAAGGTATTTTGGAACAAGAAAATAAAGGTTAAGATAAACGGCGAAAGTCGGGAAAATCACATAAAAAAAGCTTTTGAAAAAATAAACCGACAAAAACATATGTTTGGCAGCTTCGGTAGCGCTATCTACTTTTAAGGCCCACAACAAATAATCATACACTATCCAAAACGGGATGTGATACAATTTGTACCTGATGAACCAGTTTTGTTTTGATTGAGCAAAAGCCATAAGGCTAATTTAACTCAATTGACTGATATTTAAACCTGTTGCAGATAAACGGCATCAAATAATTGACCAAATACAATCTACGGCTTACATCTGGTAATTTCGTGCATTCCACATCAGTTTATAACCAAACACCTTGTATTTGCGCATTTCGTCAAGCAGGTACTAACACTCATCAATCACTTTTTTTCGTGTGTAGCAATCGCGGTTCTTTTGGGTAAAAACCAAAACCATGAAAACTTTGATCATCTGTGCATTGTATACCTTTCTTATTGTCAACAGTACTTTCGGTCAGGTATCGGGCCGTGTTGGTGATGTTGACAGCAAACCCATTTCTTTTGCTACTGTGACCTTATTAAGATATGCCGATAGTACAATGGCAAGTTCCGCTATGGTAAGTGATACCGGCACTTTTCGCATTGAAAATGTAAAGGCAGGAAAATATAGGTTGCGGGTAAGAGCCATTGGCTATCAGGTTTACCAATCGGAAGTTTTTGAAATAGGTGTGGGCCAAGCCAAAGATCTGGGCAGGCTGATTATGAAACAAGCCGGTACCCAGCTGGGCGAAGTGGTGATTAGCGCGAGTAAACCACAGGTACAGCAAACAGCCGAAGGCCTTACCGTAAATGTGCAAAACAGCATTATGACTCAAGGAAGCTCGGTATTAGATGTATTGCAGCGATCGCCCGGCGTTATTCTTGATCAGCATAATAACACACTGTCTCTTAACGGCAAAACCGGCGTATTGGTAATGATGGATGGCCGGCTGATGCGAATGTCGATGGAACAACTAATCACTTTTTTAAACAGCATGAGCGCCGATAACATTACCAGGATTGAATTGATGAACACGCCACCTGCCAAATATGATGCTGAAGGAAATGCAGGCATCATCAATATTGTAACCAAAAAGACTAAAAAGCAAGGCACTAATGGTTCCGTGACATTAACCGGTGGCTACGGCAAATACGAAAAGGCTTCTGCCGGATTCAACATCAACCATAATACCGGTAAGATAAACCTGTACGGCTCCTACTCCTACTGGCACAGTCATGATTATGGCTACCTTAACGCTGTAGGTTCAGAAAACGCGACCATAGTAGGTGGCCAGACCGATTTTAGCTATACGGGTATCAGCAAGCCCATTGGCAATTATAATGATGGTACCGTTGGTGCAGATGTTAAGTTAGATACCACAACTACCATTGGCGCCAGCTTTAATTATTGGGGTGGTGGCAGCACTAATAAACTTCATAACTACGGTTATTATTTATTTGAGAATGCCCCAACTTTAACTTATAACTCGTTTTTTAATAATACCGGTCACCTTGGTAATGCCATGGCCAATTTATATTTTGACAAAGACCTTAGCGCCGGGCAAAAGATCCGGGCCGATTTTGATTATCTGTATTATCAAACAAAATCATTATCCAACTCGCAAAGTTCATTCACCGATGATGAGGGCAAGCCCGCCGGAGGTGCAGATAGCCTTTATTCGCCCATACAGCGCGATTTTGGAGACACCAAAATCAATGTATTTATAGGCAAACTGGATTATACCAGGCAACTCAGCAAAAAGCTAAAACTGGAGGCCGGTGCCAAAGCCACCAACAGCAGTACCACCGCCAGATCTGGTATTGAGGATTTAGAAAATGGCGTTTGGGTACCCAACACCGTGGGCATGGCCAATAATTTCATTACATATGAAAACATCAGTGCCGGATACCTTACCCTTAACATGCAGCTTGACACAGCCACCAACCTGGTAGCAGGCGCAAGGTATGAGTACTCGCATAACTACACCGATAAATCTGCCGATAGCAATTACCGGGTAAACCGCCAGTTAAAACGACTTTTTCCATCCATATTTTTCAGCCATAAAATAAATGACCACGCTTCCTGGAACCTGTCTTACACCCAACGCATTACCCGTCCTTCTTACAACGACCTGGCATCTTACATTAACTATAATGATCCGGTATCGGTTTTTACAGGCAACCCGCTTTTAAAACCAACCATTACCCGCAATCTTAAATTGGGGTATAATACGCATGATTATTTGTTTTCCCTACTGGTCAGTCACGATGATCACCCCATCCTGGGTATCCAAAGCACTACCGGACCTGTAAGCGGCGTAGTTTACCTGCGCCCCCAAAATGCCGACTGGCAAAACGCTATCACCCTACAGGCTACTATCCCTATTAAAATTAATGACTGGTGGGATATGAACTACACAGCAACCGGCGGTGTAAATCAATACAAAGTTAGTTTTACGCCCCTCCCCTTTGAAAAAACTTTTTTGAGTGGCTCCTTTAATTTTACCCAGAACTTTAAATTTAAACACGGGTTGTCGGCCGAATTATCGGGCTATTATAATTCGGCATCCTATAATGCCAACTGGCACGCCTATAGTAATACCATCGTAAACCTGGGCCTAAAAAAAGAATTGGGTAAAGGGAGCTTAAAACTATCTGTTGCCGATATATTTAGCGGGGCAAGCTATCAAAGTGATGCCGGCTTGCTTGCCCGTGACGCCTTTAACACCAAGGTGCATGTGATATATAACTCAGAATCGAGGTATCAACCAATATTTAAACTAACCTATTACCGTCCGCTTGGATCTGCAGGAGGTAAAGAGCGCGCGAAACGGGATAGCGGGTCGGCGGATGAACGGGGACGACTGTAAAATAAAAAGGAGATATCCGGTTGTGAATATCTCCTTTTGTGACCTCTACTTTACAAATTTCGAACTATCTCCTACTTGATTTATGCTTATTTACTGATTTAAACTTATAACCGACCTATAAGAAGTAATGTGAACTTATATTAATTTAATAATTCGATACGCTATGGTCACTTGGTAACTACTAATCTTTGAACCTGTTAATTGATATCGCTGATGTAAATTTACTCGTTTCGCAAACTCTTCACCGGGTTCGCCATACCAGCCCTAATGGTTCGGAAACTTAGGGTAAATAACCCTGTTAACAGCATCCCCATGCCGCTAATTACGAATGTCCACCAGCTAATAGCTACATGGTCAGCAAAGTTTTCCATCCATTTATTTACTGCGTACCACGCAATTGGTGTTACGATGATAAAAGCAATTAAAATAAGTGATATCAGTTCAGTTGATAGAAGGATTACTATTTGCGCAACACTGGCACCAAATACTTTGCGTATGCCAATTTCCTTTGTTCGCTGGTTGGTAGTGTAAATGGCAAGGCCTAACAGCCCAAGACAGCTAATCAATATGGAGAAACCTGTTGCCCAGGCGAGCAGGGTTGAGGTGTGTTGTTCTTCGTCGTAAAACCGCGCTATCGTTTCGTCGTAAAAATGGCAATCAAAATCATCGTCGGGATAAGCCTTCTTCCAAGCCTTACCCATATTTGTAATCGCCGTTTTCCACTCCTTACCGCCTGCGGTTTCAGGTTTCAAACTAACATGTAACGTCGTCATTGGCCGGGGGATTGGACTGCCCGATGTTATGATTGAAGGATAAATGGTGGAATGCAGCGACCGCTGATTAAAATCGGCAACTACGCCAATAATACTAACTTTTCGGCTATCAAACCAATTCAATTGCTTTCCGATAGCTTCACGGGGGGTAGTAAAGCCTAATATTTTAGCGTAAGTATTATTAATGATGATGGCTTTCCCAGTGTCGGCTTGGGTTATGTTTCTGCCGGCAAGCAATTTTATCTGGTATATTTTGATGTAGTTTTCATCAGCAGACTTAACTATTATTTCTTCTGTTGTAATTTGCTTTTTTCCGTCGTCATAAGTCATGCGCGTCCTGTTAAATGCATCAGCCGAAGGTGGGTCGTTACCTAAACCCACAAGGGCAACCTGCGGCATCAACCTGAATTCGTTCAGCAGTACCTCGTTTGTGCTGACCTTACTGGTTTGCCAGGGCGTATTAATAAGCAGGATAGCATCTTTTTTAAATCCGAGATTTTTATGTAAGGCGTAATAAATTTGTTGGCTTACCAAAATGGTAGCCATTATAAAAAACTGGGCTACAATAAACTGCGAAACCGTAAGCGACTTACGGAGCCACGCATTTCGTGTTTTATTGGTATTGTCCTGCACCTGTTTTTTTAGCACCGTTACCGGCTTGTAACCTGATAATACCATTGCGGGATAAAAACCCGACAAAATAGTTATCACAATGATCAAAATCAGCAGGAAGAGTATGATACTCGGCTGCAGAATATTTGCATGAATATCGGGGGATATAACATCGGCAAACATTTTTAAAATAACCGGCGCAAGCAATACCGATATGCAAACCGCAAAGGATGTTATAAAAAATGTTTCACCTAAAAACTGAGCTACTAATTGTATGCGGCTACTGCCCAAAGTTTTGAGTATCCCGATTTCTTTTGCTCTTTGGGCGGCCTGGGCTGTAGTTAAATTCACATAATTGATACATGCCAGCAGCAATAAAAAGATAGCGCTGGCCAATAATCCGTAAAGTGTTGTTTTGCTGGCTGGCCATGAGAAATTAAAAATATTGTAGTCGGGATTGAAGTGAATATCATCCAGTGGCTGCAAGGCCAGATCCACGATGGGTGCAGGCATTTTTTGTTCGGCACGCGGTGGATTACTTTTCTTGAAAATGGTATTGATCTGTTTTACCACCCCGGGGGCCGGAGTACCCGGCGTCAGCTTTACAAAAACCTGTGATGCCCAAGAGATTCTTTCCCAATTCCTTATATGCAGATCATCAGCTAAATGCTTATTAGCTGTGGCGGTACTAAAGGAGATAAAATCGTGAAAGGTAAAGTCGCTATTTTCGGTAAACGTTTCAACTATACCACTTACTGTTGTCTTAAGGCTATCATATACAACTACTTTACCAATCATTTCATGATAGGATAACGACGGAAAGTAAAGCCTGGCTTGTTGGGATGTTAACACTACCTGGCCGGGCGCATCAAGCGCATGTTGCGATGGGCCGGCAAGCCACTTATAATTAAAAATTTTAAAATATTGCTGATCAACAAGTGTTATCCTGTCCGGGTCTTTGAACCGTTTTTGTGCATTTTTATCTTTGTCGATATAGACAAAATGAGGTGATAGTGAATATACCGGCGTAATTTCCTCTATTCCCGTAGCCTGGCTTTTAATCGCCTCCGCCAGTGGGCCAGGGCCGCCACTCAAATGGTTTTTATGTCCCTGAAATGACATGTTCATAACAACGCGGTAGATCCTATCACTGTCTTTGTGAAATTTATCAAATGTAAAATCGTGGAGTACAATAAAGTAAATAGCCAGGAAAGCGCTTAAGCCGATGGATAAACCAATAATATTTATCAGTGTAAATAGCTTATGCCTCCAAAATCCGCGGAATGCAATTTTAAAATAAGTTTTAAACATATGGTTGCCGGTTAATTTTTCATGTGCCCACCCCGCAGGGTTTACATAGTTCAATATTAGCGGCATAGGTTGGGTAAAACCTCTCAACTTATAAGATGGGAGAACTTTTTGCAGGTGATTTTTATATTCCAGAGGGGTTTTACCAGTAAACTGCTTAAAAATGCGATGAAAGCTACTTTGTGAATTAAAGCCCGATTCATACGCCATACCAAGAAGTGTGATATGATCATAAGAGGAATCCTGCATTTTGAGTGCAATCTCGCGCACACGGTATTCATTAATAAAATCGTTGAAGCTTTTTTTGAAAACTGTATTAATGATCCGGGATACTTCATGAGTATGCAATCCGAGTTTTTCGGCAAGTGAGGCCAGGTTTAATTCCGCATCCCGGTAATATCCTTTCTCTTTGACTTCCATTTTTAACCAGGAACCTTTTTTCTTCAGACCTGCCGGTAATAATGGTTTTACGATAATATCCGTCTTCTCAAGAGTTTCTGCTTTTAAATGGCTCTTTGCAGCGATCCAAATGATTACGGATATGAAAAGAAGGTACAAAGGGAAATAATACTGTACTCCTGATTTATTATGGTAATAAAAATAGTTAACAGCTGTAAACGGTATCCATAGTAACCATAGCATACCGAATGTGGTAAGCAAGCGATCTAACCATAATAGATCGTTCCGGTGACGATCGCTCCCCTGGAATTGTCTTTCCCGGTAAAAACAGTCAATTTGTACATGGCATAGATACAAATAGATGGCAACTGACAGAAATGCGGATAACTGCAACACATAGTTGAATTTGTCATCAATGAGATCGCCGGTATTTATGTTTTGTATTGCTGTAAATGTATGAATGCTTAACTCGGCTACTAAGGGGATGAAGTGAAGCAGATCTTCACGACGGAAGAAATACTTTGGCTGAGTGATCTGACGCACGTAAAAGTAGATCAAAGGGCCAAAAGCCATTAAAAAACGCAATGGCAAATGGTTCCAGATTGGACTATACTTTGCAAAACCAGTATCAGTAGCCAACAGCCTTATTGTCCACAAAGCAATAACAGTCATCAAAATAGCCAACCAACGGTTAGCACTTTGGTTAGGCTTAGGAGCTATCCATAAAAAGAGAGATAGCGTTAAGCTGATAAATACGGAGCCCAAAAACGCGATGTCGTAAAAGGTAATATGGAGTGTAAAGGGAATCAAATGAGTTTAGGTAAATGTCGTATTCCCAAACCTAAGAAAATGCTGTTATAAATTCAAAACAACCTTCTTATTGCGCGGACGTAGTTAAATCAAAAACATTCTTTGATCCCTAAACATAGGGCATCGTTTGATTTGATCTGTTTATCGTTTTTAGGTATGGCTAAAAAAACCATTTTAAACAGAAAAGGCGCATTTTCATGCGCCTTTTAGCTATAAACGTCGACCTGTTGGGTGGTCTTTGTGATCCCGCTGGGATCATTTGTGATCCTGCTGGGAACTAATTATATGCCATTAGGTGCCTAAAAAGCACTTTTTATCATTTTAAATCAAAACAGGGCACCACTTTGGGCACCAATTATTTTGACATAGTTTGAATAGCTTTAAGAAAGCTCGCAATCCCATGACAAATATACTGCACGTTGATGACTCAACAAAATAATTCTTCAAAAGAATGCTAAAATGGGATTCAGTATCGGTTCCGTACACTTAGATTGATTCTTATGCTAAATTTATATCATTTCCAGAAATGCCGGCCTTATAGTTTAATAAATATAAGCTATTATAGAGGGAAGCGGCAAAAGTTCTAGCTTTTACACCGATATAGAGGCCGTAATTGATGCAAAAAGTATGGGTTAATATAGTTTTTCTTCTAACAGGTCTTTTCGAACAATAAACCCTTTAAGATTATCTGAGTAATCACTTACGATGCGGTTAAATTGTTCAGGATTAGTTTCAAGATATTGCTGCCTAGCTGTTGTGCGGATTTACCTGAGCAGCCTATCTATCTGCATTATACTTCGTTCGAGTTTGTAAACAGACTTTTCAAAATGCCACATATAGATTGTATAGTTAACACGATGATCAACGGCCGCCTTGACGACACCGACTTCCGCGTTCTGGAGATCCTCCAGCAGGATGGTCGTATGGACGCCACCCAGGTCGCCGCTCCCCATGCATAAAAGCCCTACGCCCGTGCGCTAGCACATCCGCAGGCTCCTGGAAGATGGCTATATAAAAAACCTTTGCCGCCATCCTCGACCGCGAAAAGATCGGGCGGCCCGCACTCATCGTCACCCACGTCCAGCTCGAAAAACAGACCATCCCATTGCTCAATGAATTTGAGCAATGGGCGGTGGCCATGGAAGAGGTTCAGTGCTGCCTCCACGTTTCCGGCGAATGGAACTTTATTCCCCACATCACCGCCACTACCCCGCAGGCCTATTTCCAGTTCCTGATGGCAAAGATCAACAGCCTGCTTAATGTCGCCCATACCGACAGCTGCTTTGTGATGAAGGAATGCAAAAGCGGCTGTCCGCTGCTGTTGTGACTGCTAACTGCAAACCCAACGGCATACACCGGAAGGCGTACAAACCCGACGTAATTTGTTGGGTGGGACACAAGGCGGCCCTTGGGGCCCTGGATCACCCTCGGTAAAGTGGATTTTTTGGATGTTCAGATCCGTCAGATTGTGCTTCTCCTTTAAGGCTTCGACATCCTGGAAGAAGGCCTCAATATTGGCATTGAGTGCTTGGTGAGTTTTGGCAGAAAGTTTTGGCATGGTTGCTATTATTTAATGGTTAACGTGACTACATCACTGATATTGGTTTTAGCCCCGGACGCGTCCAGAACGGTCACCGTTAATAAAACAGGCGTTCCTGAGGACAGGGTAGGGACACCATAGATCGCACTGACCTTCGAAGTGCCGTCCGAGGTCGTTTGCAACTGGCGGAAATGTCCACCCGTTACCCCCAGGTTATCTTCGAACAGTACCTTAACCCCTTTGGAGGCATTCCCACCTTTCGCACCGCTGATTTTGGCCGTCAGGGTATCTTCAGCCGCATAATTAGCCGCTATCCCAAGTGAGGATGGTTCCAGGTGTATCTTTGCCGGCGCGACATTGTTAGCCTGCACAGTCGCAGTTTGCTGGTAGTCGCCGTTGATACTGGTAGCCTGTGCGGCAGCGGTGATCGTGATCTTCGTTTCCGAAGAAGGCGCAGTCAGCGTAGCCACCGCCACGATCTGGCCGTTCTGATAAACCGCAGGGATGGTAACTTTACCATTAGCGCCCCCTGCCCAGCTCCCCGCAGTCGTTGTAAAAACCACATTTCGTTTATCGGCAGCCGCCTGGTCGGTCATCACTGCAGTCACCGTGACCTGGGAGCTGCCATCGGCATCTATACTCGTCGGGCTGACACTCAGCGAAGGAATAATATCAGCTGTCTTTACTTCTTTTTCGCAGCCCGCGCATAGCACCAGCAAACAAAGGATTGTTAGGTGTTTTCTCATTTCATTATCATCGTATAAATATCCTTCAAGTTCTGGATAAGGTCAATATCCACCGACAGTGAGGCGTAAGGCGCAAAGCATAGTCCCTTACCGGTGATCACCGGGTTGTTGGATGTTCGTCTCAGCCATGCCGTACCAAGCGAGAATTTAAAGGCACGGTAAAACCGGTATCCGAACCCAGTCAACAACGTTGTATTATTGAACAGGTTATCAAAATCGGTATTGGAATACGTCCCTGTTGTAAAACCCAATGTCATCGAGAAATGCTGCCATCCGGAAGCCTGGTCGACAATATGATAATCAGGGCCATTGACCAGATCTGGCTTCAGACCATGCGGCAGCGTTTCCTGCCGCATGCTTTTGTTGATCGGCCGGAAATAAATATTGACACCCCAATAAAGCTTCGGCAGAAAAGCCGCTTGGTTACGGTAATTCCAGGCATTCATAAAACTCAGCCCCAGGTCCAGGGTAAAAATATTACTCCCTTGCGTCTTGATATCCTTGGCATAGGTCGTACCCACAAGTAGGGAAACCTCCGCCAAATGAGCATCAGCTTGTATGGCTTTGTTCAGCTGCCCGAAGTATTTTTCAATATGGTCCTTATTGGTCTTTAACTGGGCAAGATCCGCCGCTATCATCGCGCGCACTTGCAAAAAAGCCGCACTATTGTCCCTGGCCAGCAGCGACCGGCAACTGTCGTCCAGCGCCTCGAATATTGAGATACTCTGTTTCAGGTTTTTGATCCGCGCTCCGTAATCCTCCGGCGCGGCCTGGTCCGTCGACACCGTGTAATCAGCTGGCACGAACCCCTTGAACAGCTCCGTTATTTTATGGTCCAGAACCACCCTGGTTAGCTTACAGCCGTCCTTGTAATGAATGCGGTTTTGTACAAACCCCATTTCCAGTCGATTGATCTGGATCATGTCAGGTAATATGCCATCCGGGAATTGCGTTGCATCGTGCAATTGCACATAAGCCGGGTGGAAGGTCGCGACAAAGGCCGCCCGGTACGTGTCAAAATCGTAGGAAAAAAAAGACAGGTTAAAAACGCTGTCATAGGTCGCATCTTCCAAGTCGGAAAATTTTTGTCGGGCGTCCGCATAGTTTCCTGCATACAGCAATTCATTAACTTGATAAAGCAATGCGAGGTTAGCTGTACCCAGCGAGCGCGTTACCGCGATATCGAATTCAATGGACGGCTTCAAAGGCACAAAATAAATATCCAGCGTGTCCCCGTGTGCATACTTGTTCAGCTCAACATCAGGCAGGTTGCTCGGTTGGCCTGTTGAGTCCTTCACGTCCGCTTTCAGGTCCCGGATACCATTTTTAAAGATCGCTTCATAAGCAAAGACTCTTTTGATGCCCGCCGTATTGAAATGGATGACGCTGAATGTAAAACGCTGGTCGAAAGGGATATCAACCTTGGTCTCCGGATTTTTAAAGTCATAGACGACCTTGGCATCCGAGTAACTTTTGTCGGATTTTATGGCAGAGGGCTTATCCTGCGCCAGGGCGCTAGTGCCAACACAAACCAATACAGCCGAAAGCAAAAGGAAGCGCCGGGATGCTGCGGCGTAATTTCGATGGATAAGGTATATCATAAACATAAGGAATAAATAGGCCGTAAGTTTTTAAGTGCACATTTGTACTGATCTCCGGTTTTTATGATTCGCACTAAGATTTCTTCTTCTTTTTAGCTGGCGGATCGATCCGACTGAGCAAACTGTTAATAATCGATAGGATCATCTCTGGTTGCAACCGATCCGCCATCGCAATAGCCAGATCAATGGCGACGATCTGGCGCCAGAGATAGGTCATATAGGATATCAGCCCCGTCAACGAGATACCCATACCGCCAAATACAGCCGCCAGCGCTTTGGCGTTATCCAGGAAATGGTAGACCAGGAAAATACTCAACCCGAAAACCACCAGCAGCATGCTGACATTGATCCAGAGGAATACCCGATTCCGTTCGCTCACCGCTTGCAGCGGTGCTTTAAATGCGGTCATTGGCAGTGGTTCGTCACCGGCTACCTGCCGCGTGTCAAACTCATTCTTTAATTTCAGTAATACCTTCTTTAACTCATTCATGGTCATTTTTTATTAAATCTGAGATCGTGGCGACAAAACAATCAATATAGTTCATCTGATGCCTTCTCAGGTTCCGAATCACCTGCTTATAAACGAGCAGGCTTTGCAGGATCGGCACCACGACATCATAAGCAATCACCTGGTTGGACATGACCCGTTTCAGTTCATCCCGGATAATCACCGCGTTACAAACCGACATATCCAGGATACCGTTGAAACCAGCCGGAATTAACCCCGGAAAGCTGGTTTTGTTGGCTATCCCATCGAATAAGCTGACCTCATCACCGGACTTACTGTAATGGGCCATCAGGGTGAATACACTGTAGCCGGAGATCTGCCCAAAATCTGCTGCCCCGAATCCATAAATAACCCTTACACCATTGTTTTCAATAAACTGCAAGTGCCCGGCTAACTTCGAGGCAAATCCGGCATACTTTTCCCAGATCGCCTGGTCATTGAGCATCTTTGTATCCCGCTCATAAAGAAAGCGGACATAGTTCCCCGGTGGGCCATTATGCAGCAAGCGCAGGAAATCCGCTTCGCTCAGCGGATAACTGCAACCTGCCACGCAATCTTCCGGCCGGGTGATGGATAGGGCTTTCAAAGGCGTCATATTGATTTTTTTTATAGCCATTTGGTCTGTTGTTTTTAGAAATATCCAGCCCAGATACTGTGATGCGTACCATTCTCACCGGTATATCATTATCTTTCAATTCCTTGCGCAATTCTGTAGCGAGGTCCTCCTCGGGGTGCCCGCGCAGTTCCTTCATGACATTCCTGATAATCGTTTTTACTTTCTCCAGGCGACTCTTCAGCGTGCCATCGACCTCCACAGTAAGCTCGCCGTTTATTCCGCTGCCAACCGTCGGGCTCCCCAGTTTATGGATCGGAAATTGCAGGTCCCAATCCTCGTAAAAATCTTCTTCCTTAAACTCCGGCTGCAGGGGAAACTCACAGTTATTGCTCGTAAAGCGAATAGCCGGCTGGCGGGTTTCCTGCATGACCAGCCGTTTGATCTGGTGCGTCCGGACAATGCTCTGGCAATCTTCCGTGGTCAGGCTTTCCCCGAAAACACAATTTTCTTTTTGTAGATCCGGCAGGTTTTCCACTGCTTTGTTCAGTCCGCTAACCGGCACCAGCTTGCTGTTTACGATAAACAGATCCGGGCTGAGCTTATGGATAGTCGCATAACCCCGGATAGGCACCTCGCGCGCCAGCGACAAGTCGCCCAGTTGCAGGATGGTCGCTTTTTCCGGGCTGAGTAAGATAAGCTGACCGCCTACAACCCGGGAGTCTCTGATGTAACTATAGTCATTCACCTCCATGATCCGCTTACTGAGCTTATCCAGGTAGGGCTGATCCGCAGCGTTGATCCCGAAGCCGGGTGATAAGTGCAGATCCTGCCGGATTGCCGACACCAACCGGATGTATTCTTGCGCTGTAGCATGCGGGTGCTCGCCCAGGAGCGGGTTGAGTGTTGATTCATAGGTGGACAATAAATGCGTTACTGGCGAATGATCCAGACTTCCAGTTTCCGGAAAACCGCCCGCGTGCTGGAGCTGTTTGATCACCTCTGCCCGAGGCTCCGCACCGAGACGGTAGAGTGCCCTTAAAGCGTATTCTTTAGTTGCAGAGATATTCGCCGCGTCCGCTTCAATGCTATTTTTAAAATCCGTTGGTGTTTTTGACCCATGTTTGGTCTTATAATCCTGTTCAGCCTGGCGAATGGCCGCCCGGTCTGCACTTTCGTCAAGACCGTATTGGTCTTTGATCACTTTTCTTTCGTTCGCAAGGTCGCGTGCTTCTTCTTCCAGTTCGAATGACATGTCCACCCCGGGTCTTATAGATCTTAACCTGCGAAAATCGGCATCGGCCTTCAGCAATTGCGACGCAGTCGGGTTCGGTCCGGCCAGCAAGTCCAAATGCTGATAGATGTCCAGCTTCACGCTCTTTTCGCGTTGCTGTTTTACCCTTTGCAAGAGTGCCCGCTCCAAGCCTGCTTCTGATTGCACATGGTGACGAGCCCGGAACGACTGGTCAGCGCGCAGGAAATCCGCCTCGCTAAAACCCGGTTGTAATAGACCATCTGTCATATAGACCTCCTGCTGCTTCCTTCGGTGCCACAATTGCTCCTGCAAGTCGAACTGTTCCCTATTCCCCTTGAGCGCATTGCTGATCAAAGCGGAAGAGGCACCTTTGCTGTCTCCGGCGACATCTCCGACCATGGAAGGGCCGGTAGTTTTAATTTTAACCGGCAGGCCCGATTTATTAACGAAATTAAATCGGTCATAGTCATTCCCTGTCAATTCGATATAACCCTTATCCAAAGCCTCCTGCAAGGTCATCGGCGCAAAGTTGCCCACCGTAACTGAACTATGGCCGTCTAAATGCACCGACTTATAACCAGTCAGGGTTTCCGGTGCCTCCCGAGCGTGGTCGTAGCAAAATGAACTGATGGGTGCAGAGGCTTCACCGGCCCCCAACGCGAGATCTACAGCGTTGAAGGCTAGCCGTTGGAACCCCGATTCCTGGGCGAAGCCGGATTGATGTAGGAACATCAATCCCGTCATCAGTACGATCAACCTGAGTGTGCTTAATGGTTTCATAACTATTATATTATGGTATAGAGAAAAAACTTTTCGGACCGCATCAGCTACATTTGGTGCGGGAAAACCACTGATCTCAGGCAGCATCATAACCATGATACGCCCTTTGCTTTTTTGCCCTACGCGGGAATACAAGAAGTGCAAAACGCCCTACGAATCCGCACGGTAAGTTATACCTTTATCGAAATATCCTGTTTTTTTGCAGCCGAATTGCCTGCCCGGTAGGTCTATCCGAAGCCCGGCGGGTAATAAATCTTTTTTGAAATGGTTTGCTGCAATGAAGTACATGGTGATAAGGGCAAAAGTATAAGTTAAAACAATCAACAAATTGACTTATGATACTGTTTGTTAATGTGTTATAAATATAATAATAAATTACAATAAGTTGTATACCGTATTTTTACCTTTTTTTGCAAATAAAACAGGTGCTTTGTTTTTTTGGGAAATGATTTATTCAATTATCAAAAAACTGCGGTTTTGCATAGTATTATCGGCAAAAAAACATGGAGCAGTAGATAACAAAAGAGGCTGCCCGCAATGGACAGCCTCAAACCAACATTAGCTAGCCAGCCAAGTCGCCTTATTCAAAGAAATTTTTGAAACAACTTTGCGTTGATCGACGCTTTGTGCGGCCCGCGCTGTAACTCTTGTCGTAACCGCTGCGGTTGCGGTTGCTCCGATTGCTTTCCAGGAACGAAGTATTGAAAATTCCATCACGCTTCGGAGGACGATAAGCCTTGTTATTCCTCCCGGCATTGTAACCATTTTTGCTAAAACTACTCATGTTATTTGTTTTTTTAGTTTGGAAATTAATTTAGAACTATCATGCATTTCGGTTTTGGCACCATCCGCCCGTCTGTTCAGGAAGCTTCCCCCTGATTACCACTTATTGTTTTTTTAATTCATATTGTCTCGTATATTTAAAAGCTAAATTATTAGCCTAACTGTCTGACCCATCGACAAAGTAGGGACAGCTATAGGGACAAACCGATCACGTATTTATGGCCAAAGCAACACCGATCAACATAGCGGAACTCTATCTTTTGAAGGCCATGATTAGCCGGCAGCTTACTGGTGATGCACGAAACCTGTTAACGACTGAAATCCTGGCCGCCCTACCAATGGATACCAATTATGTTTGGAAACTATTTGGCAACGGCAAGGGCACGCGCCTGAATGTCCGGCCTTCCACCTATGATCAGTTCGTTAAGCAACTGGAAGGTTTCGGGTTCCGCAACTACAAGGATTTCGCGGAAAGGTATGTGGGCGAAGAACAGATCATGCACTATAACAAAAAGCGCTTTGAAAAACTGGAACAATACGGGAGCACCTCGGAGCTCCGGCTTTGGGCACAGGAAAGAGCCAATCAGCTTTTCGGACAACTTACACCCGTAACCGACCAGCAGCAACTGGAACATGACCTGGCCAAGCTCAAAGCACTTTATCAGCAATACCAGCTCAACCATGGCTGTCAGCTCGCCAATGAGGTCGTCAAACGCTTCCCCCTACACCCCGGAATCATTCGATGGTGGGCACTGTTTCATAACCGCACCATGAACTGGAAAGGGGTCAGGAAAGCACTGCTGCCGAGACTGGAGAACGCAGACCACGAACTGCGCAGCGTTTGCCACCTGGCCATCTTTGAAAGCTATCTTAATAAATTTACCAGGGAAAAGAGCCAGGCGGCTTTTCAGAAGCTACTCAAGGCCAAACACCAGCATCTCGACCAAATACCCGGAAAAGAGGACAACGGCCATTATCATTACTTCCTGGCCAGGTTCATAGAAGAAGAATGGTGGATGTCTCCGCCGGCTAAAAGAGAATCCGCTATGCCGCTGCTGGTCCAGGCGATCAATAGCATCGACAGGTCTATTGATTTATACCAATCGGCCGCCTCTGGTTACCAGGCCATGGAACACCAGCCCTGGTGGCTGCATTGCCACCGCTGCATTTTGTTAAAACTAAGCGGCCACGATAAATTTGAGAATTACCGGTGGAGATTCTGTTGAACTTGACCACCACATTCCGGCGCAAGCTGACCACCCATTCCGGGCGAAACTGACCAGTGCATTCCGG
>NZ_JAUFPS010000078.1 GCF_030409315.1 Mucilaginibacter flavus | reverse complement strand
GCGGAGGTAATCCGGATATAGTATTCCGATGATTGATTTTTATTCAAGGTTTCGAACACTCAAGGTTTTAAACCCATCGCTATTTGCAAATGCCATGTAAAGCACATACCCGTTGTAACATTTTACGCCCATAATCTTTAATTAGCCAAATATTTTGTTACTTGTAAAAGCTTTTCAAAAACCGGGTATGCACAGAAGAAACTTCCTTAAAACAGGCTCATTAGCAGGGTTAACTATCTCAACTTTAGTTGCGACATCATGTAGCGCGCCGTCTGCTGACGGTAAAAAAACAGACAGCACAGCTACCGACAGTAAAGACGATTTGTTTGAACTATCTGAAGCGACCATCACCGGTTTGCAGGAAAAAATGAAATCGAAACAATACACCTCGCGCCTGCTTACCGAACTGTACCTGAAACGCATTGACGAAATAGATAAAAACGGACCGAAACTAAACTCGGTTATCGAACTGAATAAAGACGCCCTCAATATGGCCGACGCTATGGATAAGGAGCGTGAAAAAGGTAAGATCCGCGGTCCTTTGCATGGTATCCCGGTGCTGATTAAAGACAACATCAATACAGGCGATAACATGCATACCACGGCGGGAGCATCGGCCTTGGGCGATAACTTTGCCAAGCAGGATGCTTTCATTGTTCATAAATTACGGGAAGCGGGCGCGGTGTTATTAGGGAAAACCAATTTGAGCGAATGGGCCAATTTCCGGTCAAACCATTCCACCAGTGCCTGGAGCAGCCGGGGCGGGCAAACCAAATGTCCATACATTCTTGATCGCAACCCAAGCGGATCGAGCGCCGGTTCGGGGTCGGCTGTGGCGGCCAATTTGTGCACCATAGCAATAGGTACTGAAACGGATGGATCAATAGTATCCCCATCATCAGTAAATGGCCTGGTGGGCATTAAACCAACTGTGGGGCTATGGAGCAGGAGCGGCATTATCCCCATATCTAAAACACAGGATACTGCGGGCCCAATGGCCCGCACGGTAAAAGATGCCGCCATATTTTTAGGCGCGCTGGCCGGTGTTGATCCACAGGATAGTTTTACCCTGGCCGGCAAAGACAAAGCCGAAACCGACTACGCCAAATTTTTAGATGCCAATGGCTTACAGGGCAAACGCCTGGGGATCGAAAAATCGGCTTTAGTAGGTAGTCCGGCTATGGAAGCGTTATTGCAGGATGCCATCAAAGTTTTGAAGGCCAAAGGCGCTACCATTGTTGAAATAGAACTATACAAGCAGCTTAAAGACATCGGCAAAAATGAGTTTACGGTTTTAGTTTATGAATTTAAAGACGGGGTTAACCAATACCTGAGCAACGCCAACAGCAAAATGAAAACACTTGCCGATGTTATTGCTTTTAATAAGCAGAACGAGGCTAAGGCCATGCCCTTTTTTAAACAGGAAACTTTAGAATACGCCCAAACCAAGGGCGATTTAAACAGCAAGGAGTATCTTGATGCGGTAAAGCAAACCAATGCTGGCACCCGCCAAGTGATAGATAAAATATTGACTGATAATAAACTGGATGCTATCATCGGCCCAACCAACGGCCCCGCTGTTTGTATCGACCTGGTGAATGGTGATTATGACAATGGCTTCGGTTTTTCGGGCCCGGCGGCTATGGCTGGTTACCCGCATATTACCGTGCCTATGGGCCTGGCGCATGGTTTGCCTATCGGCCTGTCGTTTTTCAGCACGGCCTGGCAGGAGGGCGAAATCATTAAATTAGGTTATGCGTATGAACAAGCCAGCAAAAAAAGAATTAAACCTTTGTTTAAGGTTGATCTGTTTAGTTAATTAACTTTGGCAGTACAAACCAGGCTCAATCAAAACACCCATTTATCTACCCTATGGAATTTGGCAAAGTATCACCAGAACAGTTAGCTTTAGTTGATTTTACCTTACCCGCGGATACTGAACTTACCATCAGTACGCTTGCCGCCAATAAAAATAACGAGCCGTTGCAGGTACATGTTGGCTGTGCCAAATGGGGACGTAAGGAATGGGTAGGCCAAATTTATCCACCCAAAACCAAGGACGCCAATTTTCTGGACGAGTATGTAAAGCATTTTGATTGCATTGAACTGAACGCCACCTTTTACAATGCCTACCCGCCCGAAACCATAGCCAAATGGAAAGATAAAGCGCTAAGCAATCCCGATTTTAAGTTTTGTCCTAAGTTTACCCAAAGCATCAGCCACATACGCCGACTTAAAAACGCCGAGGATATTACCACCAGTTTTTACCAAAGCATGCTGGCTTTTGGCGAAAAGTTAGGTCCGCTGTTTTTGCAGTTGAGTGATAATTATACGCCGAAAAGCTTCCCTGAGCTGAAAGCCTACCTTGAATCATTACCTAAAGATGTTCCAGTTTTTGTGGAGCTGAGGCATAAGGAGTGGTTCTCGGTAAAAGAAAACAATGAAAAGATTTTCCAACTGTTTCATGATTTGAATATCGGTTCTATCATCACAGATGCTTCTGGCCGCAGGGATGTGGTACATATGACTTTACCTACACCGCATGCTTTTATCCGTTTTGTGGGCTGTACCGATAAAGAAGGCGAATACAGTATTGATAAAGCACGTTTAGACGAATGGGTTGCCCGCATTAAAGAATGGCAGCAACTGGGCTTAAAATCGGTATGGTTTTTTATGCACCAGCACGATGAACGCTTCTCGCCGGTATTGTCCGACTATGTGACCGATGAACTCAACAAAGCCTTAGGCATCAATCTACTTCGCCCTAAATTTATTGAGCAGCAGGCCAGCATGTTTTAACTGGCAACCATGCCCGATATTACGTTGATGCTTAAAGCTACGATAGCCGTATTGAAGGCAAAGGAGATCATCCCATGAATCCAGGCTAACCTGCGGATCTGGCGACTGGAAATTTCGATATCGGATACCTGGAACGTCATCCCCAACACAAACGAAAAGTACACAAAATCAAGATAATCAGGATCTTTTTCATCGCCTGGGAATTGAAGCCCGCCTAATTGTTTTTTCTTTCCGTCATCATCCGTATCCGTGGTATAAAACATATGCGCGTAACGGAGGGTGAAAATGGTATGCACCAACATCCATGAGGTAATCACCGATGCCATACCCAACAAAACGTGCCCGGTTACTACCTGTGGTGATAGTTGTTTTGATGATTTGAGCAGGAAAAAGATAGCCAGCATGCTCACCAGCGACGAGATAAGCACAAAAACGAAAATCAGCGTACGGCTTGTATCTTCAATTTTGGCTATAGCCCTTACCTCTTTGGGATGCGAGGATAGGATAATGATCCAATCCATAATGATGATGGATACCGCAAAGGCTATCCAGGTGATAAGGATTACCGCCGGTACACTAAACTTACCCCAAACAAAAAAGAATAACACCAGGGCGCTTATCGCCATGGAAATCAGCAAACGCTTATGGGTATCTAAGCGAAACCATATTTTTGATTTTACACGGGGTTTTGCAGGCATATAAGGTTTATACTATGGTAAGTACAAAGTAAATATGGCGATGAATTATGTAGAAATGATGAATTGCGGCAAATTAATCTTCTTCCTCAATAATCCAGGCCACGCGACCAACCTGTCCGTCATCTAACTGCACCTTAATACCACGGGAGTGATAAGCCGCGCTGGTTAGCAAACGTTTTACAAAACCACGGGTAAGCGTACCGCTCCGCTGATCCTTTTTCAGGATAATATCAACTTCTAATCCCGGGTATATATCGCTTCTGTTTTGTCCGTTCATAAGCTTTACTTTACCAGCCCCTTGATCGCTCCATCAACTTTGGCAAAATCAAAATTGCCAATCAGCTTATCAAAAGCCGCGGTAATATGGTCATTGCCCAGGTTGCCTATGCTGCCTTCGTGGGTGTGATTAACGGTTTTATCGGGATTAAAATCACCCTGCTCAATGGCCAGGCCAATTTGTTTGTAGGCATCACGGAAAGGCGTACCGCTTAATACCATGCGGTTTACTTCCTCTACGCTAAACAGGTAAGCGTATTTAGGATCGTTAAGGATATTGGCATTAACAGTTATGTTTTGCAGCATAAAGGTGGCCATATGCAGGCAGTTCTTTAAATCAGCAAAGGCCGGGAAAAGTAATTCTTTAAGCAGTTGCAGTTCGCGGTGATAGCCCGATGGCAGGTTGGTGGTCATCATGGCTACATCTGTAGGCAGGGCCTGCAGGCGGTTACATTTGCCTCGCATAATTTCCCAAACATCGGGGTTCTTTTTATGCGGCATAATGCTGCTGCCGGTGGTTAATGTATCCGGGTAACTTACAAAAGCAAAATTCTGGCTCAGGTAAAGCGCCTGGTCCATAGCCATTTTGGCCAATGTAGCGGCGATGGATGATAAAGCCTGCGCTATAATACGCTCGGTTTTACCACGACCCATCTGGGCGTATACCACGTTATAATTAAGGCTATCAAAGCCCAGTAATTCGGTTGTTAAAGTACGGTTAAGCGGGAACGACGAACCATAACCGGCAGCCGAACCCAAAGGATTTTTATTGGTGATTTTGTAAGCAGCCAATACCAGCTCCAGGTCGTCGGCTAAACTTTCGGCATAAGCACCAAACCACAGGCCGAAAGACGACGGCATAGCCACCTGTAAATGCGTATATCCTGGTAACAGTACATTTTTGTGCTTTTCACTCAGGGTTATCAGTTGCCTAAACAGGGTTTCGGTTTCCTCAACCACCTGTTGCAGCTGGTGACGGAAGAAGAGTTTTAAATCTACCAAAACCTGGTCGTTACGGGAACGGCCGGAGTGGATCTTTTTGCCGGCATCGCCAATGCGTTGGGTAAGCAGCATTTCTACCTGCGAGTGCACGTCTTCTACCCCATCTTCAATGGTAAAGCCGCCCTGCTCAATATCGGCATAAATGGCTTTCAGCTCACGCTGAACAAGATCAAGATCGGCGGTATCCATCAGGCCGATGCTGTGCAGCATGCGGGTATGGGCCAGTGAACCCAGTACATCAAAGGCAGCCATTTCCTCGTCAAATTCACGATCGCGGCCCACGGTAAAATTCTCAACCAGTTCATTCACACTGGTAGTTTTTTGCCATAACTTACTCATGCTGCAAAGATGTGGATTTAACAGCAAGTAGCAAGTATCATATGGCAACATTTTGAAGCAATAGCTTAGCCATGAGGGTTCCAAGACCCTTAAAAAAATAGGGGGCAACCGGAATGGGTAGAACACATGGAACACCAGGATCGCCTTTTTACCTCACTATCAGAGAGTTATATTTTCTGAAGTATAAAATTCATTGAAACAGCTTAAATATTCACTATCAGCAACTTACATAACATTATCAATTCAAAGTCGAAAAAAACGGTAAAAAGCGAACGTTTGTGTCACCATGTGTTTATGGGTCAAATTTTGAATGTTAAAATTTGAAATCAATTTATCAATTTAGGTAAACGCTGATAACGTTAGACGATGCAGACTTTACCATTCGACACCGGCGGAATTGTTCCTGTTTTATAAAGACCAAAAAAAGCTTATTTTTGATCTTTGGACATGAATGAAAAACATCAAAGATGAACTACAAAATATCATTCTCGGAGATGAATTTACTGGCAAAGCAAGTAAACTCAAAAAAGTGCAATGTTTCCTTAAATCAAATGAAGGAACAGGCTTCCCAGCTGAAAAACAGCAGCAATTCAAAGGTGAAGAAACAGCAAAACTCTTAGCTTTCGCCGAACAGGAAAGCCTTTTCTATACACCAGCAATACAGGCAAGTGATTTTATCAGCGAGGGGGCCGAGCAAAAGGTATATCGGTTTGATGAAGCTCATGTCCTCAAAACCAACAGCCGCATTTTTTATGAAAATTGGTTAGATTATTTCAATAGCCTACTTATCCACAATTACTTTTTCCCTGCCACGGCTTATACTTTTCTTGGTTTCAAAATGATCAATGGAGAACTGAACGGCGTGGTTTTACAGGATTTTATCGTGACAACCGAATTGACTGATCTAAATGCTGTTAAGGAATTTTTAGAGTTTAATCATTTTCAAAATAACCGAAATAATGATTATATCAACAACGGATTGGGCTTGATTTTGGAGGACCTTCACGATGAAAACGTATTGTCTGCCAATGATGTGCTTTTTTTTATCGACACTATTTTTTACATAACACCGGACTTTTATATTTCTTGATTGCAGTAAAAAGCGCAAGTTTGTGTCATCCTCCCCAATGCGCAGGGCCCGCGCTAAAACCTCCAATGTACTCCCCCTTACCGCTTCATAATCTGCTTCCTTACCCGGCTTAATGCTTCGGCGGTGATGCCCAGGTAAGAGGCGATCATACTAAGGAGATTGTTGGAGTTGTCTCCAACAACCTCCTTACCGGCGACATTTAGTTGAACCGAAATACTTTTTATTGCCGACTTGGATGTTGAGGTGTATATAATACATAGGCCACCCGATTACTCCAATTTTACACAGCAGTGAAAAGGCGGTTTCATTTTGTGCGACTTAATTATGGGTACTGAATTTGTTGGAGACAACTCCAACAAAGTGCGGGTTCGATTTTAAATAGCGATGAAAGGCAATTTCGATTCCTGCAATCTAATAACATGTAACGGGTTTATTGAAGACAAACCAACAAAGTACGGGTAAAGAACACCAGCAAGGGCAAAATTCTATATTCATCCGGAAATCGTTCACCAAAATAAAAGCCTTTAATCTTTCAATCAAAGGCTTTTATTGTATTGTGATCCCAACTGTACGGCATTTAACAATACCGGGGTTATTAGATGTCTGAAACCAAAAAGCCCGCTTTTGCTGCAGCGGGGAATTGGGTACTGATGCTAACATCTTCGTCGCATACCAACGGCTTTGTAAAGTCTACATCTACGGGGTCCCCCTCATTTCCATTCATTATGATAACCACGCTCTGATGTCCGGTAACGGTATAGGTACTTTTGAGCTGCCACCACATATATGATGCCTTTGGGACCTGCGTTTTGACATTGAAGGTTTTCTTTTTGGTAACCACCTCGGCAAGTGTCACTTCCGCCGAAAGCTCCAGGGTCAGTTTTGCGCCAATATCTATAAGTGATCCCACCTTTAAACCAAGCGAGGCCGAAAATTCCTCGCGGGCACCAACGCTTAGCGCCACACCAATACTCACAGATTCCTCTTGCGAAAAAGGCGTATCAGGCGTAATAGTGCAACTGGTTACACGTACCCATTGTTGCTTGAATTCTAATTGCTGCCTGGTAAGCCGCTTTTCTACAACAACATGCATGCCCACCATCTTGGCTTCCATCAAAACTGTAGTTTGATCAGGCAAGGGTATTTTCAATAGCACCTGGGCAGGCGGCGGGCCTGGAAAGTCATTTAATCCGTTGGGTGCCGGTGGATCCGGCAATAATTTAATCGTTGGCATCGTCATAATATGAAGTTTTTAAGTTACTGCAAATTAGAACGTTGTCATTTTACACAACAGGGTAAAAAGCACCTTTTTATAAGAGAAGAAAAGGGTTTAAGAAAGGTGCTGCCTATCCTGCGGTAAGCACTATACCACCACCTGGCACAAGTGTTTGCGGTTGGCCACTACCTGGCTCAATCTACCGTTTCACTATCTGCTTTCTTACCCGGCTTAATGTTTCGGCGGTGATGCCCAGGTAGGATGCGATCATACTTTGCGGAACGCGGGTTGCTAAATGCGGAAATTTTTCGAGGAAGCTTAAATATTTTTCCTCGGCGCTTTGGCTAATAAAGGTATGGATGCGGTTTTGGGCTACGTTGAAGCTTTTTTGCAATATGGCGTTAATCATGTTGTTAAACGGGGGCACATCCTGGCATAAAACATCAAATTTATCCCGACTTATCAGCACCACTTCCGAGTCTTCAATGGCATCGATATTGTATATGGATGGCTGGCCGGTTTGCAGGCTTTCGCGGTCGCCTATCCACCAGTTTTCTATCGCGAAATTTAAAATATGTTCCATTCCTTTGTCATCAACGGTGTAGCTTCTTAAACAGCCGCTGCTAACAAAAACATGGTTTTTCATTACATCGCCTTCCTGCAAAAGGTATTGCCGCTTACGCAGCTTTTTGATAACCACGGCAGCTACCACTGTTTCCAGTTGTATGGCGGTATAGTTTCCTTTGGTTTGTAAATATTCTTTAAAAACGTTTATCACTTTCGGCGGTATCAGGTAATTAAATAACCCACTAAAGATAATAAACTATTTTTTACGTGCCCGATTTAGCCACCGGGCTGTTGATATAAATCAAGGGCATTTGTTACCATATATCAATGGCAGGCGCCCACGTAATAGGCATATTTGTACTGTTAAAACAACATCACCATAAATAAATACAGCAATGAAAACCGCAAAAGAATTATTATTAGCTTACCTGGAAAATATTGGTAACCCCGATTTACAAATTGAATTATTTGCTGATGACGCTGTGCTTGAGCTACCTTACCTGACCAGCATTGGCCTGCCTGCCCGCTGGGAAGGCCGCGAGGTGCTGCACAACTTTCTGCGCAATCTGCCCAAAACTTTCCCTGGCTTTAAGTTCAAAAACATCCAGATCCATATTGACACTCCCGACCAGGCCTTTGGCGAATATGAAGCCACTGCCACCATCGCATCAAACGGCAAACCTTATGAGCAACATTACATGGGCCGGGTAGTAGCCGAAAACGGAAAAATAAAATTGATTCGCGAAGCACTGAACATGGTTCCTGTTCTCAGGGAAATCAGAGGAATCAACATTGCTTAAATAAATCCCGGAGTATTAGCCGGCGCCACCTGCCGGTAAATATCACTGGTTATCAATTGTCAAGCCCTGGAATTTTCCGCCCTGTTGAAATCATTTTAAACTAAATACCAATCATCGTGTTATAAACTTAAAATAACATCAACATGAAAAATCCATTTGTAAAACAAGATCATACTTTACTTATCGCGTCAATTGCCATCGGTGCCCTTGCTGCCAGTGCTATTACCTACCTGTACTTAACAGATAGCGGAGCTGAGGCGCGTGAGGAAATTAAAAAAACGATTAAAAAGCAATTCAAAAAGACCGCTGCAGAAGTGATTGAAAAGAAAACCAAGCTTGGCAAAAGAGCAGCTAAAGTAGTAGCAGATCATGCTATAAAATAGAGTTAAGAATCAAGATTGGGATGTAATATTAAAAGTTCACCTAAAATAATAAAGCCGTTAAACCACGGCTTTATTATTTCACTATAAATTGTACCTGCTGTTAAAAACCGCTATTGAAAGCGGAAGAGAAAGCATAAATCAAGCCTTGGGTTGAAGGATTTTCGGTTACACTGAATAATCCGTAGGTCAATGTCCAATCTATAGATTGATTTACGTTAATAGAGTACGTACCTACCGAAGTATCGCCCGAGCCTGCTTTATCAAATACCTCAAGCACCATGGTTTGCGCCATGTTTTGCAGCATATCATCTTCTACAGGGTATTGCCAGTTTACAAAGTTTTGCGATAACTGCTGTTTCAGCTGCGTAATTGCGGCCTCAACAGTTGGATCTGAAGGCTGTGCCCCGGCACCTGTACCGCAATAATTATTAACAAGTCCATTATCTGAGTGTACGCCCGTATCTCCAACATAAGTGCTTGTAAAAACGGCCTGCGATTTTGCAAGCGCTGCTTTCAGCGTGCTTTTAATAAGCGGACCAAGATCCTGCTGATCGTCACTTAAAATTAACGATCTTTCCGGCGAATAACTTTTATGTAAACCAACGGCGTACCCATGCAATGCCGGTGCTTTTATTGCCGGAGAAGCCGGTACTGCAAAATTTGTTGCCAATGTAGTAAGCTGGGCTGCAGTGGCGGTTGCATCGGTAACTGTGCTGGTTATAGCACCTATAATTCCATCAATGCCGGTGGTAATGGCACTCATAATTTTTCCCATGATTTCTATTTTTTTTGTTGTTTTTTACCTACTCTGTTCAGGCTTTTCGGTATCTGCCTTTTTTGTCATCCAGGTTAAAAGCGCTTTCTTGTTTTGATTGACAATTCAAAGTAACAGCATATAGCCGGGCGCTGTAAGCGCAGTAATGCGGATAATATAAATCAGGTAGTAATACGGGGTGTTAAAGTAATATTACGTACGGTGGGATTAAATCACCTCAATAAGCTGGTGTTTAACCGCGTACAATACCAGGCCGGCGGTATTGCGGCTTTGGGTTTTAAGGAGCAGGTTATTACGGTGACCTTCAACCGTGCGGATGCTTAAAAATAGTTTTTGGGCAATCTCGGCACTCGCATATTCTTTACAGATAAGTTCAAGCACCTCCTTTTCCCTGTTAGTAAGCTCAAAAGGCGAAGTGCCGAAAGCGGTTACACTTTTATTACGTCGGGCCGCGCCGTTTTGGATAGCCGCCAATGTGTCCCTGTTAATATAATAGCCGCTGTGCTGAACAGTTTGTATGGCGGTAATCAACTCTTCCTTATCACAATTTTTGAAAAGATAGGCCGATGCTCCAGCCGATATCATTTTTGCAATAAGCCTTTCTTGCGAGTGTACAGACAGCACCATCACCTTTATTTGTGGATATTGCTCACGCAAAACCTGGTTAAGTTCAATACCATTCATCCCCGGCATATTCATATCCATCAACAATACCTGGGGCAACAAAGGGATATTTTTAAAAATATCAACCAAAGCTGCCGCGCTATCCGCATCGGCAACCAGCTCAAAATGAGGCACGCTATTGATAAGTATAGCCAGGCTTTGTCTGAAAATATTCTGATCGTCAACAATAGCAACTCTTATTGGCTCCATTTTAAATTTTATCGGCTGCAAGCCTTATGTGCATATTAAATCCTGTGCTACCCGGCGTATCAATCTCATAAACAGCGCCAATAACGTTAAGCCTGCTTTCTATATTTTGGCGCCCCATCCCCTTCTTCGCTTTATCGGCAGCAGCTATTCCCTGCCCGTCATCGTGGTAATTAATCAGCAGGCAGTTTTCTGCCAGGTCAAAATTAATATTTACCACACTGGCATTGGCGTGTTTCATGGTGTTATTTAACAATTCTTCCAAAACCCGGTATAACGACAGGGATACATCAATGCCAAGTTTATCGGCATATGAATTGGTATTATCAAAAATATTTACCTGCAACCGGCCCGTTGAAGTTATAAACTCGCCTAAATCTTCCAGCGTGCCTATAAAACCATATAGCTCAATACCTGGCGGCGACAGGTTGTGCGAAATATGCCTTACATCCTGCACAATTTTATCTATCTGATTTTTACAGCTACCAGAAAATTCACGGTTGATAGCTGTTGCAGCATCATTAAACATTTCGATAGTGATGCGCAAATTGGATAGTGCCGTGCCAACATCGTCATGTAAATCCTGACCAATGCGTTTACGCTCGGCTTCCTGCGATACAATAATGGTTTTCATCAAATCCTGCTGATGCCGTATTGCCACCTGTTGTAACTCACTTTGTTTTTTTAACAGTTTATTTTGATTACGAATAAAAATAAGCACAAAGGATACAACCAGCATAAACAAACCGCCCATGCAAATTAGCAATAACACATAAATATTATCCTTCATTTTTTATCTGCAAAAAACCTACCGCCACCATCAGGTACATCAGTAATACAAGGGTAGCATGAATGCCCCCAAAAATGAAATAGAGATTATCGCTCGCTTGTTGAGCAATAAGGTTCAAAAAAGCAAAATAAATTAATGAACTTGAAAAGTAGATTAATAAGCCCGTAACTATCCAGTTTATTGGCATGGTTACCCATGGTTTTTTATTTTCCTGGGTAGTGTAATTAAAAAAATAATACATACACAAGCCAATTACTATTAGCGCAGCAATCGGCCTTGGATAAGAATTATATTCGTGTATATCCTGTATAAAAATAAAATCAAGTACACTTAAAAAAGGAAATAAAATAAACAATATCCAAATAACCCGCAACACCCGGAAATCGCTTACAAACGATTGAAAAAACTTAAGGATAAATAAGTATTCTACAATTGTATAGAAGTGTAATAATGGTAAATTATTGATGTGGCGCAGCCCAAGTATTCGCTCGACCACATCAGTTATACCAGCGAAAAGCAGATATATCAGGATTGGTTTTGCAAATGGATACTTATAAACTATTTTTATCAAACCGGCACCTATTGGTATTAAGACAGATGCCGGCACGATAACAGATTCAAATACGTGCTTCATCGTAGTAAATAATAGCTAACTACGAAACTGGCAAATATAGTTCACTACTGGTATCACAATATTTAGGGCAAGGCGTAGTAAAATCGTAAATATTGGTATCGTTAGGGTTGCTTGCGTCTATATGCACTGCATCAGTATGCGGTGCTGATTTATGTACTTTTAAAACGGGTACAACAAGGCCGCGCACCTCATCTGGCGTGGCAGGCATCGGGATTGCCTCGCCACCTAAACCAAAATATACCCTGATGCCAACCAGTTCATCCTTTTTATAGTGTTTCTTGCATTCTTTTTGCAAGGCTTTAATATCATCAAAAGAAATATAAATAGCCCGCGGGATGGATTCGGGATTTTTTTTAAAGCCAGGTATTTTAAGCATAGCCTGCAGCCACCTGTCAATACGGATTTTTGCAAGCTCAAGACTAATGGTTGTTTTAGGCGGATCGCTTTTGTGTTTAGTTTTAGGTGTCATTTTATCGGGGGTTTATTATTTAATAAGAAATATTTTCAGGTAATAGAAAAACATTTTTCACTTGTAAATGACAAGCGTAAAGCAGGGAACACCATTGCTAATTTAATATTATTTTGTAATAAGTATTAAGGCAAATAAAGATTAAGGAATCTTCTTTAAAATCACCAAACAGCAGAATTTTGACTGGGCATTTTATTGGTTGCTTATGTGGACCGTTGGTTGAAAACCAACAACGATGACTTGAAATATGATGTGTTTGGTTTGCCTCTTAACGATCCTGGTCGGAAATGATATTGACAAAACTTTAAAAGGCTATCTATAAACCACTACGAGTTGCCCCTATTTATTTTTATTTAATTTTTCAAAAAGCTTTTTATCAGACTCATTCGGCAGATTTTCGCTTTTTAAACCTGATGTATCGGTTGTATCTGACTCCATTTTTACATTACCTTTTACCAGCTGGTTTTTAAAAAATTCAAAATCCTTCTTTTGATCATATAAATAATCCTGAAGCTGGCGGTCATACTCCGACCGAACAGAACTGGCATAATTTGATCCGAGCATTAAAAAGAAACATAAGGAAATCATAATAATAAGCAAAACAAATCCATCCTGTAGCTTACTTTTATCGGTAAAAACAAAAACGTAAACCATAAATCCACCAATAAATGTAAGCAAGGCCGGAATTACCAATCCAATTACCGGGCTTTCGCTTAAGCCTATATGTAAACCTATGGTCAATCCTAAAAATGAAAAGGCAATCGCTACAAGCAAAAAGTAGGCAGTATTTTTTGCTGCCGGGCCTCTTTTAAATAGTCTGAATATGCCAAATAAGCTGCACCAAACTACCACAGCCACAAGGTACAGCCATAAGTAATCTGAAAAGTGATATTGAAACAATTTCATCACAACTTGTTTGTTTGAGATTTCACAACGTCGCCTCCAGGCGCGCCTCGTAGTTTTTTTATTATAAATGATTCGGCTACTGTTGGTTTTATTTTGATAGTATAATCGTTAATAACACCAGTCCCTAAGTCTTCTTTTTTAAAACCTATTTTTTGCCCTTTTCCCAACTGCGAATTTTGATCATAAAAGTAAAAGTCTTTATCATCTATATAAAACTCTTCAGAGCCTTTTCGCACAATTCCGGTTCCGGTAGCGTAATAATAGTATTCATTTTTAAGGTTATTTCCGGTTATCAGTATTTTGGTTTCTCCATCTTTTAACCGCGTCCAGCCTTTTGAAATATGATGCCCATTTTCAATATACCCAAATGCAAGGAAAATTTCAACGCCAGAATTATTGGACACTTTTAAATCGGCAATAGCTTTTTGCGAAAATGTGTAACTGAATAAAATCAGTAAAGGGAATATCTTTTTCATGACAAGTTCAAGGTTCCATAAAGCTAATTACTAAATAGTTAAAAAGCAAACCTTGAAAAATACTTACCAATAAAGCAACAGTCTATCGGTATAAGCAACCCCTTAAACTAAACGCAAAAACGATAGATGTCTTGACTATTGTTTCTTTTAAAAACTTAAAATCTCGGCTATCTCGTCAAACCCTTTTTCCAAAGCCAGATCTGCGGGTAACTTTCCGCCTTCCATGCGGGTATTTACTTCGGCACCGTGTTCTAAAAGGAGGATGAGCAGTTCCAGATTGCCGTTTTGGGCGGCGGAATGTAGTGGGGTTGCACCGGCTTGCTGTTTTACGTTGATGAGCGCGCCGTTTTCAATAAGCATGCGGGCGGTTTGTGTATAGTTACCTGCGCAGGCCGAATGCAGCGGGTACACGTGAAAACCATTACTCGATGGTCGGTTTACGTCGGCACCTTTCAATATCAGGTAGCGGGCCGCATCATAATGGCCAAAGTAGCAAGCCAGGCCAAGGGCGGTAAACCCATCGGCGGCGTAATCATCAAGCGATAAGGGTTTTTCGTACACAATGTTGGCCATTACATCCAGCTTTCCGGCTGCGGCGGCTTCAAACAGGGTAAGATCGGTAATGTATTTTAACAATACCCCGGTAACCGCGGGTTGCTTGTAATAACAGGACAACATAAGCGGCGAAACCCCATGACTGGTAGTGGTTACAGCCAGCTTTGGGTTTTGCATAAGTAATGCTTCCAATTGGGGTAAATTGGCGGTGGTGATGTATTCCTCCAGCGTTTCGATGCTCATGTTACAATATAAATTGGCGCTGTTTTGCTATTTTGAGGGCAAGTTGCAGCCCGTTTACCAATTATACTAAAAAATTAAAAATACACCTAACTATTTGCATATTCTGCTAACTTTATACTTCGGCTTTAGCCAGTCTGGGTGCCGGGTAGCGAGGGAAGTTTATACAGATATGTTGTTTTTGTAAAAATACATAGGTGAAAATTTATGTAAGTTTGCAGTTAAAGGATGTTACATCAGGATGCCGGTAAAAGGAAATCAGTTTAAATCAAATAGTTTTAAGGACGATGATCAGCCCCGCCAAACCAGCGGCAAGGCTGATAAGGAACGGGGAATAAAAAAGGCGCTGCCCAAAATGCCGCGCTTTGATTTTGATATGGAAAACGGCCGTACGGCAAAAATAGCGGGCTTGTTTTCGCTGTTGCTGTCGGTTTATTTTTTAATCGCCTTTACCTCCTACCTGTTTACCTGGCAGGAAGATCAAAGTTACATATCGCAAACCAATGGCGGCTGGCATAACCTGGCCACCGGCCAAACCATGCACGAAATTGCCGATGCGAGCACACCCGTTATCGCCCAAAACTGGCTGGGAAAATTTGGCGCGCTGCTAAGTAATCAATTCATTTATGAGTGGTTTGGGGTAGCATCATTCATTTTCATTTTTATATTTTTTGTATTGGGTTACCGCCTGCTTTTTAAGGTAAGGTTGTTCTCTATGGTGAAAACCCTGGCTTATTCTATTTTCTGTATTGTATTTGTATCTACCGCTATAGGTTATTTCCACGCTTTTATAGCCGATTACCCTCACTTTTTGGAAGGCGGCTTTGGCTACTGGTGCAACCGATTGCTTGACGCGCAAATTGGCCCTGCGGGTACGGTTGGCTTGTTGGTTTTCCTGGCATTGGCGGTATTGGTTATCGCTTATAATATCGATTTTAAAATTCCATCGCGCAAAGCAAAGGCAATTAACTCAACGCCGGTTGCCGGAGTTACACCTGAGCCGGTTGAGCTTATCAATGACGAGGAAGATATTGACATACCTGTTGAATGGCCACGCGGCGGCCGTGTAAAAGATGTATTGGCAGCCCAGGTAAACACCGTAAGGCCCGAGCCGGTTATAGAGGTGCAGCCTACTATACAGCAGCCACCCATGATACAAACGCCAACATATCATGAGCCTATTGTACTAACCCCTACCAGCACCGCTGCAAAACATGAGCCCGAAGAGGAAGACGAAATACCGCTTACCATTGATGTAAACCGCCCGTTGCCCGAGCTGGCTGTTGAAAAAGCCGACGATGTAAAGGCGCAGGAACTGGTAGATAAGTTTGGCATTTACGATCACAGGCTCGATCTGGCATCGTACAAATTCCCTCACCTCGATTTGTTAGAAAACCATGGTTCGGCAAAAATTTCGGTTAATGCCGAAGAACTGGAAGCCAACAAAAACAAAATTGTTGAAACGCTTAACCACTACAATATTGAGATTGATAAAATAAAAGCCACCATTGGACCAACGGTTACTTTATATGAGATAATCCCGGCCCCGGGTGTGCGGATTTCCAAAATTAAAAACCTGGAGGATGATATCGCCCTGAGCTTAGCCGCTTTGGGTATCCGTATCATTGCGCCTATGCCGGGTAAAGGTACCATTGGTATCGAGGTACCAAATTCGAGTCCTGAGATGGTTTCGATGCGATCTATCCTCGCTACCGAAAAATTTCAGACCACTACCATGGATCTGCCCATCGCGTTGGGTAAAACTATCAGCAACGAAGTATTTATTGCCGATCTGGCTAAAATGCCTCACTTACTGGTAGCAGGTGCCACCGGGCAGGGTAAATCGGTTGGTATTAATGCCATCCTGGTGTCGCTGCTTTACAAAAAACACCCTGCCGAACTGAAGTTTGTACTGGTTGACCCTAAAAAGGTGGAGTTAACGCTTTTCCGCAAAATAGAAAGACATTTCCTGGCCAAACTACCTGATGAGGCTGATGCCATCATCACCGATACCAAAAAGGTAGTAAACACGCTTAACTCCCTTTGTATTGAGATGGACCAGCGTTACGACTTGTTGAAAGATGCCCAGGTACGTAACCTAAAGGAATACAATGCCAAGTTTGTTAACCGCAAAATAAGCGATCCCGAAAAACACCGTTACCTGCCATTCATCGTATTGGTGATTGACGAGTTTGCCGATTTAATGATGACCGCCGGTAAAGAAGTTGAAGTACCGATAGCCCGTATAGCCCAGTTGGCCCGTGCGGTGGGTATTCACCTGGTTATTGCTACGCAGCGTCCGTCGGTAAATATTATTACAGGTACCATTAAAGCCAACTTCCCATCAAGGTTAGCCTTCAGGGTATTATCTAAAATAGATTCACGTACAATATTAGATGCCGGCGGTGCCGATCAATTAATTGGTCGTGGTGATATGTTGTTCTCTACAGGCAGCGATCTGATTCGTTTACAGTGCGCTTTTGTTGATACACCGGAGGTGGAGGCGATATCGAACTTTATTGGCGAGCAACGTGGCTATCCTACCGCCTTGCTATTACCGGAGTATTTGGGCGAGGGTGAAACCAGCAGCCCTAAGGAATATGATCCGGATGACCGTGACCCGATGTTTGAAGAGGCCGCCCGTTTAATTGTACTGCATCAGCAGGGATCAACCTCTTTAATTCAGCGTAAAATGAAATTAGGCTATAACCGTGCCGGCAGGATTATCGACCAATTAGAAGCCGCCGGTATAGTTGGTCCGTTTGAAGGCAGCAAGGCCCGCGATGTGCTTTATCCGGATGAGTATAGCCTGGAGCGCTACCTGGAAACTTTGCAGAAACCAAAGGATTAAACCAAAAACAATTTATTAGCTCTAACCATTAACTATCATAACAAATTAGTTGTTGAACATAAAACAACCCATGAAAAAAATAATTCTATATACCCTGTTAGCTTTAAGTACCTGTACTACCGCATTTGCTCAAAAAGACGCCCAGGCCAAAGCCATCCTGGCCCAGGTAAGCCAAAAATATAAATCGTACGATGTGATCAAAGCCGATTTTAGCCTCACTTTAGATAACCAGCAAGCCGGCGTTAAAGAAACGCAAACCGGTACCCTGATATCAAAAGCGAAAGCCGGCAAATATAGAGTAACATTGTACAGTTCGGCATCGGCTAAAGATGTTGATAAAGAGATCATCAGTGATGGCAAAAGCCAGTGGACCTATCTTAAAAAAGATAAAGAGGTACAGGTTGGCGATGCGGCCAAAGGTGGCGAAGGCTTAAGCAACCCTTCACAAATTTTCACCATTTACGAAAAAGGCTACAAGTACCTGTACACCGGCGAACAAAAAATTGCCGGCAAAGCCTATCAGGTAATTGACCTTACACCCGAGAATGAAAAACAAAGCATTTTTAAAGTAAGGCTTTTGGTTGATAAGGTAAAAAAGCGAATTTACAACGCCCTTTTGTTTGATAAAAACGGCAACAAGTATAACTATACCGTAAAGGCGTTTACACCAAACGCGCCAATTACCGATAGCACATTTGGCTGGGACGCCAAAGCACATCCTGGTGTTGAAGTGGTGGACCTGCGGTAGATATGAGACGTGAGATTTGAGATCTTTAAGCGGCGATGATTTTGGGAATCATCGCCGCTTTTTCATGCATCATTCTATGTAGTGATGGGTTTTAAATTTTGAGTTTGCTACAGATTTAAAAGAGCGGGGATCGTGTGATTCCTTCCTTGGGGAAGGAGGAGGAAGGGGTTTAATTCGCCATTCATCACCGAATTTCTTGTCGCTTTTAGAAACCCCTCCCTGCATTTGTGCACATTGCCAACCGCCCCCCTCCCGTTGGGCTACTGTGTGTACACATCTTTTACAATAAAGAAAAATGTCATTTCGAACGAGCAAGCGCCGGGAAAAGCGTGGCGCGAGGAGAAATCTTGTACGATTTGTATGGCCGAATGCCCGCTTTTAGAAGATTTCTCCTCACCTCCGGCGGGCAATCCCACCCTGGTTCGTTCGATTTCTATGATCTAAGCAAGTGTTTTCTGATACTTTTTTTCGTAAGCCCTGTTTTGATTA
>NZ_JAUFPS010000077.1 GCF_030409315.1 Mucilaginibacter flavus | reverse complement strand
TGGGTGACCGTCTGCTCTCATTCCTTCTCACTTTATAATGCAAATCTATTTGCTTATATTTTGACAACAAACATAGGAGGGTGATCGGGCGTAGTCTCGATCAGGTGAGTCGTAACCGCGATACAGAGCCACTGTCAGTTTTTGCTTGCGCCCCACACTCCCAACAATCACGTAAAATTACGCATCAACTCACGTACCCGCCCTGCCCAAAAAAAATCTGTTTATGATCAATTTTACTGCCGAAGATAACGCGCTAAAATCTACGACGATGATATACAGGGCTGTAAACTTTTTGGCACAACAGTTAAATGAACACCTGGCAATTACAAACGCCAACCTGCCTGCAGATTTTACCCAACTGCGCAACGTGGCTCATTTAAGTGACGAAGAAGTACGCGGATTGAATAATGTGCTGGTTACGCTGCTAAGTGTATCTGAAGATAACGTGCTGAAAAATGCCACCGATAACCTGCGTGGCAGCATTAGCAGTAAAACTGCTCCAAAATATTTTAACCTGTACGTGCTATTCGCATCATGCAACTACCAATCGTACCCCGATTCGTTAAAGGTGCTTTCGCAGATGGTTGACTTTTTTGAAAAGAACCCAATATTAACCCATTCGGCAGATACCGGCCAGGAAGATAGCTTACCCGGGTTTAGGCTTAATGTGGATAGCTATGCACCCGGTTTTGAAGAGAACAACAACATGTGGACAACCATGGGCGGCAAACAATATCCGCACATGCTTTACCGGGTGCGGCTGGTTGAAATTCCTAAACCTGTTACCGGCCAAAAGATGGGCGTTATTAAGCAGTTTGAATTAAAGGACAGGTTAAGTTAACCTGTCCTCCATCATATTATAATACCCCGCTTATTTAGCTTTAATCAATGCCAATAATTTGTTAAAAATCTCGGTGTTGTTGTACACGCCTCTAAAATCACCGGCATGCGGTCCGTAAGCAAAAACAGGTACGGGCGTGCCGGTGTGGTCGTTAGTGCTAAAATTGCCTTGTACGTAGCCGTTTTTAATGCTGCCGTCAAGCAGGGTCAGGCCGCCTGTTTCATGGTCGGCAGTTACTATTACCAGGGTTTCGCCATCTTCATCGGCAAATTGCAGGGCTTTGCCCACCATCTGGTCAAAATCATTGTTTTCGGTAATCACCTGTTTAAGATTATTGGCATGGCCGCCATGATCAATCTGCGAGCCTTCAACCATCATAAAGAAACCATTAGGCTCGTTTTTAAATGTACTCGCTACTTTGTTAAATGCCTGCGGCAGGTAGTTGCCCCGACCATTCATTTTTGGGCGGGTTTCCTGATCATCAACTAAAGCGAGGATTTTTTTTGATGGCGAGTTTAAAAAATCATCAAAGCTGCGGATAACGGTATAACCTTTCTGCTTCATTTTATCCAGTGGACTTACGCCATTAGTTTTCTGCGTAAAATCCTTATAGCCCGAACCCAGGAAAATATCTATAGGAGATGATGTAATATCATTAGCAATGGCGGCAGCGCTACTGCGTTCCATCTGGTGGGCGTAAAAGGCGGCAGGGGTAGCGTCGGTAAGTTCGCAAACTACAATGTCGGCTGTTTTTTTACCGGCATCGGCACTGTAATCAGCCAATGATCTTAAAGGCTTTCCTTCGGGATTAACCCCAACCGCACGGTCATTGGTTTTTTGGCCCGATGCAAAAGCGGTAGCACCAGCTGCCGAATCGGTGATGTAGGCATCGGCTGCATTGGTAATGGAGAAGCCGATGTTTTGCATCTGGAAGATGTTAAGCTGCCCGCGGTTGGCGGTATAAGTAGCATAAATTTGTGACAAGCCCATGCCATCACCGATACATAAAATAATGTTTTTAACCTTTTTATTTACGCCATCTGTTTTATAGGTTGGTTGATATATGGCAGTAGGGGCGGGTTGCACATAAGTGTTCATGGGGTTTGTGTTTAGGAAGTCCCCAAGTTCTTCAATTTTATCCGTACCAATCACGTCGACACCTAAACGCATCAGGGCAAGCCAGCTGCTTTTGGTATCGGGAGTTTCCCAAAAACGGATCATTTTACCGGCCTGGTGTACGCTATCAATACCGGCCTTTATTTTGCCAATTTCATCACGGTTTAGTACGCCCTTGCCGTTCCATTTGATGTACCTGCTTAATGGATAGCTTACCAGGCCAATTTTTTTCCATTGATCGGTAGTGTAACCATCTATGTGATCAGCATCAAAAGAAATCCAATCGGGGTAGTTATTCACTTCGTTGGCCGGAGGCACAGCGCCCGTCATTACAATAGATAACCTGCCCGGGTGGCCGGCGTATGAAAAATATTGCTCTAATGGTTTAAGCTCCTTAATTACCAAAGGCAATACCGCTTTATGATCTTCTTTTATTTCGATAAGCAGGCGCAGGTGTCTTTCAGGATCGCGCTGGAATTTTTCGATCAGCGGATCGAGATACAATTTTTTTAAGGTATGAGTAGCTACTATCTCCTTTTTGCTATGGGCTACTATCAATTCACCGTTAACCGCGTAAACATCGGCCTCGATGCTGCCGA
This sequence comes from Mucilaginibacter flavus, assembly GCF_030409315.1. Lineage (GTDB taxonomy): Bacteria > Bacteroidota > Bacteroidia > Sphingobacteriales > Sphingobacteriaceae > Mucilaginibacter > Mucilaginibacter flavus. The sequence goes on along the minus strand of NZ_JAUFPS010000077.1, from coordinate 13,448 downwards.
AGCCTTTTTCATAGGCACGGAAAAAAGGAATGTTGTTTTTATAATCGTTATGCGAATGCGCGTCGGCAACGGTATAGGCCCGGGTTTGCGCTTGCGTTGCGTTATAACAAAGAGTAACCAGTGCCGATAAGGCAATAGCTTTAGTAAAGTTGTTCATGGTAGTAAAAGTAAATGGGCATTTAGCCCGGCGCTATATTAGGCAAAGAAACCTTTATGTTGTTAAAGTTAGTTTAAATTGATGTTAAGGCTATAGGGGGCGAGGTCGAAATACAGGATAAATAAAAAAGCGAGTACTTTACTTACTAAAGTGACTCGCCTCGATAGCATTTATATAAAATTAAAGCGGTTTACGCTTTAGCCCCCGTTTCCTTACGAATAACAGGTGCTACCTTGGTACCGTAAATTTCAATCGCTTTCAATATTTTTTCATGTGGCGTATGGCCTGTTACCAGCTGGGCTATAAAACGGGTATTGCCAAATAACTCATATTGCTGCATAATTTTATCAACGACCATTTGTACATCGCCAACAACCAGCGGACCGTCCTTGCGCATCCATTCAAACGAATCCCGTGTCATGGGCGACCAGCCCCTTTCCCGGCCAACCCGGGTCATGAGGGCGGCGTATGATGGGTAAAACTCATCAGCGGCCTGGTTGGCATCATTTGAAACATAAAACTGTGATGATATGGCGAGTTTTAATTTGCTTACATCGTGCCCGGCTTTGGCGGCCGATTCGCGGTAGGCTTCTACAAAGGGCACAAAATGTTTGGGGTTACTGCCCAATATGGCAATGATCATGGGCAAATTCATGCGCCCGGCGCGCAAAGCCGAAGCACGGGTACCGCCGACACCTATCCAAACGGGTATCTCGGGCTGTAAAGGGCGGGGATATACCCCCTGTTTTACCGGCGAGCGGAATTTACCCTGCCAGTTCACCACTTCCTGTTTGTTGATCTGTAAAAACATTTCCAGTTTTTCGGTAAACAGGGCATCGTAATCATCAAGATTCAAACCAAAAAGCGGGAACGATTCAATGAATGAGCCACGACCGGCAATCATTTCTGCCCGGCCGCCCGAAATCAGATCAACTGTAGCGAAATTCTGAAAGGCACGCACCGGATCTGCCGAACTTAATACTGTTACCGAACTGGAGAGTTTAATGTTTTTGGTGATGCTTGCCGCAGCCGCCATAAACACCTCGGGTGCCGAGATCACAAAATCGGGCCGGTGATGTTCGCCAAAGGCAAAAACATCCAGGCCAACCTCATCGGCCAGTTTAACTTCTTCCAATAATTGCTGTACACGCAAATGCGCGTTTTTCGCGTTGCCGGGTGTGCCGTCGGGTTCTACTTCGCCAAAGGTGCTGATGCCTAATTCCATGATGTAAAAATATAGTGTTTAAACATATAATTAAAGATGGCTTACTAAATTTACTTAGTGATGATGGGTAAACTTAATATTATTATCGCTCAATTAAATTGTATTGTATCACTTTAACAGGGGCTTGCGTAATATTTATAAACCATTATTACTGTTATGAAAAATTATCTTCCCCCTGGTGTTATAGCCATCATTGTTTCCGGTTTTTTATCCTGCAAAAAAGATGCTAACGCCGGCATAACCGGTAATTGGCATTTGGTTAGCGATTCTACTTACACATCGGGCATTGGCCCAAATGGTAAACCCGGCGGAAGTACTTACATTGGGCTGGCTGCTGATAGCTATGATTTTATGGCAAACGGGCATCTTGTAGCTCATGTTGCCGGCAATATTGATTCTGCAACATATACCGTACAGGCCGGCGATAAGCTGGAAATTAATTACAGCATAGTGCATGAATTTGACGGATCAATACTAAAGGGTGCGAATACCGGTTTTGACCTTTCGGTACAGTCATCGCACAAGGCAGTGTTAACAAGTAATGTTTTAACTCCTGGTGGTCGGTTTTCGCGTATTTTGGTTTTAGCAAAATAATTATGAACAATACACCACTGATAACTATTATAGTTATGTGGACGATAATACTTCATTTTTTTGGGGAACAAGCGGTTTACTGATTCCTATCCCCAAGCGCGATTTCGCGCCGCAATACCAGCACCTGAGCAGGCTTGGTTATTACGCTACGCTGTTTAATTCTATTGAGATCAATAGCTCTTTTTATAAGCTCCCCATTGGTAAAACTGTTAAGAAGTGGGCCGATGAAGTACCCGATGGGTTTAGATTCACTTTTAAACTCTGGCGCGAGATCACCCATAATAAAAACCTCAGCTTTAAACCCGAAGACTTAAGTCGGTTTATGGAGTCAATTGCTAACGCTGGTGATAAAAAGGGTTCGTTGCTGGTTCAATTCCCGGCAAGTATCCAGGTAAACAACCTCCCTGCTTTTGGGCAATTGATAAACACAATCCGTGCGAATGATGCCGGTAAAGAATGGGATGTCGCTGTAGAGTTCAGGCACCGTAGCTGGTACCAAGATAATGTTTTTGACCTGTTGCAGCAATATGATATAAGCATGGTAATACATGATATGCCGGCATCGGCAACACCATTAAGCGCTGTAGCCGGCGATGTGGTTTACCTTCGCTTCCACGGGCCAGGTGGTGGTTATCGTGGCAGCTATGCCGATGATTTTTTATATGAATATGCCCAATACATAAAAGAATGGCAGAGCGAAGGAAAAAACGTTTATACTTATTTTAACAATACTGCCGGCGATGCTCTGAATAATTTGCAAGTGTTAAAAAAGTATGTTATTGACGAGGTTTAATACTTGCTACTTCTTCTTTGGTTTTGCCATCATCTTTTCCACTCTAAACCTGGTGATCCTTTTAATCAGATCAATGGGCATGGGTTTATCAAGCGGAAATTGTACCGATCCCTTGGCCCCTTTATATCCCGATAACTCTTCCTTAAACTCTTCCAATCCATTGGGGGTAGGGTACAGGCCTATGTGGTTTTTAAAAGCCGCGAAATGAATAAGGTTGCCATTTAAGGTAAACGTTGGGATAGCATAACCTATTTTTTCGCCGGCATCCGGCGCTTCCGAGCGGATGGCTTCCCTTACATCCTGCAAAATTTTTTGAATGTCGGCCGGAAAATTGGCTATATATTCATCGATGGTAGCTGGTTTATCGGTTGTCATAACGTTGGTGTTGATGATGATAAATTGGGAAATATTCTTTTATTTTCCAAATCAGGCGTTGATTCAATATATCAACGGTTAAGAAATACGTTAACTTAGGGTAAATCTTAAAGCAGATGAAAAAGAAGCTCTTTTATCTTGTTGCATTACTGGTAGTTGTTTTTAACAGGGAAGCTATGGCTCAGCAAAAAAATCAAATAGTTAGGGTGGCTAAAATTGAGGTTGACCCCGCGCAACTGGAACAGTATAACGCCGCTCTTAAATTACAGATGACTACAGCCGTAAAGGTAGAACCCGGCGTACTAAGTTATTATGCGGTGGCCGATAAAGAACATCCTTCGCACATTACTATCCTCGAAATTTATGCCGATTCGGCCGCGTATAAATCGCATATCGAAACACCCCATTTCAAAAAATATAAAGCCACAGTAAAGGATATGGTTAAAGCACTTGAATTAACCAATGTTGATATTATTGGTGTGGCCAAAAAACCGGGAATGTAGGTAGGCTTAAAATATAGCCTGTTTAATAACAAAGCCGGTAAGGGACAATGTAAGGCTTAGAAATGGTGGTTATAATTGCCTTTATAACCGGTACACTTACTTATGCAAACGAGCTAACGATGTTCCGCAAATCATCGGCATTAAGTGGTTTTACTATGAAATCTGATACCTCGTTCATGGCTTTGGCCCTGGCAATGTCGTCCTCGTCAATAGAGGAGCTTACAATATAAACCAATATCTTTTTGCCGATTTTGGGGATCAATCGTATAAACTCCTCCATAAACTGCCAGCCATCTAATACAGGCATGTTAAGGTCAAGCAGGATAAGGTCTGGTAGTTTACTAATCACTTCTACACAGTCTTTAATAAAATCGATAGCTACCCTGCCGTTATGAAAAAACATGGTTTTTTCGGCCACATCGGCCTTGGCTATAATGCGTTTGATGGTAAACGTATAGATGTCGTCATCATCTATCACACACAGGGTATTAATTTTCTTCATTAAATATTATTTTAAAAGTACTTCCTTTATTAGGTTCGCTTTCTACTGTTATTTTGCCGCCCTGCGATTCAACCTGGGTTTTGGTTAAAAACAAACCAACGCCATGCGCGTCTTTACGATCGTGAAATGTTTTGTACAAACCAAATACTTTTTTGGCATGCAGCTTTAAATCAATGCCTAAGCCGTTATCGGTACATTCCAAAACCGTAGCACCATTTTTATCCTTATACGTTTTTAATTCAATTTGGGGTTCAATATCGTCACGACGGTATTTTATGGCGTTGCTGACCAAATTCATCAAAATACTTTCCATGTAAATGCCGGGGAAACGGATGGTTTCTACAGCAAAATCCTCATGAATAGTTACCCGGTGAATGGCCATATCTGATCCTATAACGCCTAAAATATGATCAAGTACTGTTTTAAAGTGCAGCGTTTCCGATTCCAGGGCTTCATCCTTTATCTTGATGGCCTGCGAAAGGTCATCAAGGGTGGTATTGAGGCTGACGGAGATCCTTTTGATCTTGCTAAACAAATCAGCAGTATCCTCATCAAGCGCTTCTTCATCAACCAGCGATGATACCAGCGATATATTGCTGGCATGATTACGGATATTGTGCGATAATATGTGCGTAAAGTTTTTGAGTTGCTGGTTGTTTTGCGTAACCATTTCAACAGTTTTATTTAGGGAAATTTCGTTAAGTTTATACTTGTCAATATCCATAAATACGCCACGCAGTTTAAAAGGTTGCCCCTGCCCGTCAAAAAGAGGCTCGCCGTAAGTGCGCACCCATATCTTATTTTTCTTAGCGGTTATAATCTGTAATTCAAGATCATACCCTTTCCCGCTTTTTTTACATTCGTTAATGGCGTTTATTATAGCGTTATAATACGGCTGTGGATAATAACTGGTGGCATCGTAAAAAGACAAATCAAAATCATAAGGTAATTCGTGAATATCATAAATAGCTTTCGACCAGGTTACCTTATCGGTGATCAGATCCAATTCCCAGCCACCAAATTTGCCCATGCGCCCGGCTTCCATCAGCAAAAATTCACTGGCTGCCAGTTTATCTTCGGCAACTTTACGTTCGTTAATTTCTTTTTCCAGTTGTTCAACCGTTCGTAACGATAATACAACCGGCATAATACGGTACAGTGTATAAACAGCCATAACGGATACTATGCCGGTTATCAACCTTAATAAAGCACTTAACCTGTAGGCGGGCCACCAAAAAATACCGGCATCAATAAGATGGGTACAGCCACATAAAATAATAAAGGCCACAAATAACCAAAGTATTCGCGGAAAGGGGATGTCCTTCCGTTTGGTTAAAAGTACAATGAGCAGTAAAGGAATTGCAAAATAAGATACGGCGATAAGTAAATCGCTAAAAATATATAGCCAGCCGTGAAATTCGCTCCAGGTACCGCAATGCCAGCGCGGAGGCCAGTTATCGGTATTAAAAATACCCGAAAAGAATTGTTTTACCTGGTCATAAAACCCGGCTTTTGCCATAGCCGGGAATTTTGCCTGTATGCATTGTGCACTGCAAGCGCTTTGTGCCTTTGCCGCTACCGTATCTGGTTTCATCAACGTTCCATCATCAATTTGGCGAAGATTGAATTTACGCTTTTATTTGCACCTGCTATAGTTAATTTGAATTTAACTATTTGTTAATCAGGTTAAATAAATTACCAAATATGAACGTTGGGCCATTTTGACAAAGCAACAGTTGTAGTACCCGTAAACGGGTACGCGATGCGCTAACTATTTTTAGTTTTCAGTAACAACAGGCTTTGCTGCCGCTTGTTTAGCAGTTTGCTTAACAGTTTTAGCAGCAGGCTTTTTATCGGCAGCTGGTTTAACTATAGGTAAAGCGGGCTCTTTAGCCATAGTTAAAGCAAGATCGTCTTTTTTATCTGATGTTGGTTTTTCGGCTTGATTAGCGCTTTTTTCGCTGATTTTTGCAGTAAGGGCTTTGGCTAAGTTTTTCGCGGCTTTTTCAATAACCTTGGTCAATTTTTTCTGATCGGCCGAAAATTCGGCAACAACAGCGGTGATTTGCGCGGTTAACTTATCGTTTAATTGTTTTTTAAGTGTTTTACGGGCTTCTTTAGCTGCCGATTTGATTTCTTTATTTTTCATGGACATGATTGAGGGAAATTCAGATTGAAATTGAATTTATTATTCGCTGCAAAGGTAAGTTAAGAAAAAGCTACTTTAATATTATATTTATGTTAACAATCGATATCAATGTTAAGTTTTGGTTAAGTAAAAATACAATTTATTGTACTCATATTTAACGTGTTATGATTTATAGTAGCACGCCAATAATTATTAACCATATTGTTCATTACAATAATTAAACATCTTTTGCTCTTTTATTTATAGCCCACAAAGAAATATACCGGATATTAAAAGAATGTGATTTTTTGAAAGCCTTTAGGTTAATTCATAACTTAGCAGGCTTAAATATTTCCTCAATACCATGATCAAAGATTTAAACTCATTAAACCAGGTAGCCGAGTTTCATACTACCTTTAAACATCCTATTATTGCCACCCCGCAAATTCCATCAAAGGAGCGTAGCCAGCTGCGTATTGAGCTAATAGCCGAGGAATTAAAAGAGCTTCAACAGGCTGTAGACGACAACAATATGGTTGAAATAGCCGATGCCCTTTGCGATTTACAGTATGTATTATCGGGCGCGGTTTTGGAGTTTGGTTTGGCGGAGAAATTTAAGGAATTGTTTGATGAGGTACACCGCTCAAACATGAGCAAAGCCTGTAAAACGGTAGAGGAAGCTAACCAAACTATTGAGCATTACCGCAATACTACGGGTGTCGAATCGCATTATAAAGAGATTGACGGCTTGTTTTTGGTGTATCGTACTGCCGATAATAAGACATTAAAATCAATTAATTATTCGCCGGCTGATCTTGCAGGTAGGTTGAGCTAAAAGCATAAGACCTAAAGCGAAATATTGCCGATTATCATATCATTTAAAACACAACAACTTGGCCCAATCTGCCCAAAACCAACCCGAAGTAAAAGAAACCATGCACCCGCGCAACGCGCACCGCAATGGTTACGATTTTAAGGCGCTTATAAAGGCGATGCCAAAGTTACGTGCTTACGTTACCGTAAATAAGTACGAGAACGAAACTATCAACTTCTCTGATCCCGAAGCGGTAAAACTCCTTAACCGGGCATTGCTTAAGCAGCACTATCGGGTTGATTACTGGGATATCCCCGAAGGGTACTTATGTCCGCCTATACCTGGCCGTGCCGATTATATCCATTACGCTGCCGACCTTTTAGCTGCCGCTAATGAAGGTGTGGTACGTAAAGGTAAAAAGGTGCGCGTGCTTGATATTGGCGTGGGTGCTAATTGTGTTTACCCTATTATAGGTCACCAGGAATATGGCTGGAGTTTTATTGGGGTTGATATTGATGAAGAAGCCCTGGCATCGGCACAAAAAATAATAGATCAGAGTAAAGATTTGAAAGGAGCTATCGAGCTGAAATTGCAAAAGCACAAAGCCGATATTTTTACCTTCGCCATAAAACCGGGCGAGCAGTTTGACCTTACCCTTTGCAACCCGCCGTTCCATGCATCCATCAAAGAAGCAGCCGAAGGCTCGCGCCGTAAATGGAATAACCTGGGTTTAAAAACGGGGAGGGAAGAGCCTGTACTAAACTTTGGCGGCCAGAATATGGAATTATGGTACCCGGGCGGCGAGGCCGCGTTTTTAAAACAGATGGCCACGCAAAGTACTCGTTTTGCCAAACAATGCCTGTGGTTTACCACCCTTGTATCCAAAAAAGAAAACCTGCGCATTTTATACAACGCCCTGCAAAAAGCCGGCGCGGTTGAGGTGCAAACCATCAACATGTCGCAAGGCCAAAAAGCAAGCCGTATTATGGCCTGGACGTTCCTTTCTTTAGAAGAACAGTTGCAGTGGAATAAGAAGACTGTCTGAATCAGAATTTCCGGAATTTAAGAATGGGCAGAATTACAAAATAGCATTCTGTTAATTCTTAAATTCTGGAAATTCTGATTCAGATTATACCCTCAAAAAAGTCTTCTTCTGATACAAGTAATACAGAAACGCCCATTTTACCATTACAAAAGTGATAGCCAACGCTACGGCGTTATAAGGGTTACCTATCAAGTCGCCCAGCCAGCCAAAAAAACCGGTATTGGTATAGCTCCATTTGATGAATTTGCCGGATATGTAAATCAGTATGGAGTTCATACCAATCACCCTAAAATAAAACGACCATTTTTGATAGCCAAGCACATCAATAATGTAGTAAAATAAAGCCATTAGCAACAGGCTTATCCCGCCTACCTGCATCACAAAGCTACTGGTCCACAGGTTTTTGTTGATGGGGAAATCCAGGTTCCAGATCTGTGCTATCACCAAAAATACAACCCCTGTTATAGCTAATATCGCCACCTTTTTCATTTGCGGTAAACCTGTTTTTTTAAGGATAGTACCGGTGATGATACCCAACAAACCAGTACTGATAGCCGGGATGGTGCTAAACAAGCCTTCGGGATCATGAATGCCCAGATAAAGCCTGCCTGGCAATATTATCCTATCCATGTACGAGGCAAAATTGCCCTGCATGGTTAAATCGCCATGCGGGAAACCCGGTGCCGATGTAAATTTAAGCAACAACCAGTAGCCGATAATAAACACCCAAAACCAAACCATTTGCGCGCGCTGGCTGCTGTACAGGTAAATGATATTGGCAAACATATAAGCAATGCCAATGCGACCGAGCACGCTGGCAAAACGAATTTCAGATATGGGCATAATTTTTAATCCGTTGTTTACTACCAGACCCAATAAAACCAGTATAAATGCCCTTTTAATAACCCGTAATACCAGTTGGCTTTTGCTTTTGCCTTTCTCCAGTTCGCGCCCAACCGAAAACGGGGTTGATACACCTGCCATAAACAAAAACAGCGGGAAAATAAGGTCGTACAAATGAAAGCCATTCCAGTCGGGATGCGTAAACTGATTGGCAATAGCGCCCCAAAACGGCGAGCCTGTGGCTTTGGCCATGGTATGAAAAATTTCTTCGCCACCCATAATCCAAAACATATCAAACCCGCGCAGGGCATCTAACGATAATAAACGGGTAGGAGCGGCATTGATACTATCAGGTGCGGTATCGCCTGCTGCTGAGGTAACTGTTTTAGCCATAACTTGGGGAAGGTTTTGTTTGTATTAAATATATGGAATTAGAATCAAGAGCCAAGACTTAATTATCTAGTGCAATTATATTTGAAATTTCTCACAGCTATCTTGATTCTTGACCCTGATTTTTTCATTTTTTGCGGCTGTCTTGATTCTTGACTCTTGACTCTTAACTCTTGATTCTATTCTTACTACCTTCGCACCTACATGTTAGAGATCATATATCGGGACGGGCATTTGATTGCCATTAATAAGCCGCATGGTTTATTGGTGCACAGGTCGTCAATAGCAGCAGATGCTTCGGAGTTTGCTTTGCAGTTGCTGCGTGATCAGATTGGGCAGAAGGTTAATCCTGTGCATCGCATTGACAGAAAAACGGGAGGAATATTGCTTTTCGCTTTCAATAAACCGGTTGAAATAGCCATGCAGCAGGCCTTCATGGAAAACCAGGTTCACAAAAAATACCTGGCCATTGTACGCGGCCATACGCCCGATACTGAAGATATTGACTACGCCCTGCGCAAAGAGAACGGCACATTACAGGATGCCTTTACCGCTTACACCACCTTAAAACGGGCCGAACTGGATGTGCCGCTGGGCGCGCACCCAACATCGCGCTACTCATTGGTTGAGGCCATACCTACCACCGGGCGCATGCACCAGTTACGCAAACACTTTAGCCATATTTTTCATCCCATTATTGGCGATCGCACCCATGGCTGCAATAAGCAAAACAAACTGTTTAAAGAAAAATGGGAAATGGAAACCATGTTACTGCATGCCTCATATCTTAATTTTATCCATCCCATAACCCAGGAAAATGTAACCATCCAGGCCACTTTGCAGCCCGAATTTACGAGGGTAATGCAACTGATGGGCTGGTAGCACTGTTGCTTTAAAGTAATAGATTGAGTGTAATAAATAGGTTCACTAACGGTAGGCGTAAATGTATTGGTAAGCAATATTGGCTTTGAGCCTTAAGCATTTTGCTTTTAGCTTCAATATAATATTGTAAACAAAACAACCCGGCGTTTGTAGCTTATGCAAATACTTAGCTATGATAAAACCGGCAGAATATAATTTATATACAGAGGATGGCGACCGAAAAATCACCATAAAGCCCCATATTGAAAATATCCCCGGCGGTAACAAATATGCTACCGGCGTGTTCGCTTTAAGTGAAGGCCTGGTTGGCCTTGGCGATATTGTTTTTGACGATAACATGAACGAATGGGAATATAGCGGCATAGGCGATCTTACCCACCCACAAGCGGCAGAAATTGCCAAATTCATCAAAGAATACCGCGAGCCAGAGGCGGAGGACAGGGAATTGGATGAGAACAGGATAGTGTAGATGAGCCTCGCACTTTGCCTTAAAACTATCTTCACCCTGTCATGCTGAGGCACGAAGCATCTACTCGCAAACATGCAAGGTGGACAGGCATGGCGTAGAATAGATCCTTCGCGATGCTCAGGATGACAAATGTTTTGTAGTACATAAAGCGGCAGGTACGCAAATGATATAAACTTATATTATTGGCAAAGGATGACCGCTCATTCTTATAATGCCCAATTTTAAAAGCCGGTCGCAACGCTTATTTCGTGTATCTTTGCGCCTATCATGATCAAACAAGCGCTTGCTAATCTTAAAATAAACGCCCTTAACCCCATGCAGGAGGCTGCCATCAGCGCGGCCAAAAAAAGTGATGTGGTTTTGCTGTCGCCAACAGGGTCGGGCAAAACGCTTGGCTTTTTGCTGCCTTTGTTAGGGTTGTTGGATAGCGGGGTACCTACCATACAGGCACTAATTATGGTGCCATCGCGCGAGCTGGCTTTACAGATAGAGCAGGTTTTCAGAACCATTGGTAGTGGATTTAAGGTGAATTGCTGTTATGGCGGTCACCCGGTGAAAATAGAGCGCAATAACCTGTCGCAACCACCGGCTGTTTTGATTGGTACGCCAGGCCGGATAGCCCACCATTTGCGCAGGCATAGTTTTACCACCGATACTATTCACACACTGATATTAGACGAGTTTGATAAAGCCCTGGAGTTTGGTTTCCAGGAGGATATGGCTTTTATTATTGGTGCTATGCGCAATATTAAAAAGCGGATACTTACCTCGGCCACAAAAATGGACGAGATTCCTTCATTTACCGGCATGCATCGCCCAATACAGCTGGATTATTTAACCAACGCGGCAAGCACCCCAGACATCAAACAAAAGGCCGTAATAGCCGAGGCGGCTGATAAGCTCGACGCCCTGTTTGCGCTCATCTGCAAAATAGGCGACAAGGCGACACTGGTTTTCTGTAACCACCGCGAAGCGGTAGAACGCATCAGCGATTTACTCTATGACCGCGGCCTGCCCCACGATATTTTCCATGGCGGTATGGAACAGGACGACCGCGAACGTGCCCTCCTGAAATTCAGGAATGGAAGTCACCGCTTATTAATTACCACCGATCTGGCCTCACGCGGGCTGGACATCCCCGAAATAGAACATGTGGTACATTACCAGTTACCGCATAACGAAGAAGCCTACACGCACCGCAACGGGCGTACAGCCCGTATGCATGCCAAAGGCACATCATACCTCATTTTGGCACCCGATGAAAAGCCATCTTATTTAAAAGAAACACCCGAAGTTGAGGAACTGCCCCAAAATCCGATGGTGCCAAAACCATCGCCATGGGCTACGTTATACATTGCAGCCGGTAAAAAAGATAAGGTTAACAAAATAGATATTGTTGGCCTGCTGCTTAAAAAAGGTGGGCTGGACAAAGAAGATGTAGGCCTGATAGAGGTGCTTGATCACACCTCATACGCCGCTGTAAAACGAAACCGGATTGAGAAAACTGTGCAATTGATTAAAGGCGAAAAGATCAAGAACAAAAAAGTTAAAATAGATATTTCCATATAATAATTAAATACAGAAAGCATGAGCAATAATGATATCATGAAAAAGCTGCGGGTAGCTATGAAGTTTACCGATGATGATATTATAAAGGTTTTGGAACTGGCCAACTTCCGCATTACTAAAACCGAGTTAGGTGCCATTTTTCGTGCCGATGACCATCCCAACTTTAAACCCTGCGGCGACCAGATTCTGCGCAATTTCCTTAACGGCCTTATTATCTACAAACGCGGCCCAATGCCCGATAAAAGAGCACCAAAGGTAGAGGGGAAATAAATATTTGTGTATTGCTACAACGTCCTACAAGTTGTAGATATCAGCTTTGCGAAGTTTTTAAAAACTTCGTAAGTCTTTCGCCTCGTTGTTACCTCTACCTGGGCTTTGTAATTTAAAATACTATATTAACCATACTTTCAAAACCCTGCAAAAAGGGGATGATTTAGGTGAAGCTTATGCAAATCAACATCTTCGGGGCATCCGGCTCCGGCTCAACTACTTTAGGTAAAGCTTTGGGGGCAAGGCTTAATTATCCCGTTTTTGATGGCGATCAATATTTCTGGATGTCATCTGAAATACCATTCACTGTGAAACTTAATCCCGAAGAACGCAACGCCATGATTAACCGGGATATCGCCGCTCACGATAATTGGATTGTTAGCGGTTCGGTAGTAGGCTGGAAAAATAATTGGGAGTTTGATCTGTCGATATTCCTATATATTCCTCATGATATAAGAATGAGCAGGCTCAAAAAACGGGAGTTTGAACGGTATGGCGATAAAATCCACACCGATCCGGAGCGTATTGTCCTTTACCATAACTTTTTAGACTGGGCCAATGGCTATGATGATAACACAACAGATGGTCGTACGCTACAGGTACACCAAACCTGGATGGAAAACCTTACCAAGCCATTGTTGATGATTGAAGGTGATACTACCGTGGAGGAAAGGGTAGAGGCGGTTGTTAGGAAGCTGAGCGACTTGAAGCAGATTTGACACTATCGGCGGGTAGCGAAGGGGAGACCAGGTGTTTTCGAAAGATTTTTTCGTTCCCTCCCAACGGGCTACTGTGTGTACACATCTTTTTTAATTTATCATATAGATAAAAAACGTTGTCATTTCCTTTAGATTGGCATCAACAGAATAATAAGGGTTATTATTATTGT
>NZ_JAUFPS010000076.1 GCF_030409315.1 Mucilaginibacter flavus | reverse complement strand
TTAAAACAAGGCATAGATAATCTATTCTTTGCCCTTTGTCAAATAAAAAAGAGGCTGTACCATGATTTATGATACAGCCTCTTCGCAAATAATATTTTAATTAAAAATTATTTTTGTTTGAATTGAACGCGACGGTTAGTAACGCGACCTTCTTCAGTTGAGTTATCAGCAATTGGCATAGTTTCGCCGTAGCCTTTTACTTTTACTTTTTTAGCATCAACACCAGAGTTAACTAAGTAAGTTTTTACAGAGTTAGCACGGTCTTTTGATAAAGATAAGTTGTGAGCAGCAGTACCTTCAGATGAAGCGAAACCGTCAACTTCAACACCTTTACCAGATGAACGTAAATCAGCAGAAGTAGCATCTAACACTGGGTAAGATGAAGTACGTAATACTGAGCTATCAAATTCAAACTGGATGTTTGAGTAAGCAGTGGCTTTAGGAGCAGCAACAGTATCAACTGGTTTAGGGAATACGATAACGCAACCAGAACCATCAACTACGCTACCTGCAGCAGTACCAGGGCATTTGTCAAATTGATCAGCAACACCGTCACCGTCAGAATCTTTTTTCAAGTCGCTAACAGCAGTTTCAACGTTGGTAACACGACCTTTTAAAGCTTCAACTTCCTGACGTAATGCAGCGTCATATAATTCATCATACATTACAGCTACTGGATTTACCCACTCTAAGTTTTTCTTTGAGCTTGAGCCAAAAGTATACTCTAAACCACCGTAAGTATATGAGTAGTGGCTAAATGTAGGGTAAGTGCTTATACCTGCAAAGTTGTAACCTTGTACAAAGCTGATAGTGTAACCTAAGTTTAACGCTAACGCGTCACTTAGTTTGAATTTAACACCAGCACCTACAGGAGCAAATAATTCTTTAACATTTTTATCACCAAATGGCAAAGTTTGTACTGTACCATTAGCTAAAGTGTTGCTTTTAACTTTGTAAAAGTCTAAACCTAAACCTGCAGAAGTATAAAAGTTAACACTGTTTGCACGGTGTAAGAAGCTTACACTTGCAATGTTGAATACTGCGCTTAAAGCACCAGAGTTAAAGCTGGTTCTGTACTCAGATATACCAAATTTTGAAGTGCTGGTTACTGATTGACCCGGTGTAGAGTTTGCAGCATCATCAACTCCATGAACTTTACCACCTAAGTAATCTAATTGTAAGCTAAAAGTGTGTGAAAGTTGTTGCCTTAATGATAAGCCATAGCCTAATTCGGCTTTAAACTTGGTTGTGGTGTTATTGGTGAAAGGCACCAATCCATCAGTGATACCAACGCTGGCGCCGATACTGAAGGTGTTGTACTGTCCGATACCGCCAAACAATTTGCCGGTAGATGTTGTCTTTGCGGAGTCGGTTTGGGCGTTAACCATACCAGCTACCATCAAAGAAGCAAATGACAATGCTACTGTTTTCTTTAATGTAGAATAATTCATAGTTTTTAAGATTAAACGATTTTAATTGTGATTTTTTTTCAAATTTAGTAATTATGTTTGAAACCATGACCAAACATTGTTCCAAAAAATTGTAATAGTTACACAAATAAGCAAAAAAAATTGATTTAATAAAATAATCAACCCTTAATAATGAAATATTTAGCAATTTCAAACGCCTTATTTACAAATAATAGAAAAAATTTCGTTTCGCGAACAAAGTCTAATTCGATAGCTATTTTTCATGCTAATGACGAGTTTCCGGTTAGTGGCGATCAGCTTTATACATTTAAACAAAATCCCGATTTTTTTTATCTTACAGGGATAGATCAGGAACAAAGTATATTGGTGCTGTATCCAGATTGTCCTAATAAAGCCTACAGAGAAGTACTTTTTTTAAGACAAACCAATGAACACATAGCTATTTGGGAGGGTCATAAATACACCAAAGAAGAAGCAAGGTTAACATCTGGTATTGAGAGTGTTCACTGGCTGCATGAATATGATACCATTTTACATAGCATTATTAACTACGCCGAAAATATTTACATTAACACAAACGAAAACGACCGCTACGCGCATACGGTGCCTTACCGCGATATGCGGATGTACGAAGCTTTAAAGCAAAAGTATCCATTACATCATTATGAGCGTGCGGCCCTGGTGATGCGCGATTTGCGTGTGGTAAAATCAGAGATAGAAGTTGAGCTTACCCAAAAGGCCTGCGATATTACCAACGACGCTTTTGTGAGGGTATTAAAGTTTTTAAAACCTGGTGTTACCGAATACGAGATAGAAGCCGAAATCACACATGAGTTTTTAAGGCAGCGTGCTACCGGGCATGCGTACAGCCCAATTATAGCATCGGGTAAAAACGCTATTGTATTGCATTATGTTGATAATAACCAGGTATGTAATGACGGCGACGTGATATTGTTTGACTGGGCCGCCCAGTATGCAAATTACAATGCCGATATGAGCCGCTCCGTGCCGGTTAACGGCAGGTTTACCCCACGTCAGCGTGCTGTTTATGATGCAGTTTTACGCGTTATGCGCCAGGCTACCAGTATGATAGTGGCCGGTACTGTTTTAAACGATTACCAGGATGAGGTTGGTAAAATTATGACCAGCGAACTTATTGGCCTTGGCCTATTGGATAAGCACGATGTTGCCAAACAGGATGCTAAAAACCCTTTATACAAAAAGTATTTTATGCATGGCACCTCGCACCACCTGGGTTTGGATGTGCATGATTTTGCAAGCCGTTATAAAAGCTTTGAGGTGGGCAACATACTTACCTGCGAACCGGGAATTTACATACAGGAAGAAGGTTTGGGCATCAGGATAGAGAACAATATTTTAATTACCCCCGATGGTAACCGCGATTTGATGGCCGGCATTCCTATAGAGGCCGATCATATTGAGGAGATCATGAATAGCTAATCAACTTACAGGTAGCCATCTACAAAGCTATACAAGTTAAATCCTTCGGTATTTAAAGCTTCGGCAATTGCATGCTGAAGCTTTTTTTTATCAATATGTCGGGTTAACTTATGCTGGATAAGCTGGTAGGCCTTTTGGGTAAGTAACAACTCCCTGCGTTGATTTTTTTGGGAGGCTGATGATTTGATGAAGGCGGTAACCTCATCGATGCCAATAGCTTGGGAAGCCACTGTTTTAAAGATCTGCGTTTGCTCTTCTTTATTTTGCGAGGTTATTTTTTTAAGGTTGTTAAAAAAAATGTCGGCATCGGCACGGTCGGCTTTATTGACGATAAAGGCATCGGCAATTTCCATCAGTCCCGATTTGATGTGTTGAATTTCGTCGCCCGCCTCGGGTACCAGTACAACCAGTGTAAAATCGGCCAGGCCGGTGATCTCTACTTCTGATTGGCCAACGCCAACGGTTTCTATCAGCACATAATCAAAGCCCGCGGCGCGTAATACATCGGCCATTTCAATGGTTTTGACGGATAAGCCTCCCAACGAACCCCGGGTTGCCAACGAGCGGATAAACACATCAGGATGATTAAAATGCGACGCCATCCTGATCCTATCGCCCAATAATGACCCAAAATTAAAAGGGGAAGTAGGGTCGATAGCCAGAACTGCTATCTTATTGCCTTCTTTAAGCAGGTTGTTGATCAGTTCATTAACCAATGTGCTTTTGCCTGCTCCCGGCGGACCGGTTATGCCAATTATAGGCGTCGGCTTATTAAATGTGAGGTTTTTCAGGAGTTCTGCACTTTCGGTAAGGTCATTTTCAACAATGGTTAAAGCACGTGCAACCTGCTTAAAGTTTATGGATGAAATGGTGGCCTTGCTGTTATACATAACGGTGAAACAAATATAAAGCATTTATGTAAGTGTAACATAAGTGTACCTGGTATGCCGTTATTCATCAAGTATCAAAAATGTATATTTGCGTTCGGTACTATAAAATCATCCACAAAAATTAAACAGCAAGCACGTTTGAAACCCAGCATCCTCATTACTTTCGACTCCTTGAAACGTGCAACCTCCGGGCTGTTCTTTTTTGAACGGAGCCTGGGCGAGGAGTTATTGAAGCAAGGCAACAATCAATTTAATATATGGGGATATTTGCATCCCAAGGCTATTTATAGCTTTGAAAAGCTAAAAAACGGCATAACCAAATTGTTGCTGCACAAAGCCTTTTTTCCGGCTTATAATAAGTTTGGGCTGGTGCACTTTACAAACCAGTATTGTAAGCTAAATCCACGCCGGGTAAACGGTAAAAAGATATTAACCATTCATGACATGAACCCCGTGCATGAAAAAAACAGGTCTCCGCGTAGGTATAAAAAATACATTAACCGACTGGGTGGCTACATTGCAGCCTGCGACAGGATTGTAACCATATCTGAATTTGTGGCAGGCGACGTAAAGCAATACTACCCCGAAGCAGCCGGAAAAATCACCGTGATATACAATGGCGCGGATAAACTGATGGTGCCGCAAGGCCACGAACCAGCCCATAAGCCCGCTCGAAAGTTTTTGTTTACCATCGGCAGTATGTCGGCAAAAAAGAATTTTCATGTATTACCGGCCCTGCTGGAGGGTAACGATTATGAGCTTGTTATTACCGGGAAAATAACCGGCTACCAGGAAAAAATACTGGAAGAGGCAGCAAAGTATAATTGCACAAATCGTGTGGTTTTTACTAACCTGGTAAGCGATGACGACAAAGCCTGGTACTATCAAAATTGCGAAGCTTTCCTGTTTCCGTCGATTGCTGAAGGTTTTGGCTTACCGGTTATTGAGGCGATGCATTTTGGTAAGCCCGTATTTTTATCAACCCACACTTCGTTGCCCGAAATTGGGGGCGATGTAGCCTGGTATTTTGATAATTTTGAACCGGCGACAATGCAGGCCACATTTTTAAAAGGGATGGCAGCGTATCAGGCAGATGATACCCTTAAGGCGGATATCATAGCTCGTGCGTCAAAGTTCGACTGGGCAAAAACGGCCGAACAATACCTTAATCTGTATGCGGAATGCCTTTCGGTTTAACGTGTTTATATTAATCAAAACAAAAGGAAACATCCATGCAAATTAATAATGGTAAGCCGGGAATTTCTGTAGTTATCCCTAACTATAACGGGAAAAGTCTGCTGGATAAAAATCTACCTTTTATATATGCCGCGTTAAAGGTCAGTAGGTGCAGCTATGAGGTTATTGTGCCCGATGATGCGTCTGTAGATGATAGCGTTGCATTTTTACAACATCACTATCCGCAGGTTATCCTGATTGAAAGCGCTAAAAATGGCGGGTTCTCCGTTAATATTAACAAAGGGATAGCGGCCGCCTCCTACGATCTTGTTTTGTTATTAAACAGCGATATAAAGCTCAGTGAGAATTATTTTGAACATCAGCTGAAATATTTTGCCTCAGCCGACACCTTCGGCGTAATGGGATTGGTACTTGATGAGGGTACAAACCAAATGGCCGAAGCCTGTAAATATCCTAAGACATCCACGTTTAAAATTAATCATATTAAAAATTTGCCGCTCACCGGCAACAATGATGTTTACACTTTTTATTTAAGCGGGGGCAATGCTCTTGTAGATCGGCATAAGTTGATTGAGCTGGGTGGCTTTAATGAAATCTTTTCGCCGTTTTATCATGAAGATCTTGATCTTTCCTTACGAGCCTGGGAAAGTGGTTTTAAGTGTTATTACGAAAATAACGCGGTATGCTGGCACGCGGTATCGGCAACTATAAAGGCGCATAGTTCAAAAAATAAAATTAAAGTTATTGTTACCCGTAATAAGCTGTTGCTGCATTACTTTCATTTGCAAGGTTGGCGCTTATATTTGTGGTCTGTTATTACTTTTTTATCCCTTGCGGTGCGCTGGGTTAGCGGCAAGCTATATTATTACAAGGCATGGCAGTTGTATATTCGAAAGCTGCCGCAAATGAAGGCATATAAAAACCAGTTTATCCAGGAGGCCACCGGTAAAAAACAATATATACCCTATATTAAAGTTAAAGAGAATATTAAAAAATCACTTGATACGAAATTTAAAACAACTGAATAGATGAGCCTGCTGCCAAATTTTATACAACAAATTGAACAGCCGGTTTATAAATACAGGTATTCTATTTGCACCCTTGTAACCCGTAGGGACGAATACCTGGAGATGCTTAATTCCTTTATTGACGCTGGTTTTACTACCGATATTTGCGAATACCTGGTGGTTGATAACAGTGAAATTAACAAGATGGATGCCTACCAGGGCATCAATTCATTTTTGCAAAAAGCAACCGGGCAATATATTATTTTATGCCACCAGGATATATTGCTGATTAACAAAAACAGTAAACAATTATTGGATGACCAGATAGCTGCTATGGATGGCAGGGATGCAAAGTGGGGTGTGTTGGGTAACGCGGGCGGGGCCAATCGTTTATATAAGCGGCTGGCAATCAAAGTAGCTTATCCAGATGGTACAATTGATATGCAGGGAACGGTGCCGCAAGAGGTAGGCTGTATCGACGAAAATTTTATGCTGGTAAAAAACAGCGCTAACCTTGCTCTTTCCGGAGATATTGGGGGATATCATTTATACGGTTTTGACTTATGTATGGTGGCTGGCCACCTGGGATATTCTGCCTGGGTAATTGATTTTTTACTGCTTCATAAAAGCGAAGGAAAGGTTGATCAATCATACCATGATATTTTGAAACGCGTAAAGGATAAGTACACGCGGTTTATGAAGGGGCGTTATGTGAATACTACCATAGCGCGGTTTTACATATCGGGGTCAAAGTTTAAAAATATAATGTTTCATACGCGGGTGTTTAGACGCGTTAATAAAACACTTGAGGAAATAAAATTCAAGTTAAATTTATAATAAAGTATTTTGCTCTTATTAATGGTATTTTATCGCTTAATAACGAGTTAGTTCCTTATATATTAACTATGTAGTCATTTTTGGGCCTATTTACCTTGTTGTAGCGATCAATTGTTGAAGGTGGCGGAGTGTAAGTTTTAATTGATCACTTTTGCTGTCTGTTACACAAGGTTTCCCTGTCGCATCGCCCAATCTCGTATTTTTTCTTAAAAAAGGCTCTTTTCTATGTGTTTTGAATGGGTGTGAATAAAAAAAACATTTCGATTTTTTTTTCGCAGGCTCTTTCACTTTAAATACAATCTTCCTTTAAGCTACAATAATTGTTTAGCTTAAAAGCCTTATTGTTGAAATAATAGTTTCTTAACTATTTATTATTATTAAATAATTTCTTATTTATTTGTTTTTATTATCTTTATCGAAATAAATAAATAACTATTATGAAAAAAATCCTGCTTATTAAATTATCTGTTGCCCTTGTTGCAACAACAATCTTTTTTTCCTGCAAGAAAGAAAATCACTCTGCTACAGAAACTAAAAATCAAGTACTTTCAGCATCAGTTACCAGCAAAAACGGTAGGTTGGTGTTTAAAAACAGTAGCGCTTATAATGAAACAGCAAGCGTATTGCTTAACAAAGACCTTAATTACTTAACAAACTGGGAAAAAGACTTTAATTTCACCTCTTTAAGAAGCGATTCATCGGCGTCTCAATCGTATGATAGATTTGGTTTTCCTGCTTTTTATGGCTCTATTTTAAACAATAAGGGCGAGTATATGATAGGAGATACCATTGTTTATTTTAATAATGGATACAAATACCTCATCCCGAATAACGATGAAGCATTATTAGCAAAAATTAAAACAGATCCATCAATTGCCGCATTGAAATTTAAAGCAGGTATTGTGCCCGTAAACACGTCATCGGCTGTTAAATCGGGTTCTCTTTCTACACAGAGTACATCGCTTTCAGGCGGTGGAACTGACGCACGCTATCAGCATCAATTTTTAAGAAACGGCGATCCTAATAGCCAACGTAAATTTGTGTTTGAGATATTCAATTATGTTGAATCTGCCGGCCAAACGTCAATATGTTACGTACGTACCCGTATAAAACAGGAATATTTAGGAGGTAACAAACCCGGAAATTGGATAGCTACTTCTACAGAATCATACGAAAAAAAGATAACCGGTATGAATTTCCAGGTTGCTTTTTTTAACACAGGTAACGGGACTTTAAGTTATGTAAATGGTTCAAACATAAATTTATCTGAAACCGATATAACAAAGCTTGATTACACCTTGTGCACATTTCAAGCATCAAGACCTGATATAACCGTTACTTTAACAGGAAACTATTATGCTAATGTATTACCACCGTGGAATACCGATGGTAAAAGTACCTACACAGCCAACGTATCCTGGTAGTTGATAAAAACGTTATTAAACAACAAAGGCCTCGCTTACTATAAGAGAGGCCTTTGTTGTTTAATAGCTTTAAAAACATAAACATTAAGATATAAATGGTAATTAGTGATAGTTTTGCATTTTATATAATTTAAATGAAAACTTATTTCAGGCTTCTTTCTTTTGCCAGGCCAATTGGAAAATTCGCCGCCCCATATTTCATATTAACGCTTCTATCCATCATATTTAATACCCTAAACTACGCGCTGCTTGCGCCAATGTTAAAAGCTATTTTTTCGCCAAACGCGGGGAAGGCCCTTATTAGACCTGAAAACTGGTGGAACCCGCTCAACGATTTAAACTACTTTGCCCAGGAAGCTAATTTACGATACGGAACTTTAGGGGCGCTTAAATTTATTTGCGTAGCCATAGTAACCTCGGTTTTGTTGAGTAATATATTCAGGTATTTTTCGCAACGTATTATGGAAAACCTGCGCATTTATACTTTACTTAACCTGCGCCGCACCGTTTTTAACAACGTAATGAACCTGCACCTTGGGTATTTTAATAATGAACGCAAGGGGGATATCCTTTCAAAAATTTCTGCCGATGTGCAGGTAGTTCAATTTTCTGTTACCGGAACTTTGCAGGTAGCATTTAAAGAGCCTTTCCAACTTTTGTTTTACCTGGTAACTTTATTTGTAATATCGGTTAAGCTTACACTGTTCTCTATGCTGGTGATACCGGTTTCGGCTTTTGTAATTTCAAGGATAGTGAAACGCCTTAAAGAGCAAGCTAAAGAATCGCAGCAAACGTATGGCAATATGATCAGTAACCTTGATGAAGCGCTTTCTGGCATCAAGATCATCAAAGCTTTTAATGCTACTTCTTTTATAAAAAACAGGTTTGACCAGGAGAATAAGAAATATTCGAGTATAACACGCTCAATGGCCAAAAGGCAGCAGATGGCCTCTCCTGTTTCAGAATTTTTAGGGGTTTTGATGGTTGCCGGCATCGTATTGTATGGCGGTTCATTAATCATTAATCATGAGGGTTCATTAACTGCCGAAAATTTTATAGTTTACATAGCTATGTTTTCGCAAATTATGCGCCCGGCAAAAGCTATTTCAGATTCCTTTAGTAACATCCATTCAGGTATTGCTGCCGGTGAGCGGGTGCTGGCTCTTATAGACGAAAAGCCGCTTATAAATGACCATCCTAACGCCGCGGTTATTAAGGATTTTAAAGAGAGTATAAAGTTTGAGGACGTATCTTTTGCGTATCAAAATAAACCAGTAGCAAAAGAGGACTCGGAAGACATTAATAATGATGCGGATAAATTGGTACTCAAAAATCTAACCCTTTCTATACCTGCAGGAAAAACAGTAGCTCTCGTTGGGCCTTCTGGCGGGGGTAAATCAACCCTGATGGATATGTTACCGAGGTTTATTGAGCCCAAAGCCGGAAAAATATCTATCGATGGTTTAGATATACAGTCGGTAACCATGGAATCGTTAAGGGCGCTGATGGGAGTAGTAAACCAGGAATCAATTCTTTTTAACGATACCATATTCAATAATATAGCTTTTGGCAAAACAAATGCAACGCAACAGGAAGTAGAAGCAGCCGCGCGCATTGCCAATGCACACAACTTTATCATGGATACCGAAAAAGGTTATCAAACTAATACCGGCGACCGTGGCACAAAATTATCAGGAGGGCAAAGACAACGTATTTGTATAGCACGCGCTGTTTTAAATAACCCACCAATTATGTTGTTGGATGAGGCCACATCGGCATTGGATACCGAATCTGAAAAACTGGTTCAGGAAGCGTTAAATAACCTGATGAAAAATCGTACTTCCCTCATCATAGCACATAGGTTAAGTACTATTCAAAACGCAGACCTTATCCTTGTACTTGAAAATGGAACATTAGTTGAACAAGGTACACATCTTCAATTATTACAAAACAATAGTGTTT
This sequence comes from Mucilaginibacter flavus, assembly GCF_030409315.1. Lineage (GTDB taxonomy): Bacteria > Bacteroidota > Bacteroidia > Sphingobacteriales > Sphingobacteriaceae > Mucilaginibacter > Mucilaginibacter flavus. The sequence goes on along the minus strand of NZ_JAUFPS010000076.1, from coordinate 5,020 downwards.
ATAAAAGATTGATAGATATGCAGGCATTTAACAGTTAATAAGTTTCGATAGGTACTACAGGTCTGTTATTAAATGCCAGATATTTTTTAAATATATAAAACTTGAGCTTCAAAAAAAGCTTAACATTAATCTGGAAAAACTTTTTGTTTTTCCAGAGCATTTTAAAAGCTGTTGAAATAGGATAATTAAATTTGATAAGCTGGTCTATAAAACGTTTAAAAGTACATTTTTCTATATAGACCAGCTCCTGCTGTGTAAACGAGCTTACGTTTACCGGCAAATGCATACTCCATTTGCTATGGAGCTTTAAATTCTCTTCCATCCAGGCGTCATTATACAACCCTTCAGAAAAATGGTTTAGAAGAATATCGAAAGTGACAGATACCTTATATTTTTGGCCTACCGATAAAGAGAAGTCGATATCATAGCCGTGAAATTTTTTAAAGGTAATTTCATCAAACATAAACTCTTCTGCAATATTTTTAGGTGTGGCCATAAAAACCCCATCAACGCACACCACCTCTGCCAGTGGTTGATTATCGGGATTGCTGTACACGTGCCTTGATCTTCCCTTTTTATATTTAAATGATTGTATCAGATTGCTGTAATAGGTGTTGATGCCAACACCTCCAATGCCAGAAGGGGTAACTGGCTTGTAACTGCTGCCTGCCACGCCTACCAGGCCTAATCTCTTATCGTTATTAAACAAGTTTACCAGGGTAGCTCCCCAGTTTTTAGTTTTTATCAATACATCCTCATGCATAAAGCATAAAATATCATACTGTGCCTTAAACATCGCTTTATTGTAAACCTCACAAATGCCTTGCTGGCCTAAGCTGTTATTGGTAGCTATTATTTCGTACGGCACGCCTATGGTGGCGTCGATGTTATTGCTTACCTGCTGTAAAAGAGCGCTATTAACCGATGATATAATGATGGAGATCATAAATAATATTGTTTTCCCGGTAAAAAATCAACCTTTGGTAGTGTAACGGATAAAACCTGCGTTTTAATACAATTTTTATTCCTGTTTAATCAATTACGTGCGTTTTTGTTAATATGCAACAGTTTATAACGATAAAAATTATTTTTTAATTAAAACTGAACCGGGTATTGGTTGCTACCGTACAGTTGTTGAGTTTTGCTGTTTGCAATAAAAACGTAACTGGTGTAAAAACAGTGCGTTGTAATTAATATAATACAATAACCTTATTTTGAAACAACATCCTGATCATATAACCTGTTACCCCGAAACAAAAATTTACCTGTTTTGCCCGGCCGGTTATGCAACCGGTGGCCCCGAAGCCTTGCACCAGTTGGGCGAGCAGCTAAAGCTGATGGGTTTTAACGCGCTGATGTATTATTACGCCACGCCCGATAGTGTGGATATAGTGCATAAAAACTATGAAAAATACCAGGTGCCGGTAGTCGATATGGTTGAAAATGAGGCTCATCACATCATTGTTTTGCCCGAAACACATTTATATCCCATTTTTGAGGATAGCTATAAACAAATCAGGAAAGTGATTTGGTGGTTAAGTGTAGTAAACTACCACATTACCCAAAAAGGTTTGCTTGATAGTTTTAAACACAAAAAGTTTTTTAAGCTGAAAAACTCTTTAGGCCTTTTCCCAACGGCATCATTCGGTAGGCTTAAGCGACGTAGGGATGTATGGCATATCAGCCATTCTTACTATTCGCAGGTGCATTTGCAGGAGCAGGGGATCAACCCGGTAGGCCGAATTTCTGACTACATGAACAGCGCTTTTTTTGATAGTGTTGATGAAAATACTCCTAAAGAAAGCATCGTGATATACAACCCTGTAAAAAATGACGGGTTTTTGGAGCAGATTATCAGTCTTACGCCTACCTTAAACTGGGTGCCTATAAAAAACATGACGCCGGCCCAGGTGGCGGCTGCAATGAACAAGGCTAAATTATATGTAGATTTTGGTTTTCACCCCGGCAAAGAACGCATGCCCCGCGAAGCCTGCATTATGCGTTGTTGCATGATTATTGGTAAAAACGGTTCGGCAGCTTATGCCGAAGATATGCCAATTCCTGAACGATATCGCTTTAATAAAAAGGATGACCAGATTCCGGCAATCATAGCGCGGATTAACGAATGCCTTGAAAACTATGATAACCTGGTAACCGATTTTGAGTTTTATCGAAAAGCGCTGTATATTGAACGTACAGATTTTGAAATTGCCGTAAAAAAGGTATTTATAAAGGCATAAAAAAAAGCCGCCCGGCAATCCCGCGGCGGCTTTTTTAATCAAGGGCAATTTTAATTATTGAAATTTAAATCCTAAACCAATTTGCCACACCTGGTTGCGGTAATTAGGTAAGTAAGAGTCATTATCAGGGTTGCTGGAGGTGAGGTCGATATTATAGCGGCCCCTTAGTTCCACATTTCTGCTTAGGTCAACACTCAGACCGATAACGCCGCTGATATCTGTATGATCGCCGCGGTTGTTATAAAAATGCTCGTATTCGGTTTGAAAACCATCTTCGTACTTGTTATTGGTTGATGTTAAAAAGTTGATAGATGGGCCAACCAAAAAGTTAAAGTTTGGTGCCAGTTTAACTTTTAACAACAAAGGCACATCAACATAATTGGTGCGCTGGGTAAACCTGCCATACTCGGTGTTGGCGGCATAGCCTTTGCCCGAATACAAAATCTCTGGTGCAAACGAAATAGGGTAGGCGATAGGGATATCAAGGGTTAAACCCGCGTTAAAACTCGCGATAGCATCAGTACTGAAATTGGCGTTATTGGCATCAATGGTATTGGCAATATTTAAGCCGCCGGTTACGCCTACTTTAACGCGATAAAAATCATCGTCGCGCTGGCGACGTTCATGGCGCTCGCCCCGGTATGGCGGCCTGCGGCGTGGCGGCCCATAATATCCCTGCGCGCTGGCGGTGTATGCTGCAAATAAGCAGAGTGCAAAAAAGATTATTTTCTTCATGTTAGTATGTTTTTATATTCTCATAGATTAAAAATTATAGCAAAGGTTTATTCGCGGTGTAATTTTTGTAATAATTGTATGGCCATCACCGGGCAAAAACAACATTTACACTACATTTGAACATGCCAAAACATAAATTTTATACTTCCCTGTTTTTATTTACCGCTATCAATTTTATCGCTGTAAAAAGCTTTGCCCAACAGGAGAGCTATATTCAAAGCCTTGATAAACAAAACCATTGGGTCGATTCTGTTTATAGTAAATTAAGCCGCAAGCATCGGGTAGCCCAGTTGCTTTTTGTGCGGGCGCATACCAATAAGGGGCAGGCTTATGAAGATTCGGTAGGGCAGGTAATTAAAGACCAGCAAATTGGCGGCCTGGTATTTTTTCAGGGAGGCCCCGGCAGGCAGTTAGATTTGAGCAATAAGTACCAAAAACTGGCCAAAGTGCCTTTGCTGATCGCTATGGATGGCGAGTGGGGGCTGGGCATGCGTTTAGATTCGACGATATCATATCCGTACCAAATGGCGCTGGGCGCTATACAGGACAATAACCTTATTTATAAAATGGGCCAGCAAATAGCTTATGATTTTAAGCGAATAGGTTTGCAAATGAACCTGGGGCCAGATATGGATATCAACAACAACCCTAATAACCCGGTGATCAACTACCGCTCTTTTGGCGATAATATGTATAACGTTGCCAAAAAAGGCATCGCTTACATGAAGGGGATGCAGGATGCTGGTTTACTGGTTACCGCTAAACATTTTCCCGGGCATGGCGATACCAATGTCGATTCGCATTTTGATTTGCCTTTGCTGCCTTATACCCGCAAACGGTTAGATTCGTTAGAAGAATATCCTTTTCGCGAAGCTATTAACGCCGGCATCAGCGGTGTGATGATAGCGCACATGAGCATCCCCGCTTTGGATACCACCACGCATTTACCTTCAACATTGTCGCGCCCTATTATCACCGGTATTTTAAAAGATTCGTTGAAATTTAAAGGGCTGGTGGTATCAGACGCCATGGAAATGAAAGGAGTTGTAAAATACTTTCCCAATGGCGAAGCCGATGTTCGCGCATTTATTGCCGGGAACGATATTTTAGAACTATCTGAAAATTCCGATCGTGCCATCAAACTCATCCGTAAAGCGGTGCGCCAGGGTAAGGTGGGCAAAGCGGAGTTTGAAGCCCGGGTAAAAAAAGTATTAGCTGCCAAATACTGGGCAGGGCTTAATCAATACAAACCGGCATCGCCCAATAACCTGGTGGCAGATTTAAGCAGGCCCGAGGCTAAAGACCTGGTGCAGCAATTGAGTGATGCATCGGTAACGCTGATAAAAGGCAATCCATCGGCATTAAAACTTAACCCTTTTTTAAAAACGGCTATACTGAGTATCGGCGTATCATCGCCAACTGTTTTTCAGCAGGAAACAGCTAAAAGCTTCCCCAACTGTAAAATATTTATGGTTGATAAGGATGCCGCGCCTGTTGAGCTGAAAAACATCTTGAGTTTATTAAGCCAATACCAGCAGGTGATAGTGGGCATCCATGATTCGCGCCTGCGCCCGGCAAGCAAATTGAATTATACAAGCGACGTAAAATTAATGATTGCCGACCTGGCCGGTCGTGCCAATACCACCATGAGTGTATTTGCCAATGCCTACACCATTGCCGGTCTGCCCGGTATTGAAAAAAGCAACGCGCTGATGGTTTGCTACCAAAACAGCCCCGAAATGCAAAAGGCGGTGGCTAAAGTGTTAACCGGTAATTTGAAACCGACAGGTAAGCTGCCTGTGAGTGTGAATGTGTTTTTCCCTACGGGGACAGGGTTGTAGGGGCTATAAAAAGCAAGGGCATGTGCGATTCCCCTCTTGAGAGGGGCGGAGGGGTGTGTTACTGTGCATGCGAGTAAGAACGCCGCAGAACACACCCCTGCCATCGCTCATTCCGGCGCGCCCCCTCTCAAGAGCAGGGCTGTTGCATTCTAATTTAATAGTTGTTTCAATTTGTTAATATCATTACAAACAAGCCTTTGTGCT
>NZ_JAUFPS010000075.1 GCF_030409315.1 Mucilaginibacter flavus | reverse complement strand
AGCGTATTTGGGATTAATCTATATTTGTAAACAACTAACAGGATTAAAGAAAAAAAACGTAAACTTTTTTCAGGACGAGACACGAATCAAAATCCAAAAATCTGATAAATCTGCTTAATCCAGGTTCTGACACAATCTGTCTGCACTGTCAAATCTTTAAATCGTGTTAAAATCCCCAAAATCCTGTCTATATTTGATTTTACAGCCCTAACAACAAACTCAATTTATGAAAAATAAGGTATTATGCTTTGGCGAGGTTTTATGGGATGCCTTTGGCGATGGTAAAAAAGCCGGCGGCGCACCTATGAATGTGGCCCGTCACCTGGTACAACAAGGCGTAGAGTCGGCTATGGCAAGCTCTGTGGGGATGGACGGCAGTGGCGACAAACTGATTGAATTTTTAAAAGCAAACGATTTGTATAGCGACCTTATTCAGCAGGAGGATGAATATCCAACCTGCGAGGTTACCGTGCAGCTTGATGAAAACAACCAGGCTACCTACATTATACCCGAGCCTGTTTCATGGGATGCTATTGAAACTACTGATGTATTGATACAAGCCGCCAAAAACTCAGTAGCTATTGTTTATGGCAGCCTGGCTTGCCGTTCGGCCAAAACCCGCGAAACCTTGTTGAACCTGCTTGATGAAACGGACGCGTTGAAGGTGTTTGATGTCAATCTTCGTCCGCCTCATTATACTCTTTCAACCATTGAAACATTGGTGGCCCGGGCCGATGTGGTGAAGATGAATGAAGAAGAAGCGGCTTTGCTTATTGGCGGCAGCAGCAGTTCATTAAAAGAGCAGATCAACGAATTTCGCTCTAAATATCATAGTCGTACCATTTGCGTTACCCGTGGCGAACACGGCGCCATAGTTTGGCACGATCACGAATTTTATGAAAGTCCCGGCTGCCCCGTACAAGTAGCCGATTCTGTAGGTGCCGGCGACTCCTTCCTGGCTACCTTTATAGCCGGCATAATGGGTAATCACCCCATGCAAAAAGTGGTTGATAAAGCTTGCTCCGTAGGTGCCTTCGTAGCCAGCCAACGCGGGGCCAACCCGGTTTACCCACCAGAATTGCTGCACAGCCTGGCGTATTTGTAAAGGCAAAATTCAAAAGTAAAAATTCAAAAAAATAAAAGGCTGATAGAAAAAACACTATCGGCCTTTACTATTTAATTGGTCTGCCATTCTCAAATCCACAAATTAAAAAATCTGCACATCTGTAATCCGCACATCTGCACATCTACCCCATTTTCAAATTAAAAAAATCTGCACATCTGTAATCCGCACATCTGCACATCCAGTAATTGTCATACTTAGCTAACAATTCATCTTAATGGTTGTACAGCCAAACTTTTCCTGAAAATAATCCGTTCCTTTATAGTACAGAAAGGACAAAATATGCGTGGTTTTGGATTTTCCAAGTTTACCCCCAACCAAATCCCTAAAGGCGGATTTGAAGAATTATTGAAATTATTCCTTGAGTTGCTCAACTACACCGCGGGCGATGCAGGCGAAGCTTTAGCCTGGCTAAATGAGCTTGATAAACAATACAACCTTACCAATGATGATTATGGTATGGGCGATTTTATTGACGAGCTTAAACAAAAAGGATACCTGAGCGATGATCAGCAAAGTGGTGGTTTTAACATTACCGCTAAAACAGAGCAAAGCATTCGGCAATCGGCATTGGAAGAGATTTTTGGCAAGCTCAAAAAATCGGGCAAAGGCAATCACCGTTCACCGCAATCGGGCCAGGGTGATGAAAAAAATGCCGAACGCCGTGAGTTTGAGTTTGGCGATAGCCTGGATCAGATAGATATGACCCAATCTATCCACAACGCCCAGGTTAATCACGGCATCGGCGATTTTATGATGACCGAGCGCGACCTGGAAGTAGAGGAAATGGACTATAAAACCCTAACTTCTACCGTGTTGATGATTGATATATCGCACTCCATGATCTTATATGGCGAAGACCGCATAACCCCGGCCAAAAAAGTAGCGATGGCATTGGCGGAACTCATCCGCACCAAATACCCTAAGGATACTTTAGATATTGTGGTTTTTGGTAACGATGCCTGGCCTATAACCTTGCAAGATTTGCCTTATTTACAGGTTGGCCCCTACCACACCAATACCTACGCCGGCTTGGAATTGGCTACGGATCTGCTACGTCGTAGAAAAACTCATAACAAGCAAATTTTTATGATCACCGATGGTAAACCTACCTGCTTAAAGGAAGGTACCAAGTATTATAAAAACAGCATCGGGCTGGATAGAAAAGTGGTTAACAAAACCCTGAACATGGCCGCCCAGTGTAAACGCTTAAAAATCCCTATCACCACATTCATGATAGCTAAAGACCCCTACCTGCAACAGTTTGTACGCCAGTTTACGGAAACAAACGGCGGCAAGGCTTTTTATAGCTCATTAAACGGCTTAGGTGAATACATTTTTGAGGACTACATTAAGAATAGAAGAAAAACAGTTAGGTAGTTTTAGTCGGAAAGTCCGGAAGTCCGGGAAGTCCGCAAGAAAAACGAAAAAAAATTAAATCTTCCGGACTTTCGGTCTTACTGGCTTCCGGACTTAAAAAAATCTTTCGGACTTTCGGACTTTCCGACTTCCGGACCATCAATATATAGAATGAACAAATTACAAGATATTAAAACCCTTGGCGAACTTAAAAAAACGAGTTATAAAAGCCGTTCGGTTAAAGATGAATTACGTGCCAATTTAATTGAGCAGCTTAAAAAACGCGAAGGTGGCTTTGAAGGCATTATCGGTTTTGAAGATACCGTAATTCCCGATTTGCAAACCGCCATCCTATCCCGCCATAATATTTTATTATTAGGCTTGCGCGGCCAGGCTAAAACCCGTATTGCCCGCTTGCTCATCAATTTATTGGATGAGTACGTGCCTTATATTGTAGGATCTGATCTGTTTGATGATCCTTACGCGCCAATATCATGGTATGGTCACAGCGTTATTGAAGAAAAAGGCGACGATACCCCAATAGGCTGGATTCACCGTTCTGAACGTTACACCGAAAAACTGGCTACGCCCGATGTTACTGTTGCCGATTTAATTGGCGATGTTGACCCTATCAAAGCGGCCACATTAAAACTTACCTATTCTGACGAAAGGGTTATCCACTTCGGCTTAATTCCACGTGCCCACCGCGGTATCTTCGTAATTAACGAACTGCCCGATTTACAGGCCCGCATCCAGGTATCGTTGTTTAACATTTTACAGGAAAGGGATATCCAGATCCGTGGTTTTAAATTACGTTTACCTTTAGATATTCAGTTTGTGTTTACCGCCAACCCCGAGGATTATACCAATCGTGGTTCGATAGTAACGCCGCTGAAGGACCGCATCGAAAGCCAGATTCTTACCCACTATCCGCGCACGGTAGAAATCAGTAGGAAAATTACCCAACAGGAAGCCCAGCTTACAGATGAGCAACGCAAAACTGTTGAAGCCGACGATTTGGTGAAAGATCTGGTAGAGCAAATTGCTTTTGAAGCCCGCAATTCTGAATACATTGATAAGAAATCGGGCGTATCCGCTCGTTTAACCATATCGGCCTATGAAAACCTGATCAGCAATGCCGAGCGCCGCATGATCATGAACCATGAGCCAAATACTTTTGTACGCATTACCGATTTCCTGGGCGTTATCCCTGCTATCACCGGCAAAATTGAGCTGGTTTATGAGGGAGAATTAGAAGGGCCGGGCAAAGTGGCCAATATCTTAATAGGCAAAGCCATCAAAACATTATTATTAGCATTCTTCCCCGATCCGGAAAAAGCTAAAAAGTCCAAAGGTGTAAATCCATATGCCAGCATTATCAACTGGTTTGGCGAAGGCAATAACCTGGCTCTGGTTGATGACATGTCTTTCCAGGATTATAAAAAAGAATTAAATGAGGTTGCCGGCTTAAAAGAGTTGGTTAAAAAACAGCAGCCCCGCTTAAACGAAAATCAGCAGTTATTACTGATGGAGTTTGTGCTGCATGGCCTGTCGGAATTTTCGCAATTGAACAAAGGATTCCTGGATAACGGCTTCGCATTTTCTGATATGTTTAACAGCCTGTTTAATTTGCAGCCCGATGAAGATGATCTGGATATAGATGACGACCGCTATTAATCGCTACCTTTGCCGTCAATGACACAGGAAGCGCTTAATATTTTACTCATCATATCGGCACTATTACTTGTTGACCTGTACGTACTTCACGGCTTACAGGGCGCTTTTCAAAAATGGAAATTCCTGCGCAAACGGGAATTTTCATTTTTTTATTGGGCAGCTAATGCTATTCTTATCGGCGGCCTGTTAATCGGAGCGTACATACCTGTGGTAGGGCTTGGCGTACGCGCGGCGGGCTTGCTTGGCTTTTCGCTGATATTTATTGGCAAGCTGGCATTTTTGCCTTTTTTATTGGCCGACGATATCAGGCGCTTACGCGTCTGGCATAAAAACCGTTTCAAAAACTTATCGGCCAATAGCCCTACCGTACCTATTCCTGATGCTATCCCCCGTTCGGAGTTTTTATTAAAAGCTGGTCTGCTTGCCGGCGCGGTACCGCTGGCGGCTATCAAAATAGAAATGCCCAAGGGCTTATATGATTATCATGTAAGGTATCAAACCTTATATCTCCCCAATTTGCCCAAAGCATTTGACGGCATTAAACTGGGGCAGATCTCTGATATCCACTCGGGCAGTTTTTATAAAAAGAAAGCGGTATTAGGCGGTGTGGAAATGCTGCTGAAAGAAAAGCCCGATCTGATATTTTTTACCGGCGACCTGGTTAACGGCCAGGCCAGCGAAATGAATGATTACCAGGATATTTTTGCCAAAGTGAAAGCCCCCCTTGGTGTTTACTCCTCTCTCGGCAACCATGATTATGGCGATTATGGCGACTGGCCAAATCCTTTGGATAAAATCAAAAACCACCAGGATTTGATTCAAACCCATAAAAACATGGGCTGGGATCTGTTACTGAATGAAAACCGCCGACTTAAGGTGGATGGCGAAGAAATAGGCATCCTGGGGATTGAAAACTGGGGCGAATACAGTCGTTTCCCAAAATACGGGCGCATGGACCTTGCTACTAAAAATACCGATGACCTGCCTGTAAAATTATTGTTATCCCACGATCCTTCTCATTGGCGGGCACAGGTATTAAAAGATTACCCGCAGATAGATGCCATGTTCTCGGGTCATACCCACGGCATGCAGTTTGGCGTACGTACCGATGACTTTCAATGGAGCCCGATAGAAATGATCTATAAAGAATGGGCAGGCCATTATCAACAAGGCAGCCAACAATTATATGTTAATGTTGGTTATGGCTTTGTTGGTTTATACGGCAGGGTTGGAATTTTACCAGAGATTACGATATTTACATTAAAAGCCGGGCATAATCCTTCTGTTAAACAGGCATAAAAACATCTACACATGTTAATCATTACTCGATGAAGAAAATATTTAAACTTGTTTTTGATTTTCTGCTATTCAGTAATATTTTCATGTCGCTTTGCGCCGTGGCGCAGGCACTGGTAACATTTGAGTTAATTGGCTCCAAACCTGTACTGCCCGTTGTAGGGCTGCTATTTACTTCTACCCTCGGCATCTACAACTTTTGTATTATTATCACCAAGCCCAAAAAGCCCGAGGCCTCGCCTTATTTTAGGGTACGTTGGTTTTTTGCCCACTACCGGTTGATGGTAACTTTTACCATTGTATCGCTGTTATCGCTAATCCCGCTATTCTTTTTAATTACTACTGAGTCAAAAATACTGCTCATCTTTTTAAGCATTTTATCATTTTCATACAGCTTACCCTTATTTGCTGTTGGCGAACAGAAGTTTGGTCTGCGTAATATCCCCGGCTTAAAACCATTCCTGATTACTTTAGTTTGGACACTGAGTTGCGTGTTATTCCCCGTGTTGGAGTCGATGCACCTGCATTTGACAAATATTTCTATGCACGACACCACTTTGCTTATCGCCAAGCGCTTTTTATTCATAGGCGCGCTTACTATACCATTTGACATCCGCGATTTGTTTGACGACCTTAAAATGGGCATGAAAACCATACCAACGGTTCTCGGCGAAAAAAGGGCCTACCTGTTTTGCCAATTACTGCTGGCCGGGTATATTGTACTGCTTTTCCTGTTCAGGCAAAACGGCTTTAGTGTTGATTTTTTCGCGTTAAGTTTAACAACTTTTTTAACCGGCTGGCTTATTTTTAAATCGGCCTGGAAAAAAGACGAGTATTACTATTTCTTTTTCATGGACGGCGTATTGATTCTTCAATACGTGGTTTTGATAGTAGCTCACCTCATTTTCAGCAGTCATTAACATGGCTGCCAATTTCAAAAACTCCGCCTGGTTTTATGACCGCCTATCGCGCCTGGTTTATGGTAAGGCCATTGTAAATACCCAGCTTTTTTTAATTAGTTATATTAAACCAAATAGTAACATCCTGATAGCAGGCGGTGGTACAGGCTGGATTTTGGAAGAAATTACCAGGCTATATCCTTCGGGGCTAAACATCACTTACGTTGAAGTAGCACCAGATATGATGGCCTTGTCCCGCAGGAGAAACACCGGCAATAATCAAGTCACTTTCATTAATAACGTTATTGAAAAGGCATCCGTCTCCCCCGATTTTGACGTCGCCATAACTCCCTTTCTGTTTGACAATTTCACCCAGCAAACGCTAATAACAGTATTTAATAAAATCCATACTTTGCTTAAGCCGGGAGCCTTATGGCTCAATTGCGATTTTCAGCTAACGGGCAAATGGTGGCAGGCTTTTTTACTAAAAAGTATGTTTTTATTTTTCAGGATAGTGTGCGGGATTGAGGCGAGTAAGCTGCCCGAGATAGTAGCGCGCTTTAACTCGCAGCGATATAAAGTTCTTGGCGAAAGAACTTTATTTGGGGAGTTTATTTTGGCGAGGGTGTACGCTAAAGAAGAATAAAAAATTGATGAGCAAGACTTACGAAGTTTTAAAAACTTGGTAAGTCTGAACTTCTGCAAAACCTTAAACTCCCGCGAGGTTAGCGTAGCGTAACTCGTGGGTAAATCTGGGGTAAGCTTTTAGCTTACGACACCAAACCAGACTCGTTTTTTTGAAGAGTGCAGCTGAAAGCTGCAACCATGTTACCCACGAGCTGAAAGCTCGCGGGAGCGCAGTCTGAGGTTCTGCGAATCCGAAATCGAAATTCCGAAATCCGAAATCAAAAATTACTGATTATATACAAACTTGTACCCTATCCCTCTCACAGTTTGTAAGTACTGCGGCGAATCGGCATTGGTTTCTATTTTTTTACGCAGGCGAACAATGTGCATATCCAGGGTACGGGTATTAACATCGGCGTTATAACCCCACACTTCCATCATCAGTTCTTCGCGGTTAATTACCTTGTTTTTATTTTTAAGGAAGTAAAGCAGGATGCGGTTTTCCAATATGGTAAGCTCAATTTTTCGGCCGTCACGAATCAGCAAGTGCGTATTTGGCAAGTGCTCCATGTTCGCAAACTTGTATGATTCTGCCTTTTCGCTGTTCAGGCTGAATTTAATCTTGCTATCAATCATCGCCACCAATACATCCATATTAAATGGCTTGGTGATATAATCAGATACACCGAAGTTATAAGCCTCAATTTTGTCAACATCCTGGGCTTTGGCGGTCATCATAATCACCAGTTTATCGTAGCCTTTTTCGCGAATATTGCCACACACTTCCGATCCTGTTTTACCGGGCAACATCCAGTCCAATAAAGCAATGTCTGGCTGTTCGGTAAGGATCATCTCTTCGGCGTCGTCCCCGTTATCGGCTTCCAAAACTTTATAACCTTCGGTTTGCAAACGCTCTGCAACCAGGAAACGCAGGTTCTCATCATCTTCAACCAGCGCAATCTTAATTTCTTTGTTCATAATTTAATTTTCGTTTGGAAGCGTAACTATAAATTCCGAGCCCTCATCAACCTTACTGTTAACGGTGATATCTCCGTTCATAAAATTAACCAGTTCTTTACAAAATGCCAAACCCAAACCTACGCTTCCATTTTGGTTATATTGATTCTCTATTCTATAAAATTTCTTGAACACATTATGCTGTTCGTTTTTTGGGATGCCTATTCCTCTGTCAATAAAAGAGAATATCAGGTTTCCTTTTTTTTGCGTAATATTTATACTCAGTTCTTTCTTTTTAGGGTGCGAGTATTTGTAAGCGTTCTCAATCAAATTCTGAAAAACACTCCCTAAAAGCACCGGGTCTGTATAAAATATATGTATGCCATCAGCCTTGTAATTTATCTTAAATTCCGGGTATTTAATTCTAAAAGTATCCATATACCGGCCAACAAAATCATCCACCACAATCTCTTCTTTTTTAATACTGATAGATTTATTTTCGAGTTGGGTGAATGATAACAACTTGTTCATCAAATCGTTTAGCTTATCTGCCTCCTCATCTAAAATTTTGCCGTAGTGCTTGCGCTGCCGCTCGGTTAATTCACCATCGCCCCGCAAATTGGAACCTGCAATTTTTATAACGCTTACCGGGGTTTTAAACTCATGGGTAAAGTTGTTAATAAAATCATATTGCAGTTTAAACAGCTTAAGGTTAACGTTAAGGTTACGGTATATAAGCCAGCCTATGGCAACCAAAAACAGGGTTATCACCAAAACAGCTGCCCCAATAGGCATAAACCGACGATTGGTTTCGGCAGTTAGATACCCCTGTTCCGAGCTGAAAAACAATTTATAATCAGAAAAAGCTATAGGTAACGATACTTCTGTTATCAGTTTATTCCCTTCGCTATCTATAGGATCATAAACCACCGGCTGGATAGATACATTTTGGTACAACTCGGGATGCGTATTTTTTACCTTGAGCAAAAAAGGATCGAGGTAAAAAGTCATCATGTTTTGTTTATAAGCCTCCATTGGTACTATGCCATGCTGCAATTCGCGAAATACTTTTACGTCCTGACGGCGCAAAATATTGGTATAGGTTATTTTGTTGGGCTTTACATCCCAAAAGGTTTTGTACAATTCATCCTGCGTGGGTACCCGGGTGGTATCAGAAAAAGCGATGTAAATACTCAGCTTGGCCGCCATCTGCCTAAAATCAGATTCGTCGGCCGGGTGTACCTGCTTTGTGCTCCAGATTCGGCCCCTTTTATGACCAAACACAAAAGTAGACTTGAGCGAAATATCGATATTATTAAGCCGGGTACTAATGGCTGTTGGGCGGCCGCCAATTAAAACATCATAAAAAACAACACGCTTTACAAACGCGTAATCCTGAAAAACCGATGCTACATATTTACGGGCGGATGCTGAATCAAGAAAACCCTGGTAGGAGGTTATCTCGGGGACTTTATTCCCAAAAAAGTCATTATAAGGTTTAATGGTTTGCTCCAGCACCTCTATTTTTTTGGAAGCAAATTCATTCTCTACATATTTTGAGGTGAGGTTGTAGGAGATAAAAAGCGCTACCACAAAAGTGATGGATATGAGCACCAGGAAAATGACGATCAGCGAAAAATTTTTGCGGTAAGCGTTCTTTTGTACCGGCATAACCATTATGGTTTAACCCTCATATTATCGGCCAAAAACTTCTCTATTTCGGTATACATTTCAAGGCGGTTATGCTCGCTTCGAAAATAGGCGCGTTCATTGGGTTTTAAAAAGTACTTAACATCCACATCGTGTTTGCGCAATTCTCGCACGTACTGGTTTAACTCGCTGATGTTGGCCCGTTGGTCTTTAGCCCCCTGGAAAATAATTAGCGGCACCTTTATCTTATCGGTATGAAAAACCGGCGAAATGGCCCTGAACAAATCGGCATCCGTTTCGGGATTGCCAACCATTTCGTAAGTCATTTTTAAATACGGCTTAACAAATGGCGGCGCGTCTTTAATGTAAGTAAAAAAGTTAATGAGCCCGTATTGAACCACGGCGCAATTATATAATTCCGGGTGGTATGATAAACCATATAAAGCCGAAAAACCACCAAACCGGCCCCCAAATATGGCTATCTTTTTAGGGTTAGCTATTTTTTTATTGATAAGCCAATGTACGCCATCGGTTATATCCTGCTGTATTTTACCGCCTACTTGTTTATAACCCGCGCTCCTGAACGCTTTGCCATAACCGGTTGATCCGCGGTAATTAACCTGGAAAACGGCGTAACCTCTATTGGCCAAAAACTGTACCTGTTCATCATATCCCCAGGAATCGCGCGCCCAGGGGCCATCATGCGGCAATACTACCACGGGTAGGTTAGTCTTTTTATCGCCCAGGGGCATAGTTAAGTAACCGTTAATTGTTAAGCCATCGCTCGCTTTGTAACTTATAGGCTGCATAGCACACAATTCGGCCGGTATTAATGATGAGTTTACATCGCCAAGCTTGGTTAGCTTGCAGGTGCTGTTTTCAAACAGGTAAACCGATCCCGGATTACGATCGGTATAAGTACTCAGGATAAATTTGTTCTCAGCGCTATCGCGGTCAACTACCCTAATCTCGTTGCCTTTTAACTGCTCCTGCAGTACATTATGGATATGTTCAATATCGGGCGCTAAAAAGTGTTTGTGAGGTTTTGCTTCATCCCAACCGGCAAATTCAATACGGTGTTTGTTTTTGGAATATTCCACAAACGTTACATCGGCTTTATCATTGCTAAAAATGGTGCGTTGTTCTTTACCATCTTCCGCGTTAATTTCAACCAAAGCTGTTTTATCGCGGTTTACGTTTGATAAGGCATAGAAATTATTTTTCACCCCGGTAAAGGCAATTGGTCTTACCGAGTTTTTAAAGTTATTCTGAATAATGGGCCTAAAAGAAGTTTGCTCATCAGGGCGATACAGGATGGTTTCATCTACCCCATCTGATGCCCTTTCCAGCCTGATGGTGCCATCCGGATCTGGAAACCAATCTGTTATATTACCGGGATTTACCAGGTAAGGTGTAAGCTCCCCGGTTTTAATATTAAGCCGGTAAACATCAAAATTGGCGGGGTCGCGATTATTCATTTTAACGGTGATAATGTCTGGCTGCTGCTTATTGCGGTTCACCAGGTTCACCTTCACTTTTTCTAACGACAAAATAGTATGCATCTTTTGGGTTGATACATCAAGCGCGTACATTTTAAACCCATCGTTAGCTACAATATCCTGGTTAAATACCAGTTGATTATTGTAAGTCCAAAAATAATCGCCGCGCACGGGGTAATCTTCAAAAGAAGTTTCCATGCGTTCGGCACCATCGTCAAGCGATTGGATGAACAAGTTTTGCTTATCCTTATACGGCTTTAAATAAGAGATATACTTGCCATCTGGCGATATTTTAAAAGCCGTTTTCCCGGGAGTTTTAAAAAAATCGACAATAGGAATTTGCTTTATATGCTCTTTACAGGAACATATAATGGTAACTAATGCAATAAACAACAAAATCCTTAAGCGACGAAGCATACCCAACCTATCGTGTTTTATTAATCAGGTCAAATTAGATAAAATAAGTTAACGTTATCAAAATGTCACTACAATTTTACCCTGTTACCTCCTTATACGAATATTAAGCAAAAACGGACGTTGTATAAATATTAATTACCTATTTTTGATTGAATGAGGCTTTTAGTTGCAATTATTACTTTTGTTTTGATGGGTGCAACCCGGGTGTTTGCGCAAGACAATGAATTGCAGCTGGCCATGCAATATAACACCAACGGCGAGCCTCAAAAAGCATTGGAGATATACCAAAAACTTTTTAAACAAAACAACGAAACTTATTACTCCTACTATGTTAACACCCTGCTAAACCTCAAAAAGTTTAGCGAGGCCGAAAGCGTTACCAAAAAACTAATTCGCAAACATCCCAACGTTAACGAGTACCAGATTGTTTTGGGCAATGTATACACCCAGCAAGGGAGCCTTGATAAGGCTAATGCCATTTACGACGACATGCTGAAAAATCTGCCTGCCGATCAAATGGAGATAGCCAACCTGGCCAATCAATTTTATCAAAGCGCGAATACCGATTATGCCATCAAAATATTTTTGCAGGGCCGCAAGCTGCTCAAGAGTGATGATTTGTTTACTTACGAGCTTATTAACCTTTATCGTTTTAAGCGGGATAAAATTTCGCTTGTTGACGAGTATCTAAACTTTTTGCCCAAAAATCCTAATTTCATTACCCAGGCCGAAAGCAACCTCGCTACCATATTTGAGGGTGAAGCCGATTATGAAGCGTTAAAAACGGCTTTGTTAAGGCGAATACAAAAAGATCCGCAGCAAACCATCTACGCCGAGTTACTTACCTGGCAATACATGCAGCAAAAGGAATATGATCTGGCGCTTAATCAGGCCCTGGCACTTAGCAGACGGCAAAATGACGACGGGAATACTATTTATGAACTATGCCGAACGCTTACCACCAATGAAGCGTATGATACCGCCATCCGTGGTTACGAATATATTATAGCCAAAGGCAATGGCAACCCTTTGTATATTCCGTCGAAAATTGAACTTATCAACACCAAAAACTTAAAGGTTACCACCGGCAAATACCTGCCTGCCGATCTCTTAGGGTTGGAGCAGGATTACATCGCTTTACTTACCGAGTTTGGCCGCAACAATAACACTGTATTTGCTATGCAAAAACTGGCAAATCTGCAGGCCTTTAAATTGCACAAGCTCAACGATGCTCAAAAACTATTGGAAAGCGCGGTTGCCATTCCCAATATCCGGGCCGAATTACTGGCATCCTGCAAGTTAGATTTGGGCGATGTTTACCTTTTGAATAATCAACCCTGGGAAGCAACCCTGCTGTACAGCCAGGTTGAAAAAGATTTCCCTAATACCGCCATAGCGCAGGATGCCAAATTCCGTAACGCGAAGATGGCTTATTACACCGGCGATTTTACCTGGGCCAAGGGACAGCTTGATGTATTAAAGGCGGCTACGTCACAATTAATAGCTAACGACGCTCTTAATTTATTACTCCTCATTAATGATAATGTGGCCATAGATAGCTCGGGCGCGGCACTCAAGATATATGCCCGGGCCGATCTACAGATATTCGCTGAGCAACCCGCGAAGGCCCTAATGGCGTTGGACAGCATCGACAAAAAATTTCCGGGCAATAGTTTAAGCGATGATATCCTGATGGCAAAAGCCCGCATCCTTATCCAGCAAAAAAACTATACCGATGCGGTGCCCCTGCTCAAAAAGATCTTTGATGATCACCCCACCGAGCTTTGGGCCGATGACGCTGTTTTCATGTTGGGCGATATCTACGAAAATCACCTCGATGATAAAACCAACGCCAAAACCTGGTATCAAAAAATCATCACCGATTACCCCGGCAGCCTATGGATCAATGAAGCCCGCAAACGATTCAGATTGTTAAGGGGCGATAAAGCGGAGTCGTGAGTTGGTTGATTAAGTTGGATTAAGTGAGTGGTTGATTGAGTTAGAATGAGTTGTCTGAATCAGAATTTTCAGAATTATAGAATTTTCAGAATACATTCCAATGGCGGCAAGATTTCGTTGTACATATTAATCGAACCAAGTCAACTAAATCAACTTAATCCAACTCAATCAACTTAATTAACTATTTTTACCTCCATGATTGTATACAACGACACCATAATATTGGATGAGGCCGTACAGGAAGAATGGCTTCATTACATGAAAACTATTCATATCCCGGCGGTGATGGCTACCGGCTTGTTCAGCTCATACCGCATCTTAACTGTTATTGATTCGCCAAACGAGGGTGTTACTTATTGCCTTCAATACCATGCCGAAACCATCGAGCATTTTCAGCAATATTATATGAACCATTTGCACAGGCTACAAGCGGCCCACCAGGCAAAGTTTGAAGAAAAGTTTGTGATGTTTAATACCCTGATGGAAGAGGTGGAGTAGCTAATAAGGACTATAGATGTAAGGCCAGTCTCTTTTATAAAGGAGGCACCTAACGGAGCCAAAACACGATACACCTATCACTATAAACACGATGCACCTACGGAGCGAAGAAAACTAAGACTCCAGCGGAGTCCCGTGTTTATAGCATTTGAACCCAATACTTTGGCTCCGGAGGTACCTCCTGAATTTCAAAAGTGATTTCCTGGCAATATGTATTTATCCACTCCGTTATGTTGAAAAATCCCATTCAGTATAAAATCGGCAAAATGAATATACAAGCAAAAAAACTGAATATTTCGCAGGTAATTATTACCTCAAACAGGGAGTCAAATTGGGTTGACAGCTTAAGTGAGAATCAGCAAAAAGATGTATTGGAGGGTTTAGACCAAGCCGATCGCGGTGAGGTAGTACCTCACGAAGAAGCGGTAAAATTATTTGGTAAATGGGGGCTAAAATGATCTGAACCCGAAATCATAAAACATAACCATAAAGAAAAGAGGCTGTATCATAAATCATGGTACAGCCTCTTTTTTATTTGACAAAGGGCAAAGAATAGATTATCTATGCCTTGTTT
>NZ_JAUFPS010000074.1 GCF_030409315.1 Mucilaginibacter flavus | reverse complement strand
AAACGCTCCTTCCTTGTCTTTTGTCCTTTCATTTTTGTTTACTTAGTGTAAACCTATTTCAGGACAAGACAGCCTGTAGTCTCCGACTACAGGATTGCCCCTTAGTATCATTTTTTGGGGGGGGCCTTACTAACTAAACATTTCATTCTTTTTGACGGCAATACTTGTACCTGCAAATAATGCCATAGCGGTCCAAAGTCAGAGAATCGGGAGAAGTGACACCTTATTTAAAGCTATAATACACCAAGGACGGCACCAAACTTTGTATCTTTGAAATAATAGACCTTATTACTATGCATCGTTTTCATACAGTGTACAGCACTTTAGATAATGCGCCAAGTAAGCCTTGGTTGATAACGGGTTATATACTTTTAATGTTATTTGTCTGCGTTTGTATCGCACTTTATTTCACAATAGGAAGAAACCTAAAAGTGACACTCAGAGGCGGAGGTAAGGTTAACCCTTTCCTGGCCGTAATACCTCCCGTGGTAGTATTCGCCCTTTTTTATTTAAGCACTGAGAAACTTAAGATTGATGTTTACCAACACGATAAAGATTTGTTAAACAGCAGCAATAAAGAACTTAAGGTTGTAGAAGGACCGGTTAGAAATTATTTCCCGGAGAAAAGGGATGGGCATGGCAACGAAGAATTTACAGTACAAGATACGCTATTTCATTACTCTCATTTTGAAGAAGGACGATCAGGTTATCATCAGACATTTTTCTACGGTGGAGTTATACGTCCAAACCTTTACGTGAGGATTACCTATTATTACGATGGTGATCGGAACGCGATACTAAAGCTTGAAACTGAATAAATAATTTGTTGTATCAAAGTCAAAGAATTAAGATCGCCAAGACTTCAAACACCAGCGCCTTTAACATCCACATAACCTTTACGCCCGCCTAAATTTACCAATGAGGTAGTAAATTAACAAGGCGAGGAGAGTCCAGTAAAAAGCGACGCCCAAACCTACAAACGGAGGCGGAGGATCTGGCAGATTAATAAGCGGAAGCATGGGCCCCAACAATACAACTTTGATAGGGTAAAGCACAATAGCTACAATTCTCCTCCACCCTATTAACCCATCGGTACCAAAAAAAGCCGCTCCGCTTCCGGGCATCCCCCTAACGTCCAACCTGATTATTGTATTGTAAAGAAAAAGAAACGCAAACCCCGAAATGAGGAAAAGTACAACAAATTTTATTCTTGATATTTTCATCGCGCTTTGCTTTAAGTATAAAACCCCTTTTGTGCCACACAAAGATAAATACATTTACTTTGCAAAACAAAGTACTTTAATAAAGATATTATGCAGGTATTGTCAACATGAACAGCGCAAGCGTTAATTAAATGAAGCCCTGTATTTTACCGGCGATTGATTGGTTTTAGTTTTAAATAGTTTGCTAAAGGATTGTAAATGCTCAAATCCCAACTCGTAAGCTATTTGGCTTATGGTAAGGTTTTAAGCATTATCGTTATTTTTAATAATATGCTTTACCGGTAAGCAAAAAAGATAATAAACAGGTTAAAAGGCCCCAAAAAGTCTTTTATGCATTTTTTGTAATATTATTCCTTTTTATTACAATATTCTTATTCAAAAAGTTCCAAAAACGGCTCATACGCCCGTTTTGCATCATTTTCAATGAACAAAATGAACACAAATCCACACTTATTTTTCTTGATATTTAAATGACACTTTTTAAGGCTTCAATTAAAACAAATTAACCGTTAAGAAACTTTATCAATAATAATAAACACACCACACTATGGAAACCAAGGAAAAGATCAAAGGCGAGGTAATCAAGGAAACCCATCCCCCAAAAGCTGAAAAACAACAGCAAAACAACAGCACTAAAGTTATTTATAAGCCAAAGAGAAAACCTCTTTTATAGCATAACTACCAGATAAGTACAGAAGGTGTGCCGGCAAAACCGGCACACCTTTTTTGTTTTTGCTGCGGAAGCGCATCACACAAAAAAATTTAAAGTGCGCCTGCCCATTTATATTAATGATTGATTTAACGTATCATTGTACCTGTACAATGTGCCATAACCCGTGCCGGCCCTGGTTGCTTTGTATTAATAGCTATATATAGTACAATGCCCTATCCAGCCAAACAAAAACCTGCGCCCCGGGCGGTAGTAAACCGGGCGGAACAACGTGTTCCACCTTCTCCTCCAACACAAACTCAACGCAAATTAAAGGTTGGCAAAACGCTGATGATTATTGGCATTATACTTATTGCCCTGGCTGCCGCTTATTATTGGACCCAGCGCACAAACGTGAGTTTTGAATTTACACGCAAAGTACTGCACAAACCCAATGAGGCAACTATAGAAGCGTTTCACATCACCATAACCAATACCGGCAATAAAGCCATCGTTATAAAAAATTTAGACGTTATACAGGGCCTTAACGGCGATGACCTGTATGATCAGTTTAAATGGGAATACATGGGCAAAACCTTAAAACCCCGGCAAACCCTGCAATGGGATATGGAATTTGGCAACAAAAACCTTCGGCTACTATCTTTCAGGGTTCAGCTTACCGCAGCCGATGGCAAAGTTTATAGTTCCTGGCGACAGGAGTATAAGAAATAAGTTTGCTCACTTCTATTAAAACCAATTACCGCTGTCAATTTAACAAGCTGCACTCAAAGCCGCGGCTCACCAATAGCTGCATAATGGTCGGTATGCAAAATTGAGTACCCTTAACCCTCAGTATGTTATCGCAATCCTCAAGATCGAAGTTAACTTCGAGCGAAGAGTTTTCGCCGCGTAATAGCGCAAGCAAAACATCCGCATCAGCAGCGCTTTGTACCGTTGTTTTAAAAATCTCAATCATTACAAAACTTATTATCTATAACAAAGCCCGGTCTTTATGACCGGGACTATCTATTCAAAAATTGTTTAATTAACCAGCATTAAAAGGTGTAGAAAATGCTACCCTGGATGGTGCTGTTTTTAAAATCGTTGTTGATTGCCGCTGAGGTTGGAAAATTCCCTGCTTTGGTAAAACCGTAAGCATACCTTGCACCTATGCCCAATCCCATTTTGGATTGAAAACCTATGCCACCTACCGCCGCGGCATCTATCTTTTTAAATACTTTTTGATCGGTAGTATTGAACCCGGCTATCTCCTCCTTCAGTAAAATACCTGTTTGCGCGCCGGCTTCTACATAAAAGCCCGAATTGGTACGGTATTTTAAAACGATAGGTACCTGTACATATGAAAGCTTCACATCCTGCGTACCCAATACGCCTCCTTTAAGCTTTGCCCCCTGTAACGAGTAAAGAAAATCTTCCTGCACCATAAAATTGTTGGTGAATTTATAGGCAACACTCGCGCCGGCGTGAAAACCAATCAAAGGATCTGTAGGCAAATTAAAGTTTTCAAAGTTGCTCACGTTAACGCCCGCTTTGATGCCAAACTCCAGTTTGCTCATTATTTTTTGTCCGAAGCTTTGGTTGTCCGTACCGGTTTGTGCAAAGGTTTTGGCAGATACAAGTATCAGAACGGCTAAAATTAACTTTTTCATAAATTTCATTTTTGTTGTGTGTTTTTTGTTTGCAGCCACCGGCTGTTTGAATTATTTATGCCAAAGATGAGGGGCCGCAGGCATAGCCAAAAGATAAAACCTGCTAAAGCGGGCAAACTAAGGCCGGAAGAGGAAAATGGAGGATTAAGCGTACCAGGCAGTTCTGTAGACGGGAGGTTACAGGTCTACTGGTACTAAGTTGGAGGCCTGGTACAACGGGGAAGCCGATATTAAAGAGGTAGGTTGCTCTGAGCATCCGGCATCAAACTACGCATACCACATTTAAATATGAGGGCCAAAATATGGCCGCCCTTTAAATCCTTGATATCTGCCGGTGAGCCGCAAATATGCCCGCTTGGGTCACTTTTAATAAAAAGGCAGTGCAACCACCCTATAGTTTCGCTTAGAATTAATCTCAAAAATTAAAATTTCAACTATGAAAAAGAAAAGAGTATTACTGCTTGTAGGCTCGCTACTCATCTTCCTGAGCTCATACGCAAGGGCACAGGAATTAGAGTTAAAAATAACGGGGATCAAGTCGGCAAAGGGAAGCATCATTATCAATGTTTTTAAAGATGAGGCCGGTTATGAAAAAGAGGAACCCTACAAAAAATTTTCATTTAATAAACAAGCGCTTGCCAACGGTAGCATGACCCTGGAAGTTAGCCTTGACCCAGGCACCTACGGCATTACCCTGCTCGACGATGAAAATGGGAACGGAAAGATTGATAAAAACTTTATTGGAATACCCAAAGAAGGGTTTGGTTTTTCTAACTTTTTTATGACTAAGATGAAAAAACCTGCATTTGATGATTTTAAGGTGGATACTAAAACGCAAGCAAAAGTCCAAATTAAAGTAAAGTACATGTAGTACACCCCACTTTAAAGTTAACAGGCTTAATCAATAAAACATTTACAAACAAAATAACATATGAAAACAACAGCTAATTATAAAAAGCTATTGACAGGCCTGGCCCTGTTTATAGCCGCGTTATCCATTTCTTCATGTAAGAAAAATACTATTGATCCATCCGGACAGTTTAATATTAAAGTGGTAAATGCTTCGGCAACCGCAGGCGCGCAAAGCTTTACACTGGCCAATAATGTACTGGTAAGCGGGGGACTAAATTATATGGATGCCTCGGCGTATATCAACGCTCCTTCGGGGAAAAACATGGTTACGGAGTTCAAAAATGCCGGTACCAATTCTGTTTACGCGTCTGGTTCTCTTTACACTACCAACGGCGTAAACTTTACGGTTTACCTGGCAGGGTCGGGTTTAAACGCGCGGGTGAAAAACTTCCAGGATGATCTTGGCGCTCCCAATAACGGGCAGGTGAAGATAAAATTCATTCACCTGAGCGATAGGGCCCCGGATATTATTACCATTAAAAATGCCAATGGCGACGAATTTTCGGGCTCACTGGTCAGAAATTTGGCAACAGGCTATAAGTACGTAACTCCGGGCAATCTTACGGTGCAGGTTACCGGCCTTACATCCAAAAACAACATTGGTACATTTAGTTTTACCAACCTGCAGGCAGGCAAAATTTATTCATTGTATTTAACCGACGATGCGAACGGCAACGTGGTTATGAACCAGATACTTCATAATTAAATTAATTTGCCCCTGTTTAAACTGCGTAGCGTTGAAGGCTACGCGGTTTTGTTATTTATCGGCGATGCTGCCGATGTTTCATTCATTAGTAATAAAAAGGCTCCAACTTTTGTACAGTTAAGTTTTTTCAAAGCAGCGCGGTTAATTATCACTCACTATAGCCTTTTTCTTTCGCTGTTTATTCACGCTGTGAGACTTCAAAAAATTATATGTAACGGCAAAACCCATATATTGCGTGCTTCGGTTATTGTTGGTGCCATCATAAAACACGTAACCTTGCGTAACAGCTACTGCAACCGTTTCAGAAATATTGAAGTTGATACTATTGCAAATCTCGGTCATCAATCCCTGTTTAGCGCCAATAACGTAACCTGCACCCAGGCATAAAGCTTCTGCAAAACGACCTTTGGAAAACACGTTGATGGTAGGCCTAAATTCAAGGTAATGCGATGTATCGCCGCTTAGCGTGTTAGTGTAGCCGGTAGCAAGGCCGATATCAAAAATACCATAGGTACGGCCAAATTCAATAGCCGGCGCAAAGCGTTTAGCAAAACCGCCCTTTGTATTTACAAACACATTGGTATTTACTGATAGGTAAAAGTAGCGGGGCTCCTTGTTTTCTTTTGAAGTGTCGGATTCTGTAGTGGTATCGCGCCGTGCCACCAATGCTTTAGCTACGATGGGGCCTTTTGGCGGCTGCTGGGCAAAAGTATTTATAACTATCAGCAAGCAAATGAGAGTAAATAAGTGTTTCATAATTGGTTATAATTGATAAATATTAAACACGTAAACATGGCAAACCAAGCAACAAACAACCAGGCAACCGCTCCGCAGCTGCAATCATCCCTCAATTTTACCACAAGCAAAATAGATAAGGTAGCCGTATTTATAGCCAACGCTTTTGGCAGCATGATTTTCCTGATGGTTTGCGTGTTCCTTTTTATAATATGGATTTGCTGGAATACCCAACTCATCCCGGGTTTAAAACCTTTTGATCCTTTTCCTTTTCCTACCCTTGAAATGGCCGTTTCCATTTTTGCCATCATTTTATCCATCTCGGTGCTCATCAACCAAAACCGGCAGGGCCAGATAGAGAAGATCAGGCAACAGGTAGAGTTTGAGATTAACGTAAGGGCCGAAAGCGAGATCACCAAAATACTCCACATGCTGCACGATATCCATCAAAAATTAGGGCTCAACAGCGCCGAAGACAAAGAACTGGAACAAATGAAAGAACAAACCGATACTAACCAAATTCGCCAATCGGTAAACGATAAGCAGGCCGGGTCCGATTCTTCTCTTTCAAACAACCAATAAATTATTTACCCTTTGCAGCAGATTTCTTGTAACGCACAGCTTTCAACTTATGATTTTCGTCGGCGGCATCAATAGAATGGGTACAGGTAATATCATCCTCATCTTCTGCCAAATCAGATAGCTGCTGATAAAACTGGTGCAGGTGATCCAGTTCTTTTTCTGTCAGATCCTCAATATCCACCATCCGGTTACTGGCACCCTCATGCGCGGCAAGCAGTTCATTCAGTTTGAGGTGAATGGCTTTGGAATCTTTATTTTGTGATTTTTGGATCAGGAATACCATTAAAAAGGTAACAATAGTAGTGCCCGTATTGATAATCAATTGCCAGGTATCAGAATATTTAGCAACCGGCCCGGTAGCCAACCAGATCACAATAGCACCGATAGCGATCATAAAAGCGGCAGAGCTTCCTGTAGCAGCCGTAGCCCAATTTGAAAAACGCTCAAATAGATTTTTTTTCTGTTTCATTGATGGGGGTTATTAGCCAAAAAAGGAACAGAAGCCGCAATTGTTTGAATTATTTAATTTGAAATTTATTTAACTATAAATAACAAATACCGAATTTAACGCTCGTATAAAGCGTATTTGATGCCCACGTTGAATGAAGTCTCAGACAGGATTGTTATGATGAAGTCACATACTTCGCACAGCGGGGTTAACCCTCTTGTTCGCAGTGTTCCGTTGTTCAACAATAGCTATAGGCGGAAGACTTAAACAGCCTATATTTTGGATTAGTTATGTTTTCCTTATTTTTAACTGCTTTATATCGGTGATATCTTTTGATCTCCCACTTTTTTGTTTTTCATTTATAAGATCTTCATAGCTTATAAACCCGATTTGAGTGCCATCAATATCTATAACCTCTCTTTTACTAAATGCAACTCCAAATTTTTTTAAACTTAATAGCTCAGGTAGAAAATCGAAGGAAAAGCTGTCCGCTTCAAATTTAAAGTAAGACTTTCTGGGGTTTGGTGAACTCTCTTCTTTGTATATCGCCGTATCAAGGCCTAACTTTTCTAATCCTTTAATAAGGTTGAAATAATTTTCGTAAGTAGGGTTATACCAGATGTCGAGATCATGTTTTTCATTCGGCACCCCGTTTACATCCATAGTGACACGAAAATATCCATGCAATGCGACTGCAGTTCCACCAACAATTAAATATTCAACACTGTATTCCTGAAGTACTTTGCAAACTTTAATGAGATCGACAACCAATTCATTTTCCATGCCCTGGCAACTTGTTATACAGTCTTTTTAACCATCAAGTTTTTTCTTAATAGCTCAAAAAATTGTTCTAATTCTTTGACTTTCACGGGATCAATAATGTTTGATTTTTGATCAGACTTTGGAGCCACTTTCAAACCAGCAAAATCAGCATAACGTTTCAACTCTGCCATAACATTCTTTTATATCATAATAAATTCGATAGAAAATGGTTGAGGACCCTCTTCTATTTCAAATATATGAACAATTGCCAACGAACTAAAGTTTTCAGCCGTTAATTTACTTTGTTTGAAAACATTAGGAAAATAACAATGAGTATTTTACAACAGCCTTTTTTTTGAAATTCAAATCCGTTTTTATAGCCACATTCGTTGTAATTTCCAAAAACCCGGCAATCATTGCAAAACACGCCCCTGCACAAATTTCCTTTTTTGCAATACCACCTTATTATTAATTACTTTAAACACCCCGGTAAAGCCATAAGTATCTGTGTTATCGCCCCAGGCACCTTCCTTTATGACAAGAACTCCAGTAGGAAGCATTTTAAAGTCGCGACTTATATTTCCGTGAGGATTTCCCTCATTGGCGTAGCCATCAGAAAAAAGCCAGTTAATAATATTGCCGCTATTATCGTAGGTTACCAACATGCCATACCACAACGAGTCGTCGACTTGGTGGGCTTTAATATAAATTAATGACTGTTTAAGGGCTTTTTGTTTAATAATGCCAACTACCATTAAATCCTTGATCTTCCCCAAAAAGGTGTTAGATGTATCTGGCCAGTCAAGATCACCAAAAGCAGTACCTCCTTTTGGGTTCACAATTATTTGTTTAGCTTTTGAAAGCGCATTGAGCAGATATATTCTATCTCCGGTAAGCAATTTTGGTTGATTTTCAATTCTAATCAATCTCTGCCTTAACCATTCACTGTTATTTGAAAAGGGCAAACTGATTATTGGAGCTTTAGTCGTAATATGTTCAATGCCTTGAGCATACGCTGTTAAATTCAATATCGCCAAAAATAACAGCACCCGGTATTTAAGAAGGTTAATAAAAATACTCATCTTATCCATTTGTTAAACGCTGCTTTTGTAAATGAGTGGCCATATGTTGTGAGAAGTCGGTGGCATAGTTGTGCGAAGTCTCCGACTTCGCACAGCGGGGGGGGGCTTCCCGGTAACCGGGTTTGGCGGCGGCGGCACACCATAATCGCCAACCGAACGGGTATGAAAATGCACGTCAATTATTTTTCGCTGTTGCGCTTCGCTGCTCATACACAACAATAAGTACAGCAATTATCAGATAAGGTTTGGACATGATCAAATATAAAAAAATCCTTATTAATTTTTGTAGTTGGTTGATTGATTGGACTTTTTGCAAAACTTACCATGGTTATCCTATAAAAATGGCTCATTCAAAAACATTTAAAACTGGCCTACTATCAGCTATGTATAAAAAAGTTTTCAAAACCAGTTGACATATGACTTGAAACTGGTTTTGAAAACCTTTCGCGTTTTTCATTTGCGTTAAAAAAACACTATCGATATACGGAGTCAGAACTTCCCTTAGAATCGTAAATATTAAACCTCATAAACGCGACAATTTTCCAAACTAAAACCTCATTTTTCAAGCAGTTTTTCTGTTTTGCTCAGGAACAAATCCAACGCGTCGGCAATATTAAGATCCATACGGTCGGCAAGTATAGTGAGCCACCAAATACACTCGCCTAACTTGTGTTCCAATTCGGGTGCGGTATTGCCTTTTGGCCAACGGCCCTGCTGTGACATAGTCAACCGGCCTACTAAAGCGGCATCAGTTAAAAACGCCAAAGCATCTTCCTCAACAGTCCACTCACTCCCATGATGGCTCAGTTCAAGTTCATGGTACTGTGCTCTTATTTTTTTTGATCTTTCAATCACTTCACTTAGTTTTATTTCGCTCATAGGTTTTTAATTAATTAGATTAATCCAAATAGGCATCGATGCTGGAGATTAGCCCTGCTTCATTAAAGCGGATATTGAGGCCACCGGTTTCATGACCGAAGTCACCGGTAAAATCCACTTTTAGCAAAATCTTATCTGGGGCTGTATGTTCCAATAAAAGCACTTGAGTGGCAGTATGATAGTCGATAAAAAAGTTCACGAAGTATTTTTTGATACCTGGTGTACCCTCAAATTTTCCCCCAACGGAAATATCTTCGATCACTGCATCTGCGGCGAAAAGGTTCAGGACGGCCTGCGTATCAAACAGGTTGGCCGCTGCTATAAATTGTTGAACATTATGCTCAAATTCTGTTTTATTGTTTATGATATCCTGCATGGTCACATTTAATTTAATGATCGCTTAAAATCAAGCGGTGATAACTTGGTTTTTGTCTTAAATAGCCGGTTAAAGGATTGCGGGTGTTCGAAGCCCAATTGATAAGCCACTTCCGCGACAGAAAGTACGCTGCTACTTAATAAGTCTTTGGCCCTCTCAATTAGTTTAGCGTGAATATGCTGCTGGGTATTTTGCCCGGTTAGCGTACGGAGCATATCGCTTAAATAATGCGCAGATACGTTAAGCGCGGCGGCCAGGTCATCAACAGCGGGTAGGCCATTGGTTAATGGTTTACCTTTATCAAAATATTCGGCCAGTAAGTTTTCAAAACGAACCAACAGTTCGCTGCTGGCAGTTTTACGTGTGATGAATTGCCGGTTATAATAACGTTTGCTATAGTTAAGCAGCAATTCCACCTGGGATATCAGTACATCCTGGCTAATCTGGTCAATTGCCGAATCCAGCTCCGTTTCGATGTTTTTGAACAGACCTGTAATCACCTGTTTTTCCTTGTCCGACAGATATAATGCTTCGGTTACGGCATATGAAAAGAAACCATAGTTTTTAATGCTTTTCCCTAAAGGATACGCCCTGATAAAATCCGGGTGTATCAGTAAAGTGTAGCCACCATAATCTGCTTCACCCTCCAGGGCCGTGATTAACTGGTTGGGCGAAATAAAGGATAAGCCGCCCTCATCAAAATCATAATGGCTTTGGCCGTATTTGACCTTACCGCTAAAGTTCTTTTTATAAGATATCTTATAAAAATTAAACAGCATTCCTTTTTCAAGTTCGGTAGTATCTGCTGTAATATTACTATAGTCCACCAAGCTTATCAGTGGATGCAGCGGTTTGGGCAGGCCCAGCGCCCGGTGCAGTTCCGAGATAGAATTAAAGACGACGGGTTGTTTATTTGTACTTTTCATGCTTGCGGGTACGGACTTTGCAAGTTAAGGTATTTTGTCAGATTGATCCGGTAAGCTTCCGGTCCATCGGCCAACCGTTTAGTGTAAAGGCGCACCGCGTCATCACCGGCAGGGTAAGTCAGTTGGTCTATTTCATCGGTGGCTGCCTTGTAAACCACATCGGCAATTTGTTCAGCTTCGGTAAATTCCATCAGCGTACCATCCTGAAAGCCTTCCATCATTTTTGCCATGGTGCCCGCGTAGGCTTCGTCTTCTGTTACTTGCATGGCTTTTGTAAAATCACTTTTAATACCACCCGGCGCTACGTTTTTAATGCCGATATTGAACTGTGCCAGATCATAGGACAGACTTTCGGCTAAACCTTGCAAAGCCCATTTTGATGCATTATATATTGCCGACTGCGGATTGGATACCAGGCCACAAAGCGAAGTGGTATTGATAAACAAACCTTTGTTACGCTTGCGAAAATAAGGGATAAAAGCCCGGATCACCGAAAGTGTACCGAAAAAATTGGTATCAAATTGCGCTCTTATCTGTTCGTCAGTATGTGATTCTATCGGACCTATTAAACCATAACCCGCGTTGTTAAATACCACATCAATATCACCCAGCGCTAAGGCGGCTTTCACGGTTTGCTGTACCTGGTGGCTGTTAGTAATATCCAACGGAAGTAATGTGATGTTGTATAATTGATTAAGTTCGGTTTCTTTTTCTGGTGTCCGCATAGTTGCGATCACTTTCCAACCTTTAGCCTGGAATAATTTGGCGGTTGCTTTACCTAATCCGGTAGATGCACCGGTGATCAAAATAGTTTTCATGTTGCTTTCCTTTTGTGTGATGCAAAGGTGTGGCATTACAAAACGGGTATTGTAACCGAAACGGACGGTGTTGTAACCGAAATGAAGATTCTAAAATGGACTCGCCCTAAAAAATATTCCAATATTCAAAAATATAGTTGTTCGAAGTCTCCGACTTCGAACTATGTATGCCGGTAGTCTCTGACTACCGAACAAGAACCAAGGCTCAATTTTACTCCACCCCCATCCGCATTTCAATCATATGCTTATTAAACCCAACTTTTTCATAAGCCCTCACCGCGCCTTCATTATCGGCATAAACCTGCAGGCGCAATTCCTGAAGACCTTGCTCTTTGGTCCACTCTTTTAGCTTATCTATAATCAGCTTATTGATGCCTTTGCCCCGGTGTTGGGGCGATACAAACATAAAGCCGAGATAGGCGAAGCGTTCAAAATTGAAATACACCTTTTCGCTTTGTTTGATACGGGCGTAGCCGCTGCCTACCAGCTCACCGTCAAGTTCGGCAACCAATAGTTCCACATCGGGCGAAGTGATAAACATTTCCAGGTCGTAGTAATTGATATGGCCGGGAATTAAAGTGGGATCGAAAGGGCGTTCGGCGTTGATTACACCTTGTTCGAATTGTAGCAGGGTTGGGAGGTCGCGGATGGTGGCCTGGCGGATTAGCATATGTGTGTAGTTTTTAAATGCTCTGTAGGAGCTAAATTTCCATATCGTTACGTTACTATTAACAGGTTGACAGACAGCACTTTTTTTAATCCCCTCTTGAAAGGGGGCGCGTCGGAAAGTGTGGTGGCAGGGGTGTGTTATACAGCGTTCAACCATCGCGCACATAAACACACCCCTCCGCCCCTCTCAAGAGGGGATTCGCTCGCGCCCTCGCTTGCATGCGTTCTTATCAACGTCTCCCCTACACCCTCATCCACTCGCATCCCTTTAAAAATTCTTCGTCCGCATCGGCACCAATGCCAATGGCATCGTCAATAGTTAGCTTATAACCATCATATTGAACACCACCAATGCAGGGGTCTTTTAAATGGCCCAGCATGCAGGTGTCCATATCGTAAAATTTAATATTGGGACTGGCGTATACAAAGTGCAGCTTGGCGCTTAGGCCTATCCTGCTCTCTAACATACCGCCCATCATACAGGCAATGCCTTTGGCAGCGGCCTCATCATGAATATTTTTAGCCTCAAACAAACCGCCCGATTTTGACAATTTGATGTTGATATAGTGGCAGCTGCCGCTGTTGATCTGCTTACGGGCATCGTGGTGGTTATACACGCTTTCGTCGGCCATAATTTTTACGGGCGATAGGGCCATCAGTTGGGGCAATCTATCATCATACCAGGTGCGCATCGGCTGTTCGCAAAACTCCACGTTGTATGCCCCCATGGCTTGCAGGGCAAACACGGCATCATCAAAGCTCCAGCCCTGGTTGGCATCAATGCGGATCTTCATTTCGGGACCAACCGCCTCACGGATCTGTTTAATGCGTTCCACGTCGTCGGCAGCGTTTTTGCCAACTTTTACCTTCAGGATATTGGCTCCCGAGGCTTTAAAATACAAGGCCCGTAAAGCCATGGTGGTTGGGTTATCAATACCGATGGTAATATCAGATTCAACCATGCGCTTTTCGCCACCCAAAAACCGGTAAAGCGGCAAGTCGGCGTGTTTGGCGGCAATATCGTGCAGGGCTATGTCAAAAGCGCTTTTTATGGTGGTATTACCCGCGGTAAAGCTGTGCAGCTGCTGGAGGCGGCCTTCCAGGTTAAGGGCATCCCGCCCTATCCACAGTTTGGCAAACTCGCGGGCCATTACCAGGCAGGTATCCTGCGTTTCGCCCACAATCATCGGGAAAGCCGAGCACTCGCCTACCCCATAAAATCCGGCATCGGTATGCACCCTGATAAACACATTTTGTGCATGATCCATAGTACCCGTAGCAATAGTGAACGGTTCCATAGGGATGCTAAAACGATAAATATCGATGTGGGTGATGGTTAGTTTGTTTTTCAAAATATCAGTATAAATAAATCCTTATTCTCCGCGCGTCATTGCGAGGCACGAAGCAATCTCACTACTATGCAGAGCGGCTCTGTAAGTCTGGAGATTGCTTCGTACCTCGCAATGACGATACTTTTATATGGTAAATGTAAAGTTACTTATATGTTATATAACATTTCTTTGCAGAAATTTGGTAGTGTCTCAGTTTGATTTTATGGTAGTGTCTCAGTTTGATTTTATTTTGCCAATCTAACAATTTCTTCCAGAGTCATT
>NZ_JAUFPS010000073.1 GCF_030409315.1 Mucilaginibacter flavus | reverse complement strand
CTGCCCTAAACAGGCTGGCATAAAGCCGCCTTAATAAA
The DNA here is from genome assembly GCF_030409315.1 of Mucilaginibacter flavus. GTDB lineage: Bacteria > Bacteroidota > Bacteroidia > Sphingobacteriales > Sphingobacteriaceae > Mucilaginibacter > Mucilaginibacter flavus. The sequence goes on along the minus strand of NZ_JAUFPS010000073.1, from coordinate 12,544 downwards.
ACAAAATTAAAAATTATTTGATAATTAACACAGAATCTCTCTCCGTCAAGCCGCAAAGAGGGTTGGAAAAAGAGACACAAAACCCCTCTCCCCTCTATGCAACGAAGTTGGAGAGAGGGGAAGACGGGCGTAGCCTCGTCGGGGTGAGTCGTCCCTTGGTTGATCTCTCTACTCCCCTCTCCCCCCTTCACAACCAAAATGTTTATATATTTATATATCAAACAAATACACACCCTAAACCCTTTTATCACTAAATAACACGCAATGCCTAAGTGGATTAAAATAGTTTTAAAAGTAATTGGGGCTTTAGTGGCTGTGGTAATTGTTGCCTTTGTTGGTATCACCATGTACATTGTTTTTAATAAGGAAAAGGTGCTTAAAATGATGACCACCGCGCTTAATAAAAACCTGAACGGCACGCTTACCGTAGGCAAGCTCGATCCCACCTTCTTCAGGGGTTTCCCCGGCGTATCTGTTACGCTTAAAGATGTGGTTATTAAAGACGCGCAATGGAATGTGCACCACCATACGCTGCTTGATGCAAAAGATTTTGATGTATCTGTTAACGCCGCGGCGTTATTTCATGGCAGTGTGCAAATCAACAAGATAGATATTAATGATGCCAGTATAGATTTATTTACCGATAGTACAGGCTACAGCAATACGTCGGTTTTTAAAAGTAAACCTAAAGACAAAAACGCGCCGAAAGACACCAGCAGTTCATCAACCCAAATAAAACGCTTTACACTCAACAATGTAAACTTTGTAGTTGATGACCGCAAAGCCTATAAACTTTTCAAATTTGAAGTGCAGGATGTTGATGGCCGCATGGAGTATCCTTCAACAGGCTGGCATGCGTACATTGACCTCAAAACTTTGGTTAAAAGCTTTGCCTTTAATACCCGGCAGGGTAGTTTCATGAAAGGGAAACAACTATATGGCAAGTTTGACATTACCTACAATGAGCCAGCTAAATTAATCACCGTGGCGCCCGAAGTTTTGAATATTGGCGAAGCCGCCTTTACTATCGGTGGCAAGTTTAACCTGGCCAAACCCGACGTTGATTTTGTACTCAATATTGTTAACGATAAAATTTTGTGGACCACAGCATCACACCTTTTATCCCCCAATATTAGCAAAAGCCTTGATATGTTTAACATTGATGAACCTATCGCGGTTACCTGCGATATTGCAGGCTCCTTTGGCGGTGGCGGCGATCCATCCATATTTGTTACGGCCAATGTGAAGGATAATGTAGTTACCATACCGGGCAACAAAATTGAAAACTGCAGTTTTAAAGGCATATTCTCAAACAACTATGTTAACGGTAAAGGTTTTAATGACGATAACTCTGTGATAAAACTTTACCATTTTAACGGTACTTATAAACAGGTTCCTTTTACTATTGATACCGCTTTTATTAATAATTTGAACGTACCTGTGGCTACGGGCATCTTTAAATCGCACTTTGATATTGCAAAACTTAACCATGCCATTGGCGATGATGACCTTAGGTTTACCAAAGGCTACGCCGATTTAAAGCTGGCCTATAAAGCCGACCTGGTTAACTTCAAAATTTCAAAACCCAAACTGGCCGGTACCATCAGCGTTAAAAATGCCGATGTAAGTTATGTACCCCGCAACCTCAACTTTAAAAACACTGCCTTTACCATCAAATTTGCAAAGGACGATTTGTTGCTGAATGGCATTCGCCTGCAAACCGGTAACAGTGTAGTGTTTATGGAAGGTAGGGTAAACAACTTTTTAAACCTATATTATACCGCGCCAGAGAAAATTTTACTTAGCTGGCAGGTGCGCAGTCCGCAATTGCATTTGGCCGAGTTTTTAGGATTTTTAAACAGCAGGCAACCGGCCGAGCCTGTTAAAAGCGCGGCAGGGCGTAAAACCAATATCAACAGCGCCTTAAGTGTGGCTTTTGAAAAAGGCAGGGCCGAAATTCATTTACGGGTTGATAAGGTATACTACAAAAACTTTTTAGCAACAGATGCCACCGCCGATTTCCTGATGGCCGATAACGCTATTAAGGTGAACAACGTGAGCGTAAAGCACGCCGGAGGCTCCCTAAAACTCAATGGTAACTTTATACAAAGCGGTGCGGTAAATGATTTTACCGTTAATACAAAGATTGATAATGTAAATACCAGCGGCTTTTTTGCAGCGTTCAACAATTTTGGCATGCAAAACTTCACCTCCAAAAACCTCACCGGCTTCTTATCTGCACAGGCGCACCTTACCGGAAAAATAAACAGCGTAGGTAATATTGTACCACGTTCTTTAAAAGGCCTGGTTACTGTCGATTTGAAAAAAGGTTCGTTGTTAAACTTTACGCCAATTACCAGTGTAGGTAAATTCGCGTTTCCGTTTCGCGATCTTAAAAACATCAAATTTGAAAACTTAAACATGAAGTTTGACGTAGACGGTGATAAGATCAATATAAGCCCGATGCAGATAAATTCAAGCGTGCTTAATATGGATGTGGCAGGGGTTTATTCCATGTCGCACGGCACTAATATAGCGTTGGATATCCCTTTGCGTAACCCTAAAGGCGATACGGCGATAGTAGATCAGGCCGAAAAAAATAAAAAACGCATGAAAGGTATTGTGCTGCACATTTTAGCAGCAGATGGCGATGATGGTAAAATAAAGATCAAATGGAACAAAAACCGAGATAAAAAAGACGACAAGGACAAGAAGGGTAACGATAATAATACAAGTGAGGAAAAAGGAAGTGAGTAGTTTAAAATAAAAAGCTATATTAGCCTCATTTTAGCTATATCAAATACTTGTATTTTTGACACAATAATAGCAATTAAAACCGTATCTTTGTGCATCCATTTAAGAGATATCACAATTTGATTAAACAATTACCGGTTACTGCATTATTCGATATTGTAAATGCCGCGCGTCCTAACGCCACTTCAAGAGCCAACCCTCGTTTTATAAATATCCCGGGTTTAGAAAAAATTATAGGAGCATCGTTTAAATCATCATATTTTTATATTGCAGGTTAAACCAACCTTGTGAAATCTTATCGGAAGTATATAGCTGTAAAAAAATCTATTAATAAAAATGAGACAACTCAAAATATCCCAATCCATTACCAATCGTGAATCTCAGTCACTTGAGAAATATCTTCACGAGATAGGTAAAGTAGATTTAATATCTGCCCAGGAAGAAGTGATTCTGGCGCAAAAGATCCGTGAGGGCGACCAGGCCGCATTAGAGAGGTTAACTAAAACCAACCTTCGTTTTGTGGTGTCTGTGGCAAAGCAATATCAAAACCAGGGCCTTACTTTAGGCGATTTGATTAACGAAGGAAACTTAGGCCTTATTAAAGCGGCCAAACGTTTTGATGAAACCAAAGGCTTCAAATTCATTTCATACGCAGTATGGTGGATTCGCCAGTCAATATTATCTGCCGTTGCCGAGCAATCACGTATTGTGCGTTTACCTTTGAACCAAATTGGCTCATTAAGCAAAATTCACAAAGCGGCATCAAAATTAGAACAAGAATACGAAAGACAGCCAACACCAGAAGAATTAGCTGACGACTTAGAAATTTCTGTTGATAAAATTGCCGATTCATTGAGCAATGCAGGTCGTCAGATTTCTATGGATGCTCCTTTCATCCAGGGTGAAGAAAACACCTTGCTTGACGTATTGCAAAGCACCGATGCTGCAACTGATACCGAACTGATGATGGATTCATTATCACAAGAGATCAAACGTTCATTAGGTATTTTAGCCGAGCGCGACCGTGAAGTTATCATCCTTTTCTTCGGCTTAGGTGGCTATGCAGCTCATTCGTTAGAAGAAATTGGCGAGAAGTTTAACTTAACCCGCGAACGTGTACGCCAGTTAAAAGATAAAGCTTTGATGCGCTTACGTCATAACTCAAAATCAAACCTGTTGCAATCGTATTTGAACTAATCGAATTTTAACAGCAAATATAAAAAGCGCGGATGACCAAAGTTATCCGCGCTTTTTTGTGGGAGTAATCAAAAAATCGTCATTGCGAGGTACGAAGCAATCTCTACGTAAGCAAATCGGCCTTGCATAGTTTGCTCTGTAAAGTTTGGAGATTGCTTCGTACCTCGCAATGACGGGTGAAAATATAGAAACCTACTTCCATAAAAAAAGCATCTGCTCTTTTCAGAACAGATGCTAATACGATTATAATAATAGTTTATTGTTATTAAGCTACTTTTACATTTACCGCGTTTAGGCCTTTTCTGCCTTGCTCTACGTCGTAGGTAACGCTGTCGTTTTCACGAACTGTGTCGATAAGGCCTGAGGCGTGTACAAAAACTTCGGCACCACCATCTGTTGGTACGATAAATCCGAAACCTTTGCTTTCATTGAAAAATTTTACTGTTCCTTGCATTATATTTTTATTTAATTAGGCGAAGTTACATTTAATAAACCAACAATCAACTATAAATAAGGCAATTAAGTTTATAAGCCACAAAATCAAGCTAAAAACAAGGACCCCAAAAAACATCCGGGGCCCTTATTATTAACAAGTTAGCTAATATTTAATGTGCTAAAGCGGCACTGCTGTACATATGATACTCGCCCGGTGCAAGTGATATGGAGTAGTTAACTGAAGCGACATTGATGCTTGCGCCGGTTAAAACATCGGTATAAGTACCTGTTGATGGGAAGCCGATTTTACCGGTTTGCGCGGCCACATCAAAATTACCCACCAATACCACATTGGCGCTGGCATCTTTTAACTGGATGCTTTTAATGTAGCCTCCTAAATCGTAAGAATAGTTGGTAGTTGCAAACACCGCGTTCTTTTTACGGATGTTGATCAACTGAGCATATATACTATATAAATGCCTGCGGAGCGGGTCGTTATTGTAATTCCACAAAATAGGTTTATTACCTGTGCGCCCGTTGTTATCAATGGTGATATCATACCCAAGCTCGCCAAACTGCCAAAACATTTTAGGACCAGGTACCGAAAATAAAAACGCGGCGGCCATTTCCTGGCGTTTTAAACCCGTAGGTATGTCCTTTACATTATAACTACCAGACGCGTTTCCGTAAGCCTCGTTCTTAAACATCAGGCGCTCCTCATCATGGCTTTCAAAATAGCCAACCAATTGGTTTGGCAACGTAAAGGTGTGCTGGTCATAAAAAAGACCCTGGAAATTCCAGTCGGTTGTATACCCCATGGTGGCCTGGTTAGCGTTATAATTCAGATTATTCCACATAATCATGCCTTCGCCGGCCAGTTCCTTCTCTTCCTGGTTAGCAGCAAAATGCTCAAGAATTACGTAAAAGTTATTGTTATCAATGCTTTTGATGTAGTTGTTGTAATCTTTCCATATGGCTACCCTACTGGCATCATACTGGCTCCAGGGAGTAACGTCGGCATCCGCGGTACCATAATTAACCTGTGTAAACCCTTTGGAAAGGTCAAACCTGAAACCATCTATCTTATACTCCTGCATCCAAAATTTCAATACATTTTTTACAAAGTATTTAGTCTCGGCTTTTTCGTGGTTAAACTGGTAGCCTACGTTATAAGGGTGTGTAGGATTTACGTTATACCAGGGATTATCGGCCGTTGGTTTACTCGCGGTTTTATCAAAATACATTTGCACCATTGGCGACTGGCCAAAAGAATGATTAAGTACAATATCCTGAATTACGGCTATCCCCCTTGAGTGGCATTCGTCAATTAATGCCTTTAAAGCATTTTTAGTACCATAATATTTATCAGGAGCAAAATAGAATGAAGGATTATATCCCCATGAAAGGTTTCCTTCAAACTCATTGATGGGCATCAGTTCAATAGCGTTAACGCCAAGATTTGAAAGATAGTTAAGCGTATCCTTAAGGGTTTGGTAATTATGAGCAGCGGTAAAATCGCGCACTAATAATTCATAAATTACCAGGTTCTTTTTATCCGGGCGGGTAAACGTGGTATTTTTCCAGGCATAGGCAGGTTGATTAGCCTGCAATACGCTCACATTACCGGTAGTTTTACCGGTTGGGTAGGCTTTTAAACCTGGGTAAGTAGTTGCATCAATATAGCTGTCGTTATCCGGGTCGAGTACTTTCTCGGTGTATGGATCGGCCACACGCAGGGTACCATCAATAAGGTATTGATAGCCGTATTCTGTATTAGGGTCAAGACCATCAATCTGTATCCACCAGCGTTTGCCATCTTTGGTATGGTTCATGGCATATTTGGCGTCAGCAGTCCAACTGTTAAAATCGCCAATTACACTTACCGATGTTTTTGATGGCGCGTATAAATTAAGGATTACCGATTTACCCGAGTTGATGTAAGTAACCCCATCAACCGCCCCCGCCGGCAGGTCTTTTCCACCGCTCATCACGGTTGTTGTAGTATCACCGGGAACGTTCCCGGTATTGCCTACAGGAGAAGATTTCTTGCATGAAGTAGATCCAATCACCAGCAAGGTGACCGCCAAAAAGTAAACATTTTTGATTATCATATATTTTGTATTTATAAAATTGGTTCTATAAAAGTAGCCGGATTTTTTCTATTTAAGCACAGGATTGCTTATAATAAAATTCCATTGGTTTAAAAGCAGGAAGTCAACAATGAAAATCAGGCGTTTACAAAAGTATATATTTAGGTTTAAAGAAGCAAGAAGTAGTTTGGGTGGAAAAAAAGATCAAACAACGACGTCATGCAATCAGAAACAAAGGCTGTCAGTCATCGGCGAGTTGACTGATTAGTCGGGGCGAATACATAATTTAGATGAAATGGTTAATTTGATTTGAGGATCTGGTTAATATTAATCCGATGTGATGTTCGGCGACAGAACACTGATTTTTTATTTAAACATCCATTCATGCGATCATGGCAAGAAGGACATTTTACATGCACAATAGCCGATAAAAACCTAATAAGCGACCTTATAGGAATTTGTGGGAACCTTTTTTTAAGATTTTCATGACCAGCAGCTAATTATTTTCGTAAAGCAGATGTTATTAGATTCGATCTTAACAAAACAAAATCCCATCCTGAAAATACAGGATCTATACAGAATTTAAACAATATTCAAAACCAGGCTTTTTCACATAGTTTTTTTCACAAATAATGAGTAGCATTGTAGCCATTTAGAATCATTCTTGAAAAGAACCTTTGCCATCGTATTGCTCATTGCCCACCTTTTTAACATAGGTGGCTATATGCTATTGAGCCAATACCTGGTTTACCAGTCTGATAAATTTGCAAGCGAGCAAATCAGTAAAGATCAGTATGATGCAGCTAATCTTATCGAAGTAAAAATTCCACAACATATGCCGCAGGTGCAGGATTGGAAATCATACGCGCGGATATCCGGGCAGATAAGATTCAACAACGCGGCTTATAACTACGTAAAGCTTAGGGTTACCAAAGATACTTTATATGTACAATGCGTACCCAACTACCAAACTACTAAATTGCTTACCGCCAATGTTATTACTGCTAAGCAGTTAAACGACATCCCCGTAAATAAAAAAACGCATGAATCATCTGGCAAAAAATCGGGTATCGATTTTAAGTATGATCATCCGGTAATGACCTATTATTTTGCTCCACAGGTTTTCGCAATTCAAAACTATCGCAATTCAATTTCTATCAATATTGATCAGCCGCTGATTTTAACAGCAGGCCGACCGCCGGCGTTTCTTTCCTGATCAACGCCTTATCCTTAAAACATATTGATTAAACAACGCTGCGCGCAGGCATACCTATGTATTGCCCTGCAGCTAACTTTTAGCTTATAAATTGAAATTGATGAATAATTTTTATAGAATATCTCTCCTTGCTTTATTTGCAGCTACATCGGGTATGGCCCAGGCACAAAAAAGCGTAAAAGACACCCTAAACCTCGATAGCGTAATTATTAAAGAAGGTAGGGCCAAGCACCTGCCCAATATACAAGGCACCTATATTTTTGCCGGTAAAAAAACTTTTTTAGTTTATCCCGATGCCGGCAAAGCCAACCTGGCTACCAACAATGCCCGCATGACTTTAGCTAAAATACCAGGCTTTAACGTTTGGGAAATGGATGGTGCAGGCTTACAGTTAAACATTGGTACCCGTGGTACCGATCCACACCGTTCTATTGAGATGAATATGCGCCAAAACGGCTACAACACCAATTCAGACGCGTTTGGCTATCCCGAAAACCACTATAATGTACCATTTGAGGCCATTGCCGAAATTCAGTATGTACGAGGTTCGGCAGCTTTACAATTCGGTCCGCAGTTTGGTGGTATGGTTAATTACAAAATTAAAGAAGGCGATAGCACCAAGGTATTGGGTTTTGAAAGCAACCAAACTGCCGGATCAAATAACTTTTTCAACTCGTACAATGCAGTTGGCGGTAAGGTTGGTAAAGTAAGCTATTACGCTTTTTACTCTACCCGCCGTGGTGATGGCTGGCGACCAAACGCTGCTTTTGATTATCACTCCTATTATGCTAACATCAAATACCAGTTTAACAGCAAAGGAAGCATCGCCTTGCAGTTTTCACGGTCAGATTATGTTCAGCAAATTGCAGGTGGCTTAACCGATGCCCAGTTTGCCGAAAACAATCGCCAATCGTTCAGGGCACGTAACTTTTTTAATCCCGAGATCAATATTCCGGCATTGTTATTCAACTACGCCTTTAACCCGGATACCAAACTGGAAGTTATTGCTCAAGGCCTGTTTGGGCAGCGTAATAGTGTACAGTTTATTAACACGCCCAATATTAAAGATACTGTTAATACAAGCTTAAAAACTTTTAATCCACGCCAGGTAGACCGTGATTATTACGCTGGTTTTACAACCGAAGCCCGCCTGTTACACTCTTACAAATTAGGCGATTTAAAAAGCACCTTCACTACAGGAATAAGGTATTTTGAAGAAACCACCAAACGTAAACAAAAAGGCGTAGGTACCATAGCATCTGATTTTGACCTGAGCCTGGTAAAACCTTACGCTATCGACCTAAACCTGCGCTCGTTTAACTTTGCCACCTTTGCCGAAAACATTTTCCAGGTTACGCAGGCATTTACCATAACGCCCGGTGTAAGGTATGAAGTAATTAACTCAACCACTTCGGGTTTTATAGCCAATGGTGCTACAAATGTGGGTTACAAAGGCAATCGTAATTTCCCGGTGTTTGGCACCGGTTTGCAATACCAGTTTGCCAACGGCAGCCAGTTGTATGCCAATGGTTCGCAAGCCTATCGCCCATATCTCTACGCGGCCGTTACCCCTGCCGATAACTTAACAGTTATTGATCCTAACATTAAAGATAGCCGTGGCTACAGCTTCGATTTGGGTTATCGTGGTCACATCAGCTATATTTTTAACTATGATATTGGTGGCTTTTACGTGCGCTACAACAACCGCGCGGGTACCATTAACCAGGTCGACGCTCAAAACGTAAGTCACCTGTATTTAACCAATGTGGGTAATGGTACAGCTAAGGGTGTCGAGGCTTTCACCGAAGTATCTTTATTACGCTCGTTTGATTCGCACGCAAACAGTGATCTGCGTTTATTTAACTCTTTGGCTTATACCCATGGCCGTTATGTAAGTGGTGCCATCAACGTATCGGGCAAAAACGTAAGTTTAGTAGGCAACCATTTAGAGAACGTACCAGACTGGATCAATCGCACAGGTCTTACCTTTCTAAGCGGACCGGTAAGCAGCACCCTGCAATTAAGCTATACCAGCAAAAGCTTCAGCGATGCCAACAACACCGTATCAAGCTCAACCGGGGCTATAGGTGTGGTACCGGCTTACCATGTTTTTGATTGGTCGTTTAACTATAGTTTCCTTAAAAACTACCACATCAGCGCCAGTGTAAACAACATAGCCAACGCCAAATACTTTACCCGCCGCATTAATATGTACCCCGGCCCTGGCATTCTGCCCGCCGATGGCCGCACGTTTAATGTAGGCTTTGGCATAAAACTATAACTTGTAGACTTTAGGACCACTGGACTCGCGGACTGTTAGACTTCAGGACTATTAGACAAAGGACTTTTAGAGCAAAGAGCCCTGCTTTAAAAGTCCTTTGTCTTTTGTCCTGAAGTCTAACAGTCCCAAAGTCCAATAGTCTCAAAGTCCCAAAATCCTTATTCCACAACGGCGTGTTTCTTCACAATTGCAATCAGTTCGGTTAAATCAAATGGCTTTTTAAGATATCCATCGGCATTACCGGCTTTGGTTATCTCTTCAATATTATTTACTGCCGATATGATCACTACCGGGATATGATTGGTGGCAGGGTCGCCTTTAAGGCCTTTACTTATTTCCTGACCGCTGGCATCACTTCGCCAATCGGTAAGCCAATTATCTAACAGGATCAAATCGGGATTTATTTCATGAAGTTTTTTCAAAATCCGGGCACTATCTGACGCTACCACCTCGTACTTTTCCTCCTCCAAAACGTAAACAATGGTGTCCCGGATGTCTTTATCATCTTCAATCACTAAAATTTTCTTGGCCATAGTTGTTTATCGGTACTAAAGGATAAATATAATGACAATTAATTAATAATTATAAAATTATCCTATAATTTACTTATTAATTACCCACTTTTGTTTAATACAAAACAACAAAATGACCCGTTTTTGTTTTGGCAAAAACAACTTATAATGTAAATATTACGGCGAGAAGATGTTAGCTATTGTAGCAGATACGGCAGCGAGGCTCGTAGCTCTCTTTTTCGCCCAGCAGGATGCGGGCATTATCGGGCACCAACCGATAGGAGTACATTGCCGGATTACCACATTGTACACAAACAGCATGCAGCTTGGTTACCGATTCGGCAATGGCCATAATAGCGGGCATGGGGCCAAAAGGGCGACCTTTAAAATCCATATCCAACCCGGCCACAATTACGCGGATGCCGCGGTTGGCCAATATGGTGCATACTTCGGGAAGCTGGTCATCAAAAAACTGGGCCTCATCAATACCAATTACGTGGGCATCGTTGGTTAGCAGCAATATTGCCGAGGCGCTATCTACAGCGGTTGAAGTAAAGCGGTTGGCATTATGGGATACAATGGCATCTTCGCCATAGCGAGTATCAGCTTTGGGGCTAAAAATCTCTACTTTCAGTTTGGCTATCCGGGCGCGGTTAAGCCGCCTGATCAACTCTTCGGTTTTACCCGAAAACATGGAGCCGCAAACCAGTTCAATGCTGCCGCCAGATTCACTTTTACGCCTAAAAACATCCTCGTGATAAACCATTCCCCGTGTTAAATTCTAAATGATAAATACTAAACTCTAAATTGTTCATTTAAAGTAGCGCCCGGTAAAAACAAAAGACAGACATTGTGTATTGTATACGCAAACCGTAACCCATACCTTAACGGGATGTCAAATATCAGAATTTTATCCTACTTTTGGTAAGCATTTTCCTAACATTGAAGCCATGAAGCAAATGGACGTATTTAAAAAGATAGGTGGTATTTTACAAGAGCTTAATGACCAATATGATTACCTGAGAGCCGAAAGCAGTGATTTGAATGAACTGGAACTGGAGCTTTTTGTAGCCAACGCCCAATTTCTAAGAGATCACGCCGAAATACTCCGCAAAATGCACGAGCGCGAAGCTCCAGTTATTGAAAAGCAGGAGCCGCCCGTTGTGATACCAGAGCCGGTTATTGAAAAACCTAAACCGGCAATACCCCCAACCGCAAGCAAGCCCGAACCGATATACGAACGCCGTTTTTTTGAGCCCGTTGTTCAGCAAAAACCTGTTATTGAAACTAAACTGGAACTAAGCACCGAGCCTGAGCCAATTGTACCGGTACCATTTAATCACGTAAAAATTGAAGCCCCCGAAATTGAACTGGTAAAGGAAGAACCTGTAGCTGAAATTGATCTTAGCCCGGTAAGTTCTGGCGATTCTTACTCTTTTGAACGTGAGGAGCCGGAAGCGCCCGTACAAGAACTTGATTTGAACGAAGCTACCGAACCCGAGCCCGAACCGGCTCCTGTTGCTGAAATACCAGAGCCCATAGTAGTCGCTGAGGAAAAACAGGTGGTTGAACCGGTTACTCAGCCAGAGTTATTTAAACCACTGGTACCCAAAACCGAACCGGTGAAGGAGGATGATAAGGTACTTACCCTTAATCAAAAAATATTTGCCCAAAGAGCCGAGAAGGACAACAACACAGCCGCACAACCCACCGCGTTGCCTATAACCGACCTAAAATCGGCCATTAACCTGAATGATAAACTACTTTATATAAAAGACCTGTTTAACGGTTACAGCCTGGCGTACAGCGAGGCTATTGAAATAGTAAACCGCTTTAACACCTTTGAAGAAGCCGAACGTTTCCTGAAAACCAACTATGTTGCCAAAAACAACTGGGATAGCAAACCGGCAACTACCGAAAAGTTTTATACTTTATTAAGGAGGAGATATCCTACGATTTAGTCATTAGTCATTAGTCTGTCTTGTCCTGAAATAGGTTTACACTAAGTAAACAAAAATGAAAGGACAAAAGACAAGGAAGGAGCGTTTAGCTTCACAGG
>NZ_JAUFPS010000072.1 GCF_030409315.1 Mucilaginibacter flavus | reverse complement strand
GGGGAATCTATGAGAAGAAAACGTAGTATTGAACCAGAAAACAGCCACTAATGAAATTACCTTTTAAATAACTATTTTTGTACGTGCTTTTATAGCATTTGCTGCAACCTAAAAGTCAGCTAACCCCTGGGTCAATTTGGCCCGAAACAGGGTGGTCACTATCTCCATAATATACACGCAGAGAGCATTTACAAGCAATATATACAAGATATTAAGTGTTGACAGCCTCAGCAGTGTTGGCAGGCGGGCATTTGTTCGCCTTGCCTTGCTTCTAACCAGTTAACCGTTGAATTAGAAACTGCTAAGCACCCTAAGTAGCATGTCGGGCGGTTGATTTAAATCGTCCGACCTTGCTGCTGAAAAGCAAAACGACACGTACACCCGTTGGAGCCATGTAGCTACGGCAGGCGGCTGTATTACACCTCGCGCTATCGCGCCGGGTTTCATTGCGCCGTCAGCCTCGCTGCCGCTGGCAGGAGTGAAATTCGTTCCTCATAACACACCTGCCTTTCCCATTCCTCAAAAAAATCTAATCCCAATTTCACCGCATAGGCAAAGTTACCGACCGCCGGTTGAAAAGTAAAGGCTATACAACCGAAGCATTTGTGTTTTGTTTTTTAGCGGTGCTTCGGCCTTGACATTTCATCCGGCTCGCGCTTTTGGTGCTAAGCGTTGAAAATGGGATGGGATGTGCTTGTGCTTAAAACTTGGGGCGATTAAGAATGCTGAAAAACGAGTGAGGATAGCCATTCTCTAATAAATCTGGCAAGTCCTCTTTTTCTTCTTCTTTTACGTTTGGTATAGCTCTTTTTGCAAAATAAAATTTTAATTTCGACAGCGCTCTTTGCCTGCTAAAATCAAGGTATTTTAATTGTGATCGAGTATATTTATTATTTTCAATTAACTTAAATCCAGCGCCCCAACACATCGTCACCTGGGTTTCTTTATATGTACTTATATTTATATTACCCACCGCCATCGCTGCCAATTTGCTACTAAAGCTTCTCCTGATGGATAATTCTTGATTAATTAATTCTGTATCGGAATGCTTATCCAAACGTTTAATTACTTTCAGTAATTCTGCGTTGTGTTTTGATGCTTGCTTTTCTATAGATTTCTTTCTTACTTTCAAATCACCATTTTCATGAACCATATAACCCAAAAAGCTTACCCAGGGAGAATGAGGGTGAAGCCCTGACTTTTTAATGCTCCATAAATACACATCCCTGGATTTAATATTATTACCCCAAAAAACCTTGGTATAATTGGGCCTCAATTCGGGAGGATCGTGCGGGCTTAAATTTAATCCTGATAAGTTTTGGAAATAATTATCAAAAAGGATTTTGCATTCTTTTTTCGATTTGTGAACGATAACCATATCATCGCAATACCGTAAATAAAGGTAGTCCTTATTCCAGTTTTCCAAATTTGTAACTACCCGATCTAAATCGTGCATCAGCAAATTTACTATTAACCCTGAAAGCGCCCCGCCTTGCGGGATGCCAATGCTTCTCGAAATTAATTCACCGGTATCAAATTTTTCTTTCAGTTCAGGAGTCCATTTGAATTGCCCCCCAACATCACTGGCGGCCATCCAAAAATCTTCATTAGTATTCAAAGGGAAAACCGAGCCACTAAACGAATAGCAATTAAGGTACTCTTTAAAAATGATTTCTGCTGAAGGATGGATTTCAATATTTAGCTCTAATAGTACGTTTTTATCGTAATTGTATTTTTGAACCACGACTTCATGATCAACGCAATCAAAAAACTTCTTTATATCACACTCAGCTACATATAGGGGTGTCTCAAGATGCTTTATTCTAAATTTTTTGAGAAGTTCGACCGCATCATGATAGGTAGGGCCTTTCATGTATGAGTTTCTGGACCGAAATGCAAAAGAGCAATCCAAAAAGATATCATCAAACAATTGAGTTAAATACTTATTAGTTAAACTCAAAATTATTTTGTCTTCCACAAAGAATTTTGCAATAGGTCGACGTTCTATATCTGCTTTATTGTAAGGAGGTTTTCTCGCAGGAAACACGGTCGGTTTTCTTAATGAAAACGACTCCTCTTTAAAAACCCTCTTTTCGAGGTTGTCAATGAACACTCTCAAATTTTGATACCAAATGGGAGTTTCTAAGAGAGTTTTTTGGCCTGTAATAAATAGCCTATGTATATGATAGACCCGATTCCGTATTGATTGTTGATTTAACTCTATTGTGGAATCAAAATCTTTTCTGTTAACATGCTTTTTGGGCCTTGACCATTCTTTTCTTGATGGAAGAAGATCACTAATAATTTGGATTTCTAATGCCCTGGCTTTGTCCTCTATAGAAAAGGGTTTACTCTTACAGTATCTATCTAAATAGGAGTTTTTATGAATATAGAATGCGATTTTAGATCTTGAAATTATAACTTGTTCTAATATGCTGTGAAAATCGAAGAAGCTTTCAAAATCTTTCATATTTAAAAAAGAGGGCAGCGGCTAAAAGGAAATACTTCTATTGTTGTGGTTGGTTTAAAACCGTGGTTCTCATGTTAAGGTTTAAGCCCTACGCATATTGGCCCAATTATTATTATTCTCGGACTGAGTTTTAATTAACTTCTACAGTTTCGCTACCCTCGGGATAAATGTATTACTTTTATTTTTGAAAATGTTATGAAAGATTTTAAAGTGGGCTACTATTCTAAGCCTTTTAAGCACGAATTTAAGACAGTTGATTTGGAGGCGATGCTTAATAGCTTTAGAGAGGGGGTTTTTAAGCCTCTAATTGAAAAAGCCCGAAAGCTTTATTCCGATAATGAGTTTGAAAAATATACACTGTTAAAAAACACATTGCCGGCAGTCACATTTTCCGGTACTTTTTCTCCTTCCCGAACAGCTGGGAATTTGGCAACATACAGTTCTCTAATTGTGTTAGACATTGACAAAGCAGGAGCAGATCTGAACATTATTAAAGAATTGCTTTCAAAAGATCAGTATATTCTGGCTGTATGGCTTTCACCGTCAGGAGATGGTTTGAAATTTTTGATAGTGAGCGAAAATTGCGAGGATCTGCATAAGATAGCTTATAAGGCAGCTACTATATATTACAAAGAAAAATATGAGATTTCTGTTGACACATCCGGGTCTGATGTTTCGAGATTGTGTTTTGTTTCTTATGATCCCGATATTAAGGTAAATGTTAATTACAAAGTTTTCGATCAATTGCATTTGGTTGCTGAAAAGGTTGAAAAAACAATCAGTAATGAAAAAAAGTCTTATTCAGGAACACCTTCGCTATTGAAAGTAACGCTACCTAATGATGAATTATCTAAGCTTACTTATAAAAAAATCTATCATTTTTTAAATAAACGCGGGCTTTCAATTACCGAGTCTTACGAAAGCTGGGTTCGTGTTGCGTTTGCTTTGAGTAATACCTTTAACCCACATTTGGGTACACAATATTTTTTAGAACTATGCAGGCTTGATGGAGCAAACCATGATGAAAATCAAAGTGAAAAACTAATTCATTCTTGTTATCAGAAAGGATCTTCTCAAAGTTCATTTGCGACCTTACTTTACCTCGCAAAAGAAAAAGGATTTGACATTCATTTTAACAAGAAAATGAATGCCAAGAAAACAAAAAAATAATGCCCACCGTTATTTAGAGGTAACGCTTCCCTTGTCATTTGACTTAAAAGTGCCTTTCAAGATTATTTACAATCCGCTATCGATTTAACGATGAATATTCGCAGTGGATCGGTATTTTATTCACAGAATCACATAATCTTACTTGTGGATACACAAAATAAAACACAAGAGAAATAAATAGAAAGCAATAATAAAAGATAAATTTATTTTTACTTTTGGTGAAATTCTAAATTGTAATTTAAAGGGAGAAAAATGTTTTTTCAATTAAATTTGGAATTGTCGATTATTTTTTGCAATATTTGTATAATGAAACCGAAAATTTTTAAAATTGAGATTAACAAGGCGAAAGCTACTATTCACAGTACAGGAAAATTGGGATTCAATATAGAGGCTATAGAAGTTATGCAATTAAAGAACCAAGGTTCTTATTTGTTAGCTACAGATGAAGAGGATGAGAATGTAATGTATTTAATACCTACAGATACAGCAGATGGTGTAGGAAAGGTAGCTAAAGCTGGAGATTACTATTATTTGAACGTTGGAGATGCCTTTCAGAAATTAGGGTTTAAATACAAAGAGTACACTATTATGTTTGATATAGAGAAAAGTGAATATGAAGATAAAGAAATATTTATCCTTAGAAAAAGGAAAGACATTAAACGTAAAGAAAAAAGCACTTCTAATGAGGGAGGTACGGTATAAATAAAATAGGTTGTTACTTGCAATAACAACCTATTTAAAAAATTACTTGGTGAGAGTAATTTACTGTTGGCTTACCACCACGCAGATTTTTCTTAATCTTTTTACAAAGTTATTAAAGTTACTTTAATTTTTTAATTAAAGTGAAATTGTAATTTCTTTTTTACTCACCCGGCTTGTGGTTGTCTGTTTCTCCGCCATTTTAATCAGACAGCATTTACATTTAATTTCAAAATTAATACTTACAGGAATGAGTAATAGAATTACACATGTTAGAATGTCGGCTGAAACGGATTCAGCTGAACATATTGTTAGAGTTAAAGGAACTAACTCAAACGGGAATTGGGAAAACTCAGTTCCGGAAGTTGTTTCTTATTTAAAAACGGGCAATTATAGTTTTTATGTGCACGCCGCTAATAGAAGCATTAATGTAACACATCAAAAGAGTGCGGCTGGCAATGAATATATTAAAACAGAGCCTGACAATACAAAGAGGGATAACCTTCTCAGTTTGCCCCGATTTTAATATCTCATCAAATAATTAACTATATGCCGTTGACCAATGGTTGACGGCATTATTTCAAAACTTTAATAAAAATTTATGCCAACTTTAGACTATACACGAAGATTAACGAATCTTCAAAACAGAAGGTTCGATAAAGAATTGAATGAATCAGCATTAACTAAATCATTTAGTTCATCAAGCTTACCGCAGGACATCAAATATCTAATTGAATCCATGCAGCCAATCGGCGATAAATACAACGCCAAAACAATCGCTGCTGCAAACAATGTTCAAAAACATTTGGAACGTGATTTTGATCTTCATTTTAACAGAGCATATAGAACACAGGGCTCGGTTATGACGTCCACCAATATCAAGGTACATAGTGATTTTGACCTTTTAACCGTTATTGACCGTTATTTTTACCCACAATCGCAGCCTGTTAATCCATATAGGGAATCTGACCCGGATGTTGATATATGTGAGATGCGCAAGCAAGCCACTGCAATAATGAAGTCACAATACAACATTGTTGATGACAAAGGTGACAAATGCATTTCGATAGAAAATCAAAATCTAAATCGAAAAGTAGATATTGTATTTTGCTATTGGTATTACTCTGATAAGTTCAACGAGACAAACGACGATCATTATAAAGGTGTATATCTATATGATTTTAAAAACAAAACCAAACACCGTGATTTTCCATTTGCAACAATAAACAATGTTAATCATAAAGGCGACAATACGTATGACGGATTTAGGAAAGGCGTTCGTTTGTTGAAAACGCTTAGGGCGGATTGTGAAGTGGAATTGAAAACGCTAAAAAGTTTCCAATTGACCTCGATAGCTTATTCTATGGAAAATTCATTGTTAATGTATAGTACCGGAAGTGAATTACAAATAGCGGAGAATTTATCGGCTGAAATGAAATTGCTTATCGACGATCCAATTAAGCGAAAGGCTGTATTAAGCCCTAACGGATTAGAACGACCATTAGCTAAGGATGAGGTTGTGCCTGATATGATCCGATTAAAGCAAGATTTGGATGTCCTGATTGAAGATGCTTCAAAAGATATCGCCAATAGCTATTTTGTTCAACGATCAATTTTAGCTTATTAAACCATGACAGATTTAAAACCTAATATTTTCATTGGCTCGTCAGGTGCAGGCTATGAATACGCAACAAAAGTAAAAGAATGTTTGACCGGAATTGCAGATTGTACTTTATGGCAAGATCCGGGTGTATGGGAACCAAACAGCAGCACGTTTGATAATTTGCTGAGAATGGTGAGTTTTTTTGATTTCGGTATTTTTGTAGCAACCGCCGATGATTTGACGTTGACGAAAGATGATAAAATAGTTATCGAACCCAGGGATAATGTGATTTTGGAAATGGCGTTGTTTTTAGGTGCTTTAGGCAAGCATAAGTCTTTTTTATTAGTGGAAGATGGTGTAAAGCTACCGAGTGATTTTAAAGGTATTTATATGCCCCGCTTTAAAAGAGTTGATAATACTACTATTGAGACAGCCTGTAAAGAATTTTCTGCTAAAATTGAAGAACATTACAAGCTTGGGCATTTAAGTTTATATCCAACAACCGCTTTAGCCATCGGATATTATAAAAATTTCATTGCGGGGTTGGTAGATAGTGTCCAAAACACAAAAGTGTTAAAGATCAATAACTTGAAGTTTACCAAATTTAAGCTTAGAGTTATCATGCCGAAAGATTTAAAAGGGTTGATCAGAGAAAAGGCCGATCAGTTTTATAAACGGCATGGGTTTATCGAAAACACTATGCAAACTAAATTCAGGAAACATCCTGCGTGGTTTCATATCGACGAACACAATGCGCCGCAAGCGATCATGTATGATATGCCGAGTACCTTAACTGGTGTTGACGATGCCATAGAAATGATTTTACAAAAAGGATTCCAAGGCAGAACCCAACTTCAGGAGGTTATCGAACAAAGAGAGTTAAATAACTTTAGACGTGTTTTACAAATCCAAATAGATAGAAGTCCGTTTGCACAGGAGGTTGTTGAGATAGTTGACGAGTTTTAGAGATTATTATTTGCTAACAAGTTTCCCTTTGGAGCTTGTGCTGCTGAAGCAATAAATATCATAGCAGCGCGGCCAGCGCTGCTATGATTATATAGACAACAATACATTGTACAACAACTCAGCCGGTTGCCGATGAGCCTTCGCCCCCAATTATTGTTGATGAAAACAAAACACCAAACCGTATACCGTATCTGAGGAGATAAGCTATACCATAAAACATCAGGGATACAGAAGTTGGTGGACCTAATCACTTTTTTAGCGACCCCTTCCTGCCTTAACATTTTACCCGGCTGCACTTTAAAGTTACTTGGGCGGTGCAATTGGTTGGTTCGTAGAAATTAAAATATCGCCACCTATAAACCACCTTAGTTAATATTTTTTTAAATTTTTTCTTTGACGAATGAAGAGACAGTTAAGCGGTGAACCCCTAAAATTCTTCCTATAGCACTGTATGATATTTTTTTATTCATTAGTGATTTAATGTCGTCCTCCTTGCCTGTAAGCTTACGAATTTGTGATTTACTCCCTTTGGGACGACCAAGTATTTGACCTTCTGCTTTTCTTCGCGCCAGAGCTTCTTTTGTTCTTTGAGATATTAAATTCCTTTCTATTTCAGCCGAAAGTCCAAAAGCAAAAGCAAGTACTTTAGAATTAATATTATTTCCAAGTTCATAGTTCTCCTTGACTGTATATACCATGACATCCTTTTCCATGCAATCATGCAAAATCTTCATGATCTGCATTAGGTTACGTCCCAAACGGGATAATTCTGAGACAAAAAGTACATCTCCCTTTTGCATCCGCTGTAACAATGCCCCGAACTTTCGGACATCTAGTTTTTTTGTGGAACTTATCGTCTCGTCAATCCATTCATCTATGAATATTTGTTTTTTGTCGGTAAAGTTTTGAATTTCAAATCGTTGGTTTTCTGTTGTTTGTTTGTCCGTGCTGATGCGAATGTACCCGTAGTTCATATTGATTAGATTATTACTTAAATTAATTTATATAAGACAAGTATAAATTAAGCATGTCGAGTATTTAAATACGACAGATCTCTAATAAATACAACGAGCATATTCGTGTCGACAGTTGCCGATTCAAACACTTGGTAACCACCAAAATCAACCAATAAAAGTGGGTTAGTTTCCTCCAAAAAGAACTTACGAGTCGCAACGCCATAATTTGCCCGCATCCATTTGTTAGAAGTTATAAAACCAAAGTAGTAGTTAGGCTTAAGTAAACGAATGGCTTGTTCGTAGAACAAACAATAAATATCACCGGTACGGGTAAAGGTACTGTAATCGCCTTTTTGCAAAGCATCCGCATCCTCCCCCATTTTTTGCAACTGGATATATGGTGGATTTCCTATCACGACTTCAAACCCTTCAAAATCACCGCTTTCATTTAATACCTCCGGAAATTCAAACCGCCATTCAAAAGCATTTCGGTAAGTGATGTCGTTTTTTGCAGCTTCAATACTCTTTGAAAGCTCTTCAATTTCTTTTTCCAATAATCCCCGTTGAGCTACTTGCTTATTATCGTCGTTCCGCTCGAACAATTGTATAGCTTTATATTTTAAGATATATTCCTCGTTCTTCTTAATAAACAGTTTTTCAAATTTTGTTATTCGGGGATCTTGTCGCTTGAACTCATTAATGAAAAGTTCTATGTTGCCTTTTAACTCTTCCTTGAAGTTTTTGTCATTGGTGTCTTTATACTTTTTTACCCAGCTTTTATAATTATCGAGCTTTTTTATAAAGGAGGGTATTCTTTCAAATATTTCATCTTTAACCTTAAATCGACTGATTAATGAATTACCATGTTTAATATTAATATCAATATTAGGTAATGTCTCTAATTGCGTGTAGTTATCTTCTGATTTATAATAGGCATGTTTTAAAAGTTCTATCCACAATCTTAACTGGCAGATCTTTACAGAGTTAGGGTTAATGTCAACCCCAAACAAACTCCCCTCTATAAGTTTGCGTTTTTCATTAAATAAGGTTTCCTGAATGCGCTGAATTTCCGGCGCAATGATGTGACCGCCGGATATAGTGGTTGTAACAGCATATTCAAAAAATGAGGAGTTGCGATAGGTAACAACTAATTCATCGTTGGCAATACTAACATCAACATCACCCAGACGGCTTCCTTCGCTATCCGCCAATATCCCTAATTGCGCTTTGATGGCGATTAATTCATTTAAGCTTGATACCAGGAAATGGCCGGAACCGACAGCAGGGTCAACAATACGAATGGATTCAATCAGTAAGTTAAATTCTAAAATATCTTTGCGATTCTTCCGATCAGCAAGATAATTTTTCAGGTCAGTAATATCTTCACATTTCCACCCATATGCATCGTTGAATTTCTGAACTACTGCTTTACGAATGGTTTCCTGGCATAAAAACATAGTGACAGCACCTGGGGTGTATATTGAACCATCACGGTAACCATTCATTTTTTCAAATACCAGACCTAATACTGCAGCATTAATAATCGTCTTGTTTTCTTCCTGTACTTCTTCTTTACCTATAGACGCAAAATCGTAGGCTTCTAAAAACTCAAAGAAATAATGCAATGTGTTCATTGCGGTTAAATCTTTACTTTTTTGACGTTTTTTGGTGAGAATTGAATTACTGTATAAATCTATATCTAAGTTATCATCCAAGCCATTAACCTTTAAGCTAACATCTTCCAATGGCGAAATTTCAAACAAAGAACTGTTCAAATAGGGTATATGACTATATTTTTGCTGAATAGCGGATGTGCGGCTGCCCGATTGTCTGGCTAATACTTGAAAAAAGAGTTTGTGCAGCTCGTCATAATCGTTTACTGTTTGAACATTCAAAAACTTGAAACTTGTATTTCCATTATGGTATTTAATTAATTGCGCCTCCAATAATTTCAAGAAAAGAATACGGTTAACCCATGTTATACTCAATTCCAACCCTAAGTTGAACAGTTGCTCATCACTCGTTTTACCGTTTAGAAACTTACCTGGAACTTTTCGTAAAACATCATCAACTTCCATCATATTGATAGTGTTTTCAATTAACGAGGCTGGTTGTCTCTTTTCGAGTGGTAATCGTTGAATGATTTTTCTACTACCATCCTTTACTTCTTCTAAACCGATGATATGCAACAGTTCTTTAAAGAATCCGGTGTCAAGTGAGTTGCTATCATTTATAAATGGCAGCTTAAGTAGATTTACCGGCGAAAAAAACTTATATAGCGGTATTAGTTTATTGTCGTCCTTCTCTTTATTTGCTTTTAAATATTTTAAATATTCCCTGATATCTACGTGTGTAAATATTAGTTCTTCCTGTAATTCATGAAGGAATGGTTTTGCAATTTCATTATAAAATAATTCGGTTTTTACGCTTACCTTTTG
This sequence comes from Mucilaginibacter flavus, assembly GCF_030409315.1. Lineage (GTDB taxonomy): Bacteria > Bacteroidota > Bacteroidia > Sphingobacteriales > Sphingobacteriaceae > Mucilaginibacter > Mucilaginibacter flavus. Next base: position 783 of record NZ_JAUFPS010000072.1, on the reverse strand, counting down.
CCCGGCCTCCCATTCTTTATATGCTTTTTGTAATTGTGTGTTTTTAGCAAATACACGCTCAAACAAAGAAGCATCAAAGACGAACCATTCATAAATGTTGGTTATCACTAAGTGAGTTAGCGAAATATTTTTATGATTTACCCTTTCCCTTAGAAAATAAAGGATAAGTTCATGCATCGCTTTGGTATTCAGGTTATCCTTAGTAACCATATCCAGTTTGTTTGACGGTTTTTTAACTTCAAACAAAACGCCTACATGCGATTTGGCTTCTTTTTCTAAATGAATTACGAGATCGGCGCGTCCCTTAGTGGCAATTAAATAGTTTGGATCATAATAGGTTGATTTTAAAAAATCGGCTAAATGGCCCTTTACATTCTCTTCACTTTCTTTCTCGTCGATATGCCCAAGTAACTTTGTAAAGTTTGCTTTGAAGACATCTAAATCCTCTCGGCGTGGTTTTATTAGACGATAGGCTTTATTAATACTTTCAACAAGAGAGATAAATGATATGGTCATGTTATACGATCAAAGGAATAGTAAAGTATAAACTTAAGAATTTGGAATACAATGAAGATAAAAACCAGTTATTATTTGTATTATTTGAAACACCACAACAGTTTTTATGGCATCAAAACTATAATAATGAATAAAATTCGATTGCCTTTTAGTAAAAAAGCAGTAAAAAATCACGATTTTAAGTGGTGTATATTATGGAGATGTTGACCACCCTGTTCCGGGCCAAATTGACCACTGGGTTAGCTGACTTTTGAGTTGCAGCAAATG
>NZ_JAUFPS010000071.1 GCF_030409315.1 Mucilaginibacter flavus | reverse complement strand
CGCTGGCGGGTGAGTCTTCGCCGCCAGGTGATCTACGTCATTTCCACTTTCAGAGTCCCCGGATTTTATACCTCGCAATGACGAATAAAAAAAATCACTCCTCCAAATACTTCCCATCAATCTGCTTATCTGCCTTAGCTCCTAATTTTTTGATCTTCTCGGCGGTGGTTGTTAGGTTTCCCCGGCCTTCAGATAGTTTGTTGAGGGCGCTGTTATAGGCAGTTTGAGTTTGGTTAATGTTGCGGCCAATGCTATCCATATCGCCCAGGAAACCAACAAACTTATCATACATATCGCCGCTTAAGCGGGCTATTTCCAATACGTTGCGATTTTGACGTTCCTGTTTCCACATGCTGGCGATGGTACGCAGGGTAGCCAATAAGGTAGACGGACTAACAATCACCACTTTTTTATCCCATGCATAATTAAACAGTTCGCCATCCAACTGCACCGCTATGCTGAAAGAAGATTCTATCGGCACAAAAAGCAACACAAAATCGGGAGAGTTGATCTTGTACAGATCGTGGTATTTTTTGGCCGATAAGCCCCCAATGTGATTTTTAATCGATTCCACATGCGCCTTGGCAAACAGCTTGCGATCTTCTTCCGTTTCGGCATTTACCAGGCGTTCATAGGCAATTAGGGAAACTTTAGAGTCGATGATTAGGTGTTTGTCGTCGGGTAAATCGATGATCACATCCGGCTGGTAACGCGTACCATCGGTTGCCTGCATAGCGGCCTGGATGCGGTACTCCTGGTCTTTCACCAGGCCCGAGCGTTCCAGCACCCGTTCTAAAATAACCTCACCCCAGTTGCCTTGCTTTTTGTTATCACCCTTAAGGGCTTTGGTTAAATTTTGCGCCTCGTCGCTAATTTGTTTGTTGAGGTCCATCAACTGCGTGATAACGCCTTTAAGGGTGTTACGCTCGGCAGCTTCCATATTGTAAACCTTTTCTACCTTATCCTCAAATGCCTTCAGGTTTTCTTTGAGCGGATTAAGGATGATATCCAGGTTATTGCGATTCACATCAATAAACTCTTTTGATTTTTCCTTGAGCAGTTTTTCGGCCACGTTTTCAAACTCGCGCTGAAACTGTACGCGGATCTGCTCAATCTCTATTTTTTGCTCCTGCATTTTTTCCTGTTGCGACCGGTAATATGCCCGCGCACTTTCCAGCGCTTTATTGGCCTCGGCTAACTGGGTACGTTCATACAACAGTTCGTCTATCAGACGATTTTTTTCATCCTTGAGTAACTGGGTAATGTTGTCTTTTTCGCTGGCAAGTCCGTTGGCTTTTTCCTCGGCTTTAGCTAAACCGATTTTGAGCAGGTCGTTATCATTCCGGAGTTTGTTTAGCTCCTCGGGCGAGATTTGCTCAATAGCTTTTGGCTTTTTGATGAATAGAAAAACGGCGGTTAACAGGATAACTACCGAAACAATGATTAGTATATCAGCACTCATTTTGATAAAAATATTAGCAAATTTAAGTTAATATTTTTAGTAATTAATGGCTATTCTTTTCTACACGGCTTATTGTTTTAACTGGCAAGCCGCTATATTTACCTGACAATACAAAAACTATGACATTTGATTTTAAAGATAAATGTGTACTCATTACCGGCGGCTCGCGCGGTATCGGTAAAGCATGCGCGCAGATATTTGCTGAAGCGGGAGCACAAGTAGCAATCACCTACTTATCAAACCAGGCTGCTGCTCAGGAAACTTTGTCGACGCTTGCCGGAAGCAGCCATAGCGCCTGGCAGTTAGAGGTGCAGGACCCTATCGCGGTAGAAAAATTAATGACTGATTTTATAGCCAAATATGGTCGTATTGATATTTTGGTTAACAATGCTGGGATTTACCTGGAGCATAAAATATTAGAAGCCAGTTATGATGAATGGCAAACGAATTGGAAACAAACTGTTGATGCCAATTTAACCGGCCCGGCTAACCTTTGCTATTTTGCAGGCAGGCAAATGGCCGCACAGGGCGGGGGCAAAATCATCAATATTTCGTCAAGGGGCGCTTTCCGCGGCGAGCCGGATCATCCCGCTTATGGAGCGAGTAAAGCCGGACTTAATGCTATGAGCCAGTCTTTAGCCCAGGCCTTGGCTCCCAAAGGCGTAAGCATCCATGTAATAGCACCCGGCTTTACTGAAACAGATATGACAGCCTCCATCTTGGATAGCCCGGCGGGCGAAGCCATCAAAAAGCAAAGCCCGTTTGGCAGAGTAGCCAAACCCGAAGAAGTTGCCCGCCTTGTAGCCGTGTATGCCTCAACAGGAATGGAGTTTGGCAGCGGCGGCATCATTGATATCAACGGCGCCTCGTATTTGAGAAGCTAATTTGGGAAGAGAATCAAGAGGTTAGAGTCAAGAATTAAGACAGCTGCATTTGCTGGGAGACCGGAAAGAGAGACTTACGAAGTTTAAAAAACTTCGTAAGTCTGGAAATATGCGCCATGCTTTTATAAAGTTGGATTTGCATACGAGAGGCTATAGAGAAAGCCCGATTTGATCAAACACCCCCTCTTCGTAAAATTTCCGTGGCAAAACAATTCGGGGGTTAAAATATTGTTGTATAGATATTAAACACATGCCTGCCATCGGCACAAAACCATCCGATGCTTTGCCGGCGATATTTAAATCTGTACCTATGTATTTTTCCCTTGAATACCCCATTGCTGCAAAAAAATCTCCTGCCCTATATTTATTAATCTGTTTATCGATGCTAAGCTTGCTTCCCGGTTGGGCTAAGGCCGATGGTATCAAGTTTAAGATCAAAAACACCTCGAAAAACGCGCTTACCGTTTTTTACAGGGTTTCACAAAAATCCGGCAATTTCAGGGTAAAATCTTTAGGTCGCTTTAAGCCTGATGAGGAGGATATCAGGCGAATTACAGTAAGCAAGGGCGATACCATAGCCTTTTACGGGCAGGATCAGCAGGATCAGACATCGGCCATTGTAAAACGGGATTACCAATACCTCGATCAACATAAAGATCAACTATTTTATATCCCCGTGTTGATTCCCGAAAAGCAAAGCGCCAGTTTTGAGTCACTGCAAAACCTAAGTCTGCAACTGCAAAACAATAAGGTGCTAAACTTTTTGCTTAAAATGGATTCGACAGCGGTGAGCGGGTTTACTTTGTTGGAGAACAACTTTCAAAATGTATACCCTTTGGGCACATTCATTTTTGTAGATACCAAAACAAACCGGTTGTTGCTCCCGCCATTGGAGCCTTCTTTTTGGAACAGCAATGAAAACTATTTAACAATACAGGATAGCCTTTACGCCCTGGTAAATACCAAGCACGAGGTACAGGCCGGCGCGCAGGTTGCTTATTTTTTGGGTAAGCTGTGCGATAATTTTTCTGACGCTAATACCGTAGAACTCGATTTTAAAGGAAAGCTTTCCTTACTGCGATGGAAGCCTACCCCTACTGCAAACATTTACCAGGTTTTTGATGATAAGGCTGTTAAATCATTCATTCAGCGTTGCTATGCGCAGATTGACAATCCCGACCAGGAGTTTCAGCGTTATCGGCTTTACTTTTTATGTTCCTATGAGCGTATTGATGACCTGGAAGTATACGGAAAGCAGTACCACAACTTTGGCAATCAAACAGATCTTTCCATCAGCAGCAACCCGGGATTCCAGCTCATCAGTTCAAACCTTGGGCTGTTATATGCTAAAGAAAGAACGTTGAGTAATTATTATTCTGTTCAAAACGCGGTGATGCGTACCAAAGCCTATGATTTTACATCGCTTTTATTCAACGGTTTTAAAAACAATACCAAAACCAATATCATCAACGATACTTATGCGCATGAACACCAGTTGGAGTCGTCGATATTGGGCGAATATCAAAATCTGATTAGTTATAACCCCAACCCGGCGGCGCTTAACCTGGCCAAATTATCAAGGGCCGATTCTACTGCCATATTGCCTGTGATAACTACCATTGCCAATTTGAGTCCGTACAATTACCAGTTGACGGATACGGCTAAAACCGCCATCGCGGCCGGCAAAAACGACCAGGTAAATGCCTATAACACCAAGGTTAAAATTTACAACGCGCATTTATCATCCATAGATAACCTTATTAAACAATTGAACCAGGTAGATACCGACCTGGATAAAATTACCCGCGCAAAAAACGACAATCCGTACCCATTCAATTCAAAAAGTAACCCTGGTTTACTCAATGAAATAGAGGTGAATAGCGCTATTGTGAGGAAAGATTAGCCGGGCTTAAACATACAAGTGGTAGCTTTTAAAATAATTGGTTTGTAACAAAGGCCCCTTCGTTTGCGTCTATACCCAATAAATGCCGAAAAACCGGCGTTCGGTTTGCTGTGCATTTATTTTTGATAATCATATACTCACACTGATGTTCTTTAACTCATCCTGTAAAAATTCTTCTTTTTCTTTAATACAAAATGCCGCGGGACTTATCATCGGGCTGTCGTTCGTCGCTGTAATTTCATCCTGCGGAGGTACTAATAAACCCGCCGCCGGCGCGCCGCCGGCACAGGTGTTAGATTATAAGGTGATGGAGCTGCAGCCACGACAGGCTACTTTAAATGTCGATTATCCTGCCAGTATTCAGGGCCAGCAAAATATCGAGATCAGGCCCAAGATTGATGGCTACGTAGAAAAAATTTATGTGGATGAGGGCGCCATTGTAACCAAAGGGCAATTGCTGTTTAAAATAAACGCGCCCCAGTATGAGCAGGACGTGCGTACCGCAGAAGCCGGTATCAAAACCGCAGAAGCCGATTTGAACCTTGCGCAATTGCAGGTAAATAAAGTTAAGCCTCTTGTAGATAAAGATATCATCAGCCCATATGAGTTACAATCGGCACAACTTACACAACAAACTAAGGCAGCCGCGTTGGCCCAGGCGAAGGCAGCGCTTGCAAATGCTAAAGTAAATTTAAACTACACCACCATTATCAGCCCTGTAAACGGGGTTATCGGCGCTTTGCCCTACAAATTGGGCAGCCTGGTTACCAGCAGCACAACAGACCCGCTGACTACCGTTTATAATACAGCCAACATTTACGCCTACTTTGCCTTGAATGAAAAGCAGCTGTTGGATTTCAGCCGCGATAGTTTGAACAAAACATCGTTTAAAGCCAAGTTGGCTAACCTGCCTGCGGTTTCGCTCATTTTGCCCGATGGCACTACTTATGAACATGCCGGCAAGGTTGAAACCGTAAACGGCCTCATCAATACAGCAACGGGAGCAGCCAATGTGCGGGCCGATTTTGTTAACCCACGTGGCCTTATCCGCAGTGGCAGCAGCGCGGTGGTACGGATTCCTAATATCGTTAAATCAGCATTGCTGGTGCCCGAAAGCGCTACCTACGAATTGCAGGACAAGCGTTTTGTTTACGTGGTTGACGCGCAAAATAAGATCAAAAATGTGGCTATACAGGTAATGGATAACACTGCCGATTTATTTTATGTGGTTACCCAGGGCTTAAAAGCCGGCGATAAAATCGTGTTGGAAAGTTCGGGCAATTTGCAGGATGGCACCGTTATAAAAACCAATGAAGTAAGTGCTGCATCGGTTTACGGCAACCTAAAATAACCCTATCTTTTTATTCCTGCAATTATTACAAAAGCAATATTATGCTTAAAAAATTTATAGAACGACCGGTACTCTCTACCGTTATTTCGGTTTTGTTACTCATACTGGGTATTTTGGGGTTGATTAGTCTGCCGGTTTCACAATACCCGGATATCGCCCCGCCAACTGTACAGGTACAGGCTTTTTACAACGGCGCCAATGCCGATGTGGTATTGAAAAGTGTTATTATCCCGATGGAGGAGCAGATTAACGGCGTGGAGAACATGACCTACATGACCTCCTCTGCCAGTAATGATGGCTCTGCCTCCATCACCGTATATTTTAAAGTTGGTACTAACCCCGATCTGGCTGCGGTAAACGTGCAAAACCGGGTATCGCGCGCAACAAGCTTGTTGCCCTTGGTAGTTACCCAATCGGGCGTAACGGTTGCCAAAAGCCAAAGCAGTAACCTGGTGATCTTCTCGCTTTACAGCGAAGACAAAACGTACGACGAAACCTTTTTGCAAAACTATGCCAAGATTAACCTGGTGCCACAGATTCAACGTGTAACCGGCGTAGGTAACGTAGACGTTTTTGGGTCAAGAGATTATTCGATGCGGATTTGGCTGAAGCCGGATGTAATGTCGAGATACGGAATGATCCCCGATGATATTACCGATGCGCTTAACGAGCAGAACATTGAAGCCGCGCCGGGTAAATTTGGCGAGAATAGCAAGCAGGCGTTCCAATACGTTATCAGGTACAAAGGGCGATTAAAAACGGCTAAAGAGTTTGGCGATATTATCATTAAATCTGTAGGGAACGGACAATTGCTGCGGTTAAATGATGTCGCGCGGATAGAATTGGGGTCGCTCGATTATTCGTTCAGGATACAAACCAACGGTTTGCCATCTGTAGGCGCGGCGGTAAGCCAAACCGCGGGATCAAACGCGCATGATGTGATTGATCAAACCAAAAAGATATTAGACGCGGCGGCAGAAAAATTTCCAAAGGGGATGAAGATTACCTACCTGGTTGATGCCAATGAGTTTTTAAATGCGTCTGTAGAGAAGGTGATCAGTACATTGATAGAAGCCTTCGTGCTGGTATTCATTGTGGTTTTTGTTTTTTTACAGGATTTCCGGTCCACGCTGATTCCGGCCATCGCCGTGCCGGTTGCCATTGTGGGTACCTTCTTTTTCTTGAACCTGTTTGGTTTTACCATCAACCTGCTTACGCTGTTTGCATTGGTACTGGCGATAGGTATTGTGGTGGACGATGCCATTGTGGTGGTAGAGGCCGTGCATGCCAAGTTGGATCAAGGGTATAAATCGGCCCGGCGGGCATCTGTTGATGCAATGAACGAGATCTCGGGCGCTATCGTATCTATCACACTGGTAATGTCGGCGGTGTTTTTACCGGTTACTTTTATTACCGGCTCTACCGGGGTTTTTTATAAACAGTTTGGTATTACGCTGGCGGTAGCTATTATCCTGTCGGCAGTAAACGCTTTAACGCTGAGCCCTGCATTGTGCGCGCTATTATTAAAACCGCATCAAAAGGGAACAAAAAAACACGGGTTCATCAATCATTTTTACGTGGTGTTTAACGCCTCGTTTGATGCGGTAAGCGGTAAGTATAAAAAATCGATAGGCTTTTTGGCGGGTAGAAAATGGATAGCCTTAGCGGCAGTAGCCATATTTGCAAGCATCCTTATTTACCTGGTAAAAACAACGCCATCCAGCTTTGTGCCTAATGAAGATCAGGGTACCGTTTTCGCGGCTATCAGTTTGCCGCCGGCCTCATCAATGGAACGAACTGAGGCGGTTGCCGCCAAGATTGACAGTATTGGTCATACTTTTCCCGAGGTTAGGAACACGCTGAAATTAGTAGGCTTTAACTTTATAGCAGGATCGGGCAGTGCCTACGCCATGGTGATCATGAAACTGAAAACCTGGGATGAGCGTAAAGAAAAGAGTCAGAGCCTGCAAAGTATCATCGGGCAGCTTACTCAAAAAACAGCCAGTTTGCGTGAGGCTAATGTGTTTTACTTTTCGCCGCCAACCTTACAGGGTTTTGGTAACAGCGATGGTTTTGAGTTTCAGTTGCAGGATAAAGGCGGCCACACTATCGACGAATTGTTTAAGGTGAGCAACACCTTCCAGGAGGCGTTGAAAAAGCGCAAGGAAATTCAAAATCTTAATTCATCATTTAATCCCAACTTTCCGCAATACCAGGTTGATGTTAATGTGGCTAAATGTAAAGAGGCTGGCGTTACCGTGAACGCGGTGCTGAATACTTTGCAGGGATATTATGGCGGTTTGTATGCCTCAAACTTTAACCAGTTTGGCAAGCAATACCGTGTAATGGTACAGGCCGATTATGATTACCGGGCAAACGAAATTGGCCTGAGCAAAATATTTGTACGAAATGCCGCCGGTACCATGGCCCCAATCACGTCTTTTATTTCACTGAAAAGGGTATTCGGACCGGAATCTATCTCCCGCTTTAACCTGTTTACGGCGATCTCGGTATCAGGTTCGCCAAACCCGGGTTATAGTACCGGGGATGCCATTAAGGCCATACAGGAAGTTGCCAAACAAACGCTGCCTGCCGGGTACGATTTTGAGTTTTCGGGCCTTACACGCGAGGAGTTGAGCACAGGCACACAATCGGCCTATATATTTATGCTTTGCCTGGTGTTTGTGTACTTTTTGCTGTGCGCACAGTACGAAAGCTATATTCTGCCCTTCGCGGTATTGCTTTCCCTGCCGGTTGGTTTGGCCGGAACTTACCTGTTTGCCCAGATCTTTGGGGTAGGCAGTAATATATACCTGCAAATCTCACTCATCATGCTCATTGGCTTATTAGCCAAAAACGCCATTTTGATTGTGGAGTTTGCTTTGGAACGCCGCCGTAGTGGCATGGGCTTGGTAGAGGCTGCTATTGCAGGTGCCGAAGCCCGTTTGCGCCCTATTTTGATGACTTCATTCGCCTTCATTTTTGGCATTATGCCACTGATGGTTTCTACAGGCGCGGGCGCGAATGGTAACCGATCCATAGGTACCGGTGCCGTTGGGGGCATGTTCGTGGGTACGGTATTCGGGGTGTTTGTGATCCCGGTGCTGTTTATCATTTTCCAGGCATTGCAGGAAAAGATCAGCATTAAAGGAAAACATGATGATGAAGATGAAAACGACGATCCGATCATCAGCCCAACAGCTCACTAATGCATAAATGAAATTTGAAATGAATCGATCGACTATAAAATATATCTCGTTTTTTACGCTGGCTTTTAGCTTGCTGCTTTCTTGTAAGATCACTAAAACCTATAACCGCCCGGAGGGTGGTACCAACGGATTATACCGTGACGTGCAGGGAAGCGATACCACAACCATCGCGGCAATGCCATGGCAAAGTTTGTTTGCCGATACTACCCTGCGCGCGCTCATCCAGGAAGGGTTGAATAATAACTTTGATCTGAAAACAGCCGTTCAGCGGATACTGGAAGCGCAGGCTACTTTACAGCAAAGTAAAGCCGCGTTTTACCCCTCATTAAGTGGTAATGCCAGCGTAACCCGTTCAAAACAATCATCGGCAGGATTGAATTATCCGGCAGGTACCATTGTTAATACATTAACCACCACCTACCAGGCCGGGCTCACCACTTCATGGGAAGCCGATGTTTGGGGTAAACTGAGCAGCACAAAGCGTGCGGCGCTGGCCGGTTATTTACAAACCGATGCCGCTAAACGCGCCGTACAAACTCAACTGATAGCCGATATAGCCAATAATTATTTTAACCTGCTTGCCTTAGATAAGCAATTAGAAATTACCCGCGAAACCCTTAAAAACAGGATTAAGGATGTAGAAACGATGAAGGAGCTTAAAGCCGGTGCCGTAGTAACCGGCGCGGCCGTGGTACAAAGCGAAGCCAACCGCTACGCAGCCGAGGTATCTATCCCCGACCTGAAACGCAGCATCCGCGAAACCGAGAATGCTTTGGATCTGCTGCTTGCTCGCGCACCAGGCCCGGTTAATCGCGGTAGTCTTGCTGGAGAAAACATCGCCAGCGAATTACAGGCCGGCATCCCGACGCAATTGCTAAATAACCGCCCGGATGTACAGCAAAGTGAATACGCTTTCAGGGCGGCTTTTGAAAACACCAATGTGGCGCGGTCGTATTTTTATCCCTCATTCACCATTACGGCTTCGGGTGGTTTATCAACCCTGCAACTGAAAGACTTTTTTGTAAACTCCATATTTTACAATATTGCGGCGGGTTTAACCCAACCCATTTTTAACCAGGGCTTGAATAAAGCCCGCCTACGCACCGCGCAGGCTCAGCAGCAGGAAGCGTTAAACAGCTTCCAGAAAACGCTACTGGTAGCCGGACAAGAGGTTTCAAACGCGTTGTACGCCCACCAAACAGCCTTAGAAAAACAGGATGCCCGGAGTAAGCAAATCATAGCCCTGCAAAAATCGGTTGATTATACACAGGAGCTGCTGCGCTACAGCTCGGCTACTAATTATACCGATGTGTTAACCTCCGAGCAAAACCTGTTATCGGCCCAGTTGAGTGGCGTTAGCGATAGGTTGCAGGAATTACAGGCGGTGGTAAATCTTTACAGGGCTTTGGGCGGTGGCTGGAGGTAACGGGGAATTAAAAAAACGGATTAAAAAAATGCAGGGGCTGGTGCGATTCCTTCCTCGGGGAAGGGAAGGAAGGGGTTTCGCCAGCCGTTCTTGTCAAATTGCTCAATCGCACGTAGAAACCCCTCCCTGTCTTTGCGCTCATTTCCGGCGCACCCCTCCCAGGGGCTACTGTGTGTACACATCTTTTAG
>NZ_JAUFPS010000070.1 GCF_030409315.1 Mucilaginibacter flavus | reverse complement strand
CCTCAAAATCAGGGTTGGAATTAATTGGTTCGTTCATCAAACAAAAGTCCAACTTTTTCGCAACTTGTGTACACACAGTAGCTTGAGAGGGGGCGCGTCGGATTCGAGCATTAGCAGGGGTGTGTTCTCCCCCGTTCCTCTTCGCTTGCATAACACACCACTCCGCCCCTCTCAAGAGGGGATTCGCGCAGGCCCTCGCTTTTTAATTGTTATTGCCGTCTTGAAAATACCTACCTACGCCAGCACATCTTCCTGCTCCTTATTGCGCAGTTCGGCGATATATTCTGAAGGTAACATGCCATACTCCTCACGGAATACTTTGGCAAAATAAGCGGCGTTGTTAAAACCAACTTCGTAGGCCACGTTGGCAATACTTAACTTACTTTTCTCTAATAACTGCACCGCACGTTTTAAACGAATGGTGCGGATACAATCAACAGGGGTTTTGCCTGTAAGCGTTAGCAACTTACGGTAAAGGGATACTCTGCTTAAAGCCAGGTGGCGGCTTAATTCTTCTACTGAGAAATTAGATTTGGTAATATTCTGCTCAATAAAATCGAGGGCATTCTTTAAAAACTTCTCGTCCTCAGATACTACCGCAACATCCTGCGACTGGATCTCTACCTGTTTTTGGTAAGTTTCCTTAAAGGTTTGCTGCATGGTTAGCAGGTTATGGATTTTAGATAGCAAAATTTCGAAATTGAAAGGCTTAATGATATAGTCATTAGCCCCGCATTCCAAACCTGCCAACTGATCTTCTTCTCCGGTGACCGCCGTTAACAAAATAATAGGAATCTGGGCGGTACGGCTATCGCCTTTTATTTTCCGGGAAAGTTCCAGACCGTCCATTTCGGGCATGGTTACATCGCTTACTATCAATTTTGGATGTAGCGACAGGGCTTTTTGCCAACCTTCCTTACCGTTGGAAGCTTCAATAATATGAAAAGTATTTTTCAGGTTCTCTTTGAGGTAAAATCTCAGGTCGTCATCATCCTCAATCAATAAAACAGTACTTTTTTTGGTTGATCCGTGGATGCCTTCAGTATTTTTAAGGATTTGCTTAGCCGATTTGTCCTGCTTACCCTGCGCATCCGTTTTTTCAATTTTGCCGCCAACCGGTAAACTGATAATGAAACAGCTGCCATAATCGGGTTCGCTTTCCAGTTTGATACTGCCACCGTGCATTTTCACAAACTCTTTGGTGATAGATAAGCCTATACCGCTACCCTGGTTAAGCAAACTTTCGGGAATATCGTCCTGAAAAAAGCGCTCAAATATCATTTCCTGGTTCTCTTTGGTAATGCCTATACCGGTATCTATCACCCTTATCTCCAGCATTTTTTGATCGTCGGGCAAAGTATCGTCTTCCGGCACACTCAATATTACACTGATGGTGCCGCCGGCAGAGGTAAACTTAAACGCGTTGGAGAGCAGGTTGAACAGGATGCGTTCTATTTTATCGTGATCAAATTTGGTTGTGAATGAGTTGATTTCGCTTTCAAACAGAAATTCAATTTGCTTTTGATGCGCTACATCGGTAAATGAGGATGAAACATCTTTAATAAACTGGATAATGTCGCCCTTATTTAAAGAGAGCTTCAACTCGTTATACTCCATCTTCCTGAAATCAACCAGCTGATTCACCAGGTTAAGCAGGCGCTTGCTGTTACGCTTAATCATGGTAAGGTGATGCTGCTGGGCTGGTTTATCGGTAATTTTGATGAGATCATCAATAGGTGAAAGTATAAGCGACAGCGGCGTTCTGAACTCATGGCTGATGTTCACAAAAAATTTAATCTTCATTAAATCCAACTGGTGCATACGCTGGGCTTCTTCCCGCTCGTTGGTCAGTTTCCGTTCAGCTTCAATTTCGGTTTGTTTAGCGTCAAACTGGCGTTCCAGTTTGCGAATGCCCCGGTGGCGCACGTACAATATTAACGAAACCAATAAAAACAGGTACTCGGCATAGGCCGCAGGAGTTTTCCAAAAAGGAGGCATTACCGTAATTTTCAGGGCAAGCACTTTATCGGTGTTTAGCGCACGTACTTTAAAGGTATAGTCGCCACCATCAAGGTTGGTATAGGTTGCGCTGTGGCTGTTAGCCGGGAAAGTGATCCATCCCTTATCAAAACCCTCCAGCATGTACTGGTATTTAATTTTGTTAGGATAAAAATACTCACAGGTAGCAAACTCTATTTCAAATACGTTTTCGTTATGGTTTAGCGTGAGGGCCGTGGTTTCGGAGATGGATTTTTCTAAAACAACCTTTCCTTTTACAGTATCACCAGCCGATACACTTTTATTAAACAGCCTAAAATCGGTAAAAACCAGGTTTGGATCAGGCTTAACCGTTGTGATAGTTGCCGGATCAAACAGGTTAAAACCATGCGCGCCGCCAAATACCATTTTACCATCTCTAAATAATAAGGCCGCGTACAGGTTAAAATCGCGCGCCTGCAATCCGTCGGATTCGTTATAATTATTTACCTGGAATTTGTAGTTATCGCCACCGCCGGTAAGCTTCACACTTGATAAGCCATTGGTGGTGCTTACCCACATCATCCCCTGCTTATCTTCCAAAATATTGGAAACATTATTAACCGACCAGTTAACGGAATCGTCTATTTTTAAAAATTTATTTTTTTGCGCGTCTAAAATACTCAGGCCGCTTTTGGTGCCTATCCACATCAGGCCACGGCTATCCTGTGTAACAATATTTACATCGCTGCCGGCAAGGCTGTTGGGGTTATTGGGCTGATAATAATAATGCTTTACCTTATTGGTTTTCAGATTGATAAAATCAACACCCTTATCGCGCCCTATCCAAATATTGCCGTCTTTATCTTTAAACAAAATGGCGGTATAATCAGATACCATTGGGTAATTGGGGTGCTTAAACGTATTGGTTTTACGGTTGAGCACGTTAAGACCACCGGCAAAAGTGCCGACCCAAAGGTTATGGGCGTTATCTTCAACAATGGTGTACACCCTATCGTCGCTTAGGGTGGTGGCATCTTTATCGTTGTGCCGGTAATGCGTAAATTTACCATCGACAAAACATTCCAAACCACCAAAGTAAGTTCCTATCCAAAGCTTATGATCGGCGTCCATATACAGACCAATGATAATGTCGTTCGAGAGGCTGTTAGGATTATTAGCATCGTGCTTAAACTGGGTATATTTTTTTGTCTGGCGGTTATAGTTAATTAACCCGCCGCCATTGGTGCCAATCCACAGGCTGCCATCCTTATCCTCGGCAAAGGCATTAATATCGTCAAAAGGTAAACTGCTGTTATCTGTAAGCAAGTGCCTGTAAACCTGGAATTGAATAAGCGCCTTATGGTAATAATTTACTCCCTGTTTAAACGTACCGGCCCAGATGATGCCATTATTATCCTTAAAAAGGTTTACGCTGTTACCGCTTATCGATTGCGGATTATCTTCTTTGTTAACAATGTAGGTAACTTTATTGGTAGCAGGATCAAGCACGTTAACGCCCCCGTGATCTGTACCTATCCATATTTTACCATCATCGGCCTGTATAATGCTGATGATGATGTTGGCGCTTAACCTGCCAACGGGGGTATCTTTACTGTAGTGAGTTAGCGCGTTGGTTTGCGTGTTGTAGCAATACGTACCTATAGGCCCCGCCGAAGAATAGATCCATAAATTATCCTTGTTATCAACCGCCAGGTTATAAGTTTTTGGTTTAAAGGCGTTAACTTTTACCACACCATCAAACCGCCTGGTAATTTTATTAACCTTGATATCCAGTTCTTCAATAATACCATCGTTATAAATTAGCCACACCGCGTTATTGCGGGTAGCAACAACATCCATTACATTATTGGTATGCAAAGCTGGGTTTGAAGATGCGGCTATACTGTAAAATGTGGTTGAACTATCGGCCGGGGTGTATTTATACAGGCCTTTATTTACAGTGGTAAACCAGTAATTACCATCCTTATCCTTTCTTATCGACCGGATTTGAGTGGTTAGTACCTTATATTTTTTTAGTTCGGCAACTAAACTGCCAGAAAAGTTTTCCCTGGCCGAATTGTAGATATTGATATCGCTGTGCGTAAAAATCCAAAGTTTTTTGCCCGGTCCTTCATTAATATTGGAGATAAAGTTTTCGGTAAGGGAGTTTGGGTCTTTTACATCGTGCTTAAAAACCTTGAATTTATAGCCATCGTACCGGTTTAAGCCCGAATTGGTGGCCACCCATATAAACCCCTTTTCATCCTTAAAAATATTGTTAACGTGATTGTCTGACAGGCCGTTGGTAATATCCAGGTGCGAAAACTTATAGGGCTCGTTTTGAGCGTGCAGCAAAACTCGCGTACATAAAAGCAGTACAAAAAATATATAGAATTTAAAATTCATAACGGGTTATTACCGGCAATAGAAAGGGAAAACTTGTATCTGGGCTTATAAGATTATAAAACTACGTAATAACCGTTAAAAACACACTAATAAAAAAATTAATTATTAACAAAATTGGTAGGGGTGTTTTTATGTTGCGCTTTGTAAAAAATGTTTGTCATCCTGAGGAACGAAGGATCTTCTTCGCCCTGCTTATTGCAAACTTTTACAGCGAAGAAGATTCTTCGTTCCTCAGAATGACAGAGTTTAGAGGGTAGTTTTTACCTCATTTTCACTTTCACGGTCCCCGATTTTAATACTCGTGATGAGGACTCTTTCACTCACCCATAAACCCTTTCCTGCCGCGTATATGCCCGCCTAAACTCCTTAGGTACACAAAGTTTATGACGCTTAAAAACCCTGTTAAAATTGGATATATTATTAAAGCCCGATACGTAAGCAATCTCGGCAATGGAGTGAGTGGTGTTGATCAGCATCCGTGAGGCATTCCCCAGCCTTATTTCATTAAGGCTTTCAATAAACGATTTCCCAGTCCGTTTTTTTAAAAACCGGCAAAAGGATGCTTCGGGCATATTGGCTACATCGGCTACTTCAGCAAGGGTTAGCGGTTTGTTGTAGTTGGTTTTCATGTATTCAAACACCTTATCTACCCGTCGGCTTGCATATTGTAGCTTTTCGCCCACAAAACCGGCATCAGATAACATCCGCATGTTTTTTGAGATAGATAGCGTATGCAATATGGATAACAGCTCCAAAACCGAATTGAAACCATCTTTATTATTAAGGTTTAATATGCGGGTGGTAATATCGCGGGTAGTTTCGTACGAGAACACCACGCCCCGCTGCGCATTATCAAAAAGCGTTTTAATAAAAAATGCCTGGTTACGCTGCAAAAACTTCTCATCAAAAAGATCTTTATGAAACTGTACCGTAACCTCATGAATAGCTTCAGATGAGCATTGATGCGTAAACCAGGAGTGGTACAAATTGGGGCCAATAAATACAAGTTCAATATCATCAATAACCTCAATGCTATCGCCAACAATCCGTTTAGCTCCTTTGGCGTTAATCACCAGGTTTAACTCATATTCGTTATGGTAATGTAGCGGAAAATCAAACTTTTGTTTCTGCCTTGAATATATGGCGAAACAGTCTTCGGTGTTTAAAGCCGTAGCTTCACGCATCACGTTATGAGTTAACATTTGTTCCATTCAAAATAGGATTAACAGTAGAAATAATTGGTTTGAGCCGTAAAACTATGCGATTACCATTTTTTACGATACCAAAAATGTTACTGTTAGTATAACAAATGTTAAGCGCCGCATTTAACAGCCGATAGCCCGGCATTTTACCTTTGGGTGATAAGCAACGCCGGTTTGATTTAGCGCGATTGATTAATTTTACATCCCCATAAAATAAACAGCAAATGAAAGCTTTAACATTTTCAACTTTTGGTGGCCCCGAAGTACTTGAATATATAGATATCCCTAATCCCGTATTAAAGCCCGGCGAACTTTTGGTTGAAATGAAAGCTATCGGCTTAAACTTTGCCGATGTTTATCGGCGTAAAGGCAATTATCACTTAAAAGGTACCCCGCCTTTTATCGCAGGCTATGAAGGTGCGGGAGTTGTAGTTGATGCCAACAATAATGCCGGTTTTAAGGCAGGCGATAGAATTGGCTTTGCCGATGTTCCGTTTGCCAATGCCGAATTGGTGACTGTACCGGTTGATCATGCCATACCATTGAGCGATGATATCCGTTTTGAAACAGCAGCGTCCGTTTTATTGCAGGGCCTCACCGCTCAATACCTGGCTACGGATAGTCATCACACTCAACCGGGCGAGACGGTATTGATTCACGCCTGCGCGGGCGGCGTTGGTTTGTTGCTAACGCAGATTAGTAAACTTTTGGGGGCTACTACTATTGGCTTAACATCATCTGCCGAAAAAGCCCAGGTTGCCCTAAACAATGGCATTGATAAAGTATTGCTTTACCAAAACGACTGGAAAAAAGAACTTTTTGATTTTTGTGCAGATGGCGTTGATGTGGTTTACGATAGCATAGGCAGCACACTAACAGATAGTTTTGAAGTTACTAAAACCTGCGGACAGGTTGTATTTTTTGGCATGGCCGGCGGCGATCCCGCTTTTGTTGATCCGCGGATGTTGATGGATACCTCCAAAACCCTAACCGGCGGCGATTTGTGGAGTTACTTAACCTCAAAAGAAGAACGGATAAAAAGGGCTAACCAATTATTTGAATGGATTGGCAATAAGGACATCATCGTTACTCCCCCTACTGTATTTAAACTCGCCGATGGCGCGCAGGCCCATATATTGCTGGAAAGCAGGAAAAGTAACGGGAAGATAATCCTGGTACCGTAATGTTTTTGTAGAGACACAATATTTTGCGTTTCCCACATGCAAATCAAATAAGCAAATCGGTCAAACAAATTCGCTCTGTATAGCTGGAGACGCAATTATGCGTCTCTACGGGGAAAGCAATTGTTTTTTATGTAGCCTTCCCTGCTATCTCGGTAATAGCCTTTACCAATTTATCTAAGTCGGCAAGAGTAGTGTATACATGTGGGGTTATGCGCACACAACTCACATTTTCAAATACAATGGATACCTGGTGAATTTTGTATTGATTAAACAAAGCGGCGTCTAACTGGGCGGGTGTCATCCCATCAACAGATACCCCGCATATGGCGCACGAATATTCGGGCTTTAGCGAGGTATGCAGCTTTACTTTGGGCAGGTGCTGTACTTTACTTGCCCAATAATTTTTAAGGTAACGGATGCGCTCTTCCTTGCGTTTAGGGCCAATAGCCAGCTGGAAATTTACCGCCTCACCTATGCCCTGCTCAATGGGGAAGCTGCGGGTGCCCAGGTTTTCAAACTTACGGATATCAGCCCCTTGTGGGTTATCATCGCAGAGCAGCGGGAATACTTTTGAAATTTTCTCCTTTTTAATCCACATCATGCCGCTACCAATAGGTGCCGAAAGGAATTTATGCAAACTGGTGCCAAAATAATCGCAATTTAAATCGGGGATCTTAAAATCAAGTAAACCAAATGAATGCGCCCCATCCACAATAACTTCAATACCGTGCTTTTTAGCCATATCGCAAATTTTACGCACCGGCATTATTTGCCCTACGTAGTTTACAATATGGGTAACGTGGATGAGTTTTGTTTTGGAGGTGATGGCATCCTCATAGGCTTTTACAATCTGCTCATCATTCTCAATCGGAAAATCAAAAGTGAGCTGTTTATAAACAATCCCCTCGCGGGTGGCCCGGGCGCGGTAGGCTTGCACCATGTGCGGATAATCCAGTTTAGCGCCTATTACTTCGTCGCCGCTTTTTAACGGCAGACCGTATATGATCGTATTAAGCGCCTCGGTAGAATTGCGGTTAATAGCAATTTCTTCTGGCTGGGCACCAGCAAGTAGAGCTAACTTCTCACGCAAAGGTTCGCGCCCTTGATCAAGTATGCGCCACATGAAATATGATGGACCTTCGTTGGTGAGCTGATTATAACGTTCAACCGCCTGCTGCACCACCAGGGGCGATGGTGATACACCGCCATTGTTCAGGTTGATAATATTGGGACTGACAGTGTAAGCGCGCTGAATTTCGGCCCAAAAGTCTTCGTCGGCAGCCACCTCTTGTGGTGTTAAGTGAGCCACCCTCTTTTCGGCCGATTTCCAGGCTTCCGCATGTACCTGGTTAAACAAACTGGTTGCCGAAAAAGCGCCGGTTAAAACGGCCGCTTGCTTAATAAAACTGCGTCGGTTGTTGGTCATGAACGAATTTAACACTTTACCCGCTGAAAAACAAACAGGTACAATCTGCAATTCATATTTATTTATCGCATTACGCAAAGGTTGATGAAGATGGGAGGCACCTACGGAGCCAAAGAAAAAACATATTTTGATTCGCTATAAACACGTGACTCCGCTGGGGTCCTTATTTTGTGTAATCATTAAACAGTTTTCTTATCATCGAGAATTTTCAATAAGTAGATTTAGCAAGGATGCCGAATCGGATTTCTCTTATTTTTAATCTGCTGTGAGGCTACAGCGTAGCCCCGTGTTTATAGCAAAACAAATATCAACGATTTGGCTCCGTAGGCGCCTCCTTTAACCATTTTATTATTAATCAGCCTGATATTCAAAAGCCGGCAAACCCTTATACCCACAGTTTTTCCAAACGTACAAATACCCTGCGCCGGGTTGCTGCGCAAGCTCATCAGTGCTTAGTCCTTTTTGAGCGGTTGTAATGTACAGGTCGGTAAGGTTATCGCCGCCAAAGGTGCAGGAAGTTACATTAGCCACAGGCATGGGCAGCTTAAACAGCGTTTCACCAGTTGCCGGATTGCGGCGGGTTACCTGCCAACCGCCCCAGTGGGCTATCCATAGCATACCTTCGCTGTCAATGGTCATCCCGTCAGGATAGCCATCTTTTTCATCAATAGTTATCACCGTTCTTTTATTACTGATGCTACCATCGATAATGTTAAAATCGTAAGCGACAACCTGTAAAGTGGGTGTATCAATGTAATAAAACGTTTGGTAATCGGCACTCCAGGCCATTCCGTTTGATATGGTTGTACCCTTAATTTTTAAGCTTAATACCCCATCTGCACCCAGCATATAAAGGCTGCCTGCTCCGGGCGATTCGTCTATGGCCATGGTGCCAATCCAAAACCTGCCGGCAGGATCGCATTTACCATCATTGAACCTGTTTTGAAGCAGGTGTTTTTCGGGATGATTGATACAAATCCACTGCCCGGTATGTTGATCAATAATAGTCAGCCCGTTTTGCAGGGCAGCTAAAATATCGCCATTGGCGCATAAGGCTACCGCGCCAACCATCTGGTTAAGTTCGGTTGTTTTAAATTCACCTGTGTCGGGTTTAAACCGGTGGATATCACCTGCCAAAATATCAACCCAATACAGCCAGCCGGTTTTGCTATCCCAAACCGGCCCTTCGCCTAAAAAGCAAGCATGTTTAACTGCAATGCTAACCATAAATATTTATTTGATTCCCTGCGGAAGGGTGCTTACCGAGGTCCACCCGCCATCAACAATTAAACTTTGCCCGGTAATGTGCCGCGCTTTATCAGATACCAGGAACAGCGCAGTATTGGCAATATCGGTAACATAAGCCGGCCTGCCCATCGGCGTTATGGCCGACCATACTTTTTCGTAATCTTTCTCCTCCTGGGTGCGCTCGGTTAACGTAGCTCCCGGCGCAACAGTATTTACGGTGATATTATATTGCGATAATTCAATAACCAGGTTTTTGGCCAACATTTCCAATGCCGCCTTACTCATGGCATAAGCCGCCAGGCTTTTAAGCGCCTGGTGCCCAACAACCGATGAGGTAAACAATAAAGCCCCGCCCTGCCCCTGCAGTTTCATTTGTTTAGCCGCTGCCTGCGCTAAAAAGAATGATCCCCCCAAATTAACCTGCATCACCTTAAAAAAAGCTTCGGGCGAATAGGTTAAAAAATCGCCATACAGGGTGATACCGGCATTGGCAATTACAATATCCAACCGGCCATACAACTCGATGGCAGTATTTACAATATGATTGATAAAATCAATATCCCCCGAGTCGCCGGGCATGGCTTTGCAATTACCATGATCACCAATGATGGCAATGGCCGCTTTTTCGGCCAGATCAGCATCCATATCGTTTAGCAATACGAAAGCCCCTTCGGCAGCAAGCATCCGGCAAATTTCGAAACCTATGCCCTGCCCCGCGCCGGTTACTATAGCTACTTTATCTTTAAAACCCATCGATGTAATATATTTTGATGTTTAAAGCTTTTTGTCCTTACTCCTTTATCTAAAAATCCTTGCTCCAAAAAATCCCCTCTTGAGAGCAGGGCTGTTGCATTCTAATTTAATAGTTGTTTCAATTTGTTAATATCATTACAAACAAGCCTTTGTGCT
>NZ_JAUFPS010000007.1 GCF_030409315.1 Mucilaginibacter flavus | reverse complement strand
GCCCTAAACAGGCTGGCATAAAGCCGCCTTAATAAAACAAAATTAAAAATTATTTGATAATTAACACAGAATCTCTCTTCGGCAAGCCGGAAAGAGGGGTTTGAAGGCTGAATATTTTAAATTGCTAAACATCAAAGAAAAGCTAACCCGCGTTCAAACCCCTCTATGCGGCGACAGCCGGAGAGAGGGTGACGTTCGCCCTGGCGAACTGGCGGGTGAGTCGTCTAAGCCCCCCTCTCAATGCGCATCCGGAATCTCTACCTTACCCACCATCTTCACAACAGGCCGGCGTTTTATAGTGACTATTACCAACGGAATGCATAACGCGTTTAAAATAGCCAACAACAAAAACGCGTCCATATAACTTAGTAAAAATGTTTGGCGTACCACTGTACGTTCCAGGGCTTCAATAGATTGTTGCACCGCGTGCAGGTAATTGGCTCCATGTGCCATAAAGTTGCGCACAAAACTTTGACGGCGTTGTAAAGTAACATCGTCAGATGCGGTAACATGGGTTATCAATGCGGTGCGGTTAATGGCCTCGCGGTGCGCTATATAAGTATTAGTTAATGCTATACCAAATGAACCGCCCATTTGCCGCATCATATTATTTAACGATGCGCCTTGAGGTATATCTGCCGGTTTAAGATCAGATACGGCCAGCGCCGTGAGCGGAACAATAAGTAACGCCGCGCCAAGTCCCCTAAAGATAAGTGCCAGCAGGAAATTTGCATCGCCTGATTCGAGGTTGTTACGAGACATCATAAAACCAAAAGCCGCCGTTAAGCCAAAACCGCAAATAATGAGGTATTGCGGGCGAATACCGCTTTGCAGCATCTTACCCAAAAACGGCGAAATCAATGCTGCCATCATCGTTCCCGGCAACAATATAGTGCCTGTTTGAAAAGCGGTAAAACCAATAATCCGTTGCGTATAAAGCGGAAAAACAAACAAGGCGCTCAGCAAACCGAAACCCAGTACAAAGGTCATGATGGCAGAAATTGCCAATGTGCCGCTTTTGAGTACTTTTAGATTGATTATAGGATTATCGACAGATAACTGCCGCCAAACCAGTAGCAATAAACTAATTACCGATGTAGCGGTTAACACAATGATATAATTGGCAGCAAACCAATCGTCCGTTTGACCGCGTTCCAACACCACCTGCAGGGAACCAATCCCGACAATGAGCAGCAGTATCCCCCACCAGTCTATTGATTTTTGAACCGGCGGTTTGGGCGTATCCCGCAGGTACATAAACGATAAAAGAGCCGCAAGCATGCCAATTGGAATATTCACATTAAATATCCATTGCCATTGGTAGTTATCAACAATGTAACCGCCCAATACCGGCCCAATTGATGGGCCTACAATAATACCCAAACTAAAAATGCCGCTGGCCAGTCCGCGATCTTTTGGAGGGAAAGTTTCAAACAAGATAGCTTGTGATGTTGATAGCAAAGCCCCGCCCCCGATGCCCTGGCAAAACCTGAAGAATACCAGTTCCCATAAATTGGTAGAGAAGCCGCAAAGCGCCGAAGCAACCGTAAATAAAATGATAGAGCCTATATAATACTGCTTACGCCCGAAAGTTTGGGCCAAAAAGCTGGTCATGGGAATGATGATTACGTTGGCAATGGCATATGACGTAATTACCCAGGCCGTATCTTCTAAGGTAGAGCCAAGGTTACCACTCATGGTATTGATAGATACATTTACAATGGTTGAGTCTATCAGCTCAATAATTGTAGATGTGATGATTGTTATTACAATGATCCACTTCCTGAAACCTGTTTCCATAAAGTTTTAAATTTAACTGGCCAAAAGTAGGCTGGCAGTCAAAGGCGGTGTTTATAATAATCAATCAGATATTTATAAAATTCAAACAAACCAAATTTACAACACGACAAATCAGGCTAAATTTACTTTTGTAAGACAAATAAAAATCCATAATAGAACAAAATGGTTATAATAATCAAACATTCATTTTGTAATTGAACGAGGGTTTAACTAACTTTATCTTATGGTAAGAACAGAAACACTTGAGCAATTTTACGCGCGGCATTATGCAGGCAATTCTCAACCGGCAAATAACGCGGGCCAAGGGCATTTCAACGTGTTTTTAAGAGCATGCAGCCAAAAAACGCCGCTAAGCCGCAGGGATTTTTACAAGGTAACACTGGTAATTGGCAACGGTATTATGCATTATGAGGACAGGCAAATTGTGATCGATCGGCCGGCGCTGGTTTTTACCGGACCACAGATTCCATCCTGCTGGGAGCCAACATCGACAGAGCAAAGCGGCTGGTTTTGTTTATTTACCCAGGCTTTTATTGAAAGTTATCAGCATAAATACACCATTGAAGATTTTCCGTTATTTAAAGCCGGCGGTAAACATGTTATTTTTTTAGATGATCGGCAACTGGCTTTTCTTTCTTCCACCATGCAGCACATGATGGAAGAGATGGATTCTGATTATGTTTATAAATATGATCTGCTGCGCAACTATCTGCGTATTTTAATGCACGAAGCTTTGAAAATTGAGGCTGCTCCTATAGTCGAGAAGACAACCAGCGCGGCAAGCCGGATAACAACTCTATTTTTTGAGCTGCTGGAACGGCAGTTTCCTATTGATTCGCCCGATCATGCTCTAAAACTAAAAACAGCCAATGACTATGCCGAAAATTTATCGGTACATACCAATCACCTAAACCGCTCCGTGAAAGAAAGCACGGGCAAGACCACCACTCAGCACATTAGCGACCGGGTATTGAAAGAAGCCCACGCCCTGCTAAAACATACCGACTGGAACATTGCCCAGATAGCCAACTCCCTTGGGTTTGATGAGCCGGCTTACTTTACCAACTTTTTTAAAAAGCATACTGGTAACTCACCGGGAACATTGAGAAACAGCAACGCAGTAACAAGCTTTTAACTTGTTACAATTTCCAAAATCTGCTATTTGCCTATTACTTCCCTGCGGTGCGCCTGGCCCCAGTGATATAACTCCTCTAAAACTTTCTCTAATGATTTGCCGTGAGGGGTTATAGCGTACTCAACCGTAGGCGGAAATGTGTCATATACCGTGCGCTTAATCAGCTTATTAGTTTCTAAAGCTTTCAACTCTTTAGATAGCATTTTATCTGTAATGCCGGGAATTTCTTTCGAGATTTGTTTAAACCGTTTATTGCCCAATGACAGCGACAGCATGATGAGCAATTTCCACCGGCCTTCCAACGCTTCTAAAGCATCTTTGATGGCTAATACACTTTCGGGACACCCTTCTCTGTTCAGCATATTTAATTTATTACGATGATGTGTTTACGATACTATCCCTTCGGATAGCGCTATCTATGAGGATAGTACTATATCATGGATAGCAAATGTAAATAACTTTGAGCTGTTAATAAACACACAACATGGCAGATCAGCACAAACCCTCAAAAACGTTAAACATTACGCTTTGGATAGCGCAAATACTACTGGCGGCAACTTTCATTTGGGCCGCTTCAATGAAATTATTCCAACCGATTGAAAAACTATCTGCCATGTGGCCATGGGTGGGGCAAGTGCCGGTTGCACTGGTTAATTTTACGGGTGTTATCGATCTGTTGGGTGCGCTTGGTGTAATATTGCCGGCGCTGTTTCGTGTCCGCCCAAAACTTACGCCAATTACGGCTGTCGCTATTATTATATTAATGATTTGCGCAAGCGTTTTTCACATTGTACGCGGCGAAGCATCGGTAATTGGGGTAAATGTTATTTTTGCGTTGATTGCCGCTTTCATCGCATGGGGCAGATTTGGCAAAGCGCCCATAATGCCAAAATAAAACAGTTTATTTGTTTAACAGATAATTTGATGCTCAATGAAAAGCACAAAACCTTTAAGGATTAAAAGCATCAGCGAGTATCATCGCCTCATGAAGCTGGATCAACCCGCCCACCCTTTAATCAGCGTAATTAGTTTTGAGGATATTAAACGCCTGGCCGATGATAGTCCACAAAGTTTAACGCTTGATTTTTATTCTATCGCCCTAAAAAGAAACTTCAACGGAAAGATCAGGTATGGGCAGCAGGAGTATGATTTTGATGAGGGTGTAATGATCTTTATCTCGCCGGGCCAGGTTTTCAGCATCGAAGCTTATGAAGAGTTAAAACATGTGGGCTGGTTATTATTGATTCACCCGGATTATTTGTGGAATACGCCGTTGGCTAAATCCATTAAGCAATATGAGTATTTCAGTTATTCGGTAAATGAGGCACTGCACCTATCAGAAAAGGAAGAAGCCATGCTTGCCGGCATTATGCAAAATATCGAACGCGAGTACCACGCCACCATCGATCAATTTAGTCAAAGTGTAATTGCCGCCCAATTGGAATTACTACTTACTTACGCCGATAGGTTTTATCACCGCCAGTTTATCACCCGTAAAATAACCAATCACAAAATTTTGAACCGACTGGAAGATTTGCTCACCGGTTATTTCCAAAGCGATACCCTCACCACAAACGGATTGCCAACGGGAAGTTATATTGCCGAAGCTTTAAACGTATCGCCCAATTACCTCAGCGTGATGCTCAAGGTATTAACCGGCCAAAGTACGCAGCAGCATATTCATGATAAACTGATTGATAAAGCAAAAGAAAAATTATCGGGTACAGATCTATCGGTAAGTGAAATAGCTTATGAACTGGGATTTGAGCATTCGCAATCGTTCAGTAAATTATTTAAAAGTAAAACTAACCTATCGCCGCTGGAATTTCGCCAATCTTTCAACTGATAAAGAAATGGCTACAACAAAGCAAGATTAAGCTACAGGCCCCATTTTCATAGTAAGCACCTTTGTTCAACAAAAACAAAACAGACTATGAAAGTTATCGTAACAGGCTCATTAGGCAATATTGGCAAACCATTGGCCACAGCGTTAGTAGCGAAAGGGCATAATGTAACCGTTATAAGCAGCAACCCCGAAAAACAAAAAGATATTGAAGCCTTGGGCGCAGCCGCAGCTATAGGATCATTAGAAGATACTGCCTTTTTAGCCGCCACCTTTGCCGGCGCCGATGCTTTATTTGCCATGGAGCCGCCAAACTATGCCGCGCCCGATACAAGGGCGGCTTACCGAACCATCGGCGAAAACTACGCGCAGGTAATTCCGCAATCTGGCATTAAACGGGTGGTGCATTTAAGCAGCTATGGCGCGCATTTGGCCGAGGGTACCGGATTCATTTTGGGTGTGCATGATGTTGAGGGCATTTTGAACAAATTACAAGGGATAGCTATTACCCATTTGCGCCCGGCTTACTTTTATTACAACCTGTACAACTTTGCCAACATGATTAAACAGGCAGGTTTTATCGGCACAAATTATGGCGGAGATGATAAGCTGACAATGGTTGCCCCGAGCGACATAGCCGTTGCTGCCGCCGAAGAACTGACACAACCTGCTACCACAGGCAATAACGTACGCTATGTAGCCAGCGACGATATTACCGGGCACGAAGCCGCCCGCATTTTAGGCGAGGCCATTGGCAAGCCCGATTTAAAATGGGTAATTTTTACGGATGAGCAAACCCAGGCCGCCATGGAGCAAAATGGCGTACCGGCCAACATCGCGGCCCTATATGTTGAATTGGGTGCCGCCATTCACAACGGCAAATTACGCGAAGATTACGATTTGAATAAGCCCACTGTTATGGGCAAAGTGAAACTGACAGATTTTGCAAAGGAGTTTGCCGCGGCGTTTTTAAAGATATAAAACAACGGGAAATGTAAGGTATATATCCCAGACTTACGAAGTTTTAAAAACTTCGTAAGTCTTTCGCCGGTCTTATCAATCCCTACACCAATTTAAGCAAGGTCATACTCCACCTGCAATTTATACCCCTTACCATGTATATTAATCAGTTTAATCATGGGATCATATTCCAGTTTCTTTCTTAGTTTAGAGATAAACACATCTAAGCTTCTGCCTACAATTACGCCTTCATCTTCCCATATCTCTTTTTGAAGCCGGCTCCGCTCCACAATTTCATTGGGCGATTGGGCAAGGATGAGAAGCACTTTATTTTCTTTTACGGTAAGTTCAGTTGTCACATCGCCGGTTATCAGCTGTCGTTTTTGGGGATCAAAAGTGATCTTGCCAATGCAAATGTGTTTTTTGTCAATATATTCAGGTTCGGGCAATATCTTTTTCCGGGGTTTTACCGAGCGGGAAACTACCAGTCCTATAAAAGCCAATAACGGGATTCCGCCCGCTATTAACATGCTTTTTTGTGAAGTACTAATTCCCGCTTTCTGAAATTTTATATCAATGAGATAACGGCTTTTAGGTTGCTTACGTCCTGAACATGGTACGATATTATCTTTTTTATTGCTGAAGATAGCGTAGCCGAATATCACCCCATTATCTGACGGGTTTAATACGTTAACAATGTAATTATGGGCAACACTATTTTTTGCCAGCGAACGGCTGATGATCTGTACCAACGAATCTGACTGAAAAGCAAAAGCGTTTTCAAACTGTAATTGATATTCATTTTCGGCAATTTTCTTCACCGGCAGCACGCGCGATGTACTATCACCAGCATGTAAAAGTACCTGGTGCCCTATATTACGGAGCATAATTTCTTGCCGGGCCTTATCAAAATCATCATTATCTGTAAAACTAAAGGCGGCACAAACAGCGCTTATCAACAACAGAAAAATTAACGCGCCAAATGCTTGAACTCTATTATTAAGAAAGGCTTTGTAATTCATGGCGATTACAGGTTTATTTTTACAAAGTTTACAATTTTATTTACAAAATCCATCATTACCAACCTATTGTGGATGAATAGGTTTGCTGCATCAAATTTATTCAATATGCTTAAAAAAATTACGCTTATCCTGGTGCTGGCCTCGTTTCAAATATCGGCCTTTGCACAGCAAACCTATCATTTGGATATTAAAAAAAGCAAAATTTTGTGGAATAACCGCAAAACCATGGGCGGCCACTATGGTTACATCCTTTTTAACTCGGGCACGCTTAATTATCCTGCAGGCGATGACCCTAAAGACGGCATTTTTAGCATAGACATGAACAGCATGCGCAGTACAGATCACACCGAGCAAGCCCAAAATGAAAAGGTTGACCAGGAATTAAGAAAGGACGGCTATTTTTCGATAGACAAATATCCTACCGCCACCATGATTGTTAAACAGATAACACGCATTGGCAAATCTTCAATATATAAGGTATCAGGCGATTTGACTATAAAAGGGATCACCAATTTCATTGACTTTACTGCAACCATCAAAAAAACAGGGGATGTGATCACAGCAACCGCCCAACTCGAAATAGATCGCCTCAAATGGCATATTGATATGCAAACCAACCCAAAATCATGGGACCCCTTTGCGGCACTGGCAGATCATGTGATTTCTGATAAGATTTTGGTTTCGTTGAATTTGGTGTTTGGGAAGTAGGGACCAATTTTATATTTCAAAGTGATACTGAGCTAAGCCGCCAAAGACTTCCGAAGTTTTAAAAACTTCGGAAGTCTGGAATCTACCCCCTAAACCCTGCCGGTGTAAACGATGTTTGCTTTTTGAAAAAGTTAGAGAAATGGGCGATATCATCAAAACCCAACGTGTAGGCTATTTCGGCAATATTCCAGTTGGTTTGTTTAAGCAGGATTTTGGCTTCCTGGACCACCCTTTTGCTGATGATTTGGGTGGTGGTATGGCCGGTAACTTCTTTCAATACTTTGTTGAGGTGGTTAACGTGTACCGCCAGTCTATCGGCATAATCTTTCGCGGTGCGCAGGCCCAGCCGTTGATGTAATGAATCCAGCGGAAACTGGCGCTCCAGCAATTCAATAAACAACGACGAAATACGCTCCGATGCATTCTGCGTGCCGCTTAGGGTTGACATCGGCTGCAGCTTTTGCCCGTAATGGATCAACTCCAACACCATGTTTCGCAGCAGGTCGTATTTGTATTTATAATCGGCCTTTAACTCCTTAAGCATCTTTTTAAACAGGTATTCAATCTCCTGCGCTTCTTCGGCGTTAAGCTGAAACGCGGGTAGCTGCCCGGGTTGAAAAATTGGCAAGTCGTCCAACGTAACGCCGGCTTTATGCGGCAACAGGAAATCGGCAGTAAAAATGCAGAACATTCCCGTTTGATTGGCATCCGCCGGAATCCAGTGGTAAGGAATTTTAGGGGTTGCAAAAAGCAGGGCGCTGTTGCCCATATCAATTACCTTATCGGCATACTCGGCCCTGCTTTTTCCGTTTATCCAGCTAATTTTATAATACTCCCTGCGGCTGTAGGGCATTATGCGGTTGCCGGTCTTTTTATCAAACAGCTTTTCAGCTTCAAAAACATTAAAATGACCAATCTCTTTGGTAATACCTTCAGGAAGCGGCGCACCGTTTCGCTGGTAGAAATCCTCAAGAGATGTGTTAGTAATCGTCATCGTTCTTAAAACTCAAAAATAACTATTTAAACCTGATGTTGGTTTACACCAACATACCGCCTGAAACTTCTATACGCTGACCATTAACCCACTTGGCATCATCGGTACAAAGGAAAGCAACTACGCCGCCAATATCATCAGCTTCGCCCGGGCGACCTAATGCGGTAATGTCGCTCACCATTTTTTGCGATTGTTCGCTGGCCCGCAGGTGACCACCGCCAAAATCGGTTAATATGGCACCAGGTGCTATCACGTTGGCCCTTATACCGCGTGCGCCGAGTTCTTTGGCCAGGTAACGGGTAAATACCTCAACAGCGCCCTTCATACTGGCATAAGCCGACGACCGTGGCAAAGAAACACGGGTAAGCCCGCTTGATACGTTTACAATACCGCCACCATCATTCATTACCGGCAGCGTTTTTTGGGTTAAAAAATACACGCCTTTGTAATGCACGTTCAGCAGCTCGTCAAAAAAGTCTTCGGTTACTTCTTCAATTAATTTGTACCCGCCAATACCGGCGTTGTTCACCAAAAAATCAAGGCGATCGGTTCCAAATTCGGCGTTCAATAGCTCTTTTACTTTTTCAATAAATGTATCAAAGCTTTTAATCTCGCCGGTATTGAGTTGCAGGGCGGCAGCTTTTCGTCCGCCTTGTTTAATCTGGTCAACTACCTTTTGCGCTTCATCGGCACTGGTGTTGTAGGTAATAATTACATCAATTCCTTTGTCGGCAAGCCTCAAGGCCATGTCTTTACCCAGGCCACGGCTGCCGCCGGTTACCAGGGCTATTTTATTTTTACTTTCCATATCGTTTTATATTTAATGATACAAAGGTGGCAAGGATAACATAGGCAGCGTTTGAACAAATCAATCGGTTATTTGCGAATTTCAAATAATTTGAAGCATTTTTCCAAATTCCCTTCCTCGGGAGTGGCGCTATGGGCATGAGCGCAAAGGCAGGGAGGGGTTTCTACAAGCGACCTGCTAACATGTTAACTCCCAAGCATGGCTTAACCCCTACCTTCCCTTCCCCAAGGAAGGAATCGCACTCGCCCCCAGCTGTTTTTCAGGCGCTTAACTTTAATGCTGTTACTTCCCGTACTGTTCATCCGTAACCTGTTCCATCCAATCAACCGGCGAGCCGTTTAGCTTTTCCTGGATAGCAATATGGCTCATGGCCGTGGTTGCGGTGGCGCCGTGCCAGTGTTTTTCGCCGGGGGCAAACCATACTACATCGCCTTGCCTAATTTCCTGAATTTCTTCGCCCTCGCGTTGTACCCAGCCAAAGCCGGCAGTTACAATAAGGGTTTGGCCAAGCGGATGGGTATGCCAGGCCGTGCGAGCACCGGGTTCAAAAGTAACCAGTGCCATTGCCACGCGAGCCGGATCTGGCGGGGCAAAAAGCGGATCAATCCTTACCGTTCCCGTAAAATATTCTGCCGGACCTTTGCCCGATGGCTGCGAGCCATTGCGTTTAATTTCCATAGTTGTTGATGTTAAATAACAAAATACTAACGGACCAATATACAACTGTGTTTTATGGAACAGCTATTTCTTTTAATCATTATGGCATTCCCGCCGGTAGAAGCGGGCCGCGCTTTACGTTCATACGCGCACAGGGCCTTAGGCGCGGGCCGGTATCCACTGCAATCGCTAATGCGGGGAGGTTTTCAACCACAATGACCGTTTGAAATAAGCTTTAAAAACGGGATTACAGGGTTAACATAACTTAACATATTAAAAATACAAATAATTGATTATTAGATATTTGTATCATTTTGCCATAAAAAGTGTTAACCCAAAATTTGGTTGAAATATAGTGTACTTATTTAAGGATGATACCAGGTAGCTTTGATATATAAACGTTGATGAAATCACAAGGCATCCGGCCAGTGGGGCAATTGCACAAAAATGCACCAGACTGATCTCAGTAGGCCCCGCTAAACGCCTTCATTTTACCAGCTGAACCTTTTACAAGTGACGATAGCAAACCGTATATTACCCATAAATCTAATACTTCGACATAACAATACCAGTAGTAACTTTTTCTATATTACGGCATTCCCGCCGATAGAAGCGGGCCGCGCCTTGCGCTGATACGCGCGCAGGGTCTTAGGGACGGGTAGATATCCACTGTAATCGCTAATGCGGGGGAAGGAAAACTGGTAGGTTGTATATGATAGCGTTTGGGGGGGGTGTTAACGAATGTGTATATGTTGTATTTTTGAGGCGGGTTCAAAAGATCGCAAGTTCTATAGCAAACTGGCAGTGGCACAAGATTGCTTCGAGTAAGATCACTAATTGAATATTTTTTTTACAGAATATCATGCACTAATTCTATCAGAAATTTTAGAATAAGGCATACGTATTTGATCGCTGTAAAATAAAATTTCTGATCCTTTGGGACTCGATGGTGAAACGCTATACCTTAAATCATAAACAACCTTATTTTTCAAATCATAGATATTATTTATCTCTTCGACATTATCATAGGTTACAATCCAATGTTTAAGTGAACTACCTTTGATGGCATCTGCAATTAATTGGTGGTCATTATGATTATAAAAATTTGTATAAAGCCGTTTGCCTTGGATGTAGTAAGGCGGATCAAGAAATACTAACCCTTTAACATCATTATCAGGAAGAGTTTTTGTTATCAAATTTAGAGCGTCTTCTCTGTAAATGTGGATATTATCCGCTAAATTGGCAATTTTATTAATTCGCTTCACAAGATCAACTTTGTTATAACGGGCATCAATTTTAAAATTACCAGTTTGATCATTCCCGCCAATGACTCCTGCTTTAATGACCCCAGATCTGTTAGTCCTGTTCATGAAGAACGTGGAAAAGCCTAAGTCAATGTGATCGTAATTGTCTTTATCTGATTGTATGGCTCTTTGTTTTCGCCATTCAGTCATAGTTATTGGTGTATCCCAAACGCGTTTTAAAAATTCGTCGGTGTCACGTAATATTGCATGCCAGAAACTATGGATACCTTTGTCGTAGTCGTTTATATGTATTTCGGATACATAATCCTCAATTAGAAGCCCAAGCGCGATACTTGCACCTCCGGCGTAAGGTTCGCAGTAACTGCCGCCGTCGAGATTATTGTGAAGGATTAAATCTTTCACAAAGTGAAAAAGTTTCCCCTTGCCACCTGGATAGCGTAAAGGTGAATAGTATTTTTTACCGTGTGGCATTTAGGGCTTTTTGAATTTATTAATTGTCATATCAATTACAGCGATAATAAACGGCTCCAATGTCGTAAAATCTGCACGAAGCTGTATTGCTGAAGTTGAATAATTTTTACCAGAGTGCTTGTTTGCGTTCCCTTTATCCGAGATCTCTTTCAAAATTTGCTGAAAATCTTTCTTTTCAGTCTTATTATAGCTCATATTATTGTTCATCATTGAGCCAAGATACCCATCAAATGGTGTTCCTTCTTGTCTGCCCGACAGCGCCGTTAGTGATTCAAAGAAACTCCATGCACCAATATAAAGCAGTTGTGCATGCTGTACTGCTGAAACAACGCATAAAGAGCGATAAAGTGAAATTAGTTTTTGAGATTTCAATAAAACCAAGCGCTGGGCTATTTCGTCAGATTGTTCAATACCATAAGACTTATTATCCCGTACCGCAGATGGAGATGCAGACTGCTGCGGACCTGACGCCGTAGTCTGATTGGAAGAGTTACTTGGATTTGCTGTCGAAGTTGTAGAACGAGGGGAATTGTTAGAATTTGTCGAATCGGGCGAAGAGCCTACAGAAGAGTCTGTAGGCGACTGACTATTTGTTGCCGGAGTGGTGTCAACTGGAGCTTGTGACCTAACATTATCAGAAGAAAGACCAAATTGTTCAACAAAAGCATCTACTGATGCCTTATCAGCATACTTTCCACTTCGAGACAGGCTGATATCTTTATTTCGCATCGCTTCAAGAAAGTGGACCACTTTGTCGACGGCATCTTTAACAAGTTTATCTGCCGTAGTCTTGATCCGTTGGTGCCTACCGGAAAAGATACTTGTAGAAATAATTCCTTTATCCAGCGCAGACTTGAAAATTCTGCGGAAAACTTCATGAGAATAGTCACTGGAGTCTATAAACGCTGTCCATTCAGGATGCCTGCTTTCTGTTTCAAGAAGAAGCACAATAGCGTACCATTCGTTGCCATCTTCCATTTTCTGATCGTATCGAAAGCGGGCAGCGCCATAAGCGCTCCAGTTTATCCTTGCTTTGCCTTGTCCGGCTGCATGCCTTTCATATACGGTTTTGTATATCAGTTGTTTGTCGTCTGAGACTTGCGCAAAAATATTTATCAAATCGACAGTGTAAGTTTTTAATAAAGAATTTGCGTGATCTTTAATTGCTCCCGATGGGCTAAATTCTTGGGGGTTATTAAGCACTTTTAACGCGGCAAGACGGCGATTTCCATCAAGTACGATATTTTTTTTACCGTTTTTATAGACGAGAAGGAGTTCTCCCAAATTATCTTCCGCAATGCTTGACATTAAGTTTTTAAAATATGCCGGATTTGCAGAATAGATTTTTACGACACAGCTTTTCTGATCCTCTGCTTCTTTGAAACGGTAATTTCCTTGATCTAAGAGCAAATCGTCTATTTTGAATTTTTTTACTTCGTTAAAGCGCATATAATTGGATAAGGTTTAAGTAAATTAATATTCTGCTATAATACAATTTAATATCGTCCCTTAAAACTATTTATTATCCATCTTTTTATATTGAACAGTTGTGGCCCATTTCAGCGCAAGTCTTAATCTATTGGATATTGCGTAATTGTAGACTTTAGAATTGTTTATTTGAGTAGCACATTAGCCTACTTGCAAATATAGAATACTAAAAAATGCTTTCCAGCCCGAGTAAGCCGCTATCCCAATATCGTTAAGTTAACAGCTTGACCGGTTGCTCCATCGGAGCAAAAGCTTTGTAGTATAGATCGATTAATATGCTTTCGTGCCGTTAGGTACCCCACACAGGTTCCATACCTACGGCATGGAGCATTGTATTTTATTATTTCTACAAAGCTTTATCCCCTACGGGGAAGAAAATCCTTTGCTTAGTGACATTGGCCTTGTCGCGGCAGCGATGTATATTAATTAAAAAACTTTATTACAATAGGTTACTCCCGGGCATTGAACGTATAAAATCGTCGCCCATGTTTAGCGCAAGTTCATCAATACTCTCAAAATATTTCAGGCCTGCATCTCCCGTGCCTTGTGGTGCAATACTTATCTCTGTTACCACATATCCATTTTCGAGCAACAGCAGTACATTTTCCATTTCATCAGGATAATGTAGATAATCAATAATTTTTTGCCCCTCGATGTTTTTCAGCTTATTTTCTACATATTCAATCTTGTAAGGCTTATATTCTTTAGGTACCGGTTCATACCCAAAGAATGACTGAATCTTGCCCAACAAGCTATTCCTCCTTTTTTGTTGCCTTTTAACGATTTCGGCAATTGTCATTTTATTTTTATTGATGTGATAAACAGGATGCGGTAAAACATTGGCAAAAAGGCTTTCTGCCTCGAACGGCAGGTCTTCTATCGGAATGACTTCGTTATCAATGGACAACCGTATAACAATATTTGAGTCGAGTTCAAAAAAGCATTCTGCGGTATCAAGTCCTCCTGGCTCAAACACGGATAAAACATAATATTAGTTATCCTTAAGCCTACTATCGTTTTAATATGCATATCTTATAACTGATGTTAAAATAATCACGCTTTTTGCTGCATCGGTCACCGGCTTTTATCCCTTCCCCACCGTCATGGCAATCAACTCCTCTTCCTTTAACAGCGTAATGCGTTTGCCGTCCATCGCTATGATATTACTTTGCTGAAAATCGTTCATTACTTTAAACAGGGTTTCGTAAGCTACCGCTGCAAATGACGAAATATCCTGCCGCGAAAGTTCTATCGCTATATTTCCATCGGCGGTAACACCAAATTGTTTCTTTAGGTTAATTAATGATAGTGCAATGCGCTCCTTAACCGGCATATGCACCAGGTTGCGCATTCTTTTTTCAGATTCCTGGAGCAGGTTGGCGAAAAGCCTCATCAATGAGTAGGTAAGTTTAGGGTTCACATTTAAACTCGATTCAAAAAAAGCCAGGTCGATGGCGCAAACAGTCGAGTTTTCAATGGCGGTAGTGGTTACGGGGTATACCAGTTCGTTACCCAGGCTCATGTGCCCCAATATATCACCGGGCTGTGCAAACCTGATAATCAAATCTTTATCGGTGTCCCAGCGTTTATGAACCTTTATTTTCCCGGAGTAAACAAAATAAATCATGGAAACCGGCTCGCCTTCGCTAAATATCTGCTGACCTTTTTTTATCTCAAAATTCTTTTTATGCGATGTTATAGCCATCGTCCAATCGGCCGAGCAATTGCTGCACAAATAACAGCTACTTACATCACATCCGTTTTTTATTTCCTTCATCATTTATCACCTAAAGTACTGCAATATTAATTAAGTTGATAGTATTACCGCCTGCGCGTTTAATAATGTTATTCCTTGTGGTGTGGTTTACTGTGTACCCCCTCATCTTTTGAAATAGCATTACAAAAAAAACGTTGTCATTTCGAACGAACCGGCAGGGATATTGTGCGCCGGAGGTGAGGAGAAATCTTATACGAGCGACAAGCCACATTGCTCGTAGCTCGTATAAGATTTCTCTTTCGCACCCTCGCTTTCCCCTACGCTTGCTCTATCGAAATGACATTTTCTTTTTTTTGAAATGTAGGCTTACCTCACCCTGATTAAAGCCACAAACTACACAATCATTCTTAAAATATTGCTTTTGCAATAAAATTAAGATATTTTTGCACAAAAAAAATACATTTTATATTTCTTAAACAATATAAATTAAAGAAAACAGAAGATGAAAAGAAATATTCTTTCCAATGCCATTCCAATATCCCCTTTATTGGAAGAGTTAGAAACCAGCGGAGGCAACGCTAAAAGCACATTTCATAAAAAGGCCCGCCTAATCAGGATCTCTGTTTACGCGGTAACCGTGGCGGCATGTATCAGCCTTATCGCCAAGGTGTTGATCTCGCTTATTAACCTGGTAACCAATATTTCTTTTTTTGGCACTATTGATTTAAGTTTTCACAGTCCGGCGGGTAATCACCTGGGGCTATGGGTAATTGTTGTGCCGGCAATTGGCGGCATCTTAGTTGGCTTAATGGCATTATACGGTTCAAAAGCCATCAGGGGGCATGGTATCCCCGAAGCGATGGAGCAAATTTTAGTAAATGAAAGCAACATTAAGCCTTCTATTACTTTTTTAAAGCCAATTTCATCGGCCATTGCCATTGGCACCGGTGGCCCCTTTGGTGCCGAAGGACCCATCATTGCTACGGGCGGCGCGCTGGGATCAACCTTGGGTCAGCTTTTTAAAATTACCGCTACCGAGCGAAAAATAATTTTGGCAGCGGGAGCCACCGCGGGTATGTCGGCCATATTTGGCACCCCCATAGCGGCGGTTTTCCTGGCTATTGAGTTGTTACTTTTTGAATTTTCGCCAAGGGCTATATTACCTGTGGCTTTAGCGTGTATTACAGGCGCTGCAGGTCACCACCTTTTATTTGAATCGGGACCGGTATTTGCCATGCCTGATGTTGCCATCCCTTCAAATTTAGCATTGGGCCTGTATAGCTTTATGGGTGTTATTATCGGGCTGCTTTCTATCGGTATCACCAAAATTGTTTATTTTATTGAAGACGCTTTTGAAAAGCTGCCTATCCACTGGATGTGGTGGCCGGCATTAGGTGGCCTGGCCGTAGGCGTTATCGGCTACTTTGCGCCGCACACACTGGGTGTTGGTTATGATAATATTACGGGTGTACTTTCTGGTACATGGCCCATACAATTGCTGTGTATGCTATGCTTTTTTAAATTTTTATCATGGGCCATTGCATTGGGCAGCGGCACATCGGGCGGTACACTGGCCCCGTTATTAACTATGGGCGGGGCGGCCGGGGCGCTTATCGGCTCTGTTATACTTGCCGCGTTTCCGGCATCGGGCATCAGTATTCCTTTGGCGGCCTTAATTGGCATGTCGGCTATGTTTGCCGGCGCTTCAAGGGCTTACCTTACCAGTATCGTTTTCGCGCTGGAAGCTACCATGCAATCGCATGCATTACTACCATTACTTGGGGCCTGCACCGCGGCCTACCTTGTTTCTTTTTTCCTGATGGAAAACACTATCATGACCGAAAAAATTGCCCGGCGGGGTGTTAATACACCAGACTCATTTGAACCCGATGTTTTGCAAAAAATTACTGTAGGGCAGGTGATTGGCAATGAGGCCATTGTGATTAATGATGAAAGTACCATTGGAGAAGCACAAGCCTGGCTGGCTCAAAATACCCCCGATGATAACTACCTGGTTTTGGTGAATAACAGTGGTGCCTATGCCGGCATGATCAAAGTTACCGCTATTTACCAGGACGCGCTATTGCCCCAAACTTTATTAAAGCAACTGGTAAAAAAGGAGCAACCCGCGTTTTCCATCAACAGTAAGGATAGCTTGCGCAGGGCCTTGGAAACCATGTCTAAAACAGGAACGGACGTACTGCCTATCCTTTCGCCGGGTAATGACCACCAGCTAATCGGCGTACTATCTTATAAAGAGATCATCAAAGCGTACCAGATGCAAATGACCACTGATGCTTATACACACGTTAAAATATCACTTAAGCGCCAGCCTATGAAAACAGTGCCGAACGAGAAAGCCAAATAGCATTATCCATTCAGCTACCATGACAAAAAGAATACGGCACCACGTACGCCGCGCCAGGTACATTATTTATAAAGAAACACTATTTGATTTTAAGGAACACCTGTGGACTTTTATTGGATCTTTTTTAGGTATTGGCGTTATCGGCTTTATCAATAGTAAGTACTTTACCGCTTATGACAACATCTTCCTGATCGGCTCATTCGGTGCATCTTCGGTTTTAATATATGGCGTTATCAACAGCCCCATGGCACAGCCTCGCAATTTAATTGGCGGGCATTTAATATGCGCGCTGGTGGGTGTTAGTATCCATAAACTATTCCCGGCAGAAGTTTGGCTCACGGCGGCACTATCTGTTTCCTTATCCATTGTATTGATGCAGATTACTAAAACCCTGCATCCCCCGGGTGGGGCAACGGCGCTCATTGCCAATATAGGATCGGCCAAAATACAAGCCTTAGGCTATTTTTATGTGCTCAGTCCTGTATTGTCGGGAGTGATGATACTATTTTTAGTGGCGGTGATGTGCAATAACGCCACACCGCATCGAAAGTATCCTAAAAACAAAGAATGGTTTAAATTTTGGAAAAGGAGCTACCGTTATTTTTAACAAGTGTTTTATGATAACTTCAATTTAAGCGATCACATTTTTTGTTGATAGAGCATCTACGCTCCAGCGATAATATGGAATACTGGCTAACACAAACGCGCCGGCACTTGCAGCGAATACCGAGTAGTTAAACGGGGCTTTCCATCCCGAAGCAAAAACCATGGCAAGCGCGAAAGTCAAGGTGAGTAAGCCACTGCCAATTGCTGTGAGTTTGGTTTTATAACCAATAATGAGTAACAGGCCAAATAAAGCTTCGGCTATGGTAGCCAGCCAACCCATCACATCTGACAAAGGTTTTGATAAAAACGGAAGCAGCACGTGGGTATAACTTAAAAATGAAGCCCAATTTCCCCAGGCAATGTTTGGCTGCCCCGCCTGGCCAACCAGGCCCAATCTATCTGCCACGGCTGCAATAAAACCTAAGCCGAGTGCAAGGCGTAAATATAACTGGCTGTAAGTGCTGTAGTTTTTCATTGTTGATAAAGGTGATGACGCCCAAATTTACTTAAAATTCTAAACCATAATTCCGAAATTATAAATCCGAAATCCCAATTCCGAAATCAAAAATCAAAATTACACCTTCTCCCCAAACGCCAGATCCCCCGCATCGCCCAGGCCTGGGACTATGTAAGCTTTGCTGGTCATTTCATCATCAACAGCGCATACCCAAATTTTAGCATGCGGCAGGTTGGCGCGTACATGAGCAATGCCTACGGTACTGGCTATTACTGATGCGATGTGCAGCTCTTTAATGTTGTACTGCGCCATCAGCTCCTTACAAACCGATACCAGGCTTTGCCCGCTGGCCAGCATGGTATCGCAAATCACCAAAATCTTTCCATCAAGGTTTGGTGTCGAAATATGATCAACCTGGATCATGAACGTGCCGCCCCTTTTTACCTTACGGTAAGCGGTAATAAATGCGGAATCTGACTGATCAAAGTAATTCATAAAGCCCTGGTGAAATGGCAAACCGGCACGTAGTATGGTAGCCAGCACCGGTTTATCGGCAGGTATATTAATATTGGCAATGCCCAGGGGTGTTTGTACATCTACAGCCTCATAATGCAGACTTTTACTGAGTTCATAGGCCAATATCTCGCCCAGCTTTTCCTGGTTACCACGAAAACGGGCTTTATCCTGCTGAATTACGGCATCGCGCAATTCGGCCAAAAATTTATTAGCTATAGTGTTGGTTCTGTTCAGGACGAAAATCATGCTTAAAATTAAGGTATTTAAACAAAAGTGGTTTACTTTATTTTTCTAAGAACCAAAGGCTAATATTTAATTCAAGCTAATTTCATTTGAATATATGTAGTTAACTACGTAGATTTGTACATAAATTAAAACATTATGGATACTACAACACAGGTAAGTACTTTAAACAATAGCTACTGCGAGCAAATCATAGACATCATACTTCCTATACAACAAATAGAATTTAACGTACCGGTAACCCTGGAAGGCCAGCCCGACTTGCTGGATATTGAAACCAATTACCACCAAACCGGCGGCAACTTCTGGGGCGCTTTTCATAATGGTGAGCTGGTTGGTACCATAGCCATTATTGCCATTGGCGACAATGCAGGCGCGTTACGCAAAATGTTTGTACGCAAAGAATACCGGGGCAGGGAGCTGGGCGTAGCGCAATTATTGTTAGATACGCTGATAGATTATTGCAAGGAAAACCAAATTAATGCTATTTACCTGGGTACAGTTGATATGCTAAAAGCAGCACATCGTTTTTATGAAAAAAATGGCTTCACGCAATTATTAAAAACAGACCTACCCAAATCATTCCCGATGATGGGTGCCGATAATATTTTTTATGAGTTACATTTGGGCAATTAACCCATGCAACAAATGAACGTTATTGACGAATCGGGAATTTTAGCGATATCGACAAGGCTGCAACGCCTTGCCGATACCCTGCGTAAAGATGGGGTATTGATTTACAAAGCCAACAACATCGATTTTGAGCCCAAATGGTTCCCGGTTATTTATACCCTGCATTTTAAACCCGTTTTAAGCGTGGTTGAAATTGCCAACGAAATTGGTTATACGCATCCATCCACCATTAGTCTGCTTAAAGAGCTGGAGAAAGAAAAACTCATCCGCTCAAAAAAAGATAAAGCCGACGAACGCAAACGGCTCATTGTGCTAACCACCAAAGGCCAGGAATTGGTGGAACGTATGAAACCCATTTGGGAAATTATAAAAGCCGCCGCTGCCGAGCTTACCAATACCCAAAACAACCTCATGAAAGCCATTACCGAGGTGGAAGAGCAAATTACTGAGCAAAGTTTTTTTGCAAGGGCGCAACGGCTGAAGGGGGCGAGGTAAATTATTCCAATATAACACCACTATCATTTCAAAATAGGGATGGGTTTAAAACCCATTCCTATTTTGAAGTTTTAATTCCCTCCCACGGGAGGGGTGCGGTTGGAAATGCGCGCGAATGCAGGGAGGGGTTTCTGCAAGCGACTATATGCCATGGTAACGAATACCTGATTTAACCCCTACCTCCTCCTTCCCCAAGGAAGGAATCGCACGCCCCACCGCCCCATTTTATTTATTTCTAACATCCCCCCTTATCATCATAAAAACAAAACATCGCCAATAAACCCCTGTTGACATACTGTTGTCATTATCATGGGCTTATTTTGAGTTGTAAACCCTATTGAAGGATTATTTGTATTTTTACATTACACATGGATTTTAATTTAACATCTCAATATTCTCCCACCGGCGATCAGCCCGAGGCCATCAGGCAACTGGTTGAGGGTGTAAACAATGGCGATCCGTTCCAGACCCTTTTGGGTGTTACCGGATCTGGTAAAACTTTCACCGTGGCCAATGTTATCGCGCAAACACAAAAGCCTACGCTAATACTAAGCCATAACAAGACCCTCGCGGCACAGTTATACGGCGAGTTTAAACAGTTTTTCCCCGAAAACGCTGTAAATTACTTTGTATCTTATTACGATTATTACCAGCCCGAGGCATTTATACCCACTACCAATACTTACATAGAAAAAGATTTACAGATTAACGAGGAAATTGAAAAACTTCGTTTGCGTACTACCTCTGCCCTCATGTCAGGCCGCAGGGATGTTATTGTGGTATCATCTATCTCCTGTATTTATGGTATGGGAAACCCCGAGGATTTTGCCCAATCGGTATTTAAGTTCGCGGTTGGTACCCGCATCAGCAGGAACGCTTTTTTACATCGATTAGTCGAGATATTGTACTCACGTACCACTGCCGATTTTAAGCGTGGTACCTTCAGGGTAAAAGGCGATACAGTTGATATTTTCCCCGCTTATATGGACCATGCTTACCGCATTTCTTTTTTTGGCGATGATATTGAAGAACTAAGCGCTTTTGATGTAGGCACCGGCAAAACCGTCGAAAAAATGACGCATATGGTGCTATATCCTGCTAACCTGTACGTGGCTCCGCGCGAGCGTTTCCTGCAATCCATCTGGGCTATACAGGAAGAACTGGAAACCCGCAAAAAGCAATTTATAGGCGATGGCCGTTTCCTGGAAGCCAAACGACTGGAAGAAAGGGTTAATTACGACCTGGAAATGATTCGTGAACTTGGTTACTGCTCGGGCATTGAAAATTATTCCCGCTTTTTTGATGGCAGGTTGCCCGGCGCACGCCCTTTCTGTTTATTAGATTATTTCCCGGATGATTACCTGATGGTGATTGACGAAAGCCACGTAACGGTACCGCAGATCAGGGCGATGTACGGTGGTGACAGGTCGCGTAAAATGTCGTTGGTTGATTACGGTTTCCGCTTGCCGGCAGCTTTGGATAACCGTCCGCTTAATTTCCAGGAGTTTGAAAAACTGGCCCCGCAAACGGTGTATGTAAGCGCTACGCCCGGCGATTTTGAACTGGAAAAATCAGAAGGTGTCGTAGTGCAACAGGTGATCAGACCTACCGGCCTGTTGGACCCGATCATCGAAATTCGTCCGGTAATAAACCAGGTGGATGATTTGCTGGATGAGGTTGACCGCACCATTAAAATGGGCGACCGCATATTAGTTACCACCCTTACCAAACGCATGGCCGAAGAACTGGCCAAATACATGGACCGCCTTGGCATCAAATGCCGCTACATCCACTCCGAAGTTAAAACCCTGCAAAGGGTAGAGATTTTGAGAGGCTTACGCCTTGGTGAGTTTGACGTACTTATAGGGATCAACTTGTTGCGTGAAGGTTTGGATTTACCCGAGGTATCGTTAGTGGCTATTCTTGATGCCGATAAAGAAGGTTTCCTGAGATCAGAACGTTCGTTGATACAAACCATTGGTCGCGCCGCTCGTAATGACCGTGGCCGGGTAATTATGTATGCCGATAAGATCACCGATTCGATGCAGATTACGATGGACGAAACCAATCGTCGCCGGGAAATACAGATTGCTTACAATACCGCGCATGGCATTACTCCGCTTACCGTTGGTAAATCGCGCGAGGAAATTATTGAACAAACATCGGTGGTAGATTTCCAGGGTGGTGTACAAAAAGCTTATGTAGAAGCAGAT
The DNA here is from genome assembly GCF_030409315.1 of Mucilaginibacter flavus. GTDB lineage: Bacteria > Bacteroidota > Bacteroidia > Sphingobacteriales > Sphingobacteriaceae > Mucilaginibacter > Mucilaginibacter flavus. The sequence goes on along the minus strand of NZ_JAUFPS010000007.1, from coordinate 19,540 downwards.
TTTGCAACCCTTGCCGCCGACCCTATAGTACAATACATGACCAAGCCCGACTTGAAAAAATCTATCGACAACACCAAAAAAGAAATGCTTGCCGCCGCAAAAAACATGGATTTCCTGCTGGCCGCCAAGCTGCGTGATGAAATGTTTGCGTTGGAAAAAATGATGGAAGAGAAGTTTTAATTTTTAAATGTGCAGATATGCAGATGACTGGGAAGATGTGCAAATTTCAAATGTGCAGATATGCAGATGCTTTGTTTGTGTTGAGATGAGATGATTACATTTTTTTTATCTGCACATCTGAAATCTGCACATTTGCACATCTGATTCTTTATTTTTGATTAAAGTGTAATTTATGCAACTATCAGATCTTGATCTTTCAAAAAGCTACTCTTATGCCGATTATCTTCAATGGACGTTTGATGACAGGCTTGAGCTGATTAAAGGTAAAATCTTTAAAATGACGCCTGCGCCAGCATCAAATCACCAAAGAATTTCCTGGAGAATATCTGGCGAGCTATACACCTACCTGAAAGACAAATCGTGCCAGGCTTATACAGCGCCTTTTGATGTTAGGTTACCAAGAAAAGGAGAGAATGATGATAAAAAGATATTCACCGTTGTGCAACCGGATTTGTGCGTGATATGCGATCATTCAAAAGTAGACGCCCGGGGATGTACGGGAGCGCCGGATATCGCAGTGGAGATACTTTCGCCCGGAAACAATCAAAAAGAACTACGCAATAAATATGAAGTGTACGAAGAATCGGGCGTAAAAGAATATTGGATTGTATCTCCCCAGGATAAAACTTTTTTAAAATACACTTTGGTATCAGGAGAATACCAACCATCAAAATTGATGACAACCGGCGATATCATCACTACAGGAATATTACCCGGTTTTGAATTAAACCTTGACACTGTATTTGCAGATAATTAAGCTGATGTGCAGATTTCAGATGTGCAGATATGCAAATGATGTATTTAGCTGTATAGTGATTGAAAGATTTTTCATCTGCACATCTGAAATCTGCATATTTGCACATCTAACTGTCATTTGCACATCTGAATACATCTAAAAAACAATTTTACCGTTATATGCTTATATTTGTAAGCTTAAAATTAATCAGATGTTACTAATTCGTTTCCTGATCATATCAATTTGTGTACTGTACATTATCCGCAGCTTAATGCGGTACCTTATACCTGCATTATTTCAAAGTGTTATTAATAAAGCGCAGCAACAGGCACAACAACAACAAAATTATCACAACAACAACTATCAACGCCAGCAAAACAGGCCCGATGGCGCTGTAAAAGTTGATTATATACCCGAAGGCAGAAAAAAAGGCAAATTACCGGATAGCGCCGGCGAATTTGTTGATTACGAAGAAGTAAAATAATATCCATGCTGCCAGATCAGGTTTATAAACGCCGCCCGAACCACAACAACACGCCAGAATCAATAAGTTTGATTATTGCAAACTTTATTGTGTTTGCTGCCGCTACCCAGCTGTTTGTTACCTGCAATAAAATAAGCAATCCTTTTTGGTTTATTGTTGGCGCGTTGGCTGTTTATAACTTTTTCAATTTGCGTAAATACCGCGAAGACTATGGCAAAGGCCAGGTTATTGCCTACCTGTTAAGCCTGGTAATTATGCTCATTTTCTTTTTTGTGATGCGTGGCCGGTGCTAAAACGGCTATGTAATTCCTTTGTAACTTATAATTCCTAATCTCAACCAATTTTCTATTTTTGAGGATTATATTATCCATTCAAAAAATTTAAATGAATAACTGGTTCAAGCGTAATAGTGTTCACCTCATTATTGTAGCAATTTTAGTAGCAATTTCCTTTGCCTACTTTTTCAGCCCCCTGATACAAGGAAAAGCCTTAATACAAAGCGACGTATTGCAGGCTCAGTCCATGCAAAAAGAGATCAACGATGTTAAGGCAGCAACCGGCAAAGCCCCTTTGTGGACAAACCAGATGTTTGGCGGTATGCCAGCGTACCAGATCTGGGCGGCGTTTCCTTCAAACATCACATCGCACGTTATTAATATTTTAAAAGCGGTTTTCCCTAACCCGGTTGATACCGTTTTACTATACCTTTTGGGTGCTTACCTGCTGTTCAGCGTTTTAAAGTTAAAACCATGGCTGGCCGCCGCGGGTGCTATCGCTTTCGCGTTTTCATCCTATAACTTCATTTATATTACGGCCGGGCATGCTAACCAGGCTTATGCAATAGCGTTTTTCGCGCCTATACTTGCAGGTATTATTTTAACCTTACGTGGTAAATACCTTTTAGGCGGTTCTATAACGGCATTTGCGCTGGCAATGGAAATAAGAAGCAACCACGTGCAGATGACTTATTACCTGCTACTGGCCATTGCAATTTTATTAGGTATTGAACTTTACCATGCTATAAAAGATAAACAAACCAAACCCTTCTTAAAAGCTACTGCTTATTTAGTTGGCGCTGTGTTACTTGCCATAGCTGTAAACGCAAGCATCCTTTGGACAACCTACGAGTACAGCCAGTACACCATCCGTGGTAAAGCAAACTTAACTTCAAAAGGCACCGCCGGACCAAACCATGGCCTTGATAAAGATTACGCCTATACCTGGAGCCAAAGCGTAGGCGAATGCCTTACTTTCCTGGTGCCTAACGCTTATGGTGGCGGCACAAGCACCGTAGTTGGCGATGATTCAAAAGCAGTAAAAATCCTTACCGATGCCGGTGTTGATCCGGGCCAGGCTAATGGCTTTGTATCACAACAATTATATTTTGGTAACAAGCCAAGCACATTTGGGCCATGGTACTTTGGTGCAGCCGTATTTTTCTTGTTTGTACTGGGTTTATTAATTGTTAAAAACCGCATTAAATGGTGGATAGTTGGTGCTGTTTTACTAAGCATGTTCCTATCATTCGGTAAAAACCTGCCCTTCCTGTCCGATTTCTTTTTCAACTACGTGCCTATGTACAATAAGTTCAGGGCAGTTGAATCTACATTGGTGATAGCAGCATTTTGCTTCCCTATACTGGCATTACTTGCCGTAAATGAAGTAATCACCAGTACCGATAGAGCGCTGATATTTAAACGCGGTAAAATAGCGTTCTTCATAACCGGTGGTTTATTATTGTTACTGATAGCCATCCCTGATGCTATTTTAAGCTTTAAAACAGATGATAACCTGGGCTTTATTGCCAACCTTACCCAGATGTTTAAAGGCAACAGCGAAATGGCCAATAAAGTTGCCAGCTCATTAGTTGATGACAGGATAAGTCTTGAGCGCGCGGACGCTATCCGTTCGTTGATATTTGTATTGTTAACTACCGGTCTGTTGTGGTTAATTGTTAAAGAAAAGATCAAAGCAAACATGGCGGCCTGGATTTTGGCAGCAATTATTTTGTTTGATATGTGGGGCGTTGATAAACGTTACCTAAAAGACACCAACTTTGTAGATAAATCAGAATTGGCGCAGCAATACACCCCGCGCGAGGTTGATGAGTTTATCATGAAAGATTCTGACCCCAACTTCAGGGTGTTTGACATGAGCGGCGGCGACCCATTCCATGATTCGCACTCTTCTTACTTTTACAAAACCGTTGGTGGTTTCCACTCGGCCAGGTTAAGAAGGTTTGATGAACTGATTGAAAACCAGTTTAGCAAAAGCGTAAACCAGGATGTGTTGGATATGCTGAACACCAAATACATTATTACCGCCGACCCTAAAACAGGCAACGCCGCAATGCGCACAAACCAAACCGCCTGCGGTAACGCGTGGTTTGTAAAAAGCGTAAAATTTGCAGATAATGCCGACCAGGAAATGCAGGCGATCAGCAGCTTTTCGCCAAAGGACGAAGCTATTGTTGATAAACAATACAAAAGCTTCACAGATGGCCAAACGGTGGGCTCAGATCCGGCGTCAACTATCAAGTTAACAAGCTACGCTCCCGAGCACCTGGTATATCAAAGTGGTTCAACTGCTACTCAAATAGCGGTATTCTCTGAGATTTATTACGACAAAGGCTGGACGATGACCATCGACGGTAAAGAATCACCATATTTCCGTGCCGATTATTTATTACGCGCAGCGGTGATCCCGGTTGGTAACCACAAAATTGAATTTACCTTCCACCCTACATCATACTACGCCGGTGAAAATATCTCATTAGCAGGATCACTTTTATTAGTGCTTGCCCTTGGCGGCGCGGCTTATACCGAAAACAAAAAGAAACCGGCAGTTAAACCTGCGGGTAAAAAGGCTTAAAAAAGTTTTAGCTTTTATATTGAAAAAGGCGATGGGTAACCCTCATCGCCTTTTTTGTGCTTGTTTATAGCTTAAGTAATAAGTATTATGTAAATTTACATATGAGCAATCTACTTGAACGAATTACGGTTGATTCAAATGTATGCCACGGCAAAGCCTGCATTCGTCATATGCGTTGGCCTGTTGAGGTAATCATCGATTTGATTGCTTCAGGCATGTCGTTTGACGATATTATAAACGACCACCCGGAGTTAGAAATAGAGGATATACAGGCATCGCTTTTTTATGCTAAAATTTCACTTTCTGGCAAGTCATTAGAAGAGGTCTATTAATGAATTTTTTAATAGATGTTCATTTACCTATCAGCTTATCTAAGTTTCTAAACAATCAGGATAATTGCTCATCAACTCATGTTAACCAAATACTTCAAAAGTGGAATACAACAGATAATGAGATTTGTAAATATGCAGATTTCAACGATTGGGTGGTTGTCACTAAAGACGAAGATTTCAAAAACTCACACTTCATTAATAAAACTCCCAAAAAGTTAATCAGAATAACGTTAGGCAATATTTCTAATAGTGAATTAATTATACTTTTTAATCAACATCTGTCATTGATTTTGCAGCTATCTCAAAAAAAAGTATTTTATATTGAGATAAGCAGAGAAAGAATTATATACAACGATTATAACGACTAATCATTGGTCCGCCTGTTTTTCAACCAATACCACCCCAGGTTAAAAGCAATCACAAAATGATTAAAAACAGTCGGGATCAAACCGTAGTTTTCTTTCATAATACTGAACCGCTCCTGCAGGCTTTGGCGATGTTTTGTTTTTGACATGCCGCCAACCAGGTACTTTGCTACATAGCGGTTTACATTTACTATCGTTTTAGCTTTTTTAGCCGCCCGGATAATCCAATCGATATCGGCACTTAACTGATACCTGCTATCGTACGGTTCTGCTAAACTTCTGCGAATGTAAATAGCCTGGTGACTGATGCTCATGCCATATTTAAACCCGCGCCAGGTAAATTGCCCGGGGGCTTTGTGCCGGCGCTGCCCAAGGTTTTCGCCTGCATCGTTTATCATTTCAGTTTCGCCGTAGTAAATATCAGCATCAGGGGATGTTGCAAAAACCGACTTCACAGTTTCCCGGTCGTAAAACTCATCGCCAGAGTTCATGAAGATCACATAATCCCCTGTGGCCATGGCAAGGCCTTTATTCATGGCATCGTATATACCTTTGTCTTTTTCGCTAATGAACTGGCTAACGCGATCTTTATATTGCGCTATTATTTGCAGCGTGCCATCATTGGATAACCCATCAACAATAACATATTCAATATTGGTGTAAGTTTGATTTAAAACCGAAAGCATGGTACGTTCAATATCGCGCACGTTGTTATACACTACGTTAATAACGCTTAGTTTAGGATTAAACATCGGTACCTCCAGGTGTTTTTAGCAGACTTTTATAAAGGTCGATATGTTTTTTGGCAATAACATTCTCGCTAAACGTATCCATTACCGTTTGGCGGGCCTGTTGTTGCAGTTGATGATGATCGGCGTAATTAATAACCCATTCCATGCCGTCTGTAAAACTCTCTGTCGAACGATAGGTTGCAAGATACCCATTGTATTCATGTTGTACCATATCCGGAATGCCGCCCGTTGTAAATGCTATAACAGGCGTACCGCAGGCCAGGCTTTCCATTACAGTGTAGGGCAGGTTATCTTCCAGTGAGGGGATTAAAAAGGCATCAGCGGCAGCGTAGTGCAGGGCCAACTGTTCATCATTATTGATGGTACCTAAAAAACTTGTTTTAAAAGGAAAATCGGGCACGCCTTCGGTGCCACGGTTACCAAAAACTACCAGTTCAATTTTATCAGCGTCAACACCTAAGCGTTGTTTCAACAACTCCATACTTTCCAGCAGGTATTGGGTACCTTTATGCAAATCTTTACGCGATGGCATAAAGCCACTCAGGAAAATGAATTTATCTACGGGCAAACCAGCCTTTTCTTTTGCAAGCTTTTTATCGGTAGGTTTAAAAATGTCTGTTTCTAAGGTATTGGGGATTTGATGCACAGCTTTGCCCTTCATCAAACTACTGGCCTCAACCGACTTTTTCATCCAGGAGCTTGGCGCGGCTATCGCGAAATTTAAAGTGTCATAAGCCTTATGTTTTTGCTGCCAGATGCTATGCGAGATATCATTATCCGATGCATTGATAAGCAAAGGACAATTACCACATTCGCGCGTAAAATGATCGCAGGTGTAACGCACGTGGCAGCCGCCAGTGAAGGCATTACTATCGTGAAAAGTCCAAACCACGGGCTTGTTTAATTTGGCTATTTCGGCAATGTGTTTAGGATCAAGAAAACCGTGGTTGATCCAGTGCAAATGGATCACATCTGCATTTTTTACATCGCGGTGATGTATAACCGACCTGCCAAACCAGGCAAATGAAAAAGGTGTGCGCAAGGGTTTCAGGAAACGCTTGGCGAGGATACGCTCCAGTATAATTTTAAAAGCGGCAACCGATTTTTGAACTCTATTGGTATTAAAAGTGCCTATCTGGGGGGTGACACCAAATTTATAGTGGACTATCATTTTTGAGTCGACGCCACTATCAACCAATGCACGGTTTAAGCGCATACAACCACGACCGGCGCCGCCATTGCCATCATAAGTATTCAGATGCACTACTTTTAACATGCCTCAAAAATACATTTATTCATATGATATTGGAGGTGAAAGATAAAAGGCGAAAGGTGAAAGGCGAAAGATGAAAGGTAAATGGCTAATGTATTGTCTATCATATTGAAGCTGAAAGCAGAATGCGCGAAGTCTAAGGCCAATTATCCTATCCGTTGTTTTACAAACCTAACCGCCCTTTGCAGCAAACTACCCTTACGATGTGCCAGGAAATGTTTAATAGCATGATATGCTTTTTCATCCTCCTCAATTACATCGGGGTATGTTTTTACCGGTTGTTGTGAAATATGCACATCATACATATTTTCTTTATTGCTATGCACCCCGGTGCCATCGTGCCCAACATTGTTAATTAGCGACCGGGCCGGATTTAGCGTTAAGCCGCCTTTTAAAAAAATAGAGGCATACCAGCGAATAGCCCAGGAGTTATTTTTGCCGGCTTTAAATTCCTGAATCTGTTTCCAGAAATTCATTTTGCCCTCAATAGAAAACTTGACAATTTTAAGCGTATCAAACTGGACTATCAATTTATCAATATCGGGTTCAAAGCTATCCCAGGCGCGTGCCCAAGTTGCCCAGCCCCAGCTGCTGGCCGCACGGTAAAAAAAGGTTTCGGGAAGGTCTTTCTCTTTGAGGTTATACATGTAAGCCCCAATATGCATCACCCTATCCTGGCTGGCATAGCGGGTTAACGCCTCATTGAAATATTGTAAAGTATAGGGCGACGACAGCAAATCATCCTCAAAAACAATCACCTTACCGTATTCATAAACCAATTGGGTAACCCCGCTAATGATAGATTCGGCCAGGCCGAGGTTATGATCACGCAAAATAACTTTTACCGCCTTAAAACCAGTAGTCTCTTTAGCAACCTGCCTTACCTGCTCAACCGCTGCGCGATCAGCCTCTGTTTTGGGGGCATCGCAAAAAATATATAAACGGGATTCATCTGCCAGTACATTTTTTTGCAGATGGATGATGGTACGACGCGTATGATCGGGCCGGTTGTAAACAAACAGGGCAATAGGGGCAAGTTTTTGCATGGGGCAAACAAAAAATCAAAATAATTCGGGTTGCTTTTCGGCTTTATTACACAAAACGGTATAAGCGTTTGCAAATTGTTCACTCACCTTTTTTCCCATCACTTTGCTTAACACCTGTTTTATGCCAAACTCGACAGCTATGCGTAAATCCTTCAAAACGCTCTTCGCTTTTTTCTGATTAACGTAGCTATTAAATTTAGTTACCTCGGGCTCAATCATTGAAGTAAGATCGTTTTCAACTACAAACCCTTCTGTACTAAGCAGGTACCGTAACGATGTTGGCGTATACACATTGATGTGTCCATAAGCCAAAAAGTGTTTGATACGGGTATCCACACCAGTTTTATAATCACGGGGTACTTCAATTACGCAACGTTTTGCAACACGTTTTATCTCGCGCAGCAAAATACGCTCATGCTCCACATGCTCTAATACGTGGGATAAGATGATCAGATCAAAACTATCATCCTCAAAAGGCAATTTATAGCCATCAAATACCTGTACCGACTTTAAATTTTTGATAGCCCTTGACTGTATGTATTGCACACCGCTTTCAGAAATCTCGACGGCATTATACTCGGGTGCAAAATCATGATCGGACAGGATTTTCAAAATGCTCCCATCTCCCGCGCCAACTTCAAGCACCTTGTTAAAAGTTAACCCTTTGCAAACATCAATAATATGCTGTGCCTTATACTTTGCGCCAAGCATGCGCCAGGCTTCATCGTGTTTTTGATAAAATTGATCGTACGCGGTCTTATAATCGCCGCCTATAATTGAATCCTGCATTATTTAAACTCCTTCTCCAACTCCTTAACAAAAGAAGCAAATGTTTCTGGCGATTTAAGATTCAAATAAGTTTCGCGGTTATTGTCCAGATCGGCATAGGTTAGTTTGTCCATATCGCCTTCGGCAAATGAAAATTCTTTTTCGGGTTTACCGGGGCGTATGATGCCCACACCATGGTCGCTGTTGATTACGGTTATATTCAAATCTTTCCGTTCTGAACGAAGCTTTACAATAGCTTTGTAAACGTCGCCATTCCATTGATTGATCCACTGCGGATGCGAACCCACCAATACCGCGGCTTCTTCAGATGTGTAGGCCCTTACAGCGGCAGGCTCTGATAAAGGGTTGCAGTCATGAACCAATATCACTCCGCCTTTATTCAAATACTGAAGCGAGTTTTCAATATCCTTAACCACCTGCTCATATAAATGCAAGCCGTCAATAAATATCACATCAATACCACCAATCTTTTTGATGTAATCGCTTTTTTGCTCAAAAAAATCATCGCTGGTAAGCTCAAAAAAACGGTTATTGAAATTAGATAGGTTTCGGTAATATGCTTTTACCTTTTTGGTGATCTTGATGATAAAATTAGGGTCGATAGCTATTTTTCTGTCGGCTTTGATCTTAAAAAAACAAAAACCGGTTTGTACCCCAATTTCAAAATAATTTACTTTCTTTTTCTTTTGCCTGATCACATCGATACAAGCCTGTATCATGTGGTACCTTTGTAATTCACTCATTGAAATTTTTCCGCGTTTGCTTTTCCCAGCTTTCCGTTAATACCATCATTAACCGCCGATACCAGCATTTTATATTGTTGTGTTTTTGAAGTCAACAAACTTACTATAAATAAATAGCCTAAATATAGCCCTTTATTTATTTTGAACATTAATTTATTTGAAACCGCAACCCTGGTATAAAAATACATCCTGTTTCTTACCGAGTAATAGGTTCTGAAACTCCATTCGTCAAGCAAATGCGAGTGAAAAAGTCTCTTTTTATAGCCTATCCCCTGCGATTGATCTACATCTATTACCTTATACTCCGGCACCAGCCATATGGCCCCTTTGTTTTGCGTAATGCGATAGGTATATTCAGAATCATCTACATATAAAAAGAAATCGTCATTGGGCAGGCCTATCACATCAACCATTAACCGATGGAACAGCAAGCCCCCGTAAGGCACATAAGGCATTTGCACATACTTTTTTAAAGGCCTGTCATCTTTCTTTTTATCGCGCAGCTTATAATATTGATTAAGCAGTATCCTGAATATATTGAAGCCCATAAAATTATCCCGCACCAAGTAGTACCTGTACGGGTCTTCGCCTTTTGCTATCTTAACGTGGGTTATCCTATCTGGCCTTAGGCAAAACAAGGCCTTTTTATCATTGTCGCCAGGTATATCGCTCCACATGTGCAGTAAACCGGGCATGGCGTTTTCCTGGGGCACGTTATCATCGTCAAGCAGCCAGATAAAATCAGCGTCGGTGTTTTTGTAAGCGTAGTCAATAGCCTGTTTGTAACCACCTGCCGATCCTATATTTTCGGCATTATTTAAAACAATCACCCTGTCATCGCCCAGTTGCGCTACATCATCGCTCACACTATAAACGGATGCGTTATTTACCACCACCACCTGGGTTACCTGCTCAAAAGACAGCACCCGTTTAAGCACCTGGTTTAAAAATTGCCCCCTATTTGCATAGGTGAGCGTTAACACACACACTTTATATTTTATATTTGCCATGTACAGTTCAAAATTATCATTTTACTTCATACAACACAGCGGTTAAATAACTGAATGGGCATAATAAAACAGCAAACCATTAAAGGTTCTATCTACTCCTACCTTGGTATATTAATTGGTTTTTTAACAGTAAGCATTATTCAACCCCATTCATTATCGGCCGAGGGAATTGGCCTTATTTCGTTATTAGGCTCTTTATCGCTCATGTTTGCCCAGTTTTCTATCATGGGCTTTAACGGCACAGCAAGGTATTTCCCTTATTTCAGGAACGAAGAAAATAAGCACAATGGTTACTTGTTTTTATCGTGCGCTATATCGGCAGTGGGCAGTATATTATTTATAACAATAGCTTACGTATACAAAGATGAACTGGTTGGCCGCAATCAAAAAAGCATCCTTTTTGAACAATATTACTGGTACCTGGTACCGCTTACCATTTTCACCCTGTTTTTTAACGTATTTGATTTATATGCCCGCATGCTTTACAACATGACTACCGGGCTTATACTAAGGGAATTTACTAAAAGGATTTTTGTATTGATTACCGTTTTGCTTGTTTATTTTAAGCTGGTAAGCTTTAATACCTTTATGATACTTTGGTTTCTTGCCAATATTATCCCCACCGGATTAATCATTGCCCGGTTAATTAAAGACAATCAATTTTCGCTTAAACCCAACTTGGAGTTTTTGACTAAAGATATGGTGCGCAAGCTGGTAGGCATTTGCTTTTTTACTATACTAACCGGCGCGTCTCCTTTAATTATTCAAAACATTGATAATATTTTAATTTCAAAAAAACTGGGATTAAACCATACCGGGGTTTACTCGTGGGCCTTTAATTTTGGTATCATTATTTCGCTCCCTTCGCGGGCATTATATAGTATTGCTTACACGGTTATAGCCGAGTCCTGGAAAAAAAACGACATGGCCAATATCCGGTCGGTTTATGAAAAGAGTTGTGTAAACCAGCTCATTAGTTCCCTGTTTTTATTTATATTGATCTGGGCTAATGTGGATAATATCTTCGCGATGCTGCCACCGGAGTTTAAAGACGGAAAATACACCATATTTTTTGTGAGCCTGGGCTTCTTTATTGACTCGGCAACGGGTATTAACCTGGTGATCCTGGCAACTTCAAAATATTTCAAGTACGATTCTTTATTTAATGTACTGCTGGTGGGTGTAATTGTAATAGCCAATTTAATACTGATACCTATTTATGGTATTACAGGCGCCGCTATAGCTTCGGCTATTACTTTCTTCATTTTTAATTTATTCAGATACTTATTCATCCTCATAAAATTTAAAATGCAGCCGTTTAAAATTGAAAGCCTGCTGGCCATTGTAACCGGTGTGCTGGTATATTATCTTTCGGTATGGATAATTCCACATATTCAAAACTTTATTATTGATACTATAGCGCGCACCGCGTTTATAACTATAATTTATCTTCCTACTATTTACTTCCTAAAACTATCCGATGACATTAATATCATTATCAATAATCTTATCAACAAGATAAAAAGGTAATATTATTTACACAAAACCTCACTCTATAAAAAAGCAGGGAGACTATTAAATCTCCCTGCTTTTTTGTTAATAATAATATTCTTTGGCTTATTGGCCCATATTAAACCATGGTGACCATGCGCCTGTAGTTGTCCAGTAAATTTGCATTAAGTTAGCATTTGATAATGCAAATACGTTGATAGCATCTGCAGAGCGGGCATCAGCTGCCGGTGCAGAAGTTATGCTGCCACCAAGATCAATCCATGCCGACCAGTTGCCGCTCAATGTCCAATAAATTTGCATCAATTGATTAGACGCGCCTTTTGCATAAACATTGATGTCATTTGCGGTACGACCTACTGCTGTTGGAGCCGATGTAATGCTGCCACCTAAGTCAGTCCATGCCGACCAGGCACCGTTTGCATAATAAATTTGAGCAAGGGTATTGCTGGCACTTTTTGCATACACGTTGATAGTGGTTGAGCTTCTTGATATTGCAGCTGGTGCCGAAGTAATGTTACCACCGTGATCAATTACCTGTCCCCATCCGCTTCCTGAAAGCCAGGTAAGCTCTATCAGGTTATTGTTGGTGCCTTTTGCAAAAACAGAAAGATCATTAGCTGTTTTAGAAGCTGCTGAAGGAGCTGAAGTAATGCTGATACCCAAATCAATCCATTGCGACCAGCCCTGGCCGTCAACCCAATAAATTTGCATTAAATGGCCATTTGAACCTTGCGCGTAAACGTTCAACACGTTTGAGGCTCTTGAAGTCGCGCCCGGTGCAGATACAATGCTACCGCCAAGATCTTCCCAGGCAGTCCATCCGCCGGCGCTTGTCCAGCTTTTGTGCAATAAGGTGTTGGTTGTGCTTCTGCCAAACAAATCAATAGTGTTTGTTCCTTTTTTAGTTGTTGCACCTACCTCTACAGCGGTGTAAGTACTCAAAGCATTAGCTTTTAAATCTGCCGACGACGAATTTTTCAATGCGGGCGCAAGGTTTTTGTCGTTGTTTTTTTGGCATGAGGCAAAGGAGCCTACCATCAGCATGCACACTACGGCATGTGTTACGTTTTTCTTTAAGGTTTTCATTTTTTTATATAGGTTTTTATATATTGCATATATACATATATTATATTTAATATATGTTATTAAAATATAAATAAATAACAACGTGTTCTGTATTAAAATATTAAAATACAAAAAAAGCCTTCCTGAATCCACAAGAAGGCTTTTTGTATATGTAAATCTTTATTTATCCCATACCTAATAAGACAGCTTATATAATTTTGTTATTTCATTAAACGTTGCAGCATGATTATATATCCTAATATCATCTAATTTACCTTTAATATAATAAGGCGGAGTAAAACCCGATGGGTCGACATAGCTATTTTTACCTATAATAAGATTAACCGCCGTATTTGGATTTGGTGTAGGAATACCACTCACCGAACGATCAAATTTACCGTTAATGTAAAAGCTGATTTCCTGTTGCACCAGGTTGTAGGTGATGGTAACCATGGTCCACTTGCCTAATGCAATCACAGTGTTGCCAAAGGCGTGAGGATCATCGCCGCCAGATACGTTATAAAAAGCATTGCCGATACCTGTATTTGTTGTGCCTAAACCGGTAACAGAACAATTCCAGCCATTTTGATACGGACCATTACCTTTTGCCAATAAAGCGCTTCCGGATGAGCTGTTATATCCATCAAGGTTCATCCACATATTTAACGTAAAATCTGTATTATTTAAACGCAATACCTGCTTATCCTGCACCACAATATAACTGCTTGTACCGTTGAAGCCATATGCGGAATTGGGCTTTCCAAACCTATCGGCAGTGCTTGTTAAATCGGTACCTATACCATCATAACCATGCCCTGTTGCATCAATCGCGCTATTATTAAATGGATAATAAGCAATTAAACCTATGCTCAAACTATCTTTAACAGTAACCGCGCAGCTAACCGACTTGGTTTTATCAGCATTACTCACCGAAACTATAGAGGTACCCGGATTTTTCGCGGTGATCTTTCCTTTGTTAGTAACAGCAATAACCGAAGTATCTGATGAACCCCAGATAAACTTAGTTGTATCAAATGACGCAGGTTTTACTTGTATATCCAGGCTTACAACATTGCCGCTGTACAAAGTAAGGGTATCTCTTAATGATATAGATTGCAGCGCATCAGGGTCGGGACCGTTTAGTTTAGTACACGATGCAAAAGCTATACCACCCAACACCAACAATAGCAGGTAATTTTTCTTCATAATAAGGTTTAGTAAATATTAAATCAATTAAGTTAATTTTCTGTTATAAATATCATTATAATTCGCCAAACTTACAACAATAAAAAAGCCCTCCGAGATACTCGAAGGGCTTCATATTTTAAATCCACTCAGCTATTATTGGCTGGTAAATTTTTTAGCGTTTATCTTTCTTTCGTTTTCGTTAAGGAAGATTTTACGTAAACGGATGCTTTGTGGTGTTACCTCAATGTACTCATCAGCCTGGATGTACTCCATTGACTCTTCTAATGAGAATTTGATGGCTGGTGCAATCCTAACGTTGGTATCGCTACCTGATGCACGCATGTTAGTTAACTGCTTGCCTTTGGTTAAGTTGATAACCAAATCGTTATCGCGGATATGCTCGCCTAATACCTGTCCTTCGTAAATGTCTGTTCCCGGATCAACGTGGAACCTGCCACGATCCTGTAATTTATCAATTGCGAAAGCAGTGGTTTTACCAGTATCCATTGATACCAATACACCATTTAAACGACCCGGGATCTGGCCCTTCCATGGCTCGTATGCTTTAAAGCGGTGTGCCATGATAGCCTCGCCACCTGTAGCGGTCAATACGTTGTTACGTAAACCGATGATACCACGTGCAGGAATATCAAATTCTAAGTGTTGTAAGTCGCCTTTAGGCTCCATAATCAACAAATCGCCTTTACGTTGGGTAACCAGTTCAATTACCTTACCGGCAACATCGCCCGGTACGTCAACAATAAGGGTTTCTACCGGCTCACATTTAACACCGTCAATTTCTTTAACGATAACCTGTGGCTGACCAACCTGCAATTCGTAACCTTCACGACGCATGGTTTCAATCAATACCGATAAATGGAGAATACCACGACCATACACTAAGTATGAATCAGGCGATTCGGTTTCAACAACCTTAAGCGCCAGGTTTTTTTCCATTTCTTTATATAAACGATCACGTAAGTGACGTGAGGTAACAAATTTACCTTCTTTACCAAAGAAAGGAGAAGTATTGATGGTGAACAACATGTTCATTGTTGGCTCATCAATTTTGATAACTTCTAATTGTTCTGGTTTTTCAAAATCGGCAATGGTATCACCAATGTCAAAACCTTCAATACCTACTACCGCACAGATATCGCCCGAGCTAACTTCTGTAGCACGTACTTTACCTAAACCTTCAAAAGTATATAATTCTTTAATTCTTGATTTTTGAATAGTACCATCGCGTTTTACCAATGATACCGGCTGGTTTTCTTTGATGGTACCGCGTGCAACACGACCGATAGCGATACGACCTACAAATGAAGAATAATCCAAAGATGTGATCTGCATTTGTAAGGTACCTTCGGCAATAGGTGCAGGAGGGATATTTTCAAGGATGGCATCCATTAACGGGAAAATGTTTTCTGTAGGTACTTTCCAGTCGGTGCTCATCCAACCTTGTTTTGATGAACCGTAGATAACCGGGAAATCCAGTTGCTCTTCGGTAGCTTCAAGGTTGAAGAATAATTCAAAAATTTGTTCGTAAACTTCTTCAGGGCGACAGTTTTCTTTATCTACCTTGTTTACAACCACAATTGGTTTTAAGCCTAAAGCCAAAGCCTTTTGGGTTACAAAGCGGGTTTGAGGCATGGCGCCTTCAAACGCGTCGCAAAGTAAAAGAACGCCATCGGCCATTTTCAATACACGCTCAACCTCACCGCCAAAATCGGCGTGACCAGGGGTATCAATAATGTTGATCTTAACATCCTTATACCTAACCGAAACGTTTTTTGAAACGATGGTAATACCACGTTCACGTTCCAGATCGTTGTTATCCAGTATTAATTCACCGGTTGATTCGTTGTCCCTGAAAATAGAACAAGCATGTAATATTTTATCAACCAAAGTAGTCTTACCGTGGTCAACGTGAGCGATGATCGCTATGTTTCTTATTTTTTGCATGAAAATGCGCCTCTAAATTTTGCGCAAAGGTAACGTTAATATATGACAAATTAAAGCTTTGTCAACTTATACGCAAAGATTTATACAATTAGATTACCAAAGGGTGGCCTATCTCCCAAAAGCCCAGCATAAAAACTTTCCCATAGCCTTGCCCCAGGTATCGGTATTATGGCTGCCGCCCACTACTTCAACATACTGTATATCGGCAGGGCGGGTGTATCCTTTGGTTTCTAACTCTTTGATCAAATCTATGGTATCGTCAATGGCATCGATGATGCCATTTTTGTTGCGATCGCTGGTTTCATCTTTGGTACCGGTTTGCAGCCAGAATTTAACGTTAGGTTTGTCCGTTGTTCCTCTTACCAAAGTATGGGCTATCCTGTCATTATCAGTATAGCCTTGGGTCAAATCTTTACTCCTCCACCAAAACGAACCC
Organism: Mucilaginibacter flavus; assembly: GCF_030409315.1. Lineage (GTDB taxonomy): Bacteria > Bacteroidota > Bacteroidia > Sphingobacteriales > Sphingobacteriaceae > Mucilaginibacter > Mucilaginibacter flavus. The sequence goes on along the minus strand of NZ_JAUFPS010000007.1, from coordinate 2,793 downwards.
GAGAATACACCTACTTTATTAAATACATTGGCATTGTTCCAGCTGATGTCAAAAGCGGATAGTCCGCCTAAAGAAAAACCGGCATAGGCAGTGGTTGCAAATTCGGTAAAACCTGTTTCCTGTTTAATGTAAGGCAATAATTCTTTAATGATAAATTGGGTATAAATATCGGCCTTTGCACCGCGTGCTTTAAAATCGGGTTTGGCGGCTATGCCGTATTCCTGCAGGCGGTCTTCTCCGGCGTGTATGGCAACTACTACTATTGGCTTTATCTTATTGTAGTTATATAAGTATTCAAGTGTTTGAGTAAGGGCAAGGTTTTCCAGCTCTTGTCCGTCGTTTAGCAGTAGTAGGCTTAAGGGTTCGGCAAGTGTGTCTTCATCCGGTATTAAAAGGGTGCAGGTCACCTGCCTTTTAAGTGATGCGGAATTTATAGTTATATTTTTTTCAGTTATAGTCATCTCTGTTTCAGCCCAGCCCAAATACATGTTAAGTTAATTTTAAAGGGCGCAAAAGTACGCTATGTTTTCTATTTATTAAGCTTACGTATTAATTTGACAGTTTGTTGTCTTTCTCAAACAAACCACTTAACTTACATCATTGTAAACATAAACCGCTCATTTTGACCGAAAAATATCACCGCTGGTACTCGCCAAATTTGAATGTTCACCTGGAAATGCTGGTATTTGGCGACAGGGGTTTTCCGGTTATTCTTTTCCCCATTACCAAGGGCCGGTACCATCAAAATAAAGATTTTGGATTAATTGACAGCGTAAAATGGTTTATCGACGAAGGTTTGGTAAAAATATACTGCCCCGATACCCTTGATGACCGCACCTGGTACGATAAAGGCATACACCCTGCCGACCGCGCCCGCAATTACAGCTGGTATGATAAGATGCTTTTAAATGAACTTGCGCCCTGGGCCATGCACGAAACCGGCGTAGGGAAAGTTGCCGTAGCCGGTAGCAGTTTCGGAGGCTATCATGCAGCCAATTTCGCCTTTAAACACCCCGAAAAAGTGGCACACCTATTTACCATGGGCGGTGCCTTTGATATCAAGATGTTTGCCGATGGTTTTTATAACGATGACATTTTTTATAATAACCCTGTAGATTACCTGCCAGGCGATAATAAGAGCGAACTATGGCAGATGAATATCATCCTGGGCACATCGGAGTACGACATCTGCAAAGACTATAATATCCAGCTATCAAACATTTTAGCACAAAAAAACATTAATCATTGGTTGGATATCCGCCCGAATGCCAATCACGACTGGCCTATCTGGAAGGAAATGTTCCCGCATTATTTATCAACGATTAAATAGAGCGAAATAGAGTCAAGAATTAAGAATCAAGAGTCAAGATAGAAAACAACATCTACACCCATTATAAAATAACAGGAAACCGGCACTGCGAGCCGCTAACCTCGCAACACGCAACCGGCAACTGCAAAATGAAAAACTACTATGAAAAAAATAGGCATCTTATTCGGACAGGAAAATTCATTTCCGCAGGCTTTTGTGGATAGGATAAATAAAAAGGCCGAAAAAAATATCACTGCCGAGTTTGTACGTATTGACAAAGTAATGCAGGCCGAACCGCTGGATTACGCGGTGATTGTTGACAGGATTTCGCAGGATGTTCCCTTCTATCGCGCGGCATTAAAAAACGCGGCTATTTGCGGCACCGCGGTAATTAATAATCCCTTTTGGTGGAGTGCCGACGAAAAATTCTTTAACAATGCATTAGCGGTTAAATTAGGCGTACCGGTTCCTAAAACAGTGATCCTGCCGTCAAAAGAATTGCCCGACGACACTACCGACAGATCCTTCCGTAACCTGGCCTATCCGCTGGATTGGGATGGCATTTTTAATTACGTTGGCTTCCCGGCTTATATGAAACCCTTCGACGGTGGTGGCTGGAAAGAGGTTTACCAACTACACAGCAAGGAAGACTTTTTTGATAAATACAACAAAACCAAGCAATACGTAATGATGCTGCAGGAAGAAGTTATTTTTGACGACTATTTCCGTTGCTACTGTATAGGCGGCAAACATGTACGCATTATGCAGTACGAACCACGCAACCCGCACCACCTGCGTTACGAACATGGCAAAGCGCCCGCATCAAAAAAAATACTGGATAAGGTTAAGGAATACGTGCTGAAGCTTAATCAATATTTAGGTTATGATTTTAATACGGTTGAGTTTGCTATTCGCGATGGTATCCCCTACGCTATTGACTTTTGCAACCCGGCGCCCGACGCAGAAGTAACCAGCGTAGGCCAGGAAAACTTTGAATGGGTGGTTGAAACCGCCGCCGATTATGCTATTGAACGCGCCAAAAAACAAAAGGATGGTCTGGATAACCTTACCTGGGGCGAATATGTAAAAACATCGGCAGCAAAAACGCCGTTGGTGAGTGTTAAAGCGAAAACTGTTAAAGCAGATGTGTCTGTTGGCGTTGTTGATCACGCAATTGAGGTAGAAGGGAAAGTGAAGAAGGCGGTGAAGGCAAAGAAAAAATAACTGCACCATAGCGATGGGTTTAAAACCCATCGCTATAAAAAAGCGAGGGGAATGTGCGATTCCTTCCTTGGGGAAGGAGGAGGTAGGGGTTTTGTAAGCCATTCGTTAACATGGCGAATAATCGCCTGTAGAAACCCCTCCCTGCATTTGCGCGCAGTGCCAGCCGCACCCCTCCCATGGGCTACTGTGTGTACACAAGTTGCGAAAAAGTTGGACTTTTGTTTGATGAACGAACCAATTAATTCCAACCCTGATTTTGA
>NZ_JAUFPS010000069.1 GCF_030409315.1 Mucilaginibacter flavus | reverse complement strand
TGTACGCCAAACGGTCGCATTTTGACTAATGAAGGATTTGCATATCGTTCTTTTTTAAGGTTGTTTGGCTCGTCAAGGCAACAACGATTTGAACAATTAAACGAGCACGAAAAAGGTGAGGCTATGCTCTCTGCCACATACCTAAACTCGCGTATTGCGCCAGGTTACAAAGTCAATCTGTACTCGCTTGATGATTTTTTTGTTGAGGTATTTTACTCCGATTTGTTCAATGAGATTTTTCAACTGAAGGCTTTTAAATCGAGTGATTTGCCCCAAGTATATTTACGAGAGATTAAATTAGGGATATCTTGATTAAATGCTTACACATCTAAATTGTGGTTCATGAGGTTGGATTCCCCTATGTGAACATTCCGGAGCCATTGATCACCGCGTTCTGGAGAATGAGTTCAGGATGGTACGTTACACTTTGACAATGTTAAATGGCTGATTTAAATTTTTCAAAACTATTATTCAACAACGCAACTCATTGATCTATTCGCATGGAACAAGCTGCTCAACTATGACGGAATGTAAAGTGCAACAATGAAATATTTTAAAGTGATTTAATTATTTCTATCGTGTTCTTCTTTTTTTGTAAAAAAACATTTAATAAATAAAAAAGAAACAAGACTAGGCACGCACAAACAAATATACAGTTTAAAAAAAACATAACAGGAAATTGCACCTCGTAAAGAACCTCTTTATTTATTTATTGTTTTTTCGAGTCACTATAGATCAAGACTTGGGAAATAATTCCTGCCATTACAAATGTTGCCACATAGATTAACCATTCCGGTTCCTTTTTGTCCTTTGGGCTTTTGGCCGGGATGGGTTTTGCGGAACAGCCATAGCGACATGATGGACAGTGCAATAAAGAATCCTGTTGCCGAAGTATAATGGATGCTGTTGCGCAGCGTATCGTCATCCCGGCAAATGATAATACCTCGATAGTCATGCCCAGTAATGTTGCAGGGAAACAGCGCTACGCGTAGGGCGAAGACAGCGGCAATTCCACTTAGGATGCCATCGATTCGCGCAGGGCCTTTGTAGGTAAAGAGGAAGAGTGCCACCGCACTCAATACGCCGACGAGTATCCCACCGGTTACCGTATAATAGTAATCGCTAATCGAAGGTTTCAGCAAGCTGTAGCCGCCGAACAGCCAGGTTTCCAAGTAAACAATGACGGGCAGGGCCATTCCGAGCCAGCCAATAGCTTTCCGGATCGTCAGGAAAGAGATCACCATATCGCGGTTGGGGTCGGTCTTCAGCAGTGATTTCATTTTATTTAAGTTAAATGTCTTCGTCCGGCCAATAAACTGATCCGCTGCAGATTTTCCGTATTGAACAATTCGGCGAGCTCCGGGTCCGGCTGTTGGCTGAGATAGGCCGTGATCTTTTCGCTGCTCTTGCTGACCTTACCCGCAGTTTCCATTAACAGGTTAGGCGTGATCTGTAAACTGGCCGCCAAAGTATCCAGCGCGGGAAATTGTCCCTGCGGCGTGGTGCCAAGGGCATCCGCCAGGGAATGCGCCATCCAGGAATTCAGGACTGCAGGCTTACGGAGCTTGCTCGGTGACTGCGCTCTTATTTCCAGATCAAAATCGTTGGCCAGGCTTTCGGTCAGCAATGACTTAGACAGCCGTGTTTGCAAGCTGCGCTGCCCGTCTATCACAGCCTGTACCGGCGGTGAACCGGGACCTTGTTTGGGTTTAGCGAAGGGCTGATAGGAGGTCCAGAGCATATCGTGATAAAGCCGGTCCAGGCATTTTTCGGCGACGCTGCCCGGTCCTATCCGGAGGGCATCGCTGCTGGCCTGCTGCCGGAGCACTAGCGAAAAGCCCGCGGCGAACATCCCAGGCACCTGCAGCGTCGACTGGGGTACCGGCAGGTTGGAATAGTGCCCAGCCGCCAATGTTGCCAGCAGCTGCATATCGGGTGCTTCTGTTCCCAGCAGATTGCTAAGATTGAGCATCACTGTGTTGAAAAAGGCTTCTTGATCGTTACTGGTGCTTTTGAAATAAGCGTAAGCGGCAGCGATGCCTAAAAAAGGGTTGCCGAATTTACCTGCGGCAAGGCTTTGTCGCATGTCTGGCGGCAGGTAATAAATGCCATTGGCGAATTTGCGCAGCACACCTTCCAGCATGACCAGTTCGTCCTGAACCTGCAGGTTCAGGCGGTCAAGGGTGTTCAGACTCGAAAGCGAGAAGATCATCGAAGAAAAGACCGGGCCGTTGCGGAATGTCAGGAACCCCTGGGTCTGCCAGCCATTGAATACCTGTACCGGGATCTCGCGGGAGGCCTGCCCTTTGTCCTCCTTCCAGGCTGCTACGCGGCTGCGGCCGGCAAAATGAAGGTAGTAACTACCCGGTGCCAGCCTGGCATGGAAGGCCATCCAGCCGAAACGGGTATATTCTTCTTTTACTTCGCTTGCTCCGAACGTCGAAATGACCCGTCGCTGGCTATCCAGCAGCTGGAAGTGGTCTGACAGGCGCCTTCCCTCTTCTTTATAGCGGATATAGGTCCGTTCGTCCGGGTAGCGGAAGAACAGGAACAAGGCACCATTGCCCTGGGGAATACCGGCCAATACCGCTGTCGTTTCGGAACTGTAATGCTCGGCGTCGTTCGTATAATATTCGTGCGAGGTGTTGAAACCCTTGGCGATCACCGACGAAGCGGTTTCCGGCACCTCCAATTGGATGGCTTGGTCACTTTGTACGGTGATATATGCTTCTTTATACCCCTCATTCAGTTTTAAGGTCACTTTATAAAGACCGGCCGTTAGACTGCTGCTGATGCGTTCATAGCCATCAGCGATGAGCTGCATGCGACCGTCATACAAACTAAGCCGGGCAAAGCCGGCCATCGGGCCGCGCGCAGCGGCCGAGAACTGGTAGCGCCTAGTTGGCGCTGAACTCGAAATTTGCTGCGTTGCCATCGATCGGGATATATTGTTTAACGTTTGTTGTATTATTTTTGAGGCCGTAAATACCCGGTGTGATCGCTATGGACGGCAATTGCTGTCCCGCTGCAACCTCCCAGGTCTGCAGGACCAGCAGATCGGGGCCCAGCAGCGAGTAATTGCCGGCCTGTAAAAAAGTGAGTTCCAACGCTACCGTCAAGGGTGCCTGTGTACCGCGAAGTACCAGGGTTTCGAGGGTACGCCCGCCGTCTGTGAACTTGGTCTGCACGATCTGGTTGAGCCCCTGGGCGCGGGCGAGCTCCTCGGTCCGGCGGCTGCAATACGTCAGGAGGCTTTTTGCCGTGATGCGGTTGCTGGCATCGGCAGCTGCGCCACCCAATCCTTCGACCAGGGCGGTTGAAAAGAAACCCTGCACCTGGCTGCTGTCAACGCCATTCGCCGGCGCTTCCCCGGCGGTATTTTCAAAAGGGGTTGCATAAGCCACCAGGCTGGAAACATTGGCACCGCGCGGCAGGATATTCTCCAGCTTGGTTGGCGACGGCGTTACACTGACCTCTTTGGAACGGCAGCAATCCATAAAAAAATAAACCTCTTCGAATGTGGATGAAGCGACCAGGTAATCTTCATAGCTGCTGGAGGAAAGCGCGTACCTGCGCTGGGTCTGGCTCCATTTGGGCAGGCACAGTCCATTAAGCTCCCAGGTCACGCCGATGCCATGCCCGGCAAAAAAAAAGTAAAAGCGGCGGGGGGCGACGAGGTCGGCAGCATTCATGATCGCATCAAGCGCATCATCGATATGATCCTGCAAGGGGCACGTGGGGTCCAGCGTATTGGGTATGAGGTGACAGTTCAGGGGCGGCAGATCCCCCCCGTCCGGATCCAGCAGCCAACCCACAAAGTTGTTGGCATCATTGACCGGCCCGTTCAGCGGCTTCAGGTTAAGATACTGGTCGACACCGACCACAATCGCGAAATCACCGGCGTTAGGCATCAGCAGTCATTTTGGGTCAACAGGTAAGCGATACTGCCGATGGCCAGGACCGCCGGATCGGCAAAGCCGCCGTGGTGCTGGGCAATACACTGCAGGCCGGAAAGGGCGCTATCTTCGGTGATCGAAAATACGGTCCGGTTGGGCTGGGCCGCCATATAATCACGGATGGCCGCCAGCTTCGTATCCTGGTCGTAAGGCGCTGAACCACTCAGGTAGCGCTGCATGCCCAGAATATAGGCATCATATTCATTGGGTTCTAGTATACCCGAGATCAGGTACAGCAGCGAATGCGTGTAAACGTATTTCAGGCAAAAATCCAGGCATTCGTATTTATTGCTCATGGTGAACATCCGGAAACAGCCGATATCGACTTTGTCCTTGACGATCTTATCATAGAACAGGTCAGAGCGGCAGGCCGGGGCCAGGAAGGTGGTATGGGTGATCTTGGCCGGAACCTTCTGCTGGTAAAAAGCTTCGACGAAATAGCAGATGACGATCGATCCGGCGGAATGTCCGACCAGGTCGATCTCTACACCGGGCGTGTTTTCGGCATACGCTTTTAGCTGTTTCAGGAAATAACCGCCGGCATGCTGGGCAAGCGGGTCGGCCACGCTGCTGTCCGTCTGCCACATTTGGGCGGCCTTGGTTTTCATATCGCCCCAAAGCCAGGCACCGAAATCGGCCAGATATACTTCGCGCAGGATCTCTTCTACGATGGTCGGATAAAAGTCATGGTCGCGTTTGGCTACAAAGCGTTTGACTACTTTAAAGATAATGGTAACGGCGGCTTTGATCAGACCGGCAATGGATAGGATGCCTCGACTGCCGGGCATGGGCTCATTGATGAGTTGGTCGCGCTTCACCAGGGCGAGTTCCGTATCGCTCATGCTGGCCACCGGGTCCTGCCGAAAATAAGGGTCGGCCATTAACTCCTGGGTCACCTGCACCTCGATCTCATCGCTGAGGCGGCGGTCATTGCCGCTAATCACGTTGGCCGAGCGGCTGCCTTCCTGCACGCCGTAAGCGTGGAATGGGGCTTCCTTAGCCAGTTCTGCCTGGATCTCGGCATAGGTCATCGCGGCCACGCCGCGGGAACCTACGTCGGTCGGGATCTCGATGCCGAGTTTGTCGCCGGCTACCTTGAGCACTTTTTCGAGTACCTTTTTAAAGAAATCTGTACCGGCAATGCTGTCGAGGTTCTGGGTGATCGTTTCAAAAAAACCCGTTTCCCAAACGAAAGAAACGGGATGAACGCCTGCCGCGGTAAGCAGCGGGGTAACGGTGACGGCCGTATCCATGCCGCTTTGTTCGTTAACGAGCCCGCCGTGAAAATATAATAAGATCTTTTTTTGTACTTTTTGTCCGAGGTCGGCGAAGATCGCATCGACGTCTGCAGGGGTGGTGTCATAGGCAGCGATACCTGAAGGTTGAAAGGTGCCGCCGGGACCGACATTAATGTAATTGAGTTTGGATAGGTTGTTCATTTGCGTGTGCTTAGGTAAAGGCAAGGTAATAAATAATTAATATATTCAAATGCCTGATTATCATATTTATGATAACTTATCATAGGACACGACGACTCTAATATCCTAGCCCTGCCCGCTCAGATTTGATGCGTGACTTGCTCCGGAAGGTCACCTGCCGGAGCGTACTGTCGAGCAACGGATTCCCGGTAATCAATTTAATCGTCTTTACTGTCGGAAAGGGATTTCCTCGTTCGTCAAATAGCGATGCGCATTCGTTGAGCCATTAGCAATTTCCCGGGTATCTGGACAAGGATGCAATTCGAATCCCTCATCGACACGTTAAAAAGCAAACTAATCGCCGGCGCCGCCATCGACGTTTATACACAGAACCCCTGCCTGCGTTCTTTCGATAATCTGTTAGACATCGCGCACACCGGCTACTTCACCATAGAAACTACCGGGTCTTCTACGGCAATACGCTCAAAGCCGTCGCTCAATGGCTTAAGCGCTAAAAACTGTTTAATAAAATTTGAATTCATTTATTAGTCCCACCAATCAAAAATCTTTAGAATATCTCGAAACAGGCAAAGTGCGACTTCCTCATTACCGATCCCGATAATTAATGGCATTAATGTTCTTATATCTGTCAAAGTTGACGCTACAGTGTTATTTAAAAGAATTTCAGATAACTTCTAAACAAGTAATGTCAAAGGAAAATAAACGCCAGGCTTATTCAGCCTGGCATTTTGCATTATCAATATTTGATATTCTTTATTTTTCGATGGTGATCGCTTTGGGATCAATAACAATAATCTCCGGCTTGCCCCTGTAGTCTACAACCTGACCGACAACAGTGATTTTTTTACTTTCTATTTGAGAAGCCAGTTGTTTAGCCTCGTCTTTTAAAGCAAGCGTCAATAATTGATTAGGATAAGCAGCACCCAGATTAACAAGCACCATGCTGCCAATGTCTTTAACGCTATATACTTTGCCGCTGACTGAAACATTTCTGCCAACCATGTTTTTCACCTCTGTAAGCATGATCTTCTGAGCAGTTACCGGTGGCGGAGGCAATAACTCTACCTTGGTAATTTTGACCTGTTCATCTGCATATAGCTTGTTTAATTCACCGGCTAGTCTTATACCTGCCTGATCAATTCGTAAGTGGATCGTTTGAATATATTTCTTGTAATATTCATCATTAAGGGTTTGACCTAGCTTAATATCGGCATACAGTTCCGTGCTGATCTGGTAACTCTCCCAAAGCCATTCCACTGGGCTGTCTGCTTGCCACTTCTTAATTTGTGTTTCGTTAGCCCAATCGTATTGTTTGGCGATTTCCGGTTCACTTAACCCCTCATGATCTATGAGCTTGCTATCCCAAAGGCTATGCAGGTTCGTTCCTTTGCCATCAAATTGAAGCTGGATGGTGTTACCGCCTTTATCCTCTTTACGGGATACATGCATAGGTTGGTGTGCATCCCCTACAAGATGGATAAGGTATTTTAATGCTTCGTTCTTTTGATCTGGAGTTGATGCTTTATCCTTAAGTGTTGTTTCAACTTTATTGAGCGCGCTGTAAACATTGTCACCACCCTGGTTACTGACTACTTCAACAAATTGTTGATGGTTTAAGCCTAAAGGAAGGTTTAAATAGTGCCAGGGGCGGGTACTGTTATCTCTGTTTTCATCTGCCCAGGTGCTTACATCTGCCATGCTCTGGCCTTTTAAAATCGCTGAAACCACGTAAGCGGTGTTTGATGTTAAATGCTTTTGCGCGATGGTTGCGACGGCTCTGTGCCCTTTGAATCCCCATGATATCAACGCCGCTGATACGGCTATCGATGCTACTGCTATGATGTATTTTCTCATATGGCAAATGTATAAAAGCAATTGACAGGTTGAAATCTTTATTTGATATTTTACTAATTTATTTAGCAAATTTGTATTTCAGATGAAGATGTATGAATGATTATTCTTTAGGTAGGCTGTATGACATTTTGAAGGGAGATTTAATGGAATGGATTGGCCGTAACCCAAAGACCAAGTTCAATATCACACCACATAATCTGACATACCTGTTTGAATTCCATAAACGCAATGGCTTATCGATAGACTTATCGCGGTTTGACAAAGCGTATTATCTCGCAACGTTTCACCCTCCGGAATCCAAGCAGGAAGTAAAAACAGCGTTTGTACGAAAAGTGATTGCCATTATCCGTAACCGCCTCCAGGAAATAGCCAAAGAGGAAATCGATTTAACAATAACAGTACGGCATAGGGTTTCACAGGTAAACTACTGGCAAACCTGTTACATCGGTCAGAAATACGACCCAAAAGAGATGGCAATGCTAACAAGGAAAGAAAATGACTGGTTGTGATGTAGTTGTGAATCAGTTATATTTACGCAACAAACCTAACCAGTCATGAAGAAATACCTCCTTTTTCTTATAGTTGCAGCCGGATCACTGGTAAGTGCAAGCAGCGTCACATCATCAACTAAAAGCTTTGCTACCTGTAAAGGTGACAGTCCGTGCAAAGCATGCAAAAACTGTAAGTATTGTAAACGTTGTGCTAAGCAAGGGTTAATATGCGGTGTTTGTAAAAAGTAATCTGACGTGTTTATGAAAAGAGAAGTTACACAAGACAAAGTTAACCAAAGGAAGGAAAAATACCTTTATGCCTTTAGGTTATGGTTATAAGGCAGACCTTGATTACATAACAGCAGAGTCCATGAACCTTGAATTTTAACGGAACCGGTCGGCGATCCATTAATAGCTTTTGGTCACCAATTGTGTACTGCTATAACCGAGAACTCTATATGTTGGCTTATCGATGGTGATCCATCTGGTCAAGACCCGTGTGGAGCATTTATGCTCACACCAAAGTGGATAATTGGGACACATGAAATTGATCTTGAACCGTGTAAAGACAATCCTGTTGATTTGGTGGGTGAATTCGTAAGAAAAAAACAGACGAAATAAGGAATGATGATGAGAATAAAGAATAGTAAACTCCATGTCAGCTTCCCCTTAATTTAATGTAAAACCGATTAGTAGTTCAGCTTTAGTATATTGTAAAGAGCATCTTACTGGCCGCACAGGTCTGGAGATTCTGTTGAACTTGACCACCACATTCCGGCGCAAGCTGACCACCCATTCCGGGCGAAACTGACCAGTGCATTCCGG
>NZ_JAUFPS010000068.1 GCF_030409315.1 Mucilaginibacter flavus | reverse complement strand
TCTTAACACCCCCTGCACCCCCGGTATAACAATAACAATCTTTTGTTTTATGTTTCTTTTGTTAGACCAAAGGCAATGACGGGGCTATGTATATAAGTATTACTTTAAAACACCGTATCCTTAACCTCCTCAGCATACACCGGGTAATCCGTTGTATAATGCAAGCCTCTGCTCTCTTTACGTAACATGGCTGATTTTACCACGATGAACGACACCTGGATCAGGTTGCGCAGCTCGCATAATTTTACAGACAACTTTGTTTTTTTATAGAAATCTTCCGTTTCTTCATATAACAGCTTTAACCTGCGTAGCGCCCTCTCCAGCCTGAAATCGGAACGAACAATACCCACGTAGTCATTCATTAGCTTTTGCATTTCGCGTACGTTGTGCGTTACCAGGATGTCTTCGTTTGATAGCTGAACACCGTGCTCGTCCCAGTCAGGGATATTTTCGGGAATTACATTATTTTCAAACTGTTTAATAGCATCTTCGTAAATACGGTGCGCAAAAACCAATGCCTCCAGTAATGAATTGGATGCCAACCGATTAGCACCATGTAAACCAGTCGAAGAACATTCGCCGCAGGCATATAATCTTAGTATAGATGATTGGCCAACATGATCAACCATTACACCACCGCACATATAATGACAGGCCGGCGCCACAGGGATCATATCCTTGGTCATATCGATGCCTATCTCCAGGCATTTGGCATATATATTAGGGAAATGATTTAAAATATCTTTTTTACTTCGATGACGGATATCCAGGTAAACAAAATCTTCACCCGATTTTTTGATCTCGGCATCAATAGCCCTTGCTGTGATATCCCTTGGTGCCAAAGATTTACGCGGGTCATACTCCTGCATAAACTCTTCGCCATTGGTACGTTTCAATACGCCACCAAAACCACGTACTGCTTCTGATATTAAAAACGAAGGATATTCGCCTGGATTATATAACGCTGTTGGATGGAATTGCATAAACTCCATATTACGTACCTTGCCTTTTGCACGGTAAACCATGGCAACGCCATCGCCGGTAGCGATGGTTGGATTGGTGGTGATGGAATAGATATGTCCTGCCCCACCAGCTGCCATTACGGTTACTTTTGATAAAATCTTTTCAACAACGTTAGTCTCTGTATTTAAAGCGTAGATACCGTAGCAGGTAATGTCTGTAGTAGATTTACGCACCAGCTCGCCTAAATGGTGCTGCGTGATCAAATCCACCGCGAAATAATGTGTTAATATCTCGATATTGGGATTTTTATGGATCTCCTCTAATAAAGAGCGTTCAATTTCCCAACCGGTTACATCCTTATAATGGAGTACTCTAAATTCGGAATGCCCACCTTCTTTAGCCAGGTCATAAATGCCTTCGGTAGTTTTGTCAAAGTTGGTTCCGTAATCAATAATTTCATTAATGCGCTCCGGTCCTTCTTTAACAACAGCCTCCACAACTTCGGGGTCGCAAAGGCCGTCGCCACTTATTAAAGTGTCTTCAATATGTTTTTCAAAAGAATCTTCTTTTTTATCCACAACCACCGCCACGCCGCCCTGGGCATACTTAGTGTTTGATTCATCTTCGTTTGATTTAGTAACTATCAGAACCTTACCATGTTTTGCAGCCTTAAGGGCAAAACTGAGTCCGGCAATGCCTGATCCTACAATCAGGAAATCAACAGTACGGGTCATATTTAACGTATATATAGCGTAAAAGTACTACTTGTGTTAATAACAGGGGTAAAACGTGTTAATTTCGTGTAAACAAAAAGCTAACAAATACTAAACGTGTGGATAACTGCGATTTTTGCCTGTTAACTGAACAATTTTTGAGCGACTTTTACATAGTTTAAACATCAAAGCTAACATTTTACACACCAACAAAATATTAACATAAAACTTTTACAATTTAAATTTGATTGTCATACAAATCACAAAATCAAATGAATAGAAACTTAAAAGATGTTAGTAACTGTTAATAAAATGTGAAAACTAATATTTAAAACAAAAACTATGCTCACTTTTGCACATAACTAACACCATAACAAACAATAGTTTTATTTATATAAAAAATTAGTTGTTATTAATTGATTTGTTGAAATGGATACCTTCGAAGAAATAAATGTGACAGGATTTGTGGACGAATACATTGACCCCACGCTTGATCTGTTTGATGAAATTGAAAAATTAAAAAAGGAAAAAAATGCAGTCATTTTGGCCCATTACTACCAGGACCCCGATATCCAGGATATTGCAGATTATATTGGCGACAGCCTTGGCCTATCGCAACAAGCTGCTAAAACCGATGCCGAGGTTATTGTATTTGCCGGTGTACACTTCATGGCCGAAACTGCCAAGATACTATCACCAACAAAAAAGGTTTTACTGCCAGACGTAAAGGCAGGATGCTCATTAGCAGATAGTTGCCCGCCACATTTATTTAAGAAGTTTAAGGAAAACTATCCCGATCACCTGGTGATCACTTATGTAAACTGCACAGCCGAACTGAAAGCTTTAAGTGATATTGTTTGTACATCGAGCAACGCGGTGCAAATTGTAGAAAGCTTGCCGGCAGATCAAAAGATCATATTTGGGCCAGATAAAAACCTGGGTGCTTATGTGGCAAAGAAAACCGGTCGTGACCTGGTATTGTGGAATGGTGCCTGCATGGTACATGAAATTTTTAGTCGTGAAAAGATTACCAGGCTAAAAGAAAGACACCCGGGAGCGAAATTACTGGCGCATCCCGAATGTGAAGACGTGATACTGCAGATGGCCGATTATATCGGATCGACAACCGGCATTTTGAAGTATGCAAGCAGCCACCCGGATAAGGAATTTATAGTGGCAACCGAGGCAGGTATTTTACACCAGATGCAGAAGGAAAACCCGGATAAAACATTTATACCTGCACCGCCAAATAACAATTGCGCCTGTAACGATTGTCCGCATATGAAGCGCAATACTTTAGAAAAATTGTACCTGTGTTTAAAAAATGAAATGCCGGAGGTTACTGTACCTGAGCACATTATTGAAAAAGCGGTAAAACCGATTGAACGCATGCTGGAAATTTCGGCAGGGTTGGGATTGTAAGGATTTAAATGTATCAATAAAATGAACCGTCATTGCGAGGTACGAAGCAATCTCCGTACTACACAGAGCGAACTCAGAAAGATCGATTTGCTTGTGTAGGGATTGCTTCGTACCTACCCATGACGTTTTATAAAAAACGTTTGTCATCCTGAGGAACGAAGAATCTTCTTCGCCATGCTAATTGCAGACTTTTATAGCGAAGAAGATTCTTCGTTCCTCAGAATGACAGGGTGTAGAAAGTAGTTCTTACGTCATCCCCACCTTCAGATTCCGCCGGATTTTACAACTCGCAATGACGTTGGATAAATTATTTTTTTAATAAATCCCCTAAAAACGCAAAAAAATTTCCGCCAAAGGCGGATATAATATTTTGTTGCGCCGGATTTTTTAACATGCCTACAGTTGTGGAAAACAGGTCAAAATCCTAAAAATTTTCCCGCCTTCGGCGGTATGAAGTATAAAGGTTGCGCCGGATTTTAAAGGACAACGCAAATTTTAAAAAATTTTCTGCCTTCGGCAGTATGTTGAGTCACGGTGAGGTTGCGCCGCGAAAAAATAAAAAAAGGGTCCCGGATCTTACATCCGGGACCCTTTTTTTAAGGATATAGGCCTATATCAGTTTACAAATCATCTTTTTTCGTTTCCACCACATCCTGTACAGCTTGTGGTAAATTAGAAAGCAAATTATAACCCGTGGCTTTTTCAATATCACGCACAGTTACACGATATTGTTTCCAGTCGGAGTTAATGGTGTTGATATTGGGCGTATTTACGGCTATTACCCTGGTTGTGGCCGATATACGATTTAAATCGCCATCGCCGGCTGGTACAATAACAGCCACCTTCCAAACATTACTTGGTACTGTAACATGACCGCTGGTAATGGTATTGGCCGAGCCGCTTGAACCGGTGCCACCGGTGCCGTAACTACCCATCACAATGTAAACCTCGTTGCCGGCCACCACTTGCTCGCGCAGGTAATTTTCAAGATTGGCCCAGGTTTGCTGGTTATTTTGCGGTGCTTGTGGTATCATGTTGGTCATCAGGAAGGTTGCAGAGTTAGCATCGGTGGAACTGGTGCGGTCGGCAGAGGGGCAGTTATGCCCCCTATCAAACCCAGATCCAGAATAACTGTTACTTTCCACCTCGTAAAATCCGGTAGGCAAGCCATTAAAACCACCGAAATTATTTAAACGCGCACTGGCATTGGTAATATTAGTAGCGTCTAAATGCCAACTTACCCAGTTTGGCGTACCACGGGTGCTGCTGTATGATTCCTCATAATATTTCTGATCTATCAGGTAATTATTATTCATGGCGATAGTCGGCTGTGCGTCAGAAGGGTTTCCTAAAAGCAGGTTACTGTTATCGCCGGCTGCAGGTGGGGCGTCAGCACCCGCCGTAACACCCCTATCCGGTGCGGCGGTGCCGGTATTGCCGGTAGTATCTGGGCCGCCGCCGTCAGGCGTACCTACCGTTAAACCCGGATCACCAAGACCTTTGAAGGTGATATCATCGATGTTGATGCGCGTGGTACCCGTTTTTTTAATCTGAAAACGAACTTTTGCCGTGGTAGTAACTTTAAATGAATCGGTTACCAGGACGGTGTTATTTTCAGCAATATCGGTACCTAATTGGGTGAAAGTAGTACCGCTATCTGTCGACATCAATAGCTGCCAGGTTGATGCGGCGTCTGCTCCGTATTTAGCGTGTTTAATGCTGATTTGCGTAACGCCTTTGATATCAAATTTCATGGTGATATCGCCGGTGCGTAACCTTACAGATTTTGCGCCATCCTTAACATCGGCCGCTAAATTACCAAGCAGCGCATCATTAAAACTCCATAAACCAGTAGTTAACTGAACGTTGGCTATAGCGTAAGCGGTTTTGGTGCCGGTTTCAAAATTTTCTGTAATGGAGTATGGAACAGGAGTTGGCGTGGTGCCGGTACCGTTGCCCCCGGTGGTTGGGTTTGATGGCGATTGCAGGTCTTTTTTACAACTTGCAACAACTACCAATAAACATAAAAAGATAAATAAATTTCTGATTTTCATAGGTTACTATTTTGTAAGGCAAATCTCTTTAGTTAAAGTTAACTAAATATTAATTTGTTATAGTTAAGGTAGAATATTGGCTTATCTATCGAAATATTTACAAAAAGAGCTATACATGATCTTGACCTACAATAGCAAAAAGTAATTTGTATTTTTGCACCCTAATAAAAAAGTCATCTACAAACCCGCATTAGGGTGTAATCATAAAAAGATATGTTTGAAAACCAGGACAGGACCCATTTGGAGGATTTAGGCGAATTTGGACTGATCAATCATCTTACAAAAAACATTAAACTTGGTCAGGCCAGCACCATCAAAGGTGTGGGCGATGATGCCGCGGTTTTGAGTTTTGAAGGTAAAAAAACGCTGATTAGTACCGATTTGTTATTGGAAGGAATCCATTTTGATCTGGCTTATACCCCGCTAAAACACTTGGGCTATAAAGCGATCCAGGTAAACCTAAGTGATATTTACGCCATGAATGGCACCGCGTCGCAGGTTACGGTATCTATCGGGATGTCGAGCAAATTTCCTTTGGAGGCCATTGAAGAATTGTACCAAGGCATTTACATTGCCTGCGAAAAATACAATGTTGATTTGGTTGGCGGCGACACCACTTCATCAAAACAGGGTTTGGTAATCAGCGTAACTTCTATCGGTTATGCCGATGAAGCTGATGTTGTTTACCGCAATGGTGCCGGCGAAGGCGATTTGATTTGTGTATCGGGCGATTTGGGCGGCGCCTATACCGGTTTGCAATTGTTAGAGCGCGAAAAACTGGTTTACCTGGAAAACCCCAATATTCAACCCGATTTAGAGGGTAAGGATTACATCGTTGAACGCCAGTTAAAACCAGAAGCCCGCCGTGATATTGTGGAACTGTTAAAAAGCATCGAGGTAAAACCAACTGCGATGATCGATATATCAGACGGTTTGGCTTCAGAGATCTTACACATCTGTAAACAAAGTGACAAAGGTTGTAATTTATATGAAGAAAAAATCCCGCTCGACCCGATGACCTACGAAACCGCTCGTGAATTCAATCTTGACCCAACGGTTTGCGCGCTAAGCGGTGGCGAAGACTATGAGTTGCTGTTTACCGTTAAACAATCCGACTACGACAAGATCAAGTTTAAAATGGATATCACCATTATCGGCCATATCACCGAAGCATCAGCAGGCTGTAACCTGGTTACTACGTCAGGCAATTCGCATCCTTTAAAAGCCCAGGGGTGGAACGCCTTCAAAAAATCAGAATAAATGCCCAACAAAATACTGGATAGTTTTTACCTCAATAACCATCCCGATGGCAAAGCGCCGCAAAAGGTGGTTATTGGCACTTTATTGCTTTACCTGGCCGTTGCACTGCAAATGGCAAGCAACCTGTTGGATGGTGTTAACCTGGTAGCCTTCATTTTCATCGCTTTCTTTTTAATATACCTGGTTTTTACAACCGGTGAAGGCCGCAAATGGGCAAGAGGGATACTATTGGTACTGATATTGTTTAACTCTTATGCCCTGGTTGCCAATATCACACACCCGGCCCCCGTTTTAAAACAGCCGCAAGATGTTGCCGTTTACAAAACACCGGTGTTTTTACTTACCCTATTCGTTGCGGAGGTTGTTATCGAGCTTTTGGCTATGGCCTTGGTTTTTTCAAAGGAAGCCAAGCCCTGGTTTAACAGGGAGCGGAAGGTGATTAGTTAGTTATCAATATTTTAAATCCGTCATTGCGAGGTACGAAGCAATCTCTACACAGGCAAATCGACCTTGCTGAGTTCGCTCTGTATGGTACGGAGATTGCTTCGTACCTACCCATGACGTTTAATACTTTAGACAAAGGTTGGCTTTGAACGCAGACGAAGACTCACCCGGCG
>NZ_JAUFPS010000067.1 GCF_030409315.1 Mucilaginibacter flavus | reverse complement strand
GATTATGGCGCAAGGTTCTATGACCCGGTAATTGGGAGGTGGACAACCCCTGATCCGTTAGCGGAAAAGGCAAGACGGTTTAGTCCTTTTGTTTACGGTAACAATAATCCCGTTAGATTTATTGATCCTGACGGTATGGAAGCCGAAGATGGTAATGGAGATGAACCATTTGAAGCTTATCGGGCAATGCAGACAACTCGCGAAATAGGCTTTGGTTTACGTCATCCTTTAATCGCTCTTCAGATTGGAAGCGTTTCACATAATAGTACTAATATCTCCACAGATGCTGCAAGAATCGGGATTAATAGTGGCCTAGATGAAAATGATGCAAAAGAAGGCTCTCAAGTCAATGCCTTGCGACATACCACCTGGCAAGCAACAATAACAAGCCAATTTGGTGCAGGTATTGCGACTCAAATTGGTAATGCACACGAGGATGATCCTAAAGTTGATCTTTCAAAACGAACTTTTACAGGAGATAATGCACTTCACTTGGCCGACCAAAGCATCGATCTTCTGAATAATCAAATCGGAAGACAGGTTGGTGGAGACAACAAAGGTGCATCTATAAAAGATTTGGCGATGAAAGCATTAGATGTTTTTCATACCAAGGGGCTTTTTACAGCAACTATTAACAAAGATGGCTCTGTAACAATATCCAAAACTAAGATTACAGACAAACAGTATAATACTGCTGTTAAAAATCTTCAAAATACTAATGCTGATGGATTTACCCCCGCTCAGCAGGCAAAAAAAGAGGATGAAGAAAGAAATAGAGTTATTAAGTAATCGTAAAATCCATGAAAAAAAGATTATTATACTTATTGCTTTTTACAGCTACCTTATATGCTGGTTGTAGTAATAATAACATAGAACATAATATTGGTAAGAAAATACAAGACGAATGTAAAACAGATAGTTGTACGCTTGTAATGGCGCAGATTGTAAAGTTCAAATGGGATAAGATGTATGTCTTTAATGCACCGGTATCTTTAGAAGTGATTAATCAAGCGCTTGGAGTTAAATATCCTTACTATGTTGAGTTTACACGGCCTATTATCTTCATGAATGGAAGCGAGATAGTTCATTACGAGAACAACAAAAGCAACGTTGAAAGCTTGATAGCGGGGCAGGTTATATTTGATTATCCAGATAGCTTAAAGTATCAAGTTTACACTCCGAAAAAATCGACTTTCAAAGTGATGCAAAAAAAGTTTAACGATGGAGTTTATTACAAATTGTATCAGTAGAAATGCTATGAAAAACCTTATCCTATTCCTACTGCTAATCACGGCCTTTACAGCCAAAGCGCAAACAGCGCAGCAGGACAGCGCCCACCGCGCTTATCACCTGATGCACAAAAAAGACCCCAAACAGCATAATCCCTATGCGTTTGCGGACAGTGCCAAAAGCAAGAAGCCGGCGAAAAAGAAAAAAACAAACTAAATGGAATACCAAGCCGCCCCGAAACGGGCGGCTTTTCTGTTATATCGAGTTAAGCGCGTGGGCTAAAGTGTCTTTCAATCTCTTTTTAGATACCAGTGCATCGAGTATGGAGAAAAAAGCGGACTTCTCCTTTTCTTCAAGCTGATCTACTAAAGCCAGCTTTTCAAAGATGGACTTATCGTAAGAGTTCACCTCTTTAAATATATCATCGGCGTTAACCAGTTCGACCAGTTCAACGCCCAATGCCTGGGCGATCTTTTCAATGGTGGAAAAAGACGGGTCTGTCTTGCCGTTCTCAATGCGCGAAAATTGCGCCTGATCCATTTCCAGGGCCAGCGCCACTTCCTTTTGTGAAAGGTTCTTAGCGGTTCTCGTCTTCTTTATTTGCTCACCAATGTTCATGTAATGCCTAATAGCACATCTAATTTCGCTAATCATGCTTGATTATTCAAGTGACCGTAGCAATGTCGATTGCTGTAGTTGACTAATAAGTCATATATGCTACGATTGACAAAAATACAACACAATAATCAATGATGCTTTTAGATGTAATAAAAATGCTTAACTGCGCGGTTTATTAGCTGTATTCGACTGGTTGGCAGGTTTGCTTACATGATAATAAGTAACAACTTAATTGACCGGAGAGATAAATTACATATCTATATTTGATATATAAGTCAAATATAGATAGCTTTAGCGGTTGTTTAATATGCCATAAAGTTATTGATGCAAAAACCTACTAAGCTTATCACGGATAACCCGGAACTGCTGCTATACATCGACAGCCCCCTGCACGTTACCGTGCTTGGCGGCATCAAGCTAACAGGCTTCGACCGCCTGAAAGTGACATTGAAGATCGTATGCAGCGGCAACGTGCAAGCTGCTTTCCGGCATAACCTCGACCTGTACAACAGTATTCAGACCGAGCAATTGATAGAGAAATCAGCCGAGGCGCTGGACTTGCCAGCCGCCGATATTGCCAAAGCGGTCAGCCGCCTGATCACCGCACTGGAAGCCTACCGCTCGGAGCGGCTCGAAGCCATGAAGCCCAAACAGGCCGAGAAAAAGCAGTTGAACGAGGCAGAGCGGAAAGCGGCTTTACAGTACCTGAAAGCCCCCGGCCTGCTTGGCCGGACACGGCAGGCCATCGCCGCCAGCGGCATTGTCGGTGAGGAAGTGAACAGCCTGATCGCTTACCTGGTCTATACGTCCCGCAAGCGGCACAACCCTTTGCACCTGATGTGCCTGGGGCCATCCGGCACTGGCAAAACATGGTTACAGGAAAGAGTGTCCGAACTGATGCCGGAAGAAGACAAACTGGAAATCACTGTGCTGTCAATGAACGCCTTTTATTACTTCGGCAGGGATGAACTGACACACAAACTACTGCTGATCGAAGACATGGACGGTGCCGACAAAGTGCTGTACCCGTTACGCGAACTGCAAAGCAAGCGCAGGATAACCAAGACGGTTACCTTGAAAGACAGCAAGGGCAACCTGAAAACGGTTACCCTGAACGTTGAGGGGCCGGTGTGTGTCAGCGGGTGTACCACCCGCGAAAAACTGTACGAAGACAATGCCAACCGCTGCATACTGGTTTACACCGATGGCAGCGCCGAGCAGGATAAAAAGATCATGGACTACCAGCGCAGGCTAAGTGCCGGGCTGATCGACCAACTGGCCGAGCGGAGCGTAAGGGAACAGATAAAGAACGTACAGCGTCTGTTACAGCCGGTGAGCGTAAGAAACCCTTACGCCACTTACCTGCGCCTGCCGGATGCGGTCTTTAAACCGCGCCGTACCATGATGCTGTTGTTACTGTTCATCGAAACGATCACGTTCTACCACCAGTACCAGCGGGAAGTTAAAACCGACACAGACACCGGGGAGCAGTATATTGAAAGCACGATAACAGACATTGAGGCAGCGTTTACACTGCTCGATACCACGCTGCTGAAAAAGAGCGACGAGCTGAACAATGCCTGCCGCATGTTCTTTGAGGACTTGAAAACGTGGCTGAAAGGCAATGACACCGATGCCTTTTACAGCAAGGAAGTGCGCCCGGCGTTCCGTATTAGCCCAAGCAGCTTAGGCCGCTACCTGTACGAATTGGAACGCATGGGTTATATCAAGATCGCACGGGGCAGCCGCTATAAAGGCTTTGAATACAAAGTGCAGCGTTGGGACGACCTCGAAAACCTGACCAGCGATGCCCATAGCCTGATGGAAACCATACTGGCCGATATACGCAAAGATACAGCGGGTGACCCGCAAGTAACCCAAGCGCCTGATGGGTTACATAAAGTACAGAAAACCAATACAAAACAGGCAGTGTCCCAAGCCTCATAAATAATGCTCCCCACTTTATCCAATCCTTTATATATCCGGCTACATGCCGGGTTTGCCCAATGGCTTCGCATCCTTAACTTTGAACCTACCAGCCAGCGCGATATGCCCAAAATGCTGACGGCTTTCCTCATCTTCTTAGAGGCAAACGATTGTAATCACCCGCACGAGATCAGCCCGGAACACCTTAAAAGCTACTTCGATCATCTGCACGAACGCCCCAATCAGAAGCAGGGCGGCGCATTGAGTAAGAACTATATCCGCAAGCAATTGCAGGTTATCCGTAAGTTCAGCCGTTACCTGGCTGAAAGCGGGCAGCCCGGCTTTGCGGTGAAAATGCGCATCAAAGGCAAAAGCAGCAATATCAAAAGCATCTTTACCTTACAGGAGATCAGCAGGCTTTACGAAGCTACGGGCGATGATGTGTTGGGGTTGCGGGACAAGGCCATCCTTGCCCTGTACTATGGCTGCGGCCTGCGGAAGAACGAGGGCGCGACCATTCATGTAAAAGATGTGCTGTTGGATAAAGGGCTGGTTTACGTTCGCAAAGGCAAGGGTTATAAGGAACGTTACGTACCATTGGCAGGCAGCAGCAAAACCGACCTCGAAAACTACCTGCACTATGCCCGGCCACACCTCGCCGGTGAGAAAAAGGACGATGCTTTGCTGTTGAGTGTCAACGGTAAAAAATTGAACGGGGCTACCAGTTATGAACGCCTGCAAAAACTGAAAACAAAAGCAGCTATCAGTAAACCCGCCGGGTTGCATACACTTCGGCACAGCATCGCCAGCCACCTGCTACATTCAGGCATGCCGTTGGAACAGATCCAGCGGTTCTTAGGCCACAGCAGTATGGAAAGCACCCAGATCTACACCCACTTGCAGCATGAGCAGAAAATATAAGCCGTCACCCGAAACGGCAATTGCCTTAAAAGCCTTTGAAACCTACCTTCATAACGAGCAATACGGAAACGACTATATCCGGCAAAATAAGAACTACGCGGGTACATTCCTCGAATGGATTACAGACCACAGCCTTACACCTGTACAGGTTACCCATGCAGATATGATGGAGTTTGCCGATCAGATCAGGAACAACGGCAGCAGCATCCGGCTTATCAATCAAACCATGTTGGCCGTGCGTTATTACTATGCCTGGCTGCAGCATGACGGACATGCCACGCACAACCCCGCTGCCGGTATCATCCTGAAAGGCACGATAAGGAATGTGCCACACGATCTGCTGACCAAAACCGAACTGGAAGCCCTTTATGAGCGTTACGAGGTTAAGGATAACCGCACTTACCGCAATAAAGTGATGGTAGGTTTACTGGTTTATCAGGCATTGACACGGGATGAGTTGGAAAGGCTAAGACCTGAACACCTGAAGCTTCGGGAAGGAAAGATCAACGTCCCGGCAGTTGGCAGACAGCTAAGCCGGATATTGGCTTTACAGCCCCATCAGATACTGGAACTACATGAATACCTGTTGGTTGTGCGCCCTGCAATACTGGCCGAGCGAATGAACGAAAGACCGGGGCGCAAACCCGGCCAGTACAAGAATACGCAGGAGATCAGCCGGTTGTTCATCAGCATTAACAGTGTGGAAAGCATGAAAAACAGCTTATTACACCTTAACTATGCCTTGCGGAAACTCAATCCGAAATACAAACATGCCAAGCAGATCAGGCAAAGCGTGATCACCGAATGGCTTAAAGAAAAGAATATCCGAACGGTGCAATACATGGCCGGGCATCGCTATGTAAGTTCAACCGAACGCTACAAAACCACCAACCTGGAAGACCTGAAAGAAGCGCTTAACAAATACCACCCCCTTAGCCTTTGATACACCGGACACACGCCTTGCAAGCCTGAAAATATCCGTTAACTTTACGGGACAAATTGTTCTTTATAAAAAACTTGCATTGAGCGACAAAATCAGGGCTTGTTTGAAATATCGTGGTAGCCCATAAGATTA
>NZ_JAUFPS010000066.1 GCF_030409315.1 Mucilaginibacter flavus | reverse complement strand
ACCATCGTTTTAATCAATAGCTCAAAGAACGGTTTACTGTCTCACGACTGTATTTAATAATAGTTGCGCAACAATCACCTGCGTCGCATAGAGGGGCGGGGAAATAAAAAATGGGATTCACCCTCTATGCGGCTTTAGCCGGAGAGAGGGTCGGCCAGCGAAGCGTTGCCGGGGTGAGTCGCCGCCGATATACAGAGCAGTACCGCAAATTTTACCGCTGATACTTTTACAACATTTTATACCGATAAATTGCATCAATTTGGATTTACACGACGATATCCTCTATTTTGTATCGTTATGAAAAACAGTACAGCCATTACATTCATCCTGTTTATTTTATGCGCGTTGCAAAGCACGGCAAAAGTTAAATCAGCAGATACCCTTTTTGCTAAAGATTTAAAGCCCCTTGGTCGCACCATTATTAATGATAAAAACGGTTTGGAGCTAATTACCTCTGCCGCGCATTTCGGTTTCAGCTTTAAGGGCAACGAATGTGCTGTATACGTAGGCATAGCCAACGCGAGCGAACATAACTATCTGCAATATGAATTAGATGGGGTTTACCAAAAGAAGATCCGTATTGAGGGGAGTTCAAAAGAACCATTAATTATCAAAGCTGCGGGCAACGGCCTGCACCACATCTGGATTTATAAAGCGACGGAGGCACATACCGGGGCTTTAATCTTTTCAAAAATAGCGGCGCATGATGTCAAAAGCCTGGCTATACCCAAATTTCCTTTAATAGAATTTATAGGTAACAGCATTACCTGTGGCGCGGCGGCAGATGACTCAGAAATACCTTGCGGCATCGGCGATTACCACGACCATCATAACGCCTACATGGCTTATGGCCCAAGTGTATCGCGCAAGCTAAATGCAAATTTTGTGTTGGCCAGCGTAAGCGGCTTTGGCATTTACCGTACCTGGAACCGGGATGCGCCATCAATCCCGCTGGTGTATGAAAACACCAACCTACAGGTAAACAGCGCTCAAAAGTGGGATTTTAAAACCTATACCCCAAAAATTGTAAGCATTGCTTTAGGCACCAATGATATGAGCAAAGGCGATGGCAGCGCACGCGCGGCATTTGATACCATTAAATTTGTTAAAACCTTTGTCGATTTTATTAAGGTGGTAAAATCAAAATATCCCAAAGCGCAGATAGCCTTACTATCCAGCCCCATGATGCGGGATGCCTCCAGGGAACTTTTACAAAGGTGCCTCATCAGTATAAAAAAAGAAATCGACACCGCTTACCCAACCGATAAACCAGTTGCCACCTTCTTTTTTGAGCCAATGGACCCACATGGTTGCAGCGGACATCCAAGCGTGGCCGATCACCAGGTTCTGGCGAAGGAACTTGAGCCGTTTTTTGCGGGGCTGTTGAAAAAATAGGATTGGCCGTTTTTTATACAACAGAAGATTTACCTCAACACTAAATTGCTTTTATTTAGGCTATCAGCCAAATCGCCTGTGCGGGCAAATGCCCAGCCTTTGGCTTGCGCCCACTGAATAAAATTTTTAATACGGGCTATGTAAGCTTCGCCTGAATTTTTGGCGACGTAACCGGGGATACCGAATCGCTCTGGTTGGTTAAGATCTGTAAACTCCCATGGGTGAAAATATAGGTTCAGGTAACCATCCTTGCGGTAAGCAGCCGCGCTCATGCTTTTTATTACCGGCATTGGCAAATTATGAAAGCTAAGCCAAAACAACGGAAACCTGATTAGTGGCGATACCGATGCCGGAATCTGCAACACATCGTGGTCATAAAACCAGGTGCGCGGCTTGCTGAAGTTATTGTAACGGCCGGGTATCCAGGTTGGATTAATGGATGAATTGTAGGTATAGCCGGCCTTTTGAATTTCGACCTCGTCAACAGGCATCATCCTCGCCATCCGGAAGCCGGTTACCGGGGTGCCGGATATTTTTTCTAAAGCAAGTTTTGATTCCCTTAAATGCTCGGGCTTAAAATCTGAATGATAATAGCCGTGTGACGCTATCTCGTGGCCTTCGCTCACAATTTGCGCAATTACATCGGGTTGGTTAAGGGCATAGTTGGCTGTACAAAAAAAAGTAGCCTTTATATTAGTTGATCTTAATATCTCCAAAATTGCATGAGTCCCGGTTGTTGAAATACTCAACTGCTCGTCAAAAGGTAATGATTTACCGTACTCAAACGGTAAATCAAACTCTTCAACATCAAATCCTAATAAGATCATTATTTACAGTAACAAAATTGGTAGACCGGACGATATAGTTGGGACGGTGTTTGGATTGCATAAATATTTTACCCACATAAACACCTATAATGCCCAATACCAACAGCTGCAAGCCGCCAAAAAAGGCAACCGTTGCTATAATAGATGCCCAGCCCGAAACGGAGTAGCCTGCAAAATAGCTGATCAAAACATACGGGATATACAAAATAGCTAAAGCCGATACAAACAAACCTATGCCTGTTACCACATAAAGCGGACGCGCGCTAAACGCCATGATACTGCTTACGGCAAGTTTAACCAGGTTAAAAAACGAATAACTTACCTCGCCGGTATGTCTTTTTGAGGGGGTGTATGGTAAGCCTATTTGCCTAAAGCCGGTCCACTTGATAATACCCCTTAAAAACAGCTCATACTCTTCAATGCCTTTTAACTCTTTTACCACCTTAGCGTCCATCAGTCTGAAATCGGCGGTACCGTTTTCCAGCTTAATGTCTGATAGCATGTTAATGCCTTTATAAAACAGTTTTGAAGTGGCTTTTTGGTAAGCTTTAGCATGCGGGTTGGCATTTTTACGATAGGTGTAAACAATATCGTAATCGTCCTCCCAAAAACGCAGCATGGTTAAAATCATTTCGGGCGGATGCTGCATATCGGCATCCATGGTAATAACTGCATCGCCTTTGGCCAGGTTTATGCCTGCTTTAAGAGCGTGATCCTTACCAAAGTTTTTCGAAAGCTCAACATAATACACATTATTATGCATTGCCGCATTGAACTTTATCTCGTTCAGCGTATTGTCGCGACTACCGTCGTCAACAAAAATCACCTCGTATTCATAATTGGTATTGCTTAGCGTTTCGCCAAGCTGCTCAATTAAGAAGCTGATATTTTTTTCCTCGTTATATGCAGGTATAACAATGGAAATTCTCTTTTTTAAATCGTAGATCATTAATAGTTTCAGGACTAAAGTATGACAGGTTACGTGGGCTCAGCTCGTTATATTCTTCGATGCTGAATGCAAATATTTTGTTACAAGGTTAATACGATAAACTGTGTTACAACATTACAACAGGGTTGTAATAAATAAGTAATGGGTAGATAAGGCCCAAAACAAATTCAAATTGTAACCTCGATGTTACAAACATATGTAATAATCACATGATTTTTACAAGCCATTGCACATTTTTTTACTATATGGTAAATAA
The DNA here is from genome assembly GCF_030409315.1 of Mucilaginibacter flavus. Lineage (GTDB taxonomy): Bacteria > Bacteroidota > Bacteroidia > Sphingobacteriales > Sphingobacteriaceae > Mucilaginibacter > Mucilaginibacter flavus. The sequence goes on along the minus strand of NZ_JAUFPS010000066.1, from coordinate 1,756 downwards.
ATGACAAAGAAGCGTTGCAGCAGCTGTTTACGCGATATTAACGTGCTTTTGCCCGGTAAAATTGCGGGTGTAAGTTTCATAAATAATTTTAAGCCAGATTAAAAAACAAGGCAGCGCTTTTAGGCGATACGGCATCACATAATGTACACGCACGTATTTGGGGAAAAGATCTGATGGAGAGAGGCTTGTTAACACCAGCGCTGCCACAAATAAAGTAACATCTAACCAGGTAACCGGGCGCTTTAAATTCATAAACCAGATAGCTACACCGGGGAATGCGATGATATAAGTACTTGACTCGGCCGAGCTGCTGAAAATAACGGTAAAAATTAAGGCCGATGCCAGGATAAGCAATTGATATTCTGTGATCTTATAGCATTTGACCCTCAAATAGGATAGGCCAAAGAGAAGGATAGCCGGTGCAATTACATAAATATTTGCCAGGCCCTGCCAGTTCAATATCTTGCGCAAAAAGCCCATCACGCTGATGCCCTGCATGGTTGATGTAGCGTTTGCATTATTTTTTGCAATCAGGTCGATATACCAATCATGGTAAGTTTGCACAATAAATGCAGGCGATGAAATAAGCATCGGCAACAAAAACAACACTACCGACCAAAAGATGAGGCTGGCAATAAATTTTAGTTTATTATCTGAGAAAAAGAAAAACGCCAGCCCCACAATACCGTAAAGCTTGATAAAAGTACCCAGGGCAATCATAAGCGCGGCCCAAAAATCCTGTTTACGCTTAATAAAGCAAAAACTTAAGATGATTAACCCCGCAACCATAGGGTTACTTTGCAAATTGGCTGATGCGGTTAGTAGTTCATGCGCGCAAATGAGCAAAATCACCACATACTGGTTCTCTTTTAAAGGCAGTAACTGTATAGCCTTAAACAGCACAAAAGCATTAAACATTACCCATAATACAACGCCAACATTATCTGGAAAAAATGTAAAAGGGGCAATGATGAGCGAAAATATTGGTCCGTAATGGTTAAGATCGAAATACTGTTGAGGATAATCGGCAAACAGGTTTTGCTGGTGAATGGTATGTATAAAATTATACTTAAATACCTGGTAGTTGTTGTATGATGCGTGGATCAAAATACCTTTAACCACCATGATAAAGCTTAAGCCAAACCATAAAGAAAACACCAGCGGCTTATTATAAATGAGATTGGAAAGCTTTTTCATTAACAGGATTTAGATAAGCGGCGAATATACAAATACGCCAATTACAAACCCCATTTACAGTAACAAAGATGATACAATTATTATAATAGGACGCCGGGCCGGGAAATAAAACCTTCGCAACATAAATGATACGATGCAATCAAATACTAACCATAAGCAAACGGCGTTTTTCGGGCTGACTCCTTATTATTAAACTATTTGATTGATGAACAAACAAGTTAAACTTGCCCAAATTCGTTATAACACGGATAGCAATGGCCGCGACCAATGCTGGCGCCTGGTTTTAGATGGCGAAGAGATACTGGTAGAAGCCGTAAACATACAAGCCCCTGTTTTTACTTCCCGCGACTGGATAGAACCTATCAACAAATTCAAACACCATATTTCTGTTGAAAGCTGCCATGTGCATGTTGATGACGCTGGGGTGGCGTTGATTACGGCGGGGTAGGATCAAGTATCTAACATTGTTTTTCCCCAATCCCCTCTTGAGAGCAGGGTTGTTGCATTCTAAATATAATAATGTAACTTGATGCAAAAAAAAGCGGATGGAGAAGAGTCT
>NZ_JAUFPS010000065.1 GCF_030409315.1 Mucilaginibacter flavus | reverse complement strand
AGCGTATTTGGGATTAATCTATATTTGTAAACAACTAACAGGATTAAAGAAAAAAAACGTAAACTTTTTTCAGGACGAGACATGAAAAGAAATCCCTTAATCCGATAAATCTGCTTAATCCAGGTTCAGACAATATTCTGAAAATTCTGATTCAGACAATTCTGATTTAAACAATGGTGTTAGAAGAGGGACTATTGGACTTTGAGACTGGCCGATTATTGGATTTTGGACGAAGTTACTTTGGCAGTTTCTTTAACAACCGTTGCGGTTTTGTTTCGATTTGAAAAATATGACAAACTCTTTCACCTGTTGCGAACGCAACACAAAAAAAACATTTAAAAAGTCTTAACTCTTGATTCTTGCCTCTTGATTCTAAACTGAGCTACTTTTGGAGCGCCTGGTATTTATTACCGTTAGATGGATCGGCCTGGAGGAGTATGTTCATGGCCTGGATGCGTTCCTGCGGATCGGCTTTGCTGTATAGTGATACAAACTCATCGCTTTTGGCGGTATAAAATATAAGCGGGAACATGGAGCCTACACGTTGCCTGTCAACCTGTTGCAGGGTTGGCAACATGGAGGTGATAAACTTGCGGCCTTTGCCGGCGTTATCGGCCATAATATCAAGTCCGCCGCGGTGGTAATCGTACATAAAGCCACGTAGGGGATCGTAAATTTTATTGTTCAGGTTTTCTGATAGCCAATATCGGTTAATATTACCGTCAAAAGCTTTCCAGCCTTTGTACGATCCGGTTTGGGCGTTATTAACAACTGTTTGCGCTGCCGCGAAATATGGGCTGCCCCCATTACGCGAAAAAGTATCATAATCCATTCCCACTATGATATAAGCGTAAAACGCCATCACCGAACTTAGGTTGCCCTGGAAACTTTGGTCGGTATAATCAACCGTTTGCCCTTCGTTGTAGGTAAAATCAACGTCCCTATCGTTGAGGTTGATAAGGGTAGATGTATATGATGATCCGTACACTGGTCTTGATGATTGTACCTGCAACTCGCCGCTAAAAGTACTGCCGCCATCCCAGCTGGTAATGTTCAATACAAAATTACAATCAATACGTTCCTGGGGTAGAATTGGGTCGGCGCTCCATTTACGGCCGTTTAAAAAATCCTTCATGGCGGTTTCCAAAGTTTGGAAAATACGCTTATTACTTACCTGTATTTTGGGCGATACTACCGATACACGGGCATTAAGGTCCTGCGCCAGTGTGTAAAAGCCCGGCAAAGCCAGTAATATAAAAAGGAATAATTTTTTCATCCGTTTATGAGTTCAACAACTTTAAGGCAAATATCTTTGGCTACATCCTCCTTGCTTTTCAATTCAAAGGTTGTTTTTTGCAGCTGGCGGTCAATAATGGTTATTTTGTTGGTATCCTTTTTAAAACCAGCCCCGGCATCGTTTAACGAATTTAATACAATAAAATCCAAATTTTTCTTTTGCAATTTAGTTATTGCATTCATTTCTTCGTCGTTGGTTTCCAAAGCGAAACCAACCAGGACCTGACCGTCTGCTTTTTGTTCGCCAAGGGTTTTCAGGATATCGGTAGTGCTTTTAAGTTCGATGTTCAGGCTTGCATCTTTTTTCTTGATCTTTTGTCCCGCAACATTCACCGGGGTATAATCGGCAACAGCGGCGCTCATGATGCAGGCTTTGGCGGCAGGGTAGTAGGTTAAGCAAGCCTCCAGCATCTGGGCGGCCGATGTAACATCAATCCGGTTAATATTTTGTTGTTTGCTCGCCTGCGCCGTAGGTCCGGTAATAAGGATAACATCGGCCCCCATAGCCGCCAGCTCATCGGCAATGGCAAAGCCCATTTTACCTGATGAATGGTTGCCAATAAAACGCACCGGATCAATAGCCTCGTAAGTAGGCCCCGCGGTAACAATAATCTTCCGATTAGCTAAAAGGTGTTTTTTTTTTAACGTGGCCGATAAGAAAGCAACAATCTCCTCTGGTTCTGCCAACCTGCCTTCGCCATAAAGGCCACTGGCCAGCTCGCCGTTCCCCGGTGATATCATGATATTTCCAAAGGATTGCAAGCGGGTAACATTTTGACGCGTTGCCGGGTGCAGCCACATATCCAAATCCATGGCCGGCGCAAAGTACACCTGGCATTTGGCCGAAAGGTAAACGGCACTCAATAAATTATCGCAAATACCGTTGGCCATTTTTGCCAAAGTGTTTGCTGTAGCCGGAGCAACAACAAGCATATCGGCCCAAAGGCCAAGCTCTACGTGGTTATTCCACTCGCCGGTTTCTGTTTTAAAATAATCAACCAGCGCTGGTTTTTTTGATAGGGTAGATAAAGTGAGCGGAGTAATGAAGCTGGTGGCGTCCTTAGTCATTACCACCTGCACGTTTGCACCGGCTTTAACCAACAGCCTTACCAGCAATGCCGATTTGTATGCAGCTATGCTACCGCAAACTCCTAATATGATGTTTTTACCTTCTAAAGTCAAAATTTAAAATTCTAAAGTCAAAAATGACGCTTTAGCGTGTAATGCGAATATATCAATTTTAAAATCCAACGCCCTAATGTAACCGGATAGGCTTTTGAATTTTGACTTTTGAGTTTGCCGCAATGTGAATATAACTAAAAAACAAAAGCCAAAATTCAAAAGTCACCTTACTGATCACTTTTGAATTTTGACTTTTGAATTTTGACTTAACGAAGCTTATGCTTCTTTGCTTGGGTTACGGTAGTAAACTTTATCTTCTAAAAACTCCTGAACTGCAACCAATGATGGTTTAGGCAATTTTTCGTAGTATTTAGAGATCTCAATTTGCTCACGGTTTTCAAAAACCTCTTCCAGGTTATCGTTTGATGAAGCAAACTCAGATAGTTTCTGGTGTAACTCTTCTTTAATATTGTTTGATATCTGGTTCGCTCTTTTTGACATGATCACAAGCGACTCATATATATTGTTGGTGTTTACATCCAATTCGCGCAAATCGCGGGTTACAGTGCTACTCGCAACTGTTGGTTTGTTGGTGTTATTTGCTGACATATCTTTATTTTTTACTATTATATACTATTGAGGAATTTTTTGACTTTGATTTTTTTCAGATACTGGCTGTACTTTAACTGTATCCTTTTTCGCTAACTTCTCTGCCAGTTTTCTATCTGTTAAAGCTTCTGCCAATACCCGGTTAGCTTCGGCTATACCATCGTGGCTATCTTTAGCATAGCCTTTTACTTCTTTGCCGTATTTACTTGTGGGGAATTTATCAGTAAACTGATCGGCATAAGTAATATCCTGCTCAAAGCGCTCAACCTGTTTAGTTTCAAAACTATGGTACGCATATTGATATTGGGCTTTGATGGCTAAATATTCAACTTCCTCACCATATTTGGTGTCGGGATAATCACGTAGAACGTTATTAAGCGCAATCACTGCCGACTGAAAATCGCCGATAGTTAAATACAATTTGGCATTTTCGTAGGCCTTTTGCTCCAGTTTATCGCGTAGGTTCTGGATCAGCTTGCTGGCCTCAGTAACACGGTCGCTTTTAGGGTATAAGTTAATAAACAACTGCAGTGTTTCAATAGCCTTTAAAGTATTCTCCTGGTCAAGCGAGTAAGTAGGCGAATCCAGGTAGTAGCAATATGCCGAAAAGAAACGGCATTCCTCTGCTCTTGGGCTCGATGGATAAGTATCCGCAAACGTTTTAAAGTGAAACCTTGCCGATGTATAGTCCTTTAATTTATAGTTGGTAAAGGCGTAGTAGTAAAACAAATCTTCAGCTGCACTACGGCCACGGTAGCGCTCAACCAATACATCAAATAAACCAAGGGCTTTTTGATAGTCCTGTTTATTATAGTATTTAATGGCTTCCTGGTATTTTTTGGCGTAATCGTTACTCGCTCTTAACTTTTCGTATTTGCTTTTACAACTTCCCAGTGTAATAATTAACAGGGCTAAAACACAGGTAAATAACGTTAGTTGCTTTTTAAACATTTTGCAAAGATAGGTGATTAATATAAATCAGACAATTATTTATTTGGGTGCTAATATATAACGTGTTTCCGGCACCTTATATACGTAGTTTAGCATTTAACATCTTTTAACTATTGCTTGCAATTGCGTGTTGCCAGGTACCACTTCTTTATAAACTCGTACTATATAGTAGTAAACGCGCTTATATACATTAATTATATGCGAGGCTCTTTTCTTAAGTCGCTATCCTTATTGTATGTAGTATATATACAGCAATGTCTTGATTCTAATCTCTTGGTTCTTTCCCCGTGGCGTATCCCCGGCCGGTAGAAGCTGGGGCCGGGCTATACACTTATACGCCTGCAGGCCTTAGGCGCTATGGCCGGTATTCGTTACTATTCCTTACGCAGGTTATGCTTAATAATATACTTTCAGGTCAGATAAGGACATTCAATTGCTTTCCCGGCGATTATTTGGCTTAAGATATATGTTTAAATGAGGCAAAAAAATTGATGAATTCGATAATAAAGGTCAGTTTGCGCATGCATTTCTGCACTTTCCGAAGTCTTTTCTAATTTTTTCCACCTGATATCAAGGGCATTGCGATTTACTATTAAGAAAGTGTTAAAAAGAGTTTGCTTGGGTGTTAAAAGAATGTACCTTTGCAACCCGCAAACGAGATAGGCGGGGCTTGTTCTTAGAAAGGTTATTGAAGATAGGGGTTTTTGCAGGGGAGGATTAGGAGAGTAAGCAAAACGAAAAGCCTAAAAAAAAAACTTCAGATAAAATTTCGGAAATAAGAAAAGGTTGCTACCTTTGCAGCCCGCTACGGAGGACGGAAGTCAAGAAGGAAACGGGTTCAGAACTTTAAGATTTCGAAAGAAATAAAACGAAAAAAAGTTTTGGAGAATCGGAAAGGTTTGCTACCTTTGCCAACCCAAACGGAAGGGTGCTT
>NZ_JAUFPS010000064.1 GCF_030409315.1 Mucilaginibacter flavus | reverse complement strand
TCTTAACACCCCCTGCACCCCCGGTATAACAATAACAATCTTTTGTTTTATGTTTCTTTTGTTAGACCAAAGGCAATGACGGGATTTTTAACTTGTCATGGTTAGGTACGAAGCAATCTTCACAAAGGTAGGTCGATCTTTAAAGTTCGCTCTGTATAGTCTGGAGATTGCTTCGTACCTCGCAATGACGGATGATTTGTAAATAAAGTCATTACCGTTTTTCAAAGAGCTTTCATGGCGATTTTTTTTCAAGTCCCCCTTTCAGGGGAGATTTAGAGGGGCTTCCTCAGCTGTTCCCTTATAAACAAACCAGCCGGCGTTAAATTAGCCTCTGTCCAGCCGCCATATATGGGTGCGCCGCTTTGTAAAATGGCGGTGGTTTCGTGTTTATCGGTAATGTTCCAGTTTACCCAGCTTAGGTGGTTATCTGCTAACCATTTCATCCATGTTTGGGTTTTTTGAAGGTTAAATTCGCCATCACCGCTGGCTTCGCCTACGCCCCATTCGGTAATCATCAGCGGTAAGCCAAGCTTAATCGCTTTATCGGCTTTGGCGCGCAAGGCCTGCTGGTGATAAGGGTCGCTTGCATAAAAATGGAACGAATAAGCGATATTATTAAAGCCCGTAAGCGGATCGGCAACCACCACGTCAACATCCTGATCCCAATGTGGACTACCCACTACAATCACATTATTTTTATCGTATTCGCGAATAACAGAGATTATCTGCGTAGCATATTCTTTCACGGTTTTCCAGTTTGCCTTAGCCGGTTCGTTATAAATTTCGTAGATAACATTGGGCACACCGGCATACTTTTTTGCCATCTGCTTAAAAAACTCCTTTGAGCGCTCCAGGTGATCTTCGGCGTGGTGGTCATGCCAGTCTATCAGTACATAAATTCCTTCTTTTATGGCGGCGTCAACAACATCGGTAATTAATTTTTGCTGTTCATCGGGCCGTTGCAGGTACCCGCCTTTAGGCTCAACTCCCATAGAGGCCCTCAATATCGAGATCTTAAAATCATTTGCAAGCCAGTTAACCACACCCGCGTTATAATATTTTTGCCCCTGCCATAAACTCCAGGAAAGACTAATACCGTGCAGCTGCGGCTCAACGCCCTGCGCGTTTAACAGCTTACCATTTTCTACTTTCAAAGCGCCATTGAGGGCCACGGGTGTTAAGTTTTGAGCGAACGATATCTTGGTAACTACCAAGGCAAATAAAACCAGGAATACTCCTCTCATCATCATGTTACAATTAGATAGGCCAATGTAAATAATGAGAATTTCAAAATGCCTGTTTGCAAAAATTGCATCATAGTATGTTAAAATTGACCAAGGTTTACTTTGGTACAGGGGATAAAACTCAATTATCTCTTTGAGATTACCTTATACATCACCTATCTTAGAATATAATTAACCTGCCGCCATCATTGTTAATTAACCAGTTGCCATGAAAAAAACATTCCTTTACCTTTTAATTGCTATCGCTTTACCCCTAACCCTGCACGCACAGGATACCATACTTGTAAAAAGCCAGGCCAATATGGTTGCCAAAGCCATGATAGCGGGCGATTATAAAACCCTGGTTAACTACATGTATCCCAAGGCGGTGCAGATGGGCGGCGGTAAAGAAAAAATGATTGCGTTGGTCACAACAGGTATACAACAAATGAAAAACCAGGGCGTGACCTTCGAAAGCGTAAAAGTTGATGCCCCCGCCAAATTTTACAAAGCAGGCACCGAAATTCACTGCTTATTGCCCGAAACCATTATTTTACAATTACCCAACGCGCGCATTGCAAGCCATAGCAGCATGCTGGGCATTAGCAGCGATGGCGGTAAAAGCTGGTCGTTTTTGGATATGAATAATTCGAGTGCCGCACAGGTAAAACAGATTCTTCCTAATTTTAACCCGGCCCTGCAAATACCCAAGGCTACTACCGAGCGGCTTGATTAGGTTTAGCTTTTAATAATTACATGACAAGCGTATACATACCACAAGATACAGCAAATCAAAAACGGATAACCGCCGGTGATATATCATTTGTCCACTATTCTGAAAGGGACAGTCTGCAAAAAAGCAGGGTGGTGTTTAACTGCTATACCATCAGCTTTGTAACCAATGGGGAGAAGGCCATTTTTCGTCCTTCAAATAATACCATTGTAAGTGCCGGCGAGGGCATTGTGATACCCGAAGGCAATTCCCTGATGGCCGAGCATACCCTTAACCAACATAAATACAGCAGCGTACTGGTATTTTTCCCGGCAAAACTGGCGCACGATTTTTTGAACAGGCACAAGCTTAACGTAAGACCATCGGCAGTAAAAGAAACAGATTATATCAAATTCAGGCAAACCAATTACTTTGCAGGCTACATTAAAAGTTTGCAGGCACTTATTGATGAGGGGCAAAACCTGCCCTATGAACTGGCCGCAACTAAGGTAGAAGAATTGTTGCTGGTATTATTACAAAGCCACGGGGAGCAATTGATCGGCCTGTTGCAAAGCAATGCGCCATCGCCAGAGCTATTGTTAAAAAACGTGGTGGAAAACAACCTGTTCAATAACCTTACCCTTGATGAACTTGCCTTTTTATCAAACAAAAGTCTGGCCTCGTTTAAGCGCGATTTTGAAAAAGCTTACCACATAGCCCCCGGCAAATACATACGCGAACGCAAGCTGGAAATTGCCTGCCAGGAGTTGGAACAGGGCAAAAACGCCACATCGCTTTATATCGATTTCGGATACGATAACTTATCTAACTTTTCATCCGCCTTTAAAAAGAAATTTGGTGTAAGCCCTAAACAATACCAGCTGAACGCGCAGGTAGTATGAGCCGTTTGCAATAGTTTTTGAGCCGCGGCCATTAACTGTACACCCGCTATAAACGGCACTTTTGGATCATTATTAATATCCAAAAGATCATGAAAAAAATCATCTTAGTTTTACTTGCAGCGGCATGTTGCTTAACTACCAAAGCACAAACATTTACCATTAAAAGCGCCGATCTTGGCGGCCAGTTTACCAACGAGTTTACGTCGAACACCTTCGGTTGCAGCGGGGCCAATAAATCGCCAGCCTTAGAGTGGATCAATGCTCCCGAGGGTACGCAAAGTTTTGCCGTTACCATGTACGATCCGCAGGCACCTACCGGCAGTGGATGGTGGCATTGGGTAATTTTTGATATTCCGGCCAACGTTCATCAGCTTAAGCAAGGAGCGGGCAATACAGTGGCAGGCGTAGCACCGGCTGGCAGTATTCAAAACAATACCGATTTTGGCGTGCCCGGTTATGGCGGGCCTTGTCCGCCCGAAAATGATGCCGCGCATGGATATGTAATTACCGTGTACGCCTTAAAGGTTGCCAGGCTTGGGTTGGATGGTAAAACCTCGGCGGCGTTAACCGGGTTTATGCTTAATCATAATGTGATAGCTAAGGCATCGTTGATGGTGTATGCTAAAAGGTAGGTAGTGGTTTCCATTTCACTTTTCCATAGCGATGGGTTTAAAACCTTGAGTGTTCGAAACCTTATAAGTGGATTTTTATTTTTATTTTCGGTGTTTGTTCACATTTT
>NZ_JAUFPS010000063.1 GCF_030409315.1 Mucilaginibacter flavus | reverse complement strand
TGGTAGTGTCTCAGTTTGAAAATTAAATTTATTTTTTTATTTCTTACTTTTGTTTCATGTCAAAGGGAGAAAAGAAAAAAAAAGATATCAATCAGGTGGCTAAGTTTATTGTAGATAAAGCCACTGAGGATAAAAATACAAAACAGGCATCAACTAACATGTGCGTTTCTTCAAACAAGAAATAGTTCAGTTTGATTTGTTCCTCATTTTTTCGTTAAATCTTGCTTCTTTATCAATTTCTAATTGAAGAAATCCTGCCCATATTATAAATATGGCGTATCCTACTGGAATAAAATACACTATCCATTCTGGTATCCTACTAAAATAAAGGTGTTTTCTTTCGTCGAAATTGAGCATGAAGAAAATATGTGATGTTATTAAGGCAGATAAGAACATCCAAGCTAAAGTCATCTTTGTCATAATGGCTACCTGAAAGAGACAACGACTTGTGTTGGCGAAATTGGCTCTCTGCTGATATGCCAGTAGTATATTATACCATCCTTGTGGGCGTACATCATTTTATAATCCCAGTAGTTATAATTGACTTGTGGAGCATATACATGGTGGGCGTATATTAAAACTTGTCCTCCGGCACCGTCATCTGCGGTTCTTGCGGGTGGTCCCCACGACATTATGAGTTTGTTTGTGGGTTGTCCTATCCATGAATTCATTATTTTTTGCTGGCTTGCGCAGCTACACAATAAGATTGATAAAAGGGCGGTAAATAAGATCAGGTGTCGCATAAGGAGAGCTATAAAGGGTTTAAATGCCTTTAGCCCCTGCCTGGCGGTTATTAAATAAGAAGCGTGGGGCCTCACCGGACAGCAGGCACGACCAAGCGCCTATATACGAGTGATATTCCCCACGCTGTTGCGTACGGCAAGTCTCGGCTCGTATAGTTCGGGTGTTGTAATTTGGTCGTTTCGCTGCCCTGAACGAGTTCGCTTGAAATAAAACCAAATATAGTATTCATACCTGTAACTTACCGGTGAATTATTATAAAAAATGTTAATAACTTTTGACATATTGAATATCCTCCGATAAAATACTTTATTACAAATACTTATAAAAACACAGGGGAGTTACAGGTATGTTACCGGTAAGTAAATTACGTTAAGTGCTTGATTTTTATTTTGTTAACTAAACTCTTTTGCTTTATATTCGTTTTTTAGTTAGTTAATTATTGAAAAATGTAGTATTTAAAAAAGACATAAAAAGAAAAAGCCCTCTGAGTTTGGCGACACAAGGGCTTTGACTTTAGGACATAAATGGGGGCATTTAGGTTAACTACAAGGGACTCGACATTCTATGTAGGTGGGTTCGATACCCACATGCTCCACCTTTTGCTTATTCAAGCATAAGAAACAAGTAAACTCGCTGTAAGGGCGTTGATTAGGGACGGAGACCGTGAAGGTTAAGCCGTCCTCTCTTGTTTTCTTTTGCTTATTCAAACATAAGCAAAAATGCTGCCGCTGTCAAGTGCAAAAATGCTACGCACTTTATTTTGCTTATGAATAGACTTCCAATTTCTAAAAGAGTTCAAATAATAAATTTATTGGTAGAAGGCATGAGCCTTCGCGCAACATCTAGAATAGCTGACGTTAGTATAAATACAGTTACAAAGTTGTTAGTTGATGTTGGTAAGGGGTGTTTAGATTTTCATGACGCTACCGTGCACCATATAAAATCAAAGAGAGTTGAATGCGATGAGATCTGGTCATTTGTTTACTCAAAGAACAAAAATACTGCAGAACAGGATAAGGGTCATAAAGCTGGTGATGTTTGGACGTGGGTAGGAATTGATCGTGAAACCAAACTCGTTTTATCTTGGTATGTGGGTAACAGAGATGCAGAATCTGCCTATGAATTAATGAAAGATATTAAAAGCAGATTAAGAACGAGAGCTCAAATGACTACGGACGGATTTAAGCCCTATTTAGAGGCTGTTAGCGAAGCCTTTGGATCGCGGGTAGACTTCGCTCAGTTGGTAAAAATTTATGGAACAAATGCAGAAGATAATACTACTGAAAGCAATGACAAAAGAAAACGATATAAAGGCGCAAAGAAAGTAAGGGTGCAAGGTAAACCGGATAAAAAATACATATCTACCAGCATGATAGAGCGGCAGAATTTAACTATGCGGATGCACATGAGACGATTTACCAGGAAAACAAATGCTTTTTCAAAGAAAGTTGAAAATCATTGTTTGGCCATAGCGCTTCATTTTGTTTATTATAACTTTGCTAAAATTCATACATCACTACGGGTAACACCGGCAATGGAAGCTGGATTAGCTAAAGACATAATGACTCTGGAAGAAATTGTTAGATTGGCAAAATAAAATCAAACTGAGACACTACCATAAAATCAAACTGAGACACTACCAA
>NZ_JAUFPS010000062.1 GCF_030409315.1 Mucilaginibacter flavus | reverse complement strand
AATACTTTAGGCTTATCGGCAGCATCTACCAAACCCATATAAATAGATATGGCATTTGCAGCCTGGCTGCCGGTACCATACTGGTAAGTTTGCTTATTAAAAAAAGTATCGTTGTAAACCTTTTTAACGTCCAGGCTTAAAGCTTCATATTTTTTTGCATCCTCTTCTTTATCCAAAACGCGGGCAATTTTTGATAGTAAAGTAAGATCATAATAATAAATTGCTGTACTGGTAATGCCGCCGGGTGTTAACTGCGACGGACCAAGATCCCTCGGGCCGATGTCATACCAATCGCCCAGGCCAAAATACAGGATGTGGTTTTTTGATTTTTTTTCAAGATAGGCTACATACCGCGTCATCATACTATAGCTTTCTTTCAACACCTCCTTATCCCCGTACCATTGGTAAACATACCAGGGCATAATTACGCCATTACTTCCCCATTCGGGCGAATCACGAAACCCGCCGCCAAACTGAACATACTCCGGCGCTATATCGGGGATCAGCCCCTCGCTTGTTTGTGCGTTAATCATATCCCTGATCACTTTTTGACACAAAGAAGCAACATCATAATTATAGCGAATAGAACTACCAACCAGATGCGCCTCTTCCAGCCAACCCAGTTTTTCGCGGTGCGGGCAGTCAGTAAATATGCTTACCGTGTTACTCCTGATAGCCCAGTCAATTAACTTAAAAGTTTTATTGAATAAATCATTATCACAGCTAAATGTGCCAATTGAGGCAGCACTGTTACGCGTATGCAGGCTTTTTATCGCTGTAATAACGGGCAAGCTGCTATAATTTTCCTCTTTATCGGGGATGGCACCTTCAACCTGGATATACCTGAACCCATAGTACATAAACTGCGGATGCCAGGCTTCCCGCGCTCCTCCCTTTAAAGTATAGTTAAAGTAAACCGGGGCTCCCACAGCGGTTTGCAGGGCCATACCTTTATCGTCCAGCAGTTCGGCCGGGGTTATTTTTATAACCGCGCCGCGTTTACCTTTTACCTGTATAAAAGGAATTGCCGATGCGTTTTGCCCCATATCATACACCCAAACACCGGGCCGGGGCTGTGTTATTTTTTTTACCGTAAACTGGTCCATTATTTTCAATGGCTCTTCCTGTTGCGATTGCAGTAATGGTGGCCCGTCAACAATTACGGCCTGCCTAAATTTACTATCGTTAAAACCGGGAGTATCCCAGCCTTTTTGCATCAAAGTAGCATCAAAATCTTCGCCGCCGTAAATACTTGAAAAAGTTACCGGACCGGGAGCCGCTTTCCAGCTGTTATCACTAACAACGTTGCCGGTAGTGCCATCGGTGTATTCAATTACCGTACGGCATATCATTTTGGGATAGCCATAAGCACTTTTAAGTTTATGATACCTATCGCCGGGTACATAATAAAACCCGTTGCCAAGCATTACACCCAATACGTTATCCCCTGCTTTTATTTGATGGGTGATATCAAAAGTAACGTATAAGGCATGTTTGGTATACTGTGTCCAACCAGGATCTAAAAAATGATCGCCTATTTTTTTGCCGTTTAAGCTTAATTCAAACTGGCCCAAACCGGTTATAAATATGGTGGCTTTCTTTACCGGCTTAATTATCTTAAATTCTTTCCGCATTAAAGGCAAAACATCATTGCCTTTATTCCACCGGCTATCGCCGGGATTATCTATTGCCGGTACAATACGAAGCGAATCGGACATTTTGTTGTAGCCTATCCATTGGGCGCCTTTCCAATCGTTAGGCCCTAATAATCCCATTTGCCATTGAGCGGGTTGGCTCCAGGCTGATGCATGGCCGTGGTTATCCCAAACCATCACCTTCCAGTAGTAGGTTGTAGCAGATAGCAGCTTTTTCCCCGCAAAACCAACCTGTATAGACTTGCCCGACGGCACTTTTTTTGAGTCCCATATATTGCCGGTATTGTTTTTCAGCTGCAATGGATCGTCGGCAACCAGCACCCGGTAGGCCGTTTGCAGGCAGCCTTGTTGATTGGAATGCAGCATCCAGCTTAAACGAGGTTTTGACATATCCACACCGATCGGATCGGCCTTATATTCACACTTTAAAGTATTTACATTTACCTGCGCGCCAGCTTTAAAAGAGATAAAAATCAGTAAACAAAGGATCAGGGGTTTATTTAATATTTTACACATCATTAATAGGATAATTTATAGTTTATTGCTGCGTGATTCTTA
>NZ_JAUFPS010000061.1 GCF_030409315.1 Mucilaginibacter flavus | reverse complement strand
GTACAAAAATAGTTATTTAAAAGGTAATTTCATTAGTGGCTGTTTTCTGGTTCAATACTACGTTTTCTTCTCATAGATTCCCCCTTTAGCTCGATACGATGCGCATCATGTACGATCCGGTCCAGGATCGCATCAGCAACCGTTTTTTCACCGATCACTTCAAACCATTTGCTTACCGGTAGCTGTGAGGTTATGATCAGCGAGGTCTTGCCATGCCGATCTTCGATCAGTTCCATTAGCGCAGCCCTGCTTTGTGCATCAAAAGGCTGGATACCGAAGTCATCCAGTATGAGCAGCTGTGTCCTTTCCAGTTTAGCGAGTTCCTTGATATAGGAGCCGTCTGCCTTAGCCATCTTCAGTTTAGCGAATAGCTTAGGTGTGCTGGCATAAAACACCCTGTAGCCCAGCATACAGGCCTGATAGCCGATAGCAGAAGCCACATAGCTTTTACCGATACCGGTACTGCCGGTAACCAGTATGTTTTCATTGCGGTCAATGAAGGTGCAGTCTGCAAGGCGCATGATCTGGTTGCGGTCAATACTTCTGTCGGCATGGTAATGAACGTCCTCTATAGCGGCTTTATAGCGGAACCTGGCATAAAGGATCGTGCGTTCGATACGCCTGTTTTGCCGGTCGTCCCATTCCGCTTCCACCAGGTGAGCCAGCAGTTCGTCCGCTGTATAATCATTTGTTTTACCGGTTTCCATGCTGCTTTTGAAGGCATGGAACATGCCGAAGAACTTCATCTTCCGCAGTTTGTCTAAGGTGCTTGTGTTCATGTTATTTGTTGTTTAATGGTTATTTGTAATAGTCTTTTCCCCGGATATTATCATGGTTAGGCATAGGCAGTTCATCGGCAAATAAGCTTTCCTCGTAGTTATCCATCTTGTTTTCCAGTATGGTTTGTATCGTTTTATAGTTATACACGCCATAACTTAATGCCCGTTGGCAGGCAATAGTCAGTCTTTCGTTCCCTGCTTTTTTAGCAAAGCCAAGTACACCTAGGCAGGATTTATAAGCCTGTTCTGGGTGTTGCTTACGCTCCAGTATCTGGAGAATATACAGCCTTACATCTTCGTGAATAGAAGCCGCCCAATCCAGGAACATATCTGGTGTCCAGTCACTTTTAAAGCGGTGAGTACTGGCCATGTGCTCTTTGTCAGTGGTATAACCATAAGGATTTTTATTGCGAGGGTGCAATGCGATACGCTCATAGTTGGAGTAGATCTCTACAATGGTGCGCGAGTATAACAGCTTGACCCGTTTGCCGATATAGCGGTAAGGGACGCTGTAATAGTGCTTGTCCGGGCCAAGGTTAACGTGGCCGTTCTTGATCACCCTGGCCTGGAACTGCTTTTTAAACTGGTAACGCAGAACAGGCAGCGGAGCAAGGGTTTGGCGCTCGATCTCTTCAAACTGTAGCTTCCGGCTGTAATTGCGGCCTTTAAGCAACTGGCTGTTGTGGACTTCCAGGGCTTGCCAAATAGCCGTATTAAGCTCTGCTAAAGAATGACATACCTGTTTATTTAAAGGTGCATAGATCTTGGTATAAATGATCTTAACGGCACCCTCTACCAATGCCTTGTCACGCGGGCGGTACGCCCGCGCTGGTAGTATAGTAGTCCCGTAATGATCGGCAAAGTCTTCAAACGTTTCGTTCAGTGTAGGTTCATAGCGGCTGCTTTTAGTTACGGCTGCCTTCAGGTTATCCGGTACAATGGCGGCGGGAACGCCGCCAATAAAGTGCAGGGTATTCTCGCAGGCCGCTATAAAGTCTTCCTTTTGCTGGCTCATAACGGCCTCAACGTAGGTTAACTGGCTGGCACCCAAGATAGCTACAAAGACCTCTACAGGCGTTATCTCGCCGGTATCTTTGTCTGTAATGCTCATCTTTTCACCGGCAAAATCAACGTATAACTTGTCGCCGACTTTGTGATCCATGTGCATGGTCGGGTTGACCCTGGCTTTCCACTGGTTATAATAAAAGCAAAATTGGCTGTACAGATAGCCATCGGGGAACTCTTTG
>NZ_JAUFPS010000060.1 GCF_030409315.1 Mucilaginibacter flavus | reverse complement strand
GGTGACCGTCTGCTCTCATTCCTTCTCACTTTATAATGCAAATCTATTTGCTTATATTTTGACAACAAACATAGGAGGGTGGCCAGCGAAGCGTAGCCGGGTGAGTCTTCGTCGGCGTTCATCCCTCCTGCAATTTCCACCATCACATTTTAAAGCAAAGGGCAAACCAATAAATTTGTACTTTGCTTAACTTATTACATTGATCAAATTACTGTGCAGCATTTACTCAAAGCTCAAATAGACAAAATAAGCCCGGTAACCGACGAGGAGTTTGCCTACATTCTGTCGCATTTTGTGTTTAAAAAATTGAAGAAGCACGCTTTTTTAGTTCAGGAAGGCGATGCCGTGAAATACGATTATTTTGTATTGAAAGGTTGCCTCAAAGCTTCGGTTGCGGATGATACAGGCAAGGAGTACATTTACCAGTTTGCGGTTGAAGATTGGTGGATTACGGATAGGGATGCATATTTCAAAAAGTCGGCAGCTACTATTAACATTGATTGCCTGGAAGATTGCGAAGTGTTGGGCATCACCTTCGAAAACCGGGAAAAGCTTGGTGCCGAAATGTGGAAATATGAACATTTTTTATCGGTAAAGGCCAGCTTGGGCTATAACTCTTTGCAAAAGCGCCTGCAAATGATGATTATGGGTAACGCCAAACAACGGTACGAAAACTTTATTCAGCAATACCCTCATCTGTATAATCGGATACCAAAGTCGTTTATCGCATCATACCTGGGTGTGTCAAGGGAAACGCTGAGTAGGCTTTACAATTCCTGACGTGACAATTGTCACAAAATCAAAGTGACAAACGTCCTTCGCCAAGGTTAGCCAATTGGGCAGTTTTGTGTTATAAATAATTATAAAATGAAACGCTCAATTAAATCAGTTTTACGCCCCGCTGTAGCACTTGCTATCAGCCTCGGCTTTTTATCATTCTCATCTCACACAGTTTCTGCACAAACTGCAGTCAATGCTACGTTACTGCAAGCCGGTTATTATCGCATGCAAATTGGCGATTTTGAGGTGATCGCCTTATCGGATGGTACCATCCCACAGGAGTTGCCCAAACTATTAACCAACACCCGTCCCGGGGAAATTAACAAGCTTTTAACAGCCGATTACCTGCCAACTACGGTAGAGACATCGGTAAACGCCTACCTTATTAAAGCCGATGGTAAGCTGATATTGGTAGATGCCGGTACAGCCGGCAATTACGGGCCAACTCTTGGCCATTTAACCAATAGCCTGGCCGCAGTTGGCTATAAGCCCGAACAAATTGATGCGGTGCTGATAACCCATGCGCACATTGACCATACCGGTGGTTTAATGAATGGCGATAAAATGACGTTCCCCAATGCCACCATTTACCTAAGCAAACCAGAAGTTGATTTTTGGTTCACCGAAAAAAGTAAAGCCGCCTCCTCCGAAGCCTTAAAGCCATATTTTGCTTATGCCGAAGCTACCGTAGGCCCGTACCTTAAAGTTGGTAAAGTAAAAGCTTTTGGATATGATGAGGAGTTGTTTCCTGGTATTAAACCAATTGCCGCTGCCGGCCATACGCCAGGACATACTTTTTATGCTATAGAAAGTAAAGGGCAAAAAATGGTTTTCTGGGGCGATATTATGCACGCCGCCGCCGTGCAGTTAACAGATCCATCGGTAACCATAGTTTATGATGTTGATGCTAAAGCCGCCGCCGCAACCCGTAAAAAAGCTTTTGCGGATGCTGTTAAAAATGGTTATTGGATAGCGTCAGATCATTTGTCGTTCCCCGGTATTGGGCATTTAAAGGCTGATGGCACCAAGTACGAATGGGTGTCTGCTAATTACAGTACTTATGTAAGTGTGCAATAAAGGTTTTACGTAGAGAGGCTGTATCATAAATCATGGTACAGCCTCTTTTTTATTTGACAAAGGGCAAAGAATAGATTATCTATGCCTTGTTTTAAT
>NZ_JAUFPS010000006.1 GCF_030409315.1 Mucilaginibacter flavus | reverse complement strand
AAAATGTGAACAAACACCGAAAATAAAAATAAAAATCCACTTATAAGGTTTCGAACACTCAAGGTTTTAAACCCATCGCTATGCGGAAGGGTATAAGAATGTTTTTTTCGTTTGCTATCTTTATTGAAATAAAACGATGGAAATAACTTCATTCAGAAATTTTAGACAGCAAATAAAGGTGTCCTTAGATAAAGTAAGACGCAGCCATAAGCCCTTGGTGGTAGATTGCGGAAACGACGGAGATATTGTCATTATTTCTAAAGCGGAGTATGATAATATGCAGGAAACTTTCCGTCTGTTTAAAAGCGCGACTGTATCTTCTCAAAACATAAACAAATAACTCACATGCCTCAGCGTTTGCCTCAGTTTCTCTAAGGCAATGCTCACCTGGCGTTCCACAGTTTTAGGGGATATATTAAGCTGACTGGCAATCTCTTTATACTTCATATCGCTAAAACGACTCAGTACAAAAATTTCGCGGCATTTTTCGGGGAGGGTATTGATGGCGGCTTTGATCTGGCTGGCAAGCTCTTTTTCTTCATAACCGTTTTCAACGGCGCTGCGTACCTCATCAAGCAGGTTGTTTTTTTGCAGGTATACTACGTAAAGGTTTTCTATTTTCTGGTGCTTAAGGTAATTGAGGCTACGGTTTTGCACCATTTTATACAGGTATGAGCTTACCGAAGTTGAAAAGGTTACTTCATGGCCTTTCTCCCATAAGTCGGTAAATACATCGGCAACAATTTCCTCGGCAACCAGTAAATCATTCACAAAACGGTTGGCAAAAAGTGTGAGGCGCGTGTAGTGAAGCTTAAATAAAGCCTCAAAACCCCGGGCATCGCCCTGCGTGAGTTTTGTAATTAATACGTGGTTGCTTTTGGTAATCATTTATTCATAAGGCAAGAAAACAGATCACTTTTTAAAAAACTTTAACAAGTTAGGGATTAATTTTCATAAGCATCAAATTTAATGTGGAAATAATGATAAAGTAACCTGCATTATTTGGCGGCGGGATTACTTGCCCCAATAAATTTTCAAAAAAAACTTGCGCAATTGATCGGTTGCGCATATATTTGCAATCAAACGGTTGCAAATATGAGAAGAGATATTTTCCAGGCCATTGCCGATCCTACCCGCAGGGCTATCCTGAGCCTGCTGGCTTTACAAGCCATGACACCCAATGCACTTGCCATACATTTTGAAAGCAGCCGGCAGGCGGTATCCAAACACATCCAAATCCTTACCGAATGCGAGGTACTTAGTCAGGAGCATATAGGCAGAGAAATTCATTACCACGTAAATCTTCAAAAAATGAAAGAGATAGACCATTGGCTTGAAAACTTCCGCAAGTTGTGGGAAAACAAGTTTAACCAGTTAGACGATTTATTAAACGACCTTTAAAAACCAACAATTATGAAAAATGAAACAGTGATCACCAAAGATCTGGCTAACAAAAAGCTGCACATTACCCGCTATTTTGCCGCCCCGGTAGCAAAGGTTTGGAAAGCCTGGACCGACAGTAGTGTATTAGACAAATGGTGGGCACCAAAACCATGGAAAGCCGAAACCAAAATCATGGACTTTAAAGAAGGAGGCTTTTGGCTGTATTGTATGGCAGGCCCCAATGGAGAGCGCTCATGGTGCCGGGTAGATTTTACAAAGATTGATGCCGGTAAAAGTTTTGCCGCCACAGCCTGCTTTTGTGATGAAGATGGCAATATTAATAGCGACTTCCCGAAGATGTACTGGAATAACGTTTTTGAAGCTACGGAAACAGGCACAAAACTGGAAGTAGACCTTAGTTTTGACAGTGAGGACGATCTGGAAAAAATTGTTGCTATGGGCTTTGAAGGTGGCTTTACCATGGGGCTTAACAACCTTGCCGAATTACTGGCAGCAGAATAATATATACCTGTTATTAGTTATAGCATCAGCCGGCTCAGCAACGAGCCGGCTTTTTTATTGAAAATATTTTTCGACGGTTTGAGGGTATAGTCCTTTTCAGTTGTCTTAGCAATATATAAGGATGGATAACGAAGAAATAAAACTGTTACTGGTAAAATATATAACTCGCGAAGCCAATGATGAAGAGGTAGAGCAGGTAAGGCTATGGGTAAGCGCGCATCCCGAAAACGAACAGTATTTTGCGCAGCTTTACGAAACCTGGCAAAATATGCTGTACCTGCAACCCGATGTGGTTAAAGAGGAAAAAGCGTTCCAAAAATTCGCCGCGGATAATTTACCGCGCGAAACAAAGTATCGTACACTTAAAATATGGAGTAAAGTTGCAGCCGCTATAACGGTATTTAGTGTGCTTACCGGGTTATTGCTTAATCATTACGCTCAAAACACGCAAAAATTAAAACAGGTAGCTGTAAACAAGGGGGGCATTAAAAAGATAGTACTGAGCGATGGCACCCTGGTTTGGCTTAATGCAGGCAGTAGGCTTAATTATAATACCGGGTTTGGTAAAACCAACCGTACGGTTTACCTGGAAGGAGAAGCGTTTTTCGATATCGCCCCGGGCAAAAAAACAATACCCTTTTTGGTAAACACAAAAAATTATACTGTTAGGGACATCGGCACAAAATTTAATTTAAAGGCCTATCCAACAGATCGCTTCTTTGAAGCTACCGTGGTAAAAGGCGAGGTGGCTGTTGAGGGTAATGTAGATAACAACACCCACGAAATGAACCGTATTTATGTGAAGCCTCACCAGGTGCTCAGGATTTATTATCCCAAGGCCGATGAGGATGGTAAGCCGGTTGATAAAAAAGAGTTGGATAACCTTAACGAGATTCAGATGATGCAAATCGATTCGGCAAAAATGGACCGTTATGATGGCTGGAAAGATGATTTGCTGGTATTTGACGGTAACACACTTGATGAAATTTCAAGAGTGCTGGAGCGCAGGTATAATGTAAAAATTATGATGAATGATACCAGTCTGCAAAATATCCGCTACTCGGGCAGCTTTAAAAATGTGGCCAGTATCAATAAGGTTTTGGAACTGATTAAGGGTAATACGCCCATTGATTATTCCGTAACCGGCAACACCGTGAACATAACCAAAAACGATAAAAACTAATCTGTTAACCTTTAAAAAACAAAGCATTATATGATCAGAAACTAACGCTCTCTTTCAAAATAAAAAACCCGACGTGCGCTAACACTCCGGGTTCTTATAAAATCAATAGCTAATACCCTACGCTTGGGGAAGCATCGTATTAACTGATTAACAAACAAATTTATGATAAATTTTGACAGGAAACCTGTATGGGCTGCGCGCGCGTGGCAAAAAACGATTAAAATTATGAAGCTTGTAACTGTTTTACTCTTCACGGGAATAATGCAAATACACGCGGCTGTTTACTCACAAAACGTTTTCAACTTTAACGTAAACAATGTATCTGTAAAGCAAATGTTTAAGCAGATTGAGAAAAGCAGCAAGTACACGGTTTTTTACCGGTTAGACCAGGTTAACGTTGATAAAAAGATCAATGTGGAACTGCAGGACGCCAACATTGAAACCGTAATGAAAAATGTGCTTAAAAACCAGCAGCTTACCTTTCAGGTGGTTGATGATATCATCATTGTTAAACCTGCTGGCGGTAAAGAAATAGTAACCCTTACCGTAACAGGCGTAGTTACCGATGTAAGCGGCTCGCCTTTACCCGGTGTAAGCATAAAGCTCAAAGGCAGCTCATTGGGCACTGTAACCAATATGGATGGTAAATACACCATCACCCTGCCCGATGGCACGGGCACACTGGTGTATAACTTTTTGGGGTTTACCAGCCAGGAAGCCGCGGTTAACGGCCAAAGCGTTATCAACATAAAACTGGCCGAAGAATCAAAAGCTTTAAACGAGGTTGTTGTGGTAGGTTATGCTACCCAAAAGAAAAAGGACCTTACCGGCGCGGTTGCTGTGGTAAATGTTAAAGATCTTAACAAGCAGGCATCATCATCGGTAAACAGTCAGTTGCAGGGGCAGGCATCCGGTGTTACCGTTACAGGATCTGGCCAGCCGGGCGAAGAACCGCAGGTACACATCAGGGGTTTTAACACTTTTGGCGATAATACCCCGCTGTATGTGGTTGATGGGATGGAAACTTATGATGTAAGTACCATCAATCCTAATGATGTAGAATCGTTACAGGTGTTAAAGGATGCGAGCTCGGCCTCTATATATGGAGCAAGGGCTGCCAATGGGGTAATCATTATCACCACCAAAAAAGGTAAAGGCAAAGTAAGCATCCAGTACGATGCTTATTACGGTTCGCAGGTGCCTAAAGGCGGTAATGTTTGGAATACCATTAATCCGCAGCAACAAGCCAGCCTGCAATTGACAGCCGAAAAAAACTCGGGTACTACCGATTTTCAGGACCCTTTGTATAACCCTAACGGGCATGGCGCAAATTTTACGCTGCCAGATTATATCACCCCGGCAGGCGCTAAAAACGGCGACCCATCGGTTGATCCCTCAAAATACTATGTGAACCCTAATTATACATCGCCCGATGATTATAATAACTTTTACAGGATCACAAAAGCCAATAAAACCGGTACCGACTGGTATCACGAACTGTTTAAAACAGCGCCGATAACCAGCCATAACTTAACCTTAAGCGGCAGCAGCGATCAGGCCAGCTACCTGTTTTCGTTAAATTATTTTAATCAACAAGGCACGTTGATTGATACTTATTTAAAACGCTATACCCTGCGCTCAAATACCACCTTTAATATTACCAAACACATCAGGGTAGGCGAAAATATTGCTTATTCTATCACCAATACGCCACAGGTGGCTTCTTCAAACCATGCGCAGGTTACTGCAAATAACCCAGATGGTGTAATAGCGATGGGATTAAGGGAGCAGCCCATTATACCGGTATATGATATTATGGGTAATTATGCAGGCACCTACGGTACGGGCTTAGGCGATGCCAATAACCCGGTAGCTATACAGCAACGCACCAAAGTAAACGGCGCTACGGCCTACAGGCTGTTGGGCAATATGTTTGCCGAGGCCGATATTTTTAAAGGACTTACCCTGCGTACCAGTTTTGGTGGTGATATTTTGAACAGTAAAAATCATTCGTTTAATTATCCAACTTACGAAAACGTTGAAAATTCGCAGATAAACAGTTACAGCGAAAACTCTGAAAATGCCTATAGCTTTAACTGGACAAATACATTATCCTATCAAAAAACTTTTGGCAAGCATAACCTGAATGTGGTTGTAGGTACCGAAGCGGTTGAAGACCATGATAGCAGCCTTGGCGGTAGCATTCAAGGGTTTTATAGTTTTGATCCTCATTACGTAAACCTTTCAACCGGTACCAATAATAAGAATACTTACAGCAGCACGGCCTCCAATTCGCTTTTCTCTGAATTTGCCCGCCTCGATTATATTTTTGACAACAAGTATTTGTTTAATGCAACTATTCGCAGGGATGGTTCTTCAAAGTTCCCGGTCGATCAGCGTTACGGTTACTTCCCGGCATTTAGCGGCGGCTGGCGTGTATCGCAGGAAAGCTTCCTTAAAAATGTGAAATGGCTTACCGATTTAAAAGTGCGCGGCGGCTGGGGTATTATGGGCAACCAGATTAACATGGGCGCCAAAGATGCCTACACTACTTTTAGTACCAATATTGGCCAATCCTACTATCCTTTAGATGGTAATGCGCCATTAGTACCCGGCTTTTACCAGGATCAGATAGCCAATCCACACGCTTTGTGGGAAAAAGATATCAACTCCAACATTGGTTTTGATGCCACCATATTTGATGGCAAAATAGCGGCGACTGCCGATTACTATCGCAAAAACATCAACGATTTGTTATATGCTGCAAGGCAGTTGGGCACCGCCGGTAACGGACAGGTACCTGCCCAAAACGTAGGTAAAATGAAAACCGATGGTTTGGATATCTCGATAACCGGCAACTTTACCGCAAGTAAAGACCTTAGCTTTGGCGCTACCGGTACTATAACTACCTATAATAATAAAATTTTAAAGGTTTCTGACGATCGGGATTATTTTGTGGGCGATGCCACCAGTCGTTTTGATAGCCCGATAACCCGAAGCGCGGTTGGCCACTCTTTAGGTGAGTTTTACGGTTACCAGGTAGACGGCTTTTGGAATAACCAGGCCCAGATTGACGCGGCCAACGCCAGTGCTCAAAAAATAAGTAACGATCCTAACGCCGTTTATCAATCAGACGTTAAGGTAGGCCGATTTAAATATAAGGATGTGAACGGCGATGGTATGATCACCGATGCCGACCGTACTTTTATTGGCAATCCCAATCCTAAGGTAACTGCCGGTTTAAACCTATCTGTAAACTATAAAAACTTTGATGCCAGCGTATTTCTTTACGGTTCATTCGGTAACAAATTATGGAATAGCGTAAAATACTGGAGGGATTTTTATGCATCGTACGGAACAGCGAAAAACTATACCGCGCTTAATGATTCATGGGCACCAACTCACCAAAATGCCAAAGCACCTATCCAGGAGCTTGATGCATCAACCAGTAGTGGTGCCACACCAAACTCCTACTTTGTTGAAAACGGAACTTATGTACGCTTGCGCAACGCGCAAATAGGCTACACTTTTAAAGTGAACGCTTTGAAAAAGGCAGGCATCCAAAAACTAAGGATCTATGTATCGGCAACTAACCTGTTCACTTTAACGGGCTACAGTGGTATTGATCCGGAGTTGAGTGGCAACACCAAAGATTTTGGTATTGATGAAGGCAGTTATGCCAGTCCGCGTACTTTCTTATTCGGCGTTAATTTTTCATTATAACAACATATAAAGCGTATTACAATGAAAGCAAAAATATATTTCAGCATCATGCTACTTAGCGTTTTATCGCTTGGGGCATGTAAAAAGTCATTTTTAGATAAGCCTATTAACGGGGCCTTGCAGCCTCAGTTTTTAGAAACAGTGGCAGGTGCCAACGAATTATTGGTTGGCGCTTATGCCGCGTTAGATGGTCAGCAAGGCGGCGACGCGGCCATTGGCGGCGGCGGCTCGTGGGAAGCATCGCCCGATAACTGGATTTATGGCGGCGTAGCCGGTGGCGATGCCTCAAAAGGAAGTATAGCCGGCGATCAGCAACCTATTGAACCCATCATGAAATACAACCCCGATGCCAGCAACGGTTTCTTTGACAGCAAATGGCGGGCAGATTATGAGGGCATTTCCCGTACCAACAATACCATTAAGGTTACCCTAAAAGTACCCGCTATTACAAATGCGGTTAAAACCAATATACTGGCCCAGGCTAAGTTTTTGCGCGCTCATTATTACTTCGACCTGAAAAAGATGTTTAATAATGTGCCTTACATGGACGAAACGACCACGGATATTAATCAGCCTAACACAACCGACATCTGGCCAAAAATTGAAGCCGATTTTAAATACGCTTATGATAACCTGCCGGTTACGCAGGAGAACGTTGGCCGGGCAAACAAATGGGCTGCCGGTGCTTATTTAGCCAAAACCTATTTATATGAGCATAAATACACCGATGCCAAAGCAGTATTTGACGCCGTGATAAGCCAGGGCGAAACCGCGTCGGGTTTAAAATACGCGTTGAACACCAAATTCAATGATAACTTCCGTACGGCTACCAACAACAGCGCCGAATCAGTATTCGCGGTGCAGGCAGCTGCCAATTCAGATCCGAATGGCCCGTCGAACGCGAACGATGGCGATATGCTTAATTTTCCTTACGGTAACAGCAGTCCGTTTAGTTGTTGCGGGTTTTACCAGCCATCAATCGAACTGGCTAATCATTACCGCACCAACCCAACTACCGGTTTACCATATTTGGACGATTACAATACGCACGCTTTAAAAACAGATATGGGTGTTGCTGCGGGTGACGATTATACCCCGGATGCCGGTACTGTTGACCCAAGGTTGGATTGGACCGTAGGCCGTCGTGGTATTCCCTATCTCGACTGGGGTTTGCACCCTGGTACCGATTGGGTTAGGGATCAGCAATACGGTGGTCCGTATTCGCCCATTAAAAATGTTTATGGCCAGGCCGAGCAATCAACCAATGGCGATAATACCTCATGGGCACCAGGATCAGGCATTAATGTTAACCTTATCCGTTTTGCCGATGTATTGCTGATGGCTGCCGAAGTTGAAGCACAGTTAAATAATTTTACCGCTGCCCTAAATTATGTTAACATGGTACGTAACAGAGCTGCCAATACCGCAGGCTGGGTGCACACTTACAAAGATGATAATAACCCAACCAAAGGCTTCACCACTACGGCTGCGGCTAATTACAAAGTAAGCCCTTATCCCGCCGGTACTTTTACCAGCCAGGCTACAGCGCTTAAAGCTATTTATTTTGAGCGGAAAATTGAATTGGCTATGGAAGGCCACCGCTTTTTTGATTTGGTTAGATGGGGCATTGCCGATACTGAGCTAAATGCTTATATAGCTTACCAAAGCACCCAAACCAATGATGTAAAAGGAGGCAAGTTTATAAAAGGTAAAAACGAATATTTCCCTATCCCACTTTCAGAAATTGACCTGAGCGTTAAAGGTGGTGCCCCGGTACTTAAACAAAACCCGGGCTACCATTAATACTGTATAACATAAATAAGCCGGGGTATTGTATATCCCGGCTTATTTTAACAAATTGCTTATAATTACTCTCCTTAGGTAAACCGGTAACTATTTTTTTAACCCAATTATGAACAAATCATCAACCCGATTTTTATCGCTGGATGTTTTCCGGGGCATGACCATATGTTTTATGATCATTGTAAATACTCCGGGCAGCGGCGCTACGCCCTTTGCTCCACTTGAGCATGCCGCCTGGTTTGGTTTTACCCCAACCGACCTGGTCTTCCCCTCGTTTTTATTCGCTGTGGGTAACGCCATGAGCTTTTCTATGAAGCGCTATATCGAAATGGGTAACGCAGCTGTACTAACCAAGATTTTTAAACGCACGCTACTCATCTTTTTAATTGGTTACCTTATGTACTGGTTTCCGTTTTTTAATTTCGATAACGGACATTTTGCATGGTCGCCAATTAGTCATACGCGTATTATGGGGGTGTTGCAGCGCATCGCGTTATGTTATTGCTTCGCGTCGCTCATGATCCATTTTTTGTCAAAGCAATCGGTTATTATACTATCTGTTGTACTGCTGTTTGCTTACTGGATATTGTTGCTGGTATTTGGCGATCCTGCCAGCCCTTACAGTATGACCGGTAATGCGGGCATCTTCCTGGATAAATTTATTTTAGGCGACAACCACATGTATCATGGCGAAAAAATAGCTTTTGATCCCGAAGGTATCCTGAGCACGTTGCCTGCCATTGTAAACGTGGTAATTGGTTACTATGCCGGTAAATTTATACAGCAAAAAGGCAAAGGGTACGATGTTATCTCCAAAATGCTGTTAACAGGCTGCCTGCTTATCTTTTTGGCCTTGTGCTGGAACATGGTATTCCCAATTGGTAAAAAACTATGGAGCAGTCCGTTTACCTTACTGACCACCGGTCTTGATCTGGTGATCCTTTCCTTCCTGATTTACGCTTTAGAAATCAACAACTGGAACAAAGGCAACTGGACCCGCTTTTTCACCATTCTGGGTAAAAATCCGCTACCGGTATATGTATTGTCAGAAACCTTAGTGATTTTCTTTTACATGGTAAGTGTAAAAGGCACCAGCCTGTACGGTTGGATCAATGATAACTTTTATCAGGTGATAGCACCGGGTGCCATAGGCTCACTGCTTTTTGCCATCAGTTACATGCTCATTTGTTGGAGCGTGGGATGGTTTTTGGATAAGAAGAATGTTTATATAAGGGTATAACGGATGTTGCCAAATCAGGGAAGTCCTGAAAAGAAACAGGAATGACGCAAAAAGCATCACTGATAATCAATAATTTACAATCACTTTATCATAAAGCACGAAGCAATCCCCTACTTCCAGATTGAATCTGTAAAGTAGGAGATTGCTTCGTCGTATTTTATAATGACGGGTCTGTTATGTGTACTCCTATATAGCTTCTTTATCCCCCCCCACATTAGCCCTATTTTATCTTCCATCCTACCACCCCACAACAAAAAAAGACAAAATCCTGTTATAACAAGTTAGGAAGCACCCAACAAGGTAACGGGCTGTTTAAATATATTTGCTTAAACATATCGTCGGTGCAAACCGTTCTTAATTCAAAAAATATAAATCTGCCATGGCTAATCATTTTAAAGAAGCAAGCGTTGAAGAAATAAACCAGGTAATGCAGCAAGCGCAAACCGCGTTTGAGGCTTATCAAAAAACAAGCGTTGAAGAAAAAAGTCTTTTTTTAGAGGCTATAGCTCATGAAATTGAAGCAATAGGCGATGCCCTGCTGCAAAAAGCATCTGAAGAAACCAACCTGCCTTTACCCCGCCTGACCGGCGAACGCGCACGCACCACCGGGCAGTTGCGCATGTTTGCCACCATGTTACGTGAAGGCAGCTGGGTTGAGGCTACTATTGATACCGCTTTACCAAACCGCGCGCCGCTGCCACGGCCAGATTTGCGCAAAATGCTGATCCCGTTAGGTCCGGTTGTAGTTTTTGGGGCGAGTAATTTTCCATTTGCCTACTCAACCGCCGGGGGCGATACCGCGAGCGCTTTAGCTGGCGGCTGTTCTGTTGTAGTAAAAGCTCACCCGGCGCATGCCGAAACATCTGAATTGGTTTACGGCGCTATAAAAAAGGCCATAGCCGGTACAGGTATGCCCGAGCACATTTTTCAGCACGTGCATGGCACATCATTTGAAAGCGGCAAAGCATTAGTTCAGGCCGATGACACAGCCGCTGTTGGTTTTACCGGCTCAACTGTTGGTGGTTTGGCTTTGTTAGAATATTCATCAAAACGTAAAAAGCCTATCCCGGTATTTTCTGAAATGGGCAGTACCAACCCGGTTATATTTTTACCAGATACTTTAACCAGTAATGCTGCTGATCTTGCCACACAATACGCGGGCTCCATTACCCTTGGCATGGGCCAATTTTGCACCAATCCCGGACTGATGTTGGCCGTTGAAGGCGATGGATTGAATAATTTTTTAGATAGCCTGGGCAAAGGTATCGAGGCCATAAAACCGGCCAAAATGTTGCATGCCGGTATACACACTGCTTACGAGAAAAAAAGTCAGACTGCTTTACGCCAGGACGGAGTTGAGGTAATCGAGCAATCGGCAACCGAAGCTACCGATATTGAAGCCAGGCCAGTAGTGGCCAAAGTTAGCGGCCAGGCCTTTTTGGCAAACCCGCTGTTGCACGAGGAAGTATTTGGTCCGTACTCCTTAATGGTTAGTTGTAAAGATGAGCAGGAATTGATCAAAGTATTAAAATCAGTATCGGGCCAGTTAACCACTACCGTTATGGGCACCGATGCGGACTTTGCCAAACATAGCAATCTGTTACAGGTGTTACCTGCCATTGCCGGCCGTGTGTTGTTTAACGGCGTGCCAACCGGTGTTGAGGTTTGCGCCAGTATGGTGCATGGAGGTCCTTTTCCGGCCACTACAGACAGCCGCTTTACCGCGGTGGGCATCAATGCCGTAAAACGCTGGGTGCGCCCTGTATGCTACCAAAACTGCCCGGATAGCCTTTTGCCCCTTGCATTACAGGAGGCTAATCCTACCGGCATTTGGCGTATGGTTGATAATGAGTGGAAAAAATAAAACTCATCTTAAAGCTTAAGTATATCATGGCCGTATTGAACCCGTTTCGATACGGCCATTTGATTTTTAATAAAATTCGTAAATTCCGGCTATGAAAAAATGTTTTACTCTTATCCTGCTATTACTAACTTTTATAACGGTTTTTGCCAAGCCACCCAAAAATCAATATGTGCGTATCAGCACCAGCTACGGTAGCGTAATTATTCGTTTGTATAACCAAACACCTTTACACCGCGATAACTTTATTAAACTGGCTAAAAAGGGCTTTTATAATGGCGTGTTGTTTCACCGGGTGATCCAGAATTTTATGATCCAGGGGGGCGATCCGGATTCAAAAGATCCCAACAAAGCTAAACCCGGTGCCGAATTGGGTAATGGCGATGTAGGCTATACCATCCCCGCCGAATTTAGGGATAGCCTCTTCCACAAACGGGGCGTATTAGCCGCCGCCCGTGATGATAACCCTAAAAAAGCATCAAGCGGTTGCCAGTTTTATATTGTAGAAGGCAAACGCCTTACCGACGCCAAAATGGACTCTTTAGAAAACGGGCGTTTAAAAGGCTACAAGATACCGGCCTGGCAACGTGAATACTACAAAACGGTAGGTGGCACCGCCCAATTGGACCACAATTACACCGTTTATGGCGAAGTAGTAAGCGGTATTGACATGGTAGACCATATTGCCGCCGTGCCCAAAGATAAAGCCGACCGCCCCCTAACCGATGTGCCCATGACTGTGGAAGTATTGAGCAAAAGGGAGTGCAAGCAGCTGGATAAACTATTTAAGCTGTAATTTGGGATTTCGGATGTTCGATTTCGGATTTGTTTTTGAATTATTGTTAAAATGAGACAATAGATAGTATAAAAAAATCTAAAATTGTGTTCTTTGCAAATCAGTAAATCCGAAATCGAACATTCCAAATCCGAAATGAAAATTATCACTTATAACGTTAACGGCATCCGGTCGGCAATTAGTAAAGATTGGCTGGCCTGGCTACAGGCTACCGATGCCGATGTGGTTTGTTTGCAGGAAATTAAGGCTACGCCCGATGTACTTACAGCCCTTGGCCTGGTAGATGCGCTTGGTTACAAACACTACTGGTTCCCGGCCGAAAAGAAAGGCTACAGCGGCACCGCCATATTCTGTAAACAAATTCCAAAACATATTGAATACGGTTGCGGCATTCCCGATTTTGACCGTGAGGGGCGTTGCATCCGGGTTGATTTTGATGAGGTATCGGTAATGAGCGCCTATTTCCCTTCAGGATCAAGCGGCGACGAGCGGCAGGTATTCAAATACCGTTTCCTGGATGAGTTTGGCAAGTATCTTACCCTGCTTAAAACGCAATACCCTAAATTGGTGGTATGTGGCGACTATAACATTTGCCATCGCCCAATTGATATTCATAACCCTAAATCAAACGCCAACTCCTCCGGCTTTTTGCCCGAAGAACGCGAGTGGATGGAAAAATTTGTAGAGGGTGGTTTTATCGATACTTTCCGCCATTTCAACAAAGAACCGCATAATTATACCTGGTGGAGTTTCCGCGCCGGTGCAAGAGGCAAAAACTTAGGTTGGCGTATTGATTATGCTATGGCCAGTACCGAACTGGAGACCAATCTTAAAAGAGCGGCGATACTACCTGAGGCTAAGCACTCAGATCATTGTCCGGTGCTGCTGGAGCTGGAGTTTTAGAACAAATGTGCAGATGTGCAAATTACAGATGTGCAGATTGTTACCATAAACAAAACGACTTTCCCGATAAAGAGAAAGTCGTTTTGTTTATAATACGGTATTACTCATTTGCATATCTGCACATCTGTAATCTGCACATCTATTTGCTATCCCTTCACTCTTTCCACGTAAGTACCAGTAGCGGTATCAACCTTTACCTTATCGCCAATGTTGATGAACAATGGTACGCGTATTTCAGCACCGGTTTCAACAGTGGCATTTTTAAGGGCGCCAGTTGAAGTATCGCCTTTTACAGCCGGCTCGGTATATGTAATTTCAAGTTCTGCCGATCCTGGTACAGTTCCCATAATTGGTTCATCGCTTTCAAATGCGATAACTACATTCATTCCCTCTTTCAAAAATTTAACCGCTGAGCCAAATAAAGTTTTAGGAATATTATGCTGATCGTAAGTTTCGTTATCCATTACCACCAAGGCGTCGCCATCCTCATATAAGTATTGGTAATTGCTGGTTTCAACACGGGCTATATCAACCTCCTCGTCGGTACGGAAACGGTATTCAACCAATTTTCCCGATTTTACGTTACGCATACGCGCCTGGTAAAACGCGCGTAAGTTACCTGGGGTACGGTGTAAAAATTCTTCTACCTGCACTAATTCGCCATTAAAGCGAAGCACATTTCCATTTTTAACATCTGATGCTTTGGCCATAAAATAATATTGAGGCGCAAACTTAGCTACTTATAGGGAAAGAAACAAGGGGATGGTTAGTGGTTTATTAGGTTGATTATGTGAGTGGTTGTATTATTTAAAAGAAGCGATAAGAAACTTTATCAACTACTCTCCCAATCAACCATTCACCAATAACTAACCCTTATAATCACTAATGCTCATACGCTCGGTACAAAATCCATACTCGTGCTCCTGGTTGGAGCAAACAATGGTGAGGCGATCTTTCGCGAAGCGTTCTACCAGGCTTAAATACCAGTCAACGCCCTGGGTATCCAGGTTGGAGGTAGGTTCGTCAAGCATCAGCATGGCGGTATCGGCACAAAAAGCTAGGATGAGTTTTAGGCGTTGCTTCATACCCGATGAAAAGTAACGTATGAGTTTATGCTCGCTTTTGGCCAGGTTCAAAAGCTCGATGACCTGCTTTTTATCAAGGCCGCTTTTATATTTTTTAAACTGGAAATGGAAATCGACCATTTCACTCAGCGTAAATTCTTCTATCAGTTCCAGATAAGGCGCGGCAAGGCTCAGGTGACTAAACACCTGGTCTGCTTCAACAGCCTTACCTTCAAAAGTGAAATTAATGGTGCCGATAGATGGTGAGAGACTGCCGTTTAAAACCTGCAATAAAGTAGATTTACCAGAGCCATTAGGCCCTAAAATAGCATATGAACCACCAGAGGTAAAGGTACAATCAACCCCTCTAAAAATCCAGTCGCGGTTAAAGCGGCGGCCAATGTTATTTAGGGTGATGGTCATATTTCTGAATCAGAATTTACAGAATTTTAGAATGTGCAGAATGAAAGCGAAATTTAAGAAATGATAAGGAGTTGTCGAATCTTAATGCTGATTCAAACAATTAAAAAATGGTAATACCGAATCGAATTTACAGGATTCTGTTAATTCTTAAATCCTGTAAATTCTGATTCAAAAAATTAGCTATTCCCAAACCCCTTCATGATACCCCTTTGCGAATTTTGAAGGAAGTTGATGATCTCATCGCGTTCAACGCTTGGGGTAAATTCGGCTTCGATGATATCAAGGGCCTTAGTTACGTTGTATTTTTTAAGGAACAGGATGCGGTAGATCTCCTGTATTTCGGCAATGGTAGCTGCCGAAAATCCCCTGCGGCGTAAACCTACAGAGTTGATACCCACGTATGACAAAGGTTCGCGCCCAGCCTTGGTAAAAGGCGGCACATCTTTACGTACCAGCGAACCGCCAGATATCATGCTATGCGCGCCAATTTCAACAAACTGGTGTACGGCAGATGAACCGCCGATAAACGCGTAATCATACACATTGATATGACCGGCCAACTGCACCGCGTTAGCGATGATCACGTTATCACCAATAACACAATCATGCGCTACGTGTACATAGGCCATCAGCAAGCAATTGCTACCAATAGTGGTGGTGTTTTTATCAAGGGCAGTACCACGGTTAAGAGTTACGCATTCGCGGATGGTGGTATTGTCGCCAATAGAAACCGTGCTTTGCTCGCCTTTGTATTTTAAATCCTGCGGCGGTGCGGATACTACCGCGCCAGGGAAAATACGGCAGTTTTTGCCTATGCGGGCACCATCCATAATTACGGAGTTGGAGCCAATCCAGGTACCTTCGCCAATTTCAACATCTTTGTGAATGGTCACAAAAGGTTCAATAACCACGTTATCGGCAATTTTAGCCTGTGGGTGTATATACGCTAAAGGTTGGATCATGCTTCGTTTCCTTTTACTTTTACTATTTGTGCCATTAATTCGGCTTCAACAACAACCCTGTTGCCTACCATGCCAACACCCTTCATGGTTGCAATACCACGCCTTATTGGGGCAAGCAGGTCGCAAATATAAACAATGGTATCACCCGGCACTACTTTGCTTTTAAAGCGGGCGTTTTCAATTTTTAAAAACAAGGTAAGGTAATTTTCCGGATCGGGTACGGTGTTTAGTACCAAAATACCGCCGGTTTGTACCATGCCTTCTATTTGTAACACACCCGGAAATATGGGCGCACCCGGGAAATGGCCCTTAAAAAACTCCTCGTTTATAGTTACATTTTTGGCACCCACTACATGGTTTTTAGTAAGCTCCAATATTTTATCAATCATTAAAAAAGGCTGCCTGTGTGGCAACATACCCATTATCTCAACGGTATCATATACCGGTTTAGCATTGGGATCGTAAACTTTTACCTGTTTACGGCTTTTTTCTTTTTTAATAAGGGTTTTAATCTTTTTAGCAAAAGCAACGTTAGCCGCGTGGCCAGGTCTGGCGGCCATAATATGGCCTTTTAGCGGTACACCTACCAGGGCCAAATCGCCAATCATATCCAGCAATTTGTGCCTTGCAGGCTCGTTTTGGTGGCGTAGTTCGGCATTGTTTAAAATGCCTTGGGGGGCTACGCTGATATCCTTGCGGTTAAACAGCTTGGCCAGGTGGGCAAGCTCTTCTTCGTCAACATCTTTGTCAACTACTACAATGGCATTGTTTAAATCGCCACCTTTAATCAGATCATGCTTTAAAAGCATTTCAAGCTCATGCAAAAAGCAAAAAGTACGGCATGATGCTATTTCCTTTTTAAATTCGGTAATGCTGGAGATACTGGCATGCTGGCTACCTAAAACCTGCGAGTTATAATCAACCATACAGGTAAAGCGGTAATCATCTAAAGGCATGGCCACCATTTCTACTTTGCGGTCGGGCTCGGAGTAGTGAATATTGTACGGAATATGGTAATATTCGCGGTCGGCCTCCTGCTCAACAAAACCGGTTTCGGTTATAATATCAACAAACATGATAGAACTACCATCCATGATAGGCGTTTCGGGGCCATCCATATCTATCAGCACATTGTCAACCTCCATGCCTACCAATGCGGCAAGTACGTGCTCAACCGTGTTAACTGTAGCGCCGTTTTGCGAAATGGTAGTACCGCGGGAAGTATCCGTCACGTTATCAACATCGGCATCAATTATGGGCGAGCCTGGCATATCAACTCTTCTGAATTTGTAGCCATGGTTTTCCGGCGCGGGATTAAAGGTCATGGTTACACGCTGACCGGTGTGTAAACCCGTACCCGAAACTGATACCGGTGCCTTAATAGTTCTTTGTTTTACGTTCATTGATTATAGCGTTCATTGGTTCATTAGTTCAATTGTTCATTGGTGAATAGTTCATCATTGCCATTTGAAAAGACTAATGAACTAATTAACAAGTGAACTAATGAGCGTTTCTTAGTTCATTAATTAATTTTTCAAGCTCATATACCTTTTTATCCAAATCGGGCAGTTTGCGTAATTTGGCGTGTGCTCGCAGGTAATCCTTATACGGCATATATGGCGTGCCTCCCCAGGCCGCACCTTCGTTAGTAATTGAGCTGTTGATACCTGTTTTGGCCGATAATTGCGACCCATTGGCAATAGTTAAATGGCCGGCAATACCAACCTGCCCTGCAATCATTACCTGCTCGCCAATTTTTGTACTACCAGATATGCCGGCTTGCGCTGCTATAACAGTATTTGCCCCAATTTCAACATTATGGGCTATTTGCACCAGATTATCAATTTTAGCCCCCTTGCGTACAACGGTTGATCCCATGGTGGCCCTATCGATAGTGGCATTAGCGCCAACTTCTACATTCTCTTCCAGTATTACGTTGCCTAT
This sequence comes from Mucilaginibacter flavus, assembly GCF_030409315.1. Taxonomy (GTDB): domain Bacteria; phylum Bacteroidota; class Bacteroidia; order Sphingobacteriales; family Sphingobacteriaceae; genus Mucilaginibacter; species Mucilaginibacter flavus. The sequence continues at coordinate 98,563 of NZ_JAUFPS010000006.1, read as the reverse complement.
CTGGCTTATTTTAGCATATACCCCATCGGCACCGGGCGCAAAACCAAAGCCATCGCTTCCTATTACAGCACCGGCATGTACAATAACATTATCGCCCAAAACACAGTCAAAATAAACCTTAACCCCGGCAAACAGGGTTACGTTATTACCTAAAGTTGCATTGTCACCTATATAAGTATTGGGGTATATTTTGCAGTTGTTGCCAATTTTTGCGTTGGGACCAATGTAGGCAAAAGCTCCTATATATGGATCGTCACCAACCTGGGCAGACTCATGGATAAAGGAAGGTTGTTCAATTCCTTTTTTATCAAGCTTAATGGTGTTATATTTTTCGAGCAGAACAGAAAACGCGCTGTAAGCGTTCTCCACCCTGATGAGGGTAGTAGTAACGGGAGCGGTAAGCTGCAAATCGTTATTAACTATAACCGCCGAAGCCTGGGTAGTATATAAATACTGCTCATACTTGGGGTTTGCTAAAAACGACAAGCTGCCCGCTGTCCCTTCCTCTATCTTGGCCAACTGACTAACCGTTACCGAAGGATCACCTTCAACCGTACCGTTAAGCAGAAAACTTATATCCTGGGCAGTAAATTGCATCGACAAATTTAAATGTTATAATTAAAGTGGCAAATTATTAATTCTGAGTATCAAGTATCAAGTAGTAAGTATCAAGACAGCTGCACTTAGCAGGAAAAAAATCATGATACTTGATACTAACTACTTGATACTTCAATTAACTACTTACTACTAAATTCTTGCTATAACAAAGTATATATTTTTTAACGGTTTTGGCCAGGGCCTCTAAGGTAGAGTTATCGCTGGCGGTTGTAATATCATGTACATGGCCATCTTTCATCAATATACCTATATTGCCATCGCCGGCGGTGTAGGCGTTGTTGCGGATGGATGTTGTGAAAACAAAGTACGCGGCATCTTGCTGGCTTACGCCATATTTTTGCATGGCTTTTTGGGTTAGCGAATCCACAAAAGCTTTATCGGCCGGTTTGTTGCTGATATCTACATGGTACAATTTACGCTGTACCAGGTTTTGCGACAGGGTTGACAATATAAAATCATCATGACCGGCCCAAACTTTTACAGAGGCCATAATATCGGTATCGTCCAACCCTGCAAAAGTTTCCAGGTGATGATCCTCATTCATAAACACATCCCTGCTGATGCGGCCTTTTATAAAATGCTTCAACGCAGGTGTGCCAAACAGGTCCTCGCCTTGTAATGTAAGTTCGCGGCAGCGTTTAAATATTTTCACCAGTAGCTCTTCGCCTGCAATTACGGTTTTATGCAGGTACACCTGCCAGTACATCAGGCGGCGGGCAATCAGGAATTTTTCTATCGAGTAAATACCTTTTGCTTCAACCACAATGTGGTCATCCTTTACATTAAGCATTTTAATAATGCGGTCTGAGCTGATCACGCCTTCAGATACACCTGTAAAATAACTGTCGCGATTCAGGTAATCCAACCTGTCCATATCCAGTTGACTTGATACCAGCTGATGCAAAAATTTACGGGGATAGGTGCCATTAAAAATGCTGATAGCCATGGTAAGCTTACCCTCAAACTGCTCGTTCAGCTTTTTCATGAGCATGCTTGAAATATCTTCGTGATTGATTCCTTCAATGATAGATCGCTCCAACGCATGCGAAAACGGACCATGCCCAATATCATGTAAAAGGATGGCAATGGTTACCGCTTCCTCTTCCTCATCGCTTATATGATGTCCTTTATTGCGGAGCGTTTCGATGGCCATGTCCATGAGGTGCATGGCACCAAGTGCATGATGAAAACGGGTGTGTAAGGCCCCGGGGTAAACCAGGTGCGTCATCCCCAGTTGTTTGATATACCGCAATCGCTGAAAGTAAGGATGCTCTATCAGGTCAAATATCAGCTCGGTAGGGATGCTGATAAAACCGTGTACCGGATCGTTTATTATTTTCTTTTTGTTCAAAATGCTCAATAAGTGCAAAAATGTAAAACAAAGGTAAAATAAGCGCCCGATGTTTGTTAAATTTTGTTAATACCTTTACTCAGTGACAACAAAACCGTCCCTTTGGGGTTAATTGTTTGAATCAGAATTTTCTGAATTTGAGAATTAACGGAAATAGACTGATTAATGTAGCATATTTGAATTAACTTAATCTTATTCATCACATACAATCATTCTGAAAATTCTCCAATCCTGAAAATCCTGATTCAGAATACTTAAATACAGATACTATGCAAGATACCACCATTTTATGGGCTGATGACGAAATTGACCTGTTACGACCACATATACTTTTCTTAGGCGAAAAAGGCTACAAAGTTACTACCGTAACCAATGGCAATGATGCCGTTGATACTTTTAAAAGCGGCTATTTCGACCTGGTTTTCCTTGACGAAAACATGCCCGGCCTTACCGGTTTAGAAACTCTGCAGCAAATTAAAAACATCAACAACGATGTGCCTATTGTGCTGATCACCAAAAACGAGGAAGAGTATTTAATGGAGGATGCCATCGGTTCAAAAATTGATGATTACCTCATTAAACCGGTACATCCTAAACAAATATTGCTTACCATTAAAAAGCTTACCGAAAACAAGCGCCTGGTTACCGAAAAAACAACCATGGCCTACCAAATGGATTTCCGTACGCTGGGCATGACGCTTAATGATAACCTGAACCACCAGGAATGGGTTGATGTGTACAAAAAGCTAATTTACTGGGAGCTGGAACTGGAGAAACTGGAGGACGCCGGCATGCACGAGATTTTAACCATGCAAAAAGCCGAAGCCAATACCCAGTTTTGCAAATTTATTGAGCGAAACTATTTAAACTGGATCAAAAATCCGGATATGGCACCTACCAGTTCGCCGCAATTGTTTAAAAAGAAGGTGTTCCCTAAGTTGGATGGTAAAGGCCCCTTGTTTTTTATATTGATAGATAACCTGCGTTATGATCAGTTTAAGATTATTAACCCAATTATTTCTGAATATTTTAGGTTAGAGGAGGAAGATACTTACTACAGTATTTTACCAACGGCTACCCAATACGCCCGTAACTCTATATTTAGCGGCCTGATGCCTTTAGACATGGAAAGGCGTTACCCAACCATGTGGCAGAACGATGAGGACGAAGGCGGTAAAAACCTTTATGAATCGGAATTTATTGCCGATCATTTGAAACGTGTATTACGTAAAGAGTGCAAATACTCGTACCACAAAATCCTTAATATTGACGAAGGTAAGGCGCTGAATGAATCGGTAAATAACCTGATGGGCAACGAGCTTAACGTGGTTGTGTACAACTTTGTGGATATGTTATCACATGCCCGTACCGATATGCAGATGATCCGCGAGCTGGCCAGCGATGACGCGGCTTATCGTTCATTAACGCTATCGTGGTTTGAGCATTCGCCATTATTTGATTTGCTTAAATACCTGGCTCAAAAACAGGTAAGGGTGGTAATCACCACAGATCATGGCACCATCCGCGTAAAAAACCCAAGCAAAATTGTGGGTGACAGGAATACTAACACCAACCTGCGTTACAAACAAGGCAAAAACCTCAACTATAACGCCAAAGAAGTATTCCACATCCGAAACCCGCACGACGCCATGCTGCCTAAGCTGCACCTAAGCAGCAGCTTTGTGTTTGCCAAAGAAGATAGCTACTTTGTGTACCCTAACAACTATAATCACTTTGTGAATTTTTATAATGAAACCTTCCAACATGGCGGTATCTCGTTAGAAGAAATGATAGTGCCGATAGTTACGTACGGTCCGAAATAGCAGACGCCCCGCTAAGTTTGCACTAAAAGGGGAGAGTTTAAAATAAAAGCGGCCGGTCAGCATTTATTGCCAGGCCGCTTTTATTTTTTATCAAATTGTTATCACCTTATCCATCAAGTTATCATTGAAAAAAGCTGCTATGATGTGATTCACAGCCCACCTATTTCTTCTTCATATCTCCACAAATTGTAATTTCTAAAGAGGGCTATCAGTTTGAGCCAGTCAAAGCATCACCTCCATTTTTGTTAAACTTTGTCGTTCTCCTTTTAGAGGGCCTGGATTTTATAACTCTTAATGACAGTTCACACACTGTTCTGACTCCTCGGAAGCGTTAGAAAAGCCTTAAAATATAGGAGAACTCATACACTAAAAATACCAGCACCAGTATGGAATGGAACACCTTACTATCAACCTTCATGGCTACAAGGCACAACAAAAAGTGACTAACATTACGAATAGGGTATTCAATAGAATAATGACTATAATAGGCCTGCCCTTTTATAAAAGTATCAACTAAATCCATCAGGTAGCTAAAACCTAAAATACCGAAAATCCATTTTTTGCGGGAATAAAAATAGTCTTCATAATCTTTATAGTCTTTTAAATCTTCGGGATAGATGAGGGCGCAAACGCTATAGTAAAGCACAATGTAAAGGATTACAAAAAAGTATTCTACAAACAGCCATTGCTTAATATCGTGCAGGTTAAACTCCCACCACCAAAAATGCAGCAGCAGCAAAAACATGTAAAAGGCCCACAGGTTGTGAACCCAATAAGGTTTGCTCCGACCGGGATGCTGAATTTGCTTGGCCGCGCCCTTAAGCAAATGCGTAATGCTAAGCCCCAATATTATGCCGATAACAGACTTGATATGACTAAAAAAATCCATAAATATCAGTTCAGGTGTAATACCTAAATGTAGATATTTTTGGCAATATTAACCTCGGGGTGCTGTCCTAAAAAATCGCCTCGGCAATTCTCTTCGTTGGCCCGGCATTGCTCATTGTATAAAAGTGGAGTACCGGTACGCCGAATTTGATGAGTTCGCGGCATTGGTTTATAGTCCATTGGATGCCAATTTCGCGTACGTCTTTTTCGGATTTGCAGGCGTTAACGGCGTCGCACAGGTCTTCGGGCATATCAATACTAAAGGTTTTGGCCAGGCCTATCAATTGCTTTGAATTGGTAACCGGTTTTAAACCCGGAATAATGGGTACATTAATGCCATTAGCCCTGCAGTTATTTACAAAGTCGAAATACTTCTGGTTATCAAAAAACATTTGGGTTACAATAAAATCGGCGCCCATATCTACCTTTTGTTTCAGGTATTTGAAATCGCTTTTAAGATTGGGGGCCTCAAAATGTTTTTCAGGATAACCGGCAATCCCCATGCAGAAATCCGTTTTCAGGCTATCGTCATTATGCTCGTGCAGGTAAATACCATTATTCATGTTCACCACCTGCTGTAACAGATCGGTAGCGTAATTATGTCCGTTTGGCGTAGGTACAAATGAAGCATCACCACGGCGCGCGTCGCCACGCAGCACCAACACGTTCTCGATCCCCAGGAATTGTAGGTCCACAAGACCATTCTCGGTTTCATCCTTAGTAAAACCACCACACAACAAATGCGGAACGGTATCTACTTTATATTTATTCATGATAGCGGCACAAATAGCGATGGTACCAGGGCGCTTACGATAACTCAGTTTTTCTAACAGGCCATTTTCATGCTGCTTGTAAATAAAATCCTCACGCAAGGATGTTACATCAATAAACGGCGGCTTAAACTCCATCAAGGGATCAATAGCATCGTAAATGCCCTGGATGCTTTGACCTTTTAAAGGTGGTATTAGTTCGAAAGAGAATAAGGTTTTGCCTGCCGCGTTCTTAATGTGCTCTGTAATTTTCATTTTTTCTGTGGTGTGAGGTGTTTCTCCTCTTCCGTCATTGCGAGGTACGAACCAATCTCCAAACTTTACAGAGCAGGCGTGCATGTTAGCTCTGCCTGTGTAGAGATTGCTTCGTACCTCGCAATGACGTTGTTTATATTTTTAGTTTCAATAATTTATGTTCGGACCTAACCAGCGCTCTATCGTTTCAATATCCATTTGCTTCCTCACCGCGTAATCCTCTATCTGATCCTTGCTGATTTTACCCAATCCAAAATACCGTGCCTGCGGGTGCGCGAAATAAAAACCACTTACCGATGCAGCCGGTGTCATGGCCAGGCTTTCGGTTAAGTGCATCTGGGCGTTGTCTTCGGCTTTTAACAGCTCGAACAGGGTAGTTTTCTCGGTATGGTCCGGGCAGGCGGGATAACCGGGGGCCGGGCGGATGCCTTGATACTCTTCCTTAATCAATTCATCGGCACTTAACTGTTCGCCTTTACTGTAGCCCCAGTATTCTTTGCGCACCAGTTCGTGCATTTTTTCGGCGAAGGCTTCGGCCAGGCGGTCGGCAAGGGCTTTGGCCATGATGCTGTTATAATCGTCATGATCGGCCTCAAATTCGGCAACCAGCTCATCGCAACCAATACCGGTTGTTACGGCAAAGCCCCCAAAGTAATCAGGTACGCCGCTTTCTTTTGGGGCGATAAAATCTGATAACGCGTAATACGGATCGCCTTTCACTTTCTCTGCCTGTTGGCGAAGTGTGTGGATGCGGCTCAACAGTGTTGTGCGGCTTTCGTCGGTATATAATTCAATATCATCGCCTACACTGTTAGCCGGCCAAAAACCTATTACGCCATTGGCATGTAGCAGTTTTTGGCCAACAATGCGTTTTAACAGCACCTGCGCATCGTCAAATAGTTTCTTAGCTTCATCGCCCACAAATTTATCAGCAAATATTTTAGGATAACTGCCACGCAGCTCCCAGGTATGGAAAAACGGTGTCCAATCTATATAAGGCAACAGTTCTTCCAGCGGGTACGATTCAAATACTTTGGTACCAGTGAAACTTGGCTTCGGCGCAACATCACCATCCAAGCTCACCTGGAAACGGGCCTGGCGGGCCTGATCGATAGTAACAAAGCGTTTGTCCGATTTTTTGTTCAAATGCGCTTCGCGCGATTTGGCGTATTCGTCTTTAATATTCTGGATATATGCATCACGGCCATCCTTATTCATCAAACTACTGCAAACCGTAACACTGCGCGATGCATCCAGCACGTGAATAGCGGCACCAGAATAGTTAGGGTCGATTTTTACGGCGGCATGGATGCGGGAAGTAGTAGCGCCCCCTACAATCAACGGAATGGTAAACCCTTCGCGTTCCATCTCTTTGGCAAAGTGAACCATTTCATCCAGCGATGGGGTAATCAAACCACTCAGGCCAATAATATCTACATTTTGTTTTTTTGCTTCTTCAATAATGCGTTGCGCGGGCACCATTACCCCAAGATCAATCACCTCAAAGTTGTTACAGGCCAGTACTACGCCTACTATATTTTTGCCAATATCGTGTACGTCGCCTTTTACGGTGGCCATCAGTATTTTACCGGCATTTGCCCTGCTGTCGCTGGCGTCTTCACCGGCATCGATAACCCGTTGTTTTTCCAGTTCAATAAAGGGCAACAGGTAAGCTACAGCCTTTTTCATTACACGGGCCGATTTTACCACCTGTGGTAAAAACATTTTACCGGCGCCAAACAAATCGCCTACGATGTTCATGCCATCCATCAGCGGACCTTCAATTACTTCAAGCGGTTTGCTGTAGGTTTGGCGGGCTTCTTCTACATCGTTATCCAGGTATTCAATAATACCCTTCACCAACGCGTGCGATAAGCGCTCCTGCACTGTTCCCTTACGCCACTCCTCATCCCGCACTACTTCTTTGCCCTTGCTTTTGATGGTATCAGCATATTCAACCAGGCGTTCGGTAGCATCATCACGGCGGTTAAGCAGTACGTCTTCTACCAATTCCAACAGGGTCTTGTCTATCTGCTCATAAACTTCCAGCATACCGGCGTTTACAATGCCCATATCCATACCGGCACCAATGGCATGGAAAAGAAATGCCGAGTGCATAGCCTCGCGTACCACGTTATTTCCCCTAAAGGAAAACGAAATATTACTTACCCCACCGCTCACTTTGGCATGGGGCAGGTTTTGTTTTATCCAGCGGGTAGCTTCAATAAAATCTACCGCGTAATTGTTGTGCTCCTCCAAGCCGGTAGCTACGGTAAGTATGTTGGGGTCGAAAATAATATCCTGCGGAGGGAAACCTACCACATCAACCAATATATCGTATGATCTTTTACAGATCTCTATCCTGCGTGCCAATGAATCGGCCTGACCGGTTTCGTCGAAGGCCATTACTACGGCTGCAGCGCCATAGCTTAATATTTTGCGGGCATGTTCAATAAACTTTTCTTCGCCCTCTTTAAGGGAGATGGAGTTTACTATGCCCTTACCCTGGATACACTTTAAACCAGCCTCAATAACCGTCCATTTAGAGGAATCGATCATGATAGGCAGCTTGGCAATATCAGGCTCTGAAGCTACAAGATTAAGGAATTTTACCATCACGGCTTCCGAGTCGATCATTCCCTCATCCATGTTAATGTCGATAACCTGGGCACCGCCTTCAACCTGTTGCAAGGCAACAGCTAAAGCGGCTTCGTAGTCCTCGGCCAAAATCAGCTTTGAAAACTTTGGCGAACCGGTAATATTGGTACGCTCGCCCACGTTTACAAAAATGCTTTCGGGTTTTATGGTAACAGCTTCTAAACCGCTCAGGCGCATATCCGGATCAATTTGAGGCAACAACCTCGCCGGATATTTAGCAGCCTTTTCGGCAATACACTTAATGTGCTCGGGCGTGGTACCGCAGCAGCCACCTACAATATTTACCAGGCCGGCTTTCATAAAATCATCTACCTGGTGCGCGGTTTCGTGCGCGGTTTCATCGTACTGACCAAACTCATTTGGCAAGCCAGCATTTGGATAAGCCGATATAAACACATCCGCTTTTTCAGATAGCTCGGCCAAATGCGGGCGCATTTCTTTGGCACCCAAAGCGCAGTTTAAACCTACCGATAAAAGGTTGGCATGGCGAATAGAATTCCAGAATGCTTCAACCGTTTGCCCCGATAAGGTACGACCGGACGCATCTGTAATGGTACCCGATATCATGATAGGCAAGTGCTTGCCCGATTCATTGGCATACCGGTTTATAGCAAACAAGGCCGCCTTGGCATTAAGGGTATCAAAAATGGTTTCTACCAATAACAGGTCCGACCCTCCGTCGACCAAACCCCGTACCTGGTCATAATAAGCATCGGCCAGGTCGTCAAAAGTAACGGCGCGGTAACCAGGATCGTTTACATCTGGTGATAGGGAGGCCGTACGGTTTGTTGGCCCAACTGCACCAGCCACAAAGCGCGGTTTTTCGGGTGTTTTTTTATTGTATTCATCCGTAACCTCACGGGCAATGCGGGCGCCTTCATAGCTTAGTTCATAGGCCAGTTCTTCCAGCTTATAATCGGCCAGCGAAATTACTTGTGTACTAAATGTATTGGTTTCAATAATATCGGCACCGGCATCCAGATATTCGGCATGAATGGCCTTGATGATATCCGGGCGTGTGATATTCAAAAGGTCATTATTACCCTGCAAATCACTATGGTGATCCTTAAACCGCTCCCCACGAAAATCCTTCTCGGTAAGCTGGTACCGCTGTATCATGGTACCCATAGCCCCGTCAATTACAAGGATGCGTTTCTCTAATTCTTTTCTAATATCCATGGTTAGTATCAAGTAATTAGTATCAAGTATCAAGTACGGGAAAGCCCGATAATTGATTAAATTAGATCAACACAAGCTAAGAAATCTTGCTACTTGATACTAACTACTTGCTACTAAAAAAAAGCTTACATCGAAAAGTCGGGTGTTCAATTGACTTTCGCTTATCTTTCCAGGGGCTGTTTAGCCGGCCGGGTAGAATGTAGCACCTTGTGAAGCACAGGTTGCTAAGACATCGCAGGGTCTAATCCCTCCGTCTTTCTCCATAAGCAATGCAAAGGTGCATAATAAAGCGGTAAAATGCAATAGGCCAGCCATTCTCAAATCTGTAAGCCGTGTAAATTTCCGGGCATAAAAAAAGCCGCCTTTGCGGGGCAGCTTTTATAATAATTTGTTGGTTGCTAATTATCTTCTTCTGCCAAATAAACGCAGAATCATCAGGAAAAGATTGATGAAATCAAGGTACAGTGTTAAGCCACCCATTAAAGCCATTTTTTTGGCAGATGCATCACCATACTCTAAACCGGCACCAATGTTTTTCAATTTCTGCACGTCATAAGCAGTTAAGCCTGTAAATACCGCAATACCTACATAGCTAATGATGTAATACAAAGCGCTGCTGTGCATAAAGAAGTTCACCAATGATGCCACAACTATACCTACTAACAACATAATCATGATAGAGCCAAAGTTAGTTAAATCAATGTTGGTGGTGTAACCGGCAACTGCCATTACGCCAAACACCAAGGCCGAAATTGCAAATACGCCAAATACCGAAGCAGAGGTATAAATAAGCAATATAAAGCTTAAGCTAACTCCTGTCAACGCTGCATAAGCAACAAATAACAAGGCTAATACCGGGTATGAAATACGATTTAAGCCAAAGCGCATTAATAAAACAAATGCCAAAGGCGAAAACATGGCCACATAAGCAAGAGGTGTTAAAGCTGCCTGCCCAGATTCGGTGCTGATTAGCAATGAAAGTAACGACGGTGTATTTGCAAATGCAAAAGCGCAAAATGCCGAGATACCCAAAGCCACAAACATCCACAAAAAAACATTAGCTATAAATTTACGGGATGCGTCTTGGTCGGTTAATTGTATTACGTTTTTGTAAACGTAGTCAGGATCTTTTAATTCCATTTTTGTTATAAATTAATACACGAATATACGAAGAATTGGTGAATATATTGTGAGTTTTTGGAGCGGAAGACTTTTTGGACCAAGGACCTGGGGACAAAGCATAAAAGACTTTTGTAGGAAGGATAAAAGAAACAAAAACAAGGTTTTTGGAGCATGTATAAATAATCAGAATGCTTGAGATACAGACATCAAAAACATTCCTGGTTTGGAATTATTTTTTTTATAAGCCTAACTCAAAGTGGCACCTTTTAAAAGGTCACGCTTACCCCTGCCGAAAACAAAAAGTACAATCCATTTTTGGAGGTGTTACTCACGTAATCAACCTGGTTAAAAGGCTTGATAAGGTAGGGCGTAAAAATAAGCTGTACCTTATTGATCACATAGGTAACCGGCATCGATCCGCTGAAGGCCAGCAACTGGTATCTGCGCACCTCTTTTTGATTTTCCTGGGTTACGGTTTGGGTAATGATGGTTTGCTTAGGCTGATTAGGGAACAATACATTAATAGGCGTTTGTTTCTGCGGAGTTTCTACCGAACGGGTAACCTGCGATTCGGTATAATATGTTTGGTAAAACGACTGCGTACCCGCGTAAAGCGACGCTGTTGGTGTAATTTTTAATCCATTAAGTTTAGTTGGGCCGGTTTTATAGGCAAAAATCTCTTTTGAAAGTTCGGCCGTATTAATGATATCGTGTTTGTCGTTTTTGTCAAAACGATAACTGCCACCCGCTGTAAACTTCACAATATTATCGGGGTTGGCATAAAGTTGAGCATCAATGGTGGCATCAAAAGATGATAATATAATAGGGCTGCTGCCTGTAATAAAAAATTTGGTTGCAGATACATTACCTCCGTAATATTTTTTACTATCAAAGGCAAACACATAACCCGGGGTAACACTCAAACCTTCCGCACCTGATTTTGATCCATTCAAATCAAAATAGCCAATAGCGCTTAAAAAGAAGCCGTGTTTGCTTACCAGTGTTACACTGGGCAATAACAAAGGCACACTGCTTTCATCGCGCCGGCCGGCGTAGGTAAGGTTTGAAATGTATTGAGCGCCAACGTTTACAAAAATTTCTTTAACCTGGGGCTTTTTGGTGGTATCAGTAGTAGTTTGCTGGGCAAAAGTATGTAGGCTACCACTCATCAAGATGAGCAGCGCAATAAGTTTAAGTTTGTTCATCGGGGTAGTATTTAACTATAGGTAGGGTATTTAGGTATCCACAAAAGGGCCCCAAGAGGCCCTTTTGTAATGAGTTATTACTAACTAATTTATTGTTTAACAGCGCTTACTTTAGTAGAGCCACTGCCTGTAGCGTTAAGAGAAGCACTTTTTTTGCCTGCTTTAACAGTAGTTGCAGATGAACCGCTGTTAGCTAAATCAACATTAGCTCCTTTTGAAGTTGCAGCAGTACTACCAGAACCTTTTAAGCTTCCGTTGCTGCTTACGCTTACACTTTTGGCTGCTTTAATTGCTTTGCTTCCTGTAGCTTTAGTAGCGTTTACAGTTGCAGTTTTAGCAGCTGATGCTTTTACAGCTGTTTCCTTAGCTTTCGCGCTCACGTTGGCCGATGCATTTGAGGCAGCGGTTTTTGTTGCAGATACTGCACCGTTTACCGCGTTGGTGGTATTGGCAGTAGAGGCAGAACCGTTTAAGCTACCAGAGCCAGATACGTTAGTTGCAGCTGATGAACCATCAACCGCGGTATTTGAAGCTACATTAGCGGCCGAATTAACACTTCCGTTTAAAGTTGTAGCCTGGTTGGCTGCTGTTTGGGTATTGGCTGCCGCCGCGTTTGTAGTAGCCTGCGTTTGAGCAGCAGTACGTGCTGCTACATTTTGAGCCTGGGCAGCTGCCTGGTTGCTGATATTAGCAGTTTGGGTAGCAGCCTTTTGAGCTACAGTTGCCGCATTAACTGATGGTAAAGCGGTTTGAGTTACTATTTTAGTTGCTGTGGTAGCGCCTAAATTAACCTGCGCTATACTTGCTTTTGCCGCGAATAATGCTGCTGTAAATAATACCGGTTTCAATAAATTTTTCATGACTGTGTTCTCTAAGTTTAATTTAACATGCTACATATGTGTTTTTACACCGCAGCATGACATTACACAGACAAAGCCTATGCCATACAACCTTTAGGAGGTGAACAAAACTGAACGATTGCTTTATATGTATGGTAAAATATACACAAGCGAAGCCGGCTTTTCAGAAAACAACACAAAATTCGACATATAACAAAAAAGCTCCCGGCTATAACCGGGAGCTTTTTATACTTTTATATTCCCCCTTCGGGGGTTAAGGGAGTTACATTTTCGGCATCCGGCGCATCATGCTGGCCATGGCTGCGGGGTTGCTCATTTGTTTCATCACTTTTTTCATATCGTCAAACTGTTTCATCAAACGGTTAACCTCGGCCAAATCGGTACCCGAGCCTTTGGCAATACGGTTACGGCGGCTTTGATTAATAGTTTCCGGGTTTGATTTTTCAAACGGCGTCATTGATTGGATAATAGCTTCAATGGCCTTGAACGCGTTATCGTCAACCTCCACATCTTTCATCATTTTACCTACACCAGGTATCATACCCATCAGATCTTTCATGTTACCCATTTTTTTGATCTGCTGTATCTGGCTGTAAAAGTCGTTAAAGTCGAACTTGTTTTTGCGGATCTTCTTCTGTAACTCTGCTGCTTCCTTCTCGTCAAACTGCTGTTGCGCGCGTTCAACAAGCGAAACCACGTCGCCCATGCCCAGAATCCTTGATGCCATACGGTCGGGGTGGAAAACGTCTAACGCTTCCATCTTCTCGCCGGTACCAATAAACTTAATAGGCTTGTTTACGACAGATTTGATTGATAGCGCGGCACCACCACGGGTATCACCATCCAATTTGGTTAAAACAACACCGGTAAAGTCAAGGCGATCGTTGAACACTTTTGCCGTGTTCACCGCGTCCTGGCCGGTCATGGAGTCAACCACAAATAAAATTTCATGTGGTTTTACCGCGCCTTTTACCTGCTCAATTTCCACCATCATGGCTTCATCAATAGCTAAACGACCGGCGGTATCAATAATCACCACGTTGTGGCCATTTTGCTTAGCCAGGGCTATACCTTCCTGTGCGATGGCAACCGGATCTTTTGATTCCCTGTTAGCATAAACCGGAACGCCTATCTGCTCGCCCAATACCTGTAGCTGGTCTATCGCGGCAGGGCGGTAAATATCATCGGCAACCAGTAAAGGTTTTTTATTTTTTTGAGTTTTTAAGTAGTTAGCCAGTTTACCGGTAAAGGTTGTTTTACCGGCACCGTTCAAACCTGCAATAAGGATAATGGTTGGTGTAGCCGGGAAATTAAGATCGGCCGTGGTGCCGCCCATTAACTCGGTAAGCTCATCGTTCATGAGCTTGGTTAATAACTGACCCGGAGAAATTGAGGTTAGTACATTATTACCAAGTGCTTTTTGCCTTACATCATCGGTAAATGCTTTGGCGGTTTTATAGTTAACGTCGGCATCCAGAAGGGCTTTTCTAATTTCCTTCATGGTTTCGGCCACGTTTATTTCTGTAATAGTTCCCTGGCCTTTCAGTACCTTAAAGGCCCTGTCAAGCTTATCCGAAAGATTTTCAAACATTATTATTATCCTAATTTTGAGGATACAAAGGTATAGTTTTTGGACTATTTAGACTATATGATTATTGGACTTTTTGACTATAAGGCCATTAGATATAGAATAGCCGTTTTTAGACCAAATTATTAATAGTCTCCCAATAGTTTATCAGGCGATAAGAGCGCTTCTGTCCCACAGTCCAATAGTCTGTCCCTCCGGGACTACGGAAACCTATACAGCATTCCCAGCGCCAGGCCTTCGGTACCCTGGGCGGCGTCGGCGGTGTGCCTGTCATATAACAGCGTGCCGTTGATGGTAACGTTTATCAGGCGGTTTACTTTGGCCGATAAAACTGCATCCACACGGTGGGTAATATATTTTGGCGACTGGTTGTATGGGATAAACAGTGCGTAACGGGTGTTAAGGTGAATATTTTTGGCAATATCCTTGTCAAATAAAGCTACGACCTGGAATGCCAGATCGTTTTTTACTTTATGATTTTGGCCTACGCCGTAATCATTAACTTTTCTAACACTGTCAGATAGCACAAATGTTTGCCTGGCGGTACCTGTACCCAAACGCAAATCAAAATATCCGGTAGGCTTGTACTCAAAACCGAGTGATTCGGTTAAGTAACCTGGTGCCATGAAGTTAGAAATTTCCTGGGAGCTAAACTGTCCGTTGCCAAGGTCGGTGTAATTGAAACCCTTATCAAACTGCGACTCGAACGTTAACGATCCGAAAAAGTACCAGTGTTTGGATAATTGCGAAGCCAGTTTGTTATCAAAGTAAATACGGTCGTTGGTTTTACGTTTGCCTTGCCCTTTATTTTTAGCTACGCCATAAGTAAGGTTTAACTCAGATACATAACTGAACGGTGCTTTGTTATACTCGGTGTGGTAAATAAAGTTGGTACCCAATGCCACAGAGTTTACACCACCCGCGCTATAGTTATTGGTAAAAGCCGATTGGCTAAAGTTTAAGGCAAAAGTGACCGCTTTTTTCCAGTACACCGGCTTATAATCAAGCATGGTTACCGGTATCTGCTCGCGCTGGATAGTGATTTGCCTTACCCTGGTAGGAATCGCGTTTTTTCGTGAATCGATGCGAAATTTGTTTACCTGGGCGGTATCAATTTTGATGGTATCCTTTTTCAGCGAATCGGTTTGCTGGGCGCGTGCCGATATGCTGCAGGCTATCGATGCTATGAAAAGCAGGGCAAGTCTGGTTTTTAACATAGAAACAAAATAAAGCAAAAAAGTTCTTTTATAACGTGATAAATCAAAATTGTTGCAGATTGTTTGGGATGGAGCAAGGATTTTGATGGAGCAAGGAACAAAGATTTAAGGACAAAAGATGGGATTGGGGTTTTTGTTTTCTTGAATTGGCTATGCCGATAACAGGCCAAATTGTTTAAAATGATGGGTAAAATGTTTGCTGTGCCATATGATCCATTCCTGGTGGTTCATACTGCCAAAGCTTAAGTGATCTTCTGTAATTCCCGGTGTTTTAAAATGCTGATCGAAGGTTGCAAGTTCCTTCATTAATTGTTCAATAGCCGCGGATAAATTGGGGTAGGCATAGTTTGACGGCAAATCTCCCAGCACAATGTTCATAGGCATAGGGGTATCTGTATAAATCATAACCTGTTTTGAACGATTGGCTTCTTCTGGTGATCGCTTGCAGGTAAACGTGAACGTTCCATTGGTGTATTTCACATTGGTTATCAAATGCTCTACCATTTGTTGCGCGTTCATTTTACCCCAAAGCGGCAGGGTTGTGGGTTCAAGCTTTTTCAATAGCTTGAACAGGTTATGCCGGTTGGATTTTTCAATGAGGTATTGCATTTTGGGACTCGCTCGTCAATTTTACAAAAAAAATTCAGCAAGCTTAAAATGTTTTGCCCGTTCAATCGTCTGCATAGGTATACAACATGAAAAAACGCGTTCCTTTTATACTGCTTATTATATTTATTGCCGATCCTTATTTTTACCAGGCGGTAAAAACTCTCACGGCAAATTCGTTAATCTTATCGGCTTATTGGCTATTTGATGTGGCTATTGTGGCTGGTTTAATATTGGTTATGCTCAGCCGAAGCCCAACCCGCACCATGCCCCGCCTTATTCCCTGGCTTATGGGGCTAATGCTGCTTTCCATAGTTCCTAAAATTGCGGCCCTGCCGGTTTTGTTGCTGGAAGATGTTGTTCGCCTGTTTCGTGGCTTTCCGCCCAGAAGCGAATGGGTAAGCTGGCTGGCGGTGGCAATTGCGGCTGTGCCATTTATTGGCTTGTTGTACGGCCTCACCGGCGGACGGCATTATTACAAAGTGCGCAAAGAAACGCTCACTTTTCCGGATTTGCCCGAGGCTTTTGATGGTTTTACCATTACCCAATTGTCTGATATTCATTCGGGCAGTTTTACCAGCCGGGACGGGGTAGAGAAAGGAGTGGCTATGGTGAACGATCAGCAAAGCGACGTGATCCTGTTTACCGGCGACCTGGTGAACAACGAAGCTATTGAAATGGACCCATGGATTGATACTTTTGCCCAGCTTAAAGCCCGGATGGGCAAATTTTCTGTACTGGGCAACCATGATTATGGCGACTACAAACGTTGGGAGCACGAGAGTGATAAAAAGTTTAACCTGGTTAGGCTGAAAGAGGTACACAAGGAAATTGGTTTTAAACTATTACTTGATGAAGCGGTTACCATTCAAAAAAACGGACAGTCGATATCGCTCATCGGTGTAGAAAACTGGGGAACGGGTGGCTTTCATCAATATGGAGATTTGCAAAAAGCTACAACCTGGGTACCAGCGAACGCGTTTAAAATCCTGATGTCGCATGATCCGTCGCACTGGGAAGCGGTAACGCTTGGGCACGATAAACATATCCATTTAACACTATCCGGCCATACCCACGGTGCCCAGTTTGGCATCGAAGTATTTGGCTTTAAATGGAGCCCCATTAAATACATTTACAAACAATGGGCAGGCTTGTATCAAAAAGCCGGCAGGTATCTGTATGTTAACCGGGGCTTTGGCTTTTTGGGGTTAAAAGGCAGAGTTGGCATCTGGCCAGAGATTACGGTTATAACCCTGGCCAAAGCCTAATAAACAATTGTTTAAAAATCAGGGGCAAAACTCAGTTTAATACCATAAACAGATGTGCCGGGGTGATCAAGGTAATTGAGCCTTTTAATAACATCTACCCGCAAAATTTTAAATATGTTGCCTATACCTGCACCCACTTCCACATATGGCGTGTTACCTAAGGCAAATGTACCGTTGGCCCCGTTGGCTGCCGAAGGGAAACGGTATAAATTAGCTGAGTAAAGCGGATTGTTTTCGGTGCGCAAACCGCCGTATAGTATTTTAAAGGATAGGTATTCGCGCCATTTTAAATGTTCAATCAGTGGAATTTTATTGAGGAAAAACCCGTTGAAACTTTGAGTTAAGTTAAAGCCGGCATAATGATCACTTACAAACTCCAGGTAGTTCATGCCATTATAGGCATCGGCGTTGTAGGCAATGGATTGATTGGCCGCGCTGATGTTAAGTAAGGGGAAGGGCACCTTGCCAATTAAATAATTACCCATCAATGTAACATCGGTAAAGCCCAATTGCGAAAGGTAAAACCGTTTCACAATTGACCCTGTAAAATTGGTATAGCTGTATGAGCCATTCATCAGCCCCTTAAAATCGTGATTAACCTGTAGCGTTAAAATAGGGTATTTACTGTAAATGATATGGCGGTATTGAGTACCCTGTATTACTTGTTCATGCGGGGCGTACCGTAAATTTACGCCTACTTCGGTGGTAGTTAAATTGTGTACAAGGGTACCGGCTTCGTCGTTTTGCTGATACAACAATGTACCTGCCGCCCGCTGATTCCAGTTTTTAAAAGTAAAATCGTACGAGAAATGATTTTCAAATTCCTTTAAATAATCAACAGTAAAAATACGACTGTACACCCAATAATCTGTTTTGCCCGAGCTGAAGGATGACAGCGTGGCTTCGGCATTGCTTATAGCATAATTGTGCCCCGGTACATTAACATCATATAAATACCCAACTTTAATATAATCATTGGGATATCGGTAAACGGGGTTTTTGTTGAACGAGTAATATATGTTTGGATTATACTTAAACTCCTTATCTTTTGTTCCGTAAGCGGCAAAGCCTTGTAAATAAATACTTTTGCTGAGTTGCGGGGTTGATCTGCCACCAATCTGAAAGCGCGAACCTTCCTGTGTGTCAAAAGCGTAAAGCGAGCCTAAAGGGCCAATTTGTACCGGGCCGGTGTTGGCATATCCGCCGGTTAGCGTAGCTGCCCACCAGGTATCCCGTTTAAAGGCGTGCATACTTTCGAGCCGTTTAATTTTTTTATACGCCTGAGCCTGGCCGGCAGTTAACGAGTCGGGGCGGTTGTGTTCCCAATACCCGGTATCAGATTGATGCAAATCGGTAGCCTGCTGCATACTTTTGCCCCGGTAAAAATCATCGGGCATAGGGGTGTTTAACTTGTAATTGGTAAACAATACCGTACGTTCGCCATATATGGCCAGGCCTTTTTTCTTTAATATTCCAAAATCGGCCTTTACATCGCTTTTTCTTACATAATAACGCCCATCAGGGTATCGTTCAAAACTGAGCTGCACCTGCAGGCTGCGCATAAAATTAATGTTGATTTGCTTGTTAACGTTAAGATCGCAGCCTTCAACAGCGTAGCGGCCATCCTGGGTTACCAATAGCTTTCCCTCAAAAAGTAAATCGCCTTTGTTGCGCGGGGTAAAGCTTATTTCAATAAGATTGCCTTTATCTGTTTTTATGGTATCAGTAATAAAAAACTTATAAAACTCTGGCGAATGGTTGGCTATGGGACTCAGAAACTGGTTGGTAAGAATGAAAATGTTGTTCTCATAAATATCAATATTGTTGCCGTATAACCTGTTAAGGTAAATATTAACGCCGGCGGTATCAATAAACTTAAGAATGTTAAGATCCTTTTGGGCCTTTAGTATTTGTATTGATTTTGAAGGGTTTTTGCGGTAGTAATTTTCTGATAGTTTTTCGGTAAAAAAGACCGGCAGCGTGGTGCGGGTTTGCCCGTTTACTTTTACCGTGGTATCAAGCATAAATTTATACTTGTCAAAAAGTTTGATGAGCCTTGCCGAGATATCAAAAAAGGAAAACCCGGTGCGTTCATACTGGTCGTATTGCAAATAATCGGCACTGGCGGCCCTGTTTTCGGGTTTGTGATCAATAACTTGCTGAATAAGTTCAACCGCGGGATTCCCTTTGTTGCGGTATTTTACTTTTTTGGTTGAAGTAATGGCAACTTCTTTTAGCTGGGTTTGGCTGGCCTTAAGCGTAATGTGCAGTTCATTAACCTGGCCCGCCTTTATAATTTTTGTGAGTGATGGATAACCCACATGTGAAAATGTTACTTTACTAAACAAGCCGGTTCGCCTTAGGTTAAATGCTCCCTGTATGTCTGAACTGGTGCCTGCTGTACTACCGGTAAATTTTACGCTGATAAAAGGAAGTGGTTTGCCCGTAACCGCGTCTTTAATGGTACCGCTTACCTCGGTTGCCGATTGTAATGTTTTATCGAAATTATTGGTAGCCGCTTTTACACTATCTGTTTGCTGTGCTGCCGAAAATAGAGGTATCAGCAAAAATACAAGGCTAAAGCTCCTTTTTAATGGCGGAAATTTAAAAGCCCCCAAAGGCCTCTGTTTTTTGGTAGTCGGCAAAGTGATGAATGCCTTAAAAAGTGGTAACAAATTGAAAGTTTATTATTTAAACGAAAAAAGAACTATGCAAGTATTGATATAACCATAAGCATGTTACCTGCTAAATGTTTTACCCTTAGGTGTAAGATAGGCTTAAATTCTGTAGCGAATATGTTTTTTTATTGATTTGCCTGCGCTTCCATGCAAAACCGTACCTATTTAACAGAAATTTAACAATTGAAGCGTAAATCAGGCTAAAACGGGTGCCTCTACATTATTGGCAAGGGGCAGCGTGAAATAAAAGGAGGTGCCTACCCCTTCAATGCTGTTTACCCAAATTTCGCCGTTGCATTTTTCAACCAGGTCCTTGCAAAACAGTAGGCCCATCCCCGTGCCAGATTCACTTTTGGTACCCACTTTACTATCAACTTTGGTTTTAAAAAGTTTGGCTTTTTGCTTGGGCGACATGCCCGTGCCTGTATCTTTTACAATAATCCTAACTTTTTTATCCTGTGTATCGGCCGATATTTCGATAACATCGCCCGCGCTCGAAAATTTAAGCGCGTTAGTGATCAGGTTGCGGGTTACTATGCGGATAGAATTGGGATCTGAAAAAACCTGCAAATCATCCGATACATTTTCCATTAGGGTGATACCTTTTAAAGCAGCCTGCTCCTTATGGTTCTGCATTTCGGAATTAATTAATTCTTTGATACCGAAATTTTTTACCGAATTACCAAAGTTTGCCATCTGGCTGTTTACCCAAAATAGCAGCGTATCTAAAAAGTCGGATGTGTACTCCAGTTTTTTTAACGCCGCGGGCAGCATCTCCATAAATTCCTCGTTGCTCAGGCTGTCATCTTCAAGCAGGCTAAACATGCCCCGCAAAGTACTTAGGGGCGATCGCAGGTCATGCGCCAAAACAGAAATCAACCTGTCTTTTAAACTGTTAAGTTCGTTTAATTTCAGGGTTTGCTCATCCAGGTCGGCTTTTTGGGCTATCACCTCTTCATTTTTTTCGGTAAGCTGCGCGTTAATCTTTTGCTGATTTAGCTTTTGCCGGTAGTACACACCTAAAATAACCAGCATGGCGGCTAATACAATACCGAAGATGGCATTTAGCAACAATTGTCCATGGCTTTGTTGTTCGTAAAGCTGGGCGTTAGCTTTTTGTTGAAGCTGCTGCTGTTTTTGTTTTTCGGCAAAGTTGTATTCAAGGCTATAGGAGGTAAATTTTTGCAGGCTTTCGTCTTTTTTGGCGCCAACTTTCATTTTGTCAAGATCGGCTTGTTCAAAAAAAGCTTCCTTGTATTTGTTTAACGCGCCTAAGGCCTTAATGAGTTGCAGCCTTGAGTTTGACCGTAATAGCGTGCTGCCTACCTTATCGGCAAGTGATTTGGCCTGCACGGCATAATCATAGGCTTTAGCGCTATTATGAGTGGTGTTGTAAAATAAAGCCAGGCTGGTTAAACAAGCTGCCCTGTTATAATCAAGCTGATTATCAATGCTTATTTTTAAAGCCTGGTTTAAATAAGCCAGGGCTTTATTGGTTTGATTTTTATACAGATAGCAAACGCCAAGATCATTCCACCCCGAACTGATCCCGTCTTTATCATCTTGTTTCTGGTTTATTTGCTGGGCCTCGGTTAGGTATTTTATGGCCTCATCATACCTTTGCTGGGCAATCAACACTTCGCCAATGTTAAGGTAAGCCGTGGCAATGCCGCCGAAAGAGTGCCGCTGTTTCCAGGTTCTTAAAGCCTTGTTGTAATAGTTAAGGGCTTCGGGATAAATTTCCATATTTTGCAAAACAACCCCGATGTTGTTATAGTTGGATGCTATGGCCTTGGTATTGTTAAGCTGTGTGTTGATATTAAGGGCCTTAAAATAATAATCTAACGCCCTGGTTGAGTAGCCAAGGTTATCATACACGTTGCCCATACTTAAATAGGTGCGGGCAGTGCCCTGCAAATCATGTATTTTAACTTTAATGGCAAGCGCTTTATTTAAAAAACTTAAAGCTTTATCGTAATTGCTTGATTGAAAATAAAGGTTGCCGTAAATTTTATAGCAGTTACTTAAGCCTACCAAATCGCCCAGGGGAGCATATAAGGAAATTGCCTCATCCAGGTTTTTGCCTGCATCGGCATATTTACCCTGGCTAACGTATACTGTGGCAATAACCAGTAAGGCATCGGCGGTGCCTTTTTGATAAGCAATTTGCTGGGCATTGCTAATAGCCATTTGGGCATAGATGATGGTACTATCCGGATACTGCGCTGTATACTCGTTTGCCAGCCGGTTTAAGCTGTTGATAAAAGCGGTATCGGCGGTCTTTTTTTCGGCTATGGATTTCTGCACCGGCGACCTCAGGCTATCTAACCTTAAATTGCGGCTTTTACCCATACAAAAAGCGGGCATCAGCAACAACAGGTATAAGGGCCAGGTTTTACGCATATTTATAAATGTGCAGTTTTTAAGTGAAATATAATAGCAAGGCAACAGAAAAGTTTGCCCTATTGAAATCACTTGTACGATAAATATATACAAAAGTTTATGGAAAATATTCCTATAAACTATAAAGTCCAAAAGCTGATAGCAATTGGGCTTTATAATTAAAAAAAAACTCCCAGCACCCCGCCACCGGCAACCCGCACCTCTACCTGCTTAATCCTCTGGCTTCTCCCTTGCATCGGCCATTCTCACTATCCTTGGCTCAAACCTGGCTAATACATCAACCAGCCCGGTTTGGGCGGCCATTACGGTGTGGATGTCTTTGTAGGCCATTGGCGCTTCGTCAATATCGCTGCCCGTTAGGGTAATGCGTTTTTCAATGAGGTTGGCCGCAACCTTTGCCCTATCCAACACTTTAAACGCGGCGCTTCTGCTCATGGCCCTGCCAGCGCCATGCGATGCCGAATTGATAGATGCCGCGTCGCCTTTACCGCGCACCACAAAACCAGGTGTGCTCATGCTGCCGGGAATGATTCCCAGTACACCTTCGCCGGCTGGTGTGGCACCTTTGCGGTGTACCATTACCGGCGTACCATCGGCTAATTGCTCCTGCCAGGCAAAATTGTGGTGATTCTCTATCATAGTAAGCGGTTTTATATTTAGCGCGCGGGCTATTTTGTTATGGATTTCATGATGATTGGCGCTGGCATATTCGCCTGCCAGGTTCATGGCAATCCAGTATTCCTGCCCCTCTTCCATATTTAAATCAAGCCAGGCCAAATGTTTGGCTTCGGCGGGCAGCTTGGTTTTGCTCATCGCAATTTTTGAGTAATGATCCGCAATGCTTCCACCAAAACCCCGCGAACCTGAGTGCGATAATAAAGCGAGGTAATTTCCTGCCGGGATGCCTTCTAAAGCGCCATCGGCAATGCTTAGTTCGCCCCATTCCACAAAGTGGTTACCGGTACCGCTGGTACCTAACTGCGCATAGGCTTTATCTTTCAGGCTCCGGATCATCCTTGTTTCGCCCCAGGTGCGGCTGTCAAATAATGAGCTATCAAAATGTACCTTGCTTGTTTTACCTATTCCAAAATGGGTATGCTCGCCCAATACGGTTTTAAGCTTATCGGTTTCGGTATCCACTGTTGTGGCAGGCAAATCAAAAATGCTAAGACACATCCTGCAGGCAATATCAACCCCAACCGCGAACGGGATAATGGTGTTGGCTGTTGTAGCCAGCACCCCGCCAATTGGCAGGCCATAACCCTGGTGCGCATCGGGCATAAGGGCGCCCGCGACAGCTATCGGTAATTTTACAGCTGTTTTCATCTGTGCTAAGGCGCCCACTTCAATATTCTCCAGGCCCCACACCGGGAAATCGGCTATCTCGGTTTTAAGAGCGAAATTGTTTCTTGGCTGCTTTAAAAAATGCCCGTCCTTACGCAGGTTGATAACCGTTTCGGCAAGGTTTTTAAACTTACCTCCCTTTTTCATGGCGTATGGCATAGGGTCGTCAATCAAAGCCTCCAGGTTGGCCAATATTTCGGCACGATCCATTACACCATGTTTCAGCAAACCATTGGCTACACGGCTAAAGCTTTCTAATATTTTAACATCATTAACACCCAATGAAGTGATGTCGTTATTGCTGATTTTTATCTTTTCCATTTTTTTCTTTGTGCCCTCTCCCGTTTTGAAGAGGGCTTTTTCTTTTCGACAGTACAAAGTAATATAGTCACTGCGCAATCTATTTGCGTAGTAAAAAATAATTTAATAAATTTATATTATGATAAAACTCGTGATTAATTTCCCCGATCAGCAATATGGTGTTATCTTATAATGGCTGTATAATTTCTATTGAAGACGACCTGATTAAGTGTAGTTATCCCGATCGTTTTGTTGAAACAAAATGGAAGATGGTTTTGAATGAAAGAGATATTTGCCTTTTTACTGATAAAAAGAAAGAACGCTCTTTTAAGATTGACGAGATATTGGAGTTTCAATTCGAAATGGGTAATGGTGGAGGCCGAAACCAGGATTTACCTGCATGTATCGCTTATATCATTTTAAAAACTGACACAGACCCAAAGGATTTCTTTTATTTTTTTATATATGAAGAATATGTACTTCTAAACCAAACCAAAGCCTATGATTTTGGCAGCAAAATATTAGGTCATATTAGCCAACGATATGATATACCGGCAACTTATAAACTATCTATCGACACAAAGAAAAAGCGAAAAGCGATTGCGATGGTGCCTCTGCTATTAATTATTATTATGATATGGCTACGGCTTCGTTTTGGATAGTTAATCACATTTATTTAAAAACCCATGCCCGTAAACCGCAACGCCCTCATCCGCTACCGTACTATTGATAACTGCCTGCAAAACCGCTATAAAAAGTGGACGCTGGATGATTTGATTGATGCCTGTTCTGATGCGCTGTACGAATTTGAAGGTATTGATACCGGCGTAAGTCGCCGCACGGTACAGGCCGATATTGAAATGATGCGCAGCAATAAGTTAGGGTACGAAGCGCCTATTGTGGTGGTTGATAAAAAGTATTATACCTATAGCGAAAAAGGGTACAGCATTACCAATAGCCCGCTTAATCAGCAGGATTTGCAGGTGCTGGGTGAAGTATCGGCTTTGCTAAAACAATTTAAAGGCTTCGGGCATTTTACCGATCTGAACGAGATGGTGAGCAAACTGGAAGATAAGATCTACAGCCAAAAAACGCATAGTACACCCGTTATCGATTTTGAAAAAAACGACAACCTTAAAGGCCTGGAATGGATAGAGGTTATCCGCAAAGCTATTGTGGCCAAAAAGGTCATTTGTGTTACCTATCAATCTTTTAAAGCCCGCGACGCCAGTACTTTTTGCTTTAGCGGCTATGTACTCAAAGAATACCGTAACCGCTGGTTTGTGTTGGGTAAATCGCACGTGCGTAATTCGCCGCTATTGACCCTGGCGCTTGACAGGATCAAAACTATTGAACAGCACGAAGACGCATATCGCGAAAATACACAGATTGATTTGGCTACTTATTACGATGATGTAATAGGTGTAACCAAAAGCCCCGGTCAGCTTAGCAATGAGGTTGTTTTTTGGGTAGATAGTGCTAACGCGCCCTATGTGATTACCAAACCGTTACATCACACGCAAAAGATATTGAAAGAGCAGGAAGATGGGATCATCTTTAGCATCCGGGTGATTATGAACTTTGAGCTGGAACGGGAGTTGCTTGGCTTTGGTGCCAAAATGCGGATATTGGGTCCGCGGATACTGGTTACCCAGATTAAAAAGCAATTGGTAAAAACATTGGACAATTACGACGCAGTAGGCATTGATAGCCGGCATGGCGGATAAACAATGGAAAATCTAAAACAGATCAGACCAGAGTGGGTGCCGTTGGCCTACCAGGATAAAGTGGAAGAGGCTACCGCAAAGCAGACTATTGTTAAGGCAGATGTAGGAAATGGCTTTGCGAAAAAAGGGATGAAGAAGGGGCAGAAAAAGCACCTTGGGTAAAGAATCTAAGATCCTTTGATGGTATTACCTCTTCAAAGACCTTTTGCCACCCAACCACTTCCCAAAAAACCTTTTACCTTTCGCCTTTATCCTTTTACCTCGAAGCTCAAGCAGATGGGAAGCTTAAATAAAACGTTGTGCCAATATCCATCGTAGTTTCAAACCATACTTTACCATTGGCGTTTTCAATAGAGTTTTTAACAAAGGCGAGCCCTAAACCTGTACCCGAGCTTTTGGTGGTAAAATTGGGCTCAAAGATTTTTTCGCGCATGTTTTCGGGGATGCCGTTGCCGTTATCTTTGATTGTTAGCAAAATATTTTTACTGGTGATCAGGTAATTGATCTCAATTAACCCTTTTCTATCTGGCGGGGTTGCTTCAATGGCGTTTTTAAGCAGGTTGTTAAAGCAACGCAGCAATTGGTCACGATCTGCCCCCACAATAAACGGCACTTCTGGCGGCATGTAGGCTATATGAATGTTATCCATTTGTTTAAAAATGGTAACCGCCTGGCTTAACATCTCAAAAATATTTATCGGCTCAATACGCGTATCCGGCATTTTAGCAAAGGCAGAAAACTCCGATGCTATTGACGACAGGCTTTCTATCTGCTCCACAAATGATTTGCTGAAACGCTCAAACTTGGCATCAAACTTAGGGTCTTTATCGCGCCATGATTTATCAAGGAGTTGCAAGCCCAGTTTAAGTGGAGTTAAGGGGTTTTTAATTTCGTGGGCAACCTGCTTGGCCATTTCGCGCCAGGCGCTTTCCCTTTCAGATTGCGCCAGCCTGTTGGCGCTGTTTTCCAATGCCGAAATCATTTTATTGTATTCCCTCACCAATGCCCCAATTTCGTCATTACGCTGCCATTTAATTGGCTCGTTCTTTTTACCATATATGGTTTTACTGAGGGTTTCCTGTATAAAGCTTAGCGGCGCGGTTATTTGCCGGGCAATAATAATGGCAAACAAACCTATCGCTATAAAAACCAGGGCGTAAACATTGATCATTACATTTAACAATGAACTGATTCGCTCTTTATAATCGGCCTCGTTTGAAAAATAAGGCAGCTGAATATAAGCGATGGTTTTATTATTGGAAGTAACTATAGGGGCATAGGCGGCCTTGTAACTCAACTCTCCTATGCGCTCATCATTTACAATTTCGGTTTTTTGCAGCTTACTTAAATAAATAAAAGCCCTTGAATTCATCTTTTTTGCAACCAGGCCATACTCATAAATTTTGGGTTGGGTGGTTACCAGGGGCACTCCTTTCAAATCAAATAAGATCAAGTCGGTTGAGTAGGTTTTAGCCAGTACGTTAAAATCAACCTGGCTTTTTTCATTTACATTATAAATATACCTGTTTAGCGCACCTGTTTGAAAAGCCTCGGCTATACGGGTTATTTTATCCCTTATTTGTTTTTCCTGCTGATTGTGGTATTGATTACCTATGGATACAAACGTTATAAAACCCACCACAATAAGGGTTAAAACCACTGCAATAATCATCACAAACTGAATACGGGTTTTATAAAGTACCTTACCAAAATTGATCTTAAAGTTCCATCGAATCCTATCGTCGGTAATGCTGAGTATCCTGATACGCACCCAGGCCCCGCGGGCAACAATAATAAAGGCGCTAAATATTAGTAATGACAAGAAAAAGAAGGTAATAGAGGTTACTCCATAGTACAACGCGTTAATCTCTTTACTTACAACAATTAAATTACGCTTACTGGGTTTATAAGCCAGGTGTTCATATTTGCTAAAGGCGTTGTACCATTCGGGGCTATTGCTTTTGGTGGTTTTTAAAACGTATTCTTTGAGTTTTCCTTTAAAGTCCGTATTGTTTAATGAGTAAACGTAGCTTCCTTTTTGGCTCAGCAATACATCATCGCTGTAATAGGCGTATGAGTAATCTTTAAATTCATCGTCAGACCGCACAGGTCCATCTATCAGCAACTCGGGGAAAGCGCCGGTTTGCAGGGGTTTTGCTTTAAACTCAACCACCAAAGTCCCCAACTGTTTATTATCGCTGTTGATAGCCAGTATTGCAAAATAGCTTTGAAAGCCAAATGATTGCGGAAAGCGATAAAAATGGGTGCCAAGCACCTTTATAGAACTATAAACAACCAGGTCTTTAAACGAGTTAATGGGCAAATCATCGATATCGCCCAGCGGCTGGTCGCCGGCATCATATTCATGGATCTTTAAGCTATACTTTGAAAGATAGCCATCAAAATATAATTTTTGAAACCGGGTAGTAAGGTATTCGTTGTTATGAACATTTTGCTTAAAATACCTGATAATGGCGGTATCGGTAACAATTCTGTTTTCAATTCTTTTAAAATAGTTTTCGGCATCCGGATCAGAAGGGTCTTCTAATTTGTGTACCAGTTTTTTGCGAATGTTGGCCTCCTTAATACCCTCAAAATGGTTGAGTTTTATGGCCGAAATAAGCGAACAAATGAAAATTACGCATAAAAAAGTACTTGTAGTGAGCTTGCTCCCCTGGTATATAAAACCATAAGCCCGTATCAGCACAAGCAGCATCCACAACAAGTAAAACATGGTAAACTCATAATATACCATGAATACAATGGTGGTACTTACAATGCCCACCAGCAGTAAACAAAACTGGTGCGATTTAGGCACATTAAGCTTAAGGCACAGGTAAAGCAAAACATCGTCGAGCAGGTAAAATATCAGGAAGCTAAAACAAAGCATTAAAACTCCCAGGATACTAAATGACGATAAGCCCAGTACATTGTTTACATTAAAATTGATGCTGGAGTTAATAACCAGATCATAAAACAACCTGAGCAGGGAGGTAGATACTCCAATAAGCAGTAAAACACTCAGTATAACCGTAAGGTAGCCCATCGCGCCACCGTAAACCCTGGTAAACAGCCGCCGCCGTTGCAGGTATATGAATGCTACAAACCAAAAAACACAAACGATATTAATGCAAAAATCGGCAAAGGATGGGTACAGTATGCCCGACTGATATATTTTAGGATCAAAGATCCTGAGGGTTTCACTAAAATCGGGAAGGTGATAGTATAAGTTAATTGCCCTGAATAAAGCAATGAACAATAACATCACCACAGCCGAAAACCAGGGATAGCCCTTTGCCGCCATATAACAGCAAATATTATGGATCAACACACAAAGCGTTAGGAGGGTTAAAATCCAAAAAGCCGATTCGTAATAAACAAAAGCATAATTGATGCTATCAGCCTTTTGCCTTACCGAAAAAAGATACTCATCGGTGCTGCTGTGTACGGCATAAACATCTTTATCGCCAAGATCGGCTATTTCAATATTATTGCTGGTGGTGATGTCTTTTGCAAAGGTATTTTGCAGATACTTGTTAGTAAACGCGTAGTTAATTTTTACCGGGATAAAGAAAATAGCCGAGAAATCGCCCTCGGTTTTTTTGATTGCTTCATAGTAGCCGTTAGGTTGTTTTATAAAAGAAACACCATCTTTTATATTTTGTAAAGTATCGGGCAAAACTTTTATGCCACTCCAAAAGCTTAACTTGTTATTATAAGCAGTTACAAACCAGATATTATGTGTTGTTGTAAAATCATTGATAGCTTCAATGGCGTCTCTGTCGCTCGCTGCAAGTGTTTTTAACTTGTTAAAGTTTTGCTTATCATTTAATTGCTTATAAATGTATGCTTCTTTTTTGTGCAGGTTATCTTCAAGGCTTTGCCCGGTTTGCACCAGGTTATTTACGGGGGTATACGTTTTCTGGACAAAAATAGCTGTCAGCAATAACCCAATACCAATAAGGGTTAACAGTAAACGTATTTTTCCGGATGTAGTCAAAGCGTTAGCAGATAAAATGATTTAAACAAAAAAGGCACTGTTTACAGTGCCTTTTAAAATTACTGAGGCAACACGGCACTCGCGGTAGCAATTGCCCGGTCAACTTTTTTCACAAGGCCTTGCAATACATTGCCCGGTCCAACTTCGGTAAATGAAGTGGCGCCATCTTCTAACATGTGTTTTACAGTTTGTGTCCACCTAACAGCGCCGGTTAATTGGGCTATTAAGTTTTGTTTGATAGAAGCCGGATCTGTATACGGCTTGGCATCAATATTTTGGTAGATTGGGCAAACAGGAGCGTTGATCTCGGTAGCAACAATAGCCGATTCCAGCTCAACCCTTGCAGATTCCATTAACGGTGAGTGGAACGCGCCGCCAACTTTTAGTTTAAGCGCCCTTTTAGCACCGGCGGCAAGCAGTTTTTCGCAAGCTTCGTCAACGCCTTCAATTGAGCCTGATATTACCAGCTGACCAGGGCAATTGTAATTTGCAGTAACCACTACTGCCGAAACCTGCTGACAAACATCTTCCACAACAAAATCATCTAAACCTAAAATAGCGGCCATGGTTGATGGTTGTATTTCGCAGGCTTTTTGCATAGCATTGGCACGCGCTGCTACTAAACGCAAACCATCTTCAAATGATAAAGCACCGGCTGCTACCAACGCAGAAAACTCACCTAATGAGTGACCGGCAACCATTTCGGGCTTAAAATCATCGCCTAAAACCGCTGCTAAAATGGTAGAGTGTAAAAATATGGCTGGCTGGGTAACGTTAGTTTGTACCAGATCTTCGGCTGTACCATCAAACATTACATCGGTAATGCGGAAACCTAATATCTCATTGGCTTTTTCAAATAACTCGCGGGCCTTATCTGATTGTTCGTACAGATCTTTACCCATACCTGGAAACTGGGCTCCCTGCCCCGGAAAAATATATGCTTTCATTTTTTATGTCGGATTTCGGATGTTCGAATTTGGATTTATGCCTAATCCGATCTCCTAATTTATCTTCTCTTGATTCTTGACTCTTGGTTCTTGATTCTCTTCCTAACTTAACTTCGAACTTATCAAATTTAAAAACTCGGTGCGGGTTTTTTCTTTCAAGAACTCGCCCGTAAATGCCGATGTGGTTGTTACCGAGTTTTGCTTTTGTACGCCACGCATGCTCATGCACAAGTGGCGGCACTCAATAACCACGCCTACACCAATAGGATTCAATGTTTCCTGTATGCAATCGCGAATTTGATTGGTTAAACGCTCCTGCACCTGCAGCCTGCGGGCAAAAGCATCAACCACGCGGGGTATTTTGCTTAGGCCAACAACATAGCCGTTGGGAATGTAGGCAATATGCGCTTTGCCAAAAAACGGCAGCATATGATGCTCGCACATGGAATACACTTCAATATCCTTTACAATTACCATTTGGCTATACTCCTCCTTAAACATGGCCGAGTTAAGAATGTTTTGGGCATCCAAATCATAACCATGGGTCAAATACAACATCGCTTTGGCAATCCGTTCGGGCGTTTTTAGTAAGCCTTCGCGTTGCGGGTCTTCGCCTATTTGGGTTAATACGTTATGATAATTGGCCGATAGGTTTTCTATCAGTTTAGGATTGTACCGGTCTATCTTGGTGTAACCGTCAATGTCGTCATCGTCATCATCGCGGTTAGTAATGTGATCTTTATCTATCATCTTATCAGTTATCCGCCAAAATACTCGGCCGAATTATTTTCAGTTTCATATAATTTAACCGAGTGTAAAAACACACCCTCATAAGCTTCAATAGGCGTTTTTAGCTGGTTAAAAATTTCAATGCAAAGCAACTCTGTCGATGCCATTTTACCTGCCATAAAATCAACATCCTTGTTAATGTTTTTATGATCAAGCTTTTCAATAACATATTCGTTTATGATCACCTTTAATTCTTTCAGGTCTATCAAATAACCGGTAGCATGCGTAACTTCGCCCTTAACCGTTACAAACAAATTGTAGTTATGACCATGCCAGTTAGGGTTGGCACATTTGCCAAACACCTCATTGTTTTTTTCAGCGCTCCATTCCTCACGGTACATCCTGTGAGCGGCATTAAAATGTTCCTTGCGCGTTATATGTATCATCATAATAAATAGTGGGTGCAAATATACAAAACAAAAGCAGGCAGGTTGTTTTATATTAGTAGTCAAAAAATCATAATAAAATTTATAAAAGCAAGATGCTCATATTAGTAGTTGCCGCCACTGCCCCCGAGATTGAGCCACTAACCAGGCACTTTGGCAATAAAATAGATGTATTGATAACCGGGGCAGGTATGGTACCTACAGCCTTTAAACTGGGGCAACAACTTACCTTGCGCAAATACGACCTGGTTATTAACCTGGGCATAGCAGGAAGTTTTGACAGGAACATCGAACCCGGATATGTATTAGAGATTACCGAAGATACCTTTTCTGAAACCGGAGCCCAGGACGATGAGCAATTTATACCCATTACTACGCTCGGCTTTGGCGAAAACACCTTTAAACCCAGTACTACACTTGAAGAGGTTGAGGGTAATTTTTACTTGAAAAAGGCCCGTGCCATTACGGTGAATACGGTGCACGGCCATGAAGCCTCTATAAAAAAAGTTCAGGACAGGTTAAACCCACAATTAGAAAGCATGGAGGGCGCGGCATTCTTTTACGCCTGCCAGCAGGTTAACGCGAAATGCATGCAAATCAGGGCAGTGTCAAATTATGTAGAAAAACGTAACCGGGCAAGCTGGCAGATAGGCCTCGCCATAAAAAATCTGAATACATTTGCCATTGATCTGATCGATGCGATCATTAATCTATAGGCTATACGTTTAACGTGTTACGTTATACGTAAAGCCTCAAAAACGTATAACGTAACACGTACAACTTACAACGTAAAATGAAACTAACACTTGGCTTCTCGCCCTGCCCTAACGATACTTTTATTTTTGACGCCCTTATTCATCATAAAATTGATACCGAAGGACTGGAGTTTGAGGTGTTTTATGACGATGTGGAAACCCTTAACCAAAAGGCTTTCCGTGGCGAACTGGATGTTACCAAATTAAGCTACCATGCTTTTGCCTATGTGGCAGATAGATATGTTCTGTTAGATTCGGGCAGTGCCCTGGGTTTTGGTGTTGGCCCGATGTTGATTTGTAAAAATGACCCCGAAAAACTGCTCTCGCAACTCGAAACCGGCAACTCGAACCTCAAAATAGGCATCCCCGGAAAATACACCACTGCAAATTTCCTGTTGGGAAACGCCTTTCCAAATGCGACTAATAAGGTTGAACTGGTGTTTTCAGATATTGAAAACGCGGTGTTAGAAGGCAGGGTTGATATCGGCCTGATCATTCATGAAAACCGCTTTACTTACCAGGATAAAGGTTTAAAAAAAATCATCGACCTGGGCGATCATTGGGAAAAACAAACCGGCTGCGCTATCCCGTTGGGCGGCATAGTAGCAAATCGTAATTTACCGTTGGATGTTCAGCGTAAACTGAACCGGGTATTGCGTAAGTCTGTTGAGTTTGCTTTTGCCAACCCCAAATCGGGTCTCGATTTCATCCGCTCACATGCGCAAGAGATGAGCGAGGAAGTGATGTATAAACATATTGAGCTTTATGTAAATAAATATTCGGTAGAATTAGGAGAAGAGGGCAGAAAAGCGATAAAACTGCTTTTTGATACTGCTTTGAAAAATAATTTTATCCCGGCAATACAAGAGGAGTTATTTTTAAACGAAATAGAATAGCCGGCCAGCAAGAGTTTTCATTTTCGTTTAAAGGAGAGAAAATAAACAGAAAGAGCCGCCACATTGCCCTAATTTAAATCTTACCCTGCTTAAAAAACTTTAGCAGCATGATGGATTTATAGCTTGTTAAAAAAAAATTACGCGACGCGGGCCACCAAAAGCAGGCGTTTTTTTAATGCCCCAACTATATTTTTATTTTCTACGATTTATTCACCATCGTTAACTGTTCAGAAAATAAAGCCCATCTCCCTGCATGTCGCGAAAATACGCAATTAACCTTTAGTTTAAATTTGTGTTTTATCCCTGCACTTAAATTGAACTAAAGCGATTTATTTTACACTGTCTGCGCATCAAATACCATGACTATCAGAAAAAAATTTTCAAAAAAATAAAAAAAATTAAAATCCGGGCTCTGCTAAATCTCGTTTATATCAGATAGTTAAAATAATAATTGCATGAAAGAGACGCTGAATTACAAGATTAAAGCAATTGCAGCCAACATCAGGAATACCCGCGAACAATTGAATTATACCCAGGAATATCTTGCGGCAAAATTGAATATTTCGCAAAACGCGTACAGCAAAATAGAACTGGGTTATACTAAGATAACTGTTGAGCGGCTTTTTCAAATATCTGGCATTCTTGAGGTAGACGTGCATGAACTTATCAGTACAGAAAAAATAGCCGCTGCTTAATAATTTACAATTATTCCCGTAGTTTCTGCCGGGGCAATAATATCTTTGCACCCGGATGGAAACAGCAACGCTTATACAAAACACTGTACAATTTGTACGCGATACCCTTAAGGATGCTGAAGGTGGCCACGACTGGTGGCATATTCACCGTGTTTGGACCAACGCCAAATTGATAGCACAAACAGAGGAAGCCGATCTGCTTACTGTTGAACTTGCCGCACTTCTTCATGATATTGCCGATGCCAAATTCCACAATGGTGATGAGGAAATTGGTCCCGCCACAGCTGCTAAATACCTGCGCAGTGTAGGTGTTGATGAAGCGGTGATTGAGCATGTGCAACAGATTATCAGGCACATGTCGTTCAAAGCAAGTTTTGATAAAGTTGTATTCCATTCGCCAGAGTTGGCTATAGTACAGGATGCCGATAGATTAGACGCTATTGGTGCCATTGGTGTAGCCCGCGCGTTTAGTTACGGAGGTTTTAAAGGCCGGGAAATTTATAACCCAGAGGTAGAACCCAATTTAAATATGAGCAAAGAGGAGTATAAAAACTCCCCGGCGCCTACAATTAATCATTTTTACGAAAAACTATTACTGCTTAAAGATAGGATGAATACCGCTACCGGACGTAAACTGGCCCAACAGCGCCACGCGTTTATGGAAACCTACCTGCAACAATTTTACCTGGAGTGCAAACCATAGCTACACATGGCGGTTAGCATTGCAGCCTTATGTTTATGAAAAAAACTTTACTATCTATATCCATCCTGTTTGCAACGGTTTTTACGGCCAAAGCACAAGATACCCTAAAGCAACAACGCTTCAACTTCCATTTTCAGCAAACTATTATTACCCAGTACAAGCCATCTTTTGGAGCCGATTACACGGGCGATAACAGTTTACTTACCAAATCTGAAACGCAAAGTTCTGTTACCGCTACCTTTTTTGGCGCGGCGCGGCTTTGGAAAGGAGCATCGGCCTATTTTAACCCCGAACTTTCGGGCGGATCGGGCTTAAGCAAAACTTTGGGCGTTGCCGGCTTTCCAAATGGTGAAACGTTTAGGGTTGGCAGCGCCGAACCTAAAATTTATATCGCCAGGTTATATTTTACCCAAAACTTTGAATGGGGTAAGGATAAAGATACCCTTGAGGATGCCAACAACCAGTTGGCTGGTTTAAAAAGCAAACGATACTTCCAGGTAACAGTTGGTAAGTTTGGCATGGCCGATTTTTATGACGGTAACGAATTTAGTCACGACCCGCGCAGCCAGTTTATGAACTGGGCGCTGATGGATAACGGTGCCTGGGATTACCCCGCCAACACCCGCGGTTATGTGATGGGCATACACACCGAGTTAGGGCAACCTAACTGGACGCTGAGGTTTGCCTTCACCATGTCGACAACTACAGCTAACGGTGCCATATGGGATGCAAAAATAGGCAAGGCTAATACCCAAACGCTGGAGTACGAACGCCGTTATACGCTTAATGGCAACAAAGGAACAGTGAGGTTATTAGGTTTCAGAAATAATGGTAAAATGGGGGTATATAATACGGCCCTGGCACTTAACCCCGTAAACCCGGTGGTTGATACCAACCTTACCTACGGCAAACATAAATATGGCTTTGGCATCAGTGCCGACCAATACCTCACTAAAGATTTTGGCGTGTTTGCCAAACTAAGCTATAACGACGGCCATACCGAAACCTGGTATTTTACCGAGATTGATCGTTCGCTAAGTTTTGGCGGCGTGCTTAAAGGCAATTCATGGAGACGAGGAGATGATGAGCTTGGCCTGGCGTTCATCGCCAATGGATTGTCAACCCTGCACAAAAACTATCTTGCCGCCGGTGGTTATGGCTTTATTATTGGAGATGGCAAACTGAACTACGGCCACGAAATGATTGCCGAGTTATATTACAAGATCAATGCCTATCAAAAGAAGTTCTGGCTTACACCCGATTACCAGTTTATCTTAAATCCGGCCTATAATAAAGATCGCGGTCCGGTTAATGTGTTTTCTATGCGGGCACATATTGAGTTTTAGTTGATCCGGGAGAGTAATTTTTGTTTTGCCAATGTATTGGTTAACGAGTTTAAGATAATTTGCAACCGTTTAGTTTTTGTATTGATATTGTATTCGTAATTAATATTCGGTTTAAGACCAGAAAAATCGACCGTCTTTTCAAAATTATAATCGTCCAAATATTTTTCAATAATTTGCTCTCTCTTCACTATCGTAATATCTTGTCTATATGAATGATCGATTAATGAGGAGTAAGTCTTTTTTTCACCGTTTTCAACTACTGTATATTGAAGCTGTTTAATGGTTTCATTTGCTATGGCGTCACTGTTTTTTGAGTAAAACCGCCACAAGCTATCGGCGGTAATTGTGACTGTTGTGTAATCAAAACAATTGTCTTTGGCTGTAAAGTAAGTTAATCCTTCATGTTTCCAGAATAATCGCGCGTTTATGTAATATCCCTCATAAGCACATCGGTCACGCTTGTTTTTCCATAAAACCTCGCAACCAATACAATAACTTTTATAAACAATTATGGTATCAATACCGGTTTTTCTAAGGGAATCTACTTGTGTTTTTATCCTGGCATTAAGTTGACTATCTGAGTTTTGAGCAAATAATGATTGGGTAGTTATGGCAAGTAATAATGTAATCAGAATAAAAAGTTTTCTCATCAGAAACATAATTTATCTTAATATCGCCAGCACCCCAAAGTAAACCAGCATACATCCCGAACTTAAAAAATTCATCCGCATGGCATTTTTAAAATTGGCGTTTGTGGTTGATCGACCTACTTTATAAAACCAATAGTTAAAGTAAAGGAAGATCGGCAATGCGCAAGCCAGAAAAAAGTACAGATTGCTTAGTTTCCCCAAAGAATGCCAATAATAAGTGGAGCAGGCAATGCCCGTAGCAAACATCGCCCCCGAGAATATAAACGAACCTTTATAACCTAATAAAATACTGATGGTAATATCCCCCCGGCGACTATCTTCCTCATGCTGATAAACCTGCGTGAGCGGGTATGATGCCCCAATGAGGCACGAGCAAATAGCTCCAGCGATGATAAACCCCGTATCCCAATGCCTGAACAAACTTAAGCCGCTCAAAGCCGAATAGGTGGTATAATAAATAAAGCATCCCTGGAAAATAAACACCGTTAAAAAGCTAATGATCGGATACTTTTTTAACCGGGTATCCGGATGGCTGTACAGTTTTGACATCACACCGTAAATGAGCACCGCAAAGGCGAACTCCCAGTTAATTAAAAAGCCTAACCCAAATGCTAATGCCTCCAACAGGATTGAAAAATAATACAAACTGATATCAACTACCGGTGGTTTTTCAAGCAGGCCGATGCTTTCTTCATCCTTATCAAAATAGCTGTTGTAGCCGTTGCTTGCCGGGAAAGCTAATAAATGCCATATAAAAAAGATGAGCAAAGCTTTACCGGGATTTACGGTGGGCGACTGACTAAAGGCAAATAAATATACCGGCAGTAAAAAAACAGAAAACACAAAACGCATATGTGCCCAGGCCGAGCGGGTAGGAATAATCTGTTTTAATTTCATTTAGGATAATTAAACTATAAAGGCAACCATGAGTCTTTAGTAGAACGTTATAAACATACAATGGGTTGCTTAGTTCACTAATGTAAAAATTAGTAGCGTATAAATTGTTATGTTTGAAAGCAACGTTTTTTATATCATGATTAAAAGAATTTATACCATTGCCGTTTTAGCTTTTTTAGCTGTTAACACATTTGCGCAAACCAAAGTGACCAAAAGCGCGGTTACTTTTAAAATTAAAAACCTTGGCTTCAACGTTGGGGGAACTTTCACAGGTTTTAATGCTGATATTAAGTTTACCCCCGCCAACCTGGCTACAAGCACTATTGAGGCCTCGGTGGCAGCTAACACCGTAAATACCGATAGTGAGGGCCGCGATAATCATTTAAAAAGCGATGATTATTTTGATGTGGCTAAGTACCCTAAAATTACGGTAAAATCGGTTTCATTTAAACATAAGAGTGGAAACAACTATACGGGCAGTTTTAACGTAACTATTAAAGACAAAACAAAGTTGATTGAAATACCTTTTACGTATGTTGAAAGTGGCAGCACCGCAACATTTAAAGGCGATTTCCAGGTTTTGAGGACGGATTTTGGCATCGGCAGTAAAAATATAATTTTATCAAACGAGGCCAACGTGAGTATCGAAGCCGAGATCAGCAAGTAAAAACCGGTATTTGATTGTTGCAAATACTTTGCTTTAGGCTTTGGGCCTTAAGCTTTAAGCATAAGTATAAAAATGGAGAGTTGCATTAGTGCCATCGGGATTGCAAATCCCCATAACCGTATTGCCCAGCAGGATATTTACCATTTTATGGTAGATGCTTTTGGGTTGGATAAAACCAATGCAGCCCGCCTTAAAACCATTTACGATAATTCAGGCATCGATCACCGGTATTCGGTGATCCCCGATTTTGGCGAAAGCGATCCATCGAAATATAGTTTCTTCGATCCATCGGGTAGTTTCGATCCATTCCCTGATACTCAAAAGCGGCTCAAGTTGTATGAGAGTGAAGCTATCGCGATAGCGATTAACGCCGTAAATAATTGTTTAAGCGGCTTTGAAACCGGCATATTACAACAGATCACCCATTTGGTAACCATCAGCTGCACCGGCATGCATGCGCCGGGAATTGATATTGAACTGGTGGAGCGGCTTAATTTGAATCGCGATACTGAACGCACCTGTATTAACTTTATGGGTTGCTACGGGGCTATAAACGGCCTTAAAGTGGCCGATTATATTTGCCGTGCTAATCCCGAAGCCAAGGTGCTGGTGGTAAGCGTTGAACTTTGTACCCTGCATTTTCAAAAAGACAATACGCTGGATAACTGGGTGGCCAATTCCCTGTTTTCTGACGGGGCCGCTGCCGTATTGGTCGAAAATACCTCACAACGCATAAGCACCGGAACATACTTAGCTTTAAAAAACTTCTACTCGGAATTTGTGAGCGAAGCCCGCGATGACATGGGCTGGTATGTGGGCAATACCGGTTTTGAAATGAAGCTTACTTCACGCGTATCAAAACAGATCAAAAAAAATATAAAGGCGTTAACCGGTCGTTTTTTGCAAAAGGCAAAATTAGATGCGGGAGAAATTACAGCCTATGCGGTTCACCCCGGCGGTCGCAAAATATTGGAAGCTGTTGAGCAGGCTTTGGAACTACCCGAAGAAAGTAATGCTTTTGCGTACGAAACCTTGCAGCAATACGGCAATATGTCATCGGCTACCATACTTTTTGTGTTGCAAAAAATATTGAAGGCGCAAAATTTAAAAGATCAAAAGATTATGAGTTTCGCGTTTGGTCCGGGTTTAACGGTAGAGGGTATGATCCTTGAAATGCATTGACCGG
Source organism: Mucilaginibacter flavus (assembly GCF_030409315.1). Lineage (GTDB taxonomy): Bacteria > Bacteroidota > Bacteroidia > Sphingobacteriales > Sphingobacteriaceae > Mucilaginibacter > Mucilaginibacter flavus. Next base: position 58,786 of record NZ_JAUFPS010000006.1, on the reverse strand, counting down.
CTATGAACGATGTAATCATAGTTGGCGGCGGCCTTGCGGGATTATTCAACGCCATACTGCTTAACCGGGCCGGATTAAAAGTTACCCTTATCGAAAAAAAAACATACCCCATGCACCGGGTATGTGGCGAGTACATCAGTAACGAGGTTATTCCCTTCCTCAGTAAATTAGATATCGATCTTGAGCAATTAAACGTCGCCCGTATAAACCGGGTAGAGGTAACCGCGGCATCGGGCACTAAATTCACCCAAAAGCTTGATCTGGGCGGTTTTGGTTTAAGCCGTTATACGTTTGATAACTTCCTGTATCATAAAGCCAAAATAGAGGGTGTAAACTTTATGACCGGCACAAGGGTGGAGGATATCCGTTTTGTGACCGATCATTTTGAAGTGCCTACGCCAACCGAGGTTTTAACTGCGCCCCTGGTCATTGGCTCTTTCGGCAAACGCTCCAACCTCGATCAAAAACTAAAACGGCCATTCTTTTACAAGCGCAGCCCTTACCTGGCTGTAAAGTTTCACGTACGGATGGATTTTCCTACCGATCTTATCCAGCTTAATAATTATAAAGATGGCTATTGTGGCGTAAGCAAAACCGATGGCGACAGGTATTGCATGTGCTATATGGCCCACCGCGATGATCTGCGCAAGTATGGCTCACTGCAAAACCTGGAAGAAAACATCATTCGCAAGAATCCTTACCTCAACGATATTTTTACTAATGCCGAATTTCTGTTAGATAAGCCCGAGGTGATCAACGAAATCTCTTTTGAGAAGAAGGCCCCTGTAGACAATCATATTTTTATGAGCGGCGATACTGCCGGTATGATAGCCCCCCTTTGCGGTAACGGCATGACCATGGCTATCCACTCGGCCAAAATCCTTTCAGAAAAAATTATCAGTCATTATAAGCCCGGCAATTTTACAGCAAGCAACCGCGCGAACCTTGAAGCCGACTATACTCAAAGCTGGAACCAACAATTTGCCCAGCGTTTATGGGTAGGGCGGCAATTGCAGCGTTTGTTTGGCAACAACAATACCACGGCGTTAACGCTGCACCTGTTAAACGGGCTGCCCCCAGTATCCCGATATTTAATCAGTAAAACCCATGGCAAACCTTTTGCCTGATTGGGGCGTATTTCAATTATGCCGAATTTAACTACCCGCGTTTTCGACGCCGAGATTATGGACGATTTTACGCTGCCCGATGCCGAAATAGCGCCCGTACTGGAAGGCCTTGGCAAAGTAAATTCCTGGTTTGGCGGCCATAAAAACCTGGTGAACGATCTTAAAAAGTTCCCGGTAAAAAACGGATACACAGTTAGTGATTGGGGCTGTGGCGGCGGCGATTCTTTAATAGCCATAGCCAAATGGGCCTCGCAAAACCAAATGGAGCTACAGCTTAACGGGGTCGACGCGGCGCCGGCTGCTGTTAAATTCGCCCGACAAGCATCTGAAGGGTTTAGCAATATCAGTTATATACAAGCCGATGTAATTAACGAGGTTGGTAAAGTCCCGGAACACGATATCATCATCAGCAGTTTATTTACCCATCATTTTGATGATGAAAATTGGATAAGGCTTATTCAAAACATGTACAGCAAGGCTCGCAAGGGAATCATCATTACCGATTTGCACCGGCACTGGGTATTGTACTACGCTGTTATTTTTATTACGCATGTTTTAACCCGCAATAAAATGGTGCGGGTTGATGGTCCTTTATCAGTAAAGCGCAGCTTTAAAAGAGCAGAGTTGTTAACCTTACTTAAAAAAGCACAAATTGATAACTTTAATTTAACATGGAACTGGCCATTCCGGTGGACTTTAGTGATCTATAAATCGTAGCTTTACGATTATGAATTTGCGTGTTTTGGTTTTAACCACTGCTTTGGGTGTAGCTGTAACCCTATCGGCAGTAAACTTTTACTTTCAGCATAAATGGTACGATGTAATGATTACGTTTACGGCAACCCTCGCTGTAAGCTACTTCGTATTTTATTACCTCATCGAAAAATACATTTACTCGCGCATAAAGCTTATTTATAAACTAATCCACAACCTTAAGTTGGGACGTGATTTACGCGATGCCCTTGGCGAGCACATTAGTGCTAACCCTATTGATGATGTGGAGCAGGAAGTAAAAGAATGGGCCAAGCAAAAAAAATCGGAGATTGATGATCTTAAAAAGCAGGAAAAATTCCGCAGGGACTTTTTATCAAACATCTCGCACGAATTTAAAACGCCGCTTTTCGCTATCCAGGGGTACATAGAGGCCCTGCAGGACGATGATTTTGAAGACCGCGAAATGGCCAGGCAGTTTTTAGAGAAAGCTTCAAAAAATGTGGATCGATTAAGCTACCTGATTAAGGACCTGGATGAGATCTCGAAATTAGAATCGGGCGAGATACCTATCAATTACACCAAATTTAAGATTAATGACCTCATCAAAGAGGTATTTGAATCGTTAGAGATTAAAGGTAAGCAGTACAAGATCAAGCTTATTTTTAAGCAGAAATACGATGAAAGTATTGTTGTTTATGCCGATAGGGAGAAAATACGCCAGGTATTGGTAAACCTGATAGATAACTCATTTAAATACGGTAAAGAAGAAGGCAACACTTCATTAAGCCTTTTTGTACTTGACGACCAGGTTTTGGTTGAGGTCACCGATGATGGTATTGGCATTGAAGAAAAATTTCTGCCACGTTTGTTTGAGCGTTTTTACCGTACCGATAGCAGCCGTTCAAGGCAAATCGGCGGCTCGGGTTTGGGGTTGGCTATTGTAAAACACATTATTGAAGCCCACCAGCAAACCATTAATGTACGTAGTACCGAGGGATTGGGATCAACTTTCGGATTTACTTTGCAAAAAGCAAAACAAAATTTACCTTTCCCCAATATACCAGTGTTAAAAAGTTAACATTAATTTAACATAGCAACCGTACCTTTACACCAATTTTAAGCAACATGTCATTAAACAGCATTTTTCAATACTTTGTACCTAAGGACAAAAAGATTTTTTTTCCTTTATTTGAACAGGCAGCAAGCAATGTGGTAACTATGGGTACTGTATTGGTTGAAGCAGTAAACTCCAATAACGAGGCTACCCGCGAGGAGTTGTTCAAACAAATTGATAAGCTGGAAAATAAAGGCGATGAACTTACCCACCAGATTTACCTTGAACTGGGCAAAAACTTCATTACGCCCTTTGATCGCGAAGATATACACGCTTTAGCTACCGCTATTGATGATGTTGCCGATTATATACAAGGTGCAGCAAACCGCATGAGCCTATATAAAATTGATGATTTTAATGAGCACATCCGCAAGCTATCTGACCTGATATTGCAGGCCAGCGTTGATTTGGAGAAGGCTGTACGCGAGTTAAAAGATTTGCGCAACGTGCGTAACATTGCTGATTCATGCATCAGGATTAACAGTGTTGAAAACCAGGCCGACTATGTATTTGATCGTGCCGTTGCCGATTTGTTCCTGTATGAGAAAGACGCTATCCGCCTGATTAAATATAAAGAGATCCTTGCTGCCCTTGAAACAGCTACAGATATGTGCGAAGACGCGGCTAATGTAATGGAATCAATATTAGTTAAAAACGCTTAAGCATACCTAATCATCACTAAATGGTTACCTCCCTACTTGTTGTTATTGTTTTACTTGCGCTGATATTTGATTATACCAATGGTTTTCATGATGCTGCAAACTCTATTGCAACCATCGTATCAACAAAAGTATTAACGCCTTTCCAGGCTGTGCTTATGGCAGCCGTATTTAACTTTGCCGCTTATTTCTTTATTAAGGACCATAAAGTAGCCAACACCGTTTCTAAAATTGTATTGGAGCATTACGTTACACTGCATGTTATATTGGCCGGCCTGGTTGCCGCCATCAGCTGGAATTTAATTACCTGGTGGTTTGGTATCCCTTCAAGCTCGTCACACACCCTTATTGGCGGTTTTGCTGGTGCCGGGATGACAAATGCCTTATATATGGGTGCAAATGCCCTGCACGCTATTCAAATGCAATACGTGCTTACCATTATAGCTTACATTGTATTAGCACCTTTTATAGGTTTGGTGATTGCTTACATTGTAACCATTTTAATATTAAATATCTGCAAAAGAGCCAGGCCGGCAACTGCCGAGCGTTGGTTTAAAAGATTACAATTGGTATCGGCCGCTGCACTAAGTTTCGCCCACGGTGGTAACGATGCTCAAAAAGTAATGGGTATTTTATACGTAACCCTGATAGCCGGAAAAGTAATTCACGCGGGTGCGGCCATGCCAGATTGGATTCCCTTGGCTTGCTACACCGCTATAGCCGCCGGCACCATGAGTGGTGGTTGGAAAATTGTTAAAACCATGGGTTCAAAAATTACCAAGGTAACGCCGTTGGAAGGTGTAAGTGCCGAAACCGCAGGTGCGATAACCCTTTTTATAACCGAGCGTTTTGGTATCCCGGTATCTACTACACATACTATTACAGGTTCAATTATTGGTGTTGGTTTAACTAAACGTGTATCGGCAGTGCGCTGGGGCGTAACCATTAACCTGGTTTGGGCCTGGATCATCACTATCCCTATTTCTGCATTAATAGCCGCCGGCGTATTTGCCTTGTTGAAAGTGTTGGGATAATTTCCTGATAGTTGACGGCATTTTTGCTAATTTTAACCACTATGAGAGCAAGAATATTATCACTAACAGCGCTGTTGGTATTTATAACACTAACCAGCTGCGATACTTTAAACCAGGTAACCAACGCTGCAAGCGCAACAAGTGCACAAAAAACGCCAACTACGTTTGAAATAGGCAACGGTCTGAAACAAGCACTGGAAATAGGCACCGGCAAAAGTTCAGATAAATTATCGGCTGTTGATGGTTTCCTTAAAAATGCCGAAGTTAAAATCCTATTTCCACCCGAAGCACAAAAGGCCGAGCGGACACTTAGAGATATTGGTTTAGGTAGCCTTTGCGATAACGTAATTACTTCCCTTAACCATGCCGCCGAAGACGCCGCGGTAAAAGCAAAACCCATATTTATTGGCGCCATTAAACAAATGACCTTACAGGATGTAACCAACATTTTGTTAGGCAGCCAGGACGCCGCAACCCAATATTTTAAAAGAACCACTACTATACAATTGGCAAGCCAGTTTAGGCCGGTTATCCAAACAAGCTTAAACAAGGTTGGTGCTACTAAGTACTATACCGATGCAGCTCAGGCCTACAATAAAGTACCCTTTGTATCAAAAATCAATCCTGATATTACCGACTACGTAACTCAAAAAGCCATCGACGGTTTATTTGTGGAAATAGCCAAAGAAGAATTAAACATCCGCCAGAATTTAGGCGCACGTACTACGCCGCTGTTACAAAAAGTATTCTCATTTGCGGATAAGCAGATGAAGAAGTAGTAGAGGAAGCCCCCCTGCCCCCTAAAGGGGGAGTTTTTGATTTGTATATTTAAAAGAAATTGGCCTGTCAGTAATTCTGACAGGCCGATTTCTTTTTAAAGTCTCCCCTTCAGGGGAGATTTAGAGGGGCTTTTGGCCTCTTCTCCCCCCTATTTGCAAAATATAACCTGGTTAGTTTTAACCTGGTCGTTGTATTCGCCGGTGGTTAGTTTGCGTTGGGTATTTAGTGTTAAACTGTAAGCGCATGATGGCCATGGGGTACTGTAGGGCGGAGTTAAAATATAAGGCGCCGGCGCGGTTAGGTCCAGAATATAACCTGCTCCCCTTGCCGAGCTTACCGGGGCCATGCTATTACTCTCCGACGGTAAGCCGGATACGCTGCCGATAGCGTTTGACCAGATCCCCACATTCCAGGCATTGATCAGTTCATGGTCTACCGTAAAATCAACATGAGCTTGTGTTTTTACAGGTGTACAGCCACTGCCTCCGTTGGCAAACAATTCTTCCAGTTTAAGCAGGCTAACTTCGTTCCAGTTGTTTACATATATTTTGCCGATAAGCGATTGGGTGTTAAGGTGGGTAGATGCAGGGTTTGCGGGATCATCGGTAGTTTGAAATTGTATGTATAACATTTGGCCATTTTTCTGATTTGGTCCGGTTACAAAATGCCCGGCGGTTGACCCCACGCTGGCGTCACCGCCGCCGATGATGGTGTTGGTGTTCAGGTAAAATAACGAGCCGTAAAAGCCATTATCCAAAGCCGGCTGATCAACCCTCACCCATCCGTTGGCATCGGGGTGCAGTACATGATCCGGGATAGGATTAGGGAAATTATCTGCCGGTACGCTATCGGCTACAGAGGCCGGCTGGTTAATATCTATCACCACATCCTGAAACGCGGTTGTGCCGTTCCAGGTAATTTGCCGGGTAGCAACTTTAAGGGCGGTACCTTCCATTTGCGCGGTAGTAACCGGGTTAAAGGTTACATTATCTAACGAGTATAAAAAGCGATAATATAGAGCGCTCGCAGGTGCTGTAGGCACTTTTTTGGTTGCATAGCCGCCAAGCTTTACCGAGCCAAAAAAGCCGAAACCAGTGCCGCCGGCTCCAAATTTAGTAAGTAATGTTTTGCCGCCGGCGTCAATATCTGAGGTAATGCTGAAATTACCTACCGAGGTAAACCAGGGCACATCATGGGTATAAATGCCACCATCTTTAATACACAATTTTACACAAAAACAGTTATGGGCGTTATGCCTGTCGGTTTGCCGACCGCGAGTACGATCTTCCTGTAGCAGTACGGTGCCCGATGATGATTCAACCCTGAAATAATAATCGGGGCCGGCGGGCCACTCTACATTTAAAAACGGCGAAAGCAGTGTTTGTCTGAAATTGGCGCCAGGATAAACGATAATAAATTTGCCGTTGCCATCGGTGTAAGCGTTACCCAATGAGTCATCCTGGATCAGGTCGACATCATAGGCAAAAACCTTTACGCCCGCAATCGGTTTTTTGGTTTCGCAATCGGCCACAATGCCGCAAACCACCCAGATATCTAACAAGGTTAAGATGCGGCAAAACCATTTGGAATCTATTTTATATTCAAAAAAGGCAAGGTACCCGCCGTTTTCGTTTTGTTTGTACAGGGGTTGCAATGTGGTAATATGAAATTGCAGCGACAGGTCTTTTTTGGGTGCCGGCGGCCCAACTTTAACTGGCGTGTTGCCGCAATACCAATCCACATCTAAAGCCCCGCCATCGTAGCCGGCTTTTTCGTCGATGCTGATCACAAAGTCGCCGTTATCCTGCAGGCGCGCTTCGGCAAGCAGCGATTTTTCTTTTTCCTTCAGTTCGGCATCGCTCACCTGGTGAAACGTTTGTTTGGCATCGGCCACGGCAAGGCGGGTTTCGTTGGCCCTATCAAATGGTTTATAAATTTTTACGGAAGTGCCCGATACTGGAATTTCACAATCAGAACATAGCAAACCACGCAGGTTGCCTTTAATAATGTAGCTCATAGGTTTTTGATTTATAATTTTTTGCCTACTCTTTGAAAATGGATTTTTGGCATTCTCCATAACAGTTTGCCACACAGGTATTTGACGTGCTGTTTTGTTATGTCAAAGGTTTACTTAAAAAGGGGGCTAAGCAACGGGGCTACTACTGTTTTATAGCTTGTAGTTGTACGCGAATAAAAACGTACTACTACAGATTCGCTTGCGTAGAAATACGCGAAATACACCCGGTGAAAAAAACATGAATAATTATTATGCACTATAAATGAGCTTGTTATAAAAAACGAATGACATTTTGAGTTTTTATAAAACTTTTTACCCTGTTGAAATAACAACATATTAGTCTTAGTTTTAGCCAACTAATTCCTAACCCTCTACATTAAACTCAAACATGGAAACTAAACCAACACGAAGCGCTGATCCGATCACCGGAGATGAAGGTGCCGCCATCGATCTTGAACTTGCCGCCGCCTGGACAAAAAACCACCGCCACCGCCACCCAAACGGTGTAGTATCGCAATTTTTCGGACAAAAAATTTTAAAAACCATATTAGCGCAGGATGGCTGTTTGGGCATCCGTATTTATTACGCCAATAAACAACACCTTACCGGTTGGCAAAAATTTTGGGTATCAGTTGGTAATTTCTTTATTAGTGTAGTAGCCAATGCCGACGGCGAAAAACGTTTTGTAATTACCGGAGTAGCTGCCAGCGGGCACGACCAATTGCCGGGAGATGCTAAACCAGAAGTTGCCGCCGTTTCAACAGAGGTACGCACTTTTAGCATGGTGGCCCCGACTGATGGCTCGGATAACATTGTTGGTAATCAATCACATCCTTGTCCAGGCTCCGAAGGCTGTCCTAAAAATGTGTTATCAAGCTAAGCGATAGTACTGCCTCCAATGTCATTAGCACTTACATTAGATATAGCTTCTTCGGCTTCGGGATTTTTACCTGTTCTTGCCGCTCTTGTAAATTATAAGCGGCTTGACAAAGTATTAAAGATTTCGGCATTATATTTTCTCATATCCTGCACTTTTGATCCTATTACGTGGCTAATGGCTAAAAATGGGACAAAGAATAACATGCCTATATTTCATTTAAATGTTTTGGTATCGTTGTTCTTTTTCACGCTTATCTATTACTACCTTTTTCACAAGCCGGTTTTAAAAAAGGTTACCGTTGCTATAGCAGGTATAACGCTTGCGCTAATGTTATACTTTAATAACAATATCTATGAGTATCCTACAGTTTCAAATACTTCTTTAAGCATATCTTTAATTATATTGTCGCTGATTTACTTTTACCAACTTTTAAATCCTTTAAAGTATGTAGAAATTGAAAAACAGGGCTTGTTTTGGATAAATGCCGGGGTGCTTTTTTATTCATCGGTAAATATATTTTTATTTATGCTGCTCACGCAAATCCCTGTGGATGACCGCCCCAACTATTATATCATTAACAGCATAACCAATATTATCGCTAACATACTATTTTCAGTAGGACTACTTTGCAAGCCCCAGAAAACAACCTGATCCCGGTACTTATTATAGGTACATTGGTGGTAGTGGTATTAATCACCTGCCTGTTTTTCTTTGTGATTATTTACCAGCGTAAAATGATCCGTAACCAGGTGGAGCTGCGCACTTTGCACGATGCCCGCCAAAGCGATCTGATGGCTGCTGTTTTTGAAACGCAGGAAAGCGAACGCAAACGCCTGGCCGAAGACTTACATGATAGTGTAGGCCAGGTGTTATCGGCCATTAAACTTAACCTGCACCGGCTGGATAAAAACTTTGGGGGCGATACCAATCAGCCCCTGCTGGCCGATACCCGCAAACTTACCGATGAATGCATCCAGGAGATCCGCAATATTATCCACAACGTTTTGCCCCCTGTACTTACCGATTATGGCTTACTGGTGGCCATTGAAGCCCTGGGTAACAAGGTGGAACAATCTACCCACATCAAGGTGAAGTTTAGTAAAAATATGGCCGATAGGCGTTTTGCTCCCGATATTGAAGTAACTCTTTACCGCATAGCCCAGGAACTTTTTGGTAATGCCATTAAACACTCTGATGCCACTGTTATACATTTTGCCATTAAAAAGGAAGATGATTTTATGGTACTTGAGTTTAAGGATAATGGTGTTGGCTTTAACCTGGGCGATGTAAAACAAGGCTTCGGCATCAAAAACCTGGAGAGCCGCGTGCAGCTTATAAACGGGCAGATTAGTATTTACAGCAAACCTTCAAATGGTACGCTCACTACGATAAAATTAAAAATAGTATAGTTTTGCAGCATTAAAAACTATCTTTATTCAACTATTTGTTAATCAATGGGTAAAATTACGTTAGGCATAGTAGATGACCATAAAATTTTCAGGAACGGTTTAAAAGCCACCTTAGAAGATTGCGAAGACTTTGACCTGATATTAGAGGCATCAAACGGCAAAGAATTAATGGGGTTGTTAACTACCAAAACCCCCGATGTTTTGCTGATGGATATAAAAATGCCCGAGATGGACGGCATACAAACCGCCAACTTTGTACATCAGCATTATAAAAAGATCAAAATACTGGCCTTATCCATGTTTAACGAGGATAAGTATATTGTTGATATGATGAAAGCCGGCGCATCTGGCTACCTGCTTAAAAACGCCGAACCCGAAGAGATTATTGAGGCTGTTTCAACCGTGCATAGTAAGGGATTTTATTTTAATGAGCACCTATCCATTACCCTTATTAAACAACTGGTAGGTAATGACCATGCCGAAAGTATAGCGCAAAATAAAGCCGATTTAAACGAACGCGAAATTGAAGTACTAAAATTGGTTTGCCAGGAATGCTCAAACCAGGAAATTGCTGATAAAATTTTTCTGAGCGTGCGCACCGTTGAGGGTTACCGTGCCCGCCTGTTTGAAAAAACAGGATCGAAAAATTTAGTTGGCCTGGTAATTTATGCTATCAAACGCGGTATTATTAATGTAACCTAAGCTTCTTTTAAGCCGATAATTTCTTGGGGGCGCTTGTAATATTGCGCATAAACCGTTTGCGGTAATTAAGCGGGCTCAGGTTCATTTTGGCCTTAAACATTTTATAAAAATGCGATACATCGCCAAAGCCGCTTTCGTACGATATTTCTGATATTGGCTTATCGGTTTGTACCAACTGTTGTATGGCGTAATTAAGGCGGTACTCAATAATGGTTTCCATGAATGTTTTGCGGGTTACTTTTTTAAAGTATTTGCAAAAAGCATTGGTGGTCATGTTGGCTATGCCGGCGGCGGTATCTAAGGATACCTGTTTTCTGAAGTTTTCTACCAGGTAAGCAAATACCGGGTTAATGCGCTCACGCTCGGCCGATGAACGTTCGGCCACAATACGGTGCTGATCCAGCAGGATATACTCATCAGACGAAGCCATGCATTGTAACACCTCCAATAAGCCAATCAGTATTTTAAAGTTATTTTTTTCTTCAACCAGGTTAAGCAAAAGCCGCTTTACCTCTGCCTGGGTATCTGAGTGGAAGGATACGCCACAGCCACTTTTTTGAAAAAGGTTTTTGATCTGCAATAATTCAGATCGGTTAAAAAAATCGCTGCCTAAAAAAGCGTCATTAAACTGGATGACTATAGCGCTTGCCTGACCGGCCGGAATTTCGCCTGCCTCCAATTTCCAGCAGTGCGGCAAATTAGGGCCAAGTAATACCACATCACCACTCGCAAAATCCTCCATGTGGCTGCCAACATAGCGTTTGCCACTGCCTTTTATAATACACGTCAGCTCATACTCCTCATGGAAATGATAAGGGGCATCAAATGCCAGTTTATCAAATTTCCTTACCAGGAACGATTGACTGTTTGAGGGCTGAAGAATTTCGTACGAGGCCTTTATCATTGCATATTTTAGCGTAAATATTATTTTATGTTAAATTACGGATAAAATAACCCATAAATATACCATTCATTTCATTTTTTAACAGATAAAGTTAAACTTACTTTGAATATAAACTAAAAAAATTATGAATACACAGGTTTCTGAGCTGCTACCGCTTGATGATCTTGTAAAATTATCCCCCCAAACCATTCATGAGTTTAGTGAAAAAGGACACGTTTTAGTTAAAAATATACTTTCAAAAGCCGAAATTGAAGCTTACCGGCCGGTTATTGTTGGCGCTGCCGATAAATACAACACCGAGAAACGCAAACTGGAGGACAGGGATACCTACGGAAAAGCGTTTTTACAGATCATGAACCTTTGGCAGGTTGATGCCGATGTTAAGCAATATGTTTTTGCCAAACGTATGGCAAAAATTGCTGCCGACCTGATGGGCGTTGAAAACGTAAGGCTATATCATGACCAGGCTTTATTTAAAGAAGCCGGCGGCGGCCCTACCCCATGGCATCAGGACCAATATTACTGGCCCATTGATACCCATAACACGGTAACCATGTGGATGCCATTAATTGATATTGACGTTGATATGGGGATGTTAACATTTGCATCAAACTCATACAACAATGGCGCGGTGTTTAACCACGAAATTTCTGATGAGTCGGAATCATTGTTTGATGATTACGTGAAAGAAAAAGGTTTTGCGATAAGCCGCGCCAAAACCATGAATGCCGGCGATGCCACCTTTCATCGCGGTTTTACCATACACAATGCGCCGGGCAACAACTCCGATAAAATACGCGAAGTAATGACCATTATTTACATTGCCGATGGTGCCCGCATCACCCCATATAAAAACGACTGGCAAAAAAACGACCATCATAAATGGCTCATGGGCAAACCCATTGGCGAGCTGATAGACTCTGAGCTGAACCCGAGGTTACTATAACAGGTTTAGGGATTTTTGACGTGCAAATTTCAGATTTCAAATGTGCAGATGAATAAAAATCTTGTTATAACACCGCCATTATAAGTGGCTATCAAGAAAACTCTGGACAAATCGAAATGACGTGATTTATAGAGCCGTCATTGCGAGTTTGTAAATCCAGGGACTCTGAAAGTGAAATGACAACATCAAAAAAATGGGGTCATGCTGAGCCTGTCGAAGCACGCGGGCAAAGGCCTCTGCGCGCAAGTCTTCGACAGGCTCAGACTGACGGCCCTCTTTACTTTTTACAACTTGTCATGGGTAGGTACGAAGCAATCTCTACACAAGCACATCGACCTTGCAAGTTTTACTCTGTATAGTTTGGAGATTGCTTCGTACCTCGTAATGACGATCTTTTTACCGTTTTAAACAGGGTCTTATATAATCCTGCAAATGGCGTTACGCTGCTACCCAAACGGCGTCAACAAACCATTTTTTGCCATCAAAAAATTGGGTTAGGGGCGCAAAACCGGTGTTAATGGCTATCTGATCTGTTTGCATGAGGGTGAATTTTTGCGAGATTTCCATGTAGATGTATTCATCCTTTTGGAAATGTATGTTTTCACTGCCAATTTTTACCTGTTGATCTTCCAGGCTGATGAGGTAACTTTTACAAGCACCGCTTTCGGGATCATAGGTGGGATAATGATCAAATTTGGTAAGGTCAAAATTACCCCCAAGCTCGCGGTTTATCCTTTCAAGCAGGTTGAGGTTAAATCTTTTGGTGATGCCGCCCTTATCATTGTAAGCGGCAAGAACCACTTTGGGGTCTTTTTTAAGGTCCATGCCAATGAGCAGCATATCGCCTTCAGACAAATGATTACGCAACTCGGCGCAAAACTCAATGGCCTCGGGCACGGGCATATTGCCAATATTCGATCCTAAAAATAAAACCACCTTACGCCTCGCCGAAATAGCGGCTGCCTTTTTAAGCATATCAAAGTACTCGCCGTTTAGCCCGGTAATGTTTAATCCCGGCAGGGTAACAGGTAGGGTGATGTTAAGGTACGATATTACGTTTTCGGATATATCTATCGGCAAATAAGTGAAATCGGCTTTTTTGTCTAACAAATCTTTCAGCAGGTAGGTAGATTTGGTGGCGTCACCCGCACCTAACTCAATCAGGTCAAAGGCGTCGCCGCCTGCAATCAGCGCGCCGGTAATTTCGTCGGTACGTTCAGAAAATATTTCCAGCTCGCAATTGGTTGGGTAATACTCATCGCAGTTCATTAAATCCTGGAAAAGCTTATCGCCATTGGCATCGTAAAAATATTTTGAGTTTAATTTTTTAGGATTGCTACGCAAACCCGTGATAACATCATTCAAAAACGATCCGTTTTTGGCGTTTGAGGCCATGTTCAAATCTGTTTGTGTAAAGGTTGAGTCCATTTGTATTCCTGTTTTTTTAATCAATTAACGGGCAAGCCTGATGCCTGTAAACTGCCAGCGTAAATGTGTTTGAAAAAAATTGCGGTAAGTAGCCCGGCTATGCCCCGGCGGGGTAACTTCAGATGCGCCACGCAACACCTTTTGGTTCACCATAAATTTGCCGTTATACTCGCCTATGGCCCCCGGCGCTTTCGCGAAGCCCGGGTAGGGCAGGTACGAGCTTTCGGTCCACTCCCAGCTTTTACCCCAGCTAAACTTTGCCGATGCGGCTTCCCACTCAAACTCGGTAGGCAACCTGAGGCCTTTCCATGAGGCGTAGGCATAAGCTTCAAAATAGCTGACATGGCAAACCGGCTCATTCAAATTAACTTGCTGTAAGCCATGATAAGTGTAATTGTGCCATTCGCTATCTATCAGATGCCAGTAAAGCGGTGCTTCAACTTTGTTGGTGTTTACCCAATCCCAGCCTTCGGCGTGCCAGTGCCTGAAATCGTGATAGCCACCGCTGTTTATAAATTCCAGGTATTCGGCATTGGTAACCAGGTTTGGGTTAATCTCATAGGCGTTTAAATAGACTTTATGGCGATTGAGTTCATTATCGAAACAAAACCCATCGCCCTCAAAACCTATCTCATAAATACCTTCTTTAATCTCGATAAACTCAGTATCAACCTCCTCTACCTTAGGCGAAACATAGTCTTCAGAATACGCAGGGAACAGCGGGTTATGCCCCAATATATATTTAATATCGGTTAGTAAAAGTTCCTGGTGTTGTTCTTCGTGGTTAAACCCTAAAATAAGTAACTCCTTAACATCGGCAGGTGGTTCTTCGCACAGGAATTTAGCCATCGCTTCATCAACATAGGCGCGGTATTTATAAATATCGGCAACGGTTGGTCGGCTCAAATTGCCCCTATCGGTACGGATAACCCGGTTACCTACGGTTTCGTAGTAACTGTTAAAAACGTAGTTGTAGTTTGGGTTAAACTCCTGGTAACCCATAAAATAGGGCTTTAAAATAAAGGTTTCAAAAAACCAGGTAACGTGCCCTATATGCCACTTGGGCGGACTAACATCCACCACTGGTTGCACCACATAATCTTCGGTTTGCAGCGGAGCGCAGATCTGCTCTGTTCGCCGGCGAACTTTTTTATAACAATCGGCTAAATCCATTGAATTATTTACTATTCAAATATCGTTTAAGGTTAGAAATTGTTTTAATATTTAAACTTTTAGCCTGCCCCCTTCTCATCATCAACGCGTAGGCATTGTTAAAACCAATGGGTTTTAGCCATTTTACCTGGTAGCGTTTTTCAAATTCCTGCTGCACATAGTTGTAGGTACTATCCTTGCTTTTGGTTACCTCGGCCACTGTTTTTGGCGATGCCTGTAGTATGGCCAATAAACCTGTCCCGGTATATTCGGGATAAAAATCTATCTGATCATTGGTTAAAGCGTCGAAACAAATTTTGGTGCCACCCAGGCCTGTTTTTGTTGCCACATCATAATTGGTATTACCTTTAATAAGCATACTGTACATATTGGCCAGGATGTATTGCTCGCCAAATATTTTTGAACCGATGCGAATGATGCCGGCACTCCCCTCGCGGGATGGTTTATAAAGTTTATTTGCCACCAGAAAATCTTTTGCAACACGTTCCGGCGTTTGGTGAAGGTAGTCAGTCCGGTAATTTAAATCGGTCATCACGGAATCATTTATTTTGCCCGATAGCAGGTTTAGCGTTTTCTCCAGGTCGGGATATTTTTTCAGTGATTCCTCGCGGATGATCGGCGCGGCGTAATAGGGCGGGAAGATTCCTTTATCATCATCTAAAACCACCAAATCATAAGCTTTTAAGCGTCCGTCTGTCGAGTAACCGCTGATTACGTCCAATTGCTTTTCAAAGGCGGCTTTGTACATTACGGCGTCGCTGATTACGATGGTGTGGATTTTTAAACCGTATTTACTTTCCAGGCCCAGGTTACCATCCTGCCGCCCCATAAACTCGGGAGTAAAACCAGCGGTAAGTTTGCCACCATAGGCCGAGGGTATAAAATAAAGCGAGGATAACACTACCAATAAAACGGGCAGGGCGTAGCTTGTTTTCTTAATTTTTTTAAAGTTGAGCTTTTGCACTAACGATAACAGGAAATCAAAAATAATAGCCAGCAATGCCGCCGGGATTGCCCCCGCCAGGATCATGTTGGTATTGTTTAAAGATATCCCACCGAAAATAAACTCGCCTAAGCCACCTGCAGCAATGTAGGAGGCTAAAGTTGCCACACCAACGTTAATAACCGTAGCCGTGCGGATACCGGCCAAAATTACGGGCATAGCCAGCGGCAGTTCAACTTTGAATAATACCTGCCACTTATTCATTCCCATAGCCACAGCGGCCTCCTTTACGGCCCCATCAACCCCGGTAATGCCCGTATAGGTGTTGCGGATAATGGGCAGCAACGCGTAAAGCAACAAAGCCACTATAGCCGGTTTGGCACCAATGCCCAACACCGGGATCATAAAACCCAGTAAAGCGATGCTTGGGATGGTTTGCAGCACGCCGGCGATGCCCAAAACCGGGCCGGATAGTTTTACCTTGCGGGTAATAAAAATGCCAAGGGGCAGGCCAATAAGCACCGCTATAAAAAGAGATATAAAAGTAAGCCCGATGTGCTGCAGGGTTTGCACCGCCAGTTTATCGGCCTGCTGGCCCATAAACTCAAACAGGGTTTGCTGATGCTCATTCATGGCCCTGCTTGTTTTTAAATTGATAAAAGGCAGCCATCAATTGCTCAAAGCTTGCCGTTTTTTCAGCATCGCCATCTTTTTTGATATCAATAGTTTCGGCTTTGCCAAACCTGAAATTTTCTAATGTCGACCACAAATCTGTATCGGCATGCAGGGCAGCTGTTTCAGTTTTTTTATGCTGATGGGGTAGCAGTTCCCAAAGGTCTGTGAGCTTAACAGCTTTAAACTCCAGTTGCAGGCGCTGGTCCTTCAAAAAATCTTCCACAAATTTATTGGCTGGATTAAAAAGCAGTTCAGTTGGGCTGCCCGATTGGATGATCTTGCCCTTATCCATCAAACATATCCTATCGCCTAATTCAAAAGCCTCCTGCACATCGTGGGTAACCATAATGATGGTTTTTCGTTTCAGCTCATCGAGCGCTTTAAACTCTTTGTGAATGTTTGACCGCGTAACGTTATCCAGCGCGCCAAAAGGCTCATCCATCAGTAAAACGGGAGGGTCGGATACCAAAGCCCTGGCCAGCCCAATGCGCTGCTGCTGGCCGCCGCTTAACTCTTTGGGGTAAACATGCAGATAGCTTTTATCAAGATGCAGCTTTTCCAATAGTTCGGCGGTGCGATTTTCAGTTTTCTTTTTATCCCACTTCAACAATTGCGGTACAATGGCAATGTTTTCGGCCACGGTATAATGGGGGAACAAGCCGTTGTTTTGTAACACGTACCCAATGCCACGGCGCAAAACCTCGGGCTGTTGCTCCAGTATGTTTTTTTTGTTAATGTAGATAGTTCCTGCCGATGACTCAATAAGCCGGTTGATCATTTTTAAGGTAGTGGTTTTGCCACAGCCGCTGGTGCCCAGCAAAATCATGTTTTCATGCTCCTGTACCTCAAAGGAAATGGCATCAACCGCTTTAACCTTACCAAAATGTTTGCTTACACCATCAACTTTTATCATGCGGTAAAATTAATCTTCCAGGCCCAGGAAAAGGTTGTTTAATGATTCTGCATACAAGGGGTGCGCGAAGGTAAAATAGCGAATCTGCTCATAAGTGATGCCGCCCTCCATAGCCATTTGTAATACCGTCATGATTTCGCCGCCTTCCGGACCAAGCACCGTAGCGCCCAGTATTTTTTTTGATTTAGGGTCAACAATGGCTTTCATAAAACCGCGTGTATCACCGGTTTCAATAGCGCGGGCCACGTGGGCCATCGGGAGCTTAGCTACTTTATATTCGATACCAAGTTTTTTTGCCTCATTTTCATCAATGCCTACCCGGCCCAATTGCGGATCGGTAAACATGCAATATGGAACCTGCCTGTCTTTGATATCCAGGTTTTGCTTTTGGATGAGGTTGCGGTAAACAATGGTGTAATCGTTGTAGGAGATATGCGTAAATGCCGGTCCGCCTTTTACATCGCCCAAGGCATAAATCCCTTTTACGTTGGTTTCCAGTTTATCATTAACCACAATATGGCCTTTATCGTCGGTTTTAACGCCGGCTTTTTCAAGGGCCAGATCTTTAGTTTGCGGGGTACGGCCAACAGCTACCAACACGTGGCTGCATTTTATCTTTTGCTCCTCGCCTTTAACATCAAGGGTAACGGTTATTTTGCCACCTGCTTTTTGTTTAAACCTGGTAGCGTGCGCGTTGGTGAGTATTTTAATCTGTTCGGCCTCCAGGATGTTTTGCATTTCTACAGAAACATCCTCATCTTCTTTAGATACAATATGTGCCGACCTCTCAACAATAGTCACCTTGCTGCCGAAGCGGCGAAACATCTGCCCAAACTCCAGCCCTATGTAATTTCCGCCGAGCACCAGTAAATGCTCGGGCACGTAATCCAGTTCTAAAATACTGGTCGAGTCGAGGTATTTGATAGTATCCAGGCCCTCAATTTTGGGGATAAACGGTTTAGCACCGGTATTTAAAAAAATCAGATCGGCCTGGATATTTGATTTTTTGCCGTTTTTAAGTTTTACCGAAACGGTTTTATCGCCAACAAAACTGGCCTCGCCAAAAACAACATCCAGCCCTTTTGTTTTTTCGGCCGCATGCTGACCGCCAATGCGCGATTGCATCACAATATCTTCCTTGCGCTTTTTGATCGTGGCCATGTTAACGCTAAACCGATTAACCGGCACGCCTAAATCGATACTTTTGCCGACCATGTATGCCGCCTTGGCCGATGCCACCCAGGTTTTGGTAGGCGTGCAGCCATCGTTTACGCAGGTGCCGCCATAAAAACGCTTTTCAATAATCACCGTTTTTAGGCCGGCCAATGCCAGCTTTTTAGCCAAAGGCGCCCCCGCCTGCCCCGAACCAATAATAATGGCATCGTATTTTTTCATGTTTAGTCGGTTATTTTAACGCCTTTCCAAAAAGCCACATAGTTGGTAATGTTTGTTGCCGCCTCTTTGGGTTGCGGATAGTACCATGCCGCGTCGGGATTGGTTTTACCATCAACATTAAGAGTGTAGTACGATGCTAAACCTTTCCATGGGCAGGTGGTGTGCGTGTTAGTATTTTCCAGGTATTCGGCTTTTACGCTTTCTATTGGAAAATAATGGTTGTTTTCAACTACAATAGTGTCATTGCTTTCGGCAATAACCTGGTTATTCCAGATTGCTTTCATAAGAGATAAATGATTTTACGATAAAGATAGCTTTAACAAGTGCAGATTTACAATGTAAATTGTGCTATTTTGTTTGGTAAATGAAAATATCTTATTCATTATCAGCGCCAAATAAAATTATTTTAAATTTTATTTTTATTTATCCGTTAAAGCGCTATCTTTGCAATCCCAAAACAAGGGAAAATAAATAAAAAAAGACGGCCCGTTCGTCTAGGGGTTAGGACAGGAGATTTTCATTCTTCAAACAGGGGTTCGATTCCCCTACGGGCTACTAAAAACGCTGATTTCATACAAGAGATCGGCGTTTTTTGCGTAATGGGTCGCGCAATAGGTAAAATTTAGGATCAAGCAGAATTCTTGTGGGGGAATAAAAAAAGTGTTTGATTTGTGCTCAGATACTAATCCGATATTATTTTGCCCAACGTCTACGAAACATCTGTTCGTTTAATCTTACCAGAGGGGCTTTAAAATACTTCCCCCGCAACAAAGCTAACCAACTCCCGCCTCCAATTGTCTAAACCGCCCGCCATATTGCCCGGTTGGCATTTAAACCGCTCTGTTTTTGGTGAGATCAGCTGCATTTTTGAATCAACAAACAACAAAAACACAGAAATCATGAACTCAAAAACAACAAAAACAATCTTCTGGATCGGCGCGGCATTAACTTCATTATGGTTTGGCACCAGCGGCTTTTGTGAACTTACTACCAACAAAATTGTATGGGATATCACCCTTAAATTGGGCTACCCCGCTTACTTCATTTATGTATTGGGTGTTGCCAAATTATCGGGCATTACGGTTCTTTTAATCCCCAACAAATTGCTTAGGCTAAAGGAATGGGTATTTGCAGGTGTATTTTTTGATATCATCTTCGCCTTTTTCTCCAAACTCATTGTGATTGGCGCGGCGGCCACTGTAGACGCTGTTATCGCTTTTAGCATCGTGACAGTAACCTACATCATGTTCAGAAAAGTTTATCCGGCCAATTATTCAGCTACAACTGCCGCTGTTAAAAACTAACCGGACTTGTAGGTTTTCAATACCGGTACATCCACACAATATTTCCCGCCGTCTGAATTTAAAATCAGGTAGCGGGATTTTTCATTTCTTGATGTAGGTTATTTGCGCCCCCCGCAGTGCCCGTTAGATTTGATGCAGTTTAAAACAAACAAGCACATCATCTATAACCAGCATAAAATGAAAACAAACGTAAACCATCGTTCTCCCGCTCGCCAAACTGTAAAAGCACATACCCTTAATGTATTCACCTTAATTGTCGTTTTTTTTACACCGGGCATTTTAAAAGCACAAAGTACGACTGTTTTGCCTGTAATTGGCACACATGCAGTACTGGGTAAAATTGACAACATTGATATTGAAACGATGGTGCAAAGCCCATCGGCAGAAAAAACACCACTGCAGATAGCATGCGTTTTTGAATATACCGAAAATGACATTTATGCACCACCCGCACTGCCTTTGGCGGCAAATGGCATGGCCCATCTTGACCAGGGACTAAACGGCATAATTACTACTTTAAGAAAAAACGGCGCCTTTACCGGGCATGCTTTTGAAACTTTGTTAATTGATGTACCTAATGGCACCATTACCCCACAAAGGCTTTTGCTTATTGGCCTTGGCGACAGGAATAAATTTGATCCTGAAATGATGAAAACCGTTGGGATGATTGGGATGCGGGAAGCCCTTAGATTGGGCGTGGGTAGTTACGCCCACGCAAGCGATCTGAAAGATGGGGGAGTGGATTCGCCAACAGCCCTGATTGCCCAAAATGTACTCATAGGTGCTATCAGCGCCTATCGCACGCAGGTTGATCTGAAAAGCAAAAACATGGCGATTTTTAAACCGCTTAAAAAAATAACCTTTCTGGCAGGCCAGCCATTTTACCAGATTACCGGCAACGGGTTAACAACAACAATTACCGGCAACGGCAAGTAATATAGATAACTGAATCCCGCCTTTCGGTCCTGTTCAATTAACGGTACCAATTACGCGGCAATAGCCACGGCCTTGCCTTTAACCGATAAATAAAGCGCGATAAACGTCACTACAGCGATAAAAAACGGACCGGCGGTTTTGGATACATCATGCTGATAAATGCCGATAAAACCATCTAATAATTGCGCTACGCCCGCCAGGAAAGCAAGTGTAAAAAGCCCATCCCGACGTTTGCCAAAAACAAAAATTATAGTTGCTGCCGCCAGTGGAATTGTACGCGCCGCGGCATATAGTGCAAAAATGGCTATCGCTTTATCTGCACTTATGTCGACAGGCAATATAGAAGCCGGATTAATTATCCCTGCCACCGAAAAACCCGCGGCAACCAATACGTTCACTGTTGTAACTATCTTTAAAAATGTAAGCGCTTTCATCCTTTGTATTTTATTATTATTGCAAAGGTGGGCAAACAGATGTGTTTGTAACGATAACAATTGTTAAGAAACAACGTTGCGGCGGTTCCTGATGCGGCTTAAAGAAACCGGCGTAATGCCCAGGTATGAGGCTATATAATGCTGCGGAATACGCTGAAACATATCGGGCCTGCTGGCTAATAGTTGCTGATACCTGTCAAACGGTTTGTTTTTCAAGAGTGAAAGCAGCCTGTTGGTATGGGTAAACAGTTTTTGGATGGCTGTTGTGTAAAACCAATTTTTGATAACAGCGTCTGTTTGCAGCAGGTGTAAAAAATCGGCTTTTTTAAGGATGCTTAACTGGCAATGTTCCAGGGTTTCTATGTTGATATTGCTGGGGGGGTTGTTCAAAAAACTTTCTAACGATGTTACCGAATCGCCCTCAAAGAAAAACTGCAGCGTTATTTCCTGTCCATCGGCATTGTACCAGGCCCTGATGCAGCCGCTGTTTATAAACATCATTTCGGTTGCTACGTCGCCTTCGGTCACCAGCGTGGTTTTAGGGGCAAATTCTTTTATGGCTAACAGGGCATTATCAATTGATCCGTTCATTGAGGTTTTAATCATTACCGTAAAGATAATTTATAGAAGCATGGCGTCGCTTTTTTGTTTGCCACAAAAGCGTACGCTTCCGGGGTTTAGGCCTTGGTTCAGAAAGGTATTTTCTGTTAAAAATTCACCTTAAAATAAAAGTCCCCTTGCACTCGCTGCTTGGGGACTTTAAACCTAAACCTTATCACTATTTGCAGGTGTGAACCTACAAAGTAGATAAACGTTTAAAATGTTGAAAATGATATATAAGCTATTATGTAATTGACAATAAAATGATAATTCTGTATATTTAATATATCAACTATCTGATTATTATCTATTTATAATTGCAATTCATTTTGGTCATTATTAAAAAAGTATCGGGGTTTTAAAGATAACCGGCAAAAAATCTAAGGGTGGTTATTACGTGTTTTGCCCAGTAAGGCCACTCGTGCCCGCCGCTGTATTCTTCGTAAATATGTGGTATCCCGGCGGTCAGCATTTTTTGGTGCAGGTCGCGATTATAGGCTATCAACAGGTCGTCCCGGCCGCAGTCAAACCGCAGCGGCGGCAGCTGGTTTACATAATGCTTAAAGGTTTCAAATACATCCTCGTCAATAGCATTCATCTGTGTATAAAGGGTTAAGGACTCGTTGGTAAAATGCTTCATCTGCGGTAAGCTGGTGATTGATGACATCCCCGATACAGCCTTAAACAGGTACCCGTATTTGGCCCCTATGCGTAAAGCACCAAAACCGCCCATAGATAAGCCCGAGATAAACAAGGGCGAATCCTCTTTTGCACCCGCTATGTTTTCCCGTATTGCCATCGGTACATCTTCGGCAATCCATTTTTCAAAATTATAACCGCTATGCGGTAAATAGCCAGATCCGTCGCCCCAAAGCCCGTCGGATGGCATGGCGATGATCATGGGCGGTAATTCGCCGTTGGTTATTAGCTCATTGGCCGTTAAATGCACGCCTGCGCTATGGCTCCAGCTCCAGGCACTGCCATAAACACCATGCAGTAATATTACAATGGGCAAGGTATCTGCCTGCATCGTGCCCGGTGGAACGTAAACACAAATATCGCCCCGACCATTAAGGTTGGGGGTATTTACAGTAATAAAACGCAGGTTATTACTTTCAAACCGTGGATTTGATATTTCGATGGTTTTAAATGGCATCTTGCTGGTGAAAAACAATAACTCCTTTGGCGTTTCTGCCTTTAAGCATATCGTCAAAAGCCTTATCAAGGTCGTCTATTGTATAGGTGCGGGTAATCATTTCTTCCAATAGCAGGTTCCCGCTTTCGTAATGATGTACAATTTGCGGGAAATCTATTTGTGGGCGGCATTTGCCATATAGCGGGTTAATGTAAATTTTATCCCACTCAAACAGGCGCATATCAATAGTTATATCCTGTTCAATGCCGCTTACCTGTACCGCTGTACCGGCATTACGTACCATGGCCAATGGCGCGGCGCCTAATTCGGGTATGGCGGTACACTCAAAGGCATAGTCGGCACCACGGTTTTGGGTCATGGTTTTTACCTGTTGGGCGGCATTTAAAAGGCCGATGTCATTACGGTGGGCCAAAATGGTATGGGTAGCGCCAAATTTTACGGCCATATCCAACCGATTCTGGTTAATATCTATAGCGATGATCATTCCCGCGTTAGCGATTTTCGCGCCTTGGATAACATTCAGCCCTACGCCGCCTGTACCCAGTACTACTACCGATGAGCCTGGTTTTACCTTAGCGGCATTCACCACCGAGCCATAACCCGTCATTACCCCGCAACTAATGATACTGGCGGCGGGGAATGACATTGCTGGCGAATTGTTTTTGACCACCGCCGAAGCTTTTACCAGCGTATACTCTGCAATGGTACCAATATTGAATGAGCGCAAAATAGGTTCGCCGTTATAAGTAGTACCCAATAAAGCCGCATGCCCGGGTGTGTAGCCGTTACCACCTGCTGCCACCGGCGATGCCACCTCGCACAGGTGCTCGTTGCCCTCCAAACATTGAAAGCATTTGCCACAATGCATGGCCCAGTTTAGGATCACGCTATCGCCAATGCTAAAGCCTGTTACTTCGGCCCCAAGTTTTTCAATAATACCGGCACCTTCATGCCCTAAAATGAGTGGTTTGCCCCAGTTAAGCGAATCATGATCGGTATGGCAAAGGCCGGCGGCCATTACTTTTACCAGTATCTCATCGGCCTGCGGGTCTTGCACCTCTATCATTTGTATCGAAAAGCTTCCGTCACCGTGGGCAATGGCGGCGTTGCACGTAATAGCCATACTGTCTGTTATTTTTTGGGGTTTAATGGCAGGTTTAAATGCCGGCAGATAAGAGATCTGCGGAATAAAAACTACCTGTTAGTAAGGGATAAAAATAGGGTTACAACAAAAATTAAAGCTAAGCAAAATTGTCCAGTTAGTGGTTTATATTATCCCTGTTCATGCCACCTGTTGCACTATCAGGACTATACACGCAATAATATCCGGGCAAAATGAGCCATATTAAACCACATTTATTCATTGTATATTAGTGTTGCTTTATGTTGTTTTGGGTACCAATTATAACTTCATGAAATTTAGCAAACTTATTTCAATGGCATGCTTGTGTTGCATCGCGTTTACCGCGATTGAGGCAAAACCGCGTCAAAATAAAGCGACCGGCGACGAGATCATCTACCATATTTTTCAGCGCAGTTTTTTTGATAGCAATGGCGATGGGCATGGCGACCTGAACGGCATCCGCCAAAAATTAGATTACCTGCAGGAACTGGGTGTAACCTCCATATTGTGTACGCCGCTTTATGAATCTATTTATTACCATAATTATTTCGCTATCGATTTTGAAAAGATCGACCCTAAATACGGCACTCTGCATGATTATTTAATGCTGATTAAAGAGCTGCACAAACGGGGAATGAAATTTTATATGGATATGGAAACCCAGTATGTTACCGAAGACTCAAAATGGTGGAAGGAGGCTTACGGCAACCCAAAATCCGAATACTCTGACTATATTCTTTGGGACGATCACGAAAATAAAAGGCCATCAACCATTGTAGCGGGTCTAACCGAATTAAAAGGTTATGATGGTATCATTCATAAAATTACCACCGCCAATTTAAACAGCGAAAAATCAAAGGCCTATAACACTAAACTGTTTAGCTACTGGCTCGATCCAAACCACGATGGTAAATTTAACGATGGTGTAGATGGCTTCAGGATTGACCATATGACGGATAACCTGGATAACAAAGGCAGCCTGCCACATTTATTTGATACCTTTTGGAACCCGCTGTTTGCAAAGCTGCGCGCCATAAACCCCAAAATAAAAATCATTGCCGAGCAGGCCAACTGGCTTAGCCTGGGCCTGGATTATCTGGATAAAGGCGGCGTAGATCGGGTTTTTGGCATCCGGCTGGCCTACGCCATCCGCTTGTTCAGGAAAGATCTGTTCATGGCCAATGCCGATTCGACCCTGGCCATGAATCCGCCGGGTAAACAACAAATTGTGTTTATTGAAAACCATGATATCACCCGGTACAGCTCGGCCGTAGGCGGCGATATCCGCAAGCTTAAAATAGGCTGCGCGCTTAACCTGCTTATGGGCGGCACACCCGCTATTTATTACGGGCAGGAACTGGGCATGACCGGCGCATCCCAAAACTTTGGCCCAACCGATGCCAATGAAATTCGGGAACGCCAGGCCTTTGACTGGTATGCCGTCGCACAAGGCAAAGGCATGGCGTACTGGTACAAACAAAAAGGCGAACACAAAGATCAGTTTAATGACGATAAACCAAATGATGGCATCTCCTTAGAAGAGGAACGAAAAGCCCCCAACTCACTGTTTAATTATTACAAGGCGATGATTCGCCTGCGCAGGTCCAATTCGGCCATCACCAATGGCACTTATAAAACCCTGGATAATGATAACAGCCAGGTGTTTTCATTTATCCGCAGGGATGGAAATAAGGCGGTGGTAGTGGTGATTAATTTATCAGATAAAGGCCAGGTAGCTAAAGTAAATGTCCACGGTTTGGCGGGAAAGAAAATTGGTGTTTTTATTGGAATGGATATGCCTGCGGTAAGTGACGGCAAAATGAGCGTGAGTTTGGGAGAATATGGGATTGGGGCGTGGGTGGTGGAGTAGGTGCTTATAGTAAAACCCGATATTGAAGTAGCGAGGCGGGGCTAAAATTGATAAAACCACTCTATCCACCCCTACGCAGATTTTGCAATTCCGAATGACTAACTCTTTTACCTCGTTGGGAAATGGCATAAGAGTCCGCCTTTGCCCTATTTAAATGCCCCGCGTCTACCTCTTCCACAACATCCACCACGGTGTGCCCGGCGAATGGTGATGCTCGTAATGATACCCAAAAAAGTAGCAGCTAAAAAATGCCAGCACGTGGTTTTTGGGCTGACTACGGGCGAAGTATTGATTGTCATGCTCGCCTTTGTGTGGCTGGTAAGTGCCGAAGTAAAATAGTTGCAACGTACTCAGCAGCGATGGTACTACCCAAAACAGCAACAGGTTTTGCTGCGGTATCCACAATTTTAAAATATTGAAGAGCGCTGCCATCACCACAATTTGCCATAAGGAAAGGTAGTTACGGATAAACCTTACATACCAGGCCCAGAAACCGCCCTCATGATAATCGGGATCTTCGGCCGTATGTACGTGGCTGTGGTGCAAATGGTGTTTGGTATATAATTGCGGGTACCAAAACGATGCGTATAAAAAAGTGCAGAGGTAGCCTGTAAAGTTATTAATGTTCTTATTGGGCGATATGGTGCCATGCATGGCATCGTGCGCGGTGATGAATAGGCCCGTGTACAGGTGCATTTGAACCAATATGCATAAATAAACCAGGGGATTGGTAAAGCTAAAATTCCATTGCATCAATAAAGCAATGCTGGTAACCCAACTGCCAATTACTATGAGCGCGATGAGTAAACCGATGTTTGGCGGGCTTTTTTGCATGTGATTTGAGTAACAGCAAAAAGCGTGCTGCTATAAATTTTCTATAGCTTCTTTTACCTGCTGCATCAGCCATAACGGGGTTGATGTTGCGCCGGCTATACCCACGGTATCATTTGGCGAAAACATGGATAATTCCAGTTCGTCGGTTGAGGAAATGAAATAGGTATTGGGATTGTGCTTGCGGCAAACCTCAAACAACACCTTCCCGTTTGATGATTTTTTGCCCGATACAAACACAATTTTATCAAAGCGGGTAGCAAACTTAGGCAAATCCTTATCCCGGTTAGATACCTGGCGGCAGATGGTATCGTTAGCTTTCAGGTTGTAGCCGCGGGCAATCAGTTCGTCTTTTACGTTGTAAAACTTTTCCATGCTTTTGGTGGTCTGGCTGTACAGCGTAATGTTTTGCGGCAGTTCCATGTTGTCCAGTTCGGCAATATCCTGGAATACCAAAGCCTCATTATTGGTTTGGCCTTGTAAGCCTACCACTTCGGCATGGCC
This sequence comes from Mucilaginibacter flavus, assembly GCF_030409315.1. Taxonomy (GTDB): domain Bacteria; phylum Bacteroidota; class Bacteroidia; order Sphingobacteriales; family Sphingobacteriaceae; genus Mucilaginibacter; species Mucilaginibacter flavus. The sequence goes on along the minus strand of NZ_JAUFPS010000006.1, from coordinate 31,215 downwards.
GTGTTTGCCAAAAATCAATATCTTCTCGTTTTGATCGAACGATGTTTTGATGCGGTTTTGCAGTTTCAATACTACCGGGCACGATGCATCAATAAGGGTAATGTTGTTTTCTAAAGCGGTGCGGTAGGTGTCAGGAGCTTCCCCATGCGCGCGGATCAGCACCTTTTCGTTGTGCAGATCTTTCAGCTCGGCGTGTTCAATAATACGCAGGCCTTGGGCTTTTAAACGCTCTACTTCCTCATCATTGTGTACAATATCGCCAAGGCAATACAGGTAGCCATCCTGCGCCAGGATTTCTTCGGCCATGTCAATGGCATAAACTACCCCAAAGCAAAACCCTGAATCCTGATCGATAGTAACCTTTAAATTGTACGCTCCCATAATGCAAAGATACACATCTATCAATATATCAGCCCAAGCACCATAAAAAACAAAAACTGCATCATAAGTAACGCAACCGGTGCTTTGTTCTGCTTCTCGAATTTAAACTTTTCAAAAATGATAAGCATGCCTCCGCTTATTAAAAACCAGCACAGGTAGTTTTTTAGGGGGATGTTGTTATTTACCCAATGCCAGTAGTCAAAATGGATGGCTATAGGTTCTATAAAAAAATCGAGCAAGACCAATAGCAAAGCGCCTGATATAACTCTTAAAAAAATGTTTTTTATCCGGCTGCGCTGCATCAGTACCCCGGTTGAATAAATAAGCAGGAACCAGTTGATGCCTATGAGTAAAGGGATATCCAATAGTTTTTTGCCAAGCGTTTGGCCATAGGTATAATTGCCAAAAAGATAGCCGGTGTGTACGCCAATATATTCGGAACAAAAACCTAATGTAAAAATGATTAGGGCGAATAGCATCAATTTTAAGTGGGGCTGTTTGTGGTTATAAATAATTATACCCGTCATGAGCAATAAATGCCAGGGCACAATTTTTAAAAACAGTACCGAGAATGCTAAAACGATAAAGCCCATGAGGCCTACCAGGTGAAAAAGCACAATTACAAAAGTGGCGTTACGTTGCCGTTCGGCATCGGGTGTTAATAAGGGCTTGCTCAAATTCGGCGCCCTTTCCATACGGTAGTCCCGGTTAGGTGTTTTTGAATGGATAAAACCGCGATAATGAGCAGGTTTGCCATTTGCAAGGGGTGAAGCATCACATTATAAAGCGCGTTTTGCCCGGATGACAGTGAAATCATGATACGGGTAAGAATAATAAGACCGAATGCAAACGAAATGAGCGGCAAATTCAACGTGATGATGAGTACCAGCGGGAAAATAATAAGCAAGGTTAGGTAAATTAAAAAACCAATTACGCTGTAGTTAAAGGCCGCCAAAAAGTTTTTGCTAAAACCATTTACAGCCTCGTTATAGTTTTTATACATGCGGCAGTTAATGAGGCCGTTGGCTAATAAAGCCTCGCCGTTGTATCCCTTTGTTTTTATCAGCCGCATAATTTCCACATCCTCCACCACTTTATCTTTTACTGCCCGGTGCCATTGTTCCTGCCGGTAAGTATCGGCATCAAACAACATAAACTGCCCGCTGGCCGCAGCTACAGATGGGTTCTTTACAATAGAAACCAGTTTTAATGGCAGTAGGTTAAGTAAAATGTAATGCATTAAAGGCACCACTAATTTTTCGCCCAGGGTAGGCATATCCTGGTTGGTAAATAAACTTAGTAACCCCAGGTTATTTACCTGCATGCGGTGAACGGCGCTATTGATCAATCCGGGTTGTATCAGCTCATCGGCATCTAAAAAAAGCAGGTAGGTACCGGTAGCTTGCTGGGCCAATTGGTGGCAGGCATAGTTTTTACCTATCCAGCCGGCGGGCAGTTCATCGCCTTTAATAATTTTAAATTGAGGATGTTTTGAAGCAAAAGCTTCGCAAATGTTATAGGTATTATCCGTTGAGCCATCGTCTAAAACAATTACTTCATAATGCGGGTAGTCCTGCTGATGAATAGAATTTAGCAGGCCGATGATATTATCGGCCTCGTTACGGGCGGGGATAAGGATAGAAACTTTATCGGTATAATGTTTACTTACCCGGCGTAGTTTAGGATCGGATATAAAGTTGAACAGGGTTACCGTAAAACGCAGGATGATGAAAAAAAGGGTGATTAATATAACTGCTGTCACTTTATATGTCAAATTCGGTTTGTAGCAGTTTTGAACTGCTGTAATGTTGCTGGTAGGCCTCTTTTAAAGCCGTTATGTTGGTATAATTACCTTCATCACTTTTTAAATAAACGGTTGCCGTGCTCTTTTTATGTTTAAAGTACTGAATAAATGTGGAAGCAAAAACCAATTGGAACTTTTTAGGCGCTTTTTGCATTATCCTTAACACACCCTTATCAAACTTAACATCATCTACATAATTTGAAAACAATTTTCCCTGCGGAAAGATGAGCACCAGGTTCCCTGGAACATCCAGCAAAGCCGCCGCGTGATCTATCGATTCAATGATATCCCTTGATTTTTTGTTTACCGAAAACGCGCCGGCATATTTCAAATATTTAAGCATATGCACCGTTTTTTCATCAACCATTACATGAAATTTCTTTTTTAACAGCCTTTCGTTTACGGTATGAAGTATCAGCGCATCCCAAAAACTAAAGTGATTAGCTATCAGCAATAACGAACGGCTTTTATCAATTTCAATATCATTAAACAGCACTTCATGAAACTGCCACCCTACTATCCATTTAATGTAGTAGTAAATAACGCGGTTGATGAAGTAGTTGCTTTGATTGTAGACCATGAAGCGATAAACGTTAATTTTATGTAGAGACGCAATATTTTGCATCTCCCGCGTGCAAATCAAATGGATTTAGCTCACAAAGCTACTCTGTACAGCTGGAGACGCAAAATGTTGCGTCTCTACCAAATAAATCAAGCTTCTTGAATAAACAAGGTATGTTAATGTTTCATATTAATCTGGCTTTGTAGCGCCTGTTGATGAAAATCATTAACCCGTTGCTTTAACTCTTCAAAAGTGCATTCGCCGGCAATGCCGCAATCAAACTGGTGTATGTAGGCGCTGGGTTTAAAGCTTTCAAAATAATCTATCAATATACAATGATAAACCACCTGGCATGGCGCTTTAATTTGCTCAATTAATTTTTGAACCCCTTTTTCAACGGTGATATACGTTTCGTGATTGGAACGAATTTCGCCCTGCGGACAAACCACCACCATATTAAGCGGATCATTTAATAACTGTGCCGCATAACTAAGTGAAGCCAATAACTCCCGTGATCCTTTTTTGATAGAAAAAAGCCCGATGTACCTTAAATACCAATGTTTTTCTGCCTGTTCCTGCTGCATCATGCCATGCCAGCGGCGTTTGAGGCTATCGGCAGCGCTCATGTTGGTTAAAATGGTTTCCCACCAGCTAAAATGGTTGCATAGCATCAAAACCGAATGACCGGGTTTGGCTTCAAAGGGCAATATATCTACCTTTTTAAAACTACGGCTTGCCCGCCTTTTTATAAGGCGTAAAAACAGGGCACTCCAAAAATCGGTTTTGCGGGTGGGTAGCATAAATTAACTTATTAAATATTCATCCAGCGCTTTGGTAACCAGCCAATGGCCCATTTTTACTTCATGTACCTCGGCATTATCCAGCATTTTTACAAAAGGCATCGCCGCCTTTTTAGGATACAGGTGATCATCTTTACCAAATATCAGCAAACATTTAATTTTATACTGATTAATAAGTCCCGCTATTTTTACCACATCGGGTTTTAGCAGGCGTATCAGGTTCATGGTATAATAACTATCCAGGCGTTTTTTGGGGGTGTCAATTTCGTTATAGGCTATGGTGTAAAGCGCCTCATCAATTACCCCAACTGCCTTTACGCTTTTTAATAAAAAAGGTGCCAGCCATTTACTTTTGGTGGCCCACCTAAAAATAAATTTGCCTATAGGGTGATGCCTTAAAAAATAAAACCCTTTATGTACGGCAAGGCCATCGGGAGCCATTAATATCAAATCGTCAATTAAATGGGCGTACTCTTCTACTAATATAAGGGCCAGGTTTGCACCAATGGAATAGCCTATGATTGAAATGCGCTGCTCGCCATAAACCTTAAACCATTCCTGCAAATAAAGGCGTACCTGATCTTTAACCATCCCAATCCGGATTTGTTTATCCGTCCAGCCTTCCAGGTTGCTTTGGCCATGAAAAAAGTGATCAAACCCGTAAAAATGATATCGGGGTAATAACGACTGCTCCAATACCCTAAACTGGTTACCCAACATGCCATATCCGTGAAAAGCCAATATCGGCTTTGTTCCTGTACCATACTCATGAAAATGCACTTTGCCCAGGCCGGGCAGTTGTAAAAAACCCATTGGGGCAATAATAAGAAAAAATATTTTGAGGTGTTGGTATGCATAATAAACGGGAACAGGCCACAGCCTTTATGACTACACAGGTAGCCGCTATGCGGCATCGCGTAGGGAAGGCGTGTTTTTCTACAAACAGGTAGCCGCTATGCGGCATACAGCCATTAATTTATACAAGCAGCTTGCCGCGTAGCGGCTACCCGTTTGTAGCACAGTAAAACAGATATGCGCCTGTGCTCCGTAGGAGCTACCTGTCATCGGCGTAAGTTTTATATTTGTTTATACCCGCTGAATATGTCGTATCGTATCTTGTGCGTTAACTATCTATCTGTCCTAAAATCGCCTCGGTAGCCCCAATATGCTCACGTACAAACTCCGCCGCCTTTTTACTGGTAACGCTGTAAAAAGCTTCGTCACCAATCAGCGTTTCAACAATACCTTTTAGCTCATTTACATCACTTATACTAAAGCCGGCCCTTAAAGTTATAAGCTGTTTTGCCTCGTTAAATTTTTGATAATTGGGGCCAAATATAACCGGCAATCCAAAAGCCGCGGCCTCCAGTGTATTATGTATGCCAACTCCAAAACCACCGCCTATGTAAGCTATATCGGCATAGGCGTAAAGCGATGAAAGCATGCCGATGTTATCAATTATTAAAGTAGTGAGTGGTGAGTGATGAGTGGTAGCATCCTGGTTTTGAATTTTGAATTTTGAATTTTGAATTAACTCTGAGTATCTGGCTGTTGTTATTGAGGGCAACAAATTTACCAGGTTATTGACTTTTTCTTCGCCAATTTCGTGAGGGGCGAAGATGAATTTCCAATCGGGATATAACGCAGGGAGGGTAGCCAACAGTGCTTCGTCTTGCGGCCAGGTGCTGCCGGCTATAAATAATTTTTGGTCGTTTTTAAATTGGGCAATGCCGGGGATTTCTTTTGGATGCTGTGCGTTGGCCCATACCCTGTCAAACCTGGTATCGCCGCTTACAGCCGTGTTGGTAACGCCTATGCTTTGTAATAACTGCTTTGATGCTTCATCCTGCAAAAAGAAATACGTTACAAAGCTTAATATTTTACGGTGCAGACCACCGTACCACTTAAAAAAGATTTGTTTGGGTCTGAAAATACCCGATACTATATAAAGAGGAACCCTGCGTTTATGGAGCTGATTAAAAAAATGATACCAGTACTCGTACTTGGTAAACACTGCCATTTCTGGTTGTATGGCATCTATAAATTGTGTGGCATTTTTTGCGGTATCTAAAGGCAAATAATACACAAAATCGGCAAGTGGGGTATTTTTGCGCACCTCATATCCCGATGGGGAAAAGAAGCTAACCACTATTTTTTTATCCGGATGCCGGGTTCTGAGTGCTTCCAGGATAGGGCGGCCCTGTTCAAACTCGCCTAAGGAAGCAAAATGAAACCAAATACAGTTATTTATACGTATAAACTGTTGATTTTTTCGTCCGTTTATCCATTGGCTTGCTTTTTGATTAAACAGCGAAGCCACATAAATGACAACAAAATATAACCGTATGCCTATCGTATATAATAACATCATTTTTATTTATGTTGGTTATCTTAGCCGGGGTTAAAAGTAATAACAATAATTAATTACTTGATCGTTTGCACCCTGTGTTATGCAGCTGCCTGCAAATTAACTGATGACGATAATCAGAAAAACGGGTATAAGATTCTTATACATACTTGAGAAATTAGCTGAAGAACTATTACCGATTTTAAATATCAGACTACTATTGGATTTAAATAAATAATTGATGGAAAACCGTAAAAGAGTATTAATAACCGGGGCAGCCGGCTTTTTGGGTTCGCACCTTTGCGACAGGTTTATTAAAGAGGGATATCATGTTATTGGCATGGATAACCTTATTACCGGCGACCTGCGGAATATTGAGCACCTGTTTAAACTGGAGAACTTTGAATTTTATAATCACGATGTTTCTACGTTTGTGTTTGTTCCGGGTCAGTTGGACTATATACTGCACTTCGCATCGCCGGCCAGTCCTATTGATTATTTAAAAATCCCTATCCAAACCTTAAAAGTAGGCTCGTTGGGTACACATAACCTGCTTGGTTTGGCCCGCTCAAAAGGTGCCAGGATGCTTATCGCTTCTACTTCAGAAGTATACGGCGACCCTAACATAAACCCACAGCCAGAAGAATACTGGGGCAACGTTAATCCGGTTGGTCCGCGTGGTGTTTATGACGAAGCTAAGCGTTTCCAGGAGGCTATTACCATGGCATACCATACCTTCCACGGTTTAGAAACCCGTATTGTGCGCATTTTTAACACATATGGCCCGCGTATGCGCCTTAATGATGGCCGCGTATTGCCAGCATTTATTGGCCAGGCACTAAGGGGCGAACCGTTAACCATGTTTGGCGATGGTTCACAGACCCGTTCGTTTTGTTATGTAGACGATTTGGTTGAGGGTATTTATCGTTTGCTGCATAGTGATTATGCCCAGCCGGTAAATATTGGTAATCCAGATGAAATCACCATTCGCCAGTTTGGTGAGGAGATCATCAAGCTAACCGGTACAGATCAGGAAATGATTAGTTTGCCGCTACCTACCGATGATCCTAAACAACGCCGCCCGGATATTACCAAAGCCAAAGCCATATTGGGTTGGGAGCCTAAAATATCGAGAAGCGAAGGTTTAAAAATTACTTACGAGTACTTTAAATCATTACCCGAAAAGGAGATCAATCATAAGGATTTTACTTACTATAATAAATAGAGGGATTAAAAATGATTGCCATTCCCTGCTTTAAAATGGCATGGCAATTAGGGCAACCATCTTGTGCTTTGTGCAAAGATGGTTGTTTTGTTATAAAACAAAGGGTAGTAAATTCACCAATTTGCTTACCTTTATAACCTAATAAACACTGCTTAAAATGAAAATATTAGTAACAGGCGGCCTGGGTTTTATTGGCTCCCATACCGTTGTTGAATTAGTAAATGCAGGTTATGAACCTGTTATTGTTGACGATCTTTCAAATTCCGATCCTAAAATTTTAGATCAGCTGGCCAAGATAATTGGCTACAAACCAGTGTTTCACAAGCTTGATTTGTGCGATGAGGCCGGCGTAAAAGCCCTGGCCGTTGCCGAGCCCGATTTGCAGGGTATTATTCATTTCGCGGCATTTAAAGCAGTTGGCGAATCTGTTGCCAAGCCATTGAAGTACTACCGCAATAACTTTTATTCGCTCATTAATTTGCTGGAGGCATACTATAGCAAACCCCTAAACTTTGTATTTTCATCAAGCTGTACCGTTTACGGTCAGCCAGAGCAATTACCTGTAACCGAGGCGGCCCCGGTGCAACCTGCCCAATCACCTTATGGCAATACCAAGCAAATTGCCGAAGAGATTTTGAAGGATATGATAGCATCTGGTACCAGCAGCTATAAAGTGGTATCATTAAGATATTTTAACCCGGTTGGCGCGCATGAAACTGCCCTTATTGGCGAATTGCCAATAGGTGTACCACAAAACCTGGTTCCCTTTATCACGCAAACGGCTATTGGCAAACGCGAAAAGATAACCGTTTTTGGTGATGACTATGATACCCGCGATGGCAGCTGCGTACGTGACTATATTCACGTAGTTGATTTGGCCAAAGCACACGTAGCCGCCTTAAAATTAGCCGAAAGGGAAGATTATACCGGTTACGATGTGTTTAACTTGGGTACGGGCGAAGGCAGTACCGTATTAGAGGTTATTCACGCGTTTGAAAAAGCTACAGGCGTAAAAGTTAACTACCAGATTGGGCCTCGCCGCGCGGGTGACGTTGAAAAAGTTTGGGGCGATGTAACCAAATCAACCAATAAACTGGGCTGGAAAACCCAGCTTGGTTTAGAAACCATGATGGCATCGGCCTGGGAATGGGAAAAATATATAGCTCAAAATCCTTTATAAATTAATACTCAGCAAATGCAAAAGATCATCATTACAGGTGGGGCTGGTTTTATAGGATCGCACGTGGTGCGCCGTTTTGTAAAAACGTATCCAAATTATAATATCATTAACCTGGATAAGTTAACCTATGCAGGCAATCTCGAAAATTTAAGGGATATTGAAAATGAACCCAACTACAGGTTTATAAAAGGCGATATTGTTGACCTTGAATTTATAAACAGCTTATTTGATAACGAAAAGCCCGACGCGGTGATCCACCTCGCGGCTGAGTCGCATGTGGATAGGTCAATCAGCAGTCCGTTGGAGTTTGTGATGACCAATGTTGTAGGCACGGTAAACCTGCTTAACGCCGCCCGCCAAAGCTGGAAAGGCCGTTATGATCAAACCCGTTTTTATCATGTATCAACCGATGAGGTTTATGGTACTTTGGGCGAGGATGGGATGTTTACCGAAGAAACCGCTTATGATCCGCATTCGCCTTACTCGGCATCAAAAGCAAGCTCAGATCATTTTGTGCGGGCCTACCAGGATACGTACGGCATGGATGCTGTAATTTCTAATTGCTCAAACAACTACGGTTCGTTTCACTTTCCTGAAAAGCTTATTCCGCTGGCAATACACAACATTAAGCAAAACAAACCTGTACCTGTATACGGCAAAGGCGAAAACATTCGCGACTGGCTTTGGGTGGAAGATCACGCGCGTGCTATTGACGTAATATTCCATAACGCCAAGGCCGGGCAAACCTATAATATAGGTGGCCATAATGAATGGAAAAACATCGACCTCATTAACCTGTTATGTACTATATTGGATAAAAAATTGGGCAGGGAAGTAGGCGAATCGGCCAGGTTGATCACTTATGTAACTGATAGGGCCGGGCACGATTTGCGTTATGCTATTGATGCTACCAAACTTAAAAACGAATTGGGTTGGGTGCCATCAATTACATTTGAGGAAGGTTTGGAAAAAACTGTAGATTGGTACCTTGCAAATGAAGAATGGTTGACTAACGTAACATCGGGAAGTTACCAGCAATATTACAAGGGGCAGTACAACAACCGTTAACTATGTTTGGGTTATTTAAAAAAAAGCAGATCAGAAAAGAGATCACCTTCAATTATGAATCTATCATGGTTGATATGCACTCACATGTTTTGCCGGGCATTGATGACGGTGCAAAAACGCCGCAGGATTCGGTGATACTGATTCGGAAGATGATGGACCTGGGGATAAAAAAAATCATCGCTACGCCGCACGTAATGATTGATTTTTATAGAAACACCCCCGAAACCATCGCCGCGTCGCTCGAACTGCTGAAAGCCGAACTGGTTAAGGAAAATATAGATATCCCAGTTGAAACCGCCGCCGAGCATTATTTTGATGAAACATTTGAGGCTCGTGTAAACGAAGGCCGATTGATGACCATGGGCGATAATTATGTATTGTTTGAGTTTTCGTTTATCAATAAACCACCAAACGTTATCCCGGTTTTGCAAAAGATGAATGATATGGGCTATAAACCTATATTAGCTCACCCGGAAAGGTACCCATACATGGATCTGGACCAATATAAAAACATCCAGAACTGGGGCTGTAGCCTGCAACTAAATACTATATCCTTAACCGGCTATTATGGTGGCGATGTAAAAAGACAGGCCGAAATGCTGGTAGATAACGAGATGATTGATTTTATATCAAGCGACATGCATCATGAGAAACACGCGCAAGCATTAAAAGATGCCCTGCGTTCCCGCTACCTCGAAAAACTGATGTTTGAAATGCCTTTGAAGAATAAACTCCTTTTTTAAGTATCAAGTAGTTAGTAGCAAGTATCAAGATAAAAAGCACCTTGTCCAATAGCAGTAGAGGCACCATTGAAGCTATCTTACTACTTGATACTTACTACTTGATACTATTCCCCATTTATTTGTAAATTATTTCTTTGATACCCGCTTAGGGGTAAAATTATTTTAATTTTGCACGCTAAATAGTTATGGGTAAAAAAGGTGTTTTATTAGTAAACTTAGGTACACCAAACAGCGCTTCAACAGCCGATGTACGTACTTATCTGAATGAGTTTTTGATGGACCCGCGGGTTATTGATGTTAACCCCGTATTGCGTACCTTGCTGGTACGCGGGTTGATTGTCCCTTTCAGGGCACCAAAATCAGCCAAATTATATCAAAAAATCTGGAGCGACACAACTGGCTCGCCATTAATGCATTACAGTATTTTACAGCAGGATGCTTTGCAACAACGCCTTGGCGATGAGTACATTGTTGAGCTGGCTATGCGTTACCAAAATCCAACTATCCAATCGGCACTAAACAGGCTGAAAGATGCTTTGGTTGATGATATACAGGTGATTGCTTTGTTCCCGCAATACGCGTCGGCAAGTACAGGTTCTGTTTATGATAAGGTGATGGAATTGTTGATGGACTGGCCTACAAAGCCAACCATATCTTTCGTTAACTCATTTCATGATAACGAGCTGATGATTGCCACCTTTGCCGAAAACGGTGCCAAATATGATCCTGCCAAGTTTGATCATGTATTGTTTAGCTTCCATGGTTTACCGCAACGCCAGCTTATCAAAGCCGATCATACCCAAAAGCATTGCCTTAAGGTGAGCAACTGCTGCGAAACCCTTACCGATGCCAATAAGTTTTGCTACTCGGCCCAATCGCACCATACTGCCAAACTGATTGCCGAAAAACTAAATATTCCCAAAGAAAAATATACTATTTGCTTTCAATCGCGCCTGGGTAATGATCCATGGGTGCAGCCTTATACAAGCGAAGTGGTAGCCAACCTGGCCAAAGAAGGCAAAAAAAGCCTGCTGGTATTTTGCCCTGCTTTTGTTGCCGATTGCCTGGAAACCGTATACGAAGTAACCACCGAATACGGTGATGAATTTAAAGCCTTAGGCGGCGAACGGGTACAGTTGGTTGAAAGTTTGAATGATTCCCCCACCTGGATTTCCGCTTTGGAAAAAATGGTAAGGGATAATCATATTTCGGCATAAGATAGCCCCTTACCATAGCTGAGCTTACAAAGCCTGCTCAATTACCTTTACAGCATTACCCCGCACCAGCGAATGATGGGCAAGCCATTGGCTTTCTAACCGGGCTATTTGCGCCTGCGTTTGCAACGCCATTACCTTTGCCTCCAGCCGTTGCAGGCAAAGTTTTTTATTTTGCAACTGCGACCGGCTATCCATGGCCATTACCTGCAAACCGGTAGGCAGGTGTGTACCACGCACAGCGGTTTCCACCTTATTTATATTTTGGCCGCCCGGGCCTGAGGCCCTTGTAGTTTCAAATTTTACATCATTGGGATTAAAGGCAACTTTAGCATCCACATCAAAAATACCAACACCTATAAACCAGTTTTTGCGTTTGTGAAATTTACGATAAGGGCTTTGCGCTATCCATAATATGGTGCCGTTCCATTCGGTAATAAAACTATCTATGTTATCGCCTTGTAATAACAGGGTAGCAGATAACAAAGTACCGCCAATACTTCCCTTTTTTTCTTCGATGACGGATAGATCGATATTTAAAGCCGTAGCCTGTTTCAACATTAGCTGCTGTACCTTGGCTACCACCCTGCAACATTCCTGCGGACCTTTGCCCGCGGTTATTTGTATAATTACTTTTTTCATTTGGTTATTCTTTATTCATGCGTACAATGCGCGGCCAAAATTCTCCCTGAATAGTCACCAGGTCGGCCTGCGCGTTCATTACTGTTTCAATGTTCTTATAAGCCAGCGGATTTTCTTCAATACTTCCGTCTATCAGTGTAACACCCGCATCAACCAACATTTTTTTCATGGCCGATTTTGTAATACTGCTTTTAGCATCCTGCCTGCTCATGGCCCGACCTGCCCCATGCGATGCCGAGTTTAAGGCTTCGGCGTTGCCTTTGCCTATTACCAGGTAAGCAGGCGTTGCCATACTACCGGGGATAATACCCAACTCATTTATATTTGCAGGCGTGGCCCCTTTACGATGAATAATAGCTTGGATGCCATCAGCAAGCTTATTCTTCCAGGCAAAATTGTGGTGGTTTTCTACCTTGTGTAAAGCTTTTAATCCCAATGTCTTTAGCAGGTTGGCGTGGATACGATCATGACAAGCTTTGGCATAATCGCCGGCAAGGGTCATATTTAGCCAGTATTCCTGGCCTGCTTCTGTATCCAGGTTTAACCAGGCCAGCGGCTGTGCTTCACGTGGCAGCTTGCAGGTGTTCATGGCTATTTGCGTATAATGTTTGGCTATGCCGGCCCCTAATCCACGGCTACCGGAATGTGTGAGCAAAGCCAGGTAGCTTTTAGCAGGCAGCTCCAACGCGTTATCTTCATTTAAGGTTATCAACCCAAACTCCACAAAATGATTCCCCCCTCCCGATGTACCTAATTGTTGAACGGCTTTACCATGCAGTTTTTTAAGCAGTGGTGTTTCATGAAACATCGCGTTATCCAAAATCTCGTGATGTTGTGTTACGCCCAAGCGGCCTTCCATGCCAAAATGCGTCCATTTGCCTATAGCTTGTTTTATTTGATGTTCGTAGCGTTTAATGAACTTTTCATCGGCATCAATAATACTTAGTGCCATGCGGCAGCCAATATCCATACCAACAGCGTAGGGGATCACCGAGTTGCGGGTAGCCAAAACGCCGCCAATAGGCAAGCCGTACCCGCTATGCGCGTCGGGCATTAAAGCGCCTTGCAAACTTACCGGAAGTGATAGCGCCAGCCTCATTTGTTTTTTTGCGGCTTCTTCTATTTCGTCCTCACCATAAATTTTTAAGGGAGATGCTTCCGGCTTTAGTTCAAATAAGGTTACAGCCGGTTTTACATCTGCATTCATCAATGCATCTGCTATTTTTTGCAGGGCGATGTCGCCGGTGTAGTTCAACGGATTGTTTTTCACATCTGCTAATAATGCAAGCGTATCCGTTTTATGCTGATGCTTAAAATGTTTGGCTACAGTGGTAATGACCATGCTTTTAAGCCGGTCATCAGTGTAGCCTATATTGTTTAATTCTTTTGTTTTTAAATTGCCCATAGGGGTTTTGTTTTAATAATCCAGGTAAGCCTCTTTGTTGGTATACCTGGGGCTGTTTTTTAAATCCAATTCGTCGAAATTTCTGGGCTGGTCCACGTAATCTTCTTTCCAGTAATTATCCTTACCGCCCATCAGCTTCCAGAGCCTCGGCTGAAAATTATTCCAATCGATATACTTGTGTACTCTGCTTAATTCGCGCTCTAATAGCTCATCAACCTGCCTTGCGGTATAAACCATATGCGGCTTAATCACCAAAACATATCGCCATGCTTCGGTAAGCACATATTTGGTTTCCCAGCGATTGTACCTGTTGTCCCATTTTTCTGTTAAATAGAAACAGCGTTTTTCTGCGTCGGATAGTTTTAACTTATCGCCGTGAAAGTCCTGAGGCGATAGCTCTTGTAATTTGTGGTTGTTAACATCGTAATAATGGTATTCTCCCTTACGAACCTTTCGTCTTTTAAAAGATCGGTCGTAATGCCATTGATAAGTATTGATTTTGCTTAACAGCTCATTATAAAACTGCGCTTTAGGGCTTCGGGCGATATCATCGCGCAAAACAAACTGGCGCATCCATCCCCTCTGATAAGGTTTATCTAATACTACCGGCGGTAGTTTGCATCGTTGATTGCTTAATTCCTGACGTCTTCTACTTAATTTGATGAGTTCCTTGTCGAAGTCTTTTTTTACGAGCCGCTTCTTTCTCCGGGCCGACTTTTTAATGTACGGCCAATCATGCATGTCCATCACGCTTTGCGTTTAATTTTATAACCTTTTGTGGTTTTCAAAATTCATCTGCCGTAGCAGATATATCCATTTTGAAAAGGTGCACCAGGCCGCGAAACGCAAAACAACATGACAAACAAAACCAAGCCCAGGTTAAACAATAACTGTTAAACCAATTTTAAAATAAAAGCCAAAGAATTTGTTGTCCGCCGGTTTCGTGGCAGCACCTAATGGAATATGGTGGAGATACTTTCTTGCATGATTCCTAATAATTAGTGGGTTAACAATTAAGGAATTGGCACAAAGGTGCAATTATTTTTCAAATATCAAATGTTTTATTTCCCAGGAGAGAAAGCAATGCTGTTTTCTTAATGCAAAGAGGAGGCACCTACGGAGCCAAATCATTATTTCTTTGAGCTATAAACACGGGACTCCGCCGGAGTCTGAAAATCCAAATTCTGGCTACAGCGTAGCCCCGTGTTTATAGCAGTTCATATTTCGTTTTTGGCTCCGTAGGTGCCTCCTTCTAAAAGCGACCAGCGCGTTGTAAGCTATCTATAACTTCTTTTAGCCCCGCCTCGCTCACCGCGTTTACATTAACCAAATAAAATACCTTCCCGCCTTTTGCCGCTTCCCATCGCCATTTAAACTGGCTAACGGTTTGCATTTTGCCGTTATCAAACCACCAGGCACTGTAAATTTTATCACGGCCCTTGGTAAGAACGCCCGAATAAATTTCCCTGCCGTTAACAACCGCAGTTTTAATACTGGCAAAATTATAACCGCTGCCCTGCCAGCAAATCATGGGGTTATGTTCGGGGCCATAAAATGGTGTGGGCTTCAGGTATACCAGGGCATGGGCGTTTTCAAACTTGATTACGCCACTTTCTAATATTTGTTTATGATAGCCTTTAAGTACAACAGCCTCGGCATTTTTATTGGCTAACTCATCCATGGTTTTAAGGCTAAATAGAGAGATGATAAGTGTAATAGCCAACGCTACGTGAATAACAGGGTAACGCAGCTCATAAGATTCCAACCGGATAAGCTGGTACTGCTGTGGATTTTTTTCGGCCTTTACCGAGTTTTTCAAATAAACCTGCGAAAGCCATAACAGCGGAAATATTACATACACCAGCAAACAAATTACTCCTGCAATATCATGAAACACGTTACCTGCCGGGATTTTGAACAACACCAGCAGCATAATGCGGCACAGGTTGCATACAATGTTCAATACAAAGGTGATGCACAGCAGCAACGTAACCTGTATAAAGCTCAATTGCTTTACTGTTTGCCGCTGGCTATGGGCAATTGCAAACAAGCAAATAATGAGCGACATGCTAAGCATATGTAAACCGGCGCAGGCCTGGTCTACAGAAAACTCGGCCCCGTTCAATTCAATAATATTGCCCGATGCATGGGCTTGCACGCCACAAATATTTAAAATTTGCGCTACCATTTCACTTAACCAAATACGGATTGGAAAACTAATGGCATTACTGATATACAAAAACAGTGGCGAAATAAGCAGCAGTAAAAAGAACAGCACCGTACTTACCTTCCCCTTAAAATTCTCGAAAAATAGCAGAACAGCAAACATCAATGCTACAAACAAGGTGGTTTTAACCGGGAAGATAAGCGCGGTTATGGTAAACAGTAGTGCAGGCAATAAATACCGCATGGAAAACTCACCGGTTTTTACCCGGCATATGTAAGGTGCCAGCGCGAGGCCAAGCAGCACATCGGCATTCCATAAAAAATATATAGCAAGTAGTTTTATGCCGATGATAAGGTATATCAAACAGCAGCCGTTAATTAACAAACGACTGCTGCTTGCCTGGGTATCCGGGAGCTGCATATTAAAGATCGTTCCTGGCATATTTGGCGCGGTATACTAAAAAGTTAATTACGGCAACGGCTATCAATACCAGCAACCATTCGCCCGGCTCGGGTACCGCGCCGGATGATTTCATAGAAGCATTTGCCAGGCTGTTTTTATTGGCGTCGATGCCAAAGCGTTCATAATCGGCCTGGGTTTCTAACACAATCAAGCTGGATACAGGCGAGGCGATATATGCCTGCTCTGCCTCGTTAATGATATCGGGCTGTACGTACGTCTTATCAAAATAATGCGGACCAACTTTTTTCATGACATCGTTGTAAGCAAATAAACGCAGCAGATGGTCGGGCGCGTCGCTTTTGGTGGTATCGGCAGTTTGTTCAATCATCATGTCCGCTTGATCTAAAACTACATGTTTATTATCTTCCTGGCTTTGCAAAAACTGGTGTTTGGCAATGTTGGCTTGCAGCTTTTCAAGCCCGCCATCGTCATAAACAAATACCCGCATCTCTTTAAGCGCTTTTAAATAAGGCGTTAATTTTGTGCCGATGTTGTATAGTCGGACAGGCCTGGCGGTAGCAAGGTAGGTGGTTAACCGTTTCTGAAATTCGGAATCATCAAGATCGTTCAAATTGGGCGATGTTTGCGGGCATTTGGTAATCAACAAAGCATTATCGGCATCTCTGATCTCGTTTACCGGGAACAGGCTGAAATTTAGTTTTTGTGCCCTTTGTAAAACCCCGGTTTTATTGTCTTCGGTTAGCTGTTTCAACCCGCCATCGTCATAATAAACCTTTTTGTTTTTAATGCTTTGCCACAGGTTATCAAACTCGGCGCTGGTCCAGGAGTTATTTAAATCGAGGTAAATGGCCGTGGGTTCAAAATTGGTAGTTTGTGCTTTGTAATCTTTCAGCCGGTAACCTTTGCCGGCAAAAGTAAAGGGCTTATCGGCAAGCGCGGTTGTGGCGAAGGCTATTTCCTCATCAGGTTCATATTTCCTATCGGCGGTGTAAACACCTTCACTTATTTCATCAAAACCAGGCAGGTTAAACAAAGCCGGCTTTTTTGAAAAGGATACCTGGATAGTTTCGGTAGCATCATCGGCGGGTGGGCCGTCAAAATAAATGCTTTCGTAAACCAGCTGCTGGCCGCGCTGCTTTAGCGGGCTTGTAACCCCTATCCTGAATTTACGCGCTTCGGTTACCGTACACGGAAAAATGCGTGCTGTAACGGTATTACCCTCCTGCCAGTGAATAACAGATGGATCACGAGCTTCCACACCTACCACAGTTTTGTAAGCCGAATCGGCTTTTGCTTTGGTAGTTAATCTCGATTTTTCCTCTTTGCCATCTATCCATAAGGATAAGGAACTCACCACCGCCCCCTCGGGCAGATGAAAGGTATAAATAGCTTCCTGGCCGCGGTTCCACCAGGTACGCTCTTCATGTTTTTTTACAAACAACGTTTTTTCGGTATAGGCCATCCTGTACTCGGGGAAGATTTTCACATTGGTGATTACCGAACTGGTGGTAAGCTTATCGCCGCTCCAGAGCCGCTCCTGCGCTTTGTGGCGAGAATCGTACATGGCTTTCAATATTTTAATCCGCTCGCTCTCTTCCAGGTTGGTTTGGCCACTAAATATACTGGCTATTACCACCAGCGGATCATGTTTCAGCGGCTCATCAAAAGAGGTATTATGAAAGCTGCCCCAAAACCAGTTATCCTGCAGGTTGGCGGTTTTGTATACCAGGTTGGCTTTGATGATGCGCTCGGCAATAGCATTTTTAGGAATGTTTTGGCTGATAACAACCCAGGCCGGCAACTTACCTTCCGATAAAATATTGTGGTTAATAGCCTGGTTAACCTGCGTGTTAATACTGCGCCATTGCCATACAAACAAGCTACAGATAATAAGCGGGAGCGTAACACCCAAGCCGACGGCTATTTTTAACGATCGGCTTTCACCCACGTTTCTTTTAATAATGATGAATGTAGTTACAGCCAAAGCCACCGGCGCAAACGTATGCAGCGAAATACCGATAGCTATAGCGGCCAATAACCCAATGATGTACATGGAGGTTAAATAAAGGCTATAATACAAAAACAGTAAAAAAGCGGCACCTAAAAAAAACATTAGCAAATGTTTAGCAACGCTGCTAAATCGATTAATGAATATTGATAAAATAACAGCGCCGCATGAAACACAGATAGCGACGCATAGCCAGGTAACCGAACTATCAAACACATTCATACTGCGGTTTAGCGCAAAGGCACTAATAAACCAAAGCAAAAACACCAAAGCCCAATAGGCCAAACGTTTAGGTTTAGTTAGCAGAACAATGATGAGGTAAATTACGGATAGCAGGTAGTTGGTGAAAAAAAAGCTGATATCGGCACCTTCCTTTAGTTCGATAAGGTTTAGCTCGGGAAACGCGAATAGCGCGGCCGATATCAGTATCATGATCAGGCCGGTTTTTATTACACGGTCCTCGGTTAAAATTTCTCTTAGTTTTTTCATTTTGTTAGTTTAAAAGAACTTTGAATTGCAAAGTATATGGGTAAAAAAAATTAAAGCTTCTGTTGTTTTATTAAATTTTCGAGGGCAAGCAGGTGCAACCTGAAAGCGGCCCTGCCTTTTTCTGATGCCAGGTAGCGGGTATTGGGCTTGCGGCCAATAAAGCTTTTTTCCACCAGGATGTATTCCTCTTTTTCCAATGCCTTTAAGTGCGATGCCAGGTTACCATCGGTAAGGTCGAGCAGATCTTTAAGGGAATTAAAGTCGTAGCTTTCATTGGCAACCAAAACGCTCATAATTTGCAGGCGAATGCGGTTTTCAAAGGCTTTATCAAATTGTTCTAATGATATCTTCACTTATCGTATCTAAAATGCATTACCGTACCATAAATAATGTGGAGCAGGCCAAAACCTATCGTCCAAAAAATTAAGCCATAGCCCGGCATTAATGCGCAAAGCAAACCTAATAAAATCTCCAGTATCCCCAAGCCTTTTACGCCCGAATATGTGTAATGGCTACCTGCAACCAACGCCATACCGTAAAAAATAAGGGTAGCCGGGGCCACAATACCGTAATAGCCACGATATATTAATATAAACGTGAATAAGCCGCCGCTTACCAGCGGGATAGCCATATTGATAAGCAATCGCTTGCTGCCGGTGTTCCAAAAAGGCTGCCCGTTCTTTTTGGCTTTACGTAAAGAAAGCCAGATGCCACAACCAATGGAAAGAATTAATACCGCGAATGCTACCAAAAACAATTCAAAAACCAGCGTTTCTTCGTTATAAACATGAAAACGTCGCAGGTTAACATTTGCTTGCTTGATTAAAGCATAGCCTGCGCCCGCGCCTATAATAGCGAAAACGCCGGCCATAACGCCCGATAACCCACTTAGTGAAATAAACTTGGCCGAGCGCTCCATCAGGTCGCGGATAGAACTCAGTTCGGCGTGAATGTCTTGATCTTTCATTAAAAGTACTTTGTTGTTCAAAGTTATAGATTAAATTTAGTTTTGCAATAGGCAGGGAAAATATTTTTTCGAAAACAAAACAGCCGGCGTGCATTTGCAGGTCGGCTGTTTATAACCAAATACGTCAATATTACTGGTTTACCCCAAAGGCTTCCCAGCCCGATGCGGTAGTGCGGGTACAGGTCATGGCTTGTGTGCCGTTTTCGCTCGATATGAATTTACCGTTATTTCCCCTGAAAGTTACTTTGCCATCGGAGGTTGGCACCCAATCGAATTTTTCCCAGTCGCCAACCGTGGTGCGGTTACAGGTAATAGCTTGTGTGCCGTTTTCGCTCGATACATATTTACTCATGCTGCGCAAGGCAATTTTACCGCCGCCGGCATCAACTACGGTAAATGTTTCCCAGGCCGACGCCGTTGCCCGGTTGCAGTTCATGGCCTGTGTGCCGTTTTCGCCGCTTACATATTGATTGTTAAACCCTTTTAAGGTTACTGTTTGACCAATAGGCGCGGTTGTGCCGCCACCGCCGCCTGTGCTACCGTGGGTAAGCACAATGGCATTGATGGCCGATAGTAAGGAATTACTCCCTGTTCCATCGCCGGCCAGTTCCCAAATCATCATACCACCGGCCTGGGCAAATGCCAGGTTGGTTTTGGCTTGTATGGTTGGGATGCCGTTATACCCTATGGTTTGAAAAGTATCTGAATTTGGGCTGCCTCCTTGCGACAGGATTACGTTGTAATTAACGGTGAGGTAATCGTACCGGTTATCCCGGCCGTAAAATGGTACACCTAAAATAGCTTTAGCGGCCGGTAATCCTCTGCCCAACCAGTAATTTAAACTGTTTACTGCCGATTGGTACGTGGAATGCTGAAAGTTATTGTCATCATAATCCATAATATTAATCCAATCCAACGTGGTAAACATACCATCAACCACATAACTTGCCGAATTGGCTATAGCCGCAATGGTACATACTTTGCCGTTGTTGTGCATGGCGGTAGCCAGTTGCTGCATTAGGGTATAAAAGTTGTTAGCTTCGGTACCTGCCGATGGAAATTCCCAATCCACATCAACACCGTCAATACCATACTGGTTCACAAAGTTCACCATGTTATTAACAAAAGTGGTACGATAGCCTGCATTGGCTACGATGCTGTGAAAGGCATCGCCGCCACCACCGCCGCCAACAGAAATAATTACCTTAACGTTGTTGTTATGTGCTATCGGAATAAGGCTGGTAAACTTGCTAAGGTTATCCAGCGGGTCAAGACTGCCGTTATTCTCGGGGGTTAAAAAGGCGTAGTTAATGTGTGTAAGCTTGGTAAATTGTATGGTGTTCAGCTCGCCCTCCCAGCTTGGCAAATAGCCCACAACTTTAAAGGTGGCGGCCGTAGCGGCTAAATTAGCCTGGTTGCCTTTCACCGCGTCGACATTTGACGGGGCCGGCCCCATGTTGTTTAAATTATCCTTTTTACAGGATGCCAGCGCTATCACAAAGGCAAATAAGCCACAAAGTAAATAAGAGTTAAGTTTCGATCTCATAAAGTAATGGTTAAATGGTTTATATAATTATTGTTGATTGCAGTTATAAGCAACACTATAAAGCCGTGATAAAACCGGGGATGTTATTAACACAGCTAAACAAATACACCGAAATAAATACTTTTCAATAAGATTTGCTGTTATAAAATTAGGTTAATGAGTTGTAAAATAACCCATTACAAGCGCCTTGTATGGGGCTGATACGCCTGCATAGCAAGCACTGTAGTGCATTTGTAGTGCGGCTTTAGGAGGGAGGGGCGCATGCAATTATTTTGCCCGATACGCTTAACTCACAGTTTAATTTTAATTAAAAACTGAAGTGAATATTAAATAAAGAGAGATTTGTTACGAAGCCCTTGCCAGTTGCACGGCCTTGCGGTATTCTTTAGGGCTTTGGCCTTTTTGTTTGCGGAAAAACTTATTGAAATGGCTTTCATCGGTAAAGCCAAATTCAGCGGCAATTTCGGTGAGGCGTTTATCGCTAAACTGTAGGCGGTGTTCTATCAGTTTGGTTTTATAATTGGTGATGTATTGCTGTAGGGTTTCATTGGCGTGCTTTTTAAAATAGCGCCCCATGTAGGCCTCTGATATGTTGAAAGTGTTACTAATAACGTCGGCCTTCAGCTTTTCGGGGTTGTAAATATTGTGCTGCACATATTGCAAAATATCCATCGCCTTTTCTTCGGTACCCATGTTCACCTGCTCGGGCAAGTAGCGGGCAATGTTGCGGGCTACTACAATAATCAGCGTATTTACCAGTTGCTGAATTAGCTCCTGGTTATATACATCCTTGTTTTCATGCTCGCGGATGATGGCTTCAACCATGGGGCCAACCAGCCGTTTATCGGGCAGGTTTCTGAGGATGCAGCCCGGTTGATGATTAGCATTATGCAAAATATACTCCAGCCGCCTAATGTTTTCATTAAGCAGGCCACCTTTTTTAAGGTAGATATCATTAAACTTCAAAAAGAAAAACTCCGTAGTGGTTTCCACATCAAAAGAATGGCAGTCTTCCGGCGTAATTAAAAACATATGCGCCGGGCGATAGTTAAAACTACTTTGGTTAATGCACTGCCTGCCCGTGCCCGAGATAATAAAGATCAATTCAAAAAAATTGTGCTTATGCTCAAATTTGGGGCACTTATCTAAAGTGCAATACTCAATAGAGAACGGCTGGTACAGGTTTTCCCTTATCATGCGTCAAAAATACCAAATTATAGAAATTATATACCAATTTATTTGTAATTATTGGTATAATTTTGATTTATCAAATAAGAACAATAAAAATGAAAGCAATAATTTTAAAAGAATACGGCGGGGTTGAAAACCTGCAAACCGTTGAAATTCCTATTCCCGTTATTAAAGCCGATGAGGTATTGATTAAACTAAAATCCATCAGCATAAACCCTGTTGATGTAAAAACCCGCCAGGGCAAAGGCATGGCCGGTCGCATTAAAGACCCAATGCCCATTATTTTAGGTTGGGACATCAGCGGTGTGATAACAGAGGCCGGTACCGAAGTAACAGGTTTTAAAGCAGGCGATGAGGTTTTTTCGATGATTGAGTTTCCTAAATTAGCCAATGCCTATGCCGAATATGTTGTTGCAAAACCATCGGAGCTGGCTATAAAACCAGCCAATATTAATCATGATGAAGCTGCTGCCGCTACTTTAGCCGCGCTTACTGCATGGCAGGCCCTAACCCTGCATGTTACTATTAAACCCGGCGATAGGGTGCTCATTCAGGCGGCGGCAGGTGGTGTTGGCCATTACGCCGTTCAAATTGCTAAACATATGGGTGCTTACGTTATCGGTACCTCATCGGCAGCCAATAAAGATTTTATATTGGCATTAGGGGCTGATGAGCATATTGACTACCACGCGCAATCGCTTGAAGAGGCCGTTAAAGAAGTTGATTTTATATTAGACCCGATTGGGGCCGATAATACCCCGCTTTTACTCAACATTGTAAAAAAAGGAGGCACCGTAATCAGCATTATGGGCGGCTTTACAGAAGCGCTTTTGCAAAAGGCGCAGCATCTTGGCATAAACGCGCATAACATTTTAGTATACCCAAGCGGTGCCGATATGGAAACCATCGCGGGGTTTTTAGCAAAAGGCATTGTTAAATCTACCATATACAAAACCTTCCCGTTTCACCAGTTAAAGGAGGCGCATTTAGAAATGGAAAAAGGGCGCGCTGTTGGCAAAATTACGCTGGCGTTTTAAGCTAAACGTTAAATAATATCTTAGGGTGATAAACATGGGTGGTTATAAACGGCTGATGCTGTTTTAACCTAAACGCATGTTTTATCACCCTAAATCATTAAAAATCGATTTTCTTTCGCTTACTTTGAGGTTTGAATTTTTTTAAGGAATTTAACGGTATAATTTATCGCATCTTCCGTATACATACATATGAAATTACAAGGCATCGGTTCACATGGATAAAACTCAACAGTTTGCGGGTTTGTGGGCCGTGGTTTTAGGGGGATCAAGCGGGTTTGGCTTTGCCGCTTTGCAAAAACTGGCTGGGCACGGCATGAACATAGCCGTTTTATACCGTGAAACCGCCATCACCGAAAAACCACTCAAAGAAAATCTTGCCAAGATAGCCGCCGAAAACGCCGTTACCATATTGCCTTTCAATATAAACGCGCTTGAACAGGGCGGTCGCGATTTATTTTTAAAACAATTTACCGAAGTTGCTGTACATAAACATTGTGTTAAGCTTTTGCTGCATTCCATAGCCCGGGGCAATTTAAAACCCCTGGCCGCCGATACAGCGAATGCCGAAAACGCCAATGTTCTTTCTACAGATGATATACAGGCCACAAGCTACGCCATGAGCAATAGTTTGCTTGACTGGACCAGGCTATTATTAAACGCCGATTTGTTTAATGCCGATGCCCGCATAATTGGGCTTACCAGCGATGGCGCGCATAAGTACTGGGATAGCTATGCCGCGGTATCAATTGCCAAAGCATCGCTGGAGAGTTTAACTAAATACATGGCGGTTGAGTTTAGCCGGTTTGGGTTAAAAACAAACCTGGTGCAGGCGGGGGTAACCGAAACAGCATCGCTGAAAAGGATACCGGGCAGCGATAAGCTGATAACGTTGGCCAGCCAAAACAACCCCATGGGGCGGATAACCCGTACAACGGATGTGGCAAACGTGATATACATGCTTTGTACCGACGATGCTTTTTGGATAAATGGCTCTTTGATTCATGTAGATGGTGGCGAACATTGCCTGTAATTACTATACTTTTTAATGCATGAATAACCACATACTTAACCATTTACCATACAAATCAACTTTCCGTTTTATTGATAACATCACATCATTAAACGAGAATGGGGTTACCGGCGATTTCACTTTAAAGCAGGACGCGTTTTTTTACGAGGATCATTTTGAAGGCAATCCTGTAACTCCCGGGGTGATCATTACCGAAATTATGGCCCAGATAGGTTTGGTTGTATTAGGCATCTTTTTAATTATGAAAGAACCGGGTAAGGATATATCAACAGATCCGGCCTTGTATCCTGTGCTTACCTCAACCGATGTATCATTTTACAAAATGGTTCTGCCGGGGCAAAAGGTTACAGTAATTTCAAAAAAACAATATTTCCGCTTTGGCAAGCTTAAGTGTACTGTAGAGATGTTGAATAGCTCAAAAGAGATTGTTGCCCGCGGTACATTTGCCGGTATCATTAAACATATTGATTTGAAATGAGCAGGCGCGTTGTTGTAACAGGAATGGGCGTGGTATCGCCAAACGGAATAGGGTTAAGCGCGTTTTTGGATGCTATTCAAAACGGCGTATCGGGCATTAAATTTATGCCTTTGTATGAGGAACTTAAATTTAGCTGCCAGGTTGCAGGCAAGCCCGATTTTGTACTGGAAGACCTTAAAACAAAAAACTACATATCTGAAGTTACCTATCATGGCTTAAAGGGCACCAACATTGGCTACGGCTTAATGGCCGCGCTTGATGCCTGGGCCGATGCCGGTAACGCCTACGATACTGATGAAACCCGCTGGGAAACCGGCTGCATTTTTGGCAACAGCGTATCTGATA
Organism: Mucilaginibacter flavus; assembly: GCF_030409315.1. GTDB lineage: Bacteria > Bacteroidota > Bacteroidia > Sphingobacteriales > Sphingobacteriaceae > Mucilaginibacter > Mucilaginibacter flavus. The sequence continues at coordinate 6,163 of NZ_JAUFPS010000006.1, read as the reverse complement.
CCGAAGCCATGAAAAATGTAATAACCCGGGTTGATAATAAAGAAGTTAAAAAATTGGGCTCGCGCGTGGTGGAGCAGGCCATGAACAGCGGGGTTACCTCCTACGTATCCGGCCGCTTAGGTTTGGGTAATAAGGTAATCACCAACTCGGCAGCCTGCGCAACAGGTACACAGGCCATTTTAATGGGCTACGAGACTATTAAAGATGGCTATGCTAAACGCATGCTGGTAGGCAGCAGCGAATATGTGGATACTTATGTATTTGGCTCCTTTGATTCCATGCGCGTACTGTCCCGTAAGTTTAATGACCAGCCGGAAAAGGCTTCAAGACCGATGAGTGTAACCGCCGGCGGCTTTGTGCCCGGCTCTGGTTCGGCAGCCTTGGTTTTGGAGGATCTGGAATTCGCGCTGGCCCGTGGTGCCAGAATTTATGCCGAGGTTTTGGGCGGTAGCAGTAACAGCGGCGGCCAACGTACTGGCGGATCGATGACAGCCGCCAATCCGCAAGGAGTTATAAGGTGTATAAAAGAGGCTATAGACGGAGCTAAGATCAGTCCGAGTGATATTGATCTCATTAGCGGTCACCTTACCGCTACCAATGCCGATATGCAGGAAATTCAGAACTGGTGCCAGGTACTGGGCCGTTCAGGAGCCGATTTCCCGGTGATGAACTCGCTGAAATCCATGATAGGCCATTGCTTAAGCGCGGCAGGCTCCATTGAATCTGTGGCATCAATATTGCAAATTGTTCATGGTTTTGTGCATCCCAATATTAATCTGGATGACCCGAATCCGCAGATAAAAGATTACATCAGCATGGATTGCCTGCCAACAGCTATGCTCAAAAAAGATATCAATATTGTTGCAAAAGCTAACTTTGGCTTCGGCGACGTAAATTCCTGCTTAATATTTTCTAAATTTAACCCTAATGACACGACAAGAAATTTTAACTGAACTAAAAAAGGTTTTATCGCCATATACCCTTGAAAAAGACGCCCTGGCCAACATTGACGAAAGCACCAATCTTATTACCGACCTGAAAATTAATTCGGCTAATCTTGTGGATATCATTATTGATGCGGAAAGCAAATACAACATCGAAATTGATTACGATTCTGCCGATAAAATGGTAAATGTTGGTGGTTGTATTGACGTGATAGAAGAAAAAACCAATCAGCAAATATGATTGAAAGTGCCGGTAATGACATTATAGACCTCGCAACTATTAATATTCAACGCACAACACAAAAAAGGTTTTACACAAAATTCATTACCGGTACCGAAACACTTCTTTACAGTAATCCCAACCTGGCCAATTTGCCATTTGAACATTTTGTATGGCTATTATGGTCGGCAAAAGAATCGGTTTATAAATTTGTGCAGCGACACCAGTCCGGTTTGGTTTTTTCCCCCTCAAAAATTATTATTACTCAAATAATTCCTCCCGCAAGTACTCCTGGTGCAGGGACGGTTCTGCCCGTAGAGACTCTTGGTTTCGGTAATCAACAAACATACAATATGACGGTAGTTTTTGGGGCAGATGTATTTTACACCAGCTCCATAATTACTACGGGCTATATACATACTGCAGCTAATAACCACCAAAGCTTTGACCGTGTGCATTGGGGAGTTAGGCAAGTTGCGCAAAGCGATGCCGCTTTTCAATCGTTGCAGGTACGTAAATTTATACTTGATAAACTTGCGCTGGTTACCCATAAAAACAACCTTAACATAGTTAAAAACAGTGGCGGTTGCCCCATATTATTCAGCGGTGCCGAAGAAATAAACCAGCCGCTTTCCCTTGCACATCATGGCCATTATGTTGCCTACGTATTTCCTGAAAAATAAGCGTTAAAATTTTGCTTGTTAACTCTTAGATAAGTAACCTTTAATTATAGCACAACGTAAAAGCGATAATGATTTGCTATTTACGGGCAACCATGTTTTGGTACCCGTATCCGTAAAAACCTGCGGTTATATCTGAATATGAAGCTACGTGTTAAATTACTACTGTTATTTTTAGCCTTACTGGTTATTAGCTTCGGAATATACATGTACAAGCGTTACTCGCTCGAAAAAAGGTACGTAGCTGTAACCGAAAAAAAATATAAGAACGACATTTTAAGAGTTGGCATCATTGGCGATAGCTGGGCAACCGGCACATCGTTAGATACCATCATGACGGATGAGTTTTTAAGGCGTGGTGTTAAAACCGAGATCATATCCTTTGGCGAACCCGAGGCCAAAACCAAAGATATTTACGATAACCTTTATGCTAACCCGGGTACGCCGTACTCCAGCAGCGAAATATTACACCACAACCTTGATTATTGTGTGATATTGGCCGGCACAAGCGACGCGTCGGGCGAGATGGGTGCCAAGTTTTATGCCTATTACTGCTCTCTTATTATCGACGATCTGTTAAAAGATAAAATAGAACCTGTATTTGTAACCATGCCCGAGTTTGGTTTTAAAGAAGCTGAAGATAGCCTGGATGTATTTAAAAAAGTACGCAACGAGGTTGGTGCATTGCTTATAGATAATGGCAGTACAGGTACTTTAGATGACTACCGCAAACAAATAAACGAGGTTTTAAAAGACACGCACCTGCGCGATTCGGCCATAGTAGTGCCCTTTAACCTGGTGTGCGATAATTATCAGAAACACAAAATCCTTTATCGCAACAGCGGGCACCTTTCAACCAAAGGGAAGCAAAAAATGGGCAAAATTATTGTGCAGTATATACTTGATAAAGAGCGCAAAAGCCAATTGCAGCAACCGCCACAGGGCAGCAGCGGCAATGTAAAGGTTGCTAACTCGGCGCCACCTGCTAATTTAAAGGGAGCGGGTAGCTAAAGCCTCAATCTTTTTGATGTCTTTATAGCAAATGTACAACGGCATAATCCCAAAGATCCCAAAACAACAATCAATACAACGCCAGTAAACGGGGATGCCGCGGATTGGGCCTGCAATAAAGGCCAGCGGGAAAACCATGACACAGGCAATCATCCCAAACTCAATAACCCAGATATTTTTAACCGGGTTGCGCAGCGGACCGATAAAAACGGTGGCTATAACGAGGTGCCCAAAAGCCAACCAATCTGTACCGTAGCTTAAATAGGGATAGTTTTGATTGGTTGTTTTAACAGCCATATAAATGGTGGTGATCCAGCTTTGCATAAAGGCTGGAAATATCCCCGCGTGAGCTGCCATGAAAGCCAGCTCGGTTTCAATTGGGAAAGCGGTAACACCGCTTAACACCAGCCCGATAATAAATACGATAATCCAGTTTTTTACCTTTTTGCGCAGTTGTGATTCGGTTTTCATGATGTGGTAAATTTAAAGATTTGTTGAAATAAAATTTGGTTAAAACTGGTTCATTTGAGAACGGTACCCCATAATCCCATTTTTCTACTGGCAATTAAATTGCCCCTTTTAGAGTTGTTTTTTTATATTTTAGTACCAGAATAGTTATTATTTTTTATTCAACTTATTGGAAAACCTCAACCTGCACCATGACAATTCTAAAAAAAATAGAAAATGATGAATTGTATTTATACATGAATGGTAAAATCATTTATAAACGTTGGCTCAAAACAGGGCAATCTAAAGTTTTTGATGTAATGGCATATGACAAGTATACTTTGACGAGTATTCGCGATTTGGAATATGAAAACCCTAAAGGCCTTATTTTAATAAAAGCAAAAATCAAACTTAAAACAAAGGAAGAAGGCGGAAGAACGACCGGGTTTATTAGCGGTTATCGGCCGAATCATGTTTTTGAATATCCTCAAAACGGGGAATACCTTCAAACTTTTATTGGTGATATAGTTTTCGAAGGTCAACCAACTATAGAACCGGGCGAAACTAAGGATGTAACAGTTAGATTTTTAATAAATCAACCAATCGAGAAATACCTTGACAAAGGTCGAAAATGGTGGATACATGAAGGAGGAAAGCTCATTGGGGAAGCTGAAATCATATAAATATTGAGGCATGATATTTTAATCATATCTATTTCGAGGATTTTGCTCTAAGCTTTTTTCTATATTTGCATCAAAGGAAATGGTGTCTTCCTACTTAACCGCCCTAAAAAGCTGATGGCGCCTACATTTAATTAACCCGCGGGTTTCGTACCGCGCTAATTTTTTGTAGGTGAAATATTTTAATATCCCCAACAAGCTTAAACACACCTGGCAATATTCAATTGTCGCTGTTTTTTCAACACATTTATTCCAATCTGCAAATATTCCGGCGTTGGCGCGCAGGAAGCATTCGCTATGCCCTCAAAACTTCAATTTTAAACTTAAATTAGCATCGCCCATAAAATGAAAGATAAACTATTTGCGTCCGACTATTTCCTGATCCTCAAATCGCTTTTAAGGTGGACATTGATTATTATTCCCATCGCGATAGCGATAGGCAGCATGGTAGCCTTGTTTTTATGGTTACTTACCTGGGCTATTCATTTCAGGTTTAAACATACCTGGTTATTATACTTATTGCCTGTTGCGGGTGTGCTAATCCACTATATATATAAGCTGGTTGGCAAAACATCAGAGAAAGGCAACAACCTCATTATAGATGAAATTCACCAACCGGGTGGAGGCGTACCTAAACGGATGGCACCCATCGTGCTGCTTACCACCATTATTACCCACCTGTTTGGCGGCTCGGCTGGGCGCGAGGGTACGGCAGTGCAAATAGGTGGCAGTATAGCCCAGGCCTTTGGCAAGTGGTTTAACCTTAATGAGGCCGATACGCGCATTGTACTTACAGCTGGCATAGCTGCCGGTTTCGGGGCCGTATTCGGTACGCCCTTAACCGGGGCCATATTTGCCATGGAAGTACTAACCATTGGCCGCATACAGTACAATGCACTATTACCCTGTTTAATAGCCGCCATTATTGCCGATGTTACCGTAGGTATTTGGGGCGTGCACCATACTCAGTATCATATAACAGCTTTCGCGGCTGTACCGCATTGGCTTTCGGGATACACCGCTTTTGATTTTGTGCTGCTGTTTAAAATCATCATAGCATCCGTAGCTTTTGGTCTGGCCAGTTACCTGTTTGCCTTTTTGGTGCACGGCCTTAAATCTATGTTTGTAAAAAATATCCCCAAATCATGGTTGATCCCCGTTTTAGGCGGTCTTATTATCATTGGCCTAACGGCCGTTATTGGCAAACCCGATTACCTGAGCCTTGGTGTTGATGCTGAACATGCGGGTGCGGTTACCATTCCATCTGCATTTAATACCGGCGGTGCCGATACCTGGAGCTGGCTCTGGAAAACCATTTATACTACGGTAACCCTTTCAACCGGTTTTAAAGGGGGCGAGGTTACGCCGCTGTTTTACATTGGCGCTACCTTAGGCAATACGCTATCTGTATTGATGGATGCGCCGGTAAGTCTTTTTGCGGCGCTTGGCTTTATAGCAGTTTTTGCGGGTGCTACCAACACGCCAGTAGCATGTACCTTTATGGGGATTGAATTATTCGGCGGTCAATACGCTTTGTTTTTCGCGGTGGCTTGCTTTACAGCTTACTTCTTTAGCGGACATTCGGGCATTTACGGTTCCCAATATATTGGCGTTGCAAAAACCGGAGAAGACGGGGTTAAGGGAACGCTATCTGAAGTTGCTAAACAACGACAAAGCTACGCCCGGCAAAAGTTGGAGAAGTATAGGTTTAAGAAGGATTGATATCGAAACTGAGTTTTTTAAACAATCGGATAGCATCGGATTTTAAAACATAAAAGAGGGCACGATGTAAACTAACCAAGGGACGACTCACCCCGACGAGNACCCATTGGTATGTTGAGAGAGAGATACTGCCTCATTTCTTTTTACCCTTTTGCGTCTGAACAGAATGTAAGGAATATTGCATTGCGATATATCTTGGATATCCAGCAGGAGAAAAGATGAAGTAGGGTTTTCACTTTTAATAAATCATTAAAAGCAAAGTGATGACAAACATTTTAAAACAGGTAGTTGGGATCGACGTAGCACAAAATGAGCTAGTGGTTTCTTTAGGAAGAATGGACCAGGCAACCGACAAGGAAGTTTATGCGTTCAAGCGGTTTGCCAATCAACTATCAGGCTTTAAGGCTCTTGAGTCCTGGGTCAAGCAACGAACCATTAAAGAGGTTGGAATACGCTATG
>NZ_JAUFPS010000059.1 GCF_030409315.1 Mucilaginibacter flavus | reverse complement strand
AAGAGGCTGTATCATAAAACAAATGGTACAGTCTTTTTTTATAATCTGCTAATCGAAGATTAGACAATTTAATGAATTGAGATTTAGAATGAATGTTACCAAGCCGAAAAGGGCTAAAAAGAGCTCTTTTAAGCTGCTTTTTTTCTTAAGTTTTGTGCAATTGCAATCAATCCCCATTCAATCTCCACTTTTTCCAGACCTCGAAGCATAAACCTTTTGAACCCATGGTTTTGTTTAATATTTCCGAAAGTCGGCTCTACGTCGAAACAGCGTTTCTTTCGCCGCTCTATACCTTCTTCACTGGTTAACAGTGTATGTGCCTTTTGCTTTAGCCGGTTTAGGTTTTCATTGATTTCAATTATCCTGTTCCCTTTGGATTTATGACAGGCACCGTTTAACGGACAGTTAGCGCAGTTCTTTGCCTGGTATCTTTTCAAAGTCTGTTCAAAACCGGTACTTGTTTCCCGGGTGCTTGTCCCAATGTAATCCATCGGTTGCCCCATCGGGCAGATATAACAATCTTTCTCCTGGTTGTAGAAAAGCTTATTTGCTGCAAAAGGATGCTTGTTGTTGTGGGTTTCATTTTGTTCTTTGTCAAACATGCCATACTTTACAAAAGCGGTGACTTCCCTTTGTTCAAGCAGCATGTAGTTTTCTTCTGACCCGTACCCGGCATCAGCAATGAGCACTTGAGGCGCTTTGCCAAAGCTGGCTTCGTGCTGAGCTAAATGAGTCCTTAATGTATTGGTATCTGTTGGATTGGAATGAATGGTATAATTGACGATGAATTGGTTAGAGGTAGATATCTGGACATTGTAACCGGGTTTTAACTGCCCGTTTTTCATGTGATCCTCTTTCATACGCATGAAAGTAGCATCCTGATCTGTTTTGCTATAACTGTTTCTCTCTTTCAGGATAGCTTCCTGCTGTTCATATTTAATGATGTTTACCGGATAATGTTTAGTTGCATACTTTAGCTTTGCCTTTGTTTTTTTGCCAACATCCTGTTTGCCGGCAAGCTTTTCATTTAATAGCTCCACGGTGGCGTTTACTTTACTGCTGTCGATGGTAGTAAAGTCAGGTGGCTCCGGCATCTTATCTTCTTCGGTGGCAACCTGCTGGGCATATTGCCAGATCTCCTCAAGTTGCTTTGCCATTTTTCCCTTATTGGTAGCTATAGCCTTTTTCCATACAAAAGTATACTTGTTTGCATTAGCTTCGATCTTAGTGCCATCCGTATTAACTTCCTCGATACTAAGCAATCCTTCGTCTGCCAACAGTTTAACCACATCTTCAAATACGCTGCGGAGCGCGTTTTTTAAACGTACGCCCCTAAAGCGGTTAATCGTATTGTGGTCAGGATAACTCATCGAGCTTAACCACATCAGGTAAATACTTTCTTTACAGGCAGCAGCTAGCTTACGGCTGGAATAGGTATTGGTAACATATCCATAAACCAGCACTTTAAGCAGCATCTGAGGGTGGTAACTCGAACTACCCCGGATGTTATAGGCTTTTAATAAAGGTTCGATATTGAGCTTGTTAATTACCTCATTTACAACCCGGACGGGATGAGCAGCCGGAATTAATTCTTCTAATGAAGGGGGAAGCGCAAGAATCTGCTGCTGGTCATAGTGTTTAAAAACGGGGAGCTTTATTGCCATTTCTCATATGCTTATATATTAAATATATGAAAATCAGACGATTAAAACAAGGCATAGATAATCTATTCTTTGCCCTTTGTCAAATAAAAAAGAGGCTGTACCATGATTTATGATACAGCCTCT
>NZ_JAUFPS010000058.1 GCF_030409315.1 Mucilaginibacter flavus | reverse complement strand
CGGTGATTGTTGCGCAACTCGACAATAAAGTTCTTTGAAATATTGATTAAAACAGTGCTTTTTAGTAAATTAAAGGCATGCAAGGAAAAAAAGCCCATCAGGAAAGTTTGTTCATCCAGTTTCAGCTTTCCGACCATGTTCCAGCCGATAATTTCTATCGGAGACTGAAAGGGATACTTGATCTGGACTTTTTATATCAGACAACGTCAAAGTATTATGGTAAGGAAGGCCAAAAAAGTATTGATCCGGTAGTGTTTATGAAACTGATGCTGGTGGGCTATTTGGAAAATATCAATAGCGACCGCCGTATCATTGCTTCCTCGGGAATGCGGATGGATATTCTTTATTTCCTTGGATATAGTCTTGGGGAGGAGCTGCCATGGCATTCAACCTTAAGCCGTACCCGTAAGTTATTTGGCGAGCAGGTTTTTCTTGAGTTGTTTAAACAGGTACTGAAGCTATGCATTGACAAAGGCCTGATTTCAGGTAAGCGTCAGGCTGTCGACAGCGCTTTGATACCGGCCAATGCTTCCAAACACAGTATGGTTGAAAGAATGGTAATGGAAGATGCATCCGTTTTTAGCCGGGAACTCAATGATAACATAGAAAAGGAGCCGGTAAAACCGGAAGCCCCGAAAGAAAACAACGAAGACAACAACAAGAATGACCAGGAGAAAAAGGATAAAAAAGGGCCGACCAATCAAACCCATTACAGCCCTTCAGATCCTGATTCCCGCCTGACCACTAAACCCGGCAAACCAATGAAACTATACTATCGGGCACAAATGAGCGTGGACACTGCCAGTCACTTTATTACCTATATACAGGCTTTTAAAGGAAATCAGACCGATAACAGCAGTCTGCCTGCGATATTGCCGCAGCTTATAGCCAATCTTTCCGGCAGTCATGTTTCCCGGCCGGAAGAGATCCTGGCAGATACGGGTTATAGCAGCGGTAAAGCGATCAGGGCCTTAACAGCAAATAACCTTAAGGGATATATCCCTAACCCCGGACGTTATAAGTCTTCAAGAGAAGATGAAGGTTTTATATATGATGACCAGTATGACAGATACGTTTGTCTGATGGGAGTAGAGTTACCTTTCCGACGTATTGAATCCGCCCATGACGAACCAACTGTGTATAAAAAGATCTATGAGTCAAACATCAGCGATTGTAAAAACTGCCCGTTTAAGGAAATCTGTGCCAATAAAAAAGGCTTTAAAAAACTGGTTGATTCAGCAGATAAGCCCCTGTATGAATATATGCGAAAGCGGGTAGAAAGCCCAAAAGGCAAACAAATGAAATCACTTCGGTCCAGTACTGTAGAGCCAGTCTTTGGTTCCTTAATTAACTATACCGGCTTAAGAAGAATAAATACCAAAGGCCTAAAACAAGCAAATAAGGGAATGCTCATGGCTGCTGTAGCATACAATATCAAAAAACTGCTTGCTCACAAGCCTAAAAAGATAAAAGAACTGAAAATGCCAGTCATAAAAGGGATAAACGGCTTACTTTACCGCTTGTTTAGCTCATTTATCCGGCATTATCCTTTAAATCCGATACCATCGTTTTAATCAATAGCTCAAAGAACGGTTTACTGTCTCACGACTGTATTTAATAATAGTTGCGCAACAATCACCTGCG
>NZ_JAUFPS010000057.1 GCF_030409315.1 Mucilaginibacter flavus | reverse complement strand
TGTCTCGTCCTGAAATAGGTTTACTAAATTAGTAAATCATTTAAATCATGATCAGGCGAGAAATAGTATCAAAGAAGCAGCAAATCATTTCAGAATATTTAACGGGAGATTCGACATTCATAAGTCTTTCGGAGAAATATGGAGTAAAATCCAGGACGATTCAGACGTGGGTACGTGCTTTTAGAAAACAAGAACCAATATTATCATCTGAAGAACCGGAAGATGTAAAGGCATTAAAGAAACAACTTGCTCAGGCGAATTTAAAGAACGAATTGTTGGAAGAGATGTTACGGCTATCGGAGGAGCATTCGGGTATAGATTTCAGAAAAAAGTTTGGTTCCGGGCAGTAATGAATATTGTAGAGAGAAGAAACAGGAAGCTCACTTCTCTTTGCGGGCTGCTCGGTTACACCAGACAGGCTTTTTATCAGCAAAGAATAGCCGTAGAACAGGAAGCTTTACGAACAGAATTGATCATACAGGAGGTTTTGCGCATCCGGTCGCGTCAAAAATATATTGGTACCAGGAAACTGTTATTGTTGCTAAACCCATTTTTATCGGCACATAAAATACAGATAGGCAGGGATAGCCTTTTTGAATTGCTTTCAGCTCATAAATTACTGGTTAGAAGAAGGAAAAGAAAAGTTCCCAGGACAACATTCTCAGACCATTGGATGAGGAAGTATCCTAATCTGATTGTTGGTATACACATTTTGTCTCCTAATAAACTGTGGGTTAGCGATATAACATACATTACTTTAAAGGAGGACTTCGCCTATCTGAGCCTTATTACAGATGCTTATTCAAGAATGATAACAGGTTATCATCTGAGCAGGAACCTTTTGGCCGGGGGATGTGTTAAGGCTTTAAAAATGGCATTAAAGCAATTACCTGCGGAAAGCGAACTTATCCATCATTCGGACAGGGGAAGCCAATATTGCAGTACTGAATATGTAGAACAGTTGGAGGGTATAGCTATTAGTATGACACAGAACTCTGATCCGAGAGAAAATGCCATAGCGGAAAGAGTTAATGGTATCATCAAACAGGAATTCCTCGAAGTGAGTTATGATAACTTTGAACAGGCAGCCAGCGGAGTAGTTAATGCTATAACCATTTATAATTATGAACGCCCTCATAGCAGTATTGATATGCTTACACCGTTTCAGGCGCATACATCAAACGGAGAATTGAAAAAGCACTGGAAGAACTATTGGCTGGTTAATAGAGAGAAGGAGGCAGCCATGATGTAGGTGAGTTTTATCAGGCATTAGGAACTCTAAAATAAATAAGGCTTATAGTTATAAACTACAAACCTTATCAAGTTATTTTATCGTTCACCGGTTTATTCCTGGCAGGATGCTCTCCAGCAGCGCCTGCTTCCGCTTCAGCCGGTATAACAAATGTAAAGCGTATTTGGGATTAATCTATATTTGTAAACAACTAACAGGATTAAAGAAAAAAAACGTAAACTTTTTTCAGGACGAGACA
>NZ_JAUFPS010000056.1 GCF_030409315.1 Mucilaginibacter flavus | reverse complement strand
GCTACTGTGTGTACACATCTTTTAGTTGAAGTTTTGAAACATTAACCATCCTTCATATACGTTATAGAATTTAGCCAGGCCTTTTTGTAAAACAATGGGGCCTGGCTTTCTTTGTGATCTATATCCTTTCCAACCGCCCATTCGTGCAATTATCCATGTTGCCCATTTCAATGTGTTAACTTTGGCATGGTTCTTTAGTTTTTCAGTTGGTCCGTCCATCTTTTTGGCTATCATTTGTAAGCATTTTTGTTCTTGCTCATCAAATACTTCGTCTATAGATTGTTCATTATCATCTAAGTAAGCAAGCATCATCTGCAATATCCGAAGACTTGCCATCATTGCCAGCAAAGTTAGTTTACGAATAGCCCACCCTTGTTCTAATTGTGACCTTTCGATCTTAAACCCATCCGATTTCAATAAGCGATGGATCTGTTCAATATGCCACCGTTCCTTATACCAACAGATGATCTGCAAAGCCTGTTCGGCCGTATTTACCTCATGTGTCGTCAATATCCGCCAGTGGATACCTTTCTTTCTGCCTTGTTCAATTGCTTCCACTACATATACTTCCTGTTTTTTGGGAAGTTGTTCATCTCTGCATGAAACAGGCTTTAATAACTCAACCTTAGTCCACTTCAACCCCATTTCAGCAATACGTTTAGGGGCATTTTTCCTAATATCGCCAACCACAGACAAAGGGTAATTATGCATTACAGGCAACCCGTTCAGACAAGTACTTAGCTTTAGTTTTCCCTCAATCTGCCGGTCATGATTGGAGCGGATAAGCAAGTGTACTTTGTCTTTTTCAACGACCCCAAACAAATCATAAATATCACTTTCTCTGTCTGCAACGATCGTTATCGCATTTGCTTGTTTCAATAAATTCTTACTTTGAATAGCGGATTCTATCCATTTGTAAGATTCTTTCTCCTTGATGGGTAGATGCTGATAATCACGCTCTAATTTCTTTGGTGTATCCGCCGGCCTTTCCCATACTTTAATAGATGAATACCCCAAAGCATGGCTTCTGTCAGCATCAACCACCAAGCTACTATGTAACATAAATCCCAGGATATCTTCCCTGGAAGTAGTTCCTAATCCACTTTTTGGCTTTATTCGGCCTCGTTTCGGTGAAAAGTTAAATTCAGTGGTATCCTGTATACATAATAAATGCCGCCCGGAACTTAAATCCTTACAACGATCTGTGATACTTTTTACTATCCCCGATTCACTAAAACTTTCGTTATTAAATAGCCTGTAAAAGCTACGCTGCTCGGCTTCATCTTCTGTAATTTCACGCAAGCTACTACTACGTCCGGTTGTCAGTTTTCTTAAAACTTCTGTTGCCCGTTTTCCTATCCGCTTGTCCCCAAAGACTCCCTCAAAATCAGGGTTGGAATTAATTGGTTCGTTCATCAAACAAAAGTCCAACTTTTTCGCAACTTGTGTACACACAGTAGC
>NZ_JAUFPS010000055.1 GCF_030409315.1 Mucilaginibacter flavus | reverse complement strand
TGTCTTGTCCTGAAATAGGTTTACACTAAGTAAACAAAAATGAAAGGACAAAAGACAAGGAAGGAGCGTTTAGCTTCACAGGTTTTTAATGAACCATTTAAGCGAAAAGTATGTGATGAGTATTTACGTACAGGGGTTCCCAAAAGTCATTTATTAGCTAAGTATAACATTAAATACCGTAGTGCTATTCAAACCTGGTTAAAGCAATTAGGTTATGTGGATATCCATCAGAAAGTGCCATATTTGGATATCAAAACCCAACTTGATTTGGCGTCAAAGAAGACCAATAAGCGCACACCCTCATCCGATCAAACGCTCGAACAACGCGTAAAGGAATTAGAGCGATTGTTAGAAGATGAACAACTTCGTTCTGAAGCTTATAAGCGCATGATCGATATTGCCGAGAAAGAGCTTAATATCCCGATCCGAAAAAAGTAAGTTACCAGGTAATCCATGAGATGAAAGACAGTTACACCCGGATCAGTTTGGTCCGGCTCTGTCGGTTACTTGGTGTCACCCGTCAAGCCTATTATCAGCATTTCTGGCATCAGGAATGCGTTAGTGTGGCGGAAAGCCTGGTTTTAGCACAGGTGTCTCAAATTCGCAAACATCACCGGTGTATGGGTGGCAGGAAATTATATGAAATACTCCATCCTTTTCTGCTTGATCATCAGATCAAAATGGGAAGGGACGCGTTATTTAACCTATTGGCTGACAATGGTTTGCTTATTAAAAGAAGACGAAGGCATACGGTTACAACCTTTTCCAATCATTGGTTAAGAAAATGGCCTAACCTAATCAGGGACAAGAAATTAAGCAATGTAAACGAACTGTGGGTAAGCGATATTACTTACTGGAAAATCGGGTCACGACATGCTTATATCAGTTTTATTACTGATGCCTATTCACATAAAATAGTAGGTTATCATGTTGCTGAAACATTGGAAAGTGTAGAAACTATAAAAGCATTGAAAATGGCTTTAAAAGGTGTTACCGGAAGAAACCTTGAGCAATTGATTCATCATTCAGACCGGGGTGTACAATATTGCGCTGCTGATTATGTAAAGCTATTGCAGGATAATAAAATACAGATCAGTATGACTGAAAATGGTGATCCGTTGGAAAATGCCATAGCCGAAAGAATAAACGGCATCCTGAAAAATGAATATCTTAAATACTTTCATGTCGTTAATATCAAAGAAGCCAAAAAGCAATTAGAAACAGCCGTTGCATTATATAATGATCAAAGGCCTCATTTTAGTATCGGCATGCTAACACCGGAAACTGTTCATCAAAACAACCTAAAAACAGAAAAATTATGGAAAAACTATTATGATAAAAACAGTAAAATTGTAAAGCTAATTCAGGACACAAATCAACCTGTAAACTCATTACAGGATTAATCTAAAAACTGTAAACTTTTTTTAGGACGAGACAG
>NZ_JAUFPS010000054.1 GCF_030409315.1 Mucilaginibacter flavus | reverse complement strand
CCCTCCTATGTTTGTTGTCAAAATATAAGCAAATAGATTTGCATTATAAAGTGAGAAGGAATGAGAGCAGACGGTCACCCAAACAACCATTATGGTATGTTGAGAGAGAGATACTGCCTCATTTCTTTTTACTCTTTTGAGTTAGAACAGAATGTAAGGAATATTGCATAGCAGTATATTCAGGATATCCAGCAGGAGAAAAGACGAAGAAGGGTTTTCACTTTAATATTATTCATATTAAAGCAAACGATGACAAACATTTTAAAACAGGTAGTAGGTATTGACGTAGCCCAGAATGAATTAGTGGTATCACTTGGCAACATGGATCAGGCAGTACAAACAAGTATTTACGCATTCAAACAATTTGCCAATAAACCGTCCGGCTTCAAAGCATTGGAAACATGGGTAAGTAAGCATACAGATAAACAGGTACCGGTCCGTTATGTAATGGAGGCCACAGGAGTTTATCATGAAAAGTTAGCTTACCATTTATCCGGACAGGGTGCTGAAGTAAGTATAGTACTACCCAACAAGGTCAGTAATTACATGCGTACGCTTGATACCAAAACAGTTACAGATAAAACAGCATCACAGGCTATCTGTAAATTCGGGTTAGAAAGAAAGCAGGAAATATGGCAGCAGCCGAAGAAGATCTTCCGGGATTTAAAGCAGCTTACCCGCGAACGTGATCAGATCATAGCCGAACGTACGGTAAGTAAGAATCAGCTACATGCAGAACAGGCAGAGGCCTTTCCGAATGAAAAAAGCCTGAAGCGACTTAATACGCGTATTGATCTGTGTAACATGCAGGAAAGAGAGATCAAAGAGGACATAGCGGCAATTATAAAACAAGACAAAGAGCTGTTTGCAAAAATCAACAATGTAACTACCATACCAGGTGTCGGAGCTCTTACAGTAGTGATCGCTCTTGCAGAAACCAACGGCTTTGACCTGATAGGTAATAAAAGCCAGCTAACCAGCTATAGTGGGCTGGATGTGGAAGAAAAAGAGTCCGGTACATCCGTAAAGAAGAAACCCAAAATCTCAAAGAAAGGGAACCGACACTTAAGAAAAGCTATGCATATGCCCGCCCTAACAGCCATCAGGATAGATGATCGCTTTAAAGTCATATATGCCAGGCTAATATCCAGGCATGGGATTAAAATGAAAGCAGCAGTAGCGATACAACGAAGATTATTAGAGCTGATATATATATTATGGACAACGAATAAGCCTTACGACAAAAACCATGTACACCAATCCATTGAAAGTACGAAAACCATATAAAAGGGTTAGGGCAGCCATCAATGATGAACTGCCCTAAACAGGCTGGCATAAAGCCGCCTTAATAAAACAAAATTAAAAATTATTTGATAATTAACACAGAATCTCTCT
>NZ_JAUFPS010000053.1 GCF_030409315.1 Mucilaginibacter flavus | reverse complement strand
CCTTGAGTGTTCGAAACCTTATAAGTGGATTTTTATTTTTATTTTCGGTGTTTGTTCACATTTTATGTTGGTAAGATTTTGATAATGTGATTATTAAGATATGCTTCAGTGACCTCTTTTAACGCTTATCAATGTATCTTCGGGCATTAATGACAACCGAGAATCTCGATAAAGTAACCGTTAAGCAACTACTGACATTTATACCCGATCAGTCCCTTAGTGCCTTAGCAGCCAAAACAGGTGTTGATTATCAGGCTAAAGTTTTGTTCGGCAGAAGTATGTTTTATCTGCTTTTGTATGGTCTGGCAGAAAACGAGCGCACAAGTTTACGGAGCCTGGAAGATACTTTCAACTCCCGCCGGTTTAAACTTTTGTTTAATCTTGATTCCGGCCAGACTACCCGTTACAATTCCATTTCTGACCGGCTTGCGACCATGAATCTGGACTTTTTTGAAGAGTCATACAAGATGATATATGGCTTATTCCATGAACATTTTAAGCCGAAAGAAACATTAAAGTATAATATCACCCGGGTAGATTCTACGATGGTGGCTGAAACCGCCAGCAAGCTGGAAAAAGGAATGATCACAGGAATAAAAAAAGATGGGAGGAAACAGATTAAGTATACGATATCTCTTGATGGATTATTGCCAAGCAGTGTAAAAGTCTTTACTGAACAGGCAGAACTAAGTGAAGATAAGACTATTCCAAAGACAATTCTCGCACTTGTTGATACGCACAATGATAATGTATTTGTATTTGACCGGGGTGTACAGAACCGGGGGGCATATGTCGATTTGGATGAAAAGAAATTACGATTTGTTACCAGGGTAAGAACAAATAGCAGATCTAAAGTTATAGAAGAGTTATTACTTCCTGTAAACCGAAAGGTAGGTAATCTGACCATACTAAAAGATGAGTGGGTATATCTTTATGGCAGTAAGAATAAAAGAGTAGATGTCCCATTTCGTTTAATAACAACTAAAGATGAAGAAGACAAACTGATTCTCTTTGTTACCAACATGAAGCAAGATGCTGATAAAGAACTTATTCCCGTAAAGGATATTATTACGATCTATAAACAGCGATGGGATATCGAAGTGTTTTTCAGATTTATTAAACAGGAACTTAACTTCAGTCACTTCCTGTCGACTAACCTAAATGGGATCAAAATAATCCTTTATATGACCCTTATTCTGGCTATGCTGATCCATATCTATAAAAAGTATAATAATGTAGGATACAAAACAGCTAAAAGAAGGGTCAAAATGGAGTTGGAAGAACTATTAACAATAATCATTGTTAAAGCATGCGGAGGTAATCCGGATATAGTATTCCGATGATTGATTTTTATTCAAGGTTTCGAACACTCAAGG
>NZ_JAUFPS010000052.1 GCF_030409315.1 Mucilaginibacter flavus | reverse complement strand
GCAATCCCACCCTGGTTCGTTCGATTTCTATGATCTAAGCAAGTGTTTTCTGATACTTTTTTTCGTAAGCCCTGTTTTGATTAACGCAGGCGAATATCCGCAGAATAAGTTTATTCCTAACAGCATTAATAACACTCATTTTATTCTTTTTTTCCTGCAATACTTTACGTTCGTAAAACAGCTTTAGGTCATCATTATACTGTATTGCGACTATGGCTGCAAGGTGCAATAGCGTTTTGATTTTTTTATTAGCCATATGCGATACCCTGGCCTTTTTAACAACCTTGCCAGAGTCGTCTGTAAAAGGGGCCACGCCTGAGTAGCAAGCAAACTTTTTAGGATCGTTAATATCCCTGAATTCGTTGGTAGTAACAATAACCTGTACGGCGGTTACTTTACCAACGCCGCTTACAGAGGTTGTCAGTTTGAATATCCGGGTTAATTCTTCATCAGCTGCGATAAGTTGTTCAATAGCCTTATCAGCCTTGGCTATGTCGCTTTCAATAGCTTTTAAAGAATGACTGCAAGCTTGTAAATTCTGTTTGCTGGTTTTATTAGTACTAAAAGACTCATGTTCTTTCAGCGGCACCTTCAATTGTTTTTTAACAGTTATCAACCGTAACCTGGTAGCTGCAAGGTGGGCAAGCTGCTGTACAACCTCACGCTTAGGCATCCATAAGCGTAGTAAGTCCCGCTCTTTATAAGCATACCCGGCAATGCGGATGGCATCTACCTTGTCATTCTTGCCACGGATATTACCCAATGAGTTCTTGATCTGGGTGGCTGCTTCCAAACAAATATGAGCTTTCTTTTTATGTAAACAAGTTAAAGCATGGTTGTTATAAATGCCGGTATGCTCCATACAGAAAATCGCTTTGCTTAAGCTGAACCCCGGCAACTTTTCCAGTTCCTTGATAAAAGCATTTATTGCTGCTTGGCCGTTAGCAATTTCCCTGTGAAATAAAAAACGGTTGCCTTGTTGGATGGCGAAGTCCAATTCATTTTTGGACACATCGATGCCAATGAAAAATTCAAATTCCATATCTTTACCCTGTTTATGTTAGTAAACAGTTAACATGTTTTAAACACCATCAATTCCTTACTAATGAGCCTCGTAAACTCTAATTTCTATTTGATGCCTTAGTTTAAAACAAGCGGTAAAGGAGTAAATCGAACGATAGGCCTTTAAGCCTGGAAATGACAATAATGCGCCTTTACCGCTGTTAACTTTATCCACAAAATTCGAGGTTATTAACAAAGAAAAAGAAGCAAAAAGAAAGCTTCAACAATAATAATAACCCTTATTATTCTGTTGATGCCAATCTAAAGGAAATGACAACGTTTTTTATCTATATGATAAATTAAAAA
>NZ_JAUFPS010000051.1 GCF_030409315.1 Mucilaginibacter flavus | reverse complement strand
CGTCATTGCCTTTGGTCTAACAAAAGAAACATAAAACAAAAGATTGTTATTGTTATACCGGGGGTGCAGGGGGTGTTAAGAACTAAAAAACTTGTGGAAAACGTTATTGTAAAAGGCAGGGTGAACTTACGTCATTGCTTAGTTGAAAGAACTTAGCCTCGTATTAGTTCCCTGCCTTTTATGATTGCCCAAGGCCCAGCTATAATACTCTCTTTGTCCCATCAAAGGTTATTGGCAAAAGGCAATCTTTTAATGTTAATTAAAAGATAAACGTATGAAAGCTTACAATGTTATTCTTGGGGTTGATGTTTCAAAGCGAACTCTCGACATCGGTTGCGCTGACCGCCTTCAGCACATTCAAATTGAAAACAGTAGCAAAGGTTTTAATGTATTAAAAAAGTGGTGTAAAAGCCATGAGATTGATCTTAGTGCGAGTCTGATCATCCTGGAATATACCGGAGGTTATGAGTATCGGTTTCTGCAGTTTTGCACAGCTCATCAGATTGACTTTTGCAGAATCTCAGGCTTAGAAATCAAACGCTCCATGGGTATGACCCGCGGAAAGAACGATAAGGTAGATTCATTCAGGATCGGGCAATATGGAGAAGAAAAGATCAAGAGGCTGGAGTTATCTAAGCCATTGAATGATAATATATTAAAACTCAAACAATTGCTTTCCTTCAGGAAAAGATTAGTCAGAGAGAAAGCCGGGCTTACTGCTACTGTCAAAGAGCGGGAGTATATGTATGAGGTAAGCAAAAAAGATACCGTAGTTCGGATAGGAACCAGGAAGATAAAACAGGATGAGCAATATATTCAGGAAATAGAAGCTGAGATAATGGCTCTTATCAAGGCTGATATATTGATGCATCAAAACTATAGAATATTAACCAGCATCAAAGGAATAGGACCGATAAATGCCTGGATGACGTTGGCTTATACAGAGAACTTTACAAGCTTTGAAAACGCCAGGCAATATGCCGTATTTGCAGGAGTAATCCCATTTGAACACAAGTCAGGAACGAGTATTAAGGGAAAAAACCGGGTAAGCCATATGGCTAATAAGGAACTCAAGCAGGAACTTAATCAAGCCGCTAAAACGGCGATGATCCACGATCCTGAAATTCATGCATATGCGGAACGGCTACTTAAAACAAAAGCGTATTCTTTGGTGCTGAATAATATAAAATTCAAGTTAATCCTTAGGATGTTCTCTTTAGTTAAAAGGGGGGAAATGTATGTGGAGAACTATAGAAGAATCGCATAAAAAATGATTCTTTTAAATAAAATTTGGATATGTCGTAGACCTATAATACGAGG
>NZ_JAUFPS010000050.1 GCF_030409315.1 Mucilaginibacter flavus | reverse complement strand
AGAGCAGGGCTGTTGCATTCTAATTTAATAGTTGTTTCAATTTGTTAATATCATTACAAACAAGCCTTTGTGCTTGTGCAAGATTTGGATAATCATTTATCCTAAATACATTAATAACTATGTTTCTAAACACCGAGGTGTTTTCAGGCGCATTTGATGTTCTAATCCGTGAAGAGTCTTCGTTAAATGACACATCCTTTACCCAATGAAGACTATTTTCTATGCCCCAGTGGCTTTTAATGCCATAGCAGAACGTTTGCGCATTGCCAATCAAGCTACTAATGAAAAAGGCGTATTCTTCGCGGATGCGCCCTTTTTCTTTTACCCAGCGATGCACTTTGATCAGTTGCCTAACCCCGGCCCAGGTATTACTGATCTCGTCTGTTACCGGACACACCCAAACTGTTCTACGTTCTGTTCGCCCTCTGTTTTTTAACAATTCTACAAACTTGCTACAGGCCATTGCCTCTTCTGAGGTAATGGCCTCGATCTTTTTGTAAAGGTTCTTCTGGTTCTTTTTCACACCTATTATGTAATTGTTTTCTGTGCCAATAATAACTTCTACTGTTTTTTTTGACAATGCAATGCGTCAAGAGTAAACGTTACACCCTGTAGTCCTAAGCTGGAAATAAGTTGCTGAACTACAGGTATCTCACTTTGTTTTGAGTTGTCAACCAAGCCATGGGCAACAACTCGATTTTGCCTGCTGCTATATAAACTCACCAGGCTTACAAACCGTTGCTTATCAAGTGAATAATCGCTCATTGTTCCTTTCATTGCCTTGCCGTCTATGTGTAACCATTCATTTTTAGACAGATCGACATGCTGACTGGCCCATTTATAAAAGCTTTCATTCAAGCTGTTAAAGTCCAGATCCTGTATAACACGTCTTATGGTATAAAAACTTGGAAGACGAGCCTTATTAGGTTGAAAACAGGTTAAAAGATCTCCTTCATTTCGCTTTATAAAATCACCTATTGAACGATAGCCATGATAACCACTCATTGTGCTCATCAATACAAGCAACAAAATGAAAGTTTGGTCATGACGCTGACCAGCCCTACGTCTTGTATCTGGTAACTCCGATAAATAATCTAATAGACTCTTCTCCATCCGCTTTTTTTTGCATCAAGTTACATTATTATATTTAGAATGCAACAACCCTGCTCTCAAGAGGGG
>NZ_JAUFPS010000005.1 GCF_030409315.1 Mucilaginibacter flavus | reverse complement strand
GATGGTACTGCGGTAAAACGTGGGAGAGTAGGTCGGTGCCAAATCTTATCGCTTAAGCCTTCATCAGATCGATGAGGGCTTTTCGCGTTTTATACCCTTCCTTCATCCCCGTTTCAATAGTTCACTGGGCAACTCCGGTCTATGGAGAACGTTAATGAAACCGGTAATCCATAAAACAAAACCGGAGCTGCTGTCTGCAAAAAGTGTCACAGACGGCCAACTAAATAATTGTTGGTATCGGGAGGGCACCAAACTAATGTTTCTTGTTAATCATGTGTTAAATAATCGTTAGTTATATAATTGGGGTTATAGTTTAATGATATAGTTGTTAACTAAATTTTAATATAGATATCTAATTATCAGTTAATTATGTTTATTAAAGGCCAAGCGGGATATACTCATTCTTATTTCTGGCAACAATAAGGCCTCAAATGGCGTATAAGAACCCGACACTGCGAAAACAGGAAAGTTGAACATATGTAGATTATCCCCCAATCTGCATCAACACGATACTTTAAACGGATGGATATGAATAGAAAAAGTTACCGGCTACTTATTATAACTGGTGCGTTGGTTGTATCGTTATTTACGATGTGTACCAAAACAAAAATTGAGGCTCCGGCAGTAAAAGCGCCTGCATTAGATGCCGAAACAGCAAGCCTGGCAACCCAGGTTATTGGAACCGGTACTTATACCGTAAAAACTACCGATTGGATGGTTGACGGAAGCAACATTGCTCCCGGAACTACCATTTATGTGCCTGCCGGTAAAAGGGGAGCTCTGCTATTTAAAAACCTTAAGGGTACTGCCGCGGCTCCTATCATCATTGTAAACAAGGGAGGCAAAGTAACTTTTAGTACATCTACCAGTGCCTCATACGCTTTTAAAACGCAAAATAGTGTCTATTTTAAAGTATTGGGCAATGGCGTTTCAACCATTAAGTACGGCTTTGAAATGAATGGTGGCAATATTGGAGTAACAATGGACGATTTGAGCTCAGATTTTGAGATCTCAAATGTTGAGGTGCATAACAGCGGCTTTGCGGGCATTATGGCAAAAACAGATCCATCGTGCGATCCGGCAACTTGGCGTGGCCATTTTACCATGCGCAACGTAATCATTCATGACAATTATGTACACAAAACCGGAGGAGAGGGGCTTTACATTGGAAATTCTTTTTACGAGGATGGCGTGTCAACCTCATGCGGCACGGTTTTACCTCATGATGTAGTGAATGCTAAAATCTACAAAAATATTACCGATTCTACCGGTAGTGAAGGAATCCAGGTTGGCGGTGCTACCAAAGGGTGCGCAATTTATGCTAACGAGGTTAAAAATCCAGGTGTGAGCCCGTTTTCGGCTTACCAGGATAACGGGATACAGATTGGTGAGGGCACGGGAGGGCTTTGTTATAACAATAGTGTAAAAAATGCGCCCGGTAATGGAATCATTGTTTTGGGACTTGGCGACAACGTGATATATAATAACTACATCCTAAATTCAAAAAGCTATGGTATTTTTGCAGATTCGAGATATACGCCCGGACCTCATTTTCAATTTATTAATAATACCATAGTTGCTTCGGCTTTAGGTGGTATTAAATTAAATTCTGAAACTATCCCGATGAACACGGTTGTTAATAACGTTATCATCCAATCGGCATCATTAAGTCCGATTATTAGGAAAAGCAACAGTGTTAAACTCACAGCCGTAAATAATTATGTAGGTAACAACGTAGCTGTTTGCAAATTTGTAAACTACACCGCGGGCGATTTTCATTTGCTGCCCTCATCGCCGCTGATTGATAAAGGAGCCAACGGTTTATTGTACGGTATTAACGTCGATTATTATAACGTAAGCCGCCCTTCGGGTAAGGCTTTTGATATAGGCGCTACCGAATATCCATTTTCAAAATAAATCTCTTAGTCCGGGGTTTTACAGGCATATATATAATAGAAAAGCCGCTCATATAATGGGCGGCTTTTTATTTGTAATAATAATCTACAGCATACTTGTTGACTGCTCCCGATAAGCGGATTTCTTAACCTTAGCCCTGCCGGTTTACAATCGCGTTGATCCAGATAGGGGCGAAGGGCGAGGTACACCCTTTTGATACAGGATAATCGCGGTATATGCCCAGGCGTTCGCCAATGTCAAGCGCGCGCTGCCGGTAGGTGGAATGATATATACCGATATTGGCCAGCGTAGAGTTCATCGTCCACTGCACGTCGGGTGGGGCGGTGGGCATCTCGGTTTCTATGCGATCCAAAACTGCCTGGATATCAATGCCCTGAGGATTGTGGGCTATACGGCCACTGGTAAGGCTCCAGCTAAGGCGGGCTTCCATTACATCGTCGGCATGTAGCCATTGCAGGCGCAGTTTTTCTTTATCAGGATATTCTTTAATAACGTAAGAGTACAACCAGTCTATCACATAAGCATAACGTTCGGTTTTAACCAGGTCCTCAATTTCGGGGATGGATAGATCTTTCGGAACCATAATCAACGTAGCCACAAAACGGGCTTCCACGTTGTTGGTTGCCCACAGGGCTTTAGCCAGCTCATTATCGGGTTTTATCTTTTTTGCTACGTTGCGGATATCGCCCATTTTTACCCCGAACTGATTTTCAGGCCCGCTGCGTTTTATATTCATTGCACGTACCTTTATATCGGAAAGGCTCTCCAGTTTTGCAAGGATCTCTGTTACAGTCATTGTGTTTAGCAGGTTTTGTTATCCTAATATAGGAGTTGTGGAGGGAAAACGGTACACTTAACGCTCTACTTTTTGTAAGCTCAATATAAACTCAATCTGCTTTTCTAAATGATCGGTTAATGTTTCCCATTCGCCAAACAGTTCCCGGCTCAATAATACCTGGTTGGTAGCAATATTAAAATACCCGGCACCCTGCGGCAACTGTACCGATTCGGCAACCTGTATGCTGATCACTTGTTTACTCAGCCTATCAAAAAAAGAAATGGTTTGGCGTGGGGGCATGCTTTTAGGTATGCACGAAGATAGGGATATTGAAGCTGATTCCTTTATAAATTTGTGCGAACAAATGTCAATTAAGGGTTAACATAACTTAACATAATTTGAAATGTTAAAAGTTAAATTATTGATAATCAATTATTTATTTTTATTATGGTTAACATACTTTTCTTAGTCTTGAGTATGGGTTGTGGGAAGGGAAGTTGTGAAGTCACAAGTCCGCCATCGCTCTTTGGCCAACACACAAGACTTGCGCCAAGGAGAGCGAAGGGTTTTTTGCCCAATTTTTTATAGATTGGCTAATTAAATCATGCCTCGCATTAGTGGAAACTTAAATTTGAAGGGGCTTTATTACCAAACCATATCAATACTAAAATGGAACAATTTAAAGCCAAGCTTAAACTTATTTTTTGGCCCTTTTTATACATGGGTGCTGCCTGGCTGGCTGTTTATAGCTTTTTGCATTGGCTACTGGTTATCCAATTCCGCCTTATAAATCTTTCGGAGTTGACCATAAATTATGCTTGCGCCTGCATTCCGGTTTTTATCATATTAATTATTTGGCTTCGCCCGCGATTAAAGCTGCTTAAATACAGCAGTGTTAAAAGTCCAATGGTATTTTTTATTTATATAACCGGCCTTGCCTGGGCCATACCAACCTGTATTGCACAATATTATGTAGAAACGGCTACTGGCCGAATTACTCACCTCGATAGCATAAGCCAAATAACTACGCTGCCGCTTACCAAATATTACACCGTTAAGCAATTTTACAGCGCGAAAAAAGCCCTGCATGTCAAGGTGATATTTACAGTAACGGGTAAACACAATACCAATTTTGATATGACCGCTTACCTGGCTGTACCCTTATTTAATCGGCTTTTTCCCGATACCAACCTCATAGCAGCGATGCGCAAAGCGGCAAATCCCAAAACGTTGGTACTTATTGATAATAAAATGGCCACCATGCAAAGGCTTGCCAAACTTCCGGCAGATTCTATCAGGTTTATGCGCTATATTAATCCTACCCGGGTGATGCCCCGATATGGCGATACAGGTAAATACGGTGCGCTGGCTGTAGTAACAATAGCGTACAAATTAAAAAAGGACCCTGAGCCACAAAAAATATGGCCTGCGGCATGGTTGTGCCTAAAGTATAGCAAAACTATTAGCAACAGTTTATCGCGTACGGAAAAAGACCTGAACTTTAGGGTGTTTGTTGCCAAATGCGAAGCCGACTTTAAACGCGAACCACTGGATAGCCTGGTTTACATGGATAGGTTAGCACCCCGCAATAACGACTTTGAATACTACCAGGCCGCTGTGCATTCCCGCAATGATGTGCCCGATGGCGAGCCATTGCTATTGTTGCCGGTATATAAACCCTTTGCTCAACACAATGGCGATAGGTTATTCTGGATCTTCGCTTCCCTTGCCATAGACAGCACTGTATTTTTACTGATACTACTTTGCTATGAGATAAAAGACAATTCGGCGCTCAAAAAAAGGAGCACCCGTAGGGCAGTAAAAAAATTACCCTAACACAGGATTTGCGTTAGTAAGTCACAAGTCCGCCATCGCTCTTTGGCCAACACACAAGACTTGCGCAAGTAGAGTTATTATTCATCTTCAGTTTCGAGATCTTCCATTTCATTGTTATATATGAAATCACAAATATTATCCAAACGCTCGGCGATTAATTCGAACCTTCTCACAAAATTTTCTAAATCAATTTCTACATTGCCAATTTTGTCTACATAAAAATGATTATCATACTTTGTATCAAAAGGGTACCTTGAAAAATCCATTTTATCTTTTTGTTCGGTCGCCTCGGTTATATCAAATAACTCATTGATATAATCTTCCAGCTCTGCTGTTGCTTCGGCGAATTCCGTTGGCGTAATTTTGCCTTTATAGCTTTTGATTTTTGAACGAACCGTATGGTAAATTTGTTTAATATTATGACTGCCTTCTATTCGTTTTTCATTTTGCATAATTATATTCAGCATCCAAGTCAATGCTTTTAAGTAAAGTTCAATTCCATGGTTGGCATTAGCCAAAATGGGAAAGATCAGGATATCCGCAGTTTTGTTGTCGTTATAAATTAAACATAGTCTGGCTTGTCTGATGGCTGACTTCAAATAACCATCTGCTATATTTATCATATTCCGGATGGCATCATCAGCGTGTATACGCCAATTTAAAAAGGCGATTTTTTCAATATCCTCATTTCGGGAAAAAATTGGTTTCTGCATCACTAATAATTTAGTTATATATGACCTCTATGCTATTATTGCAGTTTTTTTGACACTACAATTGTTGAATCAACGCCAGTTTAAATTTCTTTTGCAACCAATTCATCCGTAGCTCCCTTATTTTGTACCGATGTAGGGGACATTGGTACGCGGCAAATTTCTAACATGAGTCAACAAAGGAGATTGGTCGTGAAATCAAGTTTTATTTTCCATAAATAAACTCAATTAATTCATCATTGTCGAGCAACGGTGTGGTGAAAAGTGGTTTAACGAAACGCATCAAAGTATTACCGATATTTGAATAGTTGTCAAATGTTGCCAAACCAACGTCTTCTGGTCTTAACCATCCTCCATCATAATCGACATAGAAGCCCTTGTTTTTCAAATTATTTGCATCATCCAGTAGCTGTATAATTTGATCGATTTGCTGTTCATTGATCTGCCCGAGATTGAACAACTTACTGATTGTGTAAGCTTTTTGTTGGAATGTATTGTTAGGGTTGCCATTAAAATAGTAGTCAAACCAATTACTGTCATAGTCATCCATACTTTCTTTAGTTAAAGCAGATAAAAACTTTTTGACATTAATGTGCTTGAAACCATGATTTGCAAAAAGTTTTTCCTTATGGGGATGACTTATAAAATGTCGATCTGAATTGAGAAACATTAGTATCAGAGCTTTAATCAACTCTTCTATACCTAAAACTAAGTGCGAAACGCTAAAACCATAATTTTCTTGTTTCGCAAGCAATTCACTAATGGCTAAGTGCTTACTGGCATTTTCATAAGCATCACACGCGCCGGTCACAAAATCACAGTCATGCCAATAGCCATCTATTTGATCTTGACTTTGCAAAGTTTTAACCATTTTCTTGTCTCTCATTTTTCGTTACTTTTCTTATTCATCGTTTATTTTTGTTGTTATTGCTCTCATTGCAAGGTCTGAGAATTTCGTTTGTTGAGTTTTTACAACCTCTCGCTGACAGAACGATCAATATAATTAATACAAAGAAGAAAATGTTCTACGCAACCTATCTGCGTAGAATGTTTTTTTGAATTAAAAGTAGAAAGTGCGTTGTGTCAAATTATTTAATACTTTTAATTGAATCGTAATTCCGGCGAAGCATTTAATAATTGAAGTTACCGTTAGCTAACAACAGTCATAAGTAGGCTTTTATACCACTACCTCTTAATACTTGCACGAAAAGAAGAAATTAGCCGAGCTATATTTTTTTCACCATTCACCAAAATTTACTGAAGTTAGTGAAAGCGTGTCGCGTGTACCGCGTATGCAAATCACGATGATTTAGTGAAATCACTTTATTAGTGTAAGTTTTGTGTAGTGGCAAAAGGAAATGACGAACTTACGATTGGCGTATAATGTCCTTAGATAGGCTTACAGATTTTAAATTATTCCCGAAAAAATTACCTTTATAAGGCTTAATCCTGATTTGCCTGTACTGAAAATAGGAGAGTAAAACACAAAAGCCCCCCTAAGTTTTATCTCCGGGAGGCTTTGTTATGTTTGGTGTTTTGAGGTAACCTTTTGATCTGTAAAGCAGCTCTGTACAGTTTGGAGATTGCTTCGTTCCTCGCAATGACGGGTGGGCGAGTTAAATAGGGGCTTCTACCTTTCGCCTTTTACCTTTATCCTTTCACCCCCCAACTAAACCAAATACTCAAACAAGGTTTGATCCTTATTCAGCTCAATTACGCTGAAGCGATGGGCTTCCATGCGGTTTAACAATGCGGGGTAGTCGGCGGCGTTTTTGAGTTCGATGCCTACCAGGGCCGGGCCGTTTTCTTTTTCGGTTTTTTTGATGAACTCGAAGCGGGTGATATCGTCGCCGGGGCCTAATACGTTGTTCACAAAGAGTTTCAACGCTCCCGGGCGCTGCGGAAAGCGTACAATAAAGTAATGCTTCAGGCCTTCATACAAAAGGGATTTCTCCTTGATCTCCTGCATGCGGGCAATATCATTATTACCACCGCTGATTACGCAAACTACCTTTTTGCCTTTAATTTTATCTTTACAGGCATCCAGTACTGCTACAGAGAGGGCACCGGCGGGTTCAACCACAATGGCGTCTTCGTTGTATAGTTTCAATATGGTGGTACACACTTTGCCTTCGGGTACAAGCAGCATATCGTCTAATACCTCGCGGCACAGGTTGTAGGTAAGCTTGCCTACGCATTTAACAGCGGCGCCATCTACAAAACGGTTAATTTCTTTCAGGGTAACCGGTCCGCCGTTTTCAAAGGCTTCCAGCATTGATGGGGCACCTTCGGGTTCAACACCGGCCAGGTAAATGCCTGGTGCGTGTTGTTTAAGGTAACTCCCGGTGCCGGCCGCCAGTCCGCCGCCGCCGATAGGCATAATGATGGCTTCGATGCCGGGCAAATTCTGCAATATCTCCACACCTACGGTACCCTGGCCTTCAATAATACGGTAGTTATCAAAAGGGGGGATAAACGTCATACCATGCGCCTCGGTATAAATAAGGGCTTCGCGCAGGCAATCGTCAAACGTATCGCCGGTGAGTACAATTTCAATATTGCCCTTACCATGCATTTCGGTTTGGGTAACTTTTTGCTTGGGGGTAATCTCGGGCATAAAAATTACGCCTTTGGCACCCAGGCGGCTGCAGCTAAAGGCCACGCCCTGGGCGTGGTTACCCGCGCTGGCGCAAACCACGCCGCGGCTCAACTCATCCTGGCTAAGCTGACTGATCATGTTGTAAGCACCACGCAATTTGTACGACCGTACTATTTGCAGATCCTCACGCTTCAAATATATTTCGCACTCGTATTTAGCCGATAGACCGGCGTTATACTCCAGCGGAGTGCGTTTTACAACCTCCTTCAATCGTTCGTAAGCCGAATCAAAATCGAGCAGGTTAGCAGTTTCAGTTTCCATTATTAATTTTTTACCAGCCTGTGGGCCATTAAGCCTTGCAGGTCTTCGTCATTTATATCAAGCTTGACATCGGCAAGCGTTAAAAACTTATTGTAAACAGCGGCTAATTCATCTTTATCCAATGTAAAGCCAAGGCGTTCCAAATGGAACTTCAGAGCATGCCTGCCGCTGCGCGCGGTTAGCACTATTGTGGCGCTCGGGAAGCCTACATCTTCAGGGCGAATGATCTCGTAATTCTCGCGCATTTTCAGGAAACCATCCTGGTGAATGCCCGAGCTATGCGCAAAAGCGTTGCTGCCTACAATAGCCTTGTTTGGCTGTACCGGCATGCGCATTTGCGTGCGGATCATCTGGCTTAACTCATAAAAACGTTTAGAGTCTATCTGGGTATTTAAGCCCAAAACCTGGTGCGTTTTTAGGATCATCACTACTTCTTCAATAGAGGTATTACCCGCGCGTTCGCCAATGCCGTTAATGGTGCCTTCTATCTGGCGGGCACCGTTTTGTAAACCGGCAATAGAGTTGGCGGTGGCCAAACCTAAATCGTTATGGCAATGTACGGATATGATGGCCTTATCAATGTTTTTAACGTTCTCTTTCAGGAATTTGATCTTGGCACCGTACTGATCTGGCAGGCAGTAGCCATTGGTATCGGGGATGTTAACCACGGTGGCACCGGCGGCAATAACGGCCTCAACCATTTGCGCCAGGTAAACTACATCGGCTCGGCCGGCATCCTCGGCATAAAACTCAATATCTTCAACAGATTTTTTGGCATACTTTACAGCTTCAACGGCACGCTCCAGAATTTCCTCGCGGGTGCTGTTGAACTTGTGTTTAATGTGCATATCTGATGAGCCAATTCCGGTATGGATACGCGGATGTTTGGCATATTTTAGTGATTCTACAGCGGCATCAATATCGCCTTTGTTGGCACGGGTAAGCGCGCAAACGGTAGGGTTGGTAACGGCTTTAGATATCTCGACAACACTCTGAAAATCTCCCGGACTTGAAACCGGGAAACCGGCCTCAATAATATCCACGCCCAGTAGTTCCAGTTCTTTAGCTATCTCAATCTTTTCGGGGGTGGTTAACTGGCACCCTGGTACCTGCTCGCCATCGCGAAGCGTGGTATCAAAAACATAAACGCGGTTGGGATCGTGTAACATATTTTTCTTTTTTAGTAGTAAGTAGTAAGTATCAAGTAGTAAGATTTGCTTCTGCCACGCGATGTGTTGCTACTTCAATTTGTTATTAATCTATAAATATCGTCAATCAAAACGTTTTTAAAAAATACCGACTGACGGCTTACTTTTTATTGTTGATTTAGCGTAGGCATCAAATTGTGAAGCGGCGAAGAAAATCTTATTACTTACTACTTGATACTTACTACTTTTTATCGTTGATTTAGCGTAGGCATCAAATTGTGAAGCGGCAAAAAAAATCTTACTACTTACTACTTGATACTTACTACTAAGCAAGCTATTCTTTCACCGCCACAAACCTTAGCCTTTTGTAATCGGCGTACCATTGGCCGCCTTCGTTGTAGTAGGGTTCAAGCTTGTGGGTTATTTCTTTTAATATTTGTTCTTTTTCGTCTTCGGGGATATCCTGCAAAAACTGGGCACCAAACATCCTGATCCATTTGGCTACGCCTTCGTCGCCATCCTGTAGTGGTGTTTTGCGATCAAAGTGCGAGGTGAAGGTTACCCTGAAGCCGTGGTCTTCCAGCAACTTAGCATACTCTGCCGTTGAGGGGAAGAACCATACTTTAACATCGGCCTGGTTTACGTAACCGTGGTTAATCAATACCAGCCTTACAGCCTGGGTTAATTTCTCCACGTTGCCTTTGCCGCCCATTTCGGCTACAAAACGGCCGCCGTGTTTCAACGCGTTGTATACACTTTTTATAGCACCGTTGGCATCCAAAACCCAATGCAGGGCAGCGTTACTGAATACGGCGTCGTATTTTTGTTCAGTATAAAAATCGGCAGCGTTCTCTACCGCGAAATCAACATCGGGAAACAGGGCCTTTGCCTGGGCAATCATATCCGGCGAATAGTCGGTACCTTTAACAATGGCACCTTTATCCTGAATTTGTTTGGTTAAATGGCCTGTGCCGCAACCAATATCCAGGATATGCTCGCCGGGTTTAACATCCAGCAAATCGAGCACGTCTTCGCCAAACTTGAATACAAAGGCGTGCTTTTGGTCGTATAAATCAGCGTTCCACTTCATTATTTTAGTCATTGTGTCATTGGTCATTAGTCATTAGTTTGACTTCAGATTGATGACGTGTTAATTTCCTGCTCACCCTTTAGGGGGCTGGGGGGCTTTGCCTATAGGTATTCTAATACTTTTTGGCCCATTGCTTTGGTGCCTAAAATTTTGGCTTTGTCGGTGTTCGCGTCGGCGATATCTCCGGTGCGGTAGCCTTGTTTCAGTGCTTTGTCGATAGCGTCGGTGATTAGTTTGGCTTCGTCTTTAAGACCGAAGCTGATCTCCAGCATCAGTGCCACCGATAGGATAGAGGCCAGCGGATTGGCTTTATCCTGCCCGGCAATATCATGAGCCGAACCGTGGATAGGCTCAAAAAAGCCGGTACCGTCACCTACGGATGCCGATGCCAACATACCCATTGAACCTGCAATCTGCGATGCTTCGTCGGTAAGGATATCACCAAAAAGGTTGGCGGTTAATACCACATCAAACTTTTTAGGGTTTTTAACCAGCTGCATAGCCGCGTTATCAATAAACATGTGCTCGGTTTCAACCTCAGGATAGTTTTTGGCTATCTCCTGTACCACCTCGCGCCACAGGCGAGAAGCCTCCAACACGTTGGCTTTATCTACCGAGCATAATTTTTTACCACGCACCATGGCCGCTTCGTAAGCTTTTATGGCGATGCGTTCCACTTCATAACGGGAGTAGATCATCAGGTCGGACGCAGTATTGCGGTCTTCACTGCGTTTTTTCTCGCCAAAGTATACATCGCCTGTCAACTCGCGGAAAAACAGGATATCGGTGCCTTTCAGTATTTCGGGCTTTAAGCTTGATGCATCCAGCAGTTCATCAAATAACATGATGGGGCGGAGGTTGGCATACAGGCCCAGTTCTTTACGGATCTTTAACAATCCCTGCTCCGGACGAACCTTTGCAGATGGATCATTGTCATATTTAATGTGGCCGATAGCGCCAAATAAAATGGCGTCGCTGGCTTTGGCTTTCGCCAAAGTTTCATCGGGCAACGGGTTACCCGTTGCCTCAATACCGGCGTGACCCATCAGGGCCTCATCAAATGTAAACTCATGGCCAAAATCCTGACCAATTTTTTCTAAAACCGCTTTACCCCAGGTAGTAACCTCGGGGCCTATCCCGTCGCCGGGTATTACTAAAATGTGTTTTTTCATAAGCCCCCTAACCCCCTAAAGGGGGAATGTTTTTATGTTTTTATAGTTAGATGTTTTGCGGTTTTGTTCCGCGTATTTCTTTTAGTTTCATCGTCATGCGCTCGGCATCGGTAGTTACCCAGTCGGTATACTCGTCGATAGCCAGCAGGCGAAGTTCATCGTCAATATAACCTTCCTCCACCATTTGCTTTGACTGCGCCACTTTGGCCCAGATACCAGCTTTGTTAATAAAGTTCGATTCGCCTTTTTGGTATACCTCGTCGGCATTAAACTCAACTATGTTGGTAAAACCGGCCTCTTCAAAATAGCCTGGCAAATCTTCGGCTATGTGATTGTTCATGCCGGCATCGCCGCGCCATCTTAAAAAAGTAGCGTAAAACCTCAGCATGCTTGGCGGCGGTTGTGGATGCCATTCTAATGCTTCGTGGTTATAATCTAATATAGATACGGTACCACCCGGTTTTAAAAGCGAGTACATTTTTTGTAATGCCTCAACCGGGTTATTTAACCACTGTAAAACCCGTGCCGCCACAATCAGGTCGAACTTTTCTTCCGGCTCGTAAGCGAACAGATCTGTATAGATCAGATCAAGGTTTTTAACATCAGCATAAGTTTCCTTGCCGCTCTGTATAAAAAACTCCGTATTATCGATGCCCGTAACATAACCGGTATCACCAACCAGGGCCGCAATATCTTTCGATATCGCACCCGTACCACAACCAACATCCAAAACCCGTAAACCAGGTTTAAGCGCAGAAGCCAGGGTTGCGTAATCATTTGCCAAACTACGTTCGTCAAACAACTTCGCTGTGCCTTTGCCTTCCCTTTGGATTACTTTGTTCATTGGTTCACTGGTTCATTAGTTCATTGGTCGTTGCAGGCAGGTAATCGTCATTTCGCTTCGCTGTCATTTGGTCATTAAGTCATTTTTGACCTTTCGCCTTTGACCTTTCAGCTTTTACCTTTTTTTAGGCCTTTCGCCTTTGACCTTTCAGTTTTTACCTATCTCTTCGATTCAAATTCGGCTATCGTTTCCTTTTTGCTCAGGATGTAATCAATATCGTCATAACCGTTGGTCATGCAGGCTTTTTTGTAGGGGTTAACCTCAAAGCTTTCCTGCTCGCCGGTTGCTACCAGGCGGATGAATTGGTTTTCAAGGTCGATTTCAACGGCAGCATGCTCGTCGGCATAAACCGCGTCGAAGATCTTCTTTAAAAAGTCTTCACTTACCTGTACGGGTAGCAAGCCATTGTTAAGAGCGTTGCCTTTAAAAATATCCGCAAAAAAGCTGCTTACCACGGCATCAAAGCCATAATCGGCAATGGCCCAGGCGGCGTGCTCGCGACTACTGCCGCAACCGAAGTTTTTACCCGCAACCAGGATCTTGCCGCTATAGTTAGGGTTGTTAAGCACGAAATCCTGTTTAGGGTTATCATCGCCATCAAAACGCCAATCGCGGAACAGGTTATTGCCAAAACCATCGCGGGTAGTGGCCTTCAAAAACCTTGCTGGGATAATTTGATCCGTATCGATATTTTCGATAGGCAAAGGCACCACGCTGGTTTGTATATGTTTGAATATTTTGGTTGCCATCTGAATCAGAATTTACAGAATTTAAGAATTTACAGAATGCTTGTCTATGTTCACAAAATCCCTGCCTATTATTAAATTCTGGCTGTTAATGTCAATTAAGTTTTATGTTGTATTTTGGATTGAAGATTAATTTATATTGTAAGCTTTGACTACCGAAATTTATGAGTAACCCGATAGGGAAATCATAAGCTACCGTGTAGTTTTTTGCCTGTGCTAAATGGACATCTTCTAAATTAATTATCGCTTTTAATTCAACGGATACTTTTCCCTCTACTATAAAATCAGCCCTTCTTGATCCAACGTTTATTCCCTCGTAAAATATAGTGTGTTCTTCTTCACGTACAAATTTGATATCCAATTTTGCTAATTCAATTGCTAAACATCTTTGGTAAATTACTTCCTGAAAGCCGTTACCAAGAGTGTTATGCACTTTCATAGCGCAACCAATTATTTTATATGTAAGCTCATCTCTTTGCACAATTAGAATATCATTAATCAATACTGATTTATTCTGCTAATTCTAAAATTCTGCAAATTCTGATTCAGACTAATTCTTCCTCGTTAAAGAAGCTTCTTATATCCGTCACTTTCCCCGTAATAGCGCTTGCGGCCGCTGTCAACGGGCTGGCCAGGAAGGTGCGGCTGTTTGGCCCTTGTCTTCCTTCAAAGTTACGGTTGGAGGTGGATACGCAATATTTACCTGCGGGGATCTTATCCTCGTTCATGCCCAAACACGCGCTGCAGCCTGGTTCGCGAAGCGGGAAGCCTGCCTCGTTAAATATTTTGTCCAGTCCTTCGCGGATGGCTTGTTCCTGTACTTGTTTAGAGCCTGGAACTACCCATACGGTAACGTTATCTGCCTTGTGCTTGCCTTTTACAAATTCGGCCACCTGGCGCAGGTCTTCAATTCGAGAGTTGGTACAGCTGCCGATAAACACATAATCAATAGGTTTGCCTAACAGTGTCTCGTCATCGTGCAGGCCCATGTAATCAAGGGCTTTTTTGTATGACCCCTGTTCTTTAGCCTCAAATGAAGCAGTTTCGGGAACGTGTTGTGTTACGCCAATGCCCATGCCCGGGTTTGTACCGTAGGTAATCATCGGTTCAATATCTTCGGCTTTGAAGCTTAAAACCGAATCAAACTCCGCGTCCTCATCGGAGTAAAGTGTTTGCCAGTAAGCTACGGCTTTATCCCACTCTTCGCCTTTAGGGGCAAATTCGCGACCTTTAACGTAGTTGATGGTGGTTTCGTCCGGAGCGATCAATCCGCAACGGGCACCCATTTCGATGCTCATGTTACAGATGGTCATGCGGCCTTCCATGCTCAGTGAGCGGATGGTATCGCCGGCATACTCTACCGCGTAGCCTGTACCACCTGCCGCGCTGATCTGCGCGATGATGTACAGGATTATATCTTTAGCGCCAACGCCTTTTTGCAAAGTGCCGTTAACTTCAATTTTCATTCTTTTGGGGCGCGATTGCAGCAAACATTGTGTTGCCATAACCTGCTCTACCTGCGATGTGCCTATACCAAACGCAATAGCACCAAAGGCGCCGTGTGTTGATGTATGGCTGTCGCCGCATACATAAGTACCACCTGGGCGGGTTATACCCAGCTCGGGGCCAATTACGTGTACAATACCCTGGTAGGGGTGACCTAAGCCGTACAACTCAATACCAAACTCTTTACAGTTTTTGGTGAGCATATCAACCTGGTAGCGGGAAAGTTCTTCTTTGATTGGGAGGTGCTGATCAATTGTTGGAACGTTATGATCTGCAGTGGCCACTGTTTGTTTTGGCCTGAAAACCGGTAACCCCCTTGTGCGCAAACCATCAAATGCCTGCGGACTGGTTACCTCATGTATGAAGTGTGTATCGATGTATAAAATATCCGGAAAACCCTCGTTGCTACTGACGACGTGCGCATCCCATATCTTATCAAATAATGTTTGTCCCATAGCCTCACCTAAATCCTCTCCAAAGGAGAGGACTTTACTTTTATGATTATTAATCGTATCTATTGAAACCCTCTCTTTTTATAAGAGAGGGTTTTATTTTTAACATGCTCATCAGAACCCTCTCCTTTGGAGAGGGCAGGGTGAGGCTCTTAAGCTTCTACAACCTGGTTTTCAGGGCGTAAGCTGCGTACGGTTTTACCGGCTTGCCATAATTCGCTTTCGCGTAATTCTTTCAGTTCGGCGTCTAATTTTTCGCGGTAATCCGGCTGGCTGTTTGAATCGATAGAACGTTGTGATTCAAAACCTGTAGCAACGCTTTTGTAAAGGTCTTCAAATACTGGTTTAGTAGCGTCACGGAATTTTTTCCACCAATCTAAAGCACCACGTTGCGCGGTAGTTGAGCAGTTGGCATACATCCAATCCATACCATTTTCTGCAACTAAAGGCATTAATGATTGCGTTAACTCTTCAACAGTTTCGTTGAAAGCTTCAGATGGAGAGTGACCATTGCTGCGCAATACTTCGTACTGAGCGGCAAAAATACCCTGGATACAACCCATCAATGTACCACGCTCGCCGGTTAAATCGCTATATACTTCTTTTTTGAAGTTGGTTTCAAATAAGTAACCGCTGCCAACAGCGATACCTAATGAAATTACACGCTCAAATGCTTTACCGGTAGCATCCTGGAAAATAGCGTAGCTTGAGTTTAAGCCACGGCCTTGCAGGAACATACGACGTAGCGAAGTACCTGAACCTTTAGGAGCAACCAAAAACACGTCAACATCAGCAGGAGGAACGATGCCTGTTTGCTCGTTAAAAGTGATACCAAAACCGTGAGAGAAGTATAATGCTTTACCTGGAGTAAGGTGTTTTTTAACAGTTGGCCATAAAGCAATCTGTGCTGCATCGCTCAATAAGTAGCAAATTACAGTACCTTTTTCTAAAGCTTCTTCAATTTCAAAAAGAGTTTCGCCGGGTACAAAGCCATCGCTGATAGCTTTATCCCATGTTTTGGTGCCTTTACGCTGACCAACAATAACGTTAATGCCATTGTCTTTTTGGTTTAACGCCTGACCCGGACCTTGAACGCCATAGCCAATTACCGCTACAACTTCGTCTTTTAATACTTCCTGAGCTTTAGCTAAAGGGAACTCATCGCGGGTTACTACGTTTTCTTCAGTACCGCCGAAATTTAATTTTGCCATTGTTTTATTGTTTGTGTTTTGGGATTTCACCGATTTGTGGTGATTTCACCGATTTTGATTTTATGAGTAATTTAAGTTTTCTAATTTATTGTTGACATTGCTTAACCTGAAAGCTTGTCCTGTATAGTTTGGAGATTGCTTCGTACCTCGCAATGACGGTCTTTGGTGTAATTAGCCTTTTGCCTTTCAGCTTTAGCCTTTCACCTCAAACCTTACATCGTAAACACCTTTTGCCCCTGGTTTAAATATTCGTTTTCAATAACGTCTTCACCTGGTTCAAGGCGCTCAAACTCGCGCAATTTACGGTTAAATCCGTCACTATCTTTAATAATTGCCACACGCGCGCTACGTACAAATTCTATAAGCCCATAAGGCTGTAATATGCTGATGAGGTTATCGGTTTCCTCGCGGTGGCCGGTGGTTTCAAACACGGTGTAATCCTTACGGATCACCACCGCGCGCGCACCGTTTTCGCGCAATAAACGCTCAACGCTTACCTTTTCGGCAATTACATCGGTTGATACTTTATATAACGCCATTTCCTGCCAAATAACATCGGCATTGGTGTGGTAGTAGCATTTTAATACTTCTACCTGTTTTTCAATCTGGCGTGTAAGTTTACGTACCACGTCTTCCGACTCATTGATCACGATGTTGAACCTATGTATCTTGTCAATTTCAGACGGAGATGTGTTCAAGCTATCAATGTTGATTTTACGACGTGTAAATATAATGGCAATCCGGTTCAATAAACCAATCTGGTTTTCGGTATAAACCGTGATGTTAAATTCCTGTTTTTCTGATTCCTGGGTCATGATTTCTTTTTTAATTCCCCCTTCAGGGGGGTAGGGGGCTATTTTAACCTGATCTCGCTTACACTACAACCTTGTGGTACCATAGGGAATACGTTATTCTCTTTGGTAACCATTACTTCTAAAAGGAATGATCCTTTGTTGTTCAGCATTTCGCTTAATGCCGATGGAAGGTCTGCACGGTTGTCTATCGTTTTGCCGGGGATACGGTATGCTGCTGCCAGGGCCACAAAATCGGGGCTTTGGATGTCAACAAATGAGTAACGGCGCGAGTTAAACAATTCCTGCCATTGCCTTACCATACCCAGGAAACGGTTATTAAGGATAATGATTTTTACATCGATGCCGCTTTGCATAATAGTACCCAACTCCTGGCAGGTCATCTGGAAACCGCCATCGCCAATAATAGCTACTACGGTACGGTCCTGAGCGCCAAATTTAGCCCCTATAGCGGCAGGTAATGCAAAGCCCATAGTACCAAGGCCGCCGCTGGTTACGTTGCTGCGGGTGTTGTTAAACTGCGCGTAACGGCAAGCCACCATCTGGTGCTGACCAACGTCGGTAACAATTACGGCTTCACCTTTTGTTATTTCATTCAATTGTTTAATAACCTCGCCCATGGTCATTTCGGCCGTGGTAGGGTTAAGTTCTTTTTCAATTACCTGCTCAACTTCCTGGCGGGTATAATCATTGAATTTTGCAAGCCATTCGGTATGTTGTTTTTCGTCAACCAAAGCGGTAAGCAATGGCAGCGTTTCTTTACAATCGCCCCAAACAGGTACGGTTGATTTTACGTTTTTGTCGATCTCGGCAGGGTCAATATCCAGGTGAACCACTTTAGCCTGTTTGGCATATTTATCTAAACGGCCGGTTACACGGTCGTCAAAACGCATGCCTATAGCGATGAGTACGTCGCACTCGTTGGTTAAAACGTTTGGTCCGTAGTTACCGTGCATACCTAACATACCCACGTTTAAAGGGTGATCTGTAGGGATAGCACCAGCGCCTAATACTGTCCATGCTGCAGGGATACCGCTTTTTTCAACAAAAGCTTTAAACTCCTGCTCGGCACTGCCTAAAATAACGCCCTGGCCAAAAAGGATAAATGGTTTTTTTGCCTCGTTGATCAAAGCCGCAGCCTGTTCAATATATTGTGGCCTAACAATAGGTTTTGGCCTGTAGCTGCGGATATGGCTACAAGGTGTATAACCTTTATAGTTAAATAACTGGATCTGCGCGTTTTTGGTAATGTCGATCAAAACAGGACCCGGGCGACCGCTTTTTGCGATATAAAATGCCTTGGCAATCACTTCAGGAATTTCAGTAGCGTCGGTAATCTGGTAGTTCCATTTGGTTACCGGTGTGGTAATGTTAATTACATCAGTTTCCTGGAAGGCATCGGTGCCTAAAAGGTGAGCGAAAACCTGGCCAGTGATACATACCAGCGGTGTGCTGTCAATTTGCGCATCGGCTAAACCTGTTACCAGGTTGGTTGCACCGGGGCCGCTGGTTGCAAATACAACACCGCATTTACCCGATGTGCGCGCATAGCCCTGGCCGGCGTGAATGCCGCCCTGCTCATGACGGACCAGGATATGGTTGAGCTTATCATTGTAGTCGAATAAAGCATCGTAGATGGGCATAATAGCGCCACCCGGATAGCCGAAGATAGTATCAACTCCCTCAACAATCAATGCCTCCAATAATGCTACCGACCCTGAAACCTCAATACCGGTTTCTGTAGGTTTTTCTTCAGTAAGTACTTCTTGTATAGCTTCCATATCCATTTTTGTTATACGTGATACGTTTTACGTACTACGTTTTTGTTATATATTAAATTCTTTATCACCGTACCACGTAAAACGTAGTACGTATAACGTCTTTTACATTTCGTCAGTAACGCAACCTTCTGCTGCCGAGCTTACCGTTTTCGCGTAGCGGTATAATAACCCTTTTGATGCTTTTAGCGCCGGTTGTTGCCATGCTGCTTTGCGGGCCGCTATTTCCTCATCAGATACTTTTAGTATCATGGTGTTGGTGGTTGCGTCAATTTCAATACGATCTTCATCCTTCACTAAGCCTATCAAACCACCTTCATAAGCTTCTGGAGTGATGTGACCTACCACAAAGCCGTGGGTACCGCCGCTAAAACGACCATCGGTGATCAAGGCTACCGAAGCCCCTAAACCAGCTCCAAAAATGGCCGATGTTGGTTTTAACATTTCGGGCATACCAGGCGCGCCTTTAGGGCCAACGTTACGAATAACAACCACATCGCCTGCTTTTACTTTGCCGGACATAATACCGTCCATTAAGGACGCTTCGCCGTCAAATACACGGGCCGGACCTGCAAAACGCTCGCCCTCTTTACCGCTGATTTTGGCAACGCTGCCACCTTCGGCCAGGTTTCCGTAAAGAATTTGTAAGTGGCCGGTAGCTTTAACCGGTTTTTCAACCGGCCAAATGATGTCCTGTTTGCTGAAATCCAATCCTGGTACTTCTTCCAGGTTTTCGGCCAGGGTTTTTCCGGTTACGGTAAGGCAATCGCCGTGTAACCAGCCTTGTTGCAGGCAGTATTTCATTACCGCCGGTACGCCACCTACAGCGTGCAAATCGGTCATCATATATTTACCGCTTGGCTTCATATCTGCCAATACAGGGATACGATCGCTTATAGTCTGAAAATCGTCTTGCGTAACTTTTACATCAACGCTTTTGGCCATGGCTATCATGTGCAATACCGCGTTGGTACTGCCACCTAATACCATAATTACTACCATAGCGTTTTCAAAAGCCTTGCGGGTCATGATGTCGCTTGGTTTAATATCTTTTTCTAATAGCAGTTTTATCGCTTTACCTGCTGCTAAGCATTCAGCTTTTTTCTCGTCGCTTAAAGCAGGATTGCTTGATGAGTATGGCAAGCTCATACCCAATGCCTCAATAGCTGCTGCCATAGTATTGGCTGTATAAACACCACCGCAGGCACCCGCGCTTGGGCAGGCATTTTTTATAACTCCTTTAAAATCCTCGGGAGTAATGGTGCCGGCTATTTTTTTGCCTAAGGCTTCAAATGCCGATACAATGTTCAAATCTTCGCCTTTCCAATGGCCCGGGTGGATGGTACCACCATATACCATAATAGATGGGCGGTTTAACCTGCCCATAGCCATGATAGAGCCAGGCATGTTTTTATCACAACCAGGTAGGGTTACCAATCCGTCATAATATTGAGCACCGGTAATAGCCTCGATAGAATCGGCAATAACATCGCGGCTTATCAAAGAGTAGCGCATACCAGGGGTACCGTTACCCATACCGTCGCTTACACCAATGGTGTTGAATATCAAGCCTACCAAATCTTCATCCCAAATGCCTTGCTTAACTAATTTAGCCAAATCGTTTAAGTGCATGTTACAGGTGTTGCCATCATAACCCATGCTGGCTACGCCAACCTGCGCTTTAAGCATGTCATCATCTGTTAAACCAATTCCGTAAAGCATGGCCTGTGCAGCCGGCTGGGTAGGGTCCTGGGTGAAAGTTTTGCTATACTTATTCAATTCTATAGCTGTGGTAGTATCTGATGATGAACTCATTTTGTTGCTTTAGATAAACTAACTTTGTAAATATTCTTTGTTGTTGATCAGGTTTTGTTGATTGCTTGAATCAGTAATCACAAGGTAGAAATAGCATCAAGGAATAACAATAGTTAACTTTTATTTTTTCAAAAAGTATTTTATATTGATTTATTTAATTAAATCAATATAAAATTATGTAAATATATAATTTAAAGATATATAAATTTTTATAAAATAGACCAAAGTTCAAAACGGTATTCGGTACATATTTTATGCATGCATAGTAAGTTGCTGATTTTCTTCCTGAAATGGGGTTGCTTGCAGAAAAAGTTGCAAAAAACGGGATGGTGAGAATCCTATTTTTTTGCTGAGAACCAGGTTGTCACAAATGCGGGTAAGACCAACTGTTTGCCTTACCTGTTGTTAATTTAAGGGAAACTTTGTAACTGAGCGGAAAAACACAACGGTTAGCTTTGTTTATTTAGCTTTTCTGCCAAATTATAGTAGTTGAGTTAATTTTATTAATTGGTAATTGATGTAGATGTATTATGACAACGGTAAAACCCATCCTTCGCGTTTTTGATTATAATAAAGCCATTGAATTTTACATACACTGGCTTGGTTTTAAAATAGATTGGAAACACCAGCCAGATGAGGCCCCGCTGTATATGCAGGTATCATTGCGCGATGTGATACTTCACCTGTCAGAACATCATGGCGACTCAAGTCCCGGAGCGCATATATTGATAGGGGAGTTTACCGGCTTAAGGGCCTACCATCAGAATCTGTTAGCCAAACAGTACAAATATAACCGACCAGGTTTAGAGGTGCCGGAATGGAACCCAAATGAAATAAACGTTACTGTACATGATCCCTTTGGAAACAGGTTGACTTTTACAGAGGAAGTGATTGAGGATGAAAAAACAAAGGAATAAGCGGCTTTGTCAATATTGATAAATGGAACTTAGCCGTTTCTTAAATTCTTCTAAAGTTATTATACGGTTCGCTTTAAAATCAGCTTGCCCTTTTGCGATGGCATTGAGAATATGAAGGGATAATGTTTCTTTATTTAAGTGTTCGTAAGACGTTTTGTGAACAACGGGATCTGTAATTTTTGGTTTCTTATTTCTTGTTTTTCTTCATGTGTTATTCAAAAATGTTAACGACTATTTTATTTTTTTTATCAGGCCGTAACAGGTTTTCTTTATCGAACAATCATATTTTCCATCTCCGGCAGCTCCGGTAACATTGCCGTTATCGTCGTATTGGGTAACTATTACTGAATCGGATATATCGATATTCTGAGTGTAACAAGGACCATTAACCCGAATGGTATCCGTGTTGTTAACAATTATTATAGTATTCGCATGTGTATGAGAAAATCCACAATAGCCTTTTGTATGCAATAAAACTATGCCTTTGATGGGTTTGGTTAATGTAAAGTACTTCCATTCACTTTCACACTTGCCAAGTGCAGAGGCCATTTTAGTAATTCTATGGCGTTCTGAACAGCTAAAGTTTAATAAAGCAATTATAGTTACTAAAAGGGCTTTTCGCATAGCTAAATATAAGTCTATATAAACAAAAAAACACCACCCGAAAACGGATGGTGTTTTTTATGTTGTTCCACACCTTTCAGTGGACCGGGCATCTATCAAACTTTGATTTCAACCTCAACGCCGCTTGGCAACTCCAATTTCATTAGGGCATCTACAGTTTTTGAGTTAGAGCTGTAAATATCTAATAAACGTTTGTATGAGCAAAGTTGGAATTGCTCACGTGCCTTTTTGTTTACGTGTGGTGAACGTAATACGGTGAAAATTTTCTTTTCGGTTGGTAACGGAAGTGGTCCGCTAACTACAGCGCCTGTTGGCTTTACTGTTTTTACGATTTTCTCAGCAGATTTATCTACCAGGTTGTAATCGTAAGATTTTAATTTGATCCTGATTCTTTGGCTCATTTTGTTTGTTAATTTGATTACCCTAAGAGCTATTTATTAGGGCAATTGATTGTTTATCTGTTAGTTGATTAGGTTGATTGAGTTAGATTAAGTTGATTAGGTTTTTAAAACTCAATCAACCACTCACTCAATCAACCATTCAACTTAAATTATGCGTTTGCAGCAGCTCTTTTGCCTCTTGCTTTGGCTACTACTTCTTCCTGTACGTTACGTGGTGCTTCAGCATAGTGATCAAACTCCATGGTTGAAGTAGCACGGCCAGATGTGATAGTACGTAACTGGGTTACATAACCAAACATTTCTGAAAGTGGTACAGTTGCTTTAATAACCTGTGCACCTGCGCGTGAATCCATACCTAACAGCTGGCCACGACGACGGTTCATGTCACCGATTACATCACCCATGTTTTCTTCTGGGGTAAGGATCTCGATTTTCATGATCGGCTCTAACAATACTGGTTTACATTTTGGTAATGCCTCACGGTAAGCCATCTTAGCAGCTAACTCGAAAGATAGCGCGTCTGAATCGACCGCGTGGAATGAACCGTCAATTAACCTAACTTTTAAGCTGGTTAAAGGATAGCCTGCCAATACACCATTGTCCATTGAAGCTTTGAAGCCTTTTTCAACAGATGGAATAAACTCACGTGGGATTGAACCACCGCTGATTTCATTCACAAACTGTAAGCCTTCCTGGCCTTCATCGTTTGGTGAAAGTATAACCTGGATATCGGCAAATTTACCACGACCACCAGTTTGTTTTTTATAAGTTTCGCGGTGCTGTACAGTACCGGTGATTGACTCTTTGTAAGCTACTTGTGGCGCACCCTGGTTAACCTCTACTTTAAACTCACGTTTTAAGCGGTCCATGATGATATCTAAGTGAAGCTCGCCCATACCGCTAATTACGGTTTGACCGGTTTCTTCGTCAGATTTT
This sequence comes from Mucilaginibacter flavus, assembly GCF_030409315.1. Classification (GTDB taxonomy): domain Bacteria; phylum Bacteroidota; class Bacteroidia; order Sphingobacteriales; family Sphingobacteriaceae; genus Mucilaginibacter; species Mucilaginibacter flavus. The sequence continues at coordinate 92,585 of NZ_JAUFPS010000005.1, read as the reverse complement.
ACGTGGAAGGTAGGATCTTCTTCAGATAATTTACCTAAAGCAATACCTAATTTATCAACGTCGGCCTGAGTTTTAGGCTCAATAGCTAAACCGATAACCGGGTCAGGGAAATTCATTGACTCCAGGATGATCGGGTGTTTCTCGTCGCAAAGGGTATCACCGGTTTTGATATCTTTAAAGCCTACTACCGCAGCAATATCACCTGCACCTACGTTAGGGATTGGGTTTTGCTTGTTAGCATGCATCTGGAAGATACGGGAGATACGCTCTTTGTTATCAGAACGCATGTTATGCACATATGAGCCAGCCTCAAGGTTACCTGAGTATACGCGGATAAAGCACAAACGACCTACGAAAGGATCTGTCGCGATTTTAAACGCTAATGCTGCAAATGGTTCTTTTTCAGATGGTCTGCGTAAAATTTCTTCGCCGGTGTCTGGGTTGGTACCAATGATACCTTCAACATCCATAGGTGAAGGTAGCAATTCCATCACGTAATCAAGCATGGTTTGTACACCTTTGTTTTTGAAAGATGAACCACATACCATAGGAACAATTTTAGCATCTAAAACGGCTTTACGTAAAGCGTCAAGTACTTCACGCTCGGTAATAGTTTCAGGTGCGTCAAAGAATTTCTCCATCAGGCTTTCGTCATACTCAGCTACTGATTCAAGTAATTTCTCTCTCCACTCGGTTGCTTCTTCCAACATATCCTCCGGGATAGGCACTTCAGTAAAGGTCATACCTTTATCATGCTCATTCCAAACAACACCTCTCCAGTTAATTAAGTCAACAACACCCTGAAATTTCTCTTCAGAACCGATAGGTAATTGAAGAGGCACAGCGTTGCTGCCTAACATGCTTTTTACCTGTTTTACAACATTTAAAAAGTCGGCACCAGAACGGTCCATTTTGTTAACGAAACCAATACGGGCAACGTTGTAGTTGTTGGCAAGGCGCCAGTTAGTTTCTGATTGAGGCTCAACACCATCAACAGCGCTAAAAAGGAACACCAAACCATCTAATACACGCAGTGAGCGGTTTACTTCTACAGTAAAATCCACGTGACCCGGGGTATCAATAATGTTGATATGGTATTTTTGACCTCTGTAGTTCCAGTTAACTGTTGTAGCAGCAGATGTAATGGTAATACCACGTTCCTGCTCTTGTGCCATCCAGTCCATGGTAGCTGCACCTTCGTGTACCTCACCAATTTTGTGGCTTACACCAGCATAGTAAAGGATACGTTCGGTAGTAGTGGTTTTACCGGCATCAATGTGAGCGGCAATACCTATATTTCTTGTAAATCTTAGATCTCTTGACATATTAATTATTGAGTTATTGAATTAGTGAATTAGTGAGTGAAAAAATAAATTACTTTAATGGTTTCAAATCACTGATCCTGTTATTCAGTAATTTTTATTAATGAACTTGCAAAGTTGTGAATTACTGATTAGCCTAATGTTACTAAATCAATAATTCACTAACTCACTAATTCAATAATTAGAATCTAAAGTGTGAGAACGCTTTGTTGGCTTCAGCCATTTTATGCGTATCTTCTTTCTTTTTCACTGCTGCACCTTCACCTTTAGCTGCTGAGATGATTTCGCCGGCTAATTTCTCCATCATGGTTTTTTCACCACGACGACGGGCATAGCTGATTAACCATTTCATACCTAAAGCGATTTTACGCTCCGGACGAACTTCGGTTGGTACCTGGAAGTTAGCACCACCTACACGGCGGCTTTTAACTTCTACAGCTGGCATAACATTGTTTAAAGCCTTTTTCCAGGTTTCTAAACCGCTTTCGCTGGTTTTCTTTTCAACAATATCAACTGCGTTATAAAATATAGCGTACGCGGTAGATTTTTTACCATCATACATCATGTTATTTACAAACCTTGTAACCATGGTATCATTGAACCGTGGATCAGGAAGGATAATTCTCTTTTTTGGTTTTGACTTTCTCATTGCTTTCTATCCTCCTTAATTATTTTTTCTTCTTAGCTGGTGCGCCTTTGGTAGGTGCAGCTGCCTGACCTGGTTTAGGACGTTTTGTTCCGTATTTAGAACGACGTTGGTTACGACCGGCAACACCTGATGTATCTAACGCGCCACGGATGATGTGGTAACGTACACCTGGTAAATCCTTAACACGACCACCGCGGATCAAAACGATAGAGTGCTCCTGTAAGTTGTGACCTTCACCCGGGATGTAAGCATTTACTTCTTTACCGTTGGTTAAGCGCACACGGGCAACTTTACGCATTGCTGAGTTTGGTTTTTTAGGGGTAGTGGTATACACGCGTGTGCATACGCCTCTTCGCTGTGGACAGCTGTCCAACGCTGGTGACTTACTCTTGTCAACCAGAGCTACTCTACCTTTTCTAACTAATTGCTGAATAGTAGGCATTTTTTCCTTTTTGTATTTACAGTTTTATCCTTATTTTAAGGACTGCAAAGGTAGGTACTATTTTTTGATTTTCAAGGGCTTGCGTAAAAAAGTTTTTGTAATTGGCTGATATGGCGGCAATAGAGCAGCATTGAGGCTGTAAATGAAGGTTTTTAAGGCATTTTTTTAGACTAATAGCTTGCTTTTATTGCGATGGGATTTATTGAGTTTTAACCTCCATTGTAGGGCCATGCCTTGGGGTTTGGCACCTACGGACAAAAAATATTAAGGATGGGTCGCTACAAAGCTTTTGTTTCAATGGGACAGGGACACGTAAGAGAAGAATATCTAAAAAAGTATTAATCCGATGCTACACTACTGGTGGTGGTAGTAAAACAACATCAATATTGCTTCGGGGCGCGCCATAAAACATTTCTCCTCTAAAAAAACGTACCTGCTGATAATCAAAGGAATTGTCAAATAGGGCATTGTGAATGCTGCATTCGTGTAAATCGCTGTAAGGTGTTTGCAAATCTTTTACCGTGTATAAAGATGCCCTTATCGGTACAAATTTATATTCAACAAAATGTGCTGCTATTGCGGTATGTATATTTTTAAAGCTACTTTCAAATTCGCTGTAAGGCGATTCTGTGATCACATTTATGGCATGATATCCATTTAACGAAGGTTTTTCCTTTTCTTTTATATATGTTTCGTCCACTCCATAAATGGTAAAAAAGTGTGCTACCTGGCTAACTGAAAACACAATCTTCTTTACCCTACAGAGCGCATCGTCATTATATCGCTCCAAAATTAGTTCTCCACTAAAACTGGGATTAGTAAGATAGCTGATATTGTGAATCTTTTTTTTAGTTCCGAATTTGATTTTTTTTAAAAACTCTTTCCATGGTTTATTAAACTTTGCATTATGGAAGCCATTTTCTTCGAAAACTTTCATTACACTTTTTATACCTAAGTGCTCTTTATATTCATTGGTCTCTCTTGCCAGGCCAATTGGATAAAGTTGTTTAATTGTTTCGCCAATCTCACCATATAAATTATTGAAATGATTATCTAAGGGGAAGTAGGGATTCATTAAATCATGCATTTAAATTCAGAACAAGATACGGTTTTAACCCAAATGAAATCCGTGTCTATATCTTCACCACCACCCCAACCTGCAAATAAAATATCCCGTTATTGCTATTTACCATGGTTGATGTGATTTGCGCGGGCAGCTTATTCCTCGCGATGGCATAAGTAGGCGTCACGCTGAAAATGAAGATACCTGTTTTGTATTCGATGGGCATAGATAGTTCATAATCCAGCAAGGTGAATTGGCTTAGCTTCGCGGCGTTTGCCGCCAACAGTGCTTTTGCCCTGGCTTCTTTGGCCTGGCCTTTTTGAGTTACTTTATATTTTTTTACAGAGAAGTAGGCGTCGTAAAAGTTTTGTGTGCCCGCGTTTACGGTCGCGGTAGGGGTAAAGGTGAGTTCGTCGCCGTCACCAAATACATCTTCAATTGTAAAATCGTGGTTAATACCGGCGTTGAGCAATACATCATTACCAAAACCTTGTTTAATAATATTGTAGTCTACACTGATAGATGGGGTAATGATATCGCCGATGTTATAATCTAAATTGGCGTTAAAGGAATGGCTGATAGCCGAACCGATCTGCGTGCTTGATGAGCTGTAGAACAATTTGGTATAAGATACTCCTCCACTTAAGTTATCGCCGATTTCAAAATCATAACCTAAACCCAGGCTGCCACCATCAACATGATGCTTTTTGCGGTTGGGAACGTACTCTAAATTGCCGGTAATGTAAATGCCGGGGGCAAAGGTGTATTTTATTTCGGGTTCAAGTAGTGATGTTCTTACCGTATCGGCCCGGCCCAGTAGTACCGCATTGCTCAAATAATTAAGGCCAATCTTTAGTCCCGATTTTTTCTCGCCTTTATCGCCAATGGTATCAACCGAAGCCGTTTGTGCAAAAGCAATGTGGGCAGTAAGAATAAATAATAGGGTGAAAAGTGTTAAGTAAAGATTTTTCTTCATAAAAAGGTTTAATCCGCACGCAATTAGCCAGGATTTACCTGTTACGTAGCAATGGGGTAAAGTGTTGAGCATTAAATAAATTAGTGCCGCTAAGTTAGTTGCTCATAGCAACTATTTGATGAAGCTTTGGTGAAGATATAGGGTTAGATTTGGTGGGGAGCATAATCTATAAAACAAACAGAGCGATGATAAAATCACCGCCCTGCTAACAATCACTCAACAACAATCTTTATATTAAATATTAATAATGGTTATAGCCATCGTGGTCGTGTCCACGATCGTCATGATAACCATCATAATATCCGTGGTGGTACCCATCATGGTGGTATCCACGGCCATATCCGTCACGTACTACACAACCCGAGGTTACTGATAATACAACTGCTGATATTAATAGTGCAAATGCAACAAATCTCTTTTTCATGGTGTATAATTTTAATGTACCGGCTTTTAAACCAAATACACATATAGGACTATTATATATTGAAAAGGATTAATTTGTTGGTTGATTAAGTTGATTGGGTTGGAATGGGTTGATTAGGTTGGGTTAAGTTTTATTATCTTGCCGGTAAAATAGTACAGTTCCCGGTTCTCCGGGAGAGCCTTATACCAGTTAACCATGAAACGCCTCTTTGCTAATTTAAATTTCCAGGTACTTATCGCCATCATATTGGGGCTCATTGTTGGGTTATACTTTAAAGGTATTGGTCCAACGGCCGAGGTGATTAGCAAAACATTTATCAGTTTAATTACCATGCTGATAGCGCCTATCATATTTTTTACCATTGTGCTGGGCATAGCCGGCATGAGCGATATGAAAAAGGTGGGCAGGGTAGGTGGCAAGGCGTTGCTTTATTTTGAGATTGTGACCTCTTTTGCTCTTATTATAGGTATTACCGTAGCCAACATCGTTAAACCCGGCGATAGCTTTACCGGTCACGCGGCCGTAGATACCAGCGGTAAACTGGCTACCTATCAAAAAGCAGCTGCCGAAATGCATTGGGGCGATTTTATTACTCACATAGTACCAACTAACGCCTTTGATGCTTTTGCCAAAGGCGATATTTTGCAGGTGCTGTTTTTCGCGGTGTTGTTTGGCTTTGGGCTGAGCCGCATGGGCGATACCGGCCAGGTGGTAATTAACCTGTTTGATAAAATAGCCAAGGTGTTTTTTAACATCATGAAAATAGTGATGAAGGTTGCCCCAATCGGCGCTTTCGGTGGGATGGCTTTTACCATCAGTAAATATGGCGTGGCCACCCTCAAACCTTTGGGCATGCTGTTAGGATCGGTTTATTTAACTATGGCCCTGTTCATTTTCGTGGTGCTTAATATCATTTGTTACCTGTACAAATTTAGCCTGTGGCAGTACCTGAAATTTATCCGGCAGGAAATTTTGATTGTGCTGGGTACGTCGTCATCCGAGTCGGCATTGCCTGCGATGATGGAAAAGATGGAAAAATTTGGTTGCTCGCGTTCGGTAGTGGGCCTGGTGATTCCGGCCGGGTATTCATTTAACCTGGATGGTACTACTATATATCTATCTATGTCGGTGATATTTTTGGCGCAGGTTTTTAAGGTGCCCTTATCTTTAGAGCGGCAATTGGTTATTATCGGTATCCTGATGATTACATCTAAAGGTGCGGCGGGCGTAACGGGAAGCGGCTTTATTGTACTCACCAGCACACTTACCGCACTTAAGGTTATCCCGATTGAAGGGCTGGCCATTTTGTTTGGGGTAGATAGGTTTATGTCAGAAGCGCGGGCCATTACCAACGTAATAGGCAATGGGGTAGCTACCATTGTAATAGCGAAGAGTGAGGGGGAGTTTGCCCCCCGGCCCCTTGAAGGCGAAGTTTTTTGATTGGGGGATAATAGGCCCCTGCTTAGCGCTCAATTTCATTTCATTCCAATAGCTAAACAGTGAAATTAAGTTTAGCAAAATGCTAAAACGATTTCCTTTCTATTCGATTGTCTTGATATAATAATGCCTGCGCTTATTGCAAATTCAAAAACCTTTACTTATCATTGTGTCAATAAAACACATAGCTGTTTTGTCTCTCATAAACCAATAATACCGTTAATCAATTTTACAAGCCGGAGCTAAACTGTTTAGCCCGGGAATTTTAAATGATATGAAAAAGATATTTCTTTCCATTTTAATGGCAGGTATAGGTTCGCAATCGATTGCGCAAACTGCAACCTGGGTTTCCAGTACTCAAACGGATCATTGGACAAGCAACAGTGTTAAAAGTATAACGGTTAAAAGCCCTGCCGCGGATGTTGAAATTTTAACCGCCAGCCCTAAACAAACCATTATCGGTTTCGGTGGCTGCTTTAATGAGCTGGGTTATACTTCCCTACAATTGCTCAGTAGCACAGATAGGGAAAGCATTATGCAGGAACTTTTTGCTCCTGGCGTAGGAGCAAACTTTAATATATGCCGGATGCCTGTGGGGGCAAATGACTTTTCGCTTAACTGGTACTCTTATGATGAAACCGATGGCGATTTTGGGTTGAAGGATTTTAGTATAGCCCATGATATGAACACCCTGGTACCTTTTATTAAAGACGCGCAGAAGTATAACCCCAAGCTACAGCTGTGGGCATCTCCCTGGAGCCCGCCGCAATGGCTAAAAAAGAACAAGCATTACGCGGCTGCCATGATCCCCACAAAAGAAATGATAGCCCAATATGAGGCCGGTGGCCATAAACTGGTCGGGATGGATTTTTCGCACGCCGAAAACGGCTTACAGCCTAACCAGGTTGGTAAAGAAGGTACAGATATGTTTATACAGGATGAACAGCATTTTAAAACCTATGCCCAATACTTTGGTAAATTCATTGATGCTTACAAGCAGCAAGGCATTAAAATAGGGATGGTAATGCCGCAAAACGAATTTAATTCGGCCCAGGTTTTTCCAAGCTGCACCTGGACGGCGCACAGCCTGGCCAATTTTGTAAGCTACCTTGGGCCCGAAATGCAGCAGCGCGGTGTAAACGTATTTTTTGGCACGGTTGAGCGTGCCAATGAAAAACTAACGGATACCCTGCTCACTATCCCCGCGAGTGCCAAATATATAAAAGGTGTAGGCTTTCAATGGGCGGGAAAGGGCGCTATAGCCGGTATTCACCAGCGTTACCCCAACCTTACCCTTTACCAAAGCGAACAGGAATGCGGCGACGGCCAAAACGACTGGAAGTACTGTCGCTATACCTGGGATTTAATGAAACACTATTTTAACAGCGGAGCCAACGCTTATATGTATTGGAACATATCGCTCAAAGAGGGCGGCATCAGCCATTGGGGCTGGAGCCAAAACTCGCTGGTGAGTGTTGATACCACCGCGCATACCTACAAGTTTAATTATGAATATTACCTGCTAAAGCACCTGAGTCATTTTGTGAAGCCGGGTGCCAAACTATTAGCCACCAGCGGTAGCTTTAATAATTTACTGGCTTTTAAAAATCCCGATAATAGCGTTGTGGTAGTGATACAAAACGATGGTGAGGCCGATAAAACAGTAGCCATTAAATTGGGTAATAAAGTAATCAATCCGGTTTTAAAAGCCGATTCGTTTAATACCTTTTTGCTGGCCGCGGGGAAATAAGTTTGCGATGGGAAGTTAAAGGTTTAATGCCGATTTAATATCGAACACCGAACGCCCAATATTGAATAATGAAGTAAAACCTTCGGTGTTGGATATTCAAAATTCAGTATTCGATATTATTCGACCTTGTTTGGATCAACAAGGCACTAATCCCCCTGAAAGCAAAAATACTTCAACGTCACTTTTATGTTAACTAATTAAATTATTGCGGTATTAAAAGCTTTAGGGGTTTGACATTCGGACAAAAACTTTAGCTTTGCCGTACTAAAACGAAAAAAACCAATGAGCGTTCTCGTAAATAAAGATTCAAAAGTTATTGTACAGGGTTTCACCGGTAAAGAAGGCAGCTACCATGCCGAACAAATGATTGCTTATGGTACTCAGCTGGTTGGTGGTGTTACACCAGGTAAGGGTGGTCAGCAACATTTAGATCGTCCGGTGTTTAATACCGTTAAAGACGCGGTTGACCAAACCGGTGCCGATGTATCTATCATTTTTGTACCTCCCGCTTTTGGCGCCGATGCCATTATGGAAGCTGCAGAAGCCGGCATTAAAGTTATTGTTTGTATCACCGAAGGTATCCCAACAAAGGATATGATTGCGGTAAAAGAATATTTAACCGATAAAGACGCGCGCCTTATTGGTCCTAACTGCCCGGGCATTATTACTGCCGACGAAAGTAAAATTGGTATTATGCCAGGCTTTATCTTCAAAAAAGGTAATGTGGGTGTAGTTTCAAAATCGGGTACTTTAACTTACGAAGCGGTTGACCAGGTTGTTAAAGCCGGTTTAGGTATTACCACCGCTATTGGTATTGGTGGCGACCCGATTATTGGTACCCCAACCAAAGAAGCCGTTGAATTATTAATGAACGATCCGGACACACACGGTATCATCATGATTGGTGAAATTGGTGGTGGTATGGAAGCTGATGCTGCCCGTTGGATTAAAGAATTTGGTACTAAACCAGTAGTAGGCTTTATTGCCGGCCAAACAGCGCCTCCGGGTCGCCGTATGGGCCACGCGGGCGCTATTGTTGGTGGTGCCGATGATACAGCTGCTGCCAAAATGAAAATTATGGCCGAGTGCGGTATTCGCGTAGTTGAATCTCCGGCCGAAATTGGCGCTGCCATGGCAGAGGAATTGGCTAAATTAGCTTAATACTTTTGAGGCGAAAGCTGAAAGGTTAAAGGCGAAAGGTTCGCAAATGATATATTAAAATCCCGGTCATTTTTTGGCCGGGATTTTTTTGTGGTGATATTTTGAGTTAATTTACCGGCAACCATTTCACAGGGTATGAAACAAGCTAACGCGTATGTTTATAAGGGTAAATCAGTTATAGCCGAACTTGTTTTGGCGGGGATGATGGTTGGGCTGATACTTTTTGCATTGATAAAAATGTATATGTCGCCCCTGGCCTTGTTTTTTGTAATAACGCTACCTGCAGTGCTTTTATACTTTCAAATGTATGTTGTACTAATAACCAGGCAATTTAACAGGTATGATAATAGCAAGCGAATAACAATCAGCGAGGACAGAACTACGCTCACTTACATTCATCAAAACGTCACCATTACTATTAACAGGGGGAGTATTGCTAAGGTTGAAATATACGAGCAAAAGGACTTAGGCAAGTTTGGCAATTACACCTATATGGTTATTTACACTAATACCGCCGAACAAATATTGATAACCAAATTTACCGTACCCTTGCTGGCTAATGATAGAATTATGCAGGTATTTTTGAGCAGAGTGCCGAGGATTTATTTCAAAAAACAATTTAATTTTATTGATAGAAAAAAGTTTCCGCTACCCTGAACTCCCAACCTACATTTTCCTTATTTTAGGAACATCAGCATTAAAACATCGCCATGATCAAAAAAAATCTGCTTTGGTTATTTCTACTTTCCTGCGGCGCAGCAGCCTCGGCCCAAACTTATAAGCCGGCCACCTTTACTGATCCCGACAGGTTAAAAAAGATTGAAGCTACCTATCCTATCATCGACCAGATTTATAAAAAATACGCCGAAGATAATCACTGGCCGGGCGTAGCTTACGGAATTATTGTTGATGGCAAGCTGGTGCATACCGGTAATCTCGGCTATACGGATGTGCCCAATAAAATCCCGGTTACTTCAAAATCAGATTTCCGGATAGCTTCCATGACTAAAAGCCTAACGGCCATGGCTATATTAAAACTCAGGGACGAGGGTAAATTAAAACTGGATGATCCGGCTTACCTATACATTCCCGAAATCAAGAATACCAAATATCTTACTAAAGATGCCACGCCTGTTACGGTACGCAACCTGCTTACCCACTGTGCCGGCTATCCGGAGGATAATCCCTGGGGCGACAGGCAACTGGCCGTGAGCGATGATGAGTTGGTAGCGTTGTATAAAAAAGGTGTTTCGTTTTCCAATAACCCCGGGCAGGGTTATGAGTACAGCAACCTGGGTTTTGCCACGCTGGGTTATATCATTAAAAAGGTATCGGGCAAAACCTATGAAAATTACATTACCGATAATATCCTGAAGCCCCTGGGCATGACGCACACTTACTGGGAGTATACCAAAGTGCCCAAAGATCAACTGGCCCTGGGCTACCGCTGGCTTGATGATAAATGGGTTGAGCAACCTTTACTGCACGATGGTGCTTACGGTGCCATGGGCGGGCTGATTACCTCTATTGAGGATTTCAGCATTTACATGTCATTACACCTGGATGCCTGGCCACCGCGCGATGATGCCGAAACCGGGCCGGTTAAGCGCAGCTCCATCCGCGAAATGCAATACCCATGGGATGTAAATTATTTAACGGCCAATGCCAAAACTACTACCGGCAGGCCTTGCCCCAATGTAAGCGCTTACGCTTATGGCCTGCGCTGGGCAAAGGATTGCGATAACCGGGTTTACATTGGCCACACCGGCGGCTTGCCCGGTTTTGGTAGTCAATGGAATATAATGCCCGACTATGGCATCGGTGTAGTATCATTTGCTAACCTAACCTATGCCCGTGCCGGTTACCCTAATACCCAGGTACTGGATACCATTATGGCGCTCACCAATATTAAACCCCGCCAGTTACCTGCCTCGCTAATATTAGAGCAACGCAAAAACGACCTGCTGAAAGTTATTGCCGACTGGAGCAAGGCCAAGGAAAGTGGCATTTTCGCCGATAACTTTTTTATGGACTACTTCCCCGAAAAGCTAAAACTTGCCACCGCCGAAGCCTTTACCAAAGCAGGTAAAATGGTAAGCGTGAGCGATGTAAAATCGGAGAACCAATTGCGGGGCTATTTTATTATTAAATGTGAGAACGCCAACATCAAAGTAAGCTTTACACTAACGCCCGAGCATGAGCCGATGATACAGGAATATCATTTGGATGTGGTAACCCCTTAAAAGCATTTGGATTATACTGCCCAAAGGCTTTACTTTATAAAACCAATTATCTGCCATGAAAAAGATATGCTTTTGCGCGCTCCTCTTGGTTGCACTAACATCAGCAACCATCTTTACTTACGCGCAAGCTGGTGCCCCTGTTATAAAAGCAGATGAAATATTGAAAAGCGACGACAGCTTTTACAATTATGTGGGCTTATACTTTTTTAAAATTACGCGAGATATTGTGCCTTATGACGCAGGGTTAAAAGTTATAAGCAAGCAGACGTTTTTTGAAAAGCTTAGCACCGGCAGCTACCTGCCCCTCAAGCTTAGTTCGGCAGATGGTAAATTATACTACCAGTTATGTAAGGTAAACAGCGAGGCCGGAAAAAAACGATTGACTTACATACAAAGCTTTGCCACCATCTTTTTAGATCATTACAACCGGCAAGGCAAACCTTTCCCCACGTTTAGTTTTACCGATATTAACGGTAACAAATATGATAACACCAACACCAAAGGCAAAACCATAGTGCTTAAATGCTGGTATATAGGCTGCGGTCGCTGTGAGGAAGAAATGCCCGAACTAAATGCCATTGTAGCCAAATATAAAGCTCGTAAAGATGTTGTGTTTGTAAGCCTCGCGTTTGATACCAAACCTAAGCTACAGGCGTTTTTAAAACGTAAACAGTTTAATTACCAGGTTGTGGCCGGGCAACGCCCCTTCATCACTCAAACACTTCATATTAACGCGTTCCCCACCCATTTCATCATCAACAAAAACGGAACCATAGTAGCTGTGGTCGACAACCCGGATGAGATTGAATATGCTTTAGAACACAAAGTTTAAGGGGTGTCAAAACCATGTAAACATCCCCCCTAAAAACAATCAAACCTTCTTAATTGTCGTATCTTTATATAGTAAAACAGACTGTTTTCCCATTCAATAATTCAGTCAATCAATAATTCAATAATTAAAAATGGAATACAACAAATTAACGCCCGAAGAAGAATATATCATATTACATAAAGGAACCGAGCGCCCGTTTACCGGGGCGCTGTTAAATAACAAGGCCGAAGGTTTATACGTTTGTAAACGCTGCGATACGCCGCTGTACACTTCCGAATCGAAATTTGAATCTCATTGCGGATGGCCAAGTTTTGACGACGAGATTCCCGGCGCGGTAAAACGGGTGCCCGATGCAGATGGTCGCAGGGTTGAAATTGTATGCGCCAACTGCGGTGCCCACTTGGGTCACGTTTTTGAAGGCGAGTACCTTACTCCCAAAAATACACGTCATTGTGTAAATTCAGTGTCAATGAAATTCGTATCGGCTGCCGACGTAAAATAATTCTTAAACATTACAGGAATATCCCGGGCGATGATAGTCGTTCGGGATATTTTGTTTTTCCACATTTGGTTTTGTGGACTACTTTCAGGGTTCAATTTCGAGATTCTTATTGCCACTTACTTAGGGTATTATGCTATTCGCAATAATTGTCTGTGTTAAGTCAAGTAATTTATAATGTTAAATTATTGTTTTTGGCAAGTTTTTAGACGGTGAATTTCGGGGATCTTTTTTAATTAGCTGTAATCAAGTTCATTAATTTTCAATCTTTTATCTATTTGTAAAAATAAAGCGACAAAGTGTTAATAACTCGGGGCTTTGTTAAAAACTAAGACTAACAGCATACCAACTCAAACCTTAACTTTGTTCTACAAGGTAATAAAAAGGTATTCAACAGACAGCCGGATGCATTCATCATCCAATACTGCAAACACTTAGCTGTCAGAGATTTACATACTAAAAATTGTGATTGGTCGAGCTAATCACAGCAACTTGGAAGCTTTATTTTTTAATAAGGCCGGCTTTGGTGTCTGATGGCGCTACGTAATAATTGTAAGGATAAAAAAACAGGGACCAATGATACAGGACGACGAAATATTACTGAAAGAGAACAAGGACAGGTTTGTGATACTGCCTATTAAGTATCCGGCTATTTGGGAGATGTATAAAAAGGCCGAAGCCAGTTTCTGGACGGCCGAGGAGATCGATCTTTCGGACGATATGAAGCATTGGGAAAACCTTAATTCGGGCGAGAAGCATTTCATTTCGCACATCCTGGCTTTCTTTGCTGCCAGCGATGGCATTGTAAATGAAAATTTAGCCGTGAATTTCATGAGCGAAGTGCAATTGCCAGAGGCCCGTTGCTTTTACGGTTTCCAGATCATGATGGAAAACATCCACTCTGAAACCTACGCCCTGTTAATTGATACCTACATCAAAGATGCCGCCGAAAAGGATCGTCTTTTCCACGCTATTGATACTATACCATGCGTAACCAAAAAAGCGGAGTGGGCACTACGTTGGATAAACAACGGCAACTTTGCCGAGCGTTTGGTGGCTTTTGCGGCTGTTGAAGGTATTTTCTTCTCGGGTAGCTTCTGCTCTATCTTCTGGCTAAAAAAACGCGGCCTGATGCCGGGATTAACGTTCAGCAATGAGCTGATTTCCCGTGACGAGGGTTCACACTGCGAGTTTGCTTGCTTATTATATAAAATGTTAAAAAACAGGTTAAGCGCCGAAGCGGTTACCAAGATCATTACAGACGCGGTTGAAATTGAAAAAGAATTTGTGACTGATGCCTTACCGGTTAACCTGATTGGCATGAACGCCAAAATGATGAGCCAGTACATTGAGTTTGTAGCCGACAGATGGTTAGGCGAGCTTGGCTACGAAAAACACTACGGTGCAAGCAATCCGTTCGACTTTATGGAGATGATCTCTTTACAAGGTAAAACCAACTTTTTTGAAAAACGCGTAGGCGACTATCAGAAAAGCGGTGTGCTGAACAGCACCTCAGAGAGCAAGGCATTTTCTTTAGACGAGGACTTTTAAGAGCGTAGCTCTTAGTAGTAAGTAGCAAGTATCAAGTAGTAAGACCGGAGAACGCGGGGATTGGAAAACTATAGATACGACTACCATAAATAAAAGAAAAAACATCACACCAAGTGGTAATAGAAGGTCTTGATACTTGATACTAACTACTTGATACAAAAAAAGAATTAGTTAACATATATATATCCACGGGTTAGTTTCAGGTTTTGCTGCTTGATACTAACTACTAAATACCAACAAACATGCTTGTAGTAAAAAGAGACGGAAGAAAAGAGTCGGTAAAATTCGACAAGATCACGGCACGTATTGAAAAACTGTGCTATGGATTCCAATTGGTTGATCCAATTGATGTGGCAAAAAAAGTAATTGAAGGGTTGTTTGATGGGGTAACCACATCAGAACTGGATAACCTTGCAGCCGAAACGGCAGCATCCTTAACTACCAAGCATCCGGATTATGCTTTGTTGGCTTCACGTATAGCTGTATCAAACCTGCACAAAAACACCATCAAATCGTTCTCTGAAACCATGCGTTTGCTGCATGAGTACATCGACCCTAAAACAGGTAAAGAAGCCTCGCTTATTGCCGATGACGTTTGGGAAGTGATCCAGAAAAACGCCGAACTTTTAGACAGCAGTATTATTTATGACCGCGATTTTGGTTTTGATTACTTCGGCTTTAAAACCCTCGAAAAATCATACCTTTTAAAAATTAACGGTAAAATAGCCGAGCGCCCTCAGCACCTGTTTATGCGTGTATCTGTTGGTATACACAAAGAGGATATTGAAAGCGCTATCAAAACTTACCACTTAATGAGCGAGCGTTGGTTTACACATGCTACGCCTACATTATTTAATGCAGGTACTCCAAAACCACAAATGTCGTCATGCTTTTTGTTAACCATGAAAGATGATAGCATTGATGGTATTTACGATACTTTAAAACAAACCGCCAAAATTTCGCAAAGCGCAGGTGGTATTGGCCTAAGCATCCACAATGTGCGTGCTACAGGTTCGTACATCAGCGGCACAAACGGTACCAGCAACGGTATTATCCCAATGCTGCGTGTGTTTAATGATACTGCCCGTTATGTTGATCAGGGTGGTGGCAAACGTAAAGGTGCTTTCGCTATTTATTTAGAGCCTTGGCATGCAGATATCTTTGAATTTTTAGATCTGCGTAAAAACCACGGTAAAGAAGAAATGCGTGCCCGCGATTTGTTTTATGCCCTTTGGGTATCTGACTTGTTCATGCAACGCGTTGAAGCTAACGAAGAGTGGAGTTTATTTTGCCCGCACGAAGCACCAGGCCTGGCCGATTGCTTTGGCGAAGAGTTTGTTGAACTATACACCCGTTACGAAAAAGAAGGCCGTGCCCGCCGTGTTATTAAAGCGCAGGAACTTTGGTTTGCTGTGTTAGATGCCCAGGTAGAAACCGGTACACCATACCTGTTGTATAAAGATGCTGCCAACAGCAAATCAAACCAGCAAAATTTAGGTACTATTAAAAGCTCAAACCTTTGTACCGAAATTATGGAGTACACCGATGCAAACGAAGTTGCGGTTTGTAACCTGGCTTCATTAGCATTGCCACGCTACATCATCAATGGCACATTTGACCATAACAAATTATACGATGTTACTTACCAGGCTACTTTAAACCTCAATAAGATCATCGATCATAATTATTACCCGGTTAAAGAGGCCGAGTATTCAAACTTGCGTCATCGCCCTATTGGTTTAGGTGTACAAGGTTTGGCCGATACTTTCATCCAGCTGCGTATGCCGTTTGAAAGCGATGAAGCTAAACAACTGAACAAAGAGATCTTTGAAACCATCTACTTTGCAGCTATGACAGCTTCAAAAGACCTGGCTATTAAAGATGGCGCTTACGAAACCTTCAAAGGTTCGCCATTATCAAAAGGTAAATTCCAGTTTGATTTATGGAATGTATCGCCGGCCAGCACCCGTTGGGATTGGGAAAACCTTCGTTTAGACGTAATGAACCATGGTGTACGTAACTCATTATTAGTTGCGCCAATGCCAACCGCTTCAACTTCGCAAATTTTGGGTAACAATGAGTGTTTTGAGCCATATACCTCAAACATTTACACCCGCCGTGTATTAAGTGGCGAGTTCATTGTAGTAAACAAATACTTACTGCGCGATTTGGTTAACCTTGGCTTATGGACCCCTGCAATGAAAGATAAGATCATCAGCGCGAACGGATCTATCCAGGATATTGCCGAAATACCTGCCGATATCAAAGAACTGTACAAAACAGTTTGGGAAATTAAGATGCGTAACATCATTGATATGGCTGCCGATAGAGGTGCATATGTTTGTCAATCACAATCATTAAACCTGTTCATCAACGCGCCAAACGCTTCAAAATTAACCTCAATGCACTTCTACGCATGGAAAAAAGGCTTAAAAACAGGTATGTATTACCTGCGTACTCAAGCCGCTTCACAAGCTGTTAAGTTCACTGTTGAAAACCAGGGTGGTAAAAATATGGAGCCGGTTATTCCAGACCATGTAGACCAGGTTGTTGACAGCGTACCAGAAGGCCCGAGCTGCTCAATGGAAGAAGGTTGCGTTACCTGTTCAGCATAATAGTCCGAAAGTAAAGAAGTCGGAAAGTCCGAAAGATAAAGAAGGTCGGTAGTTTAATAGCTACCGGCCTTTTACATTATAATGATTTGCAAAGCTTTTATTTGCCGGCAAACTTGTCGACCTTTGGCGAAATCAACTTTCGGACTTTGCGGACTTTCCCGACTTCCGGACTAATAAAAATGCACCCAAAACACGAAATCATCCGTTGCGAACGCTGTGAGGCCCCTTTTGAATGTAAAGCCAATTCATTCACCAAATGCCAGTGCAGTACCGTGCAGCTTACCATAAATGAGGTGCAATACGTGAGCGAGCTTTACGAAGGCTGCCTGTGCGCCAATTGTTTGTTGATTGTTCAGCAGGAATACAGGGTTGGAATGGGGATTGAATAATTTTTTCATTTGACTCACTCTTAATTCGTCTAAATTCTCTGCTTTTAAAACAATTCCCGCCCGTTTATATTAACCTGTAAACATTCTACTTATGACAAAAAAGTTTACAAGAATAGTATTGTTGGCGGCCCTGGTTGCTATGCTGGCAACAAGCTGTGGCACGCCACGTAATTTACCTAACCCAACACCGGCACCCAAAACGGAGTAGGGTATAGACTCAAGCGGGATATCTGTCCGGTGGGATGCTGAAACAAGTTCAGCACGACTTTAAATCGATTTTCCTCAATGTTCAAAACTCCTCGTTGTCTTGCGTTGTTCAAAGTCTCTGACTTCGGACAGCTGAACAGCTGAGAATATTGCTCATTGAAAACCAATCGGCTAAAACAATTCGCGGCTTGCAATTATTATATAATAAAAACATCACCATGAAAAAACGAATTACCGGCATACTGTTGCTTATAGCCACGGTTGCCACATTAACCACCAGCTGCGCGCCACCGCGTAATATGCCACATCCGCCACCGCCGCCAAAACCGGCTGCACCATAAATAAAAACAGCATAAATGAAAAAGGCTTAGCGAATTTTAAATCCCGGTAAGCCTTTTTTAATATCATCTACACATATTGTCCTTAGAGTTGAGCGTCCTTGGTCCAACCTAATCAACTCACTCTAACTTAATCGACCTAATCCAACTCAATCAACCAACTTACAACACATCTCCCCAAATACTTTTATCCTTCAGCATAATTTCGCGCAGCATACCTATCTGGGGCATGCCGTGATCAAGTACTTCGTCGTTGAATTTTTTGAGTGAGTAGTTGGTGCCTTCCTGTTTTTTGTAATCCTCACGTAGTTTCAGAATTTCCAGTTTGCCTATGGTATAAAACAAGTAGCCCGGATCAAAAGTACCGCGCAACGCTTCCTGGCGCGATGGTTTATCGCCCTGGTACCAGTTGGCCATAAAAAATTTGGTGGCATCATCTACATTCATCCCCTGCGTATGGGTTTTGATAGATACGCAAAGGCGGCAAAGTCTTAGTAAAGCATCGCCCGATTGTGCCAGGCGGTATTTGGCAGCTTTCACGCCATCGCCGGTATTGCCGTAACCCGCGTCGGTCATCATTTTTTCGCAGTAATGTGCCCAGCCTTCTACGTAGGCATAGCTACCAAATATCTTTTCAAGGCGGGTTGCCGATGACGCGTTTAAATGTAAAAACTGGGTGTAATGACCAGGGTAAGCTTCGTGGATGCTCACGTTATCGGTAGTATAAAAATCAAACTGTTTTAACCAGTCTTCTTTTTGCTGGGCGGTCCATTTTGGATCGACAGGTGTAATGTAATAATAGGCTTCGGTAGCCTTTGTTTCAAACGGACCAGGCGTATCCATCGAGGCGGTGCCTGTAGCACGGGCATATTGCGGAGTTTCTTCTACCTTAACCCGCACTTCTGATGGCATGGTTACAATGCTTTTGTCAATCAAAAACTGGCGGATCTGTTCCAATGTCTTCTTAGCATCCGGGATCAGGCTTTCTGCAGTGGGATGGTCTTTTTGCAAATCGTGGTATACATCAACCGGTTTTTTGTTGGGGTTGATGATATGAGCGGCAGCGTTAAAAGACCCCTGTTCTTTTTTCAGCTCTGCTAAACCGATCTGCAATACTTTATCCGGCGATAGCTTAATGCCCTCGCTATACAACAGCATTTTCTGATAGTTAGCAGTGCCTATGGCGTATTTGTTGTTGGCTTTGGGTAATTTATCTTTTTGCAGGTAAGCGGCAAAATCTTTAACAGCGGCAATGGCGGCGTCATTTACGGTATTGAACGTTTTCATCAGGGTATCGTTCTTTACATCTTTAAGCGCAACCTTCAGGTCGCCACCTAAAAAGTCTGCAGAGCCTTGCGCTATCTGAATCGCGGTTTCTACATAAGGTTTGGCCAGCGTGTCGTTCAAATTCTTTTTGGCATCGGCCATTAATTGAGGTGCCAGTTTTTCAATAGCGATGATGGATTTTACGCGATCCTCTATCGGCGCGAAGTTTCTTTTGATATAGATGCTCACATCAACAGCACCGGCATAAGTCATGGGATTTTTAGTATAAGTTCCCATGTCCTCAAACGTCCAGATTTCCTGCTTAACTGCCGACCGCAAAATCCTGAAATCATAAAACGTTTTCGGACTAAATGAAGCAGTATCAGCCGCGGTGAGTTTGGTGTCATAATCTTTTAAACGGGCAAGCTCCTTATCTAATGACGCCTTGCTGATATCCGTAACCTTACCATCGTACTGGTGATAGCCTAAGGCAACACCATTGGCCGGTCGCCAGGCCAGGTAGCCGTCAATATACTCATCGGCCAGCTTTTGAAAAGCGGCATCACCAGAAAGTGTACCTGCGTCGTTGGCCGGTTTGGGTTTACAGCTAACAAGGATACAAAGTGGAATAAACAGCAAGGATATTTTTTTCATTTGATTGAGATTGGAAAACCTAAGTTAACAAAATCAAAGTTGAAAATAGCCCGCTATTCAATCAACAAAAATAAAATAAGCTAAAAAAAATAGTCATTGCGCTTCGCTATCATTGGTCATTGTCGCTTCGCTTGTCATTAGTCATTAGTTTTTATTTGAGAATTTTAAAACAACATCAGCCGAATTGCCTTGCTTTAATGACCAATGACCAATGACCAATGACCAATGACCAATGACCAATGACCAATGACCAATGACCAATGACCAATGACCAATGACCAAAACAAAAAAGCCCTCCCCGAAAACGAGAAGAGCTCTACTTTAATTTATTATGAAAAGCGTTTATTAGTTAGGTGTAGTAGCACCGGTTGTAAGGTCAACAAGGTATTCGTGGTTTAAGAAAACCATTTGAGCTTTGTGGTTACCCAAAAAGCGTAATGTGCCACTGTACTCCCAGCCGCCACCGTTAAATGAACCTTTTGATACAAAAGTTGCGTTGCCGCTGGTAATATCAAAGTTGTCATCGCCGTGTACATACAAATTTGTAAAGGTGTATGTAACATGTACCGATGTAGCAGATACTGGTTTAGTGTAGTTGTTATCGGCATTGGCCTGCATGGTGCCGTTTAATGAAAAGTTTGAGTTGTTGGTATTTAAACCGCGCACAGTATATTTTTGAACGGTGTTATACACAAAAGAATAACCAGGACCGCTGCCAACAGTTTTGATGGAATCTACCAGGTTGTAACCAATGGTAGCTGCACCATTACACACAAAATAATAGCTGTAACCACCGGTTTTGGTAGCTTTTAAGGTATCGCCCTGGTTCCAAACAAGGTTTAAGCTGTTATCAGTATAAAAACCGCAACCTACGTCTGTACTTTGAACTTTAGTTTTTGAAGCTGCTTTAAATGTTGTTGATGGGTTAACACCATCTTTAATGCTGGCACCGCCAAATGCGCCAACTAATGATTGTGCAAGGTTTTTACCAATGGCAGCACTTGCCTGGCTTACTGCGGCATTGTCGGTTGTGGTTGATTGTGGTTTGTTTTCGGTTTTTTTACAAGCGGAATAAGAAATGGCAACGCCCATAAGTAATGGTAATGCGGCGCGTAAATTTAGCTTCATAGTTTTAATAGATAAGATTTGAATTTATTTGGTAACCGAAATGGGCAACAAGCATACCACATACAGAATGTTTTAAAACAAGTATAATTTACACCTTAAACAAAAAGGATATTTAATTTAAGGTTAATTATAAATTAACAAACTGATGATTGAGACCTCAAAATTAGGGGATATTTTTCTACACTAATGGGGAAATATTTACCGATACAGGCAAATAAAAAATCCCCGTTACTTTATCAATAACGGGGATTTTTTAATGCTGGCAGGTTACTATAAAAGCCTGCCTGTCCTTACGTTTATGGTAGTTACCTGGCCATTGATGGTAATTTTGGCTTTATGATCGCCAAGGAAATCAATTTTGCCAGCGTAGTTCCAGGTGCCTTTATCATAAGTTCCCTTTGTTGAAAATGTTGCAGAACCGCTAATAATGTCGGCATCTTTTGAGCGATCGATAACCAGGGTAGATAGATTGAAGTTAAATGTGGCGTCAATTGCCTTTGTGGCGGTGCCTTCTTTATAAGTGCCTTTAACCGATAGGTTTAACTTTCCATCCAATTGAAGTTTGGTATTGCTTACCCCAGGATTTAAACTTTTTAACAAAAAGTTTTTGCCGTATTTTTCGGTAATGTTATTGCCGCTGCCAACTATGGTAAGGTTTAAGCTATCGGCAATGCTTACGCTTGATATTTTATCGCTGGTACAGGCTACTTGGTAGTTAATTTTTTCCCATATCCAATTTTGAAGTATCACTACTGCCCAAACTTGCCGAAAACGTGGTGTCAATTTTAAATCCGCAACCAAATTTTCGTAATGATTCAACCCTTACTTTTCCTTTCGCTTTAAAGTCCACGTTTGACGGATAATCAAGCCCGTCAGAAATGCTGAAGCCTCCCTCCGCGCCGTAAAGCGCTTCGCTAAGCGTTGAAGCCATTTGCGTATTTACAACTGTGGTGCTTACGGTGCTGGTATTTGGCGTACTGCCATCATCTTTTAACTTACTGCAACCCGCGTAGGTAAGTACAGCGCCCGCAAGGGCTATCATGATAATTTTGTAGTTGTGTTTCATTATTTAAGGCTTAAAATTTTATATAAAACTACCTTATATACGTATAATAAAAAAATAAGTTGGGAGAATTTTAAGTGCGGGGTGTCGGGTTCGAGGTTCGGGGAGCTAAATTTTGGTTCGAGGTTCGGGTTGCGAGGTTCGGGGAGCTGTATTTTGGAAGCGAGCTTTGTCGGTTTATCCGTCTTCTCTGTGCTGCGGTACACTTAAACCTTTTACCCGCACCCTGCAACCCGCTCCCCGCACCATATACCCCGCACCACACAACTAATCGCCAATAAACTACCATACTAATAGGGATTTTCTTAATTTCGCAACCTTATACCTGTAAATACCAATATGGACTATCAATTTAAAGATATAGAGCAAAAATGGCAGCAGTTTTGGGCCGTAAACGGAACGTTTAAAGCCGAGGATAAAAGCAACAAACCCAAGTATTACGTGCTGGATATGTTCCCTTACCCATCGGGGGCGGGCTTGCACGTGGGCCATCCGCTGGGCTATATCGCTTCTGATATTTTTGCCCGTTATAAACGCTTAAAAGGTTTTAACGTGTTGCACCCAATGGGGTATGATAGTTTTGGCTTACCGGCCGAGCAGTATGCCATACAAACCGGGCAGCACCCCGCGGTAACTACCGAGGATAACATCGCTACCTACCGCCGGCAGTTAGATCAGATTGGTTTTTCGTTTGACTGGAGTCGCGAAGTACGCACCAGCTCGCCCGATTATTATAAATGGACGCAGTGGATCTTTATGCAACTGTTTAACAGCTGGTATAATAAAGATGCCGATAAAGCCGAAAGCATTGCCAGCCTGGTAGCCCATTTTGAACAAAACGGATCGGCAGGAATCAACGCTGTTTGTGACGAAGATATATTGACTTTTACCGCCGGTGAATGGAAAGCGTTGAGCAACCAGGAACAACAGGTAGAACTTTTAAAATACCGCCTTACCTACCTGCGCGAAAGCACCGTAAACTGGTGCCCCGCCTTAGGTACCGTATTGGCAAACGACGAGGTGAAAGACGGTTTTAGCGAGCGCGGCGGTTACCCTGTTGAGCAAAAAAAGATGATGCAGTGGAGCATGCGCATCACCGCCTACGCCGAGCGCCTGTTACAAGGCCTCGACACTATTGACTGGCCCGAGCCACTAAAAGAAATGCAGCGCAACTGGATAGGCAAAAGCACCGGCGCGTCTGTTCGTTTTCCAATAGACAAAACTACTCACCACTCACCACTCACCACTGACTATATAGAGGTTTTCACAACCCGCGTTGATACCATCTTCGGTGTTACGTTTTTGGTGATAGCGCCCGAGCATGAGCTGGTAGCTTCGTTGACTACGCCGGAGCAAAAGGCTGATATTGACGCGTACATAGCAGTTACCAAAAAGAAATCGGAGTTGGATAGGATGGCTGACGCCAAAACCGTATCGGGCGCGTTTACCGGCAGTTATGTGTTAAATCCGCTTAATGGTCAGCAAATCCCTATCTGGATTGCCGATTACGTACTGGCCGGTTACGGCACAGGCGCGGTAATGGCGGTACCATCGGGCGATCAGCGCGATTATTTGTTTGCCAAGCATTTCAATTTGCCGATAGTACCTATCATCGATATTCAAAAAATTGATACCGAAGCCGACCCAACCAAGGAAGGCACCTATATCAACTCGGAATTTATGAACGGGTTGGATTATAAAGCCGGTACTGCTGCCGTTATTGCCAAATTAGAGGCAGTAGGCGCAGGCAAAGCCAAAATAAACTTCAGGATGCGCGATGCCATATTCGGTCGCCAGCGCTACTGGGGCGAACCGGTGCCGGTTTACTTTAAAGATGGTTTGCCTTATTTAATTGAAGAGGATCATTTGCCATTGTTATTGCCCGAGGTTGATAAATACTTACCAACCGAAAGCGGAGAACCACCTCTTGCAAGAGCCGAAGGTTGGAAGCACGCCGAAGGCGACTATGAATTAAGCACCATGCCTGGTTGGGCAGGTTCAAGTTGGTATTGGTATCGCTACATGGATGCCCAAAACGATAAAGAATTTGCATCGCCAGAGGCTATCGCTTACTGGAAGGATGTGGATTTGTACATCGGCGGATCTGAGCATGCTACCGGGCACTTGTTATACAGCCGCTTTTGGAATAAGTTTTTGAAGGATATTGGTAAAGTAGGAGAAGAAGAACCTTTCAAAAAACTGATTAACCAGGGGATGATTCAGGGGCGTAGCAACTTTGTTTATCGTTTGGTAGATGAAGAAGGTCGTGGTACTAATACTTTTGTATCTCATGGTCTGATCAAAGAACATAAAACTTCGCCATTGCATGTTGATGTAAACATTGTAGAAAACGAAGTATTAAATCTTGCCAAATTCAAACAATGGCGGCCTGAATTTGCAGATGCTGAATTTATTTTAGAGAACGGCAAATACATCTGTGGCGTTGAGGTTGAAAAAATGTCAAAACGTTATTACAACGTTGTAAATCCCGATGATATAGCGCAACGTTATGGTGCCGATACTTTGCGCATGTACGAAATGTTCCTTGGTCCGCTGGAACAAAGTAAACCCTGGAATACCAATGGCATTGAGGGCGTGTTTAAATTTCTGCGTAAATTCTGGAGGTTGTTCCACAACGATGCCTGGGAGTTTGGTGTATCAGATGCCGAACCTTCAAAAGCGGAGTTGAAATCTTTACATAAGATTATCCGCAAGGTGGAAGAAGATATTGAGCGCTTCTCGTTCAATACTTCAGTATCCAGCTTCATGATCGCGGTAAATGAATTAACCGATCTGAAATCGAACAACCGCGCCGTTTTGCAAGATATGGTGATCATTTTATCATCATACGCCCCACACATTTGTGAAGAATTGTGGACTTTGCTGGGTAACCCGGCGGGTACTTTATCATATGCGCCGTTCCCTAAATTTAACGCTGCTTATTTGGTTGAGGACGAGTTTGCTTACCCTATCAGCATCAACGGTAAAATGAAAATGAATCTTAACATTTCATTGAGCCTTGATGTAAAAGATATTGAAGCAACAGTTTTAGCCAACGCCGACGTGCAGAAATACCTTGACGGTAAAACCCCTAAAAAGGTTATCGTTGTTAAGGGCCGGATTGTAAATATGGTGATTTAAGATCATCACACTTTAGATACCAGACTTACGAAGTTTCAAAAACTTCGTAAGTCTTTCCGCTCTTTTATAATCACCCTATATTTTCATTATCTTACCACCAGCCGGAAACATAACGCCGGTATACATGACTGCATCCGCTACAAGGCAAAAAAAACACATCCACCAGGTTGATTATATCCGGGCGATAGCTTCGCTCGCGGTGGCTTTGTTTCATTTGGGCGGTAAGGTTTTGCCTGTTATAAAATATGGCTGGCTGGGTGTTTATATGTTTTTCCTTTTATCCGGTTTTATTATTTGCTGGGCTATCCCGCAAAATTATACCTGGCGGTTAAGTGGTAAGTTTATCCTCAAAAGAATTATCCGCATTGAACCTCCTTATATCACCTCGATTATACTGGCCATTATCATCAACTTTTTCTGGATAGATCATTACCATCCCGATTGGCTTAACGCGGTTTGTCATGTTGCTTACCTGAATGTTTTTTTAGCGCAACCCTACCTTAGTCCTGTGTATTGGACCTTGGGTATCGAATTCCAATTTTATTTGTTCGTAGCTTTTTGCTTTCCGCTTTTTACAGGCAAATGGGGGCAATGGGTTCTTGCTCTCCTAAGTGTATGCGCTTTATTAATTAAGTTGCCTATAGTAACGCTGATTGTTTGTTTTCCTGCTTTTGCATTGGGCATATTATATTATTTGTACATAGCAAAGGCTAAAAGCCTTCAATCCGTTTTAATACCCGGTATAATAATAATAGTGTGTGGCATTTACAGCTTAGGGATACTGCAAACCGCAATAGCTTTATTGGCTTTAGTATTGTTGTTACTGCCATTAAAAAAAAGACCAATAGTGAGTTTTTTTTCAAAAATTTCATTCTCATTATACCTTACCCATGATATGATTGGTGCCAATACTGTGGTATGGTTGGGTAGGTTACTGCCCAAAGCGTTATTGTTTAACGGAATAGCCTATGTAACCGGTTTTGCTTTAAGCATTTTATTTGCATGGGTATTTTATAAACTAATAGAGGAGCCGTGCCTCAAATTTTCTCAAAAATTGAGCTATCAATAGTCATTCTAAATAGCCATTGCTTAATTATCATCATAGTGTAACATGTACATGACAATTGATACTTTATCAAAAAAATAAGGTTTTGCCGTGTAACATTTAAACTATTTTCGCCTCCAATTACCAAAATAAACATAAATGAAACGTTTTTACATACTTATAGCATTATTCTGTTTTGCTCTTTCGGCCAAAGCCCAGTTTGGGGTTGGTGGCGGCGGTCCTAATATTGTGGGCCGTATTTCGGGCACGGTTATCGATTCAGTTACCAAAAAACCAATGGATTACACTACTGTTGGCTTATACCGCGTAGGCGGTAAATCGCCGCTTAATGGTGTACTTACCGACGAGAAAGGTAATTTTAAAATTGATAACGTAAAGCCAGGCACTTACAGCCTTAAAATTACTTTTATCGGTTATCCAACAAAAATTGTTGAGCCTGTAACTACAACGGCTTCAAAGCCCGATAATAAATTGGGAAACGTATTTATCTCGCCAGGCGCGCATGCACTGGCAACCGTTAATGTTGTTGGCCAGGCACCGCTAATTGAAAACAAGATTGATAAAATCGTTTTCAATGCCGAAAAAGACCTCACCTCGGCCGGTGGTAACGCTACAGACGTATTGCAAAAAGTACCCTTGGTTAACGTAGATATCAATGGTAACGTATCTATCCGTGGCGATCAAAACGTTAAGGTATTAATTAACGGTAAACCATCGGGCGCTACATCGGCCAGTTTATCAGATGTATTGAAAACCATCCCTGCCGATCAGATCAAAACCATCGAAGTTGTAACATCGCCATCGGCAAAATATGATGCCGAAGGTTCTGGTGGTATCATTAACATCATCACCAAACAAAAAAATGTATCGGGCATTAGCGGTTCTGTGAGCGGCGGTGTTGGTACCCGTCAAAATAATGGCAACGTTAACTTAAACTATAACAAAAACAGGTTTAGTTTAGGTGTAAACGCGGGTGGTAACTTAACCTGGCCGCAGGTATCAACAACAGTATTCGATCAAAAATTTTACGATGGCAATGGTGATGTAACCCGTCATAACTTTAACAATTCATCAAGCCGTATTAAAAGGCATGGTGCTATTGGTTCGGTAACTATGGGTTATGAGGTTAATGCCTACAACAGCTTTAATACTACTTTTAGGCTTAATGATGGTGGTTTTAACACCGATGGAAGCGGCGTAAACAACATACAGGCAGGCAGTATTTTAAGCCAATATACCAGCAATACCAAATCGCACAATCACTTTGGTGGTTTTGACTGGAATTTAGATTATACCCACAAATTTAAAAAAGAGGGTGAAGAATTTACCTTATCGGGTCAGTGGAGCCACAGCTTAATCACTACCAACTACAACAACTTATTTACCGCGGTTAACCCAAGCCAGATTGGTGATAACAATGGTAAAAACAATGAGTACACTTTCCAGGCCGATTATACCCTGCCTTTAAATAAAGTAGTAAAGGTTGAAGCCGGTGGTAAAACTATCCAACGTCGTATAAACAGTAACTACGATATTTTTGATACTGACGACGCTGGTAACAACGCGGTGCGCGATTCGTTGAACTCAAACCTGTATGATTATACCCAAAACGTATACGCGGGTTACGCTGTATTAACATTCACCCTGCCAAAAAATTATTCGATATTGGCTGGCGGTCGTGTTGAAAATACCAGGATCAAAGGCGATCCGCAAAACCCTTACCAGGATGCCACTACAGCCGGCGATGCTTTTCAAAATCTATCACCGTTCACATCAAACTATACTACTTATGTGCCAAGCTTAACTATACAAAAACAACTGGGTACCC
Source organism: Mucilaginibacter flavus (assembly GCF_030409315.1). GTDB lineage: Bacteria > Bacteroidota > Bacteroidia > Sphingobacteriales > Sphingobacteriaceae > Mucilaginibacter > Mucilaginibacter flavus. The sequence continues at coordinate 64,541 of NZ_JAUFPS010000005.1, read as the reverse complement.
AAACATTAAAACTATCCTATAGTAAACGTATTCAAAGGCCAAGCTTGCAGTTTTTAAATCCGTTTATCAACCGTAGCTCAATCCAAAGCCAATCTGTAGGTAATGTTAACCTGGCACCAGAGGTATCACAAACTGTTGAGTTAAACATCAACAAGTTCATTAAATCATCGGTGATCAACTTCTCGGTATATTATAAAAATACCAATAACATGATTGAGGGTATTGCCGATACTTTAACAGAAACTATTCGTCACCAGGTTGTGCATGCAACACGTACGGCTTACCAAAACATTGGTAAAAACAATTCGTTTGGCGCAAGTTTCTTCGGGTCTATCAACCCGATTAAACCGTTAACCATCAGGGCCAGCATCAACGGTTATACTTATAACCCAACTATATTTGATGAGTATAAAGACAAGGCTTCGGCAACCGGTGTTTACTTCCAGTATTCGGCTTTCGGAAGCGCGTCATACCAATTTCCGCATAACTTCCTTGCCGAATTATTTGGCTTTACCAACTCGGCCCGCCGTACCATACAAGGTACCAGCCCGGCATTTGGCATTTATGCTTTTGGTTTAAAGAAACAGTTTATGGATAAAAAACTGGCTATCGGCTTTAACACTGTGCAGCCATTTGCCAGGGACAAACATTTTGATCAAAACATCAGCAGCAGCGCTTTCTCGTTACAAAGCTCAACCGCTTTCCCTTTCCGTTCGTTCGGTATTACGTTTAGCTACAGCTTTGGTAAGTTAAGCTTCAGCAATCCGCAGCAACAGAAAAAAGGCGTTAACAACGACGACCAGAAACAAGGCGACCAAGGCGGCAACGCCGGTGGTGGTGCTACAGGCGGACGTTAATAGAATCAAGAGATTAGAGTCAAGAATCAAGACAGAAAAATAACACAAAGGGCCGGGAGAGTTGATCTTCCGGCAGTGAAAAGACTTTTAGAATCAAGAGTCAAGAATCAAGACAAAAAATAACAAGGGCCGGGAGAATTAATCATCCGGCCCTTGTTGTTATCAAAGTTATTTTGGACTTGTTTCAGGACCCATCAAGCATTATGATAAGTTGTTTTTTAAGGGGCTGTCACCCTGAGCCTGTCGAAGGGCGCGCGTAGAGGCCTTTGCCCGCGTGCTTCGACAAGCTCAGCATGACCCCATTTTTTTCTTTGCCCGTCGTCATTGCAACTTTTAGCGTCGGCCTCATTTTACAATTCAACATCACGTCGGATAACATTCCATGTCTTGACTCTTGACTCTAACTTCTTGATTCTAATTCCCCAAATATTCCCCCGGTATCGTGTTGTCCTTGCGTTCGCCGTCATAAAACCAGGCCAGTATCCAAAAGCGGGTGCCATCGTTAAATAGTTCAATGCTGTTGATGCCACGTTCAATGATTGGTCCGTTTTTGGTATTGCGCGATTCATAGGTGCTGAACACGTGGTAAATGCTGCCGAAATGTTCAATCTTGCGCGAAATCTCCCTTTCGTCAAACCCGTCGCGGGATAAAGATGCATCGGAAAGCTGGTGATATTTTTTAAGCGTCATATAATTAAAACGCTGTTTACCCTGTTTATCAATATAGCCCGAGCCTACGTGCGCGTCTGGAACATGCAGCAGGCTGTCGCGCTCATAATACACCTGTTCGCCTTTTTTTACGGTTACCACGTCGTAATACGCTTTAATGATACCATCAAGCGTACTTACATTATCGCCATATTTGGTAATTACCTGGGCGGGGCATTGGCTGGCTGCAAAAGTGAAAACAGCAGCGGTTAATAAAACAATATTTTTCATTTGATAAGGATAATTTAGTTGATTTGAAGCCGGTTAGTTCAAACTAAATTAACAAATATATCAATCACAATCGTACGATGATATTTTGATGTTGTTGTTATCAAGTCTTTCAACTTTGATATTTTGCGCCGCATCGGCTCCAACATACAAAACCTTTTGTAATAACACCGCCTCGTTAAGGGTTATTTTGGTGAAATAAAGTTGGTGATCAAAACAACCCTCCATGCCCATTTCCACACTTTTAATGCCGTTGTTATAATAGGTTGTGGTTAATGGACCGGCTTTCCTGTTCGATATTTTTTCGATTTTTTTAACACCGTAATTACGCTTTAAATAATCTTCCTGCGGTTCAAAATTGCCGTGCACATCTTTATGCAATGGGGGCAATGCCGATAGGAATCCATCAAACACATAACCTGTTTTGCCATTAAAATCAACTTTAACCCATTGGCCTTTTAGTTTATAGGGCTTTTTAAAGGCGTCACTTTTAAAGTCGACAGTAAATGATTTTTGAGGACTGGTTTCTTTTATTGTATTAACCGATGTACCGTAGGGAAGTGTAGCAATTGTTTTGCTTTTTTCGGATGGACTTGCTTTGAGTTGAACACCTTGAAGAAGCCAAACGTTTAATTTAGTGGCCGGAGCAGTATGAGCTTTAACAACAAGGTTAAAAACCAAAAGGAAAAATAAAACAGGCAGTGATAAAAGGCGTTTTTTCATAAGATGTAATTTAGATGTCTTGATAGTTAAAAGACAGTCTAAATTACATCTTTGGGTATTAAAACAATATTAAAAATTAGTACTTAACGATACTCCGTAAGTACGTGGGTTACCTAAGTGCGTGGCGCCAAAATCATAGGCGTAATCAATAGCTTTTTTGTTTGCAATGTTGCTTTCCCATAAAAACAGGCTGAAACATTTGGTTTCCACACCCACACGGGCGTTGAATTTGCTGTATGCTTTTTGCTCAATTTTGTTGGCAAGGTCAAAATACTCATTACCTAATAAACGCCATTCGCCACGGGCTACCAGCCTGGTTTTTATCTTGTCGTTTAAGCCGTAGCCGTATTGCAGGGCAAACATGTTGGTAACAGCAGGGGTATAAATTTGCCTGTTGCCTTTCAGGTTTACCACCTCGCCGTTGTTGCCAACAGCTAAATCGGTATAACGGGCATGGGTGTAGCCAAAGTTTTCGTCAATCAATAAACCTTTAACAGGGGTAGCGTTTAACTCCAGCTCAGCACCTTTGCTGCTCAGTTTACCGGCATTTTTGGTGATAGTGATAGCATCTGGTAAAATTAGTGTTGGCACCTGCGCATCGGTGATGCGGGTGTAAAACAAGGCCACGTTTGCACGCAGCTTATTATCAAAAAAGCTGTTTTTTGAGCCAACCTCAAAGTTATTGCTGTACTCTGGTTTAAAAGTGTATAAAGGAGGTGAAGATGGATCAGAGCCTAACTCAGTAATGCCCCCAGCCCTGAATCCACGGCTATAGGTGGCGTACAAATCATTATTTATTGACAGGTGATAAGCAATGTTCAGCTTTGGAGAAAACGCTTTAAAGTTGGCTTTTGACGAAGTATCAGACCTGGTAACAACCGCGTCTTGTCCATCTGGTTTAAACTCGCCTTCAACGTTTTCTTTTTTATGCTCGTAATCATAACGCAAACCTGCGGTAATATCAAATTGCGGACTAACAGCATAAGTTACCTGCCCGTAAGCGGCTAAACCAAAGTTGCGATCAGTATTGGTGTTGATACTGGTGAAATTGCTAATTGGTGAACCAACCGCGGCTGCATCGGCACCAAAATGAGTGCCTTGTTTGTTTGGCGCGTAGTGATAAAAACCATAAGTGCCGGCAGTCCATTTTAATTTTGAGGTAGATGAAGCAGGAGAGGTAAACCTAAACTCCTGGATTCCTGTACGTACCTTGTTCCAGTCGCCGCCATAATTGTTAATTACAGAAACAGCGTCGATGGGTGAAAAATCACCATCGATAGGGGTGGTGTAATAGCGGTTATTTACCTGGTATGATGACTGTGAAGTAAAGTTGAAACTACGACCTGTGTAGTTGATTGCCAAAGATGAATGAAAAGTGTTATCAATCATTTTGGTAGTAGCATTCTGATCAACCTGGTAAGGCTTAGCCAAAGCTTCCTCGGGCGAGCCGGCCAGCGTAAACGCGCCATTGTTACGGTTGTTGTAATTCTTTACATTTAAGGTGAAGGCTAACTTGGAGGTAGCCAGGAATTTTAAATAGTAGTTACCTAAAAAGAAATGCTGTTTATCAAAATGGGTATTATTAAAAGTATTGGTATAAAATCCGTTAAAGCCCGAGTATACACCGGCTACGCCTAAAAATAAACGGTCTTTTATTAACGGTGCTTTAATGCCCAGGGTGTAGCGTTGCTGGCCGTAGTTGCCAAAATCCAACCCTGCAAAGCCGCTAACCGTATTACTGGGTTGTTTGGTAATAATGTTGATAACGCCGCCGGTAGCATTACGTCCGTACAATGTTCCCTGCGGCCCGCGCAGTACTTCAATCCTATCTATATCCAACAGTTGCGGAATATAGGTATCCAACCCATACTGGTTTACACCATCAACATAAGTAGCCACAGCCGGATCATATGAGGTCGTAACAACACCGCGGATACCGCTCACCGTGCGACTATCGCCCGGACCTGCCGAGTTTAGATTTGGTACAATGGCCGTAAGATCTTTTAAATCCCAAAGACCATAGTCCTTTACCTGTTTGGCGGTTAATGTAGAGATACTGAAAGGTACCTTTTGAGCATCTTCCTCGTATTTTTGCGCGGTTACGGTAACTTCATCTAATTGTCGGTTATCATCGCTAAGGCTGATGTTCAAAGATTGATTGCCGTTGATTGCAATCGATTGATTTTTGCTTGCAAAACCTACAGCGCTGACGTGTAGCATATAAGTACCAGTAGGAATGTTTTGTAGCGAGAAATTGCCCTTTTTATCGGCAATAGTATGGTAATTAGTGTTAAGCAGGTAAACTGAAGCCCCGGCAATACCTTGTTGAATACGGTCGGTAACAGTGCCATTAACATTGGTCATATTTTGCGCTTGTACAGATATACAAAGCAGCAGCAATACAATAAAAGTAAGTGTTTTTTTCATTTGTTTGGTTGTAACTGGTATGTGTGTTTTAAACACATTGATATAATTGCCAATAATAGCAAACAACCAACAATTAACGGCAACTCAAACGGAAATATTACGTTTGTTTCACATCATTAGGTCATTTGCTTTGCGTCATTTGGTCATTGCCTAAAGATCTGACCCAGCACTGCAAAATGGCAGCTGAACAAATGACTCAATGACAGCGCAGCGAAATGACTCAATGACGCGCAGCGAAATGACTCAATGACGCGCAGCATAATGACTGCGCAGCTATTCGTTTCGCATAAATTTGTCTACGCCTTCGGCGGGTTTCCAGTTGTTGTCGGGTTCATAGTAATGCCATAGCAGGGCCGATATTTTTTTGATGAGTAGTCCGGCCTCGTTGGTGGTTCCCCAGCTTTGATCGGTATTGTGATTGGTGATGATAGAGAATACGTAATCGCCATGAGGGGCGTTTACCAATACGGTTTCGGAGCGCGATTCATCAACCGCGCCCTGCTTGCTGATGGTATGCACATAAGGCGGAATCTGTGACAGCGCATGTTCGTCCCAATAAATGCGCCCCATGTTACGGTACATCCGTTCGCTGGCGGCAGGGCTCACGGCTTCACCGTTCCTGATCATGGTAAAAAGCTTACACATTTCATAAGGTGTGCTTACGCCCCAGCCATATATTTTGCGGATAGCTTCCCTGCCTGGCACCCTGGAGTTTACACGCATTACCTTAAAGCCGTTTTGCTGCAGCCAGTTATTGATGTATTCGCCGCCTGCCAGTTTTTGCAGCCACAGGCTTGCGGTGTTGTCGCTCATGGTAATCATTAGCATAGCAACCTTGCTTAGCTGTATGGTATCGCCATTTTTAAAAGAGCCGAGTATATCTTCGCCGGCGTAAAGTAAAGAATCGCGGTAAGCTAATTTCTGATTGTATTTTAATTCGCCTTTATCAATTTTATCCATCACCCCGCACTGAATGCTCACCTTAATCATGCTGGCCGTAGGGAATAACGTATCGGCATTAAGCGCAACCGTTTTGCCGGTTTTAAGGTTATGTACATAGATGCCAACCTGCCCATGAAAGCCTTTAACTGCTTCGGTTATTTGGGCGGTTAGCTTTTTATCGGTTTGGGCGATAGATGTGGTGGCGATAAGCAGGAAAAGCGCGGCGAGTTTAATTTTTATCATTTTATTTCGATTCGGGTGCAGGGTCAATAGCAATAGGTATAGTAAAAGCCACTTTCGCAGGTCTTCCGTTTTGGATGCCTGGCCTCCATCTAAATGACTTTTTTATCAGTTGAACAATTTTTTCATCTATTTCGGGGCTAATATTTTTCACCACCTTAATGTCGGCTATAGAACCATCCTTTTCCACTGTGAATTGTACCAATCCTCTTTTGCTTTCGGAAATGGATAAGCCTTTTAAATCGAGGTTTTTGGTAATGAATTCCTCGAATTTCGTGATGCCACCCGGATATTCTGGTTGAATCTCCATCGGGACAAAAACTATACCTATTGTAGCCTGTTCTTTGGCCGTATCAACAATAGGTTTTGTGATTCCCGTCGCTGGTTTTGCCTGTAATTTTTTATGCTGGGCAAGTACAACGTTATTTAAGGCCGTTAAGCCCAAAGCCATTAGGGTGGCCGAGAACCATCGTTGCCATTTAGGTTGAGGTATACTCGTTATCCTATCGGCATCAAATATGCCGCAATGCATTTTATTGCTAAAATCTATGCTGCCTATAATATCAGCCTCTGCCATTCCCCTAAAATCGCGTATTACTTTGTGGCAGCCCTTGCAATACCAATCGTTGTTGCATGGTGTAAGCTCTGCCAGGGTTTTAGGGCATTTGAAAGTAAGCTGGATATGTTGCAGGGCTTCCATAGGTTTTTATAGAAAACTAATTTAAATAAAATTAAGTATAACGGCTGTTAAAATCAGGGAAATAGGTTTGGAAATTCAAACCAGCATTTTTTGGCTAAAGCCATCTTTCCGGATACCTCTATTAACCGTTGGCTAAAGCCAAAACGGCAATAAATAGAAAGCCAAACCTAAAAGCCATCTTTATATTCATTGCCGTCCCATTTATGGGGCGGAAAATAACAATACACAAAGTGGCTTTAGCCAAAATGAGCCATGTTCGTTTAAAAGCGATTTCCGCAATAATCAACGTTCTCAAAAAAATTGTTGAAGGTATTTTCGTAATAGCATATTAAAATCAAATATTTGTATCTTTATACATGAATATTCAACAAGTTATCAATATTGATACTGATATTTTAGGGGGGCAGCCGGTTTTTACAGGCACACGCGTTCCGGTTGAATCTTTATTTGATCATTTAGAGGCGGGTGTTTCTTTGGATGATTTTTTAGATGATTTCCCTTCTGTAAGTAAAGAACAAGCTGTATCGTTGTTGGATATTGCCAATGATTCACTTTTCCCGATTTCCTGAGGAATAACGCAAATACGTATTTACGTTATATCTTTACACCAAATATGAAATACCTGCGCCTGCTTTTATTTCCGTTCTCGCTTATTTATGGCCTGGTGGTGGTTATCCGTAATTGGATGTACGATGCCGGCGCGTTTAAAAGTACAAAGTTTAATTTACCAATCATTGTAGTAGGCAACCTTGATGTGGGCGGTGCGGGTAAAAGCCCCATGACCGAGTACCTGGTTCGCCTGTTTAAAGATCAGTATAAAATGGCTACGCTTAGCCGTGGTTATGGCCGTAAAACCAAGGGCTTTTTGTTGGCCGATAACCCCGCAGATGCTGAAAAGGTTGGCGATGAACCCGCGCAATTTAAAAACAAGTTCCCGGACGTTACCGTGGCCGTATGTGAAAAACGGGTTGAGGGGATTGAGAAATTAAATAACAAATACCGGCCCGTAATACTTGATGACGCTTTCCAGCACCGGGCTTTAAAACCTGGGTTCAGTATCTTGTTGTTTGACTACGGCAGGCTCACCGAACCCCGTTTGATGCTACCGGCCGGTAACCTCCGCGAGCCTTTCAGCGGGCGCGAAAGGGCAGATGTTATAGTGATTAGCAAATGCCCGCCAACGTTGGCCGAAGAGGAGATTGGCCTTATTAAAAAACACATCAAGCCCTATAAGCATCAGCATTTGTTTTTTACAGCTATAAGCTACCTCGCTTTTCACAATATGGAAAACGATACAGTTTATTACACGGTTGATGATCATACCACTGTATTTTTGCTTACCGGCATAGCCAACGCCGCGCCTTTATTATCGCATTTAAAAAAGCTTACTCCAAACATCCATCACCATAAATATCCCGACCATCACCAGTTTACCTTAAAAAATATCAGTAAACTTGCCGATGATTTCGCGGCCTGTGCATCACAAAAAAAAATCATTATCACAACAGAAAAGGATGCACAGCGTTTAGGGGAACAGGCTTTACTGCCGGCCGTTAAAAAACTCCCTGTTTTGGTGTTGCCCATCGGCATCAGTTTTTTAAATAATGGCAGGCAACAGTTTGATAATTTAGCAACAGCATATGTTAGACAATATTGAAAGCACCGCCCGGTATATTAAAAACCGTATTGGCGATTTTGAACCCGAAGTAGGTATAATTTTAGGCACCGGCCTGGGCGGCCTGGTTAAGGAAATTGTGGTTGAAAAACAACTGATGTATTCCAACATTCCCGATTTTCCTATCTCGACTTTAGAGTTTCATTCGGGCAAACTGATATTTGGTACCCTGGGAGGTGTTAAAGTAGTAGCTATGCAAGGCCGCTTGCATTATTATGAAGGCTATAACATGCAACAGATTACCTTCCCGGTTAGGGTGATGAAATACCTGGGCATTAAAACCCTGTATGTATCAAACGCCAGCGGATCGCTTAATTCTGATTTTAAGAAGGGCGACCTGATGGTAATTTCAGACCATATTAACCTGCAACCGCAAAACCCCTTGGTGGGCAGAAATTATGAAGAGCTTGGTCCGCGTTTTCCGGATATGAGCCAGCCTTACCAGCGCACACTTATTGATAAAGCATTAACAATCGCGGCAGCAAACAATATTACCTGCCACAAGGGAGTTTATGTTGCTGTAACCGGCCCTAATTTAGAAACCAAGGCCGAGTACACTTACTTAAGGATCATTGGCGGCGACGCCGTTGGTATGAGCACCGTTCCCGAAGTTATTGTAGCCAACCATATGGGCATTCCGGTATTTGCCATATCTGTATTAACAGATGAAGGTTTTACCGAAGTGTTGGAACCTGTATCGCTTGAAGAGATAATTCGTGTGGCCGAAGAAGCTGAGCCAAAACTTACCCTGATCCTCAAAAATCTGATAGCGGGCAATTAATGCGTATAAAGGTTAGATATATTTTATTGTTATTGCTGTGCCTTGGTGTTCAGTCGGCTTTTGCGCAATATGGGCAAATTAACCGTGGAAGGCCACTGTCTACCCGTGATACGGCCCGGACAGAGAAGAAAGTTACTGACGACGAGCTTCTGGACAGCCTGCGTAAAAAAGAAGACAATAAAAGAGATTCGGTTGTATTTAGCTCCAAGTTTATCAGGATGACGATGGAGCGTTTCCTGAGCGATAGCACACAAACTTTTGCTTTGGATACGGGGATTTACAATTTTGAAAATTTTAGTCCGCTTAATGATCCGCGTAGCCCTAAAATAAGTTTGGGTTATAACGGTGTATCGCAGCGTAGCCTGCTGTTTGAGCCAAGCCAAAGAATAGGTTTTGATGCCGGCCTGCACGCGCTTGATGTTTATGCCTTGCACCCGCAGGATATTAAGTACTACAATGCCCGGGTAGCGTATACCAACCTTACATTATTTAATGGTTTTGGTAGTTCGGCCGAGCAGGTATTTAAAATACTGCATACCCAAAATATAAAACCTAATTGGAACGTAGGCTTTAATCTTAACTTTAATGGTTCAAGAGGGTATTATAGCTACAGCAGCATTTTGCAGCAAAATGTAAGTGATGTTAATGCCGCTTTATTTACCTGGTATCAGTCAAAAGGTAAACGGTACAACCTGTTGGCCAATATCATATACAATAATTTAAAAGCGCCAGAAACAGGGTCTATCCTTAACGACTCTGTTTTTACCGCGCCAAGTAACAGTCTGTTTTTCAAAAACTCGGCGCAGGTACGCTTGCCTAACAGCTATGAAAACTGGGGCGATAAAAGCTTATACCTTAAACAGTTTTACTATTTAGGCCGAATTGATAGTTTGAACAAAGGAAAAGCAAACTCCAAAATTTTGCCTACGCAGCGTGTTGCCCACACTTTGTTTGTACAAAGCAGTAAATACAATTACCTGCAAACCAACCAGCCCGATACTTATGGGGTATTCCCGGATTATTATTTCAGCAATACCCGCTCGCGCGATTCATTGGTGGTAACGCATATTCAAAATGAGTTTTCGTATAGCTTTTACCTCAGGAGTAAATCGGTAAAGTTTGTGAAGAATGAAGTTAAACTCGATTTAGGCCTGGTACATGATTTTTATAATTACGCCCAATATGTGAGCGATACCTTGCTTAATCAGTACGGTTATCAATACATCCATCAAAACAAAGTTCAAAACAATACATTTCAGGATATTACGCTTAAAGCTAAATTGGGATACCGCTTTAGCGATAGGATAGGGCTGGATGCCGATTTCAGGCAGATAGCCCAGGGCCGCGACTTTGGCGACTATTATTATGATGCCAAACTTACCCTGGCCGGTAATGATAAAGCCGGTAAAATAATTTTAGAGGCTTATTCGCAAAACAGTACGCCACCATTGGTCTACACCAACTGGATTTCCAATCACTACATTTTCCACAATAGTTTCGATAAAACTAAAACTACCAGCGCTTCGTTCACCTATATCAATAACCCCTTGCAGCTGGATATTAAGGCCGAGTACTTCCTGATATCCGGCTACCTGTATTTCACCGCCCAGGCCGGCGGTAATGACGCGCACCCGGTACAGCTGAGTAATGATATAAACCTGCTTAAAGTAAGTGTGGGCAAAAACTTAAAATACCACAACCTGCATTTTGATAACTATATTGTTTATCAAAAAACAGATTATCAATCAACCCTGCGCACGCCCGAACTTTACACCTATAGTAACCTCTATATAGCCAAAACGTTTTTTAATGTGTTGCAATCAAACGTAGGGATAAGTGTGAGGTACAATACCCCATACGTTGCGCCATCGTACGCGGTTGGTTTAGGTCAGTTTTATAACGGACCGGATATCACTTTTTCATCGTACCCGGTAGCGTCGGTTTATTTTAAAGCAACCCTGCAACGCACCAACCTGTTCCTGGCCTATGATTATGCCAACCAGGGTCTGCAAAGCCGCGGATACTATACTGTAAACCGTTACCCTATGCAAGATCACCTGCTGAAGTTTGGTGTAAGCTGGACGTTTTATAATTAAAAGAGAATCAAGAGACAAGAATCAAGAGCTAAGACAGTTTTAGCCCGATTTGTCTGAAACCTGAATTTTTGGAATTTAAGGATTAACAGAATTTTTTCTGAACCGGGATTTATCGGATTAAAGGATTAACAGGATTCTTTTTCCAAAAATCCAAAAAAACTGATGAATCTGTTCAATCCCGGTTCAGACAAATTCATCTGCACATCTGAAATCTGCATATCTGCACATCAAAAAATCTTACTACTAAATCACGTTTTCTGTTTCTTCTTCTTTGCCGCCGGGAAAAGCACATTGTTTAAAATCAGCCGGTAGCCGGCCGAATTGGGGTGTAGTTTAAGATCCGTTGGTGGGTCGCCTACGGCGTGTTGGTAGTCTTCGGGGTCGTGGCCGCCGTAAAAGGTCCATTGGCCTTTGCCAAACTCGCCGTGGATGTAGCGGGCTTCGTTGGCAGTTTTCATTTCGCCCATAATGGTTACGCCTGGTTTCAGCATACTTTTGTTATAGGCCGTGGTAAGGCCCATGAAACCTTTAATCACCTTGTCGTGATCCTGGGTGAGCATACTGGGCACCACATCCCATTTGGCCGAAAAATCAAACAGCGTAAAAAAATCGCGGGTACGTTCAACCTGTCGGGTGGTGGTTACATCGATATTGCTAAACTGGTGCGACATCGGGTTCATATCCAGCGTGAAATTCTGAAACGCGAAGGTTTGCGTAAAATCCAGTTTTGATTGGGCATCCGGATCGGCGGCATCGCCATCAAACATGCGTTCGCAAATATCTGTATTGGCTGATGCCAGGGCGATATCAAAAGTATCGGTGCCAGAACACATGGCAAACAGGAACCCTCCGCCGGCGCAAAAATCACGGATGTTTTTGGCAACGGCTAATTTCATTTGCGATACCTTTTTAAAGCCAAGTTTGTGGGCCAAAGCTTCCTGTCCCTTCACATCATCGGTATACCATTGCGCAAACCTGAAGGCGCCGTAAAACTTGCTGTACTGGCCGGTAAAATCCTCATGGTGCAGGTGAAGCCAATCGTATTTGGGTAAATCGCCCCGTACTACTTCTTCATCGTAAACCACATCGTAAGGGATTTCGGCATATTTTAAAACCAGGGTAACTGCATCGTCCCAGGGCAGTTTGTTTTTTGGCGAGTACACCGCCATTTTAGGCGCTTTCTCTAACTTAACCAAATCCATGTTTACTGAGGGATCGCTCACCTCGCTTACAATCTCGCTCACCTTGGCATCGGCCAGCACCTGGTAACTTACCCCGCGAATTTTGCATTCCTCCTCAATCTTTTGATCGTACTTCATCAAAAAACTGCCACCCCGGTAATTGAGCAGCCAATCCACTTCCTCGCCATTCTTTAAAGCCAGAAATGCGATCCCGTACGATTTAAGATGGTCTTTTTGCTCATCATCCATAGGCAGCAGGATAGATGCAGCCCGGGTTAGGAGAGGAGCTAAAAGCAAAAGGCTCAAAGCTAAAAGCCGTATTGCAGGTAAAAGGCGAAAGGTGAAAGGTGAAAGGCGCTTTTTATATGGTTGATGAATCACTATTCGACGTTGTTATAAATGTGGATTATCAAATGTAACGAATAAACGGGGAATGTATTACCACAGATGCCTGGTCCTTTATCTTTTGTCTTTCCTTCCTTCGTCCAAAAGTCCAATAATCCAAAAGTCTAATAGTCCCAAAGTCTTTTCTCCTTTCTCCTTTTTTACTTACCTTTGCCAACTGTTTTCAAAAAAACATTTAATAAAATGAGCAAAGCAATAATTAAAACCGAAAAAGGCGACATGACCGTAGAGTTTTACGACAATGATGCCCCAAATACCGTAGCTAACTTTAAAAAATTAGCAAAATCAAACTTTTACGATGGTGTTATCTTTCACCGTGTTATCCCTAACTTTATGGTACAGGGTGGCGATCCAACCGGTACAGGTGCAGGCGGTGCAGGTTACAAAATTGATTGCGAATTAACCGGCGAAAACCAATACCATGATCGTGGTGTGTTATCAATGGCTCATGCTGGTCGTAACACTGGTAGCTCACAGTTTTTTATCTGCCACAACCGTGCAAACACTGCTCACTTAGATCGTAACCACACCGTGTTTGGTAAAGTGATTGAAAACGTTGACGTAGTTGACGCTATCCGCCAGGGCGATAAAATTTTAAGCATCGAAGTAATAGAGGAATAGTTTTATGGTGAGTAGTTGATTAGGTTGATTGAGTTGATTAGGTTAAAAAGCAAAACTTAATCAACCACTTAACTCAATCAACCTAATCAACCATTCACCTAATCAACCAATAAAAATGAATTTACAAGGAATTGTAGCCGTATCCGGCAAACCGGGCTTGTGGAGAGCTTTGGCACAAAATAAAACCGGTTATGTACTGGAGAGTCTTGATGCTCAAAAAACAAAGCTGGTAGCTAACCTGTCAACAGCTAAATTAGCCGCCCTGAGCGAGATCACCATTTTTGGTACAGAGGATGATATCAGGCTAACTGATGTTTTTGAGCAGATGAAATCGGCTTCAAAAGTTCCTGATGCCAAGGCTGATGGCAAAATATTGCGTACCTTCTTTTACGAAGTAGCACCTACCCATGATGAGGAAAAAGTTTACGCCTCTGATATGAAAAAGATCATTTCATGGTTCCAGCTATTAAAAGAGCTGCCATTATTTGATGAAGCCGACCCAACCCAGGCCCCTGCGCCGGAAGCGCCTGCCGTAGAAGAGCCGGTTGCCGAAGTTGTTGCGGTAGAACCAGAGCCGGTTGCCGAAGCGCCAAAAGCAAAAGCTAAAAAAGTGCCTGCTAAAAAAGCATAAGCGATTTACTATAAAATAAGAAAGCCCTGGTTTTACCGGGGCTTTCTTATTTTATAACTGCTTTCGCGAGCTTTCAGCTCGTGAGTATCATGGTTGCAGATTTCAGCTAAACACTACAAAAATCGAATCCTGTTTGGTGCCGTAAGCTAAAAGCTTACCCAGGTTTACCCACGAGTTACGCTGCGCTAACCTCGCGGGATTTTAATTCTAATGCCTACGCGTCAATCGCGTCATATACAATTACCTTTTCCCAAAGGTGGCTGCAATTTTTAATAAATTCCAGGTGGATAGGGTGACTTTGGTAAGTAGCCTGACCTGCAAGATCACTGAAAAACATTAGCTCAGATACTGCCCAGCTATTATCAACTACATCCCGTTTTTCGGTACTGGCTACTATGCCAACCTTTAATTTTTTAATGGTTTCTATTTTTGAAAGCGTTTTAACGCCGGCAACTAATTTGTCCCTGTCTTCAATTGAGCCAGGGTTTTTAAGCCAGAAAAACACATGATGTACTACCGGCCATTCTTCTTTTTGATCTGTCATAGGTAATGCTGATGCTACTGCCGTTCCTGCTGCCAGGGCGGCTGTGGTGGTTATAAATTTTCTTCTTGTTGATTTCATTACAGGTTAAATAATGGTTTAAGGTAACAAGAATTATTTGAAATGAATAACACAATTAAAGTCGAATGAAGTCATCCCGAACTTGTTTCGGAAACTCTCAGGACAAGACATCGGCATATAGTATATTTTGCAAGTGAGGTGCTGAAATCAGCATGACGCAATATTAGGTGTTGTTATAATTTTAGCTGGCAAGGTATAAAGTACTACTTAACGCCTTACAAACACTCCGGCTGCTCGCATTTCTTATCAGAAAACTCCGGTTCAAACGTGGCGTGGCTAATTTCTAAATGCTCTAAACGGTGACGCAGATCGTGTTTAATATTATCGAACTGCGACATCGCATCCGGACTGATCACCAGGTGGGCGGTAAGGGCGTTTTCGGTAGTGCTGAGCGCCCAAACGTGCATGTGATGAACATCTACTACACCTTTACCTTTCATGAGTTCTGTTTTGATCTTTTCAAGGTCCATTTCGGCAGGTACGCCATCCATTTCCAAACGCAGACTATCTTTCAGCAGGCTCCAGGTGCCGCGTAATATCACAACCGCTATAATGATACTTACTACGCTATCTATCCAGTAAATTTTGGTGAAGTAAATGATAACGCCGGATATTACCACGCCGAAAGATACAATAGCATCAACAGCCATGTGCAGGTAAGCACCTTTCACGTTAAGGTCGGTATCTTTATCTTTCACAAAAAGCCAGGCAGTAAAGGCGTTAATGCCTATGCCGATGAAAGCCACCCACGCCATGGTGCCGCCCGATACAATTTCGGGGTTCATGAAGCGCATAATGGCCTCGTAAATAATAAAACCAACCGCCACAAAAAGGATCATAGCATTAAAGAAGGATACAATAATGGTTGATCTTTTATAGCCATACGTATACTTGCTATTAGCGCTTACTTTGGTCAATTTAAAGGCTAATAAAGCCAGGGCGAGCGAAGCCACATCGCTTAAGTTATGCCCGGCATCGGTTAATAGTGATAGGGAATGGGTGATGAAACCCGCAACAGCTTCAATAACCACAAAGGCCGAGTTAAGGATAATACCGATGATAAAGGCGGTATTTAAATGATCTAACTTGGGGGCGTGGTCATGGTGGTGGTGACCGTGTGCATGTGAATGATCGTGTGCTGACATGCGGCAAAGGTAGGGAAAAAATGTGCAGATATGCGGATTTCAAATGTGCAGATTGTTCGTCTTAATCAGATTTTCATAAACACACGAATTTGAAAATCAACACAATTTAAATCATTTGTCATAAAATTCATCTGCATATTTGCACATCTGAAATCTGCACATCTAATAGTATCTGCACATCTACTCGTGATGATACGGTTCGCCTTTCATAATGGTGTAGGCACGGTATAGCTGCTCTACAAAAAACAGGCGTACCATCTGGTGCGAGAAGGTCATGCGCGATAGGGATATTTTATCATTGGCTCTCTGATAAACGGATTGATCGAAACCATAAGGCCCACCGATAATAAAAATAAGCGTGGCCGATGAGCTGATTTCCCGTTTGTTGATGTAGGCTGCAAATTGGGTGGAAGTGTATTCGGTGCCTTTTTCGTCCATTAACACCACATGATCGAGCGGGGTGATTTTTTTCAGGATTATTTCGGCCTCTTTGGCTTTTTGCTGATCGGGGGTAAGCGCTTTGGTGTTTTTTAGTTCGTTTAGTTCAATCAATTCCAATTTGGTGTAATGCTTCAGTCGCTTAACATATTTTTCGATGCCTTCTTTCAGGTAAGCATCCTCGGTTTTGCCAACGGTTAAAAACGTGATCTTCATATCTGAAACAAATAAACGTTTATTTAAAATATTAGTGTTTATTTAGCCCCAACTTTTTTTACCGATGGAACAGGATATTATAAGTGATTACCAACAACGGGCGGATACCGCGCTTGAGCAAGCTAACCAATACGAAAAACTGGCCAACAAATATTCTTTGCAGCGATTGCTTGTTTTTGGCTTCCTGATATTTTCAATATACCTGGCCGTAGTTCAGAACGAAATCCTGATCTTTGCTTTTTGTCTGTTGGGTTCTGTTTTTTGGTTTGCATGGCTGGTGAGGCAGCAAAGTAAATTTGAACAACTTAAGCGGTACTATACCGACTTGAAAAAAGTTAACGAAAACGAGATAGCGAACACTTTGCACCGCACCAATATTTATGATGATGGTGCGATGTTTAACAACGATAAACATTTTTACACGTCGGATTTGGATATTTATGGCAGCCGGTCGCTGTTTCATTTAATAAACCGTTCAAGTGCAGCTCCGGGTAATCATAAACTGGCCAAATGGCTTGATGCTCCTGCCGATAAGCAAACCATTTTGCAAAGGCAGCAGGCCGTAAAAGAAATAGCGGGGAAAAACGATTGGAAGCTGAATTTTCAAACTCTGTTGTTATTCGGCTTAAAACAACCTGCCGATCATATCAAAAACCTGATAACCTATTTAAAGGCTACTGTTGAAATTAAGAACGAAAAGTTTTTAACCATCTATAGCCAGGCCGCGCCTTATATCATGCTGGCACTCATTGCGTTCAGTATATTTTACGCGCCTGCAAGGTATGTTACTGTACTGATAGCTTTTGCTAATAACCGTTTGGTGAGTTCAAGAGCCAAACTGGTTGAGCGGGCCGATCTGATTGCCGGTAAAATTGGCGCGTCGCTTGCTTTGTATGCTTTAGCTTTTGAAGCCATTCAAAATGAAAGCTGGGAAGCTCCATATAACCAGGCATTAGCCGGGCGAATTAAACGTGCGGGTAATGAGTCGGTTTCGAGCCAGATCAGGCAGCTATCTAAACTTATTGGTAAGTTAAACTCCCGTTTAAATCTGTTTGTGAGCTTTATCCTCAATGTGTTTTTTATTTGGGATATCCGCCACATTATCGCCATTGAAAACTGGAAACGCCGCAATCACGAAAGCCTGGAAGTTGCCTTTAATGTTATCGCCGAATTTGAAGCCATTATGGGCTTAGCCGGTTTAGCTATCAATAACCCCGGCTATACTTATCCCGAAATTATAGATGAGGAATCCTACACCATTATAGCCAAAGAAATAGCGCACCCACTTATTGACGAGTTTAAACGAGTAAAAAACGATTACGAACTTGATGATGCCTTTAAGGTGGATATTATTACCGGATCAAACATGGCAGGCAAAAGCACCTTTTTGCGTACTATCGGTATTAATACAGTACTGGCCCTTTGCGGTGCGCCGGTATGTGCCAAAAGTATGCGGGTATCTGTAATCACCATCATAAGCTATATGCGTATTAAAGATTCGCTTAACGAAAGTACCTCAACCTTTAAAGCCGAGCTTGATCGTTTACAAATGCTGCTTGCCGCCGTACAAACAGAAACTAAAGTGTTTTTCCTGATAGATGAAATGTTGCGCGGCACCAATTCTGTTGACAAATACCGTGGATCGAAAGCGGTAATAGAACAACTGATAGCCAAAAAAGGCGTAGGCATGGTGGCCACTCACGATTTGCAAATAGCCCGTTTAGAAGATACCTATCCCGATTATGTACGGAATTACTATTTCGATATCCAGGTTAAAAACGGCGAAATGCTTTTTGATTACAAAATTAAACACGGCGAATGCAAAACCTTTAACGCGTCGTTGTTATTAAAGCAAATTGGGATTAATGTAGAGGAGGAAGAAGAATCAAGAGATTAGAATCAAGAGTTAAGGTTTTTTGATGTGCAAGTGATTTTGTCTGAACCTTGATTAAGCAGATTTTTTTAGATTGACAGGATTTTTTACAAGTCAATTGCAATTAAAAATCTTGTTAATCTTATAAAATCATTAAATCGCGTTACCTGTTCATCTTTTTTATCAGGGCTTCCACCACTTTCGGGAAATGCAGGTGCTCTAATTGCTGGCCTTTAAATTTTACCATCTCCAGGTTATCGCCTGGTTCAATCTTAAATTTCGATTGGTGGATGATCTCGCCTTCGTCAAAGTTTTCGTTTACAAAATGGATGGTAATGCCGCCTTCTTCTTCGCCGGCAGCCAGGATGGCTTTGTGCACGTTATCGCCATACATGCCTTTGCCGCCGTATTTGGGTAGCAGGGAAGGGTGCAGGTTAATGATTTTATTAGGGAATGCTTTTAATAATGAACCGGGTACAAGCCATAAAAAGCCGGCCAATACAATTAAATCAACCTGCAGGTTTTTAAGCAGGCGGATCACATCATCGGTGTCAAAAAATTCTTTGCGGGTAAATATGTGCGATGGCACTTCAAAATTGTCGGCACGCTGTAATACGTAGGCTTGCGGGTTGTTGGTGAGTATCAGTACAACTTCGGCTTCGGCATTGCGTTTAAAATGCTCCATTAACTTTTGGGCGTTTGAGCCCGAACCTGAAGCAAAAATGGCAATTCGTTTCTTCATTAAAGTTTTTCAAGTGTGATGACATTACCTGGCAAGGCTTTTACACCAGTTTTGTATTTATTGCAGGTAACTAATAACAAAGCGTTCAATTATATTCCAAATATAAAATTTTACGTATTTTAATTGGTAATGGTTGTGGCTTTTTGCTTAATAAAACCATACCTAACAACGGTTCTTTTTTTTGTAGCCGAATAGTTAGGCTCAACATCGCCGGTTTGTAGCACCAATGAGTAAACTCCTAAGGTGGTTATTTGCGTGTTTGTAAACGGCTTTACGGTAGTGGTGCTTCCGTTTCCGCCTGCTATTGTATCCTTGGCAACCATGTCTGATGCAAAATATAGCTTATTTTCGGTAAGGGTCCAGGTGCCGGTAGTTGTTTGGGCAAGGCAAGCGAAATTGGTGTATGAACAGGTATTGTCACTTTTAAAGGTAAAAAACTGATCCTTCAAACAAGTGGTGTTCAACGTGTCCGGATCACCGTTTTGCGAGTTACCTGTATAATGATAAACCAAAATAGAAGCCAGCTGCCAGGTACCGGTACTTAAAAGGTGCGGAATATTACTATTGGTATCCTTTTTACACGAATTGCAAAACAGGTTGATAGCCAACAAACCGGGGATAAAGAATAATAAAAGCTTGTTTCTCATTGAACTTATGCCGCAAAAATAAAAATTCCTGTCCATTACCAGGCTATCGGGACGTATTTATAACTCTGTAAATGGTAAATTATTTTAGAAGACATATAGCATTATGACGTTACCAAAGGAATTAATGGTTAAAGGTTTTTTTACTTTTGAGTTTAAACTTTTGAATTTAAAACATGCGCATACCATTCCATGAGCTTAAAGCCGAATTTAAACGGGTACTGCTGAGCCTCCATTTTACCGATGCCAAAGCAGAAGCCTGCGCTACTATTTTTGCCGAAAACAGCAGGGACGGGGTATATACCCATGGTTTAAATCGTTTCCCAACATTTGTGGGCCATGTAAAGGGTGGTTTGGTTAAGCCTGATGAGGAGCCGACTAAGGAGGGTAGGTTTGGTGCTTTAGAGCAATGGAATGGTAATTATGGCCCTGGCATGCTCAATGCCCGCTTTTGTATGGATAGGGCGATAGCATTAGCTAACGAAAGCGGGATAGGCTGTATAGCCATAAAAAACACCAACCATTGGATGCGCGCCGGCACTTACGGCTGGCAGGCGGCAGAGGCGGGCTTAATAGGCATTTGCTTTACCAATACCATAGCCAATTTGCCGCCCTGGGGTGGGCTTGATCCGCGTTTGGGGAATAACCCTTTGGTGATTGCTGTGCCACGTAAAGAGGGGCATGTGGTTTTGGATATGGCTATATCGCAATACTCGGTAGGTAAGTTAATGCAGTATAAAAGTAAAGGCGAGGCATTGCCTTTGCCGGGCGGTTATGATGATGAGGGTAATTTAAGCACCGATGCTGCCGGGATATTAGAATCAAAAAGAATATTGCCGGTTGGCTTCTGGAAAGGCTCGGGCCTGTCGTTGGTGCTTGATCTATTGGCTACGGTTTTAAGCGGCGGCAATTCCACAGCGAAAATCACCCAAAGCGGTGCCGAAGCAGGTGTATCCCAGGTATTCATCTGCATAAAACCCAGCAGCGGCCAACAAACAACTTCATTAATTGAAGAGATTATTGCCTACACCAAAACAAGTGCACCCGAAAACGCGGATAGTTCCATATCCTATCCCGGGGAAAATACACTTAAAACCCGGGAAAAAAATCTGCGCGAAGGTGTATTGGTTGATGAAAAGATTTGGGAGGTGGTAAAGGGCTTGTGAAGTTGGATGCGGTTGCAGCCCGGTTTAAACAAATACGATAAATTGTTTTTATATTTGAAAATAAAGGAGATTAGATAGTGAAAGCCAATACCTCGACCCCAATTTTATTTAAAACACACAAATCGTACTCGGTTGAGGAGGTTTTGGCGGCTGGTGGCACCACTGCATTTAGTCACAAGCAAAATAAAGACACTGATAAATTAGTTAAAGCCCTTCAGGAAGCTTCCCCAGTTGAACCCTTTAGCCAAGAAGAATGGGACAACTTATCCAAACAGTTGGAAAACGATAAGTAATGAATCTTCTACTTGATACCAATATTATTTTTTATATTATCAGGTCACGGGACTTTGCCGGAATATTGAATTATATAAATCCCGATAAAGCTAAATTATATATTTCAGTTGCCACGGAAGCTGAATTGAAATCATTGGCAATCAGAAACAGATGGGGGCAGAACAGAGTCGCTTTGCTCGATGAGTTTTTAGAGCAGATTAATATTATCGATATAAGTCAGTCTCACATTAACACCTATGCAGAGATTGATACATTCTCCCAAAGATTAAACCCTGGTTTTACTGGTTATCTGTTTGATACCCCAAGAAATATGGGCAAGAACGACCTTTGGATAGCAACTCTTTGCGCGTTGTTAGGCTTAAAGTTATTAACAACGGATGCCGATTTTGATCATTTGAATGGCGTATTTTTTGAAGTTCAAAAGATGAAAGCCATAGAGTTTTCGCCATTTTTCTAAAAAAGAAAAATAACCAAAATCTTAATTCTTGACTCTAATCTCTTGATTCTTCTTCAAGCTACCCCACCATCATATCTTCAAACTTTTCCCAAAAGCCATCGCGAGGAACTGGGGCAATAATACCTATTGGTTCGTTTTTTACAGGGTGGGTAAAAGTAAGCAGGCGGGCATGCAGGCAAATGCTTTTGCGTAAGCTACCGCGGGGATAGCCATATTTATTATCGCCTACAATAGGGCAGCCCAATGTAGATAACTGCACCCTGATTTGGTGTGGCCTGCCAGTTATAGGATCAACCTCAATTAAGTAGTAACCGTTAAGCTCGCCCACTAATTTATAATGTAACTCAGACCGTGAACTGCCAACAACTTCCTTATCATGAGCTTTGGTAACGTTCTTCTGCGGGTTTTTTACCAGCCAGTGTACCAACGTTCCAAACTCCGGATAAGGCTTTTTGCGCACTACGGCATAGTAGGTTTTGTGCATTTCGCGCGCCTTAAACATCTTGTTAATGCGCTCCAAAGCTTTGCTGGTTTTTGCAAACAGGATAACGCCACTCACGGGCCTGTCTAACCGGTGTACTACACCTAAAAAAGCGCCGTTGGGTTTGTTGTATTTTTTTGCGATGTATTTTTTTACCTTTTCATCCAATGATTCATCGCCGGTATCGTCAACCTGTACAATATCGCCCGCGCGCTTGTTTATCGCGATAAGGTGATTGTCCTCATAAAGAACATCCTTATCGGTAACATCATAACTGGTATAATTATATTCGGGACGAGCCATCTTTTAATTTCGGATTTGGGAATTTCGATGTCGGATTTATTAATTTTTGATTTTCAGTTAACTTGCGTCTGTAATTCATTTGCATATCCGCACATCTTATTTCAAATCATTTGCACACCTCCACATTTGAAATCTGCACATCTTATTTCAAATCATTTGCATATCTGCACATTTGAAATCTGCACATCTTGTTTCAAATCATTTGCATATCTGCACATTTGAAATCTGCACATCTATTTAATACTGTTCTTTTTCGCTTGGGAAACTTTTTGATTTTACATCGGTAATGTAACCTTTAAACGCGGTGTTCATTTGCTCGTACATGTTGGCGTACTGGCGTAAAAAACGAGGTTTAAAGCCGTTGTTAATACCCAGCATGTCATGGATAACCAAAACCTGTCCATCGCACTGGCCTGCGCCTATGCCTATAATGGGGATATGTACGCTTTGGCTTACTTCTGTAGCTAACTTAGCTGGTATTTTTTCCAGTACAATGGCAAAGCATCCTAATTCCTGTAGTTTAAGGGCGTCATCCCTTAGTTTTTGTGCTTCGGCGTCTTCTTTGGCGCGCACGGTGTAGGTGCCAAATTTATAAATGGATTGCGGCGTTAAGCCTAAGTGACCCATCACGGGGATGCCCGCGGTAAGGATACGGCTAACGGATTCGGCAATTTCTACACCGCCTTCTATTTTAACGGCATGCGCCCCTGATTCCTTCATAATGCGGATGGCCGAGTTTAAGGCTTCTTTGGAGTTACCCTGGTATGAGCCGAATGGTAAATCAACCACCACCAAAGCGCGCTTAGCGGCACGTACTACCGACGATGCGTGATAGATCATCTGATCGAGCGTTATGGGCAGCGTAGTTTCATGACCGGCCATTACGTTTGATGCCGAATCGCCCACCAAAATGATATCCATGCCGGCTTCATCAACTATGGTTGCCATGGAGTAATCATAGGCGGTAAGCATGGCAATTTTTTCGCCACGGTTTTTCATCTCCTGCAGGATATGCGTGGTGATCCTTTTAACTTCTTTGTTTACAGACATTGTTAAAATGTATTAAAGAGATGCAAAGGTTGTTATTAATTTCGGATTTCGGAATTGAGATTTTGGATGTTTTATTTGAAAATGTTTCCGGTTATTAAATATTACTATAGAATAGTAAGTCAAAATAAAAAAATCCGAAATCGAAACTCCGAAATCCGAAATAAATATATACTTTTGCGCCGTGAATAAAGGGGTATCTTACTTCCACCTTAAGAGGTTTTTTCACGGAGCTTCGAGCCAGAAAATCCGATCTGTTTATCCATTCAATTTTTTTACTAAATGACGCATTTCACCAAATTACCGGCAGTACTTTTATTGGCCGACGGAACCGTTTTTTACGGTAAAGCCGCCGGAAAAATTGGTACTACTACCGGCGAGATCTGTTTTAACACGGGCATGACCGGTTACCAGGAAGTTTTTACCGACCCATCTTACTTTGGGCAAATTATGGTAACAACCAATTCGCACATAGGGAATTACGGTATTGCCGATCAGGAAGTTGAATCGGGCAACATCCAGATTGCCGGCCTGGTTTGTAAAAACTTTAACATTCCTTTCAGCCGTAAACAGGCCGATAAATCTATCCAGGATTATTTTCAGGAGCAAAATATTGTAGGCATCAGCGATGTGGATACCCGCCAGCTGGTTCGCCATATCCGCGATAAAGGCGCTATGAACGCTATCATTTCGTCAGAGATACTTGATCTTGACGAGTTGAAAGCTAAACTTGCCAATGTACCTTCAATGGATGGTCTGGAACTTTCATCACAGGTATCAACTACAGAAACATATACTTTTGGCGACGAAAACGCCGCCTACCGCGTAGCTGTGCTTGACCTTGGTGTTAAGAAAAACATCCTGCGCAACTTTGACGATCGTAATGTATACGCTAAAGTATTCCCGGCTAAAACTACTTATGCCGAAATGGAAAAGGATTTTGCGCCAACCGGCTACTTCATCTCAAACGGCCCCGGCGATCCATCGGCAATGCCTTATGCTATTGCTACCGTAAAAGAAATTTTAGCTGCCGATAAACCTATGTTTGGTATTTGCTTAGGCCACCAGTTATTAGCTTTGGCTAACGATATCCCAACCAAGAAAATGTTTAACGGTCACCGTGGTTTAAACCACCCGGTAAAAAACATCATCATTAACCACTGCGAAGTAACCTCGCAAAACCATGGCTTTGGTGTGGTACCAGAGGCTGTTCGCGCTTCTGATAAAGTAGAAATTACCCACGTTAACCTTAACGATCAATCGATAGAAGGTATCCGTGTAAAAGATAAAAAAGCATTCTCGGTACAATACCACCCCGAGTCGTCACCTGGTCCGCACGATTCAAGGTACCTGTTTGATGACTTTATTAAGTTGATGCAATAGTTTGGATGTGCAGATTTCAGATGTGCAGATTTCAAATGATTTGAAAATTTGAAGATTTGAAAATGGGATGACCAAATTAGTAATTGAGAGATCGAATTAATAAATCCCAAATCGAACATCCGAAATCCGAAATAAAAAAAGCCTTTTAAGTTTTAAACTTGAAAGGCTTTTTTGTTAGCAGTTGCTATATTACCGCCGGCACACCTTGTGCCACCGCGGGTATGGTAAACATAAATTCGGTACCGATACCGGGTTGGCTGGTTACCCATATGGTGCCGTGGCAGCGTTCAACCAGGTCTTTGCAAAATAGCATGCCCATGCCCGTACCCGATTCATTTTTGGTGCCGGTTTTGCTGTTTACCTTACCTTTAAAAAGTTTATCACGCAGATCGGGCGACATGCCCACACCGGTATCTTTAACCTGCACCACTATGCGCTGCCCTTCTTCCTGCCAGGCCGAGATTTCAACGGTATCATCCACAGTAGAAAATTTTAGGGCATTGGTAATCAGGTTGCGGATCACAATGCGAATAGAGTTTGGATCGGCCCAGGCCATTAAGCCATCCGGAATATTGTCTATTAGGGTGATGCCTTTTAGTGAGGCTTGCTCATGGTAGCTGCCTATCTCCAGGTGTACCAGTTCTTTAATTGAAAACTTTTTTACCGACGAATCGAAATTCTCCATCTGGCTGTTGATCCAAAATAGCAGTGTATCCAAAAAATCGGAAGTGTATTCCAGTTTTTTCAGCACGTTCGGAATCATCTCCAATAATTCCTGGTGGCTTATACTATCATCCTGCAATAAATCAAACAATCCGCGCAGCGTACTTAAAGGCGCCCTCAAATCATGCGCCAGTATGGATATGAGCCTGTCTTTTAAAGTGTTCAGGTCGTTTAGCTTTTCGGCCTGGTCGTCAATATTGGTTTTTTGTTTCAGTATCTCATGGTTTCTATCGGCAAGTAAAGCATTAATGAGCTGCTGCTTACGTTTCTGACGGTAATATATACCCACGGTAACAATCATGGCCAAAATGATAACCAGGAAAATGGTATTAATTAACCGCTGACTTTTTATTTTTTGCTGATAAATCAAATCGCGCTCCCGCTGTTGTTGTACCAGCTGGCGTTTTTTTTCGGCAAAGCCAAGCTCATAATTATAGGAGGTGAGTTTTTGGATGCTCTCGTTATCGTTTATTTTATTTTTAAGATAAATGTATTCATTGAGCATATTGTTGGCATCCTCAAACATCCCCAGGCCGGCCATAGCCTTATTAAGCTGCAGCGCCGAGTTTGACCGTACCGAAATATTACCCAGTTTAATGGCGTGTTCTTTTCCCTGCAGCGCGTATTTGTAGGCGTTTCTATAATCTTTTATCAGGTTATAAACCGTGGCATACCCGTTCAAAGCATATGCCTGGTTGTACACAATTTTAAAATTATCGGCTATTTGCAAAGAGGTATCCAGGTAGGCTATAGCCAGCTTTAACTGGTTTTTATGTGCATAGCAAATGCCCAGATCTGTATATACCGAACTTAAGCCATCTTTATCATCTTGCTTTTTTACCGTTTTTAATGATTTAAAGAGGTAGCCAATTGCCTCATCGTATTTTGTTTGGGCTAACAGTACTTCGCCAATGTTTTCATTAATAGTGGCAACGGCTTGTTTATTATTGGTACGCTCAAACACCACAATTGCTTTTTTAAAATACTCAAGCGCGTTGGGGTATACCTCCATATTTTGCAGTACAACACCTATGTCGTTATAAATTTCGGCATAGGTGGTGGTATAATCGTTTTTAAGGGCTATGAAAAGCCCTTTGTAGTAAAAATCAAGGGCGTTTGATAACTGCCCCTTGCTAAAATAAACGATGCCAATATTTTTATAACAATCGGTTAAGGTAGCTTCATCATTATTGCGCAGGCATATGATGCGGGCCTTATCAAGGTAGTTAAGCGCCAGCGCGTATTCGGCAAGAAGGTTATACATGCGGCTATAGGCGATATAGGTTTTGCTAAGGCCTTTATCATCATTTAAACCTTTAAATATGGAAATAGCTTCATCAAAGTTTTTGCCGGCCGCTTCGGCGTTCCCTTTAAAATAATTTACGTGGCCCGTTTGTAGCAACCCGTTTGCTATGCCGGCCTTGTATTTAATTTTGCGGGACAGGTCGATACTTTTTTGACCGTAATAATAAGCGCTGTCCGGATTTGATTTAAAGAAATTTGCCGCCAGCTTATTGAGCGAATTAATGGTTGCCGTATCCGGGGTTTGTTGCAGGGTGGCCGGCGCGGGCAGTAGTTTTTTAATGCTATCTACTTCGTGATGCGATAAGGCGAAGCCCTGCAAACCGTTAAATAGCAAAAACAGTATCGATAAAAATTTCGAAAATGTGTTATTACTTATAACGATATGTTTACGGGGGATCAAGATTGGTTAAGCAAGTTAAAGTGTTTTATACGAAAGTAATAGCTTGTTAAGTTTACTTTATTTTTAATTAATAATTTATTGTACCACAATTGTTGCAGTTAATACGGGCTGTCTTTTTTTGTGTAATTTAGTTATAAATTATGTGATGAAAAAGAATATCGACCTACAATTAACCCTAACCGAAAAAGCGAAGCTAAAAGCACAAAAAATAAAAATAAGTGAACTTGCGGGTTATGCCCCCGACGAGATTGCAAGCCTGTTAAATGCATCCCCGCAACGGGCTAAAGAGGTCAATGCCCTTATAGAATTTCAAAGTATCCCCTCGCTTGGTATCAACTTCGCTACAGAGTTAATTTCGCAAGGATATTATTCGTTGGCGCAATTGAAAGGCAAAGATCCGGTCGAACTATTTAACGCCTATGAAAAGCATTGCGGTGCCTGGGCCGATCCTTGTGTGGAAGATTCATATCGCTTACTGAGTCATTACATCACCCATCATGACGATAGCAAGCGCTGGTGGCATTTCACAGCAGAGCGCAAAGCTTACCGCGAAAAACACGGCTTCCCTGCCGATAGGCCGGCAAAGCCCTGGTACCACTTACCGCAGTATAATAAAATGAAAGCCTACGAAGAGCAATAGGCTCTCCTATATCATCTGCTACATCTTATCTATTCTAATTGCAGCTGTCTTGATTCTTGACTCTTAATTCTTGCTTCTTCTAAAAAAAGACTATTTTTATTTGGATTTATTCTAAATAAGGATTTACTTTGCCCTTGTTCATTTACTATCACACTTAAATATTCTTGCACAATGAAGAAAATTCTTTACCTCGCAGTATTGCTGGTCGCTTTTCAAACCACGTTAACCAAGGCTCAATCAAAACTGGAGCAGGACCGCAAGGCGATACTTTCCCTCGGAGGTTTTTATAAAGTAACCTTTGATTATGGCGAAACCTTTTCGCCCGATACCGCCTATAAAAATCATGCTCAATACCATGCCTCTGGTTATGAATGGGCGGTTGTTGAACAGGAATCACCTAAAAAAATTGTTATACAGCACATATTGGTTATAGGCGATACCTCGGTAATTAAACACTGGCGAGAAGATTGGGTTTATGAGGAAGCAAACGTATTAAGCTTTGATAAAGCCAGCGCCTGGAATAAAACCAAACTAAGCCCGACAGATACCAAAGGCCGTTGGGTACAAAAGGTTTTCCAGGTTGATGATGGTCCGCGTTATAAAAGCATTGGTACCTGGGTACATGTTGACGGCAGGCACGAATGGCATAGCGAATGCGATTCGCCCTTGCCACGCCGCGAGTTTACTAAACGCAGCGATTATAATGTACTGCGCCGCGGCAACCGCATTTATTTAACCGATAAAGGCTGGATGTTTGAGCAGGATAACCAAAAGATTATTCGTGATGCCAATGGCGACAAACTGTTAGTACGCGAAAAAGGTTACGAAGAATTTACCAAAGCCGACGAAGCCAAATTTGCCTATGCCCAAAAATGGTGGAAAACCCAGCAACCATACTGGACAGCCGTTAGACAGGTATGGGACGAAGTTTATGCCCAGCCCGGCACCCTTAAATTAAAAGGCAAGGTAGATGGCAAATTGTTGTATGAGCGCCTGTTTGACCTGGCCGATCAATCGGCAAAAGGCAAATGGGATGCCGTTAAAAACAAAGAAGCTGCCCGTAAAGTAATTGCAGATTACGTTGAAAAAACAGTTTAAAATATAAAGTCCTGCTCTTCGCTAAATGCGGTAATGAGCTTTAGTGCAGGGCAGGCACCAATTGATAACATCATCATCTATTTATATCTATGTGCGACGCAAAAGTTTTGAGCCAGGTAGGAGCATCGGTAATAAGCCGTTGCCAGGAGTGCCGTTGTATCTTTATCTGGAATAATAACCTCATCCTGAGTTTTTCGCCCGAGCAATTTGTGCAATTCAGGGATTTTACAGTAGAACTTGATTTTAACGACCATAGCTTTCCCTTTCCCGACGGCCAGGAACGTGTAGTAATGCGCACGCCGGTAAATGATGTACAGTTTACCTTTAACACCGATGAATGGGAAGATTTTCACGCCGCTATGGACGAAGCCATTTACATGCAGGAAATATATTTTTTGATGGAAGGGAAGGTGTAATAGATGTGCAGATGTGCGGATTTCAGATGTGTAGATTGAAATGCGGTCAAAATAAAAAGGCGGTGAAAGTTGAATTTCGCCGCCTTTTTGTTTTCCTGAAAGGTAAGGGCTATGGTTGTAACCAAATCAGTTTTACCCCTTTTTTACCGCTTTCTTTTGACAGTTGCAGGGTTACATAAATATTATTTTGCCTGTCATACTGTGATATCGAAAAAAGGCCTAATTCATGGTCTCTTTTTTTCTCGGGGTTGCCAAATACATATTCTCTTTTCAATATCGCATTGGGCCCTGTAAGCGGATAATAAAAACCATCACAATTACTTACCCCCTGTACATCAACAAGACTACCTTTTTCCAGCTTTTCACTGTTGCGTTCAGTATCGTTAAATAAAATATAACTTTTAGCTTTTCCATCTAAATAGGCGAATGATTTAAACTGTGTGCCTTTTTGTAAAGATTGAGTTGTACCTTCCTTGGATGCCAGGTATAATAAGCCAAGATAAACATTATTTAAAGTTTGACTTTTCCTGATAAGGTAATCGTTCATTGGTTCGCCGGTTTTGCTGTAGTTCACAATGGCGATGTCGCCTAACCGACTTATAGGCGCTGTACCATACTTACCGCCCCAAACAACTGATGATTCTTCAGATACAACGGTAAATGTGCCGTCGTCATTTATATAAAGATTTTGGGGCAAGCCTCTGAATCCTTTTTTTGAATATTGATCAATCCTTTTTGATGGTGATATAATATCAGAGCGGTTTATCTTTTTTTCATACGGATTGATAAATGTCAGGATAGGAATGTAGCCATCATTTTTTTTCTTTTTTTCCTCGGCTATTGATAACAATAACACAGAGTTAATAGAAGGGTTAAACTTAGCCGTACAGTAAAAGGGATCGAGCGTATCCGGGAAGTTTAATTTTGTAAAATCAATTTCTGATGATCCTTTATCAAGATTAGCCATCAATAATTCACTTTCAGAGTCGTTGGATTTGTTGTAGCCATATGCAAACACGCACACCTTTTTGTCGCCCAAAATTACCATATCGCGGTAGGCTATATATTTATATTTTCCCTCTGGCGATGTGTAAAATGCTCTGTTTGTTTCCTTGTTGTTGCCATCGTAGCTAATTATTTCAATTCGCTTGCTCCTGTCTGATTCTAAAGAGTTAAAACGTACAACAGCATAGTTGTCACTGTATGGATCTTTTTTAATAAAAAACGATGGCGTAGCTATGCCGCCAAAAGTGGTTGCAATTCCGTCGCCAAATTTTCGTTTATTTAACTCTTCGATATTTTCTTCGCTTACGATGGTTCCCGTTTTCCCATTCAAAATAAGGCGATATAAAGTAGGGATTTTTGAATCAACTTCGCTCATCATCAAAATCGCGTTCCCGTTAATTTCAAAAATCGCGTTTACCTGGGCCTTTTTTACTTTAATGTAAGTAGGTTTAAAATTTGTGGCAACTGTTTCATGGTGTTGAGTATCGTAAATTCTTAAATCAATACCATCTTTTTCGGTTACCCTAAAAAACATGGTACCCCCGCTTTTCAGTTGTAAAATTTTGGCTTCGCCTTCTTCTGGTTCTTTAAAAACCGGACCTTCGGCTATGGGTTTAAATTGAGCGTTGGCGATAGTGCATAGTAAAGCCGAGAATAATACAAGTAAAGTTTTTTTCATCTTTTATGATAAGGATTAAATTGGGCTGAAAATAGTAATAATAACCATTCGCATGTATAATGACTGGCTGGTTATTTTTACTCCTAATTGTTTTACCGACGTTGACTAATTTTTATCCTCATTCATCGGTAAAAATCCGCCGTTTACCGGAAGTTTGGTCGGCTTCGCCTAATAGTTATAGCTAAAAGGCTGGTGAGTTTGCATTTTTGAATCAACAAAACACAAACAACCATGAAAACGCTACTCGCTATCCAGATTGCTCATTTAGTAATGAAAGCCGCAGAACATGCCGCGGCCATCATTCATTCTATCGGTCACCTGGTAAAATAGGGCTCACCCGGCCTTTAAACAGGGAAATTGAATTTTATAAATCAATATATAAATCCCGCTGTTGCTGTTATAAACATAAGCACCATGAAAAAGGGAGATAATGTAAGCTGGAACTGGGGAAAATCGGAAGCTAAAGGTAAGATCACCAAAAAACACGACGAACCCGTAACCAAAACCATAAATAGCCTCACCTAAATCCTCTCCAAAGGAGAGGACTTTTGATTTGCAGGATTATTAAATCACACTTAAATCGAATGATTTTCAGAACCCTCTCCTTTGGAGAGGGCAGGGTGAGGCAAAAATAATTCATTGATATTTCATTAATCTGATGCATTTTTACGCAATGGCGAAACAACCTATTATCACCGTTAAAAACCTGGTAAAAAATTACGGCGACTTTGCCGCCGTTAAGGGTATCAGTTTTGAAGTTTACGAGGGCGAGATCTTCGGTTTGCTTGGCCCAAACGGTGCCGGTAAAACCACCACCCTTGAAGTAATTGAAACACTGCGCGAAAAAACATCCGGCGAGATCACCGTAGATGGCTTCAATATTGAAACCGATAAAAACAGTATTAAACAACGCATAGGTGTACAGTTACAGGCGGCAGGCTATTACCCCAACCTGAATCTTGCCGAACTGATTGAACTGTTCTCCGGCTTATATGGCATTGATAAATCGCCCATGGAAATGCTTGAAAAGGTTGCTCTAACCGATAAAGCCAAAGCAAAATATAAAGACCTATCGGGCGGACAAAAACAGCGTTTTTCTATCGCAACCACCCTTATCAATAACCCAAGGATCATCTTTTTAGATGAACCAACCACCGGCCTCGACCCGCAAGCCCGCCGTAACCTGTGGGATTTGATTCGCGAAATTCGCGACCAGGGTACCACTGTTGTAATTACCACCCATTATATGGATGAAGCCGAAGTGCTTTGCGATAGGGTAGCCTTTGTTGATGGCGGCCACATCATAGGCATTGATACCCCCGATCATTTTATTGATCAGTTGGTCGCATCCGGCTTTGAACGCAAAAAAGAAGTAAAACTGGCCAACCTGGAAGATGTATTTATCAACCTCACCGGTAAGGAGTGGAGGGAAGGTTGATCAGTTTGCAGTTTTGAGTTTGCAGTTAGCAACAAAAAGACAGGCAGATTATACAGCAACCAAGTAACCAACTACATGCCGATACTCGAACCAGAAAAGACCAATGAACTATTGAACCAATTAACTAATGAACCAAAATTACAGCAACACCAAAGCAACCCTGGCCATAGCCAAAGCGAGTTTCAGGGCCATACTGCGCAGTCCATCGGCGGTGGTTTTTACACTGGCTTTCCCTTTAATATTTATTGTGGTGTTTGCCAATATCGGTGGCGGTGGTGTTTCTGTTGATGTTGGGGTAGCTAAAGGCTGTGATACCGCCGGCAGGTTTTATCAGCAGCTTAAGTCAAGAAAGTTGGTTAACCTGATTACTGATCAGTCGACAGAGGAAATGAACAAGAATCTTGCTAAAGGACAACTTGACGCGATACTTGATCTGAAACCCCTTGTACCCATGCAGCCATTGCAGGTTAATGTACAGTACAGCAAAGCATCCGGTAAAGGCGAAATCCTGAAATCGATTTTGAATAACATGTTTTATTACGTGCAATCGGCCGAGTTAGCTAAAATACAATCTTATTCGCCACTTAAAATACCGGAGGCAGTTCATTTAACAGAAACTACGGTGACCGGTCGCGCATATAAATACATCGATTTTATTTTGCCCGGGCAATTGGGTTTTTCAATACTAAGCAGTGGGGTTTTTGGTACGGCTTTCGTGTTCCTGAGTTTGCGTTTAACCCTGGTGATCAAACGCTTTTTTGCGACACCTGTTAAACGTTATAGCATTGTTTTGGGCGAGGCCCTGGCCAGGATGATTTTTTCGCTGTTAGGCGCTTTGTTTATCATTTTGGTAGGCCATTACCTGTTTGGTTTTACACTTATCCATGGCGTTACAACGGTACTCAACATGCTGGTGCTTTCGGCTTTTGGACTCATTATATTTATGGGTTTTGGCTTTATCATATCGGGCATAGCTAAAAACGAGGGCACGGTACCGCCATTATCCAACATCATTACCATGCCCCAGTTTTTACTTTCGGGCACGTTCTTTTCGGTTACGGCATTTCCAAAATGGCTTCAATATGTGAGTAATGCCTTGCCGCTAACACACCTTAACAACGCCATGCGCCTGGTAGCCTTTGAAGGTGCCGGTTTGGGGGATGTTACCCATCAATTGTTTATCCTGCTCATATGGCTGGTAATAGTTTATGCCGTAGCGGTGAAGACTTTTAAATGGGAATAGGGGAAGAGAATCAAGAGGTTAGAATAAAGAATTAAGACATTGGCTATAAATGCGCGTCTTAAAATATTGGATTTCGAAAGACAAACTAACAACAACTATCCGTCATTGCGAGGTATAAAATCCGGGGACTCTGAAAGTGGAAATGACGTAGATCACCTGGCGGCGAAGACTCACCCGCCAGCGCTACGCGCGGCACCCTCTCTTCGGCTTCGCCGGAAAGAGGGGTTTGAAAAGTTTATATTTTATTTAGTTATACTTAGTAATCAGCGTTCAAACCCCTCTTTCCACCGCAGGTGAAGAGAGGAGGGTGGCGGGCGTAGCCTCGCCGGGTGAGTCTTCGTCTGCGTTCAAAGCCAACCTTTGTCTAAAGTATTAAACGTCATGGGTAGGTACGAAGCAATCTCCGGACTATACAGAGCGAACTCAGCAAGGTCGATTTGCCTGTGTAGAGATTGCTTCGTGCCTCGCAATGACGGAGTTTTTAGTCTGTTATAGATATTTTATTCCAGGATGATTTCGCTTTTAATTAGCATTATAAGGTAAATTACACCCCACCACCCCATGAAGCGCATTTTACCTGTAATTGTACTTTCCCAGTTTTTTTGCACGTCGCTCTGGTTTGCCGGGAACGCCATGATGGGCGATATTGCCCAACAGCTGCACCTGGAGCCATCATACCTGGCCTATTTAACCAGCGCTGTGCAATTGGGTTTCATTACCGGTACCCTCATTTTTGCTATTTTAAGTATAGCCGATAGGTTTTCGCCATCGCGTGTGTTTTTTGTTTGCGCTGTTATTGCCGCGGCTGTTAATTGGGGTGTAAGTTTAAATAGTATTACACCGTTAACCTTAATGCTGCTGCGCTTCATCACCGGTTTTTTCCTTGCGGGAATTTACCCGGTAGGTATGAAAATAGCTGCCGATCATTACCAGCAAGGTCTGGGAAAGTCTCTCGGGTTTTTGGTTGGCGCTTTAGTTATCGGTACCGCGTTCCCTCATTTTTTAAAAAGCATGCTAACTGGCCTGCCGTGGCATTATGTTATTTATGCAACTTCGGTGTTATCCGTATCGGGCGGTATCGCCATGGTATTAATGGTCCCCGATGGCCCTTACCGTAAGCCGGGCCAAAAAATAAACCTGAACGGGTTTCTCCAAAGCTTTCGCGACCGGGAATTTCGTACCGCCGCCTTCGGCTATTTTGGCCACATGTGGGAATTGTATGCCTTTTGGGTATTTGTGCCGGTAATGTTAACTGCCTATAATCACCATTGGGGAACGCAGTTGAACGTTTCCTTGCTCTCATTTTTTATCATTGTAACCGGTAGTATCTCCTGTGTTTTTAGCGGTTTGGTATCTCAGTATATCGGTACAAAACGCACGGCAACGATCTCTTTAACTGTATCGTGTATCTGTTGCCTGTTATCTCCGCTGTTATTGATCAATCATTCTGCAGTAATATTTATTACCTTCCTTTTTATATGGAGTATGGCCGTAATAGCCGATTCGCCCATGTTTTCTACCCTGGTAGCCCAAAGTGCTCCCCCGCAGTTTAAAGGGACGGCGCTTACTATTATAAATTGCATTGGGTTTGCTATTACTATTGTTAGTATCCAGTTGATCAATGCTTTACGCACGACAGATAATGAGGGTTTTATTTATATGTTACTGGCTGCTGGACCGGTGTTAGGGTTGGTGGCGTTGATAGGGAAGAGGAAGATGTAAGTTTATTTAAAAGACTCGCCCCAGGCCGTAATGTCGAAACTGATTTCCAGGTTTAAGTCCGCCAATAATTTAACGCATTCTAAATTTACTCCTGCGCTGCCTAAAAGTTGGTTTCCCGCATGGAAATCCATAATTACCTGTACATAAGCATTGGCTTTGGACACTAATTCGCGAACACCGGGTTTGTCATTTTGCAAGTATAGCAACAGCTTTTTAAGTTTATCTTCAAATGCATCAGGTTCAGGATTGGGTTCAAACCAAGCACCGCTAAAATCATATGCCGATTTTTTATTCGGTTTTAAATCACCTTTGTTCCATACTTTGGTAGGGATAAGGCTGCAAAGTTTGCATAACTGGTTCAAATCCATTGTATCAGATGTCGCCCTCAAATAAACCATGTTTCTTGATTCGGTTCCAACATTAAATATTGCCTTTTCTTCCGTATCAATATAAACTGCAAAATGGAAGTATTCGCCTTTAACAGGCAAGTACACAATGATGAGATCTGGCCGGCCTTCTCTATCTATACGGTCAATTTTTAATTCCCCGTTACTGTATATCGGTTCGTGAATTTCAAGGTATGCCTCTGTTGTTCCAAGTGTTTTTAATGAAAACTCATTTTTTACTAAAAGGCCTACTTCTTCGTCTGTCATGGATATTTGTTATCTAATAAGGCATCTGATGGTTCAAATATAGTTTAGTTATTACTTGATTGCGCATTAACCATTTTGTTAAATCAGTATGATGTTTTAATGTTAATTAATTGCACATTTGCGAATTATTTAACATTAAATTAACTTGAAAAAACTTTACTTTATTTTGTTTGTGCTGGTGATTGGCTCATCGGCTGTTTTTGCCCAGGATTCAAAATTGGGTACATGGGGTATAGCTACCGTGGTGTTGCCCGGCGATAGTGTCCATAAATGGGGCGGATACTCGGAACTGCAAATCCGCACTAATACCGCTTTTTCACAATTTCAATATTATGAGGCGAAAGCCGGGGTAAGCTATGATCTGGATAAAAATTTTATCGCTTTGCTTGGTACGGGTACTTACCATACTTATGATTTTGCCGATCTGAGCGCTGGTCCGCTTACCAACGAGTTTCGTGTTTGGGAGCAAATGACGGTTAACCAGTTTTTGTATCGCCTTAAGTTTGAGCACCGCTACCGGGTAGAGCAACGCTGGGTAAACGGCGATTATCGTAACCGTTTTCGTTACAGGCTAAATATGTTTATCCCGCTAAACAACACTAAAATTGTAGCTAAAACCTGGTTCCTGTCGCTATTTGATGAGGTGTTTTTTAATAACAAGGCACCCAATTTTGAGCGTAACCGCGTATCGGCAGCTTTGGGTTACCAGTTTGATAAAAAATGGATAGTGCAGGCCGGCTGGATTAATCAGCGTAATTATACGGTAACACAAAGCAGTGGCAAAAACAATATCATGCTGATGTTGATGTACCGCATCAATCGTAAAAACGCTGTTCAAAAAGAGCAATTGCCTACCACAACAGATTAGTGCATCATAATTGAAGTATAGTCCATCGCATTAAAATATTTTAATTCCATGTTAAATTGTTGTTACGCTTTTCCTGTAATCATCAATAATGATAACAAAAACCAAATTTCCATTGTGATTTCTTGATTTTGCTGTTAACTTAGCCGCCGTTTACAATTTACATATATCTGACAATAAAGAAATGAGCTTAATAATTGACGTACACGCCCGCCAGATTTTAGATTCGCGCGGTAACCCTACTATCGAAGTAGAAGTATTAACTGAAAATGGCGCTTTTGGTCGTGCCGCAGTACCTTCAGGTGCATCAACCGGTGTGCATGAGGCTGTTGAACTTCGTGATAACGATAAATCAAAGTATTTGGGTAAAGGCGTGTTAAAGGCCGTTGCCAACGTAAATGATGTTATTGCTGCTGAATTGAAAGGTGTAGATGTTTTTGACCAAAACTCAATCGACGCTTTAATGATTGAACTTGATGGTACCGAAAACAAAGGTAAATTAGGTGCTAACGCTATTTTGGGTGTGTCTTTGGCAGTAGCTAAAGCAGCAGCGCAAGAAAGCCGTCAGCCGCTATACCGTTACATTGGTGGTGTAAACGCAAACACTTTACCTATCCCGATGATGAACATCGTTAACGGTGGTTCACACTCTGATGCGCCTATCGCTTTCCAGGAATTTATGATCATGCCGGTTGGCGCTCCTTCATTCTCTGAAGCTTTACGTTGGGGTACCGAAGTATTCCATAACCTGAAAAAAATTCTGCACGACCGTGGTTTATCAACTGCCGTTGGCGACGAAGGCGGTTTTGCACCAACTTTTGAAGGAACCGAAGATGGTGTTGAAACCATTTTACAAGCTATTGAAAAAGCAGGTTACAAACCAGGCGAAGATATCTTCATCGCTTTTGATTGCGCTGCATCTGAGTTTTACAAAGACGGAAAATACGATTATACTAAATTTGAAGGCGAAAAAGGTGCTATCCGTACCAGCGCCGAGCAGGCTGATTATCTTGCCGAATTAGTTGCTAAATACCCTGTGATCTCTATCGAAGACGGTATGGCCGAAGACGATTGGGAAGGTTGGAAAATTTTAACCGACAAAATTGGCGGTAAAGTACAATTAGTAGGTGACGATTTGTTTGTAACCAACACTAAACGTTTACAACGTGGTGTTAGCGAAGGTATTGCTAATTCAATCCTGGTAAAAGTTAACCAGATTGGTTCATTAACTGAAACTATCAACGCGGTAACTTTAGCGCAGACCAATGGCTTTACATCTGTAATGAGCCACCGTTCTGGCGAAACTGAAGACGCTACCATTGCCGATTTAGCTGTAGCATTAAATTGCGGCCAGATCAAAACCGGTTCGGCTTCACGTTCAGACAGGATCGCTAAATATAACCAGTTATTACGTATTGAAGAAGAATTAGGCAGCAATGCAAAATTCATCGGTAAGGATTTCAAATTCTACAAAAAATAATCTGAACCATATTAAAGGGCCATCTGCTTAAAAACAGGTGGCCTTTTTTATTTATAAAGGCTATCAAATAGGTTAATACAAAATGCCCCGGTGGGTATTAGAAATCAGAATTTAAGCTTTAGGCTTTGTGCATTTTGCTTTTAGCTATTATTTAATTGGTTTGTAATTTTGCATTTCAAGCGGGCCTGTTTATCTTCGGCCAATAATTTAAGTAACCTTCGTTACGTTATAAACAATATCAAGTGTTAAGTTTAATGGATAGGAAAAGGATTTTGAGCGGATTGGGCTTAGTGTTAATTTTAGTTTTAAATATTGCTGTTGACAGGGTATCAAAGATTTACATTCGCCAGCATGTGCACTTAACCGATAACATTTTTGTTATCAAAAACTTTTTCACTATTACCCGTGCCGAAAATACCGGCGCGTTTTTAAGTCTCGGCGATTCATTGCAAAACCCTTGGAGGTTTATCCTGCTCGCCCTGTTACCTTGCTTAGCACTTACCTGGGGTTTGCTTTATGTATTACTCAAAAAAAACTTAACCAGGCTTAACCAAATAGGTATCATATTAATTATTGCCGGCGGTGCAGGTAACCTGTGGGACAGGATCATGTACGGCAGCGTAACCGATTTTTTGCACCTTAATTTCCAGATTTTTCAAACAGGCGTATTTAACGTAGCCGATATGTCTATCATGGCAGGTGTAGGTATTCTTATTGTAAACGCTTACTTCCGCGAACGCGAGCAAAAAAAAATGGTGGCTGAAGAAAAGCCGGTTACGGCGTAAGGCTTCTTTTTGTAATCACATCTTAATGGTCTTTCCTGTCATGCTGAGGAACGAAGCATCTATTCGCAAACATTACAGGGCTAATATGCATTGCGTCGAATAGATCCTTCACTGCGTTCCATGATGACAGAAGTTTTAATTTTGAACTGAAGCTGCGTTGATACTAATTTGTCGCTACCAAACCTGTTCCCCCTCCTACAATATTTGCAATCCTCACATCTGATTATAAAACCGTATCTTTGCAGAAAGTTATGCCGTGCTTAGTACATAGGCATAAATAGTCTATAATATTACAAGCACATCTGCACATCTTAAATTTGCACATCTGCACATTTACAAGAATCATGTCATTCGAAAATTTAAAATTAATTGAGCCCATCCTCAAGGCCTTAAAAACTGAGGGATATACCACTCCAACGCCTATCCAGGCACAAGCTATTCCTATTGTATTAAATCACCGCGACTTATTGGGCTGCGCCCAAACCGGTACCGGTAAAACTGCCGCTTTCGCGTTACCTACTTTGCAATTATTGTTTCAAGATAGGATGGCGCATAAAGAACAAAAATCTATTAAGGCCCTGGTACTTACGCCAACCCGCGAGCTGGCCATACAAATTGCCGAAAGCTTTACCGCTTATGGCAAAAACACAGGTTTAAAAAACCTGGTGATTTTTGGTGGTGTATCGCAAAACCCGCAGGTAGATGCCTTGCGTCGTGGTGTTGATATTTTGATAGCTACCCCGGGTCGTTTGCTGGATTTAATGAACCAGCGTTTTGTGCACCTGGATCACGTTAAAATGCTGATATTGGACGAAGCCGACCGTATGCTGGATATGGGCTTTGTAAACGATGT
The DNA here is from genome assembly GCF_030409315.1 of Mucilaginibacter flavus. GTDB lineage: Bacteria > Bacteroidota > Bacteroidia > Sphingobacteriales > Sphingobacteriaceae > Mucilaginibacter > Mucilaginibacter flavus. The sequence continues at coordinate 24,210 of NZ_JAUFPS010000005.1, read as the reverse complement.
TAAAAAGATTATCGCTAAAGTACCTGCCAAAAGGCAAACGTTGTTCTTTTCGGCTACCATGCCTAAAGAGATTCAATCACTGGCCGATACCATTTTGACTAATCCCGAGCGTATTGAGGTAACCCCGGTATCGTCAACAGCCGACACTATACAGCAGGCCTTATATTATGTGGAGAAGAATGATAAAAAATCATTGCTGATCCACATCCTGAAAGATAAAAACATTAAAACCGCGCTGGTATTTACCCGCACCAAACACGGTGCCGATAAAGTGGTGAAAGATTTGAACCGGGTTGGCATTACTGCCGAGGCTATTCACGGCAATAAATCACAAAACGCACGTCAGCGCGCGTTAACCAACTTTAAAAACCGTACCACCCGCGTGTTGATAGCTACCGATATTGCCGCCCGTGGTATTGATATTGATGAGCTTACCCATGTGGTTAACTACGAGTTGCCAAATATCCCCGAAACTTATGTACACCGTATCGGTCGTACAGGTAGGGCCGGTGCCGATGGTATCGCGATGTCGTTCTGTGATTCGGAAGAGATTTTGTTTTTAAGGGATATTCATAAGCTAATTGGAAAGGAAATCCCGGTTGAAGAAGGGCATCCTTACCCAATGAGCCCAGTAGCCATGGCTGCCAACCTGGTAGCCAGCCAATCCAAAAAAGGATCGGGCAGCTTTAAACGCGAAAGCGGACGTGGCGGTGGTCGTAAATCATCAGGTGGCGGCGGAGGCCGTTCAGGTGGTGGCAATCGTTCTGGCGGCAACAAATCTGGCGGCGGTAATAAATCATCCGGCGGTGGCAGCGGAATGAGCGGAGCCAGTAGATCGGCTGGAAGGCGATAGTTCTTCTTGGTTCATTAGTTCATTTGTTCACTGGTTCATTGGTCTTAGCAAGTTGGCAGGTTTCAAAAACTTTTCACCAATGAACTAATAAACCAGTGAACTAATGAACCACTAAAATTTGCATCCTTCAAAATAAATAAATAGCTTTAAATGAAATTAATACAACCCATATCAATGAAACGGCTTATTGACCTTTTTAAGAACAAGTTCTTTTTGGTTACGTTAGCATTTTTTGTGTGGATGATTTTTTTTGATCGTAACGACCTGTTCTCACAATACGAGTATCGTAGCCAGGTTCACAAACTTGAAAAGGAGCGCGACTTTTACAAAGCCCAAACCGACCAGGTTACCAAAGAACTTAAAGAACTCAACTCCAACCCCCAGCAATTAGAAAAATTCGCCCGCGAAAAATACTTGATGAAAAAGGACAATGAGGATGTTTTTTTAATAGTACCTCAGAAATAGAATCAAGAAGTTAGAGTCAAGAATCAAGATATTTGTAGCGATGAATTTTTTCATCGCTATTTTTTTGCGTTTAAATCTTGCTATGTTGCGGCAAAAAAGCGGCGGCCTAGTTCATTGCGTAAGTTGCAACTCTCTTGATTCTTGACTCTAACCTCTTGACTCTTATACTTCCCCTTCGCGTTTTCTTAAAAACCACTCGCCGGTTAGTAATAAAAGGATCAGTACAAACAGCCATTTTACGTCGATGATATCGCTGTAGTGTTTATCCTCGTATACAACGGTTTTGATGTTGTCGTTTTTTCGGATGAGATCTGCAAGCTGGCCGATTTGGTTGGGTAGCAGCATTTGGCCGCCGCTTTGTTTGGCAATGGTGTTGAGTAATTGATGATTAGCGGCGCTTTGGCGGGTTTCCAGGTTAAGGGCCTTTACGGTTAGCTGGCCTGATGACTTAAACTGGCTTTTACCATTTTGGGTTGATGCGCTGTAGGTGTATTCGCCGGCAGGTAGTACGCCTGCATCTAACTGGTAGCTTTGTCCGGTACGGCTAAATAAAAAGCTGTAACTTTTATCTTCCGCGTTTTTAAGTTCTATTTTAACATCGGGTGTATTGATCAGCTCCAGCGCATCATTGTATAATTCGGCATTAATGATCACATTTTCGCCTTCGTCAAATATGGTGCGGGCCGGATAAACCCTAAAGCGCTGGCGGTTGGCATTGGCCGTTAAATATTGTACGGTTTGGCTTAATAATTCATCGGTAGCGTTGCGGTTGCCGTAATTTTGATATTCTGATAATTGCCAGCGCCATAGTCCTTCGCCGGTTAACACAGCAGTGCGACGACCTGCTTCATCGCCAAAGGCCAGAAGGGGGTAGGTGGTAGCAATAGCGCCAATTTTTTGTTTAAGTAAAATGGTAGTGCCCGCCGCGGTACCATAGCTGCCAAATGGCGCTAATAACGGCGGCAGGTTGATGATCTTCTTTCGGGATGAATCTGATAGCGTGAAGGCTGCGAAACCGACCTCCGGCAAAGCATAAACTTCCTGTGTCTCACTGCGGCCCGCGCTTATCTTCACCACATTCTGTTCGGCATTAAAACCCTGCAAATCGCTTTGCGAACCTAAAATGTACCACACCGCTGTTTTACTTTTGGCGATGAAGTTTTTTACAGCGGGCGAAGTAGCGGCGTTAGTCTGGTAAAGGATAATCAAGCTGTAATCGGGTAGTTTAACATCGGCAATGTCTGCAAGAAGTGAAGTTTTTACCTCGTAATTTTTATTGGTTTCAACAGCCTGTTTAATAACGGTAATATCGGGATGCGCGCTTTGGTACAGCACCAATACTTTTTGGCGTGCATCCAATACATCCACATAAATAATTTCGGTATTGTTTTGGGTTGACAGTTCGTTTTTAACAGGCGCAATGTTGATGCTGAACTTGCGCAAGCCCTTTTTATCGGCATTTAATTTAACCGGGACGAGTTTTTTAAAATCATTGCCGGTTACCGGGATAGTTTGGGCGTACACCTGCCTGCCATCTTCGGTAACGGTTAGGCGAATGTTTTCGCCTTTGCTTTGGTAGGCGGCTGCCAAAACCTCTATCTCAAAATCGTTACCCAAAAAGGCGGTTTTGTTGTAGTTTACATTGCCAATCAGCAAATCGCGTTTGGCAACGGTATCGCCAAGGGCAACGGTATAAATGCTGGTTTTGATGTTTTTCGCCTCGTATTGCGGATCATTCCCCTGGTTGTACAATCCATCTGTAGCCAGTACCAATGCGCCGATATTCTGATTTACAAACTTGTTGTTTAACTGGTGAAGGGCATTGGCAATATCGGTTTGTTTGCCATTGAATTTGGTGGATAAGCCATTGGCTAAATCCTTATCGAAATTAAATTCCTGAACATCATACTTGTCACCAAGGGTTTCTTTGAGCTTAGCTAACTGCGCAACAAAGTCATCTACATTGAAACCCGGAGTTTTAAATGTGTTAATTGACGACGAATTATCCTGGGCAATAAGCACCAGGGGTTTTTGTGCATCGTACCTGATAGATTTTACCAATGGCGATACCAGCAGCATGGCAATTAGGAATACCACGACAGCCCTGGCTACCGAAAGCCCTATCCTGTAATATTTAGCCAGGTTAACCGGTTGCCGGTATAGCAGCCAGGCGTATAATAGCCCAAGTAACAAACAGGCAGGTACCCACCATCCCGAAACCGAACCCCATGTTAGTGAAAAATGCATATCAAATTACGCGAGCCGTTACCCGTTTTGCGCTCACCTGCAAAATGCGAAATTATTGTGAAATGTTAGGTGCATAAACTGGTATAACTTTCACGCAAAGGCGCAAAGCCGCTAAGAATTATTTTTTTGCTTTGCGGCTTGGGGATCTTAGCGTGAAAACTATATTATATTCAGTAATTTCGGATTTATATCTACACAAAAATGACCACCACTCAATTAACCCGCTGCTCCTGGTGCGGTACCGATCCGCTTTATATGCAATACCACGATGAAGAGTGGGGCAGGGAGGTACATGACGATAAAATTCTGTTTGAGTTCCTGGTCCTCGAATCGGCGCAGGCGGGTTTAAGCTGGATAACTATTTTAAAAAGGCGTGAAGGCTACAAAAAGGCGTTCGCCAATTTTGATGTACATAAGGTAGCTGCCTTTACTGATGACGATGTAGAGCGCCTGATGCAAGACCCCGGTATTATCCGTAACCGACTTAAAGTATTGGCCACCATCAATAATGCCAAACTATTCATCGGCATACAACAGGAGTTTGGCTCATTTGATAAATACCTGTACAACTTTATGCCCGGAGGCAAGGCGATTATCAATCACCGCCACGGAGCACCCGTAAGTACGCCCGAATCTGACGCTATTAGTAAAGACATGAAAAAGCGGGGCTTCAAATTCTTTGGCACCACCATTTGCTACGCTTATATGCAGGCCACGGGCATGGTTAATGATCATATCCCGGAGTGTAATTTTAAGTAGTTTTGATTTCACCGATTAAAGTGATTTCATTGATGTGATTTTTTTGAATTAAAGAAATCGGGTACTTATAGATCAACTTAAATTGTATTTTTGAAAAGCGACAAATCAATTTTAACAATCAATATATAGCTGCTGACTATCAGTGAAATCACTTTAATCGGTGAAATCAAAATAAATCAGTCTAATCATAAACAATGAAAAAACTATTTCTTTTGGATGGCATGGCCCTTATTTACCGGGCGCATTTTGCTTTGAGTAAAAGTCCGCGGTTTACATCAGGCGGGATGAATACATCGGCGGTAATGGGGTTTACCAATACTTTGCTTGATGTTTTGAAAAAAGAAAAGCCAACCCACATGGCTGTTGTTTTTGATACTGATGCTCCTACTGAACGACATACTGATTACGAGGCCTACAAAGCCCACCGCGAAGCCATGCCCGAGGATTTGTCCAAAGCGTTGCCGTATGTGGTTAAATTGATATTGGGTTTCAATATCCCGGTGATTACGTCGGACGGTTACGAAGCCGATGATATTATAGGCACCCTGGCCAAAAAGGCCGAGCAAAAGGGTTACCAGGTTTACTGTATGACGCCTGATAAGGATTTTGCCCAACTGGTATCTGAAAACATCCGCATTTACAAGCCTGCCCGCATGGGTAACGAGATGGAGATACTGGGTGTTAAGGAAGTGCTGGAAAAATGGGAGATAGAAAATGTTGAGCAGGTTATAGATATTTTAGGTTTATGGGGTGATGCTGTTGATAATATTCCCGGCATCCCTGGCATTGGCGAAAAAACAGCCAAATCGCTCATTAAGCAATATGGCTCCATGGAAAACATCATTGCCCATAGCCATGAGTTGAAAGGCAAGCAGCGCGAAAATGTGGAAACCTTTGCCGAGCAGGGTTTGCTTTCAAAAAAATTGGCTACCATATTATTAAACGTGCCGGTAGAATTGGATGAAGAAGGCCTGGAAGTTTGTGCGCCAAGTAAGGAACTGTTAGAGCCGTTATTTGCCGAACTGGAGTTCCGCACCCTGGGCAGGCGCGTTTTTGGTGACGACTTTACCATTACCGAGTTTAAATCGGCAGGTACACAAACCGACCTGTTTGGTACTCCGGTTGAAGAACGCCGTACAACGATGACCGTTGACGTGGAAGATATCCGCGAAGACCTGATTATCGCCTCTAAAAACATAGATAACGTACCCCACGAATATCATTTAGCAGACACTGCAGAAAAGCGTGCCGAACTGATAGCCATATTAGAAAAACAGCAATCTTTTTGTTTTGACACCGAAACTACCGGTACCGATGCTAACAATTGCGAATTGGTAGGATTATCTTTTTCAATAAAAGCAGGTGAGGCCTGGTATGTACCTGTACCGGTTGACCCGGAAACTACGAAAAGCATAGTTGCCGAATTTAAACCTGTGCTGGAAAATGAAAGTATCGGCAAAATAGGACAAAATATTAAGTTTGATGTACTTGTATTGAAGTGGTATCAGGTGCAGGTTAAAGGCAGCCTGTTTGATACAATGATAGCGCATTACGTGATTGACCCGGATACCCGCCACGGTATGGATATCCTGTCTGAAAATTACTTAGGTTACAAACCGGTTTCTATTACTTCGCTTATTGGCCCCAAAGGTAAAAACCAGGGTAATATGCGCGATGTGGAGATAGAAAAAATAAAGGAATACGCGGCCGAGGATGCCGACATTACCCTGCAACTAAAAACCGTTTTTGAACCCAAACTTAAAGAGGTTGAAAGCGAAAAGCTGATCAACGAAATTGAAAATCCGCTGATTTATGTATTGGCCGATATGGAGTTTGAAGGGGTAAAAATAGATCATGCTACCTTAGGTGATTTTAGCAAGGAATTGGAAACAGATATAGCCAAATTAGAAAAAACGGTTTATGAAAAAGCCGGCGTAAAATTCAATATCGCATCGCCAAAACAATTGGGCGAGGTGTTGTTTGAAAAACTGATGCTTGATCCTAAAGCTAAAAAAACCAAAACAGGCCAGTACCAAACCGGCGAAGATGTGTTGCTTGCCCTTGCCGCCAAAAGTGACATTGTGCGCGATATATTGGATTTCAGGCAAATGCAAAAACTGAAATCTACATATGTTGATGCCTTGCCTACAATGGTGAACCCTAAAACCGGCAGAATCCACACCTCTTACAACCAGGCGGTAGCCGCAACCGGCAGGCTGAGCAGCGTTAACCCCAATTTGCAAAACATTCCAATCCGTACCGAGCGGGGCAGGGAAGTAAGGAAGGCTTTTATCCCGAGGGACGCGGGCCATACCATAGTATCGGCCGATTATTCGCAGATAGAATTGCGCATTATTGCCGAGATCAGCAAAGACCCAAACATGATGCAGGCCTTTGTTGATAAGCTGGATATTCACACCGCTACAGCAGCTAACGTGTACGGCATCGGGCTTGATGAAGTAACCAGCGAACAACGCCGTAATGCCAAGGCGGTTAACTTCGGTATCATTTACGGCCAATCGGCATTTGGCTTATCGCAAAACTTAGGCATCCCACGTAAAGAGGCGGCCGATATTATTGAACAATATTTTGCGCAGTTTCCCGGTATAAAACAATACATGACTGATACCATGAACTTTGCCCGCGAAAACGGTTATGTAACCACGCTGATGGGCAGGCGCAGGTATTTAAGGGATATCAATTCGGCCAATGCCACCGTACGCGGTTTTGCCGAGCGAAATGCCATTAACGCGCCCATCCAGGGTTCGGCGGCAGATATGATCAAGATAGCCATGATTAATATCCACCGCGAAATGAAGGCCCAGAAATTAGATGCCCGCATGACCATGCAGGTACATGACGAGTTGGTGTTTGATGTACCACATCATGAAGTGGAGCTTATCAAACCACTTATTATACACAACATGCAAAATGCCATTAAAACCACGGTTCCTATTATGGTGGAGATTGGCACTGGCGTAAACTGGTTGGAGGCGCATTGAGTTGGTTGAGTTGGATTAAGTTGATTAAGTTGGATTGAGAACGATGAAAGACTTACGAAGTTTCAAAAACTTCGTAAGTCTGGTATCTGCAACTTGTACGGAGTAACATTTTCTCAACCCAATTAATTATATTTGTTTCACAGCTAAGCGTTAAGGCGATGGATAACAAACATAAATATCAAAACTTTATAACGGAGATACCATCTACCGCTGTTGATATTTACCGTATGCTGCCCGAAGGTACCCGATGCGAAGTTATATTCAACGAATTAAGCATGTCGCCATCGCCATCCCGGGAACATCAAAAGGTTTTAATAAAGCTTACCGCGCTATTGTTTGACTATTTAACAGTCAATCCTATAGGTGAATTATTTAGCGCCCCTTTTGATGTTTATTTTGAAAAGCAACAATCGGTAGTTCAGCCAGATTTGTTTGTGGTTTTAAATGAGCAATGCGATATCATCAAAAAGAATGGCGTTCATGGTGTGCCAGAGCTCATCATCGAAATAGTTTCAACAAACCGTGCTTACGACACTCAGAAAAAACGGGCTCTGTATGAGTCGGCAGGAGTGAAAGAATACTTCATTATCGACCCCGAAAATAAAAAGGTGATTTTGCTTAGCATGAACTCCGGTATGTATGAGCAAACATATGACGAAGCAGGTATTTTAAAATCGGCCATACTGGGTTGCCATTTATCTTTCTGATTATTTCGCCTCTGTTTAGTTTTATTCGGTTTAACGTGCGATTGTGGCCTTTTTTAATCCATAATACCCCCTTAGTGTATCCAAAGTACAATTTACGCTATAGCTCATCCCTCCCTTTTACTGCCATTTTTACAACTATAGCTGCTAATCTTTAATAACATTTTTACAATTTTCATTCTAAATTTAAAAAACTATATTAATTATTATAGGTTTCTCTTTTAGTAATCTTTCCTTAAATTGAGCCAATAAAACCTGAATGAAAATATTTCACCTGAGTGCTGAATGTTACCCTGTTGCCAAAGTTGGCGGCCTTGCAGATGTTGTTGGCGCACTGCCAAAATACCAAAACCTGGCAGGTTTGCACGCGGCAGTTGTAATGCCTTATTACGATAGGAAGTTTACCCGCGAAAACGAATTTGATGTTGTTTTTAGCGCCGTTACCCTGTTAGATACCCGTCGCCTTTATTTCGAAATTTTGAAGGAGAAAACCGATAAGCTTGGCTTTGAGTTGTTTTTGGTACGCATTCCCGGGCTGCTTGATCGTGAAAACGTATACAGCTATCCCGATGAGCGCGAACAGTTTTTGGCCTTTCAGCTGGCTTTTTTAGATTGGATTAGCTATTCGCAGCAAACGCCGGATATTATCCATTGTCATGACCACCATTCGGGCCTGGTGCCTTTCCTGCTTTATCATTCAAAATTATACCGCAGGCTGGCCAATGTACCCACCATATTTACTATTCACAACGGGCAGTATCACGGTGCCTTTGGCTGGGAGCATCTGCACTTTTTGCCAGAGGTTGATATGAGCAAAACCGGTTTGCTGGATTGGGCGGGAGGTATAAATCCCCTGGCTGCCGCTGTTAAATGCAGTTGGTTGTATACCACGGTATCGCCAACTTATTTAAATGAGCTTACTATCAATTCAAACGGCTTAGAATACCTGTTTTATATTGAACGTGCAAAAGGCCACGGCATTATCAACGGAATTGACACCGAAGTTTGGGACCCTAAAACAGACCCTATGGTGCCCAACCATTTTAATACCAAAACGCTGGCAAAAGGCAAACAGGCCAATAAGGAGGAGATTTGTACCCGGTTTGGCCTCAATCCCGATAAACCGCTTTTTGTATTTATCGGCAGGCTGGTAATTGAAAAAGGAGCCGATTTATTGCCTGAAGCTATAGATCGCACGCTGGCCCAATATGGGGATGACGTAAATTTCTTTATCCTTGGTTCGGGAGATAAAGATATGGAGACGGCCTTGCTTGAGCTAAAAGATAAATACCCCGTCCGTTGCAATGTATTTATTGGTTACGATGAGTCCCTGGCTCATTTGGTTTATGCCGGAGGCGATTTCCTGCTGATGCCATCACGCGTTGAACCATGCGGGTTAAACCAGCTTTACTCTTTACGCTATGGCACCATGCCAATTGTGCGCAGCACCGGTGGATTAATAGATTCGGTAATCGACTTTGGCGATGAGGGCGGTTACGGCATCCGTTTTAACCAGGTTACTGTTGATGATATTTGCCATTCTATAAACCGGGCCATTGCGCTTTATCAAAACCAGCCCCAATTACAAATATTACGCAAGCGAATGATGGCCCTCGATTTTTCGTGGGACAGATCGGCCAAAGAATATATAAACCTTTATGAAAGTTTAAACCCTCAGATATGACATCTAAAGTAATTTCAATTGTGCTTGGCGGTGGCCAGGGCAGTCGTTTATCACCACTTACTGCAACACGTTCAAAACCGGCAGTACCTATTGCGGGCAAGTACCGTTTGGTTGATATTCCAATCTCTAATTGCCTGCACTCGGGTATTACGCGTATCTATGTGTTAACACAGTTTAACTCGGCCTCGTTAAATAAGCACATCAAAAACACCTATCACTTTAGCAGCTTTAGCGATGCCTTTGTTGATATTTTGGCGGCAGAGCAAACGCCTACCAGTGGCTCCTGGTTTCAGGGTACGGCCGATGCGGTAAGACAAAGCTTACACCACCTGGCGGTTCACGAGTTTGAGTATGTACTGATCCTATCCGGCGATCAGCTTTACCAGATGGATTTTGATGACATGATCACCAAACACATCGAAGCCGAGGCCGAGATTTCTATCGCTACCATCCCTGTTGACGCGGCTGATGTACCGGGTTTCGGAATTTTAAAAACTGATGAAAATAGCATGGTATCGGCATTCATCGAAAAACCAAAATCGAACTTTGAAAGCTGGGCATCTGAAGTAAGCGACGAAATGAAAGCCGAAGGCAGGGTTTACCTGGCATCAATGGGTATCTACATTTTTAACCGCAAACTGTTATATGAATTGCTGGAAGGTAATGACCGTACCGATTTTGGTAAAGAAATCATCCCGCAATCTATAGTTGACCATAGGGTACTAAGCTACCAATATGAGGGCTATTGGACAGATATTGGTACCATCCCATCGTTTTTTGATGCCAACCTGGGCCTAACAGATGAAATCCCAAAGTTTAACCTTTTTGGCGAAAATCATATTTACACCCGTGCACGCATGTTGCCGCCTTCAAAAGTATCGGGTACTACGCTAAACAAATCTATCATTGCCGATGGATGTATTATCAGCGCTAAGGAAATTACACGCTCTATCATTGGTATCCGTACCCGCATTGGTGTTGATACCGAAATAGAAAATTGCTACGTAATGGGCAGCGATAACTACCAAACCCTGGAGCAAATTGCCGAGTTAAAGCTAAGCGATTCGCCAATTATGGGTATAGGTAACCGTTGCAAAATCAAAAACGCTATCATCGATAAAAATACCTTTATAGGCGATGATGTAACCATCAATTGCGGCGAACTTTTACCCGATGGCGATTATGGTACACACACTGTACAGGATGGCATAGTTGTAGTGAAAAAACGTGCGATCATTCCTAATGGAACTGTTATTTAATTAAAAGTTAAAACATTTCATAATTTCTTTGTTCTATTAATATAAAAACTATAAAACGAAAAATATGAAAAAGGCACTTTGTATGATCGCCTTAGCGGCAATCTCTTTCGGAAGCGTTTTTGCAGAAGTAGCACCTGCTAAATCATCCCATGGTATTATGCAAACGGATACCATGAAAATGAAGAAAAAGGTGAAAAAAGGTAAAATGAAGATGAAGAAAAAAATGAAAGACACTACCATGAAAATGTAGTGGCTATCTTTAAAATGAAAAGCCTCCTGAGTTTCTCGGGAGGCTTTTTTGTTGAGGGCCATGTCATCCTTGTTTCAGGAACCCATAGGACAGGTAACCGTGCTAATGCATACTTTGCAAGTGGGGTGCTGAAACGAGTTCAGCATGACTCCTTTATTTTTATTGCTTTTTACAAATCTATCGTTTCGCCAATTGCAGGTAACTTCAAATTCAGGCCTGCTTTGATGAATTTCTCTCTTACTTCGTCTTTATCAATTTTAATTACTTCAAAAGAATCGTAATGAACACCAATGATGTTTTTACAGTTGATGAAAGCGGCTGCTTTGATGGCATCATCGGCACCCATAGTATAGTTATCGCCGATAGGTAGGTATGCCCAGTCGATGTTTTCATCTTCTAACAGTTTCATATCATAGGTAAGCGCGGTGTCGCCGGCAAAGTATAGTGTTTTGCCGGGCAGGTAAAGCACAAAACCAGCCGGGTTACCACCTGGCGCACCATCGGGCATGGTGCTGGAGTGTACAGCGTTTACCATTTTAACGCGGCCAAATTCAAAATTGAAAGCGCCGCCAATGTTCATACCGTGTACATTTTCAACGCCTTTGCCATTAAGCCAGTTGGCAATTTCGGCAATGCAGATCACTTTAGCACCGCTGTTTTTTTGAACCTCTATCAAATCGGCAACGTGATCGCCATGGCCATGTGATACCAGGATATAATCGGGTTTGAAGCTTTTTACATCAATATCCTTTGCCAGGGGATTATAAGTTATAAACGGATCGAAAAGCAGTTTAAAATCGCCGGTTTCTATCGCAACGGTAGATTGGCCGTAATATGTAGTTTTCATAGTGTAGTAGTTATATGTTTTTACGTTAAGTTAAACCAAGCGGTGTTCCCCTTTAGGGAGTAGAGGGCATTATTTCCCAAACAAGGCACCCAGTCCACCCATGCCACCAAGCATATCTTTAGTCATGGCGGCCATCTCGGCCTGGCTTACATTATCGGCTTGTTCCATTGCTTTGTTTATGGCAACAACCAATAACTCTTCTAATTCCTCTTTATCGGCATCGGCCAAAAAATCGGGATTGATGTTGATTGATTTGACCACCTTATTGGCATTAGCCGTTACCGTAATTTTGCCACCTTCGGCAGCGCCAGATACTGTTATTGCATCCAAACGTTTTTTTGATTCGCCAGCCTTTTGCTGGGCTTCCATTATTTTATCAAACATAATTTTTTAGATGTGCAGATATGCAAATGTGCAGATTTCAGATGTGCAAATATGCAGATGGATAATTATTTAATGTGATTGATACTTAAATTTTACAAATTCAAAACCAAAAAGTTTGAGATGAAGTTTCTTTACTCACCACGCACCTAATCATCACTCGTATCTCCATTTCCATTGTAAGCGCTTTTGCGTACTATAGGCATACCAGCGGCTTTAAACAGGTCATCAAGTTTTAGTAAGCTGCCGTTGGCCAGGTTTGACAATAGCACAATGGTGATATCGTGTTTCATATCGCGCAGGTAAATATGCCTGAAACCATGCCACCAGCCGGTGTGGTAAATAACCTGCTCGCCTGGGGCTGTAAAAGTTCTCCAGCCGTAACCGTAGCTAAAGTGACCATGCAACATGGGGTTACGTGGTACATAGGCCGAATCGAGCGTGGCTTGTTTTAACAGGATGCCGGCACGCAAGGCCCTGTCAAATAAAAATAAGTCTTTTACGGTGCTGTAAATGCCCTTGTCGCCAACCGGGCCATCTAAAAAGTTTTGCGCCACCGAGTATTTCCACTGGCCGCGGTCGTGCCCTACCACATGAACCGGTATTTTATCATAAACCGCTTTGGAGTAAACCGCAGTATGCAGCATGCTGGCCGGGATAAACACATTCTCTTTCATGAATTGCGCGTACGATTGTCCACTCACTTTTTCAATGATAGAACCCAACACCATAAAATTGGAGTTGTTATATAAAAAGCGCTTGTTTGGCACATTAAACGGGCGAGGCTTATTATCGGCAATCATTTTCATGGCCTCCATATTGGTCAACCCTTTTTTCTGATTTAAATGCTGACTGCGGTATATATCATCAATAAAATATACATAGTTCATCATGCCCGACCGGTGCGTAAGCAACAAGCGAATGGTAACGCCATCGTACGGAAAATCGGGAAAAAACTTCTTCACATCATCATCTAACTTCAGCTTACCGCGTTCCATCAGCATCAAAATGCCTGTTGACGTCATGGTTTTGGTAACCGACGCCAGTTCAAATTGCGATCCTATACGCAGGCTGTCGCGGTGCAGGTAATCGGCCCAGCCAATAGCATTTTCGTAAACAATTTTTCCTTTTTTTGCAACCAGCACATTGCCGTTAAAAGCGCGGGTACGGTGCAGTTCCTGCATTACCTCGTCTATCTTTTTATCGGCGTTTTTGGGGTTATAAGCCAGCAGGGCAACAGTATCTAATGGCTTACTGGTAGCGGGTGTGGCGGCTTGTGATTTATCTTTATTTTTTGACGAACATGCCGTAAGAACTAATAGCGAGGCAGTAAACGAAAGGACACTCTTGTACAATAACTTCATAGGAAAAAACTCTCAACTTAAACGAATGCGAAAATTAAAAATTATACCGCAGGTATCCATTAAAGTTTTTATTTTTTTCTTTTAGTTAATACTCTTTGTATGTTTAAAACATGAAATTGTTTAAAAATATCTCCCTTATTATACCCGCTTTATTATTTTCGGCTACCATATACGCCCAGGATATCGATGTAAGCGCGCTTATTAAGCAAGGCATCCAGCTTAATAACGCACATGATTATGCAGGGGCAATTGAAAAGTACAAACAGGTGCTTGCTGCCGATCCTGAAAACACCCAGGCCAACTATCAGCTGGCCTACAGTTTAAACGCTTCGGACAAAGGGGTGGAGGCTGTTCCGTATTTGAGCAAGATCACCAAAACCAGCAACAGTTTTACCGGGCCTGCTTTTGAATTGCTTGGTGGTATTTATGATGCCAACAAACAACCACAACAGGCTATTGATGCTTATAAGGAGGGACTAAAAATAAAACCCGACTATCAGCCTCTGTACTTTAACCTTGGCATAGCTTACTTTAGGGCCAAACAATTTGCCGAAGCCGAGCAGGCCGCTATTGAAGCCATTAAGCTCGATCCAAAGCATGCCAATAGTCAGCGTCTATATGGTTTGGTTACCTTTCATCAAAATAAAAGGGCGGCGGCTTTGATGGGCTTTTGCAGTTACCTGTTGCTTGAGCCCGAAGGCCCGCGGAGCGATGAAGCCTATACCAACATGCAAAGCATTTTAAAAGGCGGAACGTTAAGAGCAGAGGATACTAAAGCCGAGCCATCAACCATTGCATTGAACAGAGTTCTTAATGCGGCAATTGCTAAAGCAAAACCAGGTTCGACATCTACCGAGGTTTTACAAAATCAGTTGCAAGCCATATTTGAGGCAGTGGGCACGTTAGCCGAAAAGCAAACAGGGAATGATTTTTTCAGGCATTATTATGCCGATTTCTTTTATAGGTTAAGCAAAACTGATCATATGCCGGCCTTTGCGCATTTGATGGGCTTAAGTGCGAATAAAGAGGCTGGTAAACAATGGTTGCAGTTAAACGAGGATAAACGCAAAGCTTTAGGAGCCTGGATAGCAGGGACTGAGCGAAAGTTTTGATGATAATTTTGTTTACTGTAACTGAAATTACCAGTTTTCTATAAAAATGTTATCCACTTCTTGAAAGTGATTATCCCTTGTAACCAAAATCAAATTATGTTGTTTGGCAGTGGCAGCAATCCATATATCGTTTGAAGGAATCGGTTTCCCTTTTTTAAAGAGCGCGGCAGTGATTTCGCCGTAAAACTGAGCTGTTATTGTATCAACGTCGACTACAGTACACAAGTTAAGGAAAGCTTCGAGTTTCTTTAAATGTTTTGCTTTATTAGCAACCCTATTTATTCCTATATACAACTCTCCTAAAACAATAGAGGAAATTGAAAATTGAGCAATTTCATTTATTTTATCGGCAATAACTTTGTTCCCTGAGAAAACCTCGATGACGATATTGGTATCTAAAAAATAACTATTTCCAGTCATTTTCGTCTATAATTTCACAGGCCTCTGCAATAGCATTTTTTATGTTAGCAGTCTCTTTGTCAGAAAGTATTCCCACAAAATCATAAATGCTCGGTTTAGCTGGCGATGCTTTTACTTCGCTCTTTTTTAGTACATTCTCTAACGCAATTAAAACATCCTCACTTTTAACTTTGAGCATTGCTTCAATTAGATATAGTTTCCTTGCTTCTGAATACACTTTTGGGTAATGTTGATGATATTACAAAATTAACAAAAAAAGTACCGTAATACGAAGTGCTACAGACCGGTGTTAATCTTTTTTAATGATATTTCTTTTTAATAAATCAACTACTTACATTTAAGCATGAAAACCTATCACAAATTCCTGTTGCTTATTTTATTGTCTGTTTTTTCGTCGTTTGCCTTTGGGCAAGCAAACGAGGATGCCAAAAAGTTAGTTACCGAAGGCGTTGCCCTGCACGATGCCGGCAAATACGATGAAGCCATTGCCAAATACAAGGAGGCAATGAAAATTGATCCGAATTACTCAAGTGCCTATCATGAAATTAGCTTTACGCTGTTTTCAAGTGGTAAAGGCACAGAGGCGATCCCTTACTTAGAGAAGCTACTTAAGTTAGATCCCAAATCCGGCGCGGCTTATGACATGCTGGGGAGTATTTATGATGACGATAAGCAAGCCGATAAAGCGATAGAATATTATAAAAAGGGCGTTGAAGTAGCACCCGATTACCAGCGCCTGCACTTTAACCTGGCGATATCGAGCCTGCGTCAAAAAAAATATCCCGAAGCAGAAGCTTATGCCATTGAAGCCATTAAGTTAGATCCTAAACACGCCAGTAGTCACAGGGCTTATGCAATGGCTACTTTTTATGAAAATAAACGCGGAGTATCACTTTTAGCCTGGAGTAGTTTTTTATTGCTTGAGCCGCAAACCAAGCGATCTGCAGAGGCTTTTAATTATGTGAAATATATCCTTAACTATGGCATTTCTAAAAAGAGCGAGAAAGCGGTAAACGTAAACATATCTGCAACCGACCTTAACCCCGGAAATTTATCTTTACCATTAGCCATTTTATCTGCAACTACCGATAAAAAAGGTCTAACAGCAATTGACTCGTTAACACTGCAACTGCAATCGGTTTATAAAGTATCGCATACTTTTAGCATGGATAAAAAAGATGATTTTTACACTCATTTTTACGCCGACTATTTTGCGAAACTGGCCGAAACAGATAACATGCAGACACTTGCCAGGCTAATTAGCTTAAGTGCTTATAAAGATGAAAACCTGCAATGGTTTAAAGATAACAACGCTAAACTATCGGCGCTTGATGCTTGGGTAACGGCTGCCAAAAGGGAGTTTTGAGGCGAAATGTCTTTCTGTTTATGATACGAATTGAAGAAAAGCTAAAAACAATCAACGAAGCGTGGGAAATTTATTTCTGTAATTATCGATTTTGTAAATCCAAGATAAATTTTGAGACGCAAAGCAAAATCAATTATTATGCGGATATTTTTAATTATTTAAGGGATACATTGCCGTTCGTTCAGAACATTGAATATTTTAAAGATTTCAATTATAGTGTATTTCAAGCAACAGGCGTGATGCAGACTATTTATGCGCAACAAGACCTGATCGACGAAATACTTTACATATTTAAAGAACAACCGTCGAGCCAAGAAGATAAAAACCCTAATAGGACAATCCGAAACGAATTAATAGGACACCCAATAAGGAGAAAGCCAGTTGGACGCGAATTAATATCGTCTATATTCTTAGGCCAATTCTTCTCAAATGGCACTATAAATTATATTCTTTATTCAGTGGATAATGACTTTAAGGGAAAAGACACATACCACAGTTTGAGTGAAATTATAGAAAGACATAAAGATTTTTTAAATAAGTATTTAAATATACTCTGGGAGAAAATTAAGGTAATTCTCGTTGGATTCAAGAAAACTTTGGATGAACTTAAAAAGCTTGTCCACTCAATGATTCCATTTAAAAATATTTTGGACCTCGTGGAGCATCGTTTTGAAGCAATTTTTAAATCCGAAAAAAATTTCAAAAAGGATGCATTGCTTTATTATTTTGAAAATTCAAGTACCCATCCTCGCTATTCTCATTCCATTGATTTGTTCATTGAGTCTTTAAAAGAATCTTTGTGTGAAACCATAGATACAATAGAGAAATTTACAAAAGTAGAAAATGATAAATCCCCTCAAAGACTGGTAGGTAATGATGAACTCATTACTTTCACGGTTGATATAGTCGATGGAGATCAAGCTGATGTGGTTCATGACTTTAAAGCTCTTCTAAATTATGAGTTTTCTAAGCTGTTTGACAGGCATCCTATTTATGATATAGAATATTTTAAAAGTGAATTTCGAGATATTGAAATAATAGAAGAACTCCAAAATATGGAGATAAATTATAGTAACGACATTGAGTATTATTGCTCTTACGAATATCTGCAAAAGCTGTTGACATCAAAAAACTTGCTTTAATTGTCAGATTGGTTGTAAGAAAAATATTCCTTCTTTCCATCACAAAAAGATTACCATTTGCCTTTCCCCCGCATCAGATAAAAGCATAACTTTGCCCCTGCAAAATTTTAATACAACCATGAGTTTCAGAACCGAACACGATACCATGGGCGAGGTACAGGTACCTGCCGATAAATACTGGGGAGCACAAACAGAGCGTTCACGCAATAACTTTAAAATTGGTCCGGAGGCTTCAATGCCAAAGGAAATTATCGACGCGTTTGCTTATCTTAAAAAAGCCGCCGCGTATACCAATACCGATCTTGGCGTACTATCTGCCGAAAAACGTGACTTGATAGCACAGGTTTGTGATGAGATATTGACCGGCGCGCTGGCATCAGAATTTCCACTGGTGATCTGGCAAACAGGCTCGGGCACGCAATCAAACATGAACGTGAACGAGGTTGTTGCTAACCGAGCGCACGTATTACAAGGTAACAAACTGGGCGAAGGCAAAACTTTCATCCACCCCAATGATGATGTAAATAAATCACAATCATCAAACGATACTTACCCAACGGCAATGCACATCGCGGCCTACAAAATCCTGATTGATGTAACCATTCCTGGTATTGAAAAACTACGCGATACTTTACAGGCTAAAGTTGAGGCGTTTAAAAATGTGGTAAAGATTGGTCGTACCCACTTGATGGACGCTACGCCGCTTACTTTGGGGCAGGAGTTTTCTGGTTATGTATCACAATTAAACCACGGTTTAAAAGCGCTGCGTAACACTTTAGATCACCTTTCTGAGCTGGCCCTTGGTGGTACAGCTGTAGGTACCGGCATCAATACTCCACAAGGTTATGACGTAAAAGTTGCAGAATATATAGCCGAATTTACCGGATTGCCGTTCATTACTGCCGAAAATAAATTTGAAGCATTAGCCGCTCATGATGCCATTGTTGAAAGTCATGGCGCTTTAAAACAAATAGCGGTTTCTTTAATGAAAATAGCAAACGATATCAGGATGCTGGCTTCTGGTCCGCGTTCGGGTATTGGCGAAATCCATATCCCAGATAACGAGCCGGGTTCATCAATTATGCCGGGCAAGGTTAATCCAACCCAAAACGAAGCTGTTACCATGGTGGCCGCGCAGGTAATGGGTAACGATGTAACTATTTCTATCGGTGGTTCAAATGGTCATTACGAGTTAAACGTGTTTAAACCGGTTATGGCAGCTAACTTCCTGCAGTCGGCCCGTTTAATTGGTGATGCCTGTGTATCCTTTAATGATCATTGCGCCGTTGGTATCGAACCAAACTACGCCGGTATAAAAAAACACCTGGAAAACTCATTGATGCTGGTTACGGCGCTTAACCCACACATCGGTTACGAAAACGCCGCCAAAATTGCCAAAACAGCACTAAAAGAAGGCAGCTCATTACGTGAAGCAGCAATCGGACTTGGTTTATTAACCAACGAACAGTTTGACGAGTGGGTACGCCCCGAAAATATGATAGGAAGCTTAAAATAAGAAGCCTCACCCCAACCCCTCTCCTAAAGGAGAGGGGCTTTTTATTTACTGCTTTGAACAGCATCCGAAATATGCAGAAGACCTTTGGCCTTTGGCCTTTCAGCTTTCACCTTCCCGCTTTTAGCTTTAAGCCTTCAGCTTTACGCTCAAAAGCCTTTTACCTTTTACCTTTCGCCTTTTACCTCTCTACGTACCTTTCTTCCTGTACCATGAATGCCAACTATCAAAAGCCGGGCATCAAAATGTTACAGGGCGAGTGGAAGCAGGATTCGGTGCCAGCGCAAAAGCGTTTGGTTACCTATTCGTTATATGATCTGAAATTTAGCTGCGACTCGTTTTTTGTACGCATCAACACCGTAAGTAAAGTTAATTACGGTGCCGATACCTGCATGAGCAGCGGTCACTGGGCCGAATATATTAAAGGCACCTATACCCAAAAACAAGATACCCTACATCTTAAAGGGGAGTTTTGCACTGCCGACGGTGGCTACAAAGATGAGAAAAGCTGCTTCCGCTATGGCGATTATGAAGAGTTTTTCAAAATAAAACAAACTACAGATTCGCTTATTCAATTTAATAGTACATCAAACGTAATACCTATAAACGCGCGACTGGTTAAAAGAACAGGCTGCGTACCAAAACCATTGTAAAAACATGAAACTATCTATCTTAAAAAAAATCACCCTGTTTGTAGCGGTATGCTACTTACCGGTGCAAAGCATGGCCTGGGGTACCAACGGACACCGCATTTGCGGCCAGATAGCCGATAGCTATTTAACACCCAAAGCCCGCAAAGCCATACAGGCTATATTGGGTAATGAGTCCATTGCCATTACCAGTAACTGGGCCGATTTTATAAAATCAGACCCCGCGTATAGCTACCTGTATAACTGGCATTTTATCGATCTGGATAAAGCATACACTTATCCCGAACTGCAAACTTATCTGAAAGCCGATACGGCTGTAGATGCCTACACCAAAATGAATTTTTTAATTGCTGAATTAAAAAAGCCGGCGACCAATAAAGCTAATAAATTGCTTTATCTGCGCATGTTGATCCACATTGTAGAAGACGTACATCAGCCCCTGCATACCGGCCACACCAGCGACAAAGGTGGTAATGACGTTAAAGTACAATGGTTTGGTAAGGATAGTAACCTGCATTCGGTTTGGGATAGCCAGCTGATAGATAACCAGCAATTAAGCTATACCGAATACGCCGCCATGGTTAATCATACCACAGCCGCCGAACGTGCCGCTTTACAAAAAGCCCCAATCAGCGAGTGGTGGTATGAGAGCAACCAGATTGCCGAAAAATTATATACCGACGTAAAACCTAACGAAAACTTAACCTACAAATACAACTTCAAATACATAGGCCTGCTTAACCAGCAACTGCTGAAAGCTGGTGTGCGTTTAGCCGGGGTATTGAATCAGATATTTGGGTAATTTTTTAGGTAAAAGGTTAAAGGCGAAAGGTTAAAGGAGCTGCAGCTACAGGTGCTGGAAATATAATTTTTTCGGTCGGCTGCCTCTTTTAACCTTTTGTATTTTACCTTTCGCCTTTATCCTTTCACCTTTTACCTCAAAAAGAAATGAAAATCTTAATGGTATGCCTCGGCAACATTTGTCGTTCGCCGCTGGCGGAGGGGATTATGCAGCACCTGAGCGATGAGCAGGGCCTTGGTTGGGAAGTTGACTCGGCCGGTACGGGCAATTGGCACGTTGGCGAAGCACCAGACAGGCGTTCCATCCGCGCGGCGCGTAATCATGGTGTTGATATCAGCAAACAGGTTTGTCGTGTGTTCAGGCGAAGCGATTTCGACGAGTTCGACCACATTTTTGTGATGGATAAAAGCAACCTGAGCAATGTACTCAACATGGCTCGTAACGATACAGACGCCCAAAAAGTAAGTATGCTGCTTGGTGATAAAATAGTCCCCGATCCTTATTATGATGACAACCAGTTTGAGCCGGTTTTCACGCTGATTGAAGACGGGTGTAAAGCGATTATCAAGAGGTTGGTTGAGTAGATTTGGTTGAGTATTTTTTTGTCTGAATCAGAATTTTCAGGATTTGAGAATTAGTAGAATTTTTGTCTGAACCGGGATTTTTAGGATTAAGGGATTACAGGATTTTTGTTACAATTGCCCAAAATGCTCTCGTTATTCCGAAAGTGTCAGCAGAACAGCTTCGGGCGAAAACGGACAAAACAATGCGGGGCTTGTACGGCGGCAGGGCATAGGGAGTTTTTGCGGTTGGGGCAAAAGCGGGCGAGGGCAAAATAATCCCAGCCCAGGTTTTGCCCGTTTTGCAGGGCAGAGGACTTGAGCGCAAAGAAGCATTTCTGCTGACTTGAATTATTCGCTGTTATTTATTTTATTGGTGCTCATTATCTCGCTATGCTCGGTCTTGGTTACTTTTTATCAAGAAAAAGTAACAGCCCTCCCGCGGCAATTGAGCGGGCCGATGTTTGTCAGTTACAAATAAATCTAATAGTTAGTAACCCAAAAGCAATAAAGCAAATCAAATCACAGCTTTTCGCACTTTAAACAAAGGCAAATCCTCACCGTACCAAAAAGCCTCCCCGCTTCGTTTAAGTCCGGCCTTTAGCAGTACCTTTTGCGATGCGGCGTTTTGCGGGTGTGTAACGGCGCAAATTTCTATCAGTCCCAATTGATTAAAACCGTAATCAACAAGCGCCTGCGAAAGTTCGGTGGCGATACCTTTGCCCCAGTATTTTAAATGCAGGCGGTAGCCCAGTTCAATACTATTAGGGTCAGATTCACTTGGTTTCAGCATGCAAACGCCAATGAAATCATTATTAGCAATGTCGAAAATCCCCCAGCGTCCAAGCCCTGTTTTGTTTTTGTAATCTTTAAGGGTATCCTTAAAAACCTGTTTAGCCTCGGCCGGGGTACGTTTTTTTACATATTGGGTAAGCCGCTCATCCTCATCCATGAGTAAAGAAAGCGCTTCATCATTAGCAGTAAATTCACGGATCAGTAAGCGGGGTGTTTGGGCGATAATGTTCATGGTTTTCAAAAATATACGAATAGGCGAAAACTATAGTAAAAACTGTGTCATTTATCCGTCGCGCTAATGAGGTTGGGAGGGCTTAAGCTTTTTTGTACATTTGCCGCATGGCATCCATCAAACCATCCGTACCTAAAGGCACCCGCGATTTTTCACCTGTTGAAATGGTGAAACGTAATTATATTTTTGATACTATTAAAAGCGTTTTCCGCAAATACGGCTATCAGCAGATAGAAACACCTACGATGGAAAATCTATCGACGTTAACCGGAAAGTATGGAGAAGAGGGCGATAAGTTAATATTTAAAATCCTTGATTCAGGAGAGTATTTTAATTCAAAGTCTTTAGAGTCTTTTTTTAATGAATTGGATAAGGGCTTGTTGGAATTACAGGATAATACCAATTTTGAGGTGCTTGATTCAATGTATAATCTGATTAGTAAATATAACTCAGCAGAAACAGATGCCGAGAAAATAGCTTTTCACGATGACTATGAAAAAAACTATAAGTTGATAGCTCCGAAAAATCGACTTGTTGCGTTTAATAAACTAACTAACAATATCTCCGAAAAAGCCCTCCGCTACGATCTAACCGTTCCCTTTGCCCGTTACGTAGTTCAACATCAAAATGAAATCACATTCCCGTTTAAGCGTTTTCAGGTGCAGCCGGTTTGGCGTGCCGATAGGCCGCAACGTGGCCGTTATCGCGAGTTTTACCAATGTGATGCCGATGTGGTAGGTTCCGATTCATTATTAAATGAAGCTGAATTTGTATTGATCTATGACGAAGCTTTAGGCAAATTAGGGCTGAAAGATTTTACCATCAAAATCAATAACCGCAAAATACTTTCCGGCATTGCCGAGCTGATCAATAAAGCAGATAACATTATCGACCTTACCGTAGCTATTGATAAGCTGGATAAAATAGGTCTGGATGGTGTAACCAAAGAATTGCTTGATCGCGGGTTTACCGAAACTGATATTGAAAAAATAAAACCGGTGATCTTGTTGCAAGGTACCAATGCCGAAAAACTACAAAGTCTGCGCGAAGCCCTGGCCGAATCGACTACCGGGTTAAAAGGTTGCGACGAAATAGAAACCGTTTTTACATACCTGCAAAGCTGCCCGCTGCAAACCGCTACGCTCGAACTGGATATAACCCTTGCCCGCGGACTAAACTATTACACCGGTGCCATATTTGAAGTAAAAACCAACGAAGCTACTATGGGCAGCATTGGCGGCGGTGGCAGATATGATGACTTAACCGGTATGTTTGGCTTAAAAGGCTTAACAGGTGTGGGTATTTCCTTTGGTGCCGATAGAATTTACGATGTGCTGGAAGAATTGAACCTTTTCCCAACCACCGCCAACCAAACCACCAGAGTATTGATCTGTAATTTCGATAAAGAGGGCGAAACTTATGGCTTGCCATTATTACAACAGCTTCGCAGGCAAAACGTAAACGCCGAACTTTATCCCGCAGGTGCCAAAATCAAAAAACAGTTGGATTACGCCAATAATAAAAATATCCCCTACACGGTAGTAATCGGTGGCGATGAAATTGCAACCGGACTGCTTACTTTTAAAGATATGAGCAGCGGTGTGCAGGAGAAACTGACCGTAGCTGAAATTGTAGATAGGATGGTGGGGTAAAAGCCTCATTTCCAAATAGCGATGGGTTTTAAACTCTGATTATCAGAGGTGTTTTATTCCCTCCCAACGGGCTACTGTGTGTACACAAGTTGCGAAAAAGTTGGACTTTTGTTTGATGAACGAACCAATTAATTCCAACCCTGATTTTGAG
>NZ_JAUFPS010000049.1 GCF_030409315.1 Mucilaginibacter flavus | reverse complement strand
TAATGCGAATCAAGGGTTAAAAGCTTTAGAAACCTTATGGCTTAACCACCTGATTATGAGTTTTTTATTTGTGATTTTATTTGTTTAAAGCCTTGAAAATCAGTATCTTAAAGAAGATTTCCACATCAAACTTTAAGAATGATTCCCAAGGCTAAAGCACTTAGACTAATCGCTATCTATTTACATATCTGCAAGTTACATAACGAACAACTTCAATACTTATATCAAAGATACACCAATAATGATAAACCTGATTTTACCGATCAGGAAATGATGACTTTATACCTTTTTGTTGTCCAGGAGGAACAGAGGTTCAAAGTTTCTCAGATATATGCTTTTGCCGATCAGTATATGCGTTCCTGGTTTCCTGCTTTGCCTTCTTATCAGGCTTTTAACAGGAGGTTAAATCGACTTAGCGAGGCATTCAAGGTAATAGCGGCCCGCTCGGTTTCTGATTTTATACCTTCAGATTGCAGGCTTGGTATCAGTTTGCTTGATTCTATGCCCATCATTACTTGCTCCGGAAAACGAAGTGGAAAAGTGGCTACTGAAATTACAGACAAGGGATATTGCGGTACTAAGTCTCTATATTATTATGGACTTAAACTGCATACACTTGCTTTTTCAAGACCTAATAGAATGCCTTTTCCTGAACAAATTGTTATCACTACGGCATCTGAAAGCGACCTGAACGTCTTTAAACAAGATTGGGGAGCCATAACAAACCGCACTTTTTTTGGAGATAAAATCTATCACAATGAAGCATATTTTAAAAGCCTGAAAATAAATATAAACGCAACTATGCTTACACCCATAAAAGCTATAAAAGAACAGGCTGAAGTACTTAAACAAAGAGATAAAGCCGCAAATGACTTATTTAATGCTGCCGTATCGACTGTAAGACAACCCATTGAGTCCCTGTTCAATTGGCTGATTGAAAAAACAGACTTACAAAGAGCGAATAAAGTCAGGTCTACTAACGGATTACTCGTGCACGTTTTTGGAAAAATAGCCGCCGCTTTTATATACCTTATTTTTTAACCCTTGATTCGCATTA
>NZ_JAUFPS010000048.1 GCF_030409315.1 Mucilaginibacter flavus | reverse complement strand
GTTTGCCAATCAACTATCAGGCTTTAAGGCTCTTGAGTCCTGGGTCAAGCAACGAACCATTAAAGAGGTTGGAATACGCTATGTAATGGAAGCGACAGGTGTTTATCACGAGAAACTGGCTTATTACTTATCAGACCAGGGGTATGAAGTGTGTGTCGTGCTGCCTAATAAGATCAGCAACTATATGCGAAGCCTTGATCTGAAAACAGTTACGGATAAAACAGCATCACAAGCTATCTGCCAGTTCGGATTAGAGCGGAAGTACGAAGTTTGGCAACAGCCCAAAAAGATCTATCGCGACTTAAAGCAACTGACACGTGAACGGGACCAGATCATCGCCGAACGCACGGTAAGTAAAAACCAGTTACATGCAGAACAGGCAGAAGCATTTCCAAATGAAAAAAGTATCGTAAGGCTTCAGCAACGGATTAATCTATGCAATATGCAAGAAAGGGAGATCAAGTTCGATATAGCGGAAATGTTCAAAAAGGATAAGGAATTTACTGCAAGAATAAACAATCTTGCTACAATACCAGGAGTAGGTAAACTCACGGCAGTAATAACGATAGCTGAAACAAACGGATTTGACCTGATAAAAAATAAAAAACAACTTACCAGCTATAGTGGCCTGGATGTGGAGGAAAAAGAGTCGGGCACATCTGTAAAGAAGAAACCCAAAATATCGAAAAAGGGAAACCGGCACCTGCGAAAAGCAATGCATATGCCGGCATTAACAGCCATTAGAATAGATGACCGCTTTAAAACCGTATATGCCAGACTGGTGTCCAAACATGGAATTAAAATGAAAGCAGCTGTCGCCGTTCAAAGAAGACTATTGGAGTTGATATATACTTTGTGGACTACAAATAAACCATATGACAAAAATCATGTACATCAATCTATTGAAAATGCTTCGGCCATATAAAAGGGTTAGGGCAGCCATCAATGACGAACTGCCCTAAACAGGCTGGCTTTAAAGCCGCCTTAATAAAACAAAATTAAAAATTATTTGATAATTAACACAGAATCTCTCTCCG
>NZ_JAUFPS010000047.1 GCF_030409315.1 Mucilaginibacter flavus | reverse complement strand
CCGTCGGTATTGAACATCGATACGCTGTATCCCCTGCCCGTTTGCGCCACGGTAACCTTTTTGTAGCCGATGTGGCTGCCCTGGCTTGAGCTCATCGCGCGAACGCTGCCGGCAGAAGTGAGGTACGACAAGGTGGAGCCGGGGGCCACGGGGCAGCCGTTATCATAGATGCCTGTCTGGTGGGTGTTGGGATCGACCGAGTAGTAGTTTTTGTCGATGTCGTTCCGAAGCACCTGGGCCACGGTGGGCTTGCCAAAAAGCACGCCGGTGGATAAATTGCTAGGGCCGTCGTTATAGTTATAGCTGGTTACCATATCGGGGCTGCCGTTGCCGCTGCTTTGGGTAATGGTTTTGATCCGTAGCCCGCCCACCATAGTGTTCGTGCTTGTTGCCGAGCCTGCCAGCTGGTAGATGCTCAGCGACACACCGCTGCCGCCGTAGGCGTTGTCCTTGATGATTTCAAACTTGTAATTTCCGGGCGTATAGTTGCGGATAAGCTCCACGGACTGGTTGTTATTCAGGTTTACCTGGTCAACAATGGCATTGTTGCTGTCGTATACGTTAAAGTGGCCCGCGCCGCCGTAATTGCCGTTTGATACGTCGAACGCGTACTGGTGGTAATCTATTGCCACGACTACAGATGCGGTTTTCGTGGTCTGCCCTCCGTCGTAACCGACGCTTATGCT
>NZ_JAUFPS010000046.1 GCF_030409315.1 Mucilaginibacter flavus | reverse complement strand
ACGAACTTAGCCAGGGAGCCGGCCGTGGGGGAGGCAATCGATACCTTATTGTACTCATTGGCTTCATCAGCTGTCTGGGCCCTGAGATTTGTCGGCAGTAAGTATGCCAGCACGAGTATAACCAATGTGCGCTTATAATATTTATTTTTCATTTGTTCTGCTTAAGCCCCAAACAAGGCTGTATTCTTTGGTGTGATTTAAGAATGCTATAGGAATGCGTGTCTTCGACGCCGCGTGGTCCGGACATCGACAGGCGTAGCTGCCCTGCTGGAGAGCCCCGCATGCCGGCCAAAGGGCGGTTCACTGACCGTCTTTGGCAAGGAATACCCATTTTTCAGGCCCAGGAGCAGAACTGCCCCGAGGCTTGCCTGCTATCTGGGTAATGGAGTTCTCTGTGAGCCTGGATTGATACGGGAGAGCGCATGATGACCGACGAACCGGTCCGCTTTTCGGATGAACAACTAATAACAGTAAAGAAACAAGGCGCGGCATGCGCCGGTAACGGCAAAAAGGAGGTTTTTTTCATTGGTGTGACAAGACTTTGGTTTAGCCTGTCACAAAAATAATACTATTTATCAATTCCGCAATTTTTTGTATTAATTTAGTAGCCAGCTGGATAGTGCCCCTAAAGGATACTACATCGAAGTTTTTTCTCTATTGCGGGAATTGT
>NZ_JAUFPS010000045.1 GCF_030409315.1 Mucilaginibacter flavus | reverse complement strand
GTGGTATTCACCGCCTCTATGCCGTTCGGGTTGTCGCTGGAAAGGTCATCCCTCGGCGTGTCGGCAGCGACAAAATTAACCTGACCGTTGGCCGACGTAATATTGTCGAGCTCTACGCCATTTACATAGTTACGGACCTGTTTATACCCCCGCGCGCCCGTGCTGCCTGCCACACTGGTGGAGATCGTGTAGTAGCTGTAGTTCGATGACCGGTAGTTGAGTGTAATGGTATTGTTGCCGTCGGCAGACACGACTTTGTTCAAATACCAGCTTGAGATCACCTGGTCCCAGCCGAGCCCGCTCTGGGACGTAAACACTTTGGTGTATTCAACGGGATCGACGTCCGTCGTCGAGGGGGTTACGCCAAAATAGTACTTGACGCCGTCAGGGGTTGTAATTACAAAGGCCTGTATGCTCTTGGCGGACCCTTCCGTGTAGCTATACTCAATTTTTATATCCTGCTCGGGTAGCAGCATCGGCGTCCTGTCGTCGTTGAAGTAGAACTTGCCGGAGTAGCCGCCGAAGTTGAAGAAGAACAGGTCAGGCTCGGAATCAAACTCCCCGGACTGGAACCTGTCGTATTGTACAAG
>NZ_JAUFPS010000044.1 GCF_030409315.1 Mucilaginibacter flavus | reverse complement strand
GCATGGTCGGGTTGACCCTGGCTTTCCACTGGTTATAATAAAAGCAAAATTGGCTGTACAGATAGCCATCGGGGAACTCTTTGTAATAAGCTTCCCACAATAGTTGCCGGTTCATGCCGGTCTTTTTGAGCTCTTTATCGACGTGGGGAAAGCAGCGTAGCATCGACTGCATACGTGCATTTGGCGGGTGTTCTCGGGACTTTCCGAATAAATCTTCCAGCTCTTTATCGTTAAGCGCGTTAACCTCATCAAAGGTGAATCCGCTGGCTTTAAATGCTGCTACATACTTTTTTACTGTGTTTCTCGATGCATCTGCCTGGGCAGCTATGGTCATTAAAGGCCGCTGCTGGCTGTACATCTTTAGTATCTTTCTGATCTTACTCATGCTGATTGTTAAGTTTGCCATTCTTAGGAAGGTGTATTTGCCCTCAAAAGATGGTTACTTCTACAGCATTTGCTACGTGTTTGGGGTGGTCAGTTTCCCCCGGAATGCACTGGTCAGTTTCGCCCGGAATGGGTGGTCAGCTTGCGCCGGAATGTGGTGGTCAAGTTCAACAGAATCTCCA
>NZ_JAUFPS010000043.1 GCF_030409315.1 Mucilaginibacter flavus | reverse complement strand
AAGCGTATTTGGGATTAATCTATATTTGTAAACAACTAACAGGATTAAAGAAAAAAAACGTAAACTTTTTTCAGGACGAGACAGCAGATGAAATCCCTAAATCGGATAAATCTGTTTAATCCCGGTTCAGACAAAAATCTGCACATCTGAAATCCGCACATTTGCACATCTAAACTATTCGTCCCCCAAATTTCTCCGTCCTTCCTTTTTGGCAGATAGTTTCTTTTTATTGTCTAAGCGGGCAGCTTTGGCGGCTTTGCTTACTTTGGTGGGTTTGCGTACCTTTTGAATCTGTAGCGCACGACTTAAAAGCGCTATAAGGCGTTCAACAGCTTTTTCTTTATTCAGATATTGGCTGCGTTCTTCATCACAAATAACCTGTACCAGGCCATCTTTGTTAAAGCGGGTTTGCAGTTTATCGGTAAGTAACAGTTTTTCATTATCTGTAAAAAGCAACGATGCCTGGATATCAAACAGCAACTCTACCTTGCTCGATACTTTGTTTACGTTTTGGCCTCCCTTGCCCCCGCTGCGCGATGTTTTGTAAGTGACCTCATTTTGCAGGTCGGCTTTATTCAGGTTCATTTTTCAAAGGTAAGTAATTTGGTTAGCGGTTTATTAATGCAAGCTAATAGTTAGCCTTTGCCGTAACTTTTCAGTTACCGTATTAAATAATATCTCAAAAAATTTAGTTTGAGTTAAAATGGTATGGTTTATGTCTTATCAATAATAACTATGAAAAGCTTGCCATAAAGACTAAATCGCTGTAAAAAAGCATACAAACGCATCTTTTTATAGTCAATAATTAAACAAAGCCCTTTATCCGGTTGTTTAATTATACAACCATATTTTAATACCCTACATCTAAAAATGAAAATCGCTTACATATCTACTTACCCTCCTCGCGAGTGCGGCTTAGCTACATTCAATAACAATTTAATGCGCGCCATAAACGCCAACTTCCCCGATAGGCATTCGCTTGCCCAGGGTGGTTTTGTGGTAGCGCTTAACGATTCTGAAAGCTTGCAGGAGTACGAGTCCCCCGATGAAGTAAAATATGTTATCCGTCAAAACCACCAAAAGGATTATATCCGTGCGGCCAATTACATTAATACCAGCAGTGCCGATGTTTGTATTATGGAGCATGAATTTGGTATTTATGGCGGCGAAAGCGGCATCTATATATTACCGTTAATCAACCGGTTAGAAAAACCATTGATCTCCATATTACATACTATCCTTAAAGATCCCAGTTATGTACAGCGCATCATCATCCGCGAAATTGCCGAGCAATCGTCAAAGATCGTTGTAATGAGCCAGCGTGCGGTGGAGTTTTTGACTACCATTTATGAAATCCCGGCAGAAAAGATCCAGATTATTGAACATGGTGTGCCTGATGTGGAGGCTCCAAAAGAAAACCCAGTTAAAAACCTATCGGCATTTAAAAACCGCCGGGTGTTGTTAACTTTTGGGTTGATTAGCCGCAACAAGGGCCTCGAAACCGTGGTGAGAGCCTTGCCTAAAATTGTAGAGAAACACCCGGATACCATGTACGTGATATTAGGGAACACCCATCCCGGCGTTATCAAAAACTCGGGCGAGGAATACCGTGATCATTTGAAAACACTGGCCGCACAATTGGGCGTATCTAAAAACCTGGCTTTCATCAACAAATTTGTTTCGGAAGAAGAGCTGGTGAATTACCTCACCGCCTGCGAAATTTACGTAACCCCTTACTTAAATGAGGCGCAGATCACCAGCGGTACATTATCATACGCCGTAGGCTCGGGCGCTGCGGTGGTATCAACTCCGTACTGGCACGCTACCGAATTATTGGCCGATAAACGCGGCCGCTTGTTCGACTTTAAAAACTCGGATGCGCTGGCTGATATCTGCATTGAGCTTTTAGACCAGGACCGCGTTTTAAATGAGCTAAAAGAAAACGCCTATCAATATGGCTTACACCTGCGCTGGCCGGTTGTAGGCGCCGAATTTATTAAGGTAGCACAGGAAGCCAGCGTGCGTTTTGATTTTAGCGATAAAATTTTAAAGAACAGCATAGTCGACCCGGAGATATTGCCAAAATTCAGCCTTACCCACGTATTGCGCTTAACCGACGATACAGGCATTGTGCAACATGCTAAATATGGTATCCCCAATTTAAAAGAGGGATATTGCCTGGATGATAATGCCCGCGCGCTTATCATGGCCTTAATGGCTTATCAACGCAGCAAAAGCCCTGAAGCATTTGAACTATTGCCCATCTACCTCAGTTACATTCACTACATGCAAACAGATGACGGTAACTTCCGCAACTTTTTAAGTTTTGACAGGCGATACCTGGATGAGGTTGGTTCTGAAGACTCTTTTGGCCGTACTATCTGGTCTTTAGGTTATTTAATAGATTGCGCTGCCAGCAATTCTTACCGTGAATTTGCATTAGAAATTTTTCATAAATCGGTACCGCACTTTAAAGCATTAACTCATTTAAGGGGAATGGCCAATACCATCATCGGTATCAGCTTATACCTGCAGGCTGTACCTACTGATGATGGTATGATCCAGATTTTAAAGGACCTTACCCAGCCGCTCATCGACGCTTACGATAAAAATCAGGCTGAGGATTGGCAATGGTTTGAGGAAAAGATGACTTATGATAATGCTATCCTTCCTTTGGCGTTGCTACACTCATGCGAAATTACAGGTAATGAGCGCGCTAAAGAGATAGCCATGGCCACCATGGCATTTTTGGATAAGCTAACGTTGGCTAACGGATATTTAAGTCCGGTAGGTAATGATGGATGGTATTATCGTGGGGGCACCTTCCCTACGTTTGATCAGCAGGCTATTGAAACTATGGCTATGGTGCTGATGCATTTCCAGGCGTACCAGATATTCAGGGTGCCGCAATATGTAGAGAAAATGTTTTTAAGCTACAAATGGTTCCTGGGCGAAAACACACTGCGCGCGCCGCTGTATGACCATGAGACCAAAGGCTGCTGCGATGGATTACTGCCAACAGGCATCAACCGAAACCAGGGTGCCGAAAGTACACTCGCTTACCTCATATCGCACCTTACAGTATTGAAGGCCTTTGAGCTGGAATATGAGTATAATAAGTACGGGCAGAAATTAGAAATCTGCTAAATGAAGGTAGCCGTTTTAGCCCCCGTAGCCTGGCGCACACCGCCCAGGCATTACGGTCCCTGGGAACAAATAGCGTCAAATATTGCCGAAGGGCTGATAAAACTCGGCGTTGAAGTAACGCTTTTTGCCACCGGCGATTCAATAACCGGCGGCAAGTTAGATGCCATATGTAAAACCGGGTATGAAGAAGACCGTACACAGGATGCCAAAGTATTGGAGTGCCTGCACATCAGTAACCTGATGGAAAAAGCCGGCGACTTTGATATTATTCATAACAACTTCGACTTTTTACCGCTCACGTATTCCGGGTTAATTAAAACGCCGATGATTACTACCATACATGGTTTTTCATCGCCGAAGATCATCCCGGTTTATAAAAAATATAACAACATTGGGCATTATGTATCCATCAGCGATGCTGATCGTAGTCCAGAACTCAGCTACCTGGCCACCGTTTACAATGGATTGGATACCAGAGATTTTCAGTTTTATGATGAGCCGGACGATTACCTGTTATACTTTGGCCGCATCCATCCCGATAAAGGCACCGCCGAAGCTATCCAGATAGCGATGAAAAGCAAACGCCAATTATTGATAGCCGGCATTATACAAGATGAAAATTACTACCGGGAAAAGGTGGAGCCTTTTTTATCAGACCAAATTCAATTTATTGGCCAGGCTGGGCCAGATAAACGCAAGGAACTTTTAGGCAAAGCCTACGCGCTGCTACACCCAATTAGTTTTAATGAACCTTTTGGCATGAGCGTGGCCGAAGCCATGTTATGCGGTATCCCGGTGATAGCCTTTAACAAAGGATCGATGCCCGAACTTATTCAGGATGGACAAACCGGCTTCCTGGTTAATGGTGTTGATGAAGCTGTCGACGCCGTAGAGTGGTTAGATCAAATTAGCCGAGAGGATTGCCACGATTGGGCAAGTTCACAGTTTTCATGCGAGAAGATGGTGGGAGATTATTTAGGGCTGTACAAGCAGATTTTGAATAGAAAATAAGCCTTTCTTGGCAAAACTTACGAAGTTTTAAAAACTTCGTAAGTTTGAAATTATCGAGCGTTCGTCGTTAAGCCTTCCCATCCTCCTTTAATTTATCCAATAACTCCTGCAAACTAACTTCGGCAAAAGCGGTTGATGAATCGGACACCCCATAAGGGATAATCAGTTTTTCATTATGCACAATAGCTCCGCAGGAGTAAAGCACATTAGGTACATAACCTTCGCGCTCATCACTGTTAGGGATCAACAATGGCTCCTTTAAGCGACCAATCTCTACCGCGGGATCATCAAGCTTCAATAAGCTGGCACCAAGCACATAACGGCGCATTGGGCCTACACCGTGGGTGATCATCAGCCAGCCGTCTTTAGTTTCTATCGGCGAGCCGCAGTTGCCAATCTGTACAAACTCCCAGGTAAATGTTGGGTGTTGTAACAGGATAGGCTTTTCCCAAATGTTAATCTTATCGGCATACATGATATAATTGTTACAGCCGTCAATACGCGATATCATCACAAACTTGCCATTTATTTTGCGGGGGAAAAGTGCCAGGTTTTTATTCTGTGCGCCTGCTCCGTACAGCGGCATAATTTTGAAATTATAAAAATCGGTTGTTTGCAGCAACTTGGGCATAATGAGTGATCCATCATAAGCGGTATAAGTAGCATAATAAACCTTACTTTCGTCATCGTTGGTAAAATGCACAAAGCGGGCATCTTCAATTCCTTTACGCTCGTATTCGGATATAGGGAAGATTACTCTGTCGGAAATATCGGTATCCAGCGAAAAAACAATTTCGTAGTATGAATCGGCCAGCCATAGTACCTTATCATACTCCAGTTTTTTCATATCGCTTTCCTGTAACCGCTGCGAATCGATGATAATACGGCGCAGGTTGGCGTATTCAAAATGATGATCGAGCTTTGATTCCAACTCGTTGATCACATCAATATTAATTTGTGTAATAGCCGCTTTTTCAAAGAAAAGCTTTTTGTTGTAAACAGCGTTCCGTACAATTTCGGCCTCGTCTATATAACTGCCGGCAGGCTCTATAGTAATGTTGTTGTCCTTATCAATCAATCCCCGGCGAAAGGTTATAGAAGAAATATGGCCCTCGCCCACCGCCCTAAAGCTGATAATCACACGGCGTTGCCCGTCTTCCAGTTCGGTTTGGTCTGGGTCTTCAACTATAGATGGGTTAAAAAACGCCGCGGATTCTATGGAGTATTCGTGAGTAAAGTATGAACCTATCAGTAGCTTACGGTTAACCGTAAGTGTGTCAAAATCTATATTTAACTCGGCAAACAAAGGCTTCAACTTGCTGCAATGTCTGTTTAAAACCCGGGTTATATTACGATGGCGTTTAGAGTATTCTTGTAACAACGGTGATATAATACTAAAGGCTATTTCCTCGCTAATTTCCATTACACGCTGTATCACTTCTTTGGCCCTATCGTTCCCATTAAAAAAGAACCTGGCAATAACTCGTTTCGGATCGGGATTAACTCTTATTGGCTTGCGTTCGATGGAAAGTCTCATAGATGTAATTAGTAGCGTTTATTGGGTAACAGTGTTTAAGGGAAATTGATTTAGCTATTTGAAAAGAATCAAGAGTTAAGAGTCAAGAATTAAGATTTTAGCTGCTATGATACGTTATTAAGTTTAAATCTTTGATCGAACGATTCCTGTCTTGATTCTTGACTCTTAACTCTTGACTCTTCTTTTTTTACTAAATTGCACTCCGTATGAATGTATTGATTGTTGAAGACGAGAAAGGCTTAGCCCTCGAAGTTGATGAATTTTTGAGCCACGAGGGTTTTACGGTTGAACATGCCCGCACCAAAAAATCGGCAGAGGAAAAGATCTTTGTAAACAATTATGATTTTATCCTGCTTGATTTGGGTTTGCCCGATGGTGATGGCTTCGATTTATTGAAACTGTTAAAAGGGCTGGAAAAACGCGACGACGCTGTGATTATCCTAACCGCCCGCGGCGCGGTTGATGATCGCGTATCTGGCCTGGAGCAGGGTGCCGACGACTATCTTGCTAAACCGTTTTCCCTAAGTGAGCTTTTGGCCCGCATGCATGCGATTACCCGCCGCAAACACCGCCTGGAAAGTAACGACATCAATATAAAGGGCCTAAAAGTAAACATCCAGAACCGCACCGTAATGTATAACGAGGAGCGGATAAACCTGACCAAAAAAGAGTTTGAAATTTTCAATTACCTGGTACTAAATAAAAACCGGGTAATATCGCGCACCAACCTTACCGAACATGTTTGGGGCGATGTACTGGAAATTAACAGCGACTCCAACTTTGTGGATGTGCACGTAAAAAACCTGCGCAAAAAACTATCGCAATACATCCCGATAGATTGGTTTGAAACTGTGAGAAGTATTGGTTATCGCATTAACATCTGATAAGCTAATCGATGAAATTACAGGTAAAGCTGGCTGTTTATAATACTTTAACCAAGGTAGCAATTATCCTGTTTACGGGTTTACTGATCTTGCTTTCTATCGAAAAAATTTCCTACAACCACATGGAGTTGAGGTTGGAAAGCGATGAGCAGGCAACCCTAAATAACTTATCATCCAAAGAGATTAATGGATCTTTAACCACGCAAAAGGTTTATAAGGATAACAACATCCTTAATGAAGAATTTATCACCATAAAGCCTGTGGCCTACAAGGCGGTTTTAGCCCCAAACGGCAAGTTCACAACAGAACAACGCGAATTTAATCACATCACCAAAGACTATCGCGTTTTGTCGCACCGGTTTCATTATAACAACCAAACCTACATGCTGGAGATTGGTGTCGCTATTGAATCGGTAGAGGAACTGAAATCCATCATTAAAAAATTCACTATAGTAGTTCTGGTAATCGCATTGGTGCTCACCCTTATAAGCGATCTTATTTTTACCCGTTTTTTACTGGCCCCTCTTTACAGGATCATTGATCGTAAACTGATTAAGGTGAATGACCCAATGAACTTTGATTACGAAAAGATTAAAACCACCACCCAGGATTTTGAACTGTTAGATGATAGCATCAGTTCCCTGATGAAAAAGATTTCGAACCTGTTTATCCTCGAAAAGCAATTCATTGCCAATGTATCTCACGAGTTGCTTACCCCTATTTCCATTATTAGCTCCAGGTTAGAAAACATTCTGCTACAGGAAGAGTTAAGCGAAGCCAGCGAGAATAAGATGCATGCTTCGTTAAAAACCCTTAACCGGCTAAAGTCTATCATCAATAGTTTATTACTGATATCCAAAGTTGAAAACAACCAGTATGACAAAGCCGATATGGTGATGATAGCCGCTGTAGTTATGGAAATACAGGAAGAATTGGAAGATCGAATTGAAGAAAAGCGCCTTACGTTTACTAATAAACTCAAGTACATTTACACCATAAAAGGCAACCGCCCGCTGATACATACCTTGCTTTTTAACCTTATTAATAATGCTATAAAATATAATAACCTTAAAGGCAGTATTACCATTAATGACGAACTGAAAGAAGACACTTACACCATTAAAATTGCCGATACGGGTGCGGGCATGGATAAAAAGCAAATTGACAATGCCTTTAACCGTTTTGAAAAATTAGAAACCGACGAAAAAGAAAGCTACGGCTTGGGATTGGCAATAGTTAAAAGTATCACCGCTTTTCATAATATCAGGGTTGATATAAATTCTGTAAAAGGAGAAGGAACTACCGTGATGTTAGTATTTAATACCTCGGCTCAGGCTTAAAATGTATCAAATGAATAAGCTATTTTGAAACACCTGGTTGAATAAAACCTTTCCAGCTATCCGCAGTTGGGTCAAGCATATCCTCATCCCGTATCCAATAAAT
The DNA here is from genome assembly GCF_030409315.1 of Mucilaginibacter flavus. GTDB lineage: Bacteria > Bacteroidota > Bacteroidia > Sphingobacteriales > Sphingobacteriaceae > Mucilaginibacter > Mucilaginibacter flavus. Next base: position 175,573 of record NZ_JAUFPS010000043.1, on the reverse strand, counting down.
CAATGACTTTTTTTCTGGAATTGGTTGATATAATATTTTCGAAAATCCATCTTTCTTCGCTACAACTTTAACAAACTCATTCTTCACCAAATACGCCTTGCGCATTGTAAAGCCGCCACTGTTAAGTTGATAAACATGGGCTTTATCCGCCTTAATAAAGGTTAGTAACAGATAAGTGTTTGACATTACCAATGGGAAATAGCTTTTATCTGATTCATGACTTATATCAAACCCACAATCTAAAGGAGGTGTATCGGTTAGCACTATCTTCAACTTTTTATCAAAAAAAGAGAGTTTCCCTTTTGGGATATCACCTGGAAAATCGGGCAGCGTACTTATAATATCAAAATCTTTACCGTTAATAGATGTCCCTTTTATGGAAAAACACATTTTCCCGTAGATATCCTTTTACTTTCTCATCGTACTGTTCGTAATATTCATACCAACCGGTAACGTGGTTATTGCTTACCACAATAGTAAATTTACCAAAACTGGTCACATACTCGCCGCTTAACTTTGGTGGATCGATTTGGGCCTTTGCGCAATATGGGGCACTAAGTATTAAAAACACTAATGCAAACAAGATAACGTGTTTCATATGAAAAATTAAGCCAAGGCATTGGCCAATGATAATTTTAGGTTAAGATTAAATACAGTGACTATTACACCATTTTATTTCTTTTGGCCAGGTAAGTTTTTAATACCTCGTGGTAGCCGGCGTTAATGTCCACATCAACAAGGTCTATGTGATATTGGGCGCATTTGAGTTCAAGCTGATGGCGGTATTGGCTTAAAGCAGTTTGGTAAGCGTCACGTACTTTGCCGGGATGAACCTTTATTTCGGCACCGCTCTCCATATCAACAAAATGATGCGGGCGATTATCAAAATTAAAGTCGAGTTCCTTTTGTTTATCACTCACATTAAAGATCACCACTTCATGTTTGCTGAACTTCAAATGCTGAACAGCCGCAAACAATGATTGCAGCTTTTCGGGGTTGAGGCTATTCTCCAGCATATCGCTAAAAATAATCACCATTGATCGCTGGTGAATTTCATTGGCTACATGATGCAGTACCTGCGTGATATTGGTAACTGTATTTATTTTAGGATTGTTGTACGCTTTTTCTAACTCGGCATACAAATGAAAAAGATGGGTGGTGGTTGATTTGGCTGAACTGAGCCAATCTACCTTATCAGAAAAAAGGCAAAGCCCAAACGCGTCGCGCTGTTTTTTAAACAGGTGCATCAATGATGCTATGGCGTAGATGGAAAACTGCAGTTTGCTGATACCTTTTTCGGGAAAATTCATAGATGATGAAGTATCCAGCAACAGGTAACAGCGCAGATTGGTCTCCTCCTCAAATTGCTTTACAAACAGCTTATCTGTACGGGCCAGCAATTTCCAGTCAATATTTTTTACCGATTCACCGTTGTTATATAAACGATGTTCGGCAAATTCTACAGAAAAGCCATGAAAGGGGCTTTGGTGCAGGCCGGTTATAAAACCCTCAACCACCTGCCGGGCCAACAGTTCAAGATTGGCCAGTTGCCGTATTTGCTGATCGTTGTTTAACTTGGGCATAAGGCTAATATAGGGCATAAAAAAAGCGTTTCAAATTTGAAACGCTTTTTAATTAAAATATGGTTGATTAAGCTATTGATAAACTTAATTTATGCTTTCTGCTGGTTAAGCTAATTGCTTAACTAATTTATCAGTCAATACTGATTTTGGAACTGCACCAATTTGTTTATCCACAATTTCGCCATTTTTAAAGAATAATAAAGCAGGGATATTACGGATACCGAATTTCATTGATATACCTGGGTTGTTGTCAACGTTAACTTTACCAACAACAGCTTTGCCTTCGTATTCTTTTGCAATATCTTCAACTACCGGACCAACCATTCTACACGGACCACACCATTCTGCCCAAAAGTCAATAAGTACCGGTTTGTCTGATTTTAAGACCAACTCGTCAAAGTTTGCATCAGTTATTTCTAAAGCCATGATTTCTATTTTTTAAATTTTGTATTACAAATATATACTATTCAAATAGCTTGCCACAAGCCGCACCTGACAATGTGACAATTATATTGATATAAGTTATCCACTTAACGTTCGGGTGACTATGAGTTTTTAACACGGGTTACTTTTTGTTGTGTAACTATATTTAATTCTTAGATTTAAACCAAATAATAAACCTAAATGAAATATTTGTTATCACTTATCCTATTCGCAATATCAATGAGCGTTTTTGCAAACGGGAATACAAAAATCGATAGTTTAAAAATACTTATAAAACAAAATTCCGACCTTAACAACGAGATTCAAAAAAACAGAAATGAAATTGAATATACAAAGTCGTTGGTACAAGTAGGAAACGGAACTATATCAAATCAATTATCAAGTTCCCAAAGTACTCTGAGTGCCTTAAGTACAATTTTTAGTATAATTGGAATTCTTTTGGCGGTTGCTATACCATCAGTCGGTTGGTATATCACAAAATTAGCAAATCGAGTAACAAAAAATTTAGCTGAAGCTAATCAGATACTTCAAACACTAACAAAATTAAAAACAGAGGTAAAAGAAATTGAGGTATCAGTAAGTGAAACACAAAGTCTGATTCAAAATAATCTATCCGCCCTATATCAGTCTCTACAGGACGAAGAAATAACAGCAATTTTCAGAAGATTAGATGACGTACCAGAAGATATTGTGCACTTCTTTCCACAATTTACCACCATTAAATTCTCAAAAAACTATTTTCAAAACTTTAAAAAAATTCATTCAAGAGTAATTACGATGAATGAGCGAAGTGCAGACGCCACAATCGCTTTATTAGTACAACATTACCCCGTAGAGGCCGTAAATGATCCGGACTTAATAAACGAAATAATGCGCTACTCATTTACCGATGCATTCTATATGGATGAATTGCTATCATATCATAGAGCGATTTGTAATTTTATCAGTGGCAAGGATATAGATTTATATTCCGATTTATTTATAAAATCTGTTATCGTTGTAGATGGCAGTAAAAATAAACCTGAGATATTTTTTGAAAACATGCTCAAAATCTGGAATGAACTATTAAATTCAAACCATAAGCAAACGATTGTTGAAAAAATAAAAACAACTAATCAATGCAAATCTTTTAAATCATTAATTATAGATTGGGAAAAACTCATACTTGCGTAATAATTTAAGTATCTCAAGCCCCCTACCCCAACACCGGCTGCAAATTGGTGAGATTAAAAATCCCCTCTAACAAATCATCACTTGGATTTACCTTGAAGTTTTTGGATGATAACTCAACCTGCATAGCTTCCTCACGATTGTTGATTTTGAAGCGCAACTTGCAATTTTTCACCGGATATTTTTCGTTATTTTCGTTAATGATATGCTGTATGTCATCAAGCAACTTACTGTTAAGCATATTGACATCTATACAAACCGTTAATGATTTGGTAAGCTTATCGCGCATTTCTGAAAGCAAATCCATCACCAGAATACGCAGGTCCCAGTTATCTTTTTGACGGAATTTTTCTTCAATGCTGCCCTTGATATGTAAAAAATACCCCTCCATCATCATATTACGGAACTTCACGTAGTCGTCACCAAACAGGGCAAACTCGTACGATTCATTGTAATCTTCCAGTACAAAAGTGCCAAATGGCTTACCCGTTTTGGTTATTTTATGCTGTACGCTTGATACCAGGCCGCCAATACGGATTTCGCCACGCTTGCGAAAATCGTTAAACGCACCCATCACTTCTTCGCCCCCCTCACCCGATCGGGCTTTTTGCATCGTCTTTAAATCGCTGATGGTGCTATTGCAAAAGCGCTCTAACTCAATCTTATAGTTATCAAGCGGGTGCCCCGTAAGGTAAATCCCAATTACCGTTTTTTCATATTTCAGCTTTTCTATCAACGGCCATTCTTCGGCATCGGGCATGGTTGGCTCTGGTACATACGATGCTACAGAACTCCCAAATAATGACGACTGGGAACTGCTTTGCACATTCTGGTAATCATTGGCGTATTTAATAAGGCGTTCAACACCGGTAAGTATGCCAACATCGGTTTTGGCAAAGAACTGTGCACGGTTAAAACCAAAGCCATCAAACGCGCCGCCGTAAACCAAATTCTCGTACGATTTACGATTTACGCTACGCGTATTTGAGCGCCTTGCGAAGTCATAAACTGACACGTACGGACCGTTTACACGCTCCTCTATGATACTTTCTACAGCCTTATCACCCACTCCTTTTACACCTGTTAAACCAAAACGCACCTGGCCTTTTTTGTTTACCGCAAATGCCATGTCCGACTCGTTGATATCCGGTCCTAAAACTTCCACACCCATCCTACGGCACTCCTCCATAAAAAAGGTGATCTTTTCCATGTTGTTCTGGTTATTTAAAACCGCGGCCATATATTCTGACGGGTAGTGCGCTTTCAGATAAGCTGTTTGATAAGCCACAAAAGCATAACAGGTAGAGTGCGATTTATTGAAGGCGTACTGGGCAAAAGCTTTCCAATCCGTCCATATTTTTGTGAGTTTATCTTTAGGGTGGCCTTTGGCAACGGCGCCCTCCATAAACTGGGCCTCCATTTTGTTAAGTACCTCAATTTGCTTTTTACCCATGGCTTTACGCAAAACGTCGGCATCGCCTTTACTAAAGCCGGCCAGTTTTTGCGATAAAAGCATCACCTGTTCCTGGTATACGGTAATACCGTAGGTTTCACCCAGGTATTCCTCCATATCCTGCAAATCGAACACAATAGGTTCTCGCCCGTGTTTACGGCTGATAAAGTTCGGGATATACTCTATCGGGCCCGGTCGGTACAGGGCGTTCATGGCAATTAAATCCTCAAACTTATCGGGCTTTAACTCGCGCAGGTACATTTGCATACCATCACTTTCAAACTGGAAAGTGCCGTTGGTATCGCCCCGTTGGTAAAGCTCATATGTCTCTTTGTCATCAAGCGGGATGTAATCTATGTCAATCTGTACACCGTGGTTTTGCTTAATCATGCGCAGGGCATCCTTAATGATGGTCAAGGTTTTTAAACCCAAAAAGTCCATCTTAATTACGCCAGCATCCTCAATTACACGCCCGTCATATTGGGTAACTAATAAATCGGAGTCTTTAGCTACTGCAACGGGTACAATGTCTGTTAAATCGTAAGGAGCAATGATCAAACCGGCGGCGTGTACACCGGTGTTACGTACAGATCCTTCCAGCTTTTCGGCTTCGCGAAGTACCTGAGCGCGCAGGTCGTTTCCGTTCAGAATTTCTTTAAGCTCCGGAACCTGTTCAATGGCATCTTTCAGCGTGATACCTAAGGTTTCGGGCACCAGTTTTTTCATGCCGCTTACATCTGCAAGTGGCATATCCAATACCCTACCCACATCCTGGATACTGGTACGGGCAGCCATGGAGCCGTAGGTAATAATTTGCGCAACCTGGTTTTTACCATATTTATCAACCACATAGTCAATAACCCTTTGGCGGCCGGCATCGTCAAAATCCGTATCAATATCGGGCATTGATTTACGATCGGGATTCAGGAACCTCTCAAACAGGAGGTTGTACTTCATCGGATCGATATTGGTGATGCCGGTACAATAGGCCACCACCGATCCCGCCGCCGAACCACGACCCGGACCAATAAATACGCCCATATCGCGGCCTGCCCTGATAAAGTCGGCCACAATTAAAAAGTAACCCGCGAAACCCATTGTTTTAATGGTGAAAAGCTCAAAGTTGATGCGCTCTTCGGCCTCGGGCGAAATATCTTTATAACGTTCCTTGGCACCCATAAAGGTAAGGTGCTTCAGGTATTCCCACTGGTTCAGCGTATCGGCATCCCCGGTGTTGTGTATCTTAAATTCGGGCGGAATGATGTAGTTGGGCAGCAGGATATCGCGCTTAAGCTTCAGTACTTCTACCTTATCTACAATCTCGTTGGTGTTATCTAATGATTCGGGCAAATCATTAAACAGGTGGCTCATTTCCTGTTGCGTTTTAAAATAAAACTGATCATTAGGGAAACCAAACCGGTAGCCACGGCCACCTTCTTCATCGGTAGCTATGGGGGTACTTTGCATATCGCCCGTGTTTACGCAAAGCAAAATATCGTGCGCGTTTGAATCCTGCTGATCCACGTAATGCGAATCATTTGAGCAAATTACTTTTACATTAAACTTTTTAGCATACTCCAGTAATACCTTATTTACCACGTTTTGATCGGGGATATCATGGCGTTGCAGCTCAATATAAAAATCTTCACCAAACAGGTCGAGCCACCATTTAAACTCGGCTTCGGCCGCCTCGGGGGTATCCCTCAAAATAGCCTGCGGTACCGATGCACCAATGCAACAGGTTGTGGCAATTATCCCTTTATGGTGTTTTAAAATAAGCTCTTTATCAATACGGGGCCATTTACTGTACAGGCCTTCCATGTAGCCTAAAGAACAAAGCTTAACTAAGTTTCTATAGCCCTCGGGGTTTTTAGCCAGCATCAATTGATGGCGGCGCACGTCTTTTTTCTCTTTGGTAAAAGTTTTTTTATGCCTGTCTTCAACCACGTAAAACTCGCAGCCTACAATGGGTTTCACGTTGTGCTTACCGGCTTCGGCCACAAATTTAAATACCCCAAACATGTTACCATGATCGGTAATGGCCAGTGCTTTCATCCCATCTTTGGCGGCCTTTTTATAAAGCTTTGATATATCGGCAGCACCATCAAGTAATGAAAACTGGGTATGTACGTGTAAGTGAGAAAAATCTGGCATAGTTAATCCTTTTCAGCAAATCTTTTGTAGAAATACAAAGTTATCAAAAAACAACTTAGCGGTATTGGTTGTTGAAAAAACAAAGAAAAGAGCCTCACCCTGCCCTCTCCAAAGGAGAGGGTATGAAAAACTTTTTAAAGTCTCCCCTTTTGGGGGAGATTTAGAGGGGGCTATGCCTTTTGTTTAACTATATTTAATCGTCCTTCACCTTTGAAAAAACACTACAATTGAAAAAAATTATACGAATAACCCTCAAAACACTACTTTGGATACTGGCAAGTGTAGTTTTCCTGGTTATCCTTGTAGTAATTTTAATACAGGTTCCTGCTGTACAAAATTTTGCTAAAGATAAAGCGGTAACTTTTCTCCAAAATAAAATCCACACCAAAGTACAGATAGGGCACATCAGCCTTGGTTTACCTAAACTATTGGTTTTGGAGAATGTGTATTTTGAAGATCAAAAAAAAGACACCCTTATAGCCGGCGAAAAGCTGAAGGTTGATATCAGCATGCTTAAACTGCTACACAACCAGGTTGAGGTAAATGAAATTAATTTGCAAGGCATTACCGCCAATGTTAGCAGAGGGGCCGATAGCGTTTTCAACTTTGAGTACATTATTAAAGCCTTTGTAAGCCAGCAAAAAACACCGGTAAAACCTACAGATACTACCTCGACCATGAAGTTTTCTGTAGATAAGATTAACCTGGATAAAATCAATATTAAATATAAAGATTTGACTACCGGCAACGATGTAAAATTCCTGTTGGGCCATTTTGATACCCGCATTAAAGATTTTGATATGGATAAAATGAAATTTACCATACCCAAAATCACTTTATCTGATGTTGATGCTAAGATCATTCAAACCCCTTCAGGCTCATCAATAGCACAGGCTGCCAAGATTGATACGGCTGTGCAACCCCTGAATCTTGATTTAAACCTGGGCGTTATTGATGTATCAAAAATTAAGGTTGATTACAAAAGTAACGAGATGGCTGCCAACGTTAATCTTAATAAGTTTTTGGTGGAGATGGATAAGATAGACCTCAAACATCAAAAGGTAGGCATTAAAACCATCGAACTAAATGACACCAAAGCAGGCCTTAGTTTGGCTAAGCCTACTACAGTTGCCAAAGCTGTTGTAAAAACAGTAAGAAAGCTGGATACTTTGGTGGCTTCGCCGTCATCATCGTCGCGCTGGGAAGTTACACTGGGCAAAATCAATTTTAAAAACGATAATATTAAGTTTGATAATGAGGCACAGAAAGCCATTGCCAAAGGCGTTGATTTCGGGCATATGGACATCCGCAACCTGAATGCCGATGCCGAAAATATTTCTTACAACCCCGATACTATATCGGGCAAAATCAACAGTTTTACTTTCAGCGAGAAAAGCGGCTTAAAGATCAATAAATTTCATACAGCCTTCTTTTACGGGCCAACAAGCGCCTACATGAATGATCTGCTGTTGGAAACCCCACAAACTACATTACAAAAATCTGTACAGGTTAGGTACCCGTCTATCGCGGCCATCAGCAAAAACATTGGTTCGCTGGGTATCAACGCCAATTTAGATGGCAGCAAGTTAGGCTTAAAAGATATATTACTGCTGATGCCTACCATGGCTACCATGGAGCCATTTAAATCATCGCCGGGCAGTGTGTTTAAAATAAATGGCAAGGTGAGCGGACAGGTAAATAATCTTGATATCCCAAGCCTTGAAATTACCGGCTTAAGCAGTACCCACATTAAAGCATCGGCAAGACTAAAAGGTCTGCCAGATGTAAACAAGGCTTACTTTGATGTTACCATTAATGATTTTAACACCAGCCGGGCCGACATAGCTAAACTTGCCCCGGCAGGCAGCATCCCGCCAAATGTGAGCATCCCCGAAAACATGAACCTTAAGGGTAACTTTAAAGGCAGTATGTATACGTTTGATACCAAACTGGGGCTACGGTCAAGCTATGGCGCGGCAGATGTAATTGCCACCCTTAAAAACGGGCAAAACAAACAAAAGGCCAGTTATAAAGCCAATATTAAAGTTAACGACCTTAATGTGGGTGCGCTTACCAAACAACCGCAAATGGTAGGCAAAATTACGCTTACCGCCAATTTGGAAGGCTATGGCATCGACCCTAAAACGGCCAGTATTAAATTCAATGGCAATGTGGCCAAGGCTTATGTTAAGGGATATACTTACCAAAGCCTGGTAATGAAGGGCACATCAAATAACGGAGCTTACACCGCCGTTGCCCGTATGAAAGATCCTAACATTAATTTTAGTCTTGATGCCAAAGCCAACCTCAATAAAAAATATCCGGCTGTAAATGCTACGCTCACTGTAGACAGCATCAACCTTAAAAATCTCAATTTTGTTAAGGATGAGATGCGCTTTCACGGCAAGATAGTAGCCGATGTGCCTACTGCCGACCCGGATTACCTGAATGCCAACATCCAGGCTACCGATTTGCTGGTGGTTAATAAAGGGCAGCGCATAGCATTAGATACGGTAAGCCTGGCATCGACAGCCAATGCCGATAGCAGCACCCTGCGTTTGAAAACACCTATTATGACAGCCCATATGGCCGGCAAATACAAGCTTACCCAAATTGGCGATGCTGTGCAGGATGTAATTAATAAATACTTTAACACCGCCATAGCAGGCGGGCAACAGGTGGCCATTACTGCTAAAGATAGCAAAGGCAAAACCGTCAAAACGGGCAAAACCAAACCTGCGGTTGTTGCCAAATACTCGCCTCAGCAATTTGTGTTTGATGCCAAACTGGTTAAAACGCCGTTACTCACCCAGTTTGCACCCGACCTGAAACAGCTTGACCCGGTCTTATTAAAAGGCAGCTTTAACAGCGAAAGCGGCGAATTGGTTGTGAATGGATCAATCCCCAAAGTAGTTTATGGTACCAATACGGTTAACCACGGTACGCTTAACATCAACACTAACAACAACGCGCTTAATTATAACCTTTCTGTTGATGAGGTGAAAGTTGGTTCATCTGTCGATCTGCTTTATACCAGTATCTCCGGAGCGGCTCAAAACAACAAACTTGGCCTTAATGTGCAGATACGGGATAATACTAAAAAGGAACGTTTCCGGATAGCGGGCACCTTTAGCATTTTACCAAACCAATACCAGTTTAGCTTTAATCCCGATGGCTTGCTCCTTGATTATATGCCATGGGCAGTTAGTGCCGATAACTTTTTTCAATACGGACCAAAAGGTATCCTGGCGCATAACTTTACCATTACCAACACCAACCAGGTGCTGAGTGTTAACAGCAAAACCCAGGAATTTAACGCACCGTTAGATGTTAAATTCAACAACTTCCGCATTGACGCGCTCACCAAAATGGCCAAACAGGATAGCCTGCAAATTGGAGGTGTTTTAAACGGCGATGCCGAGGTGAGCAATTTTCAAACTTCTCCGGTATTTGAAGCCGCTATCAACATAAATGATTTTAGCTTTAAAGGCGATACCGTGGGCAACATAGCCCTCAAAGTAAACAACCAAACCGCCAATGCCTATAATGCCAATGTAAGCATCACTGGCAAAGGCAATCAGGTGGATTTAACAGGTACGTACTATACCAACCCCGAAAGCAGGTTTGATATGAACCTGAACATTGTTAGCCTGAACATGAAGAGCATAGAGGGCTTTAGCTTTGGCAGTATCCGCAATGCATCAGGTAATATAACGGGGCAGTTAAAAATATCGGGCACTACTACCGCTCCATCTGTACGGGGCGATGTAAACTTTAACAAGGTGGGCTTTAATGTGGCCATGCTTAATTCCTATTTCAGGATGCCTAAAGAAAGTATCACATTTAATGAAGAAGGTATCCGCTTTAACGATTTCACCCTGGTAGATTCTACCGATAATAAAGCGGTGATCAGCGGCAGCATCTACACCAAAACCTATACCGATTTCGCTTTCGGGATGGATATCAACGCATCTAACTTTAGGGCGGTAAACTCCACCCAGGCAGATAATAAATTATTTTACGGCAAACTTTACATAGATACCCGCATTAAGGTACGCGGCAATATGGATAAGCCGGTGGTTGATGCCAGCCTTACTGTGAACGATAAAACTGACATGACTTTTGTGCTGCCAACCGCCGACCCTGGTGTTGAAGACAGAAAAGGCGTTGTGGAATTTATTGACCAGAACGCGCCAAAACTCGATTCTATTTTATTGGCCCACCAGCTTGATTCGCTCAAAAAAACAAATGTGAAGGGGCTCGATCTGTCTGCCAATATTGTAGTAAGCAAAGAAGCCGCGTTTACCATTGTGGTTGATGAACGCAACGGTGACGTAGTGCACCTGAAAGGCGAAGCCAACCTGAACGGCGGCATTGACCCAAGCGGTAAAACAAATTTAACGGGTACCTACGTGGTTAATTCAGGCTCGTACAACCTGGCTTACGCCACCGTAAAACGTACGTTTAAATTTAAAAAAGGAAGCACCATTGTTTGGACGGGCGACCCAACCAGCGCCAATATAGATTTGACAGCAGTTTACGTTGCCAACGTACCTCCTATTGATTTGGTTGAAAATCAATTATCAGGTTCTGATAACTCCACAATGTACAAGCAAAAGCTGCCGTTTAACGTAAATCTTAATCTCAAAAATCAATTGTTAACACCGGATATCAGCTTTGATATTGTTTTGCCCGATAGCAGCTACACCGTATCATCTGATGTGATCAATACCGTTAACACCCGCCTTACCCAGATTAGGCAAGATCCTAATGAGCTAAATAAACAGGTGCTTGGCGTATTGGTATTGGGCCACTTTATTGGCGATAACCCATTACAAAGCCAGGGCGGCAGCGAAGGCATTGAAGGTGCCATCCGTAATAGCGTGAGTGGCTTACTTACAGATCAGCTAAATAAACTGGCAGGTAATTTAATCGAGGGTGTAGATCTCAATTTCGGTGTAACATCCGGGGAGGATTACTCATCGGGTACGGCCACAAACCGAACGGATTTAAATGTAGGGCTATCTAAACGATTCCTGAACGACAGGCTTACGGTTACCGTTGGTAACAACTTTAACCTGGAGGGCGCGCAGCAAGGTCAAAAAGCCACCAATATTGCCGGCGACGTATCTGTAGGTTATAAACTTAGTAAAGACGGGCGGTACACCTTACGCGCTTACCGTAAAGACGAGTTTATTGTGATACAAGGCCAGGTTGTTGAAACTGGTTTAGGATTTACACTTACTGTTGACTATAACCGTTTCCGTGAGATTTTCCGCAAACGCACCGAGCAGGAAAAGGAAATGCGCCGCAAATACAAACAGGAGCAAAAAGAAAAAGATAAAGCAAAAGAAGCTGCCGATAAAGCCGCTGAAGACAAAGCCAAAGCAGATAGCACCATTACACACTAAGCCCATGATTAAAAATTTAAGATATTTATTAGTATTGGCTGTTTTGCTGAATGCCTGCAGTAATACCAAATACCTTGCGCCCGGCCAAAAACTATACACCGGTGGCGAAGTAAAGATTACAGACAAAGACTCGCTTAAAAAAGGTGAAGCGGGCATCATCACATCAGATCTTACATCGCTGTTACGGCCATATCCCAACGGCTCAATTTTGGGCTTAAGGTTTAAACTGTATATCTATAACATCACCAAAACTAAAAAAACAAAAGGCCTTGCTCACTGGCTTAATACCAAATTTGGCGAACCGCCGGTATTGGCAAGCTCTGTAGACTTTGTTAAAAACGCCAACATATTGCAAAACAGGTTACAAAACGTAAGCTATTTTCAGGCACAGGTTACCGGCGATACGGTAAGCAAAGGCAAAACAGCTAAAGCCGTTTACACTGTGCAGATTGGCCCGGGATATAAAATAAGGAAAGTAATTTTCCCTACCGGTCATGAAAGTATTGATACCGCGGTTGCCGGCTCTGCGGCCAAAACCTTTTTAAAACCAGGCGATAAGTATAACCTGGATGTGATCAAAAACGAGCGCATCCGCATTGATGCGAAGCTAAAAGAGGAAGGCTTTTTCTTTTTCGCGCCTGAAGACCTGATCATGAAAGTTGACAGCACCATTGCCGGCCACCAGGTTGATATTTTTGTGAAAGTTAAAAACGACATTCCCGAGCGTGCACAGGAAATTTATACCATCCGTAATATTTATGTTTATCCAAGCTATTCGTTAACAGATACATCGTTGATGATGGATAAAGCCAAACCTTACCGCTGGTATAACGTGGTTGAAAAGCGAAAAACCATAAGCAGCTATGCTTTTGCAAATACCGTGCAATTGCACCCAAATGATGTTTATAACCGTACGGCGCATAATAACTCCTTAAACCGTTTTGTAAACCTGGGCCCATACAAGTTTGTTAAAAACCGCTTTGAAGATGTAACGCCCGATTCACCTAAGCTGGATGTGTATTATTTTTTAACACCATACAAAAAGAAATCGCTACAGTTTGAGATCCTCGGTCGTACCACATCTGCCAATTACACCGGTACGCAGGTAAACATAAGCTGGAAACACCGTAACGCCTTTATGGGTGCCGAAGCTTTAAGTGTAACCGCTTTTGGTAGCACCGATGTACAGGTGGGCGGCAGCAATAATGGCTACAACGTTTACCAGTTTGGTTTGCAAAGTACGCTGTCATGGCCGCGGTTTATCAGCCCCATATACCCAAAGGCCGATAATGCCTATATCCCGCATACTAATTTATCGCTGGGCTATACGGTGGTTAACCGGCAAAAGCTATACAATTTAAATTCGTACACGGCATCGTTTGGCTATAACTGGAAAGAAAACGCGCACAGAACGCATGAGCTCAACATTGTCAATTTTCAGTTTGTAAACCCATTAAGTGTTTCTCAATTGTATCTTGATAGTGTGCGTGGTGTGAAACATCCTGGTGTATTGCCCAACCCTGCTTTGAAGCACGTAATTGATAAGCAATTGATATTAGGACCAAGCTACGGATATACTTACACCAACACTACCGAGGATTACCGCACAAATACGGTGTATTACAATGGTAAAGTGAGCCTGTCAAACAACCTGTACGGCCTGATAACCGGTGCCGACACTACCGCCGGCAAAGTACGTAAGCTATTTGGCGCTACCTTTAATCAGTATGTAAAACTGGAAAACGAGATCAGGTACTTTCATAAAACCGGACCAAACAGCACATTTGCGTCAAGAGTAATTTTGGGTGTAGGTTTACCATACGGAAACTCTACCCAATTACCGTACAGCCAGCAGTTCTTTATCGGCGGACCAAACAGTTTACGTGGTTTCCAGGCCAGATCAATAGGGCCGGGTAGGTTTAACCCAATAGCAAACGTAGCGCGGGGTAATTTCCTGCCGGATGAATCGGGCGATATCAAATTGGAAGCCAATATTGAATACCGGCCAAAGTTGTTTAGCATTGTACGCGGTGCATTATTTGCCGATGCAGGTAACATTTGGCTGTACAATTCAAATGGTGGCCAACCAGGCGGTGCTTTCAGTAAAAACTTTGCGAAAGATATAGCTGTAGATGTTGGTTTTGGTTTACGCTTTGACATCACCGTGTTGGTTTTACGTACAGATTTAGGTATCCCGGTCCGTTCGCCCTACGCAACAGCCGGCGAGCCGCAATGGAATTTTGACTGGCACAGGAGCGTATTTAACCTGGCAATAGGATATCCGTTTTAATTAATTATTGAGTTATTGAATTACTGAATTATTGATTTTAGAATGCTGTTTTCCGAAGTTTATCAGATTACCGTGTAAATACGAGCAAAGCTTTTATAACTTGCCAATTCAATAAATCAATAATTCAGTAATTCAATAATTAGCTCACATGACCGTTCCGCTCCAAATCATTGATCTGCATGACGATGGTTATCATCCGCTTGTTGAAGTGATCTTATTTGGTAAAACATTTATTATGGTGTTGGATACCGGCGCGTCAAAAACAGCTTTTGATCAAGCCATTCTGGCCGAAGCAAGCACCGCAACTTCTATAACCGCCAGCGACAGGCTTTCAACGGGCCTGGGCACTAATAATATGGAATCATTTACGGCTACCATCAAAGGCATGCGCATTGGCAAATTTAAGATTGATGCTTTTGAAGTAGCCGTTTTAGATCTTTCCACCATCAACGTAGCTTATAGCCAAATGGGGCATCCGCAGGTATTGGGTGTTTTAGGGGGTGATATTTTGATGAAGTATAAAGCGGTTATTGATTACGGCAAACAGGTGATGAAACTAACCAGGCCTCGTGGTAAAAGCAAAACTAAAGCAATCATGTGATTGTATTTTAGCCGATCATCCTTACTTTAATCTCGTCTTTACTTAATTTAAAATAAGCCAGGAAATATAAAGTGTAAAACACTACGCCTACTGTTACCATAAGCGTACTGGGATGGTAAGCAGCATTATACACTCCATTTATAACAAATATCGCACCCACAGCGAAGAATACCCGCATTGGTAACATACTCAAATCGGCCATCATATTATCGCGGATTGATCTTTTTGTTTCGCCAAAAACGTAACCGGTATAAAAAAAACGTAAAGGGATAACAAAGTAAGGCAACAAAGCCATCCCCCAAAACATCCATCTAACGGTATGCGGGCTTAGTAAAGATTTATCAAAGATTAAATAAACACACACAGAAAACCCCAATACAAGCAGCAGGTGTGGAAACTTGAAAAATTCTGCAAAGTAACCAAACTGTTTATTACGCAATTCTTTCACCATCGCTTTTTTGCAACTCTTTTCCATAACAATAAGGTTGCTATGTCCGCCAAAGTCACGACGGATGATATCATTCACAGCATCCTGAAAAGAAACTGTATAGGGCCGTTCCTGCAAAGCGCTAACCATGTGATCGTAAACTTCCTCATAAGTTTCACGGTATAAAAACACTTTGCGCAGGTAGTGTTTCAATAATTCATCCTGGCGTGCATCTAATTTCATAGGGTAATATCGCTTAGGTTAAAGAGTTGGCAACCATCATTTCTTTGCAAAAACGGATCGCGGTTAGGTTAAGCAGCACAAATACCATTAGTATGGCTGTGACAACCGTTGTTGGTACGTGTTTAAAAAAACTCCAGTTATCATCCTTATTGGTAAATAACAATACAAACTGAGGCGCGTAGATCAGTAAATTTAATAAAGCTCCGGGAACATAGGCGCGGGTGACCATATGCCCTTTGATGAGTGATTGTTTGCCTTTGATGGTTTTTATTTTACCCGACAAAGAAAAATAGGTATACAACAAAGGCGAAAACGCTAACAAAAGACAGCCCGACATTAACGTAACTCTTACCATCTTAACATCAGGAAGTTTAAAACTTATCAAAATGGCTACCAGTGTAAAAACAAGCATTTGCCAGTTAAGGTAGTATCTAAAACTGGCGTTCCACAAGCGGCGCACGCTTTGCAAATAAATATCCTTTTGCCCGGTCGCCAGGTTTTCCAAACCAAAAAAGCCGCCAAAATGATCATCAACTACCTGCTGAAAAAGCCATTTGATATCCTGTTGATCGCCCGCTTTCCGTTTTTCTTCAATAGCGGTAATGATGTGATCAAGAATTTCGTTATAAATTTCCTGGTACTTGATGTCGTATATCTTCATCCGCTCATCAATCCAACTAAGCTCATCTTTTGTTAGCATCATTTTACAACTGGTTTAAGGTTCAACAATGCCTGCAACTGGTCAATAAAAGAGCGGGCCTCATCCAGCTTACTGGTAACTTCCTTCCCTCCTTCTTCGGTAAGGCGATAGTATTTGCGCACCCGGTTATCAACCACTTGGGTAAAAGTTTCCAGGAAACCGTCGGCCTCCAGCTTATGCAGAGCCGGGTAAAGGGCGCCCTCGGTAAGCATAATCTCGCCAGCAGTTACTTCCTTTACCTTTTGGGTAATTTCATAACCGTACATTTCGGCATTACCTTCCAGCAGTTTTAAAATGATGGTTTGGAGGGTACCTTTCAGCAATGGGTTTGTGCTCATAAATCAAATGTATAAATTATTTATATACATAACAAAATTATGTATATAAATTTAAAAGCTTCATTTTGCAGCCACAAAAAAGCCCCGCTTGTTAAAGCAGGGCTTGAATATTTTGCCTGAACATGGATTATCAGATTTAAAGATTAACAGGGTTTTTCATTTTCAAATCTTCAAATTATCAAATAATCCCCACATCTGCACATCTGAAATCCGCACATCTGCATATCTAAAATCCTATGTATCTATCTTAGCGTATTTAGCGTTCCGCTCAATAAACTCGCGGCGAGGGGCTACTTCGTCGCCCATCAGCATGCTAAAGGTATGATCACACTCGGCAGCGTTTTCGATGGTGGCACGTTTCAGGGTACGGGTTGCGGGATTCATGGTGGTATCCCAAAGCTGGATGTCGTTCATCTCGCCCAAACCTTTGTAACGTTGTACGTGTACGCTATCTTCTTTACCGGCACCTTTAAGGCGTTGTATAGCGGCATCGCGTTGTACATCGTTCCAGCAGTATTCAAACTCTTTACCTTTTTTAACCTGGTATAACGGCGGCGAAGCGATATACACATAACCAGCCTCAACCAACTCCTTCATATAACGGAAAAAGAAAGTTAAGATCAGCGTAGTAATGTGCGAACCGTCCACGTCGGCATCCGTCATGATGATGATTTTGTGGTAACGCAGTTTCGTTAAATTTAGCGCTTTATCATCCTCAGGTGTACCGCGGCTTACGCCCAGGCCGGTAAACATGTTCTTGATCTCTTCGTTTTCGTAAATTTTGTGCTCCATGGCTTTCTCCACGTTCAGGATTTTACCACGTAAAGGTAAAATAGCCTGGTACTCGCGGTCGCGGCCCTGTTTGGCGGTACCACCCGCCGAGTCACCTTCCACAAGGTATAACTCGCAAAGGGTTGGATCATTATTAGCACAATCAGATAGCTTACCTGGCAGGCCAGAACCCGTCATTACGCTTTTGCGCTGTACCAATTCGCGAGCCTTACGGGCAGCGGCACGGGCAGTAGCCGCAAGGATCACCTTGTTTACAATCAGCTTGGCTTCCTTAGGGTTTTCTTCTAAAAAGTTACCTAAAATTTCGCCTACAGCCATATCTACAGCGCCCATCACCTCGTTGTTACCCAATTTGGTTTTGGTTTGGCCTTCAAACTGTGGCTCCTGTACTTTTACAGATACAACGGCAGTTAACCCCTCGCGGAAGTCATCA
Organism: Mucilaginibacter flavus; assembly: GCF_030409315.1. Lineage (GTDB taxonomy): Bacteria > Bacteroidota > Bacteroidia > Sphingobacteriales > Sphingobacteriaceae > Mucilaginibacter > Mucilaginibacter flavus. The sequence goes on along the minus strand of NZ_JAUFPS010000043.1, from coordinate 157,534 downwards.
CCGGTGATCTCTACCTTCATATTCTTAAGCAAGCCCGATTTATCGGCATATGCTTTAAGGGTACGGGTAAGTCCGCGACGGAAACCAGCTACGTGGGTACCACCCTCGATAGTATTGATGTTATTTACGTACGAGAATACATTCTCTGAATAAGTATCGTTGTACTGGAAAGCCAGCTCAACCGGGATACCATTCTTTATACCATCAAGGTAAATAGGCTCCGGAATAATTGAGGCGCGGGTGCCATCCAGGAACTTCACAAACTCGCGCAAGCCGCCTTCAGAGTAAAACTCCTCAGAAAGGAAGCTACCATCCTCATTAGGCATACGCTCATCAGTTAAAGTAAGGCGGATACCTTTATTTAAAAAGGCAAGCTCGCGTAACCTACCGGCAAGGGTTTCATATTTATATTCGGTAGTAAACTGGAAGATCTCCGGATCGGGCTGAAAAGTTTGTGTGGTACCGGTACGGTCTGATACGCCAATTTCTTTAACATCAAACAGCGGCTTACCACGCTCATACTCCTGTGTAAAAATTTTCCCTTCGCGGTAAACAACAGTTTTTACATGGGTTGATAGCGCGTTAACGCAACTTACACCCACACCGTGCAAACCACCGGATACCTTGTAAGTATCTTTATCAAACTTACCGCCAGCGTGTAAAACGGTCATTACTATTTCAAGCGCCGATTTACCTTCTTTGGTGTTAATACCAGTAGGGATACCACGGCCATTATCAACAACTGTAATGGAATTTCCCGGGTGTATGGTAACGTTTATAGTATCGCAGTAACCGGCAAGGGCTTCGTCAATAGAGTTATCGACAACCTCATATACCAAATGGTGCAAACCTTTTACGCCTGTATCACCAATGTACATGGACGGACGCTTACGCACCGCCTCTAAACCCTCTAAAACCTGTATATTATCTGCTGAATAATTGGATTTTTCCTGATTTTCTTCGCTCATATTTATTTAGTAGAACAACCTTCAAAATTAAACATTTTACCCCGTAACTACGAATGTTTGTGGATAAAAATGCAAGCGTTGGTAACTTAAAGCTACTTGTATAAGTATTTGAAAATCCGGCCAAATGCCTGCCTATCTTACTAAAAATCTTTACAGGCATCCCCCATATCAACCTTCACATCGTAATTGGTTTCATCTATGAGTTGCGTTTGAGTGTAGCTTTTGCCACCGTATATAAGCTGAAAATCGTAAGTTTTACCTTTTTGAAGCGTGGTTACGGTTATGCTACCTTTTTCCATATAGCCCAGGTATTGGTACGCGGCATTGGTGCCGGTTTCCCTGTAAAACAGGTACATGCTCGGGCGTATCTCTACGTCTTTCCGGCTGGCGCAGGTACCAGTAAAATTAAGGCTTACCGACTCATAAACCGGTTGTGGTTTTGATACCGGCGGCGCGGTAACTGTTCCACCAGTTTTAACCATGCTTACATTGATGATCTGTTGCTTTTGATCGGCAGTAAACGTTACCGATTTTGTTGTGGTATTATAGCCGGGAGCGCTAATCTGAATATTGCAGCTTGCGGTTTTATCAGCTGTAGGCGCGGCGTCAGGGTCGGGACCAATGGTAATGATACCGTTGGTTAGTTTAAATTGCTTTTTACCAGATATTTCGTAGATATCATTGGCATCGGCACCGCTAACGGTTAATGTGGCATTTGCAGGCGCGCTTACGCCGTTGGCAGCATCAGTTACCTGTATTAGTGCTGTATACTTAATTATATCTGTATCAACCACTACTTTTAAATTATCGGTAGGCTTTTTACAACCCGCAAGGGCTATCAATGCCACAAACAATAGTTTCTGGATCTTGCTCATCATGAGTATATGCTTAGAGTTTGAAATTGAAGTTTAACTGAAGTACCGGTAAAAAACGGTAATCTTTTAAATTGCGCTGAAGCTGCGCCGACTGTGATGAATTACCGGCCAATAAACCTGTGCCGACAATGTTAGCATCCGGGCGTCTTAAATAATAGCTACCCAAATCAAAATTGATATTAAACGCGTGATTAGGAAAGGCTTTAAGTAAGCCAAAACCCAGGTACGGCGCAACGCCTTTCCAGTTAACGCGCATGTTAAGATTACCTGCATCGGCCGCGGGTACAACAATGTCACCGTAAGAGTAATCGCTTTTGGGCTGCATTTGCAAATTACCATTGGCGTTCATAAAATAGGCTGCGCCACCTACCAGCCTAAATCCGTGAGCGTTTGCAAAGGGCGTAAAATCGGCGAGTAAATGTACGTTTGAAAACGAAGCCGACACCCTGGAGGTGGAATTAAAACCCGAAACGTTAACAGCGTTATTTGCAGATAATGGGATAAAATTAGCCCCCAGCCTTAGCGCCGTTTTGGCATTTATCCCATAACCAAATTCGGCACCAACGCCCTGGCTGCCCATGTTAATACGTAAGGATTTTTGATTAAGATCGGGCCCATACATCGGGATTTCCTGTGCTCTTACGTCTTTAATAAACAAGACAACCAATGCTAAAAAAACCAAAAATACTTTTTTCATCAAAATTTCAATTAGGGGTAAACGGCACAAAAAAGCCTTAACAAAAAACATACATTCAGTTAATATAAATTACCATAGAGATAATAAATAAACCAAAGAGAAATAAAGCGACTTCTACGCAGGGATTGCAAAAAAGTTGCCGATTTGAGATAAGTAGCTTCAATTCCTCCTGCAAATAGCTTAAACGCGTAAAGAATTGAAAATTTGACAATAAAACAGGGGTTTAAATGTTGTTTAAACAAACACGTTCAGCTTAATCAATACTTTAAATTATTCACACAGGGGAAATAGTTGTGCAAGTGGGGAAATGGCTATACAAACACTATTGTTATTTTCCTATTTCAGGCAAATTAAGTATGCTTTGGATGATTTTAAAACCTATGCGGTTGTTTATGTTAATCTGCACATCAAATTAGGATACTTGCAATGAAAGTTTATCTTTGTCAAACTTTTTTAAATTTTTTATTGAGATAATGAAAACAAGGGCTTCAATTTTAACAGCATTCACATTTGGAATTATACTTACAGGTAGCCTGGCAGCCTGTAATCAAAATAAAACTGCCGATAAACCGGCTGCTACAACTGCCACCACAGTTGACAGTAAAGAAACCATAGTTTATATCAACTCAGATACTTTATTAAGTAAATACGAGTATACTAAGGATATGAACAAACGTTTAGAAGAAAAAGGTAAAGCTTCACAAAGCGACCTGCAGGCAAAAGGCCAGGCTTTTCAGCGTGAAGTTGCTGAATACCAAAAAGGCGCGGCTACTTTGCCGGCCGATCAGCGCCAGGCTACTGAGCAACGCTTACAACGTAAACAACAGGAATTACAAGGCTACCAGCAAAACGCTACTGCCGAATTTCAAAACCTGCAAGGAACAGAAAGCGCAAAACAATACGACAAAATAGCCGACTTTGCCAAAGCATACGCTAAAGAAAAAGGTTATAAATTGGTATTGTTATACTCAAAAGCAAACCCAACCGTATTATATGGCGATCCATCTTTAGATGTTACTGCCGATGTAATCAAAAGATTAAACGACGCTTACGCTAAGGAGAAAAAATAATATTGCAGATATGCAGATATGCAGATTTCAAATGTGCAGATGTGCAAATGAAATTCTGAAAATTTTAAAATTCTGAAAATTCTGATTCAGACAAAATAAAACCTCAACTTCGGTTGAGGTTTTTTAATTTAGAGAACTATGGAAAACACGGCACACGAAAAATTTATGCGTATAGCTATTGAGCTATCAGAATATAATGTAAAGCAGGGAATGGGCGGTCCTTTTGGTGCGGTGATAGTTAAGGACGGGATGATTTTGGCCCGCAGTGCCAACCGTGTAGTACCAACCAATGATCCTACGGCCCATGCTGAAGTTTCGGTTATTCGTCTGGCTTGCCAGGAGCTGGGCACCTATGACCTATCGGGCTGTGAAATTTATACCAGTTGCGAACCCTGCCCCATGTGCCTTGGTGCCATTTACTGGGCCCGTATTGATAAAGTTTATTACGCCAATACCAAAGCCGATGCAGCCGCCATAGGTTTTGACGACCACGCCATATACGATGAGCTGGAAAGCCCCATGCATAACAGGAAACTCCCCTTTACGCAACTGCTGCGGGATGAAGCGTTACCAGCTTTCAAACTTTGGGAAACCGAGGAAAATAAGACAAAGTATTAATTTGAGAATTTGAAGATTTAAAAATCTTCAAATTCAATCCTCATCCTCCGTTTCAAAAAAATTATCTTTTAAATCGTCAATTTCCCTACGGTCGGCTTTTGTTGGGCGGCCGGTACCACGATCCCGTTTTAATATCGGCGCGTGAAACATCGATTTAAAGGCCTGGGTTTGTTCAACAGGAGTAACATCAAGGTAATAGTCAACCGCTTTTTTGGCATCTACCCTGTTTTCAAGCAAACCGGTAACCCGTATTACCTTTCGGTCGGGTCCTTTTGATACCTGGTAGGTATCACCAATTTTCACTTCGTATGATGGTTTTATATTTTTGGTATCTAACTTCACTCGTCCGGCTTTACAGGCGTCAGAAGCCAGGGTACGGGTTTTAAAAACCCTGATAGCCCACAGGTACTTATCTATTCTTAATTTTTCTTTTTCGGGCATAGTTAAAGATCATTCAATTTTGAGCAAAGTAAATCTGCTACGCAAAATTAATGATTTACCCGTGCTTTGAATATTTTAATGCCGAAAATGAACCTGCCCCGCTTTATGCAATTTCTATTGCTTATCCAGCCAGGCCTGTAAATCTTTTTTGATGTATTTGTGGTACAGGTATTCTGCATAGCCAACACTAAAGTAATCGGGGAATTTCCAGGTTGGATAATAATTTTTTTTGATCCATTTAAGGAAACTGAAAAAAACGATGCCCAAAATCAGCAATGAGGAGATTGCCAACAGAACAACGCAGAAGATAGCCATAGCATTCATGATCGGGGGAATTAGGTTGAGAACTAATGTGGTTTTGTAAAGCAATTATACACATAAAATTTACTATAATGCAATATACATAGCTAAAAATCAGTGCAATTAGCTTAAAAAGCAATCAAAAACTATGTTCAGCACAACACTATTTCCTTTTTCAATTACTTTGCCACCATCAAATACATTTATAATTAAAAATGTATACAAACCTTACGCAAACACATTCTCCTAAATTCAAGTAATTCTCCCTAAAATTCCTTTAATTTGCCAAAAGTTATTTCACCAATGCAAGATCTTAAAAAACTTATTGAAGATGCCTGGGAAGACAGGAATCTGCTAAACTATAATGAGTATGTTACTGCCATTGAAACCGTTGTTGAACGTTTAGATAAAGGCGAATTACGCGTGGCAGAGCTGATTGGCTCACGCTGGCATGTGAATGAGTGGGTAAAGAAAGCGGTTATTCTTTATTTCCCTACCCGCCAAATGAAAGAAGTTAAAGTTGGCCCGTTTGTTTTTCATGATAAAATGGAGTTAAAAACCGATTATAAGGCAACCGGCGTACGTGTGGTACCTCATGCTATAGCCCGTTATGGCGCCCATTTAGCTAAAGGTGTTATTATGATGCCATCGTACGTAAACATTGGCGCTTATGTTGATGAAGGTACCATGGTTGATACCTGGGCAACCGTAGGCTCGTGCGCGCAAATTGGCAAACACGTTCACCTTAGCGGTGGTGTTGGTATTGGCGGTGTATTGGAGCCGTTACAAGCTGCACCTGTTATTATTGAAGATAACTGCTTTTTAGGGTCAAGAGCTATTGTTGTTGAAGGTGTGCACCTGGAACGCGAGGTTGTGTTAGGCGCTAATGTGGTTTTAACCGCGTCAACTAAAATTATTGATGTTACGCAATCAACCCCGGTTGAATATAAAGGCCGTGTTCCTGCCCGTTCGGTAGTGATCCCTGGCTCATATACCAAAAAATTTGCTGCCGGCGAATACCAGGTGCCTTGTGCCCTCATCATTGGCACCCGCAAAGAATCAACCGACAAAAAAACCTCCCTGAACGATGCTTTAAGGGAAAATAACGTAGCGGTTTAATTTAGACTTGAGATGTGAGATATGAGATGTAAGACAGCTGCAAAACGCCGTTGTTTTTAATCTTATATCTCACATCTCATATCTCATATCTAAAAATATGAAGATAGGATACGATGCTAAAAGGGCTTTTTATAATAACACCGGCCTGGGCAACTATAGTCGCTGGCTAATCAAATCGCTGGCATACTTTCACCCCGAAAACTCCTATTTTTTATATACTCCAAAAGCGAAAGCTAACCAGCGCCTCAACTTTTTAGGCGATCATGGCAACATTCAAACAATTACTCCTCAACGTAAATTTTTCACAAAACGCTGGCGCAGCAAAGGAATAGTAAAAGATTTACAGCGCGACGGCATTGAGCTGTACCACGGGCTTAGTCATGAGTTACCGTTAGGGATAGATCGTAAGAACATAAAATCGGTAGTAACTATTCACGATTTGATATTTATGCGCTATCCTAAGCAATTTGGCTGGTTTAACTACCGCATTTACCTCATCAAAGTAAAGCATGCCTGTAAAGTAGCCGATAAGATCATAGCCATAAGTCAAAAAACTAAGGATGACCTGGTTGAATTGCTTTACATCAATCCCGATAAAATTGAAGTAGTTTACCAGGGATGCGACGTTGCTTTTAAAGCTTTGAAAAGTAATGAGCAAAAACTCGCGGTAAAAACCAAGTATAACTTACCAGATAAATTCCTGCTTAACGTAGGGACTATTGAGGAGCGTAAAAACCTTTTGCTTATAGTACAGGCTTTAAAAAACACCCCGGCAGATGTTCCGCTGGTGGTGGTTGGCAAGCCTAAAAAATATGCTAACGAGGTAAACAACTATATAACAACTAATAACCTTGCCAGCCGGGTGATTTTTTTAACAGACATTCCCTTTGATGAACTGCCTGTTATTTACCAGTTAGCATCCATATTCATTTACCCATCACGTTACGAAGGTTTTGGCATCCCGGTATTGGAAGCCCTAAATTCGGGCACCCCCGTTATTGCCGGCCGCGGCTCCTGCCTTGAAGAAGCGGGCGGAATACACAGCAGGTATGTAGACCCTGACGATGCTGATGGATTGGCTCAATTGATTAACCAGCTGCTCACCGATGAGGCCCTAAGGCAAACCATGACAGCCAACGGCCTGGAATATGCCGAAAATTTTAACGACGATAAACTGGCCCTGCAATTGCAGCAGGTTTACACAAACACATTAAATTATGCTTAGAGACGAAGTTGCCAAAGCCTTTAAAGTATTACAGGAAGGCGGCATTATCCTATACCCTACCGATACCATTTGGGGTATTGGCTGCGATGCCAGCAATACAGAAGCGATTAAAAAAATCTTTCGCCTTAAACAGCGCGATGAGGCCAAAAGCATGATCATTTTGCTGGATACCGAAAATAAATTGGAAAGCTACGTACAGGAAGTAAACCCTTTGGCTTACGATCTGATAGAATATGCAGAAAACCCGTTAACCCTGGTAATGCCGGGCGCTAAAAACTTATCGCCAGCAGTAATAGCACCGGATGGAAGCGCAGCTATCAGGGTGTGTAATCATGATTTTTGTAAGCAGCTTATTCAGCGTTTGCGCAAGCCCTTGGTTTCTACATCGGCCAATATTAGCGGCAAACCCTCACCCCAGTATTTTTCACAAATAGACCAGGAAGTTATTGATGGGGTTGATTACGTAGTTGATTTAGAACAGCACAGCAAAGAGATTAAAAACCCATCAACCATTATGAAGCTGGCGCCAGATGGTAGCTTTGAGTTTATTCGTAGGTAAAAGAACCAAGAGGTTAGAATCAAGAGTTAAGATTTTTTGAATCTGAATCGAGATTTACGGTCAAGTCGAATTATTACTTTTTATAAGCTTCATCTCAATTGCGAATACAGTGTATTCGCAATTGAGATTATGAGGTGAAATTGGCGAAACAACTCTATTCGTCTTTTTTAAAGTCACTACCGTATGCCGGTTTTAGTTGATCTACAATAATATAATTCACTATTATCCTCATTCTCTCTTCGAATTTCAATATCCAATTTAGAGTTTAGAATTTAACCTTACCTTTGACTTTTATTTAAAAACCGAAATTTTAGGATTTAAATTTTAAAGCTTAGGTTTTTAGTTTTAGCGTTTCACCACTATGCAACACCACCTGCAGCACCCTGTATTTTCTGTTATATCAAAACTTGCGGCACAGCATAATGTACAGGCCTATGCTATTGGTGGCTTTGTTCGCGATATTTTTTTAAAACGTCCATCTAAAGACATTGATATAGTAGTTTTAGGCAACGGCATTGAGTTTGCCGAGGCTGTTGGCGCTAAACTCAAAGTAAAAGTAACTGTATATAAAAACTTTGGTACGGCATCGCTTAAATACCGCGACCTGGAAATTGAGTTTGTAGGCGCCCGCAAAGAATCGTACCGCCGCGATTCGCGCAAGCCCATTGTGGAAAACGGCACTTTAGAGGACGATCAAAAGCGCCGCGACTTTACCATTAACGCCCTGGCGATATCTCTTAATCCGGATACTTTTGGCCAACTGCTTGATCCTTTTGATGGCATGGCCGATATGGACCAAAAACTGATCCGCACGCCACTTAACCCCGCCGAAACTTTTTCTGACGATCCTTTGCGGATGATGCGCGCGATCAGGTTTGCATCGCAGCTTAACTTTAAGATTGATGAACTTGCGGTAAACGCCATAAAAAACAACGCCGACAGAATCAGCATTATATCGCAGGAACGCATTAGCGATGAGTTGAACAAGATTATCTTATCCAAAGTACCGTCTATCGGTTTCAATTACCTGTTTGATACCGGCTTGCTGCATAAAATTTTCCCGCAAATGGCCGGTCTATACGGGGTTGATTATATCGACGGAAAGGGCCACAAAGATAATTTTTACCACACCCTTCAAGTGCTTGATAATATTTGCGAAACCACCGACGATTTATGGTTGCGCTGGGCTGCCATTTTACATGATATTGCTAAACCGGCTACCAAACGTTTTGAGCCGGGCCACGGCTGGACCTTTCACGGTCACGAGGATAAAGGTGCCCGCATGGTGCCTAAAATATTTGCCCAGTTAAAACTCCCGCTTAACGAAAAAATGAAGCAGGTGCAAAAACTGGTTCAGCTGCATTTAAGGCCGATAGTGTTATCGCAATCCATCGTTACAGATTCGGCAGTGCGCAGGTTGCTTTTTGAGGCAGGCGATGATATTGAGGGGCTGATGCTGTTGTGTAAAGCAGACATCACCACAAAAAATGAATACAAGGTTAAAAAGTATCGTAACAATTTTGAGCTTGTTCAGCAAAAATTAAAAGATGTTGAAGAGCGCGATAGCATCCGCAACTGGCAGCCGCCGGTTACCGGTATTGATATTATGCAGCTTTTTGGCATAAAAGAAGGCCGCGAAGTAGGAATTATCAAAAATCAGATACGCGAAGCTATCCTGGAGGGCGAAATCCCGAATGAGCGTGAGGCCGCCATAAAGTACACAATTGCCAAAGGTTTAGAAATTGGCTTAAAAGTTGTGGCAAACACAAATTGAATTAAAACACTATTTTTGTCCCCATTAAAAATTTTATAAAAAATGGCACTATACAGGTTCAGGGTTACTTTTGAAGATTATGATGACGTGATGCGAGAGATTGATGTGAAATCGAATCAAACCTTCGAGGATCTTCACCGCGCAATACACAAATCTACCGGTTATGATCCCGAATTTTCATCATCATTCTATATCAGTAATGATCAATGGATGAAGGGTGAGGAAATAACCTATTTGCCAAATCAAAAAAGAAAAGACAGGGGCATTTCTTTGATGAGCAAGGTAAAGCTGTTGAGCTTTATTGATGATCCGCATCAAAAATTTTATTACACCTTTAATTTCGACCGTCCATTTGATTTTCATGTAGAACTGATGAAAATTATTTTAGATGATGCGCCAGGCGTGGTGTACCCGGCGGTGATCAAATCTGTTGGCGAAGCGCCGAAACAATTCGGCAATGTGTTTACACCTGCCGCAACAGCCGCGGTAGCTGATGACGACCTGGACTTTTTAAACGAAATGGCCTTTAACCCGGAGGATGCCGAAGATTTCTCTGAAGTTACTGATACCGACGCTGATTTACCTGAGGAAAAAACAAGCGAGGACGAAGAAGAAGACGATGAGTTTGGCAACGAGTTTGCCGATGACGATAACTACGAAGAAGATGAAAGATCGCACCGCGGTGGTGGCGATGATTATTAATCTTAATAAGATACAAATAAATTAAATACCCGTCATTGCGAGGTACGAAGCAATCTCAACACAAGCAGATCAAACATTCAGGTTCGCTCTGTAAAGTCTGGAGATTGCTTCGTACCTCGCAATGACGTTTTAATATAAGTCGATGCCCCCTCCCACCAAAACCCTCATTGTAGTAGCCGGACCAACAGCCGTTGGTAAAACAGCGGCGGCAATTGAGCTGGCCAAACACTTCAATACAGTGGTGGTATCGGCCGATTCAAGGCAATTTTTCAGGGAGATGAGTATTGGTACCGCCAAACCCAGCGATGAAGAACTAAGCCAGGCCACACACTACTTTATCAACTCACACTCCATTACCGAGCCTTTTTCGGTAGGCGATTTTGAAAAACAGGGGCTTGCCTTGCTCAATGAACTTTTCAAAACACATGACTATGTTATTTTGGCAGGAGGATCGGGCCTGTATATTAAAGCCATTTGTGAAGGCTTTGACGATCTGCCATCTGCAGATCCGGCCATTCGCGAAAAACTGAACCTGGAACTGGAAGAAAAAGGAATTATACACTTACAGGAAAAACTCAAACTGGCCGATCCTGTATATTATAGCGAAGTTGACCTGGGCAACCCACAACGTATCATCAGGGCATTGGAAGTTTTTGAAAGTACCGGCAACCCAATCTCGTCATACCGGCAAGCTACTGTAAACAAACGGCCCTTTAACATCATCAAGCTGGCTTTAAATATGCCCCGCGAGGTGCTTTACAACCGTATTAACCTAAGGGTTGATTTAATGATGCAACAGGGCTTGTTGGCCGAGGTGGAGGCCCTTATACCCTATCGCCAATATAACGCTTTAAATACCGTTGGTTATAGCGAAATCTTCGACTACATCGACGGAAAAACAACACTTGATAAAGCGGTTGAAATGATTAAACAAAACACCCGCCGCTTTGCCAAACGGCAGCTCACCTGGTTTAGGCGCGATGAGCAATTCAATTGGTTTAACGCGCAGGAAGCGGATCTTATTGAAAAGATGATCGGCGCTGTACAGAACGCGTCACAAACACCAGCCTGATTTATTGTTCATCTGATTTTTAAATGCGATTAAACGCCTCAACATTAGCATAAATTTGCTAATATTGCAGTTTAAATGCTAAATACTACTATTTAGGTGGATTTAGCGGGTTTTTAAGGTACCATGCATAAATATTCTCTTACTCATCTGCAGGAATTAGAATCTGAAGCCATTTACGTTATAAGGGAAGTGGTTGCCCAGTTTGATAGACCTGCTATACTGTTTTCGGGCGGTAAAGACTCTATTGTAGTTACTCACCTGGCAAAAAAAGCCTTCTGGCCTGCCAAAATCCCTATGCCACTTATCCATATAGATACTGGTCATAACTTCCCGGAAACGATGGAATTTAGGGACAGCCTTGTTGAAAAATTAGGGGTGCAATTGATAGTTGGCTCGGTACAGGAAGCTATTGATAAAGGCCGCGCTGTTGAAGAAAGCGGCATTAATGCCAGCCGTAACGAATTACAAATTGTTACCCTGCTTGATGCCATTGAAAAGCATAAAATAGATGCTGCCATTGGTGGTGCCCGCCGCGATGAAGAAAAAGCACGTTCGAAGGAGCGTTTCTTTTCGCACCGCGATGAGTTTGGCCAGTGGGACCCTAAAAACCAGCGCCCTGAGCTTTGGAATATCTTTAACGGTCGCAAACGTATGGGCGAACACTTTAGGGTGTTCCCGATAAGTAACTGGACCGAAATGGATATCTGGAACTATATTTTACAGGAAAACATCGATATCCCATCCTTGTACTTTGCACATAACCGCAACGCCGTTTATCGTGATGGTACATGGCTACCCGCATCCGAGTTTTTGTCACTGCGCGATGGCGAGTTTGTTGAAAACAAGCTGATGCGTTTCCGTACCCTGGGCGATATCACCATTACCGGTGGCATTGAATCTGACGCGGATACCCTGGAAAAAATTGTTGCCGAAGTATCGGCCACCCGTAGTACCGAGCGTGGTAACCGCAGCGACGACAAACGCTCAGATACCTCAATGGAAGACAGGAAAAAACAAGGTTATTTTTAATTTGATCAATAAGCATTTGGCGTAGGCTAATTGCAAGACATATACAATGGAATTATTACGTTTTACAACAGCCGGCAGTGTAGATGACGGCAAAAGCACACTTATAGGAAGATTACTTTACGATTCCAAATCCATTTTTGAGGACCAGATGGAAGCCGTAAGGAAATCAAGCGAGCGCAAAGGATTGGAGCATGTTGACCTTTCCCTGCTTACCGATGGCTTGCGTTCTGAAAGGGAGCAGGGTATCACTATTGATGTGGCTTATCGTTACTTTGCTACCCCAAAACGTAAATTTATTATTGCCGATACCCCGGGCCATATTCAATATACCCGCAATATGGTTACAGGCGCATCAACCGCAAATGTTGCCTTGGTGTTAATAGATGCCCGTAAAGGTGTTGTTGAACAAACCTGCAGGCACTCGTTCATCGCTTCATTGTTAAAAATTCCGCACATTATTGTTTGTATTAACAAAATGGACCTGGTTGATTACTCGGAAGAAGTATTTAATAAGGTTGTTGAGCAGTATGAGGATTTTGCAGCTAAGATTGATGTAACAGATATTCGTTTTGTACCTATCAGCGCGCTTAATGGCGATAACGTGGTTAACGAATCTGAAAACATGACATGGTATAAAGGCGAAAGCTTGTTGCACACCCTCGAAACTATTCACATCAGCAGCGATGAAAATCACCTGGATGCCCGTTTCCCTGTGCAAACAGTGATCCGTCCGCACGCAGATGAATACCATGATTACCGTGGCTACGCCGGCCGTATTGCAGGTGGTATTTTTAAACCTGGCGACAAAATCACTGTGTTACCATCAGGCTTAACATCGGCTATAAAATCTATCGATACCTTTAGCGGCCCGGTTGAAGAAGCTTTTGCGCCAATGTCTGTATCTATCACCTTAGAGGATGATATTGATGTAAGCCGCGGTGATATGATTGTAAAAAATGAAAGCGAACCATTTGTAAGTCAAGACATAGAAGTTATGCTTTGCTGGATGGCTGCCCGCGGCCCGCGCCCCGGAGCTAAATACTTTGTTAAAAACACAACACGTGAGGCTATGGCTATTATCAAGGACGTTTATTACAAACTTGATATTAACACCATGGAGAAACAGGAAGATGCAGGCGATATAAAAATGAACGAGATGGCCCGTGTACGTTTGCGCACCACTCAACCCTTTGTTTTTGATGAATACCGCAAAAACCGCATCACAGGGTCACTCATATTGGTTGATGAAGCAACGAATGAAACAGTAGCCGCGGGTACTATTTTATTATAGGCCTCCCCCTAAAGAAGAAGATTTTTAACTTACGTGCTTCTAATGAACAAAGCCCATTTCTTACTAAAGAAAATGGGCTTTGTTTAAGAAATATCGCATTCAAAAGTTCTCCCTCTGAAGGCTGGGGCTAAATATACTTCGCTCCAAACTTACTCTTCACATCAGCTACTACCTGCTTTACATTTTGCTCCTGATCGCGCGGGCAAATGAGCAGGGTGTTGTTGGCTTCTACTACAATAAAGTCATGCAGACCTTTTAAAATCACCAGCTTTTCGCCCGGTACGTTTACCATGCAGTTTGATGAATCGTACATGATCACCTTTTCAGCTGGAATTACCGCGTTGCCAACGTAGTCTTTTTCGGCAAGGTCATAAATTGACGCCCAGGTGCCTAAATCGCTCCAGCCAAAATCTGATGGCAATACGTAAACATTGTTTGCTTTTTCCATTACCCCGTAATCTATCGAAATGCTGATACATTGCTGATAGGCATGGTTTATATGCGCTCTTTCGTTATCAGTATTGTAATATGGTCTTGCATCGGTAAAGATCTCGCTCATTTCGGGTAAGTGCTGTTCAAATGCTTTTACTATTGCCTTTGCCGACCATACGAATATACCCGCGTTCCATAAAAAATCGCCACTTTGGATGAACGTTTTGGCTATCTCCAGATTAGGCTTTTCGGTAAAGGTTTTTACTTTATGAAAATCTTCATTGATAGTGTTATCGGTGTACTGAATATATCCGTAACCGGTATCTGGCCTTGATGGTTTAATACCTAAAGTTACCAGGCAATCGTTTGTTGTAGCGGTTTCCAAAGATCTAAGTATCGCGCTCACAAAAGCATCTTCATCCAATATCTGCTGATCTGAGGGAGCTACTACAATGGCCGCGTCGGCGTTTAAACTTTCTATTTTAAAACAACCATAAGCAACGCATGGGGCTGTATTACGCATTACAGGCTCGGTCAATATCTGCTGATCTTCCATATCCGGAAGCTGCGTTTTCACCAGCTTGGTGTAATTCTCGTTGGTTACTACATAAATATTTTCTTTGGGGCAAACTTTAAGGAAACGCTCGTAGGTATTTTGAATTAAGGTTTTACCGGTTCCCAGAATATCAATAAACTGCTTAGGGTACGAAGTACGACTAATAGGCCAAAAACGGCTACCTATTCCGCCTGCCATAATAATGGCATAATAGTTTTTGTTCATGTGTAATTTTAAGAATTATCCTTAATATGTCACAATAGAAATCGCAACGATTAATGCTAAATTACACTAACAATTTAAATAACGCTATGGTTTCATTATAAATTATTAAAATCCTAACAGTTTACCCATGAACAAAAAAACTTACATATTAGTAATAGCGAGGCAATCCCTTAGGCTAATTTTGGCTTTTATATTTTGAACACTCCTATTGGTTTAGCTACAAAATCCGGGAATAAAACTTTATCATTATTTATTTTCAGGTGCCTATCCGCTACCTCGCTAAATACATTTCTAAAATCGGTGGTAACGGCTAAGTCGCGGCCATCCTCCAGGTTTTCTGTTGCAAGCGGTTGCATGTTGCCATGTACTAAGCCTCCGTTTACGCCGTTACCTAAAATAAAATTGCAGGAGGCCCGGCCATGATCAGTACCTCCTGTTCCATTCTGGTGAACGGTGCGGCCAAATTCGGTCATGGTCATTACGGTTACATCGTCCTGGTAGTTGCTGCCAATGTCTGTCCAGAAGGCCATCATGCTATTGCTCAAATCGGCTACATTACGGGCAAAAATACCATTGCCTGTGCCCTGGTTAAAGTGGGTATCCCATCCATTTGATTCGGCAAAGGCAACTTCTAAGCCCACATTCATTTTTATTAACTGCGCTATCTGTTTCAATGAATTACCCAATGCCGAATTTGGGTAAACGGCTCCGTTGGCAGGCGCATAGTTTTTAATATCGGCCTTTTGCAGCATTTTTAAAGCATCAAAACTTTCTTTGCCAGTATCTTTCAATAAACCGGGCGCGGTTTGATCATAAAGCTCCTCAAAGCTCTTAGCCGCCAGGTTAGCCCCCATTGGATTACCACGCATCTGCAAGGCAAAATCCTGCAGGTTGCTAATAGCCACAGCAGGGCTATCACCATAAAAAGATCGCGGCAAGGCCGATGTAAGGCTTACAGCCGTAAAAGGAGTTAAAGCATCGTGCCCTAACAATCCCACCGCCCGGTTAAGCCAACCACTGGCGGTACCTTTATTAAATGGAGTGCCACTTTCCATATAGTCTTGCGCGTCAAAATGCGAGTGGGTATTATTGGGCGAGCCTATGCCATGTACAATGCCTAACCTTTTTTCCCTAAACATCGGTTCAAAAGCTTTCATAGATGGATGCAAACCAAACGTGCCATCCAGATCAATCAATGGGTTATCGTTCCCTGTTTTGGCGGCATCCATAAACAACCCGGGGCGAGCCTGTTTAAGGTACTGATCTGTAAAGGGAATGACTGCCATGAGTCCATCCATCGCGCCGCGCTGAAAAATGCACACCAGGGTTTTACCTTTTTTATAAGGCGCAATGATTTTGTCCTGCGCGGCAGCCTCGGCAATAAAAGCCGGTATCCCCCCCATTAAACCAACGCCAAACAGGGTTAATCCACCTGCTTTTAAAAATCCTCTTCTTGATAACATCGTTTTTTAATTTTGATGGTTAACGTCTTTGATATTCCGGCGATCCGATAATGATTCCCACCACCTGCGCCATCATTGAAGCCCTGGTTTCATCAACCTTGGGCGTTACAACTGCTTTAGGCTTTCGCCCGTTAGAGTCGCCAGTCATCGATAGCACATCCTTTACCGGTGGCGAAGTACTGTTGCTTGCCTTATCAACCTTAACCATTAATTGAGGATCGTTAAGCATAGGGCTAAGTTGTTGAATGGTTTTATCCAAAGGCCGCTCGGGCATGATGATTTTACTAAAAGTAACCAGGGCGGCTTGGGCGCTTTCGGGTTCATGGCCGTTATTCAATTTCAGCAGATCAAACTTTACGCCTGGAATACGGCCGGAGGCGAATGCTAAACCAAAATTCATCCGGTTTAGCAAGGCTCCTGTATTTATCCAGTATTGCCCTTTATCGGGAAAGCCTGTAGGTGCCTGGTAATAGTAAACTTTTTCGCCCATGCGGTTTATCCAGTTATATAACTGATACGGCTGGGTAACCTGCGCGTTTAAACTGCGTACCGTATTAATAGCCAATTCAAACGGAGATTTGGTTTTTTGACGCAAAGCTCCAGTCGACCAAAACTCCGGTGACGAAACCATAGTAACCAATACACGTTTAATATCGCCATCACTATTCAAAAATGTTTTAGCCATTTTATCAATCAGCGATTGCGGCGGCGTATCGCTTACAAAACGCACGGCCAGCTTACGTGAAATAAATTTGGCGGTAGATGGGTTATGTGCCAGCATATTTAATAATTGCACACCCTCATCATAGCCTCCGTTGCCTGCGAAGTGTTTACCTAATACCGTTTTTTCGCTCCCATCATGTCGGTTAGCTATAAACAGAAAATCACCGTCATGTACAAAGCCATTATTTTCACCCCGCTTGTTTATAGCATTCATGACATTGTTTCCTTTGCCGTATTCGCCCATAGGGTAAACTGTCCAGCCGGTAAGCACTTTGGCTGCCTGGGTAACATCCTGTTGGGTGTATCCGCCATCTACCCCCAGGGTATGCAGTTCCATCACTTCGCGGGCATAATTTTCGTTAAGCCCACGTTGCTGCCTTGCTTTTTTAAGTTTATTGAGCAATATGGCCTGTTTACTGGTATCGGCCATGTTCATAGCCATTATTTGCGGTTTTTGTTCAAGGGCCGACGAGCTGCTGAAATTATCAAGGTAATACAGCATAGCCGGCGATTTAGCTGTCGCCAATAAAAGATCGCCAAATTTGCCTAACGCATTAGGGCGGATCACATCACGCTCATAATCCGGGATAAATTCGGCACATTCATTTTTGGTGATGGATACATTAAAGTGATTAAACCAAAAGCTGGTCATTACTTCCTGCAGCTGATTGTCGCTGTAGGCCGCCCGTAATATTTTTTGGTTAATAAACTGCCTGAAAAGTTCCTGCTGGGGCTTCAACCCGTTTTGCTCCATGTAATCCTGCAGAATTTTTTTGTAGACCGGCTTATTAGATTGAACAGAATCCTTATTAATGAGCCCTTCCTTCACCGCTTTTTGAGCAACCAGGCCCGGGCGTGGGTATATATTTACTATTTGCTCATTGGTTAGTTTAAGGGCATCAAATTTGTCTAACATTTGATTTAGTGAATCGTCGGGGAGTTTAGCATCTAATTGAGCGCTAAACCATTTTTCCAGGCCTTCGCCGGCAACTTCCTCAACTTCGCCAGGTTTAGCACCATATGTAAACCGGTTTAGCAAATGCGCCACTGCCTGTTGTTTAGTTAAACCTGCTTGTTTGTAAGGGAATTTAGATACCTCGCTGCCATTATGCCCCCTATAGAAAGACGAAAATACCAGCAAGCCTCCGGCCAATACAAATACCGGTATAATGATGCTTTTTATTGATCTCATATCAAAAGATTATCAATTACAATTCTATGACGAACCTAAATGCCGATGGTTTAATTCCCGGTTAAGGTTAATGGCTGTAATAAAGGTAAATAACCTGTTACATAAAAAAACTAAAGGCCTGCAAATAAGTTTTGCAGACCTTTAGTTATAAATTACAATATCGATATTAATTAAACCCGAATTTTTGGGCGGCCATATCGGCAATGGCATTGCCAATACCTAATGACGCGGTAGCAGCCGGAGAAGGTGCGTTTAATACATGCAGCATGTTATCTTTGGCTTCTATTTTAAAATCATCTAAAGTTTCGCCCTCGGGTGATATTGCCATAGCGCGCACACCCGCTCTACCGGGCTGCAAATCGTTCATTGTTAAGCTTGGAATTAATTGCTGTAAACCTGTTAAAAATTTCTTTTTTGAAAAGGCGCGTTGATATTCATCCAATCCAAAACGCCAATGCTTATAAAACAACTGCCAGGTTCCTTTAAATTTTAATGCTTCAATGGTATCGCCTAACGAAAAATCTGTTTTATTGTACCCCTCGCGTTTAAATACAAAAACGGCGTTAGGGCCACACTCTACAGTGCCATCAATCATACGCGTAAAATGCACACCCAGGAATGGAAATTCGGGGTTAGGTACCGGGTATATTAGGTTTTTAACCTTGCTTTTGCCTTGCTCTGTTAAATCGTAATAATCGCCCCTAAAGCCTACTATCCGGGCATCGGTTTGTACACCTGCACCCATTGTAAGCCTATCGGCCTGTAAACCACCTGCGGTAATTAAATATTTGCCATTAAAACTACCTTTGCTGGTTACCACGGTTGTGTAGCCTTCATGATGTTCAAAGGCTTTTGCCGCGCAATTGGTTAATACTTTACTTTGCGGGAAACGAGCTTCAAACAATTCGCGATATTTACGGGTAACCGCGGCAAAGCTTATAATACCTGTGCAGGGTACCCAAATACCTTCAATACCCACACAATAGGGTTCAATCTCTTTGATCTTTTCTGCGCCTATCTTTTCAATACCCTCTACCCCATTGGCAATTCCGTTATTAAATACCTTGTTCATGTATTCCAATTCGGATTGTTTGGTAGCCACAATTACTTTTCCGCAAATGTCATGAGGAACTTTGTGCTCTTTTGCAAAAGCCACCAATTCGCGTCGCCCTTCTACACACAGTTTGGCTTTGTATGAGTTAGGCTTGTAATAGATACCAGAATGTATAACGCCCGAGTTATGGCCCGTTTGATGCGCGGCCACTTCGCCTTCCTTTTCAATTACCAGTATCCTTTTTTCGGGATTGCGGGTGTTTATCTTGTAGGCCGTTGCCATACCAACTATACCGCCACCTACAATAACGAGGTCATATGCATTTTCCATAGGTTGATTATTCCTTGTAACCTTAACAATATTAATGCATGCCTGCACAATTAAGGTGTTTCAAAAATACAAAAAACGGGCTGACACAAGTCGACCCGTTTTTATTTTACTATTCAATACTAATATTGGGCTTAGCTTTTAGTACCTATAGATTGTACAATGAAACCTATCGATCTTAATTTATTTGCATTAAGCACATTACGGCCATCAAATACTTTTGCCGGTTTTAGCATGCTGTCATAAATTTTTTGCCAATCGTAATCTTTAAATTCATCCCATTCAGTTAATACCGCTATGGCATGAGCACCTTTGCAAGCCTCGTAAGGATCATTAATAACGGTAAGGCCTTGTTTATTTTCTTCGGCGGTTCTTGTACCCAGGTAATTAAGGTCGAAATAAATTTGCCCTTCTAATACCTTAGGATCATAAACCATAATTTGAGCTTGCTCATTTAATAGGTGATCTGCAACATAAATCGCCGCCGATTCGCGGGTATCGTTGGTATCTTTTTTAAAGGCCCAACCCAAAAAGCTTATTTTTTTGCCATTAACCGTGTTATACAACTCCCTGATCATTTGGTTAGCAAAACGCTTTTTCTGATGATCATTCATAATAATAACCTGCTCCCAGTAATCGGCCACTTCCTGCAAGCCATAAGTACGGGCAATATATACCAGGTTTAAAATATCTTTTTGAAAGCACGAACCACCAAAACCAACAGAGGCCTTTAAAAATTTAGGCCCTATACGGCTATCTGTACCAATAGCCCTTGCAACTTCATTAACATCGGCTTCCGTTTTTTCGCAAAGTTCGGTAAGGGAGTTTATGGAAGATACACGCTGGGCAAGAAACGCGTTTGCTGTTAATTTAGATAACTCAGACGACCAAACGTTGGTAGTTAAGATGCGCTCCCTTGGAATCCAGTTGTTGTAAACATCTACCAGCGCCTGAACAGCTGCTTGTCCTTCGGGGGTATTATCGCCACCAATTAAAACACGATCAGGCGCATCCAAATCCTCTACAGCGGTACCTTCAGCCAAAAACTCGGGGTTAGATAAAATTTGAAACTGCGAGCCATTTCCTGTATGCGTAAGGATATCCTTTATGGCACTCGCGGTCCTTACCGGCAAGGTTGATTTTTCAACGATTATTTTATTGTCTTTTGATACCCGTGCAATTTGCCTTGCGCAAAGCTCAATCCATTTTAAATCTGCCGCCTGCCCTTTACCAGCACCATAAGTTTTAGTTGGTGTATTTACTGAAATGAAAATCATTTGTGCCCCTTGAATAGCCGCGTCCACATCTGTGGAGAAGAATAGGTTTCGGCCCCTGGCTTCTGCTACAACCTCGCTTAAGCCTGGTTCATAAACCGGGATGTTTTCTACATCCGGATCATTCCATGCCGCTATACGTTGTTCGTTAAGGTCAACAACTGTTACTGTAATATGAGGGCATTTTTTTGCGATCATGGCCATGGTTGGTCCGCCGACGTAACCAGCACCGATACAACAAATTTTAGTGATTTGAGACATACGCTTATGTGGTTTTTAATATTTTATTAATGTTTGGGTTATAAAAGGATTACTATTTGCTAAATTATTTACAATAATAATTCCTGTATCATTTATTCCGTAAGCTTCAATCGCTGTTGCTAACTTTATTTTGTTTTTATTTTTCTATGCACTTAAATATACGTTTGCCAGCAAAATTAATTAACACAAAAAGTTGGTATAATAATTATCCCTAAACATACGAAGGTGGGATTATTATTGGTTTTACAAAAACGTTTGAAATTCCTTTTTTCTCTATCACATTATAACGGCAATTAAACCAACTTTGTTAGGATTAAATAACAGATAGGTTAAAATTAACTATATAAATTATTGATGCTACCTGTACTTGCCCCAATATGCTTTAAGTGGTACGCTAATAGGTAATAACTTAAGCAATAGTTATAAACTATAAAACTTAAGCCATCTTAAAGCTGGTATATCACGTTATTTTAACGGTTATTGTAGTGCCTTTGACAAAAAATCCTGATAGGCAAGTTTAATCCCATCTTCCAATTCAATAGTATGCTTCCAGCCTTTACTATGTAATTTAGAAACATCCATCAATTTTCTTGGAGTGCCATCGGGCTTCGATGTATCAAATTTAATATCGCCGCTATAACCAATTATTTTTTTAACTAAAAAGGCCAGGTCTTTTATGGTAATGTCTTCACCGGTACCAATGTTTATCAGGCCGGCCTCGTCATAATTTTGCATTAAATAAAAGCAAGCTTCGGCCAGATCATCTGCAAACAAAAATTCCCGCTTGGGTTCGCCAGTACCCCAAATAGTAACATCAGGAGCATTTTGCTCTTTTGCTTCATGAAATCTACGAATCAATGCCGGTAAAACGTGCGAATTTTGCGGATGATAATTATCATTGTATCCATATAAATTTGTAGGCATTACAGAGATATAATTACAACCATATTGATCACGATAAGCATCGCACATTTTTATTCCCGCTATTTTTGCGATGGCATAGGGCTCGTTTGTTTGTTCTAAGGGACCTGTTAACAGATACTCCTCTTTTAACGGCTGAGGAGCCAATTTGGGGTAAATACAGCTGGAGCCTAAAAACATCAGTTTTTTAACCTCATTGAGGTATGATGAATGGATGATATTATTTTGAATTTGCAAATTCTCATATAAAAACTCCGCGCGATAAGTGTTATTGGCAACAATACCGCCAACTTTGGCTGCTGCTAAAAAAACATATTCGGGCTTTTCTGAAGCAAAAAAATCAGCTACTTTATTTGAATCGCGCAGATCAAGCTCCGCAGAAGTTTTGGTTACGATGTTGGTAAAACCTTCTGCCTGTAATTTTCTATATATCGCCGATCCAACCATTCCGCGATGGCCGGCGATATAAATTTTGGATGCTTTATCCATTGTGATTATTCAAATTGATTTTTAATACTGTAGCCAGATTCTTTTAATAATTTTTCTTTTCGGAAATTATCAACGTCGGCTTTCATCATGTCTTGTACCAACATTTTCAGATCATATTTAGGAACCCAGCCCAATTTGGTTTTTGATTTGGTTGGATCGCCAATCAATAAATCAACTTCGGTAGGCCTGAAATACTTGGGATCAACAGTAACTACTTCCTTACCTATCTCCACCTGGAATTCTGGTAAACTGCATGATGTTACATAACCTTTTTCATCTGCACCCTGTCCTGTAAACTCAATGGCTATGCCAACTTCGGCAAAAGCCATACGTACAAATTCTCTTACCCTTGTAGTTACGCCGGTGGCAATAACATAGTCTTCAGGTGTTTCCTGTTGCAATATCAGGTACATGGCTTCTACATAATCTTTTGCATGGCCCCAATCGCGTTGTGCATCAAGATTTCCTAAGTAGAGTTTGTCTTGTAATCCCATTGCTATTTTTGCGGTTGCACGGGTAATTTTACGGGTAACAAAGGTTTCTCCGCGCAATGGACTTTCGTGATTAAAAAGAATACCATTGCAGGCATATATACCGTAAGCTTCCCTGTAATTAACGGTAATCCAATACGCGTACATTTTGGCTACGGCGTAAGGAGAACGCGGATAAAACGGCGTAGTTTCTGACTGCGGAACAGCCTGAACTAAACCATACAACTCAGACGTAGATGCCTGGTAAATTTTGGTTTTCCTTTCCAACCCTAAAATGCGAATGGCTTCTAATAATCTTAGGGTACCTATACCATCGGCGTTGGCAGTATATTCAGGCGTATCAAAACTTACCTTAACATGTGACATTGCACCAAGATTATATATTTCATCGGGCTGCACCTGCTGAATTATACGGATAAGGTTGGTTGAATCGCTCAAATCGCCATAGTGCAATGTGAGATTTACATTTTTTTCATGCGGGTCCTGGTATAAATGATCAATCCTATCGGTATTGAAAAGCGAACTTCTTCGCTTTATACCGTGTACCTCATATCCTTTTGAAAGTAATAATTCTGTAAGATAGGCTCCGTCCTGGCCTGTTATACCGGTAATTAAGGCCACTTTTTTCATAATATATGATTCTAATTATTTTATGATAACAATGTTAAAGTTTTTATTTTTTATTATTTTGAATAACATCCGCTGTTAAGTGCCAAGTTATTCAAAGTAATATTACAAAATATCCAAGATATTTTTTTAATTATCTACGTAAACTATGTTAAGACAAAAATCCGCTTGATGCGGATTTTTGTCTTACAGAAGGAACTAAAATATGGATAGGCATTCAAAACACCCAACTACTTACGGCGTAATGCTTTGGATATACTTGCCATACCCACTCTTAATATATTTTTGCGCTAACGCTTGCAGAGCTTCATAGCTTATATAGTTCATTCTGTATGCTATTTCCTCTATACAACCAATTTTGGTATCTTGCCGTTTTTCTATAACTCTAACAAATTCAGAGGCATCGCTCAATGAGTCAAAGGTACCGGTATCAAGCCAGGCTGTCCCTCTATCCATTACACCAACATGTAGTTCTCCTTTTTCAAGGTATACTTTATTTACATCAGTAATTTCAAATTCTCCCCTTGGCGAAGCCGGGATATTTTTAGCTATTTCAACTACCTGATTATCGTAAAAATAAAGACCTGGAACTGCGTAGTTTGATTTTGGCTTTAAAGGTTTTTCTTCAATAGAAACAGCTTTAAATTCTTTATCAAACTCAACGACACCATAACGCTCCGGATCTGCAACCGGATAAGCAAATATAGCAGCTCCGCTTACATCGTTAAAGCTTTGCATTAATGTGCTAAAGCCAGAACCGTAAAAAATATTATCACCAAGCACTAAAGCAACTTTATCATCGCCAATAAAATCGGCGCCAATAACAAAAGCTTGTGCAAGGCCATTTGGCACCTCCTGAACGGCAAATTCAAACCGGCAGCCCAACTCACTACCATCGCCCAGCAAACGTACAAAACCGGCCTGATCATCAGGTGTTGTTATAATCAAAATTTCACTAATTCCGGCCAACATCAGTACCGATAAAGGATAGTAAATCATTGGCTTATCATAAATAGGCATCAATTGCTTACTAATAGCCTTTGTAATTGGATAAAGGCGGGTACCTGAACCGCCTGCCAGTATAATTCCTTTCATAAGGTGATATATTAATAGGTTATTTATTGAGCTGTTTGAAGGGCTTTGATACAAACCATCAGGCTGTCGCGCCAGTAAGGGATTTCTAAGCCGAATGTATTTTTAATTTTCGCTTTATCCATTACCGAAAATTTGGGTCTGGTTGCACGGGTAGGATACTCACTTGTACGTATAGGATATACCTTTACATTGGTTTTAGATATATCAAATATTCCTTTGGCAAAATCATACCACGAAGTAACACCTTCATTGCTGTAATGATAAATGCCATAATTGCCGTTACCAGATACAATGATATCCAATATAGCAGCAGCCAGATCAATAGCATAAGTTGGCGTTCCAACCTGATCGGCTATGATTTTCAATTCATCTCTGTTTGTACCTAATTTAAGCATTGTTTTTACAAAATTATTTGCAAATTCAGAATATAGCCAGCTTGTACGTATAATATAATGCCTGAGCAATACAGCAGCTACTTCCTGCTCTCCTTCCAGCTTGGTAAGCCCGTAAATACTAATAGGTTCGGCAATATCGTTTTCACCTAATGGATTTGGTGTATCACCTTTAAAAACAAAGTCTGTAGACACCTGCACCAGGGTTGCGCCGTAATTTTCACATTGTACAGCCAAATTTAGCGCGCCGGTTTTATTGAGTTCACGGGCAAAATCAATATCATCTTCCGCTTTATCAACGGCAGTATATGCCGCGCAATTAATAGCATAAGCTGGCTTGTATTTTTCAAATACAACTTTCAACAAATCTGCATCGAGTATATTGGCTTCAGATTTGGGCAGGAAAACGATGGAGGTAATTGCTTTTGAGGCAGCTACCTTTTTTAAACACTGCCCTAATTGACCAGATGCACCAAATACAACTATATTACTCATATTAATTTATGCTTATAGCGAGACTTAAGTAACTTACTAAAAGCCAAGATCTGTTACATTTTTTAAAAATGGTAGTTCAAGGTCTTTTTCTGACACCAACAATTCACCACTCGGGATACCCCAATCAATATTAAGATCAGGATCTGCGAAATGAAGCCCCCCCTCTGAATCTTTGTTATAATAATTATCGCATTTATACTGAAAAACAGCTGTATCGCTTAACACAACAAAACCATGAGCAAACCCTCTTGGAATAAAAAATTGCTTATTGTTCTCTGCAGATAGCTTAACTGCAAAATACTGCCCATAGGTAGCAGATTGGCTTCTTAAATCAACAGCAACGTCTAACACCTCTCCCTCAGTAACTCTAACCAACTTTGACTGTGCATACTCTCCTTTTTGAAGATGCAGCCCTCTGAACACTCCTTTCGTTGAATACGATTGATTATCCTGAACAAAATTGACATCGTATCCTACTGCTTTATTAAAGTTTTGCGCATTGTATGATTCAAAAAAATATCCCCGATCATCATTAAATATTCTGGGGGTTATAACTATACATCCTTCGAGCGGCGTAGGGGTAATTATCATCTTTTTATATTTGTTTAGCTATCGATGTGATTAGCGTATTGATTATTGTAATAACTGGCGTAGGCTCCGCTTGTAACATTGTTAAGCCACGTTTTGTTTGTTAAAAACCAATCAATAGTCTCAGAAAGCCCCTGTTCAAAAGTTACAGATGGAGCCCAACCAAGTTCTTTGTTTATTTTCCCGGCATCTATAGCATAACGCCTATCATGACCAGGCCTGTCTTTAACGTAAGTGATCAACTGCGCACTTGTGCCAGGTGCACGCTGCAGCTTTTCATCCATTTGTACACAAAGCAGGTTTACCAAGTCGATATTTTTCCACTCGTTAAAGCCTCCTATGTTATAGGTATCGCCCACTTTACCTTCATGAAAAATAAGGTCAATAGCTATAGCATGATCTTTTACAAACAACCAATCTCGGGTATATTTTCCATCACCATAAACCGGTAGCGGTTTGTTATTGATAATATTGTTGATCATCAAAGGGATTAATTTTTCTGGGAAGTGATAAGGCCCATAGTTGTTAGAACAGTTAGAGACAACAACCTTTAATCCATAAGTATCATGGTAAGCGCGTACAAAATGATCTGAAGCTGCTTTACTTGCGCTATACGGCGAATGCGGGTCATACCGGGTTTCTTCGGTAAACAAGCCCTCTTCCCCTAATGCTCCGTACACTTCGTCGGTTGATACGTGGTAAAACAAATGGTTGCTATAATTACCTTTCCATTTTTCTTTAGCTACTTCAAGTAAGTTAACGGTACCAATTACATTAGTATATACAAAATCAAGCGGGCTCAGAATAGATCTATCTACGTGTGATTCTGCAGCCAGGTGTACAACATCGGTAACCTTATATCTATCGAAGATTGCTTCAATAGCTTCTCTATCCATAATATCTACCTTTTCAAACTGGTAGTTAGGCGTATTTTCGATATCCTCCAGGTTTTCCAAATTACCTGCATAGGTAAGCACATCAACATTAACTATTGTATAATCCGGATAGTTAGTTACAAAACGACGCACAACGTGTGAGCCGATAAAGCCGGCACCGCCGGTGATTAGAATTGTTTTCATAGGATTAATAAACTAACGCTTAAAGAGAAACACATTTTTTAAAATGTGCCAAAAACAGCACCGTTATTAAAAGTAAAAAACTTGAATTAATTACTTCGGGATCACCAACTGTAGGCCTTCTCCCGCATCCATTTCCCTTGCGATTTTAATACCTTCTCAATCACATCGCGTACACAGCCTTGCCCGCCAGCCTGTGGTGATATGTAATTACAACAATCTTTTATTTCCGGTGCGGCATCGATAGGGCAAGACGGTAATCCAACTAATTGTATTACGTCCAGATCTGGAATATCATCACCCATATAAAGCATATGCTCAAAGTTTAAGCCTTTTTGAGATGCATAAGCGTTCAACACATCTACTTTAGATTCCACGCCTAAAAACACATCAAACACCCCAAGTGAATTTAGCCTGTACTGAGCGATCTTTGACTTGGCCCCAGTAATGATTGCTATGTTATAACCACACTTTACAGCTAATTGAATAGCATATCCATCTTTAATATTAAAGCCTCTTAATTGTTCTCCCAATTCGCCCACATACACGATGCCATCGGTCAATACGCCATCAACATCAAATATAAATGTGCTGATAGAACTAAACTTATCTGACATATTTAAGAAAAAAGTGTTTGTTACTTTCCATTACTATTAATTGATATTATAAAAGGAAATATTGTTTTAGCGTATTTAACTTGCTAAAAATCGCCATGTCGTTCCCTAAGCGTCAATACATCCACTCCATTTGCAACTTCGGCTACAATTTTGCGTTCCTTTTTTATCACTTCTCTACTAAGGTCTAATATCTGCGCTTCATATTTTTGAGGTATAACAATAACTCCCTCCCCATCCCCAAATATTAGGTCTTGGTGGTCAATTGTAACATTTTCTATTTGCACCTGCTTGTTGTAATGCGCTACAGTACCTTTATGTTTTATATCCTGACAATTGTAACCTTTTGAAAAGACTGGAAATTGCAACGCATTAACTTCCGAATGATCACGTGTCATACCGCCAATAATTGCACCAGATGCTCCAGCTCTTAGTGCCAGGTTAGCGTTTAACTCACCAAAATAAGCATACTGAGGTAATTCGTTTTCTACAACAATGATATCGTTGGGTACGATTGTTTTGTAGGTGAGCAAAGCATCATAAATGGAGTTAGTGTCGCTTGGTGTACGTGCCTTAATTTTAAGTGTTTTAGCTCTTCCAAGTATTTTCTTGCCATCAATATTAAGCCTCATTCCTTTTATAACCTTATTTTCGATACCTAAGTCATCCATAATATCAGAAAGCATTGGCGATGTGAGCAACTGTGCAATATTACGGAGTAATTTTCTTTCGTCTTCCCGTTTACCTGCAGCAATATACGATGCGAGTTCAAAATCATCCGGGTAGTTAACATCAATGGCCTCAAGACTACTGGCATCGAGCATATAGGGCTTATCGCCAATGCGTCGTTGAGTGCTATAAGCTGTTTCTTTCCGTACAATATACAAACCCATGGTTTCAATTATTGTATCAGGAAGCGTGAAGCTGTTAGGAATGTTATTAAGATCATAGTTGGTAAGTAGCGTATCGGGATTCCAGGTATATTGCTTTTCTCTTTTCACTAAAACTACAGAATCATACTCGGCCGAATTGATGAGTACATCAATGCCTTTTTTTATTGTTTCGGGGCTGATAAAAGGACTCGTACCCAATATTTGGATGTAAATATCAGCCTCAACCTGTCTAACTTCATTAAAAAACAATTGATGTCCATCTGTTTTGTTAGTTGCAAGTTTTGGGTCTCTCATTAGTATTTTGCATTTAACCTCGCTCGCCAAATCAACAATTACTTCCGATTCTGTATCCAAATATACTTCGTCAATAAAATTACACTGAACCAATTTTTCAAGGGAGTGCAAAAAAAGAGGTTTGCCGTCAAGAATCCTGGTGTTTTTATTTTCGATTCTTTCGCTGGTTCCTTTTACTGGCAAAAATGCTACAACTTTCATCTTCAATTTATTAATTATTTGATTTATTCAAGTCTATAAATTTGTGGGTATCACGTATAATTTTTTCAAAATCGGCCAAATAAACGGAGTTTGGCCCATCAGATAAGGCTTCTTCCGGATTAGGATGCGTTTCAAAAAAGAAGCCCTTAACACCAATGGCGGCGGCAGCATGAGCCAAAAATGGCACATAATCGCGATTCCCCCCAGTTTTTCCTTCAAGTGATCCTGGTCTTTGAACAGAATGCGTAGCATCTAAAACAACAGGTATTCCGAATTTCATCATATCTATTATACCTGTAAAATCAACAACTATTCGCTCGAAACCGTACATACTTCCTCTTTCAGTTAACATAACTTGGTTATTGCCGGTAGAAATAACCTTATCTATAGGATACTTCATCTGCCCGGCTGACAAAAACTGAGCTTTTTTAATATTCACAATTTTCCCTGTTTGGCCAGCTGCTAAAAGCAAATCTGTTTGACGGCATAAAAAAGCCGGAATCTGAAGAATATCAACAACTTCGGCGGCCATTGCTGCATGAGCCGGCTCATGAATATCGGTGGTTACCGGCAAATCAAATTCTTTTTTCACCTTTTCGAGAGCCTTTAAACCTTCCTGAATACCCGCTCCTCTGAAAGACCCCAATGAAGTACGGTTCGCCTTATCAAAGGAAGCTTTAAAAATGTAAGTGAAATTTTCCTTTTCAGCTATTTTCTTAACTGTTTCTGCTATTTTAAATAAGATGCTTTCAGATTCAATTACGCAGGGGCCAGCAATAACAAAGTTATTGCTCACTATTTGGTCATAAAGTGCCATATTTTAATTTTCTTTGATAAAGTATTCCTACAAGTTTGTTGTTATCTTCTACAATCAACGAATTGATTTTATTTTCATTCATCATGCCTTCTGCTTCTGCTATAAGCGCGCTTGGCCTAATACGTTTAGGATTTTTTGACATAATATCTTTAGCTGTCAAATTAAAAAAACCTTTGTCATATTCAAATTTACTCATTGCCCGCCTCAAATCACCATCTGTTATAATGCCGATTATCAGGTCTGCGTCGTCAACAACAACAGTAACACCAAGCTGTCCCGATCCTATTGACATTATAACTTCCTTTATTCTATCTTCAGGGCGTATTATAGGCAACGGGTCTATTACCATTTCATCGGATACCTTACACAACAACTGACGGCCTAAACTTCCGCCTGGATGAAACTGAGCAAAATCGTGTTCCTTAAAGTTTTTAAGTTTCATTAACGTAACAGCTAAAGCATCGCCCATAACCAATGTTGCAGTAGTTGACGAGGTAGGTGCTAACTGTAATGCGCAAGCCTCACGTGCTACATGAGCATTTAAAGAGCAATCTGAGTTTTTTGCCAGCGTTGAGTTGGGATTACCGGTTATCGATATATGCGGAATGCCTAATTTTTTTATGATTGGCACTAATTTCAACACTTCATCCGTTTCGCCAGAGTACGATATGGTAATGATAACATCATTACCCACAATCATACCTAAATCTCCATGAATGGCTTCGGCAGGGTGAAGAAAAAAACTTGGAGTGCCTGTACTGGCAAGTGTTGCGGAAATCTTTTTCCCGATAAGCCCGGATTTGCCAAGTCCGCAAATAATAACTCTGCCGCTTGACTTTATCAGGTAATTAACGGCTGTATAAAAACTACCATTGTTAAGACCTTTAAGATTTAATATTGCCGATGCTTCAACATCGATTACCTCATTGGCTATGGTGTTGACTTCTTCTATATCAAAATGATAATCGTGAGACGTAGATGAATAAGATCCGGGCATAAAATTCACAATAAATTTGACAAAAGGTAGAAACAATTCACATAAAAAGCATAAAAAATTATCTTTTTCACATAAATCATGCTTTTAGACTGTCAAATGTAATAATTAAAAATAACGAACCCAAGGTTTATTTTCCTCCTAATTCGGCAAACACATTTTAAGTACTTATTATAACCTAAAGGAAAAAACGAAAAGCGCTAACTACAGCACTATTACGAAAATTTAGTACCTACCTGTTAAGATGATCGTCTATAATTTGGAACAATGGCTATTGGTTAACTAAAAACTATAATATGATACTTGGGGATCAATATCAGTAAAAAACAGACGATATAGATACAGTATAAAATTTAAAACAGCTAAATAATTTAGGAGATGCTATTGCTGGCTGATACTATTCTTATTTAATCCTTAATTTATGATTTTCTGCTAACTTTTCAATTATCCGATAATTTTATTTTTCAATTTGGGTATTATAATGTAGTCAACCATTCAAATATCCAAGAGTTAGAGTTACCTTAAGGCTCCATTACAAGAAAATGATTTAACATTATTTTAACATAAACCCGCCTAAGTTATTACAATATCATCAAATGATAACTTTATTTTTTTTAAGCATGATATAAAAGTAAAAATGACAATATTTGTAATGAAAAAATTACAATATTTTATCACACAAGCGATTAACTAAAGATTAACCAACAATTACTTATGTCCCTCTTCTTTTTAATTCCAAACAAAAAAAACGCGACACCATTCCCTTTAACATTACTTTTTAAGTATACAATTTAGTAATCGGAAATACCATACGATCAAAATACAAATTTAAGAACCATTTTGCAATTATGCTGAAAAAATACAGCTATAATGAGCCTATTAAGCAATAGCATGAGTTATTCATATAGGTATTATCATAATTCCCATCCAATAAGTTAACTAACAATGAAAAAAAAATACCACACTATTTTGTTCTTTATCGTGCTTCTTATTTTAAGCAGTGTTGCTTGCAAAAAGCCAACTCAGGGATCCGAACCGGCTGATCATCCTCCGATTGTACATACAACACCCCCAGATAATTTTTCGGCACTTACGTCAGATTCATCAACTAACTCGTATTTTCTTCGTGATGTTCCGTTAACGAGCCCGTATATTGCACAACGAGGCTGGGAAGGCGTACCCGCTATTGGTATTAAAGACAGTATTTTATACGCAGCATGGTATTGCGGCAAAAAGGGTGAAGAAGTTGGGAATTATATAACCATATCAAAGAGTAAAGATTGGGGAAAAACTTGGATTAATAATTCCGTAATTATAGCATCGAAAAATGACTTTGACCGACAAATTGACCCATCACTATGGGACGATAAGTTTGGCAATCTACACCTTTCCTGGACATCTGTTAGCGGAGGATGGGACGGTGGACTCAGAGGTGTCTGGAACATAATGATTAAGGAAGAGAATAATCAAACGGTAATGACCAAACCAGTCCGAATGTTTAGTGGCGAAATGAGCGTTAAACCCACTTCTATTGGGGCCGACAGCTCGACCATGATATTTCCTGTTTTTGGCCCGGGCTTACTTAGCAACACATGGAATGGGCTTCCTTCCACACCAACTCCCATAGATTTAGACGGACCTATATTATATAAATCCCAATATAATGAAAGTACAAAAACAATATTGACTCCTGCTTTCTTATCAAAAATCCCAGTGGTTTTATCAAAAAGGAATTATGATGAAGAAATGGTTGTAGCGAATAATGACACTTTATATACCGCAGTAAATCGGGAATTGGATGGTTTATATATGACACACAGCAAAAATGCAGGGCTAACATGGGATGTACCTTCGAAACTTACCTCACTTGGGCCACTGGCGGCTTCCCGGCCTTTTTTTGGAAAACTAAGGTCAGGTAACATTATCTTAATTGTAAATAATGCTACATGGAGGACTAAACTTACAGCTTTCCTTTCAACCGATAATGGGAAAAGCTGGCCTTATAACCTTGTTATAGACAATGATCCCATTTATGGTAGTTCCTATCCGGCTTTAACTGAAGATAATACAGG
This sequence comes from Mucilaginibacter flavus, assembly GCF_030409315.1. GTDB lineage: Bacteria > Bacteroidota > Bacteroidia > Sphingobacteriales > Sphingobacteriaceae > Mucilaginibacter > Mucilaginibacter flavus. The sequence goes on along the minus strand of NZ_JAUFPS010000043.1, from coordinate 124,228 downwards.
ACAACTTTATGTTTGTTATGATCAGGGCAGAGGCGAAGCTGGTATAGGTAGGATTATATTATCAAAATTTACGGAGGCTGATATAATAGGAAATAAAAAAAACAATATTTATACAAAAATTATCTGCAGCTTCAGTTCTCTTAGATAATTACAGGCATCAAATAGTTTGTTTTTATTCTTTTGGGGTTATCAATGATAACCCCAAAAGAATAGTTACTTGTAGTACCGGGGTTATTATACTAAATCGCCAGTTAACCTAATTCTCCTCTTATTTTAATTTCGATAAACGCCCCCAATCATGTTTGCAGGAACGAATTGAAGAATTCAACACAACCTATTTTGTGACTAACCATTCCCTACGTGCTACTGATTATGTAGTTATTGAAAAAATGCTTTGATTGTGCCTTTATCGATAGTATTTAAGATTACTTTTCCTATTCCTTTTCGCACATTCTGGTATTGCTGATCAATCAAGAACGTTAAATAAAATTACTCAATTTAAGCGGCACCAATCATTCCCACCTATTCACTTGCAAACCGATTTCGGCGTTTTTTGAGAAAGATTTAAACACCGAACGAGCCTTTAGCTACGAATACCAACAAATTTTAATTTATTTGCATTCCAAAATGAGCAATAACGAACTTTATTAAACGTTCTTGGTTAAAATTCAGATAATTATAAGATGACAATTAAACAAACAGCCGGAAGACAATTGATTGTAGTGATATGTTTATTGTTTGCCCTAAATGCAAATAACGCTTGGGCTTTAAACAGGACATTTTATATTAACGCCACGACGGGAAACGACAAAAACGACGGCACAAGCATTTCAACATCGTGGAAAACCTTGGAGAAAATTAATCGTACAACATTTCTTCCGGGAGATCGAATTTTGTTGAAATCGGGATGCGCATGGATTGGCCAGCTAATGCCAAAAGGATCTGGTAACCCGACAAATCCAATTAAAATCGACAAATACGGAAAAGGGTTAAAACCTAAAATAGATGCAAACGGATCAGTAGATAATGACGGTGCTGTTTTAAGATTTTACAATCAGCAATATTGGGAAATTAATAATCTCGATTTGAAAAACGATGCCAACACAGGAGATTTTAGAAATGGAATATTAATAATGGCTAAAGATTTCGGCGTTTGCCATCATTTCTATATAAAAAACTGCAACATTCACGACATTGCTTGCGTAACAACTAAATACACTTTCATGAAACCTGTATTTGTAACCCCGTCTTATGATGATAACTTAGTAAATAAAATGTGGGGAGGGGTAGCCGGTATTCAGTTTAGGGCATTAAGAGGTTCATCAAGTAGTACTGAGGCCACCTGTTTTAGTGGAATATCTATAGAAAATAACATAATAAAAAATATTCATCGATTTGGATGCGGCATTGCCATCGCCAGCGAGTGGGCAAATACTGATAATGAAAACACAGATATTTGGGGCAAAGTAACATATTCAGATGACATTTCTATTAAAAACAACTATACAGAAAATACAGCCGACGCTGCAATAAATATTGCAGTTTGTGACGGCACAACAGGAAGAGGGGTAATTGTAGAGAATAACGTTTCAAACAAACCCGCGGCATATGATAGCGCATCGGGCATGTGGTCTTACATTTGTAAAAAAGTTATTTGGCAATATAATGAGGTTTACAATATCCCGCCTCACGATACTGATTGCGGAGCCTTTGATATTGATGGACAAAATGACGGTACGATATTTCAATATAACTATAGTCACAACAATGCCGGTGAACTGATTATGATTTGTAACACTATTTGGGAAAAATGGTACAGAGAAAAATATGACAGGAACAACATTGTAAGATATAATATAAGCCAAAATGATCGCGCTGTAAACAAACACGGTAGAATATTAGTAAACAACGGAAGTGATCAAAATCACATATATAACAACATTATATACGTAGACACTTCACAAAAAAACGATATTGTAGTAGTACAAAACGCAAGTAACGTATTTTTCCGCAATAATATCTTCTATAATTTAAGCAAAAATACAAAATATTCAATTTCCGGAAATAATATAGTATTTTCAAATAATAATTTTTATGGTTACCATCCCAACACAGAACCAAATGATCCAAATAAAACAACTTCAGATCCACAACTAATTGGGCCGGGAAAAGGATCTAATGGCATTAAAACAATAAATGTATATAAACTAAAATTAGCTTCGCCACTTTATAATAAAGGGTTTGTGGGCCTCAGTAACGATAGTATTGGTAAAAGTAACTGATTCTTTGGTTGTAAACGCTCGACCAATCGAAAAAATAATTTACAATCTATTAGGAATACCATTCAACACACGATACAACAGACTGTAAATGGCGAGTGTTCTCTGTAAACTTTGCTAATGAGAGTTAGCTTATTAATGATACAAGAAATGTCCAACTTAGGATGCTTTAATTTACCGGTATCCAAATTGAGAAGCATAGTTAGGTTAAAAAAGGGCAGGATATAAATGCCCGTTTAGGGATACCGGAAAAGCAATGCGCAAAAAGGGAATTAATATGGCCCTAAACCGTTACAATTGCAATATAAAGTAAAAGGAATAAAATATAACGTCGTATTTAGCGAAAATATTTTTTATGATTGCTGTGATAGAGATCGCAGCGAATGCCGAAGATAACGAAGCAGTTGTGCTTTTACTGCAGATATTAAGAGATATGACAACCTGCATAGAGGTAATCCTTCACTAAGGACCAATATCGTAACAAAATTCCAGAGTTGGCACTCCAATGTCTTGCCAGCAAGTAAACCTTGAAAACGTATCGGATCCCTTACTGCAACTTAATGCGGTTAAATGTGTCTCAATATTGGAATTAACAGTACCTGAAGGACAGCATGGTGCACAACAATACGCGTGTTACTCCCCCAGACGAGGCTACGTCCGTCGGCAATCCCTACATTAGCTGCAAAAAGGGCTAAAAACTTTAAAACCCTATTTACAGATTGCCGGAGAGAGGGCGGCAGCCAGGCTTGTATCGCGTGAGTTATAGTTAGTGTCCAACGGATATGCTATGGGTAAAAAACAATGAAACAATTGCGTTTTTTGACCATAAATATTTTTCGAAACCATTTAATAGCCTTAAAATTTCATGCCTTTTTAAGGTTCTGCTATTAAGCAGTTAAAGAACGCTTTTTCTAATTCAGTATTATTAGTGAGACTAAATAGTTTGATATTTTCCCCTACCCTCTTTCTATTATAAAAACTAATGGGGACCTTTAACCTTCCCTTTTGCGTACTTAATTTTTGCAAACTTTTTAAACAAGAAAAAAAATTTCGGATAGCTTATACCGTATCGTTTTAGTAACTGAGGTTCTGATATTATTCGATATATCCATCTTACATTAAGTCTATCAAAAATATCGGGGTAATATTCTTTTTTTTGTGAAATTTGATGAAGATAACCGCCACATGTAAACATGTATCCTTCGAAAGAAGCTTTTTTTAATTTTATTAAAAAAAGTTCCTGATAGGGAGTTCCCATCCCGCAAATTACTAAATCAATTTTAAGATTAATTAATTTATTTATCGTTTGAAATTCCTCTTCCTCGCTATCAAAATAACCATTGCGATAGTAAGAGATTTTCACTTCGTGTTTTTCTTCAATCGCCAAAATAGCATTAGTTATATATTCTTCCTTTGTGCCGATAATAGCAATTTTCAGGTTATGACGAGAAGCATATTCAAATACTAACGGGGCTACTGAGGTTTCATCAAAACTAAATCGAGAAATATTATTCTGTAAATATTTGTTAATTTTATTGACTAACGAAATACCATCAACGTTCCAATAATCTATACTTTCGGCAATCTGTCTATGAGATTTTAAAACAAGCATAGAATAAGGATTAACAAATGATGTTATGCCTTTGGCTATTTTAAAATCTCCAACTTTATCCATGATTATATCCCAGGCTTCATTTCCCATAACATTTCATTATAAATTACATTGATATCGAGTTATAATAATCCAGATAATTTAGCAACATTTTATCTTTATGAAATTGTTTAAAAAAAACACTTTCTCTAAGTAAGATAGCTGCCTTTTTATATTTTTGATAATTGTCAATCATATCAATAAGTGCATTTGAAAATTCAGCAGTACTATCACCATCTACTAATAAGCCATTATCCATAATCAATGTTTTTGACGAACCAACATTTGTTGCTACAATTGGTAAACCCACCGACACAGCTTCAATAAAAACATTGGGAAAACCCTCGAAAAATGATGATTGTACTAACGCATCACCTATATTAAGTAATTGTTCTATATCCGTTCTATGACCTAAAAATTTAACTTTACTTTCTAAACCATTAGATTTTACAAGATCTTTCAGTTCTTTTTCCGACGGGCCGCTGCCAACAATTAAACAGATAAAGTCTTTATCTTTAATTATCGCCAAAGCATTCAGCAATTTTTTTTGATTTTTTTGAAAAGATAACCTCCCCAAACTCAAAAAAACAAACTCATTTTGAATATTAAAGTTTCTTTTAGCAATGTTATTTTGATTCTCATCAAGCTTAGCATAAAAATCTCCCCCCATGTTAATAACAATGTTGACATGCCCTTTGCTATATTTATCATAAAAACTTTTTACTACATCAGAAAGGTATATAAGGTTTTTAGGCATTATAAACTTAAGCAAGTAATTATTTTTTAGATAAATGTTATCAAAGTTAAAGACACTGTGGATTTTCAATAATTTCTCTGCAGCTAATAAAAAAGGCATAGAAGCTCTTTTATGGCCTTGAAAAAAAACAATTTTATTTTCCTTAATAACTTTGAGTATGGAAATAATATTCAGAGGATTGCGAGTGTTTAAAATTATGTGTTTTACATCCTTAGAAAGCAACTCTGAACTTTTGCCATCAGGCGAAAATAAATAAACATTCTTGAAATAGGCTAAATAATAATTAGCAAAATTTACAACTCTTTTTTCTTCGCCACCGTAATCAAAATCAGGTATAATTAGCGCTATTGACTTTGATTTTAACACTTCGTATTTAGAGTTACTCATAACTAACTTGTAAAGTTTATATTAGATGCTTTTTATGACGAGTGGCCTTCCATAAACTATTGAATTTTCAGGAATATCTACATTAATGAATGTACCCGCTCCAATAATACAATTATCGCCAATTTTAACAGAACCAATTATTATACTATGAGCTCCTATATCTACGTTATTACCAATAATTGGTACTCCACCGTTTCTACTTTTTTGACCTAAGGTGGTGTTGTGCCTAATCAAAACATTAGAACCTATTTTACAATCACCATGAACAATCAGACCTTGACCATGAAAAACCATAAAACCGGTGCCGATTTCAGTATTTAATGGAATATCAATGCCTAAAATCCAAGGAAAAGTAAATTTATAAGCTATTGTAAATGGTAAACCTATAAGTTTTACTATAAAGCCCTTTTTTAGAAAAAGTTGCGCCAAACGAAAAAAAAGAATGAAAAATAATCCTTTAAAATTGCCCTTATTATTATGAATATCTAATCTAAGTGAATTGAACATCATCAAACTTTTAGTTATATGCTAATTTTCTAATTGCTGTAAAAGCATTTACATAAGTTTTAGTTTCCAAAAGTACGCGCACCTTTTTTAGCAAATAAAACAACGAAAATGTTTTAACAGACAGACTACCTTGCACAAAGTGCCGAAATAAAATAAAAATAACCCTTTGATTATACCAATCATTAATTTCCTTTAAATCCGCCTTCGTTAATTCGTATTCATATGTATTTACATACTTTAATCTAATTTCATTAAATTGAACTAGAGCTTCCCTTAATATTTTAACATCATTGGTTAGGGAGTATTTGTTTATAACACACAATATTTCAGGCTTAACAGATACATTCAAAAAATGCAAAAGTAACTTTGCAGATATAGCTGAAGCGTTATTGGCTTGCTGCTCCCGATTGCTGAAGCTAACACCACTTTTATTCAATCGATAATTAAATAATGGTTTGGGGATATTGTGGAAATTATAACCATCTAACAATAAGCGGGCCCATAAATCATAATCTTCAACATGAGTAGCTGCTTCTGTTTTATTGTATCGGTATTCTTTTAATAATTCTACTTTGATCATTATTGCAGGATGTCCTACAGGAGAATTAAATAAAGCAACAAATCTATTTGATCCTACACCTGTACAATCGTAATCAGAAATATGCCCTATTAACTTCCCCGAACTGGATATAGCCACAAACGGTACAGAAACAACGTCATATTTAGGGTTTTCCAAAAATGCATTAAGCTGCTCTTCAATCCTATTAGGATGAGAAAAATCATCGGCATCCATTCGTGCAATAAAGTTTCCGTTTGCCAACTCAACCCCTCTATTCAAAGTGCCTACTATTTTATAATTCACTTCGTTATTAACAACAACAACCCTTGGATCTTCCAACGATAATTTAGTTAGTACTTGCAAAGTTGAATCGTTAGAACCATCATTTATACAAAGAATTTCCAAATTCTTATATGTTTGATTCATAATTGATCTTACCGAGAATTCAACGTACCGTTCTGCATTGTAGCAAGGAATTATTACAGAAACTAAAGGGAGAGTATTCATCTTCAAATCAACTCAATAAAGCAATAACTTAAAATCATCAAGAAATGATTGCATACTAAATTTGGAGGCATGTTTCAATGCATTTTTTTTCATTAAACTTAGCTTTTCTCTATCTTTTTCTAAAAGTTTAATCCCTGTAATAAAGTCATCTAAAGTCGAACACAATATCGAGTTATGCTCATCACAATAATCTCTTATAGAGCCAACATCAGATACAACTTGTACTAACCCTGTAGCCATTGATGTTGTTATAACGTTACTACCTACGGTATCTTCTAAAACCGAAAGCCCGATATCGCATCGCTGCATTAGTGATAATAGATCTTTCTCTTCTAAAAATCCATACAAATTAACATTAGTGAATTTATCAAAAATATCCTTTAGCTGAGCACTCCCCATACATATATGAAATTGAACTACTGGAATGTTAGCGACAATTTGCTGCATCAATTGATAATTCCTTTTTAAATTTCCAATACAAACGATATTTAGTTTTTTGTTAACTGGGGCTATTTCTCTTGCTTTATAGTATTCCGTATCCACGTAATGAAACGTATTAACTATTTCCTTTTTATATCCAATTTTCTCCAAAAATAACTTAAGGCTACTGCCAAAAACCATTACCTTATCCACCTGATTAATCTTTTTTATAATTGTTGATTCATTTTTATACAATTCAGTTAGATTATCACCAGGTAAATGAACCAATGCATAAATTTCGTTTTCAGCACCAAGCTTTCGTAAAATTTTAGCTGTCAAATCTTGATTTGCAAAACCCTTTGTCAAGTATTCAAAAAAAAACACCTTGTCGCTTCTATTTGCCATCAATTTTATATAAAAAGCCAAAAAGACTGCGTGTATTTTTGACAACTTACCACCGCCAGGAAATTGTTGAGGTATATTTTTGATTAATTTTACTTCTGTTAAATTTTGCTCAAGATATTTAACCAAGTAACTCATTCCAGCATGATTACCTGATGTATGCTTAAAATCGTAATATACAATAAACATCTTGCCCATAATTATCTCGTTTTCTTTACCATTATAGATTTTAAAAATGTTGAATAGGGCAATTTATATTGCCCTTTATATTTCAAAAACAACATCACTGCATCGAGCTTTGTATTATTTTCGAACAATCTCTGTATTAAAGATTTTTTTAGCATATCCTTATATAAAGGCAGAGCAACAAAAATCTCTTGTTTTAATTCAGTTTCAAAAGCATTTCTCGAATCATGAGAATTCACAAAATTAGCAACCCAGGTTAGAAAAGTTTCTATCGCGTTTAATCGTAATTTGACGTTGCCAATTTTTGATATGTTTAACTCAGACCAGCGCCAGTTACACAATACCTTATTAGTTGAAACTACACCATTGGTTTTCGCCAAAGAAAACCATGTAGCGTCATCACTACCCCATGCTAAAGGAAAATCCACAAAACCACCTATTTCAATCAAAGACTTTGTTCTAAATACAAAATTTGGGGCATATATTTCTCTCAAGCCTCTTAGCCGGTGCCATATAAAATCAAGTACAACTTCACGTTCTGGAGCAGAACAAGTATATCTTATTATTTTGTTATCCTGGTCAATGACGGCCACCCTACTGTAAAACAAATCAACTAACGGATACTGTTTTATTAACTCATTTATCTCCAACAAAAAGTCCGGTTCCAATATATCATCATCGGAAAATAAAAGCGTGTACTCAAATTTTGCGTATTTTAAACAATTATTCCAACTTGAAACCACGCTTTTGCTACCAAGATTATTTTCGTTTTCATAGTAACTAATTCTTTTATCTTCAAATTTTGCAACAATTTCAGCTACATTTTCCGGAGATTTATCATTCACTATAATCAATTCGAAATCCTCAAAGGTTTGATCAAGTACACTTTTAATGGCGTAAAACAAATATTTTGTTTTGAAAGCGGGTATGATAATAGAAAACATATTTAACTTAAAATGTACTTAATTAAGACCGTATATTTTTTGCACGCGAAAGCATTTTAACCTGAATACTTATAAATAATCCGGTTAACGTAAAGAAAAATGGCATTGAACTTAACACACCAGTTGTTAAAATAAACGTAAGGTAACCGATGAGTATTAATAGGCAAATCAGTACAAACCTACGATACTCCCTTTCTGTCTTTAAAAAATTTCGAATATAATACACTAACAACGACACAAACAATATCAAATTAGCTATTATTCCAATTAACCCTTGTTCAATCAATAAAACAAAAAAATAGCTTTCAAATCCGAATGCTTCTGCATCACTGGATCTTTTTGAATTATCCGAACTAAAACCCAGATTTTCAATTATGTAATCAAATCCATTACCAAAAATAGGGCTATCATTAAAATACTTAAAAGAAAGCAATAATTGGGTTTGCCGCATGTCAACACTGCTACCTTCTGTTGAACTACCGCCGGTTAAAACAACATCAGCCAATTGATCCATAGTTTTACTTACTTTGGGAATCTGAAATAATACTATAATCAGTAGGGGCAAAATTAATATGTACTGAAAAAAGCGTTCTGCAGTTATTGAAAATAGTGCATAAATTCCGTAGCTACCAATAAATATCAGCAAGATGATTCTTGAATTCGAAAAGTATAAATTAATAATAAAAAGAGCTATTAAAGTTAAAATATACCTTTTGGAAACTTTGATTTGTTTTATATTTTGGTAAAAAAAAATGGAAATAAGTGCAATAGTATTTAGCAGAAACCCATACAGATATGGGTGAAAACTAAACGAATTTACTCTTAACCGACCATCGCCAGTAAGTAAATAACTCTTCATATAGTCCTGTGTTTTAAATGCTTCAGCTATAATTGAGTTATATGGATTTGCTTTTATAATAAAACACACAATTCCGTAAAGCGCAAAAATTAAAAAAACAAAAAGAAGCTTTCGAAATAACTTTGAGTAGTTGTAAACATTGTATAATGCAACGTAAACAAATAGGCAACACAGGATATTTATGGTTAAAAATGAAATAGGCTTAGCTAATTTGTGATAAAAATTAACAGTTGCTCGATGGTCAAATAGACCTATTGTTAAGATTAAAATCGAAAATAATACAAATATGTATTTTAGCGGAAAAGTTTTGAGAATGCTAAGCCAAGATTTATTTTTATAAATTGCTATACATAGCGTTAACAATATAAATTGATTATACGGTATAACAAAAAAAATGGTAATTCCGGCCGGAACAAATAGTACAAAAATAAGAAACCAAAAAACCTGGTTGATTCCTGAATCAGTCACTATTTTGTAGAATAAACCGAAGCAAATTAAGGAAACTAAAATACCAACCATTTTTATAATATAATTATAAACTATTAATTGAGTTCCGTTTTTTAAATTTTAAGACGCCTATTACAAAATCCCTGTCGTTTTTATTTAAAAGAAGAAAAATGACAGATGGAATTAAAACAACTCCATAAACCAAACATGATATCCCAATCCTTAAATAAGCTTTAGAGACGTGATTTAGCATGGGAAGAGTGTAAAATAACAAAACTGTTACCGCGGCAATAAATGAACTGGGAAATAAAAAGGATTTTAGAAAAATTCTACTGGAATTCAACTTCATAACCTTCGAATAATAATAGGTGTAGTAAAAAAGCATCTGAAATATGTTGTAAAAAAGGTACCCAAAAACTACCCCGCCTACCTTATAAATTGGAGTTAAAAACCAAGCTATTCCTAATGAAAGAATAGAAGAAAAGGCCGACATTATAACAATTGGTCTGAGCTTGGCTTCAGAAAGAACCAAACTTGATAGCGCAGAAGTATGTGCAGCAAGCAATGTTAAAATCCATATAACTAACCATATCAATAAATAACTATACCCCTTTCCAACGTATAAAGTGAGTAAATCAGAAGATATCAATATAAAGCCGAAAACAAAAAAAGATAAAAAGATTGTTATATACTTAGTTCCATCATAGGCTATTTTATTTATTTTGTCTGTATCTCCTAAAGCCTTAGCTTTAGATGCTGATGGTAGTATAACCGCAGTAAAACTGGAACCCAAAAGTAAAATTACACTTGCAAAGCCTTCCAAAATCCGATAATCTGCAACAAACGCTACACCTGCTCTTAAACTCAATATAATAGGTCTCAAATAGACGGCCGAAAACTGAAAAATCCCAAACGAGAATATACTTAAACAGTAAGGTAAAATCTGCTTGAAAACATCGTTATAATATCGCGGCAAATATGATATTTTATAGCCTAAGCTATTTATTTTCAAAACACTAAAGGGGATAATTATTAATGACGAAAATGTAGTTAACATAAAAAAAAGCTTCACGTTAAAATTGTATTTGATAGTAAGAAATAAAATCAAAACCTGAAGCAGCCTGGAAAAAATCATCAAACGTTGCTCCCACCCAATAATTTCATTTGCTCTCAAAAACTGATCTAATAGAGATGATATCCATCCAAAAAACGCACTTATTATCAATACATAAAACATATGTTGTAAAATATTGGCGTCAGCATCTGATAAAGAAAATATCGACTTAGCAAAATAGGAGATAATGGCCAATATGATACCATTAATGATACCTACGACACCATAGAATACTAAGCTCGATTGAAATAATTTATTTAGTTTCACAAAATCGTTTTTTACAAGAAATTGTGAAAAAAACTTAACATTGCCAGAGGAAAAACCCATATCCATTAATTTGAGGTAGACATTAACGGATAAGGCTAATCCGATTAAGCCATATTGCTGCTTGCCAAAATGAAACAAGAGAATTGGCACCGAAAAAAAACCATATAAAGCGCTTATAATATTCCCTAAAGAACTCCAAACTATACCCGAAAATATTTTTTTTGAACTACTCATTTTTGCAAAATTTGCTCATATCGATTGATACCCATTCCCAAAACATCTGTCAACAAATTCCTAATTGATGTGTTTAACTCATCCGTATCACTTTGCTGATATCTTTTTAAAAGATCTGAAAAAGATGACTCATCATAAAACTTATCGTCTAATCCCATATAATTTTCATTTTCGCCCTTACCATACCTAAAACAAATAAGATTGTAATACATGGCTTCATAATATGCAGTAGTGTTATAGCATATGGAAAAATCAAAATTTTCTGATTTAAAAAGCTCATTCATCGTCAATTTGGTATCTAACATTTTGATGCTATATTTATCTGCAACTTCCCTAAGGCGATTTAAATCCGAACGCGGATGGGGTTTTACTTCAAAATTTATATCCAAAACAGGAGACACCCGGCCTAAAATATTTAGGATCTCTATATTTTGAGTATCGTAAATATCTCTTCCTAAAAAGACAACGCCTTTCTTAAAGGTATTTTTTACAGAGATGCTTTTGGCGGGATACTTAGGATTCCCCGCTACCAAAATTCTATTTTCGTTTAAATTATGATTATTAATTAAATCATCTTTGCTGGATTGTCCCCAAACTAATACGTAATCAGCATTTATATTAGTGCCGTTTACGTTATCCAACGGCCTACTAATCATATAGTTAATATAACTCACTCCATGTGAAAGATGATAAGTTATCATTCCTTTGTTTTTAAAAAAAATCGTCAGCAATGATTCGATATCGTAAGAACTATTAAACGCAATATATTTTTTTTTTGAAAGATCGACGTTTTTAAATAACAACTCCAATGTTTTGAAGACATTGGTATAGAAAATAATGTAGCAAAAAATGCACGTTCTTTCTTTAAAAGAAGTTTTGAGCCGATGATTTTTTATAAAAACATAGAAAAAGGCTTGGTAAATAGCTTTTATACTTGGCAGGCAATACTCATCCGGCACCTGCCCCACCAAAACATGCTTTGAATTTTTCACACCGTTTAAACAAGCCTTAATGAGTTCATTATAATCTGGCCTGTTATAACAACTTGTCATTATTACGTTGTTATCAACTGCAATTCTATAGAGTTCTTCGTAACGCCGAGTTTTAAATAAACGGACGATTAGCTTATATAATTTTATTTTCTTGAAATCTGCATTTCGGAAGGTAATTAATAAAAACTCCGAACATAATATTTTGCTGAAATCAACGCCTTTATAAACAAAACCATATTGATCTTTTAATAATAAATATTTACCAAAATTATCCTGGCTCATAAAATCTGTAAACTACTTACTTTTGCCTTTAGTAAAGGTTTTCTTCCACCAACTTGGGGTTGATGCTTCCTCTACATATCCGTTATAAGAACCATAGCCGTATCCATAACCATAGCCATAACCGTAACCATAGCCATAGCCCGTCTTTTGTTTTTTTACGTCATTTACAACAATATATGAACGTTTAAATTTGCCTGTCTTAACTAAATCCGTTATAATTTGTAGTTGATTTTTAAAAGTGTATTGCTGTCGAACGATATATAGATTAATATCAACAAATTTTTCAAGTAACTGAGCATCAGACACCAATCCTACAGGAGCACTATCTATTATTATAAAATCAAATCTCTTCTTTAATTCGTTAATCATTCCTTCAACCTTCTCGTTCAATAAAATTTCTGATGGATTTGGTGGGATAGGCCCAGCTGAAATGAGAAAGCAATTTTCCGAAAAGAATGTTGGTTTAATAATTGAGTCCAAATCCATATTCTGTGAAACTATATAGTTAGTAAATCCATTATCGCTTTCCATACCCATGTTAAAAGATAATTTAGGCTTCCTTAAATCTAATTCTAACAACAGTACCTTTTTTCCGCTTAATTCAAGCACACTACCTAAATTCATAGAGATGAAAGATTTACCCTCGCCACTCATACTGGAAGTAATCATAATCACATTGGATTTAGAGGCATTGATTACAAACTGAAGATTTGTTCGCAGAGCTCTAAATTGTTCTGATAAAATTGTTCGCGAATTTTTTCCTACAACCAAAGATTTATTGTCACTATTGTTGCCAACTTCTCCTAAAACAGTAACATGAGTGTTTGATTCAATATCGTTCCTATTTAAAATTCTGAAATTTAGTGCGTCCTTGATGTAAATGAAAGAAAATGGCAGCAACGTCCCGACAAATAAGCCTATAATATAAACTAATGACTTATTCGGCTTAAATGGCAAATAGTCGCTTTTTGCCGGGTCAATAATTTTGGCGGTTGATAAGGTAGAGGTCCTTGCAATAGCTGTCTCTTCCTTTTTTTGCAAAAGATATAGATATAACTGCTGTTTCAAATCCTGCTGACGAGCATAATCTAAATATATCCTTTCCTTTTTCGGAACACTTTGTACTTGTGAGGTTAAAGATCGATTCTGAGATTTGAGATCCTTAATAACGACTATTAAACTTTTTTTATAAGTTTCGAAACTTTTTATTAAACTAAGTCTAACATTATTAAGCTGCTGATCAATATTTTGTACTATTGGGTTGTCAGCTTTGTAAGATAAAGATAAATTATCTCTATTTATCAACAGCTCATTATATTTTCCGATAGCCTCAGAAAACACAGGATCCTGAACAGAGAAGGTATTTGGGATTATTCGTTTAGTAGTGGGATTAGTAATATACTGTTCCACGTCATTAACAACTGATAGTTGCGTTTCTTTTTCAGATAGCTTAACGTAATAATCAGAAACGTTTGTAGCTAATGCTTGGCTTTGAGCTTCTACATTCGCAATTCCGTTTTCCTGCTTAAATTTTTCAAATTTGTTTTCAACACCTGACAGTTCTTTACTTACAATATTTATCCTGCCTTCAATAAAATTAAGGGTGCTATCGGCAACCTCAATTTTACTTTGCCGATTTTTATCTAAATATAAAGTCATCAGCTCCTGAAGTATTGCTTCACCCTTTTTAGAATTTGAATATTCCAAGTTTATTTCTAACGTAGTACTTTTTTTGTCCGTTAAATCAACATCAAGATTTTTATTAAAATAATCTACCTGGTCGTCGATAGAATGAACAACTACTTTGTAGCCATTGTCATCTGTCTTCTTTCCCTTAATAGGTTGAAAAGTAAGATTAAACTGCGGCAAATTGATTGTTTGTCCATATTTCACAGCGGTATCAATATTATCCTTGCTGTTAAACACATGCACAATGTTGTTTACTATTTTAATATCATAAACCCTGGCTTTAATCGAATCAACTTTAGATACAACTTGCACACTAAACGGCGATTCATCAAATAATTCCACATTATTTAAACGTCCTTTCCTGTAAATAACTACATCAAGATGCAATTTCTTTACCACATCGGCCATTAAAAGCTTGGACTTTAAAATGTCTATTTCATTATAAACGTTACTTGAAATATCCAAAAGATCTGAAAAGTTCATCATTGAACTACCGCCAGATTTACCTCCTAACAACCCTCCTGCTGCATCATCCTGTATTGTTATCTTACTGGTAATTTTATATGATGGTGTTCCATACCTTGCAAATGCAAACGCTACAACAAAGCAAACCAGAATGCTAACTATAAAAAAATACCAGTATTGAATCACAATACCGATAATCTTTTTTATGTTAAAACTTTCTTCTACAGGAGTAATTTTATCAGCATGCTGATCTTGAAATTCCATATTTATTTTATTTTCGAGTAAGATAAATTGCTATAATTGACAATATTGAACCCAAGATAGTATAATTACGAGCTTGCGCAGCGTCTGTTGCTGCAGCTTTAGCTTTACCGGGTTCAACATAAATAACATCATTTTGGCGCAAATAATAGCATGGCAAATACATACTTGCGCTACTCTTCAGGTTGATTCTATATGGAGTTCTGGTACCATCTGAATTAGTCCTTATTAATAATACATTTTCCCTTTTTCCAAATATGGTCAAATCGCCAGCCATAGCTAAAGCATCCATAACGGTTACTTTTTCATTTGGCATAATGTAAACGCCTGGCTTAAGAACCTCACCGGTAACACTGATTTTAAAATTAGCGAACCTCACGGTAACTGTTGGATTAACATAGTATTTTAACGCTATATTGTTAATTAGAGAAGTTAATTCTGTTGTAGTATAGCCAAGTACCTTCAATTTTCCAAATATCGGAACGTCGATGAATCCTTCTTTGTTAACTAAATATCCTCCTAACGGCTGAGATTGACCTAATCCTATTATTGCTTGATTCGAATTGGTTATTCCACCCAATGCACCCGTAGTTGTAGAACCCGGGGTGTTGATATTCCCCCCGCTAATCATTTGAGAAGCGACTGGATCAAGCGTTTGCACTATGATTGACAATATGTCATCCACCTGTACTTTCGGCTCTGTATATTCGGCAGCAGGAATTGTTTTCAACACACCTGAATCCGGTATATCCTGAAAGTATTTAATCTTTTTTGTAGAAGAGCAAGAAAACAATCCGATCGAAACGAATAAAATGAACAGTATTATATATGAATTTAAAAAGTAGGTCTTTCTCATTGGGTTAAGCTCTCATATTTTTTGTAGGTGTAAGTTTTAAAACATTGCAATATATAGACATTTTTTAAATTATCTGTATATAATTATAATTTTTTTTAAAAAAACGGGATTAACGTAACTTTTTTTTAATCAAAAGCACATTTTAATATAATATTGAAAATTCATGCTTGTCCCATTGTTCCGCCAAAATTCATAGGAAATCCAGATGGGTCTTGTTGAATCTTAATGCGACCATTTAAGTTTTCAAACTTTTCAATATTATCTTCCAATGCTGTCAACAGCCTTTTAGCGTGCTCCGGAGTTAAAATTATCCTTGATTTCACCTTAGCTTTAGGTACACCCGGCATAACGCGGATAAAGTCGAGCACAAACTCCGAACTGGAGTGAGTGATGATTGCCAGGTTTGAATAAATTCCTTCTGCAATCTCTTCAGAAAGCTCAATGTTGAGCTGGTTTTCGTTTTGTTCTTCCATGGTACTAAAATAACAAAAAGACACTTTTAGTATAAAGTCTTTTTGGGGGTACTTATTTTAACCTCATTTTTTTGATCGGGCAAATATAGACTATCCAAATGAAGTCAAGCTAAAACACTCTCGTGTCGCAATTGTTTTACAATATTTACTATTTGTTGAAATATTTTCAAAAAAAAAGCCCCCCGTTTTCACGAGAGGCCTCAAATATTAGAAACTTAAAATTATGCTTCTACTTCTTCGGCTTTTGATGCCATTAAGCGATCAAATTCTTCTTGTGAGCCTACACGGATATTTTCGTATTCGCGTAAACCTGTACCAGAAGGAATTAAGTGACCAACAATAACGTTTTCTTTTAAGCCAAGCATGTTGTCTTTTTTACCTGCAATCGCGGCTTCGTTAAGTACTTTGGTAGTTTCCTGGAACGATGCAGCAGAGATAAACGATTTGGTACCTAATGAGGCCCTGGTGATACCTTGCAGTATCGGGCTTGATGTTGCAGCGATAGCATCGCGCACTTCAACCAATCTTAAATCTTTACGTTTTAAAACTGAATTCTCATCACGTAACCTTCTCAATGATACTATCTGACCGGCTTTCAATGTAGCTGAATCACCTGGCTCAACTACAACTTTTTTGTCAAATATCTCGTCGTTTTCGTTCATGAAATCCCAGCTATCAACAGCTTCGCGCTCTAAGAAACGGGTATCACCCGCATCCTCGATCGATACTTTCTGCATCATCTGGTGAACAATAACCTCAAAGTGTTTATCATTGATTTTCACACCTTGTAAACGGTAAACCTCTTGTATACCATTAACCAGGTATTCCTGTACTGCAGCAGGGCCTTTAATTGCAAGGATATCTGCCGGAGAGATTGAACCATCTGATAAAGGCATACCGGCTTTCACAAAGTCGTTATCCTGTACAAGGATGTGTTTTGACAACGGAACAAGATATTTTTTAACCTGGCCATCTTTTGATTCGATGGTCATTTCACGGTTACCACGTTTAATACCACCTAAAGTTACCACACCGTCAATCTCAGTTACTACAGCCGGGTTTGATGGGTTACGTGCTTCAAACAGTTCGGTTACACGTGGTAAACCACCGGTGATATCGCGGGTTTTACCAGTTGAACGAGGGATTTTAGCAATAACCTGTCCGGTTTGTAGTTTTTCACCTTCTTCAACAGCAATGTGAGCTCCTACCGGGATGTTATATCCTTTAACCAAGTTGCCCTTGTTATCGGTAATCTGGATAACAGGGTTTTTAGTTTTATCCCTGGTATCGATAATTACTTTTTCACGGTGACCTGTTTGCTCGTCAGATTCTTCACGGAAAGTGATACCTTCTAATACAGCATCAAACTGCGCGATACCCGCAAACTCTGATATGATAACCGCATTGTATGGGTCCCATGAACAGATACGATCACCTTTGGTAATTTTAGCACCGTCTTTAATGTATAAGTATGAACCGTAAGGAATATTGTTGGTTACAATAACTTTATTGCTTCCTTCCTCAACAATACGGAACTCACCAGAACGACCTAATACTACATCAACTTTACCTTCTTCGGCAGTGTTGAATTCAACAGTACGTACGTTTTCAAATTCAATGATACCATCAAATTTAGCGTTGATCTGTGATTCAGCCGCGATGTTTGACGCGGTACCACCCACGTGGAATGTACGAAGTGTTAACTGTGTGCCCGGCTCACCAATTGACTGTGCTGCAATTACACCCACAGCTTCACCTTTTTGCACGCGTTTACCGCTTGCAAGGTTACGGCCGTAGCATAGCGCGCACACGCCGCGTTTGCTTTCGCATGTTAATACCGAACGGATCTCAACACCTTCTAACGGAGAGTTTTCAATACGTTTAGCTACCTCTTCGGTGATATCCTGACCGGCAGAAGCTAACAGTTCGTTAGTGATAGGGTCATGAACATCATGTAAAGAAGTACGACCTAAAATACGGTCATATAATGGTTCAACAATATCTTCGTTGTCTTTTAGCGCAGTGGTGTAGATACCTCTTAAAGTACCGCAATCAACTGTACCAACAATCATATCCTGGGCAACATCATGCAACCTACGGGTTAAGTAACCAGCATCGGCCGTTTTCAACGCCGTATCCGCCAAACCTTTACGGGCACCGTGGGTAGAGATAAAGTACTCTAATACCGACAGACCTTCTTTAAAGTTTGATAAGATCGGGTTTTCAATGATCTCGCCGCCCGAGCCTGATTTTTGAGGCTTAGCCATCAAACCACGCATACCTGCAAGCTGACGGATTTGCTCTTTAGAACCACGTGCACCAGAGTCAAGCATCATGTACACCGAGTTAAAGCCCTGGTTATCGTTGCTCAGGATGTCCATCACATTCGCGGTTAAGCGGTTGTTGATACGTGTCCAGATATCGATAATTTGGTTATAACGCTCGTTGTTTGTAATGAAACCCATGTTATAGTTACCCATAACCTCTTCAACTTGTTTAGAAGCTGTATCAATTAAAGTAACTTTTTCTGCAGGGATATTGATATCCTTCAGGTTAAATGATAAACCACCCTGGAATGCCATTTTGAAACCTAATTCCTTAATATCATCAAGGAACTGGGCCGCGCGTGCCATACCGGTAATTTTTACAACTTCACCAATGATATCACGTAGTGATTTTTTGGTTAATAGTTCATTGATATAACCTACTTCGGTTGGTACATGCTCATTGAACAATACGCGACCTACAGTGGTATCAATAATTTTGCTTACAATTTTGCCATCGCGCTCTTTAACAAAAGCTTTCACTTTAATAAAGGCATGCAGGTCTAATTTTTTCTCGTTGTAAGCGATGATAACTTCTTCGGCAGAGTAAAAAGTTAAGCCTTGTCCTTTTACAACACGTGTTTCATCTGTTTTACGGCCTTTGGTTATGTAGTACAAACCAAGTACCATGTCCTGTGATGGTACAGTAATAGGCGTACCGTTTGCAGGGTTAAGGATGTTGTGTGATGCAAGCATCAATACCTGGGCTTCCAAAATTGCCGCGTTACCAAGTGGTACGTGAACGGCCATCTGGTCACCGTCAAAATCCGCGTTGAAAGCCGTACAGGTTAATGGGTGCAATTGAATCGCTTTACCTTCAACCAATTTAGGCTGGAACGACTGGATACCTAACCTGTGCAGCGTAGGCGCACGGTTTAGTAATACAGGGTGTCCTTTCAATACGTTTTCCAAAATATCCCAAACTAACGGGTCTTTACGGTCAACAATCTTTTTGGCAGATTTTACTGTTTTAACCACACCACGCTCAATCATTTTGCGTATGATAAATGGTTTAAACAACTCGGCAGCCATATCTTTTGGTAAACCGCACTCGTGTAATTTAAGGTTTGGACCTACAACAATTACCGAACGGGCAGAGTAATCCACACGTTTACCTAATAAGTTTTGACGGAAACGGCCTTGTTTACCTTTCAGGATATCTGAAAGTGATTTCAATGCACGGTTACCTTCGGTTTTAACCGCGTTAACTTTACGTGAGTTATCAAATAACGAATCTACAGCTTCCTGTAACATACGTTTTTCGTTACGTAAAATCACTTCCGGTGCTTTAATCTCGATCAAACGTTTTAAACGGTTATTACGGATAATTACACGACGGTAAAGGTCATTCAAATCTGAAGTAGCGAAACGGCCACCTTCCAGTGGTACTAACGGACGCAACTCGGGCGGGATAACCGGAACGATTTTAACAATCATCCACTCAGGGTTATTTTCAATCCTGGTTTTTGCATCACGGAAAGCCTCAACAACCTGTAAACGTTTTAAGGCCTCGTTTTTACGTTGTTGTGAAGTTTCGTTTGCTGCCTGGTGGCGTAAGCTAAATGAAAGCTCATCCAGGTCAAGGCGTTTTAATAATTCTTCTAAAGCCTCGGCACCCATTTTGGCAACAAATTTCTGAGGATCTTTGTCGTCAAGGTACTGGTTTTCTTTTGGAAGGGTATCTAATACGTCAAGGTATTCTTCTTCAGTAAGGAA
Source organism: Mucilaginibacter flavus (assembly GCF_030409315.1). Taxonomy (GTDB): domain Bacteria; phylum Bacteroidota; class Bacteroidia; order Sphingobacteriales; family Sphingobacteriaceae; genus Mucilaginibacter; species Mucilaginibacter flavus. The sequence goes on along the minus strand of NZ_JAUFPS010000043.1, from coordinate 103,650 downwards.
ATCCATTTTGTTGATTCCGTCTGCTTCTTTAATACCTGGCTGTATTACTACATAGCGCTCGTAATAGATAATTAAGTCTAATCTTTTGGTTGGTAAACCCAGTAAGTAACCAATTTTGTTTGGCAACGAACGGAAGTACCAGATATGCGCAACAGGAACTACAAGGTTAATGTGGCCCATGCGCTCGCGACGTACTTTCTTTTCGGTTACTTCAACACCGCAACGGTCGCACACGATACCTTTGTAACGGATACGTTTGTATTTACCGCAATGGCACTCATAATCTTTAACCGGACCAAAAATACGCTCGCAGAATAAACCGTCACGCTCAGGTTTATAGGTCCTGTAGTTGATGGTTTCTGGTTTTAAAACCTCGCCACTTGAACGCTCAAGGATAGACTCCGGAGAGGCCAGGCTGATCGTAATTGTGGTGAAATTACTTTTGATTTTATTATCCTTTTTGTAAGACATAGTCTCCTTTGTTTTTAATTATTGAAGGATGAATTATTGAATTATCGAATTCTAAAAATTACTGAAGGACTGAACTAATTCAATAATTCAATCCCTCAATAATTCAATAATTATTCTAACGTGATATCTAAACCTAAACCTCTTAATTCATGAACCAATACGTTGAATGATTCCGGAACTGATGGTGTTGGCAGGTTTTCACCTTTAACGATAGCTTCATAAGTTTTAGCACGGCCGATAACATCATCCGATTTAACGGTTAATATTTCCTGCAGGATGTTTGCTGCACCGAATGCTTCCAGTGCCCAAACCTCCATCTCACCAAAACGCTGACCACCAAACTGGGCTTTACCACCCAATGGCTGTTGTGTAATTAATGAGTATGGCCCTATAGAACGCGCGTGCATCTTATCATCAACCATGTGACCTAATTTCAGCATGTAGATGATACCTACTGTAGTCTGCTGGTCAAAACGATCACCTGTTAAGCCATTGTATAAATAGGTACGGCCAGATTCTGGTAAGTTTGCTTTTTTCACGTACTCTTCTACCTCGGTATGGCTTGCACCATCAAAAATAGGCGTGGCGAATTTTAAGCCTAACTCTTTACCTGCCCAACCTAATACGGTTTCGTAAATCTGCCCTAAGTTCATACGTGAAGGTACACCCAGCGGGTTCAACACAATATCAACCGGTGTTCCGTCTTCAAGGAAAGGCATGTCTTCGTCACGTACAATACGTGCAACAATACCTTTGTTACCGTGACGACCGGCCATTTTATCCCCCACTTTAAGCTTACGCTTTTTAGCGATGTAAACTTTAGCCATTTGAACAATACCAGATGGCAACTCATCACCAACACTGATAGCGAATTTATCACGACGGTAAGCACCTAACTCCTCATTAACTTTAATGTTATAGTTATGAAGTAAGATTTTTATCTGATCGTTTTTATCATCATCAGTTGTCCATTTAGTTGGGTTAATGTTTTCGTAATTAAGCTCAACTAAAATCTTCTGAGTGAATTTAACACCTTTAGGTACATGAAGCTCTTTGTAAACGTTGTAAACACCTTGTGATGTTTTACCGTTCACAATCTCAAATAACTTCTCGATTAAAGTATTTTTAAGATCTTTTACTGCTTTATCATGTTTGTTATCCAGTTTCTCTAACTGTGCTTTTTCTTCGGCTTTCGACGTTTTCTTAGCACGGCTAAATAATTTGGTATCAATAACCACACCTGCAATTGAAGGTGGAGTTTTTAAAGATGCATCTTTAACGTCACCTGCTTTATCACCAAAAATGGCGCGTAACAGTTTTTCTTCCGGTGATGGGTCCGATTCGCCTTTAGGGGTGATCTTACCAATCAGGATATCGCCTTCTTTAACCTCGGCGCCTACACGGATAATACCGTCTTCGTCAAGATCTTTAGTAGCTTCTTCTGATACGTTAGGGATATCTGGTGTTAACTCTTCTTCACCACGTTTGGTATCACGTACCTCTAATTCAAACTCCTCTACGTGAAGTGAAGTAAAGATATCCTGAGATACAACGCGCTCAGAAATTACAATAGCATCCTCAAAGTTGTAACCTTGCCAAGGCATGAAAGCCACTTTTAAGTTACGGCCCAGTGCAAGTTCGCCTGCCTGTGTTGCGTAACCTTCGCAAAGCACCTCTCCTTTTGATACCCTTTGGCCTTTTTTCACAATCGGCTTAAGGTTCATGGTAGTACTTTGGTTGGTTTTCTTAAACTTGGTTAAACGGTAGCTTTTTGAATCGCCATCAAAAGATATCAGGCGGTCAAGCTCGTTACGGTCATATTTAATACGGATTTCGTTAGCATCTACATATTCAACCACACCATCGCCTTCGGCGTTGATTAGTGTACGTGAATCTTTAGCCACACGACCTTCCAAACCGGTACCAACAATTGGCGCTTCAGGGCGTAACAAAGGTACAGCCTGGCGTTGCATGTTTGATCCCATCAATGCACGGTTAGCATCATCATGTTCCAAGAACGGAATCAACGAAGCCGCTATAGAAGTGATCTGGTTTGGAGCGATATCCATTAAATCAAGCCTTTCCGGCTCGATAATAGGGAAGTCACCTTCAAAACGTGCTTTTACTTTTGGTAAAGCAAATACACCTTTATCATCATAGTAAGCGTTTGCCTGGCCAATAGTTTTACCATCCTCATCTTCGGCAGATAAGTAGATAACCGGCTCTTCAACCTGTACTTTACCTTCAACCACGCGTTTGTACGGAGTTTCGATGAAGCCTAAGTTGTTAATTTTGGCGTGTACGCAAAGTGATGAAATCAAACCAATGTTTGGTCCTTCCGGAGTTTCAATGGTACATAACCTACCGTAGTGGGTATAGTGTACGTCACGAACCTCGAAACCGGCGCGCTCACGTGACAGACCACCTGGCCCAAGGGCTGACAGACGACGCTTGTGCGTAATCTCTGCCAGTGGATTGGTTTGGTCCATAAACTGTGATAACTGGTTAGTTCCGAAGAACGAGTTGATCACCGATGATAGTGTACGTGCGTTGATCAGGTCGGTTGGGGTAAATACCTCGTTGTCGCGGATGTTCATACGCTCACGAATAGTACGTGCCATACGGGCCAAACCAACACCAAACTGAGCATATAACTGCTCACCCACTGTACGAACACGACGGTTTGACAAGTGATCGATATCATCCACCTCGGCTTTTGAGTTGATCAGTTTGATCAGGTATTTTACGATGGCAATGATGTCCTGTTTGGTTAAAACCTTAGTTTCATCAGAAGTGTTCAGTTTTAATTTACGGTTAATGCGGTAGCGGCCCACATCACCTAAATCATATCTCTTATCTGAGAAGAACAAACGATCGATGATACCACGAGCAGTTTCCTCATCAGGTGGTTCGGCGTTACGTAATTGACGGTAGATGTGCTCAACCGCTTCTTTCTCAGAGTTTGAAGTATCCTTCTGTAAAGTATTGTATATAATGGTATAATCACCGCTGGTTGAAGCATCTTCCTTGTTAAGGATAATGGTTTTCACGCCGGCGTCAATGATCATATCGATATGGTCATCTTCTAATACGGTTTCACGCTCAAGGATAATTTCGTTACGGTCGATAGATACTACTTCACCAGTATCCTCATCCACAAAATCTTCTACCCATTTTTTAAGCACCCTTGCAGCAAGCTTACGACCAATGAATTTCTTCAGGCCAGATTTGCTTACTTTTACTTCGTCGGCCAGTTCAAATAACTCTAAGATGTCTTTATCAGAGTCATAACCAATGGCACGTAGTAAAGTGGTAACCGGGAATTTCTTTTTACGGTCAATGTAAGCATACATTACGTTGTTAACGTCTGTAGCAAACTCAATCCATGAACCTTTGAAAGGGATAACACGGGCAGAGTACAATTTTGTACCGTTGGTGTGGCGGCTTTGGCCAAAGAATACACCTGGTGAACGGTGTAATTGAGATACAATTACACGCTCGGCACCATTGATCACAAATGTACCTTTAGGCGTCATGTAAGGGATAGTTCCCAAATAAACGTCCTGTACAATTGTTTCAAAATCTTCGTGCTCTTCATCATTACATGAAAGGCGAAGCTTGGCTTTTAATGGTACACTATAAGTTAATCCGCGTTCGATACACTCTTGTATATCATAACGTGGCGGATCAATAAAGTAATCCAGAAACTCTAAAACGAAGATGTTTCTTGAATCTGAGATAGGAAAATTTTCAGCAAACACTTTAAACAAACCTTCTTTATAGCGGTTGTCTGAGGTGGTTTCCAATTGAAAAAATTCCTGGAAAGATTGCAACTGAACATCCAGGAAATCGGGGTAATCAAGTACCTTTCTACTGGTTGCAAAGTTTACTCTTTGATTAATGTTGTTTGCCAAGGTGTTTAATTTTTAGTTTATTAATAAACTTCTGTAGACGTGAGATTTGAGATGTGAGATGTGAGATTGAAAATGGATTCAGAGATCAAAGCCTGTTAAAAAATAACAGGCAACAAACTCGCATCTCATAATCTCATATCTAAGGCTCATATCCAAACCTTTATAAACAGCAATAGACCCCGACCAAAAAGGTCGGAGTCTCATGCTATATTTTTATTGGGTTAACTTATTTAACCTCAACTACTGCTCCAGCTTCTTCTAATTGTTTTTTCAAAGATTCAGCTTCTTCTTTAGTTACACCAGTTTTAACTTCTTTTGGTGCACCGTCAACAAGATCTTTAGCTTCTTTCAAACCTAAGCCAGTTAAGTCTTTTACTAATTTAACAACTGCTAATTTAGCGCCACCTGCTTCTTTCAGGATAACGTCAAATGCAGTTTGTGCTGCTTCAGCAGCAGGAGCGTCATCGCCACCAGCCGGAGCAGCAGCAACAGCAACAGCTGCAGCAGCAGGCTCAATACCATACTCGTCTTTTAAGATCTGAGCTAATTCGTTTACTTCTTTTACTGTTAAGTTTACCAACTGTTCAGCAAACGCTTTTAAATCCGCCATTTTATTTAAATTTTACTTTTAATGCTTTTTGTTTTTTAATATCGAACTTTAAATAAGGTGTTCGGTTAACCTCTTTCTTGTAATGTTTTAACAAGGCCAGCAATGATTGTACCGCCTGATTGTAGAGCAGATACAACGTTTTTAGCTGGTGATTGCAATAAGCCAATAACTTCGCCAATCAACTGTTCTTTTGATTTCAACTTGATCAATGTATCGATCTGGTTGTCACCAATAAATATAGCCGAATCGATATAAGCAGCTTTTAAAACTGGTTTATCACCTTTTTTCCTTAATTGTTTAATCAACTTTGCCGGAGCAGTTGCTGATTTAGAGAAAAGGATTGATGAAGAACCTTTTAATACTTCAAATATTGGCTCGTAGTCGCTACCGGCAGCTTCCATAGCTTTTTTAATCAAGCTATTTTTTGCTACTTTCATCGTGATTTCACTTTGAAAACACTGACGACGAATATCGTTGATCTTTGCAACTGATAGATCAGAGGTATCAGTAATATAGAAATTACCATACTCTTTCATTTGCTCAGTAAGGGCAAGAACAAGGTCGTATTTTTCTTCTTTATTCATGATTAGATCCCCGCTACTGATTTAGTTTCAACTGTAATCCCTGGAGACATAGTAGAAGAGATGTGAATGCTCTTGAAATATGTTCCTTTTGCAGCAGATGGTTTTAATTTTGAGATAGTTTGCAATACTTCTAATGCATTCTCATAAATTTTATCTGCAGGGAAAGATGCTTTTCCTATTGAGGTGTGGATGATACCTGTTTTATCAACTTTGAAGTCGATTTTACCGCCTTTTACCTCAGTTACAGCTTTTCCAACTTCTGGAGTTACTGTACCTGATTTAGGGTTTGGCATAAGGTTACGCGGGCCTAAAATTCTACCCAAACGACCTACCTTAGCCATTACACTTGGCATAGTGATGATAATATCAACGTCAGTCCATCCGCCTTCAATTTTGGCAATATAATCATCCAAACCAACAAAATCCGCACCTGCATCTTTAGCTTCTTGTTCCTTATCAGGAGTACAAAGCACTAATACACGTACAGTTTTACCGGTTCCATGAGGTAATGTTGCAATACCACGTACCATTTGATTGGCTTTACGAGGGTCAACACCCAAACGAACGTCTATATCAACTGATGAATCAAATTTAGTTAAGGTTAATTCCTTTACCAAAGCTGATGCAGCTTCTAATGAATACGATTTGTTTGCCTCAATTTTGGACATTGCCGCTTTTTGATTTTTTGTTAATCTAGCCACTGTCTTAAACTGATTTTGTATAAATTAATAATTTTAATTTCGGATTTCGGATTTTCGATTTCGGATTTAATTCCTTTTCTATTTTCCTATATTCAAAATTTAATTCCAGGGAGCCGTACCTGTTACGGTTATTCCCATACTACGGGCAGTACCTGCCACCATTTTCATGGCTGATTCTACAGTAAATGCATTCAGATCTACCATTTTATCTTTAGCAATAGTCTCAACCTGTTCCCAGTTAACTTTGGCAACTTTTTTACGGTTAGGCTCTGCTGAACCACTCTTTAAACCTGTTACTTCCAATAGCTGGATTGCAACGGGAGGAGTTTTGATGATAAATTCGAAAGATTTGTCAACATAAACAGTAATCAAAACAGGCAACACTTTTCCAGCTTTATCCTGGGTACGTGCATTAAATTGCTTGCAAAACTCCATGATGTTCACACCTTTTGCACCTAAAGCAGGTCCAATTGGAGGTGATGGGTTTGCGGCGCCGCCTTTAACCTGCAGCTTTACCATTGCACCGATCTCTTTTGCCATTTTAATTTACTTTAATTATAACTCAATGTTAGTAAGTGGAAGCTAAGTAACATTTAAGATTTTTATTAGTATCAAGTAGTTAGTATCAAGTATCAAGACCTTTACTCACCACTTTACAAAATATCATTTTTAGCACTGTTCATTATTATCAATATCGTAAGCAATCTTACTACTTGATACTAACTACTTACTACTACTCTTTCTCTACTTGCATGTAATTCAATTCAAGCGGCGTACGGCGGCCGAATATCTTTACCATTACTTTCAGTTTCTTTTTTTCTTCGTTAACTTCTTCGATAACACCGCTGAAGCCATTGAAAGGTCCGTCCATTACTTTTACGTTTTCGCCGATGTAGTAAGGAACGTTCATTGTTTCGCCCTGGGCGCTCATTTCGTCAACCTTACCTAAAATACGGTTAACTTCGGCCTGGCGCAGTGGGATAGCATTACCGGCTTTATCGCCTAAAAATCCTATTACACTGTTAATATTTTTGATGATGTGCTCAGTTTCGCCATCAAGTACGGCTTCCATCAATACATAACCCGGAAAGTAGTTACGCTCTTTAGCGATCTTCTTACCGTCGCGCATTTGGTAGTACTTTTCTGTAGGTATTAATACCTGTGGTACTAAATGCGTAATGCCCAAACGACTAATTTCGGCATCTATATATTGTTTAACCTTTTTTTCTTTACCACTAATGGCTCTCACTACATACCACTTCAATTGATCACTCATCGTTATCTCCTAAATATTATGTAAGTGAATAAAAAGCCTTAAGCAGGTAAGCTATGATTTGATCCATACCTAAAATAACCATGGCGATGATAATAGCAGCAACCAGTACCAATACGGCACTGCTTTGCAACTCGCGCCAGGTTGGCCAGGTTACCTTTTCAGTTAACTCGATGTATGATTCTTTAATATATTCTGCTACGCCAGCCATCTAATTGTTGCTTTATGCACGGGAACAAGGATTCGAACCCTGATCAAAGGTTTTGGAGACCTCTATTCTACCGTTGAACTATTCCCGTGTATATTATTATAATAAGAAAACATAAGTTTACTTTTAACGGTAAACTTATGTTTCCAATTAACCTTTTTGAAATTGTTATTTCAATATTTCAGTTACCTGACCAGCACCTACTGTTCTGCCACCTTCACGGATAGCGAAACGTAAGCCTTTTTCCATCGCGATAGCGTTGATCAGCTTTACAGTGATGGTAACGTTATCACCTGGCATAACCATTTCTACACCTTCGGCTAATGAAATCTCACCAGTTACGTCAGTTGTACGGAAATAGAATTGCGGACGGTATTTGTTGAAGAATGGAGTGTGACGGCCACCTTCTGCTTTTGATAATACGTAAACTTCTGCTTTGAAATCAGTGTGTGGAGTTACTGAACCTGGTTTGCAAATAACCATACCACGACGGATATCAGTTTTTTCAATACCACGTAACAATAAACCTACGTTGTCACCAGCTTCGCCGCGATCAAGGATCTTACGGAACATCTCAACACCAGTTACAGTTGATTTCAAGTTTTCTGCACCCATACCAAGGATGTCAACTTGCTCACCTGAGTTGATTACACCACGCTCAATACGACCGGTAGCAACAGTACCACGACCAGTGATTGAGAATACGTCTTCAACAGGCATTAAGAAAGGAAGATCTGTCAAACGTGGAGGGATTGGGATGTAAGCATCAACTGCATCCATCAACTCCATGATTTTAGCAACCCAGGTAGGATCACCGTTAAGGCCGCCTAATGCAGAACCTTGGATCACTGGGATATCATCACCTGGATATTCGTAGAATGATAATAATTCACGAATTTCCATTTCTACTAATTCTAATAATTCCGGATCATCAACCATGTCAACCTTGTTCATGAAAACAACAAGTGCAGGTACACCTACCTGACGTGCTAACAGGATGTGCTCGCGGGTTTGTGGCATCGGACCATCAGTTGCAGCAACCACAATGATTGCACCGTCCATCTGAGCAGCACCGGTAACCATGTTTTTCACATAATCCGCGTGACCTGGACAGTCAACGTGAGCATAGTGACGGTTTGCGGTTGAATACTCAACGTGAGCCGTGTTGATGGTAATACCACGTTCTTTTTCTTCAGGAGCTGAGTCAATTGAATCAAATGAACGAGCTTCTGATAAACCTGCATCAGCTAATACTTTAGTGATAGCTGCAGTAAGGGTTGTTTTGCCGTGGTCAACGTGACCGATTGTACCGATGTTTAAGTGCGGTTTACTGCGGTCAAACTTTTCTTTTGCCATGATTTATAATTATTTGTAGGTTAATTTTTACTTAAAAATGTATTCTTTTAATCTTATTGAGCCAACAATGGGATTTGAACCCATGACCTCTTCCTTACCAAGGAAGTGCTCTACCACTGAGCTACGTCGGCTTATTTTTTGTTCATTGGTTCACTCGTTTATTAGTTCATTGGTCTGTTCCGGCCGCCACTAATGAACAAATGAACTAACCGACTAATGAACCAACCGAGCGGAAGACGAGGTTCGAACTCGCGACCTATAGCTTGGAAGGCTATCGCTCTACCAACTGAGCTACTTCCGCTTGTTTATTTCAGTTTGCCATTTGCAGTTTTCAGTTGGCAATAAGCTTACTGATAATACAAGTTGATAAACCTCCTTTAATCAAGTTAGCAGTTCTCAATAATCGGATAACTGATGCTATCTGAAAACTGAAAACTGCCTACTTAATAAGTGGGGAGAGAAGGATTCGAACCTTCGTAGCCGAAGCAGCGGATTTACAGTCCGCCCCATTTGACCGCTCTGGTATCTCCCCATTAGTTTGATCCGGATTTATAATGTCCAAAGTTGAAGCTAAACATTATATCTCCGAAAAAAACTGAGCCTCCTATCGGGATCGAACCAATGACCTACTGATTACAAGTCAGTCGCTCTACCAGCTGAGCTAAGGAGGCTTATTTTAATTTGCCGTTTCAATTATTGTTACCCTTAGGGGCTCCGTTAATCGAGGCGCAAAACTAATAAGTTTTTTATATTTTAAAGAACTATTTTCAAAAAGTTTTCCGAGGTATTTTACTACGCTGGCACCTCTCTGAAAGGGATTGCAAATCTACAAAAATTTACTCCACTGCAAAATTTTTTATCAAAAAAAATCGACAGGCGGTAAACCTGTCGATTTTAACCATAAAATGGCCGTTTTTATATTAAAATTCGTCTTCTGCTTCTGTTAAAATAGCTTTTTTGGCTGCAGCAGCGGCGATAGTTTTCTTCTGTTTATGCTTTTCAATCTGCTTGCGCAAGCTTTCAATGGCCAAATCTGTTGCTTCTTCAAAGCTTTTACACTTTTCTTTGGCAAAAATCTGGTTGCCCGGCAGCAATAGTTTAATCTCGGCTATCTTATTAGCTTCATCTTCCACATTTTCAAGCTTTAAGTAAACTTCACCACTAATAATGTGATCATAAAAGGTATCCAGTTTATCAGCTTTCTTCTGAATAAAATCCAATAATTTCTTGTCTGCGGTAAAATGAATTGATTGCACTGTAATTTTCATGTTTCCTCCTGTGTTACGCCTTTGGATGGGCTTGTTTGTAAATAGACTTTAATCGTTCAACTGAATTGTGTGTATAAATCTGGGTCGCGCTCAGGTTGGCGTGGCCCAAAAGTTCTTTAATGGAGTTCAGGTCGGCTCCATTGTTTAATAAGCTTGTTGCAAATGTGTGCCTCAGTACATGAGGGCTTCGTTTATTTTGGGTTGATATGTTTGAAAGGTATTTCTGCACTATCAGGTAAATTAGATTTGGGTAGGCCTTGGCACCTTTACTTGTAACGATTAACATTAAGGAATTGTTATCAAAATTTTCATTTTTCTTTAACTCCAGGTATTGCCCAAGCAATATCCTAAGCTCGGTATTGATGGGAATAATGCGTTCTTTGTTGCGTTTGCCTAACACCTTTAAAGTGCCTTCATAGTCGTTAACATCACTGTCTTTCAGGCCCAATAGTTCGGCCAAACGCATGCCGGTGCCAAACAGTATTTCAATTACCAGCTTATCGCGAATGCCCGTAAAATCATTTGTAAAAATTTTACCATCATCCAGCATTTTGGCCAGGCTTTCGCCTTCCACAACAACAGGAAGCTGCTTGGGTACTTTTTGCGACCGGATTTTTGAGGTTGGATTTTGTGTAATAACACCCTCTTGCATTAAAAACTTAAAATATTTGCGCAGGGTGGCCATTTTGCGGTTTACAGAGCGGCCGGTTATTTTGTTATCAATAAGCTCAACCATCCAATTACGGATATCGTGGTAACTTATTTGATCGGGATGGGTAATAGTTGGCTCTGGCGCGGGGCTTACGTTGCCCGGATTATTGAGGAAGCGCATGAACTGATCCAGGTCTGATTCATAGGCCGATACGGTGTGCGGTGAATACCGTTTTTCGTACTGAATATATTGGATAAAACGCGCTAAAAACATAAAAACTATTTGAACATCCAGAGATTGAATGTACAAATAGTTTTAATATAGTGTTAAGAAAACTGAAAATTTTACAATTAAACAGTTTCGATATTCATACCTTGTTTGTAGATAGCATGTTTAACAACATGACGACGGGTTACAGACTTTTTCTCAAATGCCTGACGACTGCGTAGTTCTCTTAAAACACCGGTTTTTTCAAATTTCTTTTTGAAGCGTTTCAATGCTTTGTCTAATGATTCGCCGTCTTTTACGTTAATAATGATCATAATTCCTAAATACCTCCTTTCAAGGGAGGGCAAAGTTAAGTATTTGGTTTTGAATATCAAATAGGTAAGGTGAATTTAGTTGAGTGGGTTTGATAGTTTAACTCAACATCGCTTTTAACTTCCGTATCTCGCTGATTAACGTGGGAATATCTTGTTTGGCATTTGCAATAAAATCGTAGTCGGCAATAGTAGCCCCCATCATTTCAATATCTTCTTCTCTTTCGGCTCCTTCACCGGTCATTATGAAATTCCCTCCGCTTTGATGATCGCGATTTTCTATGTAAGCTTTCCAAGGGCCGTTTTGCGTATTCGCGCACCTTTGTTCTATTATATTTAATTCTTCGTCAGTTATCATTTTAAGAATATTTATTCAACTCTGAGAATTTCTTTATCTTACTTCGTTTATACTCACCTCAACACCTCCCTGCTAATTACAATTTTCTGAATCTCGCTCGTCCCCTCTCCTATAGTACACAACTTAGCATCACGGTAATATTTTTCTACAGGGAAATCTTTAGTATAGCCATAACCGCCGAAGATCTGTACAGCTTCCGTAGCCGCGCGTACCGCGGTTTCTGATGCAAAATATTTGGCCATGGCCGATTGTTTGGTTACCGGCAGGTGACGGTTCTTCAAATCGGCGGCTTGCATAATCAATAGTTCGGCGGCTTCAATTTCGGTGGCCATGTCGGCCAGTTTAAAGGCGATACCCTGAAAATTACTTATCGATTGCCCAAACTGCTTACGCTCCTTTGAGTAATTTACCGCGGCCTCAAAAGCACCTTTAGCAATCCCAAGGGATAATGCCGCTATAGAAATACGGCCACCATCCAGCACCGCCATGGCTTGTTTAAAGCCTTCGCCTTCCACACCCAACAAATTTTCTTTCGGTACCTGGCAATTATCAAAGATCAGCTCCGTAGTTTCAGAGGCGCGCATACCCAACTTGTTTTCCTTTTTTCCATGGGTAAAACCGGGCGTACCTTTTTCAATTACCAGAGCAGAGATACCATGCGAATCACCTTTATTGCCGGTACGCACCATCACCACAGCCACATCGCCACTTTTACCATGGGTAATCCAGTTTTTGGAGCCGTTAACTATGTAGTAGTCGCCATCTAAAACGGCGGTGGTATTCATCCCGAGGGCGTCTGATCCGGTGTTGGCCTCGGTAAGCCCCCAGGCGCCCAACCATTCGGCGGTAGCCAACTTGGGTAGCCATTTATGCTTTTGTTCTTCATTGCCAAAAGCCAGGATGTGGCCGGTACAAAGCGAGTTATGCGCGGCAACCGATAAACCAATAGCGCCGCATACTTTGGCAATCTCCACAATAACGGTAACATATTCAAAGTAGCCAAAGCCCGATCCTCCGTAAATTTCGGGCACTACTACGCCCATCATACCAAGTTCGCCTAATTGTTTAAATAGTTCGATGGGGAAATGCTGGGCCTCATCCCATTCCATTACATGGGGTTTAATACTGCGTTCGGCAAAGTCTTTGGCCATTTGGCCTACCATGCGCTGATTTTCGCTTGCGGAAAAGTCGAACCCGCCTAAAGCCGGGCCGTCTGAAAGTAAGGTTTCCATACTAAATTTATATAACTGGTTATACAAATTAACGATTTAATTATCAGCTTGGTTTCAATAAAATCGCACTGAAATTTAGTACAAAACGGTATCGGGTATGGAAAATAGGTTTAGTTTAAATAGGGTGGTTTTTGGGGCGAAAAAGAAATTAAAAATATTTTTTGCTAAAATGTGCTAAACAAAAACTGGCGTTTGCTAAACCGATTTTCAGATTCACGGGCGTTGCCTGCGGCCGGGCTATCCGTTCATACGCCTGCAGGCTTTACGCGCGGGGCAGGTATCCACTCCTATCCCTAACGCGATTGTCTGAATCAGAATTAAAGATTAAAGAATTTTCAGAATATTGTCTGAACCGGGATTAAGCAGATTCATCAGATTTTTTGGATTTTGATTTGCAAACAGAAATCCGCACGCAAATCAAAATCCTCTTTAATCTGATAAATCTGCTTAATCCCGGTTCAGAAAGAATCTTACTACTTACTAATAAAGCAACTAATATTCCGCCAACACCACCAAAGTGTCACTAATCGGACTTATCCTTTCCCTACCATTTAAAAATCCCAATTCAACCACAAAAGAAAAGCCGGCCACAATACCGCCCATTTCCTGTATCAATTCGCTGGCTGCGGTTACCGTACCGCCGGTGGCAAGCAAATCGTCGTGGATCAATACATGCTGTCCGGGTTCAAACGCGTCGGTATGGCATTCTATAACGGCTTCGCCATATTCTAATTTATATGCTTTACGTTTTATAGTATAGGGCAATTTACCAGCCTTGCGTATGGGTACAAAGGGTATACCTAATTTGGTAGCCAATGTTAAGCCAAATAAAAACCCACGACTCTCAATCCCTGCTATCACATCTATACGGGTATCTTTTAATTGTTCAACAAAGGCATTAATAATATTATCGCACAGTGCGGGGTCTTTCAAAATTGGTGTTATATCTTTAAAAATGATTCCCGGTTTAGGGAAGTCGGGAATATCGCGGATGGCCTTTTTTATTTGCTCGGTTATCATTTGAAAACTAAATAAGGTCCAATTTTACGCAAAATTCCGTCATCAAGTATGGCTATATTTTTCATATCTGCTATCGATTCATAATCACCATGCTGATTGCGATACTCCAAAATAGCATTCATCTGCTTAAAACTCAGATATGGAAAGCGCCTCAACTGATCAAAGGTGGCGGTGTTTGCATTTAATTTAGTTACATGCTTAGCATCTACAGCAACCTCATTTTTTATTTCGGCATATTTTGTATCGTCCACCCCAAATACTTCCTTCAACTGTTCTTTATTATAAAAGCCCCCTATCCTGTCCCGGTATTTAACAATCCGGCGCGCGAATGATGGCCCTATACCACGGATCATCGTCAGCTTTGCCGAGTCGGCTGTGTTTATTTCGATGATTTCACCGGGTGCTGCTTTCTTCGTATAATGTTCGGTTACCGGCAGGTTGATATACGGCTCCAGGCGTTTATAGTCAGCATCGGTAATGGAGTACATCTTTTTAACGTCGGCTTTAGAATAAAATTTACCGCCTTTAGCTTCGTAGTTTTTGATAACCTGTGCCTGGTGAACCGATAGACCTAACTTCTCCCAGTCTGCCAAGGGTAAATTGTTAGGGTTAAAAGTAAACAGAGCTGCATTTGTAGCCCTTTTATTATCAGCGTTAAGGTCATCATCTGGTAACTCAACCTTTGCTTTATTAAGCATAGCGGCAGCTTTATCAAAGGCATTAAAATTTATTGTATTATCTTTGCGGTTTGCCTGATAAACATATGGCGCGGCTAACACCAATGTCATTAAAATAATTACTACTACCATACCGTTCCATTCTTTTTTAGTGATGGACAAGTAGTTTTTAAGATGCGCCTTCATTTATATATGTTACCAGGTGTTAAATTAAAGAAAATTTCAGGATATTTATTTGTTAATCAAATACATTGTTGTTAAAAAATGAAAGTAATAACCACCGAAGAGTTTGCCAAAGCCACAAAACTGGATAAGCTGAAAATGCCTGGCCTGGCCGCTTTATTGATGGAGATCATGAAGATTAACCAGGTTAATGAGCTTTTTGCTGCTGCACAGCCCAAACAAGGCATTGAATTTATTGATGCTATTTTAGAAGGCTGTGGTATAGATATTGAATTTGACGAACGCGAGTTAAGGCATATTCCAAAAACGGGCTCATTTATAGCTATAGCCAATCATCCCTATGGTGGTATTGAAGGCCTGGTACTTTTAAAAATGTTACTCACCGTGCGGCCCGATGCCAAGTTGATGGCCAACTTCCTGCTTAAAAAAATCCCTAACCTTAGCGATTTTTTTATCGCTGTAAATCCTTTTGAAAACGTTGAACATTCATCAAGCATCAGCGGTTTAAAAAACACGCTTGAGCTTTTAAATAACGGCACGCCGATAGGCATATTCCCTGCCGGCGAGGTATCCACCTTTAAGGTAGAGCAGCAACAAGTTACGGATAAATTATGGCATCCGGTTGTAGGCAAAATCATAGCTAAGGCCAAAGTGCCGGTTGTGCCTATTTATTTTCATGGCAATAACGGCCTGCTGTTTAATTTGCTAAGCCTTATTCACCCAACATTACGCACAGCCAAACTACCATCTGAGCTATTCAATAAACATGGGCATACTATTAAACTGCGTATAGGCAAGCCTATAAATGTGCTGGAAGTGCCCGATTACAACAATAGCTCTAAACTGCTTAATTTCTTACGCGCCCGTACCTACGCTTTGGGAACCGGTTTAGAAGAAGAAAAGAAAATTTTTAACCCGCGTAATCTATTTAAGATCAAACGCGATCCGCAGGAAATCGTGCCCGAAATCAGTTCGGCAGTATTAGATAAAGAGGTTGAACCGTTACGTGACAATTATAAGGTATGGACCGAAAAGAATTACGAGGTATTTATTGTACCCACTTCGGTAATTCCCAATGTGATCCGTGAAATTGGCCGCCTGCGCGAAATTACATTCAGGGAGGTAGGCGAAGGCTCAAATAAGGCCATCGATCTGGATGAATACGACATCTATTATAACCACCTGTTTATCTGGGATTTTGAAGCAAAACTGATTGTGGGCGCATACCGCATTGGCCTGGGCGACGAGATTTTTTATAGCGTAGGCAAAAAAGGCTTTTATGTAAATGAGTTGTTTAAGCTTAAAACCCAATTTACGCCGGTATTACGCAAAAGTTTGGAACTGGGCCGCTCATGGATTCGCAAGGAGTATCAAACCAAACCCCTGCCCCTGTTTTTACTATGGAAGGGTATCCTTAAGTTTTTAATTGATAACCCAAGGTACCGTTATTTAATAGGGCCGGTAAGTATCAGCAACTCCTTCTCAAAATTCTCCAAATCGCTAATTGTTGATTATATTAACCGCAATCACTTTGATCATGAGCTGGCGCAATACGTTAAGCCTCGTAAAAAATTCAAGGTTGATTTTGCCAGCATTGATACCGACCTGCTGATGGCCGGGGAAGATAGCTTTAAAGGGCTGGATAACCTGATATCGGAAGTAGAAACCCGCAACATGAAGGTGCCCGTATTGCTGCGCCAATACATTGCTCTTAATGCCAAGATCATCAGCTTTAACATCGATCCTAAATTTGCCGATTGCCTTGATGGTTTCCTGGTATTGGATCTGGAGCAGGTACCACAGGATATTTTAGATAAGCTGGGTAAAAACCTGTAATGTAACACCCCTTAAATACAAGGGCCATGCAGCTAAAAAATTGAGGGGCCTAAAAGGTCCCTTTTTTATTTTAACGGGCTGTTTGCCTCAACTTTTTATCCTTTGTGATAATTAGGTACATTTATTGTATTTAAAAGTATTACCAGGGCGGCAACCGGCTTCCCTGTGGAATTGATGAATGTTAAACCGAATGCCTGCAAACAGGTGTAATGAATAATACAACCGATAAGTACCACAAGCAAATTGAGCATGATGATAAGCATCTAAACCCTCTTTTTGATATCAAAGAGGTTTCTAAAAGATCGTATCAGCTTGGTATTGCCTCACTTTTTACCGGCTTAGGCTTATCTGTTTACGATGCCTATGCGGGTATCTATGTTTCTTCGTTTTTAGTAGCGTGTTTTTGCTTTGCCATTTTGCTGTTTATGCTGCTCAAATACCAGGGAGTAGTTTTAAACTTAACAAAATCTATCATCTATTTAATTTGCGCGTTGCTTATCACATCTGTAGCCCTGGAGGGCTTACAATCCGATGCCTATTTATACTTTTTCCCGGTATTGATAGCAGTGCCTATAGTGATAGATTTAAAACAAGTTCGGTATAAACAAATATTTATTTATATATCGGTTATCCTGCTTTCATTTGGTATCAGCATCATCATAGGGCGTACCATGCAACCACTTGAAAGCTTTACAGTTACACAAATCAACAAACTTGCCATTGTTAACCGCATTATTGCTATCTCATCAACCATAGTCTTTGCCGTGGCCTATATCTTTTTTGAAAAGATGTATATCAATGAACTTACGGCGCAAAGCAACCAGGTTATTAATACCCGCACCCAGTTTCTGGCTACCATGGGGCATGAGTTACGTACACCTTTAAATGGCATCATTGGCACTATTGCCTTAATGAAAGATGACCCGGCACAACAGGCTAAATACATGCAGATATTGAAGTACTGCTCAGACCATATGCTGAAGCAGGTGAACGACATTCTGGATTTTAATAAAATAGAGGCCGGTCATTTAGAAAACCATCCTGTAAAAGTTAACCTGCGTAATCTTTTACTCAACTCGGGGCTGCCTTTCCTTGCCACTTTCAAACAAAAAGGACTGAAGCTTGATATTGATATCGATCCGCAATTAAATGTTTCTGTACTGGCCGACGATTTGCACCTGGTACAAATTATCAACAACCTCTTCGCAAATGCCCTTAAATTTACCGAGAGCGGCTACATCAGGCTTAAAGCTGATTGTATTAATAAAACTGATACTTATATTGAAATTAACGTAAGCATCGAAGACTCGGGCATTGGTATAGATGCCGACGACCAGAAGCTGATATTTGAAAGCTTTTACCAGGTTTATAATGAAAATACCCGTCAATTGGTTGGTACGGGCCTGGGGCTTACCAACTGCCTGCGCCTGCTAAAGCTGATGAACAGCACACTTGTTTTAGTTAGTGGCAAAAACAAAGGAAGTACCTTTAGTTTTAAATTAAAACTGGAGTATCCCGAAGATCAATATCAGCTAAAAGACACAGGCATTACATCCGGCGATAACCTTGCCGGTGTGAAGGTTTTATTGGTTGAAGATAATAAGATTAACATGCTGGTTGCAAAAAAATGCCTTACCAGCTTTGAGGCCGCCGTTACCGGTACCTATAACGGCCAGGAAGCACTTGACGAATTGGCGTTGAATCAAAACTACAACGTTATTTTGATGGACCTGGAAATGCCGGTCATGAACGGCTACACCGCCATTTATGAGGTTACAAAACTATATCCATCCATTCCGGTAATTGCATTTACCGCCTCGCTTGTTGACAACAAAATGCTTAAAGATTTGCTTGACAGCGGTTTTGTAGACTGCATCCTTAAACCTTTTAATCCACAAACAGTACTAACTACCGTTTTGAAACATTTACGGGAAGAATCGGCGATGTACAGATAAATGATTTATTAAATATTTCTCCTTACCAGGTTACTGTGTGTACACATCTTTTTAATTATCATATATAAATAAAAAACGTTGTCATTTCGAACGAACCAGGGTGGGATTGCGCGCAGGAGGTGAGGAGAAATCTTCTAAAAGCGGACATTCGGCCGCGCAAATCGCAGAAGATTTCTCCTCGCCCCCGCCTTTCCCTGCGCCTGCTCGTTCGAAATGACATTTTTCTTTATCATAAAAGATGTGTACAAACAGTAGCTCACCAGCAGCAAACAATTCCCGCCATATTCCCTCTAAATAACATTAGACTTTATTAGGAAAGCGGGTTTTAAAAGATGTTGGTTCACCATAGTACCACCTATAAACCGGGGCAAGGCTTATTTACTTAGCGCCTGGTAATTAATTTCACCAATTGCAGACTCACAAATTTGGTGAACTATGCATTGGCTTTGGGCTTTGTGCATTCAGCCTTTAGCTTCATTTTAACTACTATAAAGTTTATTTTCTTATGCATTAATTATTCATATTATAAATAATATGAATAAAATAAATATCATAATTCTCTTTCATAAACGCTTTTGTCCGCTTAGTTTTATTGAACCAAAACCACATCGAAATGAAAACTCTACGGATGCTGCTTTTAGCAGTGCTGCTTATGCCTTTTATGGCAACCGCCCAGCAGCGGCAACACCACCCACACCATGCGGCCGACCTACATAACGGCATTGTACGGGGAATTACCTACCAGGATTTTGTTAGCTCGGTATCCAACTTTGCCGATTCGACCACAAAACCGCTTGCGGATAGCGCCTGGAAACTTTGGAAAACCGAAAAATGGGCCGCGCTTGAACAGTTTTTTAAGGATAATAACCTTAACGGAGGCTGGCCACCCAACCGCGGCGCGGTAAACCTAAAAATTGTGATACTTAAAGCAGGCTTGCTGGTTGACCGTTACGGCGGTTATTTTGATGCCGATAGTACGTTTCAGGATAAGGGAACCTTTTTATCATTAAAAGGCGTACCCTTTGAGCAGCGCGCTCTGCCCGATAATACGTTGAACAAACCTTACAGAGTATACAAAATTGTAAAACCGATAGCTAAAGTACGCGAAGGCATCATTATCCCCTGGTTTGGCAAAGCAGGCTTAGGTACGCAGTATGAAGTCCCTTACGATGTCAATACCCTTAAAAAAGAGGGCTACCTGAAGGAAGTAGCGAAAAAATAAATAGTATTGTAGCATGGTATCAAAATATGAAAAGATAAAATCACTACTATTTGATGGGGACGAGCAGGAAGCTGTAAACAAATCTTTCAGTTTGAATACATCAACAAATATTGACGGCCTCATCGGCTTTAAGGATTTCGCTAATCATAATTTTGAAGATCTGCGTGCTGTTATCGGCGATGATGATTTTAAAACTATCGTAAAAAATGCCGGTTTCAATACCGATGGCGGCTTTTTAAACCTATACCAGGGCAGCGACAGGTTACGGCTGTATTACTACAAAAAAGGGAACATTGTTGTAGTTTTTGCCTACGGCGAGTTTCAGCCAATGCGCTACAAGCTTTATGTTGAAGGTATTTGGGTATTATAAGCTGGCATTCAATCGGGCACTTTAAGCCTGTTCATAACCGGGGAAGGGAATCGGCTTACAATAAAGAACTTGAAAACCCTAAGCAAGGAAAAAAGGCTCTAAATATCCTAACTCCCGCGAGGTTAGCGCAGCGCAACTCGTGGGTAAAACTGGTGGAAGCCTTTGGCTTCCGTTTATCTTTTTTAATATAGAAGTGCAGCTGAAAGCTGTAACCAGTTTTACCCACGGGCTGAAAGCCCGCGGGAGATAAGTAAATAAAAAGCGATTAGAAAGAATCACCTTCTATCTAATCGCTTTTTTACTGCTCATTAAAGAGATACAAAAAAGCCCCTGCCGGATATCCGGCAGGGGCTTTTTTGTATTATGTTGTTTGATGATTAGAACGCGTAGCGTACACCGAACTGCATTTGCCAGCGTGAAGCAAACAAATCAACTGAATATGGCAATCCTGGGTCCTGGAAAGTATATTTAGGATAAGTTGTTGCTGCATTAGCAAATGATGGTGTTGTTTTTGGCGTTAAACCAATGCTTGATGTTGAGTTAAAGGTGTTAGCCGAGAAGTAGTACTGACCCCATTTTTTGTTCAACAGGTTGGTTAAGTTAACAATATCATAAGTGAAAGTGATCACTTGTTTGTGTTTACCGTTACCAAATTTAAAGTCTTGTGAAAAACGGAAGTCAAGTTGGTTATTCCATGGCGTAAACGCTGCATTACGTTGAGTAAAGTTACCACGACGTGATGACAAGTAGCTATTTTTATCGATGAAAGCATCAAACGCAGCAGCTTGCTCTGCAGCTGTTTTACCACCTACTATATCAGTAAAGAAGTTAACAGTTTCGCCTTGTTTAGGGATATACGCTAAACTAACTTGTTGACCAGTTCCGTCGATAGCGCTTGGGTAAAAACCATAAGTGTATGGATTACCAGATTGTGAGCTAAAGAAGAAGCTAAAGTTTGCAGTGTAGTTTTTAGCAGCATCCCAGTCATGACGGATGTTGATGTTTGATACAATGCGGTGACGGATATCAAAGTTTGAGTTAGCTAAACCCGGGTTGTTAGGGTTTAAAGCCTGGTTTAACTGCCAGTTTGATTCCATTGAGTTACGGATACCATTGGTAACATCTTTTGAATGACCGTAAGTATACGCTACGTTACCACTTAAACCAAATGGCCATGTTTTACCAACCTGCGCGGTTAAGCTATAACGGTAACCAAGGCTGGTGTTTGATAACTCGTAAGCATTGGTAAATGACGGGCTTACTTTTTGGTTAACAAATATTGGTTGTTGTTTTTGGGTATCGTAAGTGTAGTAAGTTACGCTATCCTTTGTATTTACCTGTTGGAATTTCAAATCGTGGATAGTTTTGGTATAAATACCTTCTACCGAGAATTTCCACTGATCGTCAGTTGTGTAATCAAAAGCTAAGCTGCTTCTCCAAACCTGTGGCATTTTAAAGTTGTTGTCAATTAAATCCACTTGCGTTGGGCCTGTAGCAGCGGTGTTTGCACCTTG
Source organism: Mucilaginibacter flavus (assembly GCF_030409315.1). Lineage (GTDB taxonomy): Bacteria > Bacteroidota > Bacteroidia > Sphingobacteriales > Sphingobacteriaceae > Mucilaginibacter > Mucilaginibacter flavus. The sequence goes on along the minus strand of NZ_JAUFPS010000043.1, from coordinate 81,707 downwards.
TTGATTAACATAGTTTAAACCACCGTTAGGCGAAATTTGTACCGGATTAGTACCTGCTTTTTGAGCGGCTTTGCTATCATAAGCACCGTAGGTTGTACCATTGTTATAAAACGCGTAACCAAACCATGCAAAAGGAACACGACCGGTAAACAAGCCGCTACCACCACGAACGATCAGGCTTTGATCGCCGTTAACATCATAGTTAAATGATACACGTGGGTTAAACTCCACATTGCTCAGGTAGTTTTGTTTGATGTCTCTTGGCTTAGTATAGGTAAAAGTGTTACCGTAGTTAAGATCTGTAGCTGCACCGGTTGTTTTGCTGCTTAATGGTTGTTTGTTAGGTACACCAGCATAATCTAAACGTAAAGCGGCAGTCAGTTTAAAGTTATCAGTAACCTGAATTTCGTCCTGGCCATATAAGCTTAACAGGTTAACTTTAAATTGAGCAGAAGGGTTAGCTAAAATGTAATCCCTGGTATTATCAGTATAGTTGTAGTTAGCACGTACACGTGAAGGAACGTTGTTGATGAAGTTTTCAATGCTGCTGTATGCAACACGGCCGTTCCACGCGTTTACGAAGTTATAAGTAATGTTATAAAACTCGTTGTGTGTACCAAAAGTAAATGTATGTCTACCTTTTGTAAGGGTAAAGTTATCGGTAAACTCGGTAGTTTTTTGGTGCATATCAAAAATAGCAGCCTCACGGTCGGTACCCATAAATATGGTTGTACCTGGTGTACGGCCTGTTATTTCAATTTGTGGTAATGACGGATCAGAGTTAGGATCGCGGAAATCATGTACGTTTGAGTAACCGATTACCAGGCTATTGCTCGCGCTGTTTGAAAACCTTGATTTTAACTCGGCAACTGTTGAAGTTGAGTTGTTATGAGAAGTGTAATCAATACCACTAAAACGGAAGTTTTGCTGATCACGCTCTAAGTTTGTAGCTGTAGATGTGATGGTGTTGTTACGGATAGTTAACTGGTTATTATCATTGATATTCCAATCCAAACGGTTAAAGAATTTGTTTGAGTGTGAGTAGATTGAAGTATTTTGATAAGTACCTGGGCTTACGCCTGTATATTTGGTGAATGCTGTAGCTAAATTTTGCGCGTCAGTTAAGCTCAGAATCTGGCTTGAACCGCTTACATCGGCACCACGGATAACCGGGTCCTGGCGGCGTGCAATCTCCTCGTTAGTAAAGAAGAATAATTTGTTTTTGATGATAGGGAAACCTAAACGGATACCTGTTTGGTAATCATGGAAGTTATTTAATTTAGATCCATCGCCGCCAGCTGCTGCAGATGCATTGTTTGGACCTACCAAAAACGCGCCACGACCGTAACCGTAAATTGAGCCGGTGAAATCATTAGTACCGCTACGGGTTACCGCGTTGATACTACCACCCAATACGTTACCAATTTTAATATCATAAGGAGCAACCAATACCTGTACATCCTGAATCGCATCTAATGATACCGGGCTTGTACGTGTACTGCTACCAACCTGACCAGAAGCGTTGTTTTGACCACCTAATGATGGGCTAAAACCAATCGCATCGTTATTGATGGCACCGTCAAGCGTTACGTTATTGTAACGATAGTTGGTTCCCTGGAAAGAGTTGTTGTTACTTTGTGGAGTTAAACGGGTTAAATCCTGCAAGCTACGGTTAATGGTAGGCAGGTTTTTAATTTGGTTTTGGTTAATGCGTGTGCTTGCACCAGTTTTGGTACCACCTGCAGAAGCCTTAATTTTTACTTCAGATAATGAAGTAGTTTCGTCGGCAAGTGCAAAGTTGAAAGTTACACTACCTAAGCTTAGGTTAACATCATTTCGTTCTTCTTTTTTGAAGCCTACGAATGTAGCTGTGATGGTGTAAGGACCACCTGGATTAACGTTAGCAATAGTGTAACGACCATCGGCATTTGTTTGTGAACCGTAGCGGGTGCCGGTACTGGTGTTAAGCACGGTGATAGTTACACCGGGTAAGGTAACACCTTTAAGGTCGGTTACTTTACCACTAACTAATGAGGTTGTAATTTGCGCGTTGGCAACATTAGCAACTCCTATAATCAGCAGTGATAAAAGGATAAAGTAAAGCTTTTTCATTTGTGTTTATTTTGAACACAAAAATCAACGTACAGTGTTAATACAATGTTAACACTGTATTATTATATTAACATCTCTTTAATACAATATCTTTCCTACTTTAAAATGACAAATAGCGGTACAATATGAGCTGTTTTGGCTATAAACATGCTTATCAGCACTCAATTGGTTATTAATTGCTAATGACTCAAAAAAGGTATCGCCTTAACTATATACTTCATATTGGCGTGAGCGTTCCCTAATATTACGTTTACATTAACATGTAAGCCCGCCAAAATTATTTTTCAGGCATTTAATTTTACGCCCGCTTTGTGTTAAATAAACACAGGCACCCAAATTATTCATGCTACCCGTGGTGATAAAGGTCAATTTATAAAGAATATATACTTCATTTTAAATATTTGCCGGATGCACCGGGCTCATAATGCAATAACCAACGGGTATATTTAAAACAGTTCTACATCATAGTTAATGCTTTATTAATCATAGCTTAATATGATATCAATATTCAACATATAAATTTGTCTGTTTAAACCATCGTTTTCTCCCGCATGATAAAGGCCAAAACAGGCATTAGGGTTTTATCTATACTTATAGCAGCGCTATACTTCACTTTCTCGTGCCTGTATGTTACCCGTTGCCCCAATTATGGGCAATTGGGCACAAAAACGTATTGTTCATTTACAAGCGGTATTGCAAAACTCAGCAGTTGTACCGTATCCAAACATAAAAACACCAAATCGTTACCCATCGCGTTTTTAACAAGACCACGGGTAATTTTCAGCAAAAACATTGTTGTATTATTAAAAGCGCACTTCACTCGTTTATCTCAAGGACCGTTAAAGTCGTTTATTTACAAAGTCGACTTAAAAAGCACATGCTTTAGCAGTAAAGCTCTTCAATCTGATAAAATCTTTTCGGTTTTACGCTCCTGGCGAATCTGATCATTCTGTTTATCCCCAAACTACCTTGCAAAAGTCAGTAAGCTGATTTTTTTGCTGTTTTGTTATTTCAATAAATCGATGTAACCGATTTATTGAAATACTCCCGTATCGAAAACAGATGTTTTAAAAATATTCAATTCATTATATTAATTGAACTATTATGCCTTTTAGCGATTCTAAATTTTCAAACGCCGATAACGAGTTGGCCAACTTTGCCAAAGCACTTGCGTTGCCTGTACGCATAGCCATAATCCGTACCATTATGCTTAATGGCAACACCATAACTAAAGAAAATTTCTATGAGATTCCATTTCACCACGAAACGATAAACAAGCATATTGCCGAATTAAAAACCCTGGGAATAATAAAAGCAAGCGGCTATAAGGGAAACATTAAGTACTCCATAGATGAGCACCTTTTTGATAGCATGGCCGTGAAAATAGCGCAACTTTTTAGCTTTGTGAGCAACAAGCAGTTACCGGTTAACACCTACCGCTTTCAGTAATTTATAAATGATGGCAACCGGCGCTAAAGGAAGCGAGCCAATGTTAAGCCCATATTGAGGGTACGTTTTTTCGCGGCCGTTGCCTATCAAAATCCAGCAAAGGCTTGGGATAAAAATAATAACACAAATAAGCCACATAGCCGGGCCTCCTAAGGCCTGCCAGCTTAACAGCTCTAAAATAAGGTAGCTAAAGCCCAATAGTATAAAAAGAATGGTATAAGAAATAAGAGGTGAAATACGCAGGTAATAATAAATGGCTATCGCGATAGCAAAAGAAGCCCAGTTAAAATAACCGTTGTACGCCCCTAAAAATTTAAGCTGAGGAAATGGGATGGCCCAAAGTAAGCCGAAAAGACTAAACATTAAAAGTGGCACGCATACGTAGTAAATTTTTTTGTTGAGCGGGTCCTGGTGACTAAGGGCATATTCGTTCAACAAGCGTTCGGCGCGGGTTTCTTCGGTTTTAGTTACCGGGGTAATTTTATTGTTTGATGTTTTCGCAGCCACGGTACAAATATAAAAACCCTTTCAGCTTTAGGCCAAAAGGGTTTATTTTTATTTTTTGATGTTCAGTTATTTCGCAAACGCTACCGAACGGGTTTCCCTGATTACGGTAACTTTAATCTGACCTGGATAAGTCATTTCTGTTTGGATACGGTTTGAGATATCGGCCGCCAATACTTCTGATTGGGCATCGCTTATCTTCTCGCTTTCAACCACAACACGCAATTCACGACCGGCCTGTATAGCGAAGGTTTTTTCGACACCAGGGTATGACATGGCCAGTTCTTCCAGCTCTTTTAAACGTTTGATGTAGCTTTCAACAACCTCGCGGCGTGCACCCGGACGAGCACCAGAGATAGCATCACAAGCCTGGATAATTGGCGACAACATCGAGGTCATTTCAATTTCATCGTGGTGTGCGCCTATGGCGTTACAAACCTCAGGATGCTCTTTATATTTTTCGGCTAATTGCATACCTAAAATCGCGTGTGGCAATTCCGGGTTATCATCAGGTACTTTACCAATATCATGCAGTAAGCCGGCACGCTTTGCCATTTTCACATTCAGGCCAAGTTCGGCTGCCATGGTGGCGCAAAAGTTAGCAACCTCGCGCGAGTGCTGTAATAGGTTTTGTCCGTAAGATGAGCGGTAACGCATACGGCCAACCATACGGATCAGCTCAGGATGCAAGCCATGAATGCCCAGGTCAATCACAGTACGCTCGCCTATCTCAACAATTTCTTCTTCAATTTGCTTTTTGGTTTTGGCAACCACCTCCTCAATACGTGCCGGGTGAATACGCCCATCTGTTACCAAACGGTGCATAGCCAACCTGGCGATCTCGCGCCTTACCGGGTCAAAGCCTGATAAGATGATGGCTTCCGGGGTATCATCCACAATAATTTCGATACCTGTAGCAGCTTCCAAAGCACGGATGTTACGACCTTCGCGACCGATGATACGACCTTTGATCTCGTCATTTTCGATATTAAAGATCGATACCGTGTTTTCGATAGCGCTCTCTGTAGCGGTACGCTGAATAGTTTGGATAACTATCTTTTTAGCTTCTTTAGTAGCGGTAAGTTTAGCCTCGTCAACAATATCCTTAATCTGAATCATGGCTTTGCTACGGGCTTCCTCGCGTAGATTATCTACTAATTGATTCTTAGCATCCTCGGCAGATAAACCGGCAATAGTTTCCAATTGCTGTACGTGCGAGTTTTTAAGGTGCTCAACCTCTTCCTGCTTTTTAACAACAATCTCGGTTTGTTTCTCCAGGTTTTTACGGGTACCGTCCAATTCATTTTCCTTGCGGTTCATGTTTTCCAGGCGTTGGTTTAAGGATTGCTCCTTTTGTTTTACACCGTTTTCGCGCTGGTTGATGGCGTTATTTTTATTGTTTACTTCCTGCTCATGTTCCGCTTTCATTTGTAAAAACTTCTCTTTGGCTTCAAGTAACTTATTTTTCTTCAGGATTTCGGCATTGTTTTCAGCGTCTTTTAAAATCTTCTTCACTTTATTTTGTGCCGATAGTTCCTGGTCTTTGAACAACTTCAGTAGCAGGAAGCGTCCGATGACTATCCCAACGCCAGTGCCGAGGAGTAGTCCGATAATAACATATAGTATGTTCATTTTAGGTTATTGGTGGTATGTATGTATATAAAAAAACCGCAACTAATTTTTAAGTATCATGTATTTAAAACCTCATTTCGGATATTGGAATCATGGGTTACGTTAGTACTTATAGTAACGCATGCCTCTTTGATCCGCTCATATTGAAGCGTTAAGTTTTTAATAGTGAAACCTAAAATTTAACTGCGGTTAAATCTTAAATGTGCTCTTGTATATATGTAAAGAACGTTTATTACTTCGAAAAAAACTCGTCAAGCATGTGATCCAATTGGTAAACTTTTTCGGCTACATCAGTATCCTCTACGTTTACCTTCTTCTCGGCCTTTAATGACGATGTTGCATAATGCAGCACGCACATTGAAAGCAAATCCTGCTTATCCCTCACCGCATAATTTTCCTGATATTCTTTTATCCGGTCGTTAATTAGTTTAGCCGCCCTGCGTATTATTTCTTCTTCTTCCATGTTTACCTTTAAGGGGTAAACTCTGTCAGCAATATTTATTTTTATTGAGATTTCTCCCATTTGAGCTGTTCACTTTTTGTGCTATTTTTTTAATAACACAATACACTTATCTATTTCTTGCACAAAGTCGTTAATTTTTTGCTTAATGTCAACACTTTTTTCATTTGTTTCTGAAAATGATTTAGCAAGTTTCAATACACGAAGCTTTTCTTCCAGGTCTTTCGTCTTATTTTTACTTGCATCAAGTGCCACGGTAAGCGCCTCACTCTCCAGCTTCAACAAGTCATTCTCCTCCTGTAAAGCAGCGCAGAGCTCAATCAACCTCTCGGTTTTATCAACTATCTTGTTTAACTGTTCTGCTACCGAGGCCATGTATTTGCTAAAACTCTAAATCTTAATTTCTAAACTCTAAATCAAAAAATATATCCAAAAAGGAAATCAAAAATTTCAAAATCAAGGTCTTGACTCTTGATTCTAATCTCTTGACTCTACTTCCTAATCTCCGCTCCTGCTTCTTTTCCTAAATTATAAATTAACTTTTGCATTATACCGTCGATGGCTTTATCGGTAAGGGTTTTCTCGATATCCTGGATAATAAAGCTCAGCGCGTATGATTTTTTACCAGCCGGCAATTTATCGCCCTGGTACACATCAAATACACTTACTTCTTTCAATAGCTTACGCTCGGTACGTTGGGCAATTTGCTTTAACTGTGCAAACGAAACCGACTTATCTATCAGCATAGAAAGATCGCGCCTTACAGCCGGGAACTTAGAAACCTCCTGGTAAACAATTTTGTTTTTACGTACCGCGTTAAGTACCATATCAAAGTTAAAATCGGCATAAAATACTTCCTTATCAACATCAACCTTTTTTAACGATGTAGTATTCACCTGGCCAAATTTAACCAGTTGCTTACCGTTAAGCATGTATTGCAAACCGAAAGCCAGTTTGCTGCAGGTAGCATCTTCGGTCACCAGGTCGGTAATGTTCAATCGCTTTAAAATACCATCAACAATAGCTTTCAGATTATAAAACGAAACTGGCTTTTGTTTTTGGTTCCATTGCTCGGCAGTATCGGCGCCGGTAATAAATACCGAGAAGCGTTGCACCTCATTGTATTTATCATCCTTTACACTGTATACTTTACCAAATTCGTAAAACTTCAAATCGGCAGCACGGCGGTTTTGGTTATAGGCGATAGCTTCCAGGCCAGAATATAACAACGACTGGCGCATTACATCTAAATCGCTACTTAGCGGGTTCAGAATTTTTACCGCTACATCCAGGTTGTCTGAATAAGCCGACTTGGTTAACGAGTTGGAAAGAATCTCGTTAAAGCCATTAGCAGTCAACAAATCCGAGATCTGGTTTTGTACGGTATCCTTTTCGGCACGTTGTGAGTTATTTAACGACGCGCGAATTTGCGTAGGGATATGAATGTTGTTATACCCGTAAATACGCAAAATCTCTTCCACAATATCAACCTCACGCGTAACATCAACACGGTATGGAGGTACTTGTAAGGATAGTGAATCCGCAGTTTCGTTCACTATTTTGATATCAAGTGCCTCAATAATCGCTTTGATCTCGCCATGGGTTATCTGCTGACCTATCAGCCTGTCGATGTTTTTATAAGTAACATCAAAAGCAAATGGCGCAACCGGAGCCGGGTAATGGTCAACAATTTCTGAAGATACCTTACCACCCGCTACCTGCTGAATTAACAAGGCAGCGCGTTTAAGGGCAAACACGGTCATATCCGGATCGGTACCACGCTCAAACCTGAACGACGCGTCGGTTTTCAAGCCATGCCTCTTGGCAGTTTTACGTACCGATACCGAGTTAAAGTAAGCACTCTCCAGGAAAATACTGGTAGTAGATTCCTTAACACCAGATTTCGCGCCACCAAATACACCGGCAATACACATCGGCTCTTCGGCGTTGCCAATCATTAAGTCGGCATCTGATAATTTACGGTCGGCATCATCTAAAGTTTTGAAGATGGTTCCTTCGGCATAATTTTTAACCAATACTTTGTTGCCGGTTATTTCATCGGCATCAAAAGCGTGTAATGGTTGCCCAAGCTCATGCAGTACATAGTTGGTAACATCCACAATGTTGTTGATAGAACGGATGCCGATAACAGCCAAACGCTCCTTTAACCATTTTGGTGATTCCTTAACCTCAACACCGCTGATGGTTAGCCCAGAATAACGCGGACTTGCCGCTTCATTCTCTACAACAACTTCAATAGTCCTATCCGTGTTATCAACCCTAAAAGCGCTAACATCAGGCTTGGTGATGCCAATTTTCAAAAACGCAGCTACATCCCTCGCAGTACCTAAATGCGATGTAGCGTCGGCACGGTTCGGGGTAAGGCCAATTTCGTACATGTAATCGTCGTTCAGGCTAAAATAGTCCTTAGTCAATGAGCCAACTACCGCATCTTCGGCAAGCACCATAATGCCGGCATGGTCGGTTCCTAAACCTATCTCATCTTCGGCACAAATCATCCCTTCAGATGCTTCACCACGGATTTTTGATTTTTTTATGGTAAAAGGCTCACCAACGGTTGGGTAAATGGTGGTCCCAACGGTAGCTACAACCACTTTTTGTCCGGCGGCCACGTTGTGCGCGCCGCAAACAATCTGCAGGTCTTCGGCACCGCCAACATCAACTTTAGTTACATGCAGGTGATCGGAATTGGCGTGATCAACACATTCCTTTACATAGCCAATTACTAGGCCTTCTAATCCGCCGGGGATAGGTTGTACTTTTTCAAGACTTTCGACCTCCAAACCTGTACCGGTAAGGATAATGGAAATTTCCTGAGGGGTTTTATCAGTATCAATAAATTCTTTAAGCCAGTTATACGATATCTTCATTATTCAAGAATGATAATCGGCAAAGATATAAAGATTTCGGATGTCGGATTTGGGAATTGGGATTTATTTAATTTGAAGATTTGGGAATTTGAAGATTTGAAAATGTTCTAACTCAATATAGGCGAATTTGATGAGAGGCTAAAAAACTAACCGCCACACCAAATCCGAAATCGAAATTCCGAAATCCGAAATCAAAAAATTACATCAAATCCGCATCACCCAAACTTGTATAGCCATTATCGGTAATAATCAAATGATCAAAAATCTTAATATCCAGCATTCGCCCGGCGTTGATGAGGTTGCGGGTTAGGGAAATATCTTCGTGACTGGCTTTCAGATTGCCAGATGGATGGTTATGCACCAGTATAATGCCGCTGGCCTGGTACTGTATGGCCGAGAGGAAAATAATCTTAGGGTCGCAAACGGTAGCCGTTAGTCCGCCTTTGCTGATGAGCTCTTTACCCAACACTTTTTGCGAGCGACCTAACAGAATGATCCAAAACTCTTCGTGGTTTAAATCCATCAGGTGGCGGCGCATAATGTTGTAGCCGTCTTTACTGCTGTTGATAAAATCGGGGGCCTGGCTTTCAGAATCATTTCGGCGGCGGCCAACCTCCAGGGCAGCTATGATAGAGATCGCTTTAGCCTCTCCTATCCCTTTAAACTTACACAATTCGGCTATAGAAGCTTTACCAAGCTTGTTTAAATCATTTTCGTAATGGTGCAGGATGCGCTTGCTGAGTTCAACAGCTGTTTCGGTGCGACTGCCCGAACCGATGAGGATGGCGATCAACTCGGCATCGGTTAAAGCCCGGCGACCTTGCCCGCTTAGTTTTTCGCGCGGACGATCTTCTTCGGCCCATGCTTTTATGCTGATCTTGTTTTCATAGTTTTCCACGGCCTTAAAATATGAAAATCCATGAAACAAAAAAAGGGATCATGCCACGGCACAATCCCTTTTTATTATTTTGAAAGCTAAAGATTAGCTTAAGCCATTAACAAATTTGGTAAGCTTCGATTTATTGTTTGAAGCTTTGTTTTTGTGAATAACATTCTTTTTAGCTAAACGATCAAGCATAGAAACCACTTTGCTTAATAATGCAGCAGCATCAGCTTTAGTAGTAGTGTTTCTTAATTTTTTAATAGCGTTCCTGGTTGTTTTAGCCTGGTACCTGTTGCGCAGACGCTTCGCAGCGTTTGATCTGATTCTTTTTAAAGATGATTTATGATTTGCCATCGTATAGCTTTGTTATTCTTTTTCTACTTATTTTAAGGACTGCAAATATAGGGTGATAAATTTAATTATGCAAGTGTTTTTTATTTTTAAGTTGATTGAGTTTATTAAGTTGGATTAGGTTGATTAAGTTGGGGTTATGGATGATGGCTGGTGGGTTTATTGAGTTGGATTAAGTTGAGTAGGTTTAAAACAATTCATATAAATTACCCCTTAATAAAGAAATGAAAGGTTCAATGCTAACAGTCAATCTAATCAGCCCAATCAACTTAACCAACTCAATCTAAGCAAATCCAACTTAATAAACCCAATCCAACTTAATCAACTTACTCCAACTCAATCAACCCATGGAAAACAACAGCACCACCCGCTTCAGTAACCGGGTAAACGACTATGTAAAATACCGGCCCACCTACCCTCCCGAGATCATTAGGTTTTTGCAAAACATTTATGAGCTATCAACCGATAAACTGATTGCTGATATCGGTGCAGGTACGGGCATTTCTACAGCACTGTTTTTAAATGCCGGTTACCGGGTAATAGCCATTGAACCCAACCTGGAGATGCGCGAAAAATCAATTGAGTTATTAGGCTCAACATCTGGTTTTAAAGCGCAAAACGGCACAGCCGAGAACACTGGTCTCGAAACAGGCAGCATCGACGCCATTATTGCCGGCCAGGCTTTTCATTGGTTTGACGCGGTAAAAACCAGGGAAGAGTTTAAACGCGTACTTACACCCGGCGGGATTGTAGCGTTGATCTGGAATGAGCGATTAACCACATCAGCATTTGAAAAAGAATACGACGAGTTGATTATTAAACATGGGGATGACTATGTTAAGGTAGATCATCGCAATATTGATCCAGCGGCAATCGGAGCGTTCTTTAGTCCCGAAACATTCCATCTCCAGGAGTTTGTCAATAAGCAGATTTTTGATTTTGATGGCTTGGCGGGAAGGTTGCTTTCGTCATCGTATATGCCAACGAAAGAGGATGCGGGATACGAGCCAATGATAGCTGATTTAAAAATTCTTTTTGATAAATATCAGGAGGATGGGGTTATCATTATTAATTATGATACGAAGGTTTATGTTGGGAAATTGTAGAAAATTAATATCACCGACGCATTCTAAACCCAAAACTAAAACCCATATTTACGCTCATGAAGCGGCGTATCGTTTTAAGTTCAGCTATTTCCATATTACTCCTTTGCTCTTCCTGGGGTTTTTACGCCCATTACCGCATCAATCGCATGGCGGTTTATACCTTACCTAAGGCAATGGCGGGCTTTTACAAATCCAACATCGATTATATTGTTGAACACGCTGTAAGTGCCGATAAACGGCGTTATGTGGACTCTACCGAGGCACCACATCATTTTTTCAATGCCGACCATTATGGTAAAAAGCCATGGGCGGCCATGCCTCAAAAATGGAAGGACGCCGCAGCCAAATATACCGCCGATACGCTGAATAAATATGGTACAGTTCCGTGGACCATCCAATACCAATATTATAAACTGGTGAGGGCATTTAAAGCGCACGATACTATTGCCATCCTAAACACATCTGCCAACCTGGGGCATTACCTTGCCGATGCACATGTGCCCTTACACCTCACCCAAAACTATAACGGGCAATTGAGCAATCAAACCGGCATCCACGCGCTTTGGGAAAGCCGCATTCCGGAACTTTTTGGCGATAAATACAATTACAAGATTGGCAAAGCCCGTTACATTGAAAATCCCTTGGCAGAAGCTTTTAAGATTTGCAGGGCTTCCTTTAAAAGTGTAGACACTGTTTTACGTTTTGAACGACTGCTAACCAAAAGCTTCCCGGCCGATAAAAAGTACGCTATGGTGCTGCATGGCAAAAAAGAAATCAAAGATTACTCGGAAGCCTATTGCCTGGCTTATCAAAAAATGATGAAAGGTATGGTTGAGCGCCAAATGAGATCATCTATCCTTTCGGTTGGTAGTTTCTGGTATTCAGCCTGGGTGGATGCCGGTCAGCCGGATTTACCCCTGGGCCCGGTTTCGCCGCAAAACAAATAGCCTGATTTTGACCCCGGCTATACTTTGGTTTAAATTTTGTAGTTTAGATACTTATAAATCCTCCCTGCATGAAAAAGATCAGCTTCATTATACTTCTGCTTGCCGCTTGTTCGCAATTCGCATCGGCACAAAATTGCAGCCAGTTTATCAATAGTATCAATGGCAAAAAATTCACTTACGCCAACCAAAATATACAGGGAAATACCATAGGCACCATGGTGTGTAATACCATTAAAAAGGACGCATCGACCATAGCGGCCCACATTGAACTGTTCGACAAGACCAACAAATCAATGGGTAGCGGCGATTCTGAAATTTTATGTACAGGCACATCTATCAAAGTGGATATGAAAACATTTATCCCGGCATCATCATTAAAACAATTGGGCAGCATGCAAATGACCGGCGATACCAAATACCTCACCTACCCCCTGAGTCTTAAACCCGGTCAGAAATTAGAAGACGGAGCCCTTGCCATCAACGTAGCAAACAATGGACAGCAAATGGGCCAGGTACTGCTTAACATCAATAACCGCAAAGTAGAGAAAGCCGAAAAGATTACCACCAAGGCCGGCAGCTTTGATTGTTATAAAATAACCAATGATGTTGCCCTCAATATTAAAATGATGGGTATGTCGTTACCGTTTCAAATAAAAATCATAGAATGGTTTACACCCAAACTGGGCCGATTTGCCAAATCAGAAACTTATGGTAAAGATGGAAAATTGGTTGCCACTACCATGCTGGAGTCAATCAATTAAGCCTGTGTAGCAAACTGTATTTGGTTATCCGAAAAATTTAAAGCATCTTGTTATAAAATTAACTTGCTTTAAATGAGATCAAAAGCAGCAAAACTCCACAACAAAGCAAACTCCATTGAATGGCGAAGCCACGAGCCATCGCGTATTGAAACTTTTAGCGACGCCGTGTTTGCTTTTGCCTTAACGCTCATTATTGTTTCAATTGAAGTTCCAAAATCTTTTGATGAGTTAATGGAAACCATGAAGGGCACCATCAGCTTTGGGGTTTGCTTTGCCCTGTTGTTCCAGATTTGGAATAATCAAAACATTTATTTCAGGAGGTACGCGCTTAATGACAGGTATACCATTTTAATAAATGCCATCTTGTTGTTTGTGGTATTGGTTTACACCTATCCGTTAAAATTTCTGTCGATGCTGCTGTTCTCGTTTTCAAACGGCACGTATGTACATGATGGTCATGAGTTACCCATGATTCGTGAAGGCCAAACACAATCTTTAATGCTGATATACGGCGCGGGTTTCCTGGTGATCTACCTGCTTTTTTACCTGATGTACCGCCACGCTAAAAAACACGCAACCGACATAGGACTTAACGACCGCGAAATATTTGATACCCAAACCGTTTGTGGCATCAACTTTATCTGCATGTGTATTTGCGCGGTGGTAATGCTTATTGGCATTCTTTTCCCATCCGTAGCCGGCCCTTCGGGCTTTTTATATTGCACCATACCAATTGCCTATACCATTTGGTTTTCACGAAGAGGAAAAAAGAGCAGGTCATTGTTTGGCGAAACGGTTAATTAAGCAATATAAGGTTTGCTTTTAAAAAGTGATTATAATTTGAGTTTTATGGATTGCCCTTCAACAAACCTCCCTTTAGATACTATAACCGATATCTTTTGATCGGCAGTTAGTCCGATTGTTTCGCCATTCTTTAGCGTAATATCACTACCAATGATATAAGACACAACGCTGAACAAAAAATCGAACAATTCTTCCAGGGTTAAATTGGAGTCGATAATTTCAATCTCCTTTTTTTGAAAAGCCTTTAAGCCATATGTGTACACGCAATTCCCTGCCTGCCTTTTTTGAAGGCCAATATAAATCCACAAAGAGACAGGAATATCATCATATTCTAAAACTTCCAGATTGGCAAGATATTGAGATTTAGGTATCAGTAATGACTGATTTCCATCATATAAACCAACGGCATCGGATGCAATTAAAACTGAACCGATAACCTTACTTAGAATTTTAAACCTTTCTAAGACGCTCTTTTTGCCCGCCATTACGGAAACGATAGCATGCCCGGTGTGATACTTAAGATCATCCACAGCCGTTGGCCAATTATAGGCATATTGGGCTATACCTTCAATGTCCCCAAGTGGAATAGGCACCGGCATATACGCCAATGCCACAGTTTCGCCATTTATGTCAAGAGTTATAATATGCTCATCCCCCTCAACATTAACAACTTCAAGCCCCCATTTCGATTTAAGGTTGTCAATAACTTCCCTTACATTAAAGCTACCGCCATTATTAAACATCGGCATCGCCAGCAAGATATTATTTTCTGCAACTTCAGACATAGATTTCTTCTTGATGGGTTAAATATCTTTTTTAGATAAAACTACGTTACGATACCTAATAAACCGCATCTGTAAAGGCTTAAACATTAAACCAATATAGCAATAGCTATCAAATAGTATTTTTTGCGGTTTTAGCTTTTATAGCTGCGTAAACGGGGGGTATAACAGATACGAGTATAATTACCATAACAACAATTGTAAAGTTCTCCTTTACAACAGGGATGTTGCCAAAAAAGAAACCTATCAATAAAAAGCTGAGTACCCATGAGGCTCCGCCAATAATATTATATAAACTATACCGCAAAAATGGCATATGGCCAACTCCTGCAACAAAGGGAGCAATGGTTCTGATAATTGGCAAAAAGCGACTAAAAATTACAGCCTTACCACCATGTTTATCAAAAAACGCTTTGGTTTTGAGGTAATACTCCAGCTTTAATATCTTATTTTCTTCTTTAAATACTTTTGGGCCTAAATAATTGCCCAGCAAGTAATTCACTGTATTGCCGCCAAAGGCAGCAATTACCAGAATAATAGCCAGCAGGTAAATATCCAGGCCCGATTGTCCACCGGCAATCAAAGCACCAGCAGCAAACAGTAGTGAATCGCCGGGTAAAAATGGGGTTACTACAAAGCCGGTTTCGGCAAAAATAATGGCGAATAATATCAGGTAAGTCCAGCCCTGGTAAGCGCTGGTGATTTGTACCAGGTGTTTATCAATATGCAGGATAAAATCGATAATGCTTTTTATTACTTCCACTTTTTTATTTTTTGCCCAAAAATAGAAATATAAAAAGAAATCCCCCTACTGCGTTGCCTTAATCAACAAATTATTGGTTAAAACTGCCGCTCCAAAAGCCACCGAATCCGTACGGCCAACAATGCCCTGGGTATAAATGGTATAGGCGCGTCCGTCCTGTATGGTTACACTTTTAAGTGTAATTTCTACCTTGGTAGGTGTATTGTGCGCGTTTATAGTAAAGTTGTAATTACCGGTAGGCAAACTAAGATAAGGCGAAATGGTATTGAATTTACGTCCCAATTTTTTAGGTTCAAAAACCATTAGGGTATCATTGGCCTTGATATCCAAATCGGGCGATGATGGAGAAAAATTTGCAAACCGCACCTTGGCACGCCCTATTGCCGGTAGCGTTGCAGTATCTAAAGATAGTACTGAGTTTTTAATGGTAGTATCTTTAGCATATCCGGTTATAAACAATGTATATTTTGAGTTGGACCTTAAAACGGTATCTATTTGATAAGGAATATTTGCGGCCGCGGCATTTGCCGTACGAAACTGAATTGGCGGCGTAAGCGAATTAAGAAAAAAGTAACCCGAGTTATTGGTGTAAGTATAAGTAGTAAGACTTTGTTTTACCGAATTAATATACAAGTTAACAGGCCCAAGATCCGAACTTAAGTTAATGATTTGCAATTGTGTATTTGCACCGGTTATGTTGGTTGATTTACCGCACGACGCGATGAAACAAAGCACCAATATCCATACCGGGGCGGTAAGCAATAAAAAGCCTTTTTTATATCTGTTAGTCATCATTAGCCATTATTAAACAATCCCGCGATAATACCCTGGTTACCTGCCGGTACGGCGGTGCCATAGCCATAAAACGTATATATTTTCCCGGCGGAGATAGTGACGGTATCAATTTTAGGTTGACTGGGGTACGCCGAACGATAAATACCTATATAATGTATCCCCTTGGTGATCCTGGTAAAATCGGTAATGGTTTTGTAGGGTACATTATCATATTGGGTACTATCGGCAATGGCAGTCGTTTTGCCTACCAATACAAATTTTAAGTTACCCGCGCTTGCTGAAGCATTTACAAACCTGATCTGCGCGTACTTTGTTAAATTTACGCCTGTATCGGGATACCAGGCATCGCGACTGTTAAATACATCATTATCGGTTTGCCCGGCTACATAAAACGTATAACCACCGGCACTATCGGCCTTAAAGGGCTTATTATAAAAAGGCGAAAGCGCATTGGTTCCGTCAACCTTAAAAGCGTAATTTTTGGTACCTGCCGCAACGGTTAAGTAACCAAGCGTACCACCCGGGTAATAGGTTGTAGTACTGTTAACACGGTTACCGTTAATATAAAAGTTAATGTTGTTATTTGATACGTTTATAATATTAACATACGCCGCACTTGACGCCTTTGCCGGCGCATCCCCATTTTTTTTGCAGGATGCCCAACAGGTTACCGCTGCTGCAACAATAAAAAAAGCCTTTATCCTGGTATCCATATTTAATTATAAGCTATAACTGCTTATGGTAATTTTTGTTATCTGCACGGAACAAAAAAGTCCGGTTTTTAAAGCCGGACTCTGTTTTGGATTTATAATTTAAGTTTACACTTAAGCATAACTATTGAGCATTACCGGCATTACCAGCATCAGCACATCTTCATTTTCATCACCACCCTGTGGCAGCAATAAGCCGGCACGGTTAGGGGTCGACATCTCCAAAGATACTTCTTCGCAACTTAAATTCTTCAACATTTCTATTAAAAAACGCGCGTTGAAGCCAATTTCCATGTCATCACCTTCATATTGGCTGGTTAAGCGCTCATGAGCCTCGTTGGCAAAGTCGATATCCTCTGACGAGATATTCAATTCGTTGCCACTTATTTTAAGCCTTACCTGGTGGGTGGTTTTGTTGGCGTAGATAGCCACACGGCTTAACGATCCTAAAAAGGTAAGCCTGTCTATCGTTAATTTATTGGGGTTATTTTGTGGAATAACCGCTTCATAATCTGGGTAACGCTCATCAATTAAACGGCACACTAAGTTGATATGACCAAATTTAAAGAACGCGCTGGTTGAGTTATACTCTACCGATACATTTACATCATCACTTGGTAATGATGACTTTAAAAGCGTTAAAGCTTTTTTAGGCAAGATGAATGAGGTAGCAGTTGCGGCTTTGGCATCTTTACGGCGGTAACGTACCAGCTTGTGGGCATCGGTAGCTACAAAGGTAAGGTGCTGCTGGCTTAACTGGCAAAATACACCTGTCATGGCCGGGCGTAACTCATCATTACTTACCGCGAAAATGGTTTTGTTTATCGCCTCGGCTAAAACCGATGCAGGCAGGTTTACCGACGACGCGTTTTCAACAACCGGGATTTTTGGAAAATCTTCGCCGTTTTCACCGCTTAGTTTGTATTTACCATCGCCCGCGTTTATTTCAATGGCGAAGGTGCTATCATCAACAGAAAAAGCCACCGGCTGCTCTGGTAACGATTTTAAGGTATCTAATAATATACGCGATGGTATAGCTATACGGCCGTTCTCTTTAGCTTCAACAGGTAAAGAGGTGGTCATGCTGGTTTGCAGGTCTGTTGCAGAAATGGTTAAGTTTCCTTCCTTTATTTCAAACAAAAAGTTTTCCAGTATAGGCAATACGGTGCTATTGCTTAAGGCGCCGCTTACTGCCTGTAGTTGTTTGAGTAAAGTTGTGGTAGAAACAATAAATCTCATATGTGTCTAATTAATCTATCAAAAATATAAAATTTAATGGGCATACTTTCTTCTGCGGAAATAATGTTGAAAAATAGCACATATTAACACCAGGGCCAGCGGACCAACCGTATTTACCAGCTGCCAGTACAGTTTTTCATTACGGATACGGGCACGGTTCAACAGGCGAATCTTGATCTCCTTAGTGCGCAGGGCAATAAGGCCTGAGTCGTCGGTCATGTAATCGGCTATATTAAGCAACAGGTTTTTGTTGCCGTATGATTGCTGGGTGTAATGATCATATCCCAACGGGTAAGGCGAGCCATCTCTGCCTACCTGATTCTTTAAAATATCACCATCACTTATCACTACCATTTTGGTAGGCACGCTTTCGGGCATAATGGTAACGGGCTCCTTGAGGCTATCGGGCAAGGGGCGGTTACGCCAGTTAGAAACAAACTTACCTTCTAACAACACAGCCACCGTTTTTGGCGTACCCTTAAAATCGTTGGGGTTGGGCTCCTGCTCCAGCGCCTGTAACGATAACATATGCGGCGCGGTCACTTTATGATTATAGGGCGATGAACTTAGCAAAATGGTTTTCTTTACGTTTTCCGTTTCGAGCAAATCGATGGTGCTGACGAACTGGCTGCTAATGGCATCCAGGTTTTTTACTATCGGGTGTTTGGCCAGCGGCATTAATACCGGGTAAAACAACCATGGCAGCATTTGTATTTGCGCCTGCCCGCCAACATCACCGGTACTTACGGGGATTTGGGCAGCACTAAGGTCGGCAATCAAATCGTAGTTGATGCGTACACCATATCTGAACAGCTGGTCATCTAAATTTAACTGTTTGGGGAAAGCCAACTGCTCGCCGCCATGCCCGCGCAGGCTGTCAAGCTCGGCGCTTACCTGGTCTATCGTCCACAGTACCCGGCCGCCACGCATAATGTATTGATCAAGCTTGAACTTTTCCAGTTCGGTAAATTTGGTATCGGGCTTAGGGATCACCAACAATTTGATATTCATTAAAGCCTTGAACGGGATAGCCGATAGGTTTAACCTTCCAACCTCAAACCCATCTGATAATGATTTCATGGCATCATTAAGCTGCACATCGTTCAACTCATGATGCCCTTCGGTAAATCCAATTTGCGGTTTGCCGCCTTTAACAGCTTTTTTTATGGCCGATGAAAAAGCATATTCTAAATTCTGGATAGAGTTGTTGATCTGCTCATCATCTGATAAACCTATGCGGGTTTGAATAAGGTTTACCACAATCTCCCTGTCGCCCGCCTTTACTACCGCTTCGGGGAATATGAGTTTTTGCGATACGCCATCATCGGTTTTAAAGCTGAGGTTTTGACCTACTACACCTTTGGCTTCAAAATCCTCATAAGTTTGTTTTTGTTTATCTTGTGGCAGGTTTTTGATAGACGATAGCAAGTCGATAAATTCAAACTGGATATTGCCATGACTGTAAGCTTTCAAATCACTCAGCATATCTTTGGTAGCGCTTTGCAAATGCCTTAAACCACTGGGCAAACCACTGCCTTGCAGGTAAACGGTAACCTTAACCGGCTTTTGCAGGCTATCCATAATATGCCTGCTAATGGGCGATATGGTGAAGCGTTTTTCGGTAGTAAAATCAAACCGGGTAAAAACCCATTGCGAAATTAACCCAAGGAAAATTAAAGGTGATAGTAAGCTGAATATGACCGTACCACGCAGCTTTTTTTGCCTTTGTTTGATGAGAATAAATAAAGTAAGCCAAATGAAAAAAGCTGCTACCAATAAAAAGTAGGCCAGATCGCGGGTATCCAACACACCACGGCTTACCGATTGATAATGCTCCGTAATACCCAGGCTTTGCAGGTTAAACTCCTGTAGGGATAAAAGCTGGCTCAGGGAATCAAACCCGCTGTAGAAAAAGAAGCATAGGAAAACGGCTACTGTAAAGGCGATGATCTGATTTTTGGTGATGGATGAGGCGAACATGCCTATCGCCACGAAAGCGCCACCCAATAAAAACAAACCGATGTAGGAGCCAATAACCGCCCCGCTATCTATATTACCCTGTGGTGTACCCAATGTACTTACCGAAAAATAGTAAACCAGCGTTGGTAACAACGCGAAAAGCACAATAAGCAGGCAGGCAAGGTATTTCCCTATCACTATTTCCCAATCCCTTAAAGGGCGGGTAAACAACAGTTCGAAAGTGCCTTCTTTACGCTCCTCGGCCAGCGAACGCATGGTGATGGCCGGGATAAGGAACATGAAAAGGTAAGGGGCTGTGCTAAACAGGCTATCCAAACCGGCGTAGCCATAATCAAGGATACTTGAATCCGGGAAAACCCACAGGAATAATCCCAATACCAGTAAAAATACCCCGATGGTAACATAAGCCACCAACGAGCTGAGGTATGATGTTATTTCTTTTTTTAAGATGCTAAGCACTGCGATATATTTATGCTGAAACGCCGAAATTACAACAATAATATACTAAAGCAAAGAGTCATTTTGCTGCGCTGTCATTTGCTTCGCAGTCATTGGGTCATTGGTCATTGGTCATTGGTCATTGGTCATTGGTCATTGGTCATTGGTCATTGGTCATTGGTCATTAATGCAAGTTGATTCTGCTGATGTTGATTTAAAATTCTCAAATAAAAACTAATGACGCAAAGCAAATGACTAATGACAGCGAAGCGAAATGACCAATGACGCGAAGCAAATGACTAATGACAGCAAAGCGAAATGACTAATGACGCGAAGCAAATTATAAGCCGAAACTAAAGGCCACCTTAAGCGCTACCTGGTTGTACGCGCCAGTTGTGGAGGTAATACTGGCGGTAGAACCGCTGCCATCGTCATAAGTTGTGGTTGTTTCACGGGTGGGTTCAATGCGGGCTTCGTAGGCCAGGCTTAAATCAAGGCCCATTTTTTCCGAGTAGCCAAAACGCCAACCGTAACCTATTGCAGGGGTTACCAATAACGCCGTTTTTTTGCCGGTGTATTGCGATGGATCTGAATTGACACAGAATGAAGCGCCCGCGGCCGCCTCAAAAAACAGTTTGTTTACATACACCCTGGCACCGATTTGCGCCGGAACAAACGATACAATAGACCCATAGCTATAACTTACACCATCCGAGTAGCCAGTGCTGTAGCCATTTTTCGATATAAAACCAGTATAACCCGTTTTTAAAATGATACTTAAGGGTAAATCGCCGCCCGTGGGGATTTCTAAATTTAAATTAATTCCTGTTGCAGCAGGGTAATCGCTGGCGTTGTGGCCAATGGTAGCGCCAACGCCAAAGCCGCCGCTAAGTCTCATACCAGAACCGCCTTCACCAGGCACCTGGGCATAACTTGTTAATGCAGCACATACTAAAACGACTAATGCGAGTAAGGTTTTTTTCATATTGTTTAAGGTTTTAGGCTTCGAAAATAAGGTAATTAATTGATCATATCAATTAGTAAGGCTTATAAATATTTGCTCAAGGGTGCTGTTATTGTTCTTGTTACGTAAGCCCGACAAGGCATCATCGGCTACTATTTTTCCTTTATTAATGATGATAACCTTATCGCAAACGGCTTCAACCTCCTGCATAATATGGGTAGATAGGATAACGGTTTTAGTTTTCCCCAAATCTGTTATTAACTGGCGGATGCCTATCAGTTGGTTAGGATCGAGGCCCGATGTTGGTTCATCCAGTATCAGCACATCGGGGTTATGAATAATGGCCTGGGCTAACCCCACACGCTGGCGGTAGCCTTTGGATAACTGGCCTATCTTTTTATGCTGCTCGGGGCCGAGGCCGGTTTGCTCAATCACCTCGGCAATGCGGGCTTCAGGGTCGGCTATTTTATGAATATCAGCTATAAACGCCAGCGACTCCTTTACATACATATCCAGGTAAAGTGGATTACTCTCGGGCAGATAACCGATGCGCTTGCGCACCTCAAGCGACTGGCTCACCACATCAAAACCGCACACCGATGCCGTGCCCGATGTTTGCGGAATAAAACCCGTAAGTATTTTCATGGTGGTTGATTTACCCGCGCCATTAGGCCCTAAAAAGCCCAATACCCCCGGCTCGGCCGTAAAACTGATACCATCAACCGCCTTTTGCTCGCCGTAAACTTTTGTTAATGCTTCTACCCGGATACTCATGGCGGTAAATGTAAAGAGTATTTCGGAATTGGGAATTTCGATTTCGGATTTATTTTTTTGATTTTGGAATTTAACGAGGTGTCCGTCCGCTTAGGGGTGACCAGTGTTTTTGGACAAGTGGACAGACAATTTCGGAATTGGGGATTTCGAATTTATTTTTTAGTTCATGGTTCATAGATGATGGTTCATGGCAACTGCGAATTTAGGTCACGGTGATAGAGCATAGTTCATGGCAGCTGCACAAGAGGTTTAAAATACTATGAACCATGAACTATGATCCATGAACTTCTCTCCTACTTCTCAAACACTACCGAATCAGCATCAGCACCTAATCCACTTAAAATCCCATTAATTTCCTCCACCATAGCATCGGGGCCGCAAACGTAAAAGTGTTTGGTAAAATCGCTTACTTCGGCTTTTAAAAAGGCCTCGTCAATGCGGCGGGTATCGTGGATGCTATCTTTTTGACCGCTTATTAAAAATACGGCGTCGGGACCAAGCATGCTTTTCAATTCATCGGCCAAAATGATATCCTTATCGGTTTTATTGCTGAAGAATAATTTGTTGCCAGCCAACTTGCGTTGATTATTTAAATCGCGCAAAATGGCTATAAACGGCGTAATACCTGCGCCACCGGCAATAAAGTAACCGGGACCTTTGTATTCAATAGCTCCCCAGGCATCACGCAGTATCAGCTCATCGCCAGGCACCAATTTGCTTAACTGGTTGGTAACACCTTCGGGGCTATCGGGGTATATTTTAATAGTGAACTCCAGGTATGGGTCATGGGCCAAACTGGTGAAGGTAAAAGGGTTCTTTTTATCTTTCCAATCTGGGTGGTTAACAGATAGTTCGGTGGCCTGCCCCGGTGTAAAGGTAAATCCTGCCGGCTTTTGCAGCCTGAATTGTTTAACGTTGTGGGTTACGTATTGGGCGGATATGATGTTTACAATGGTTTCCATGATACGGTGTATTTAAACTATTAATACAATGCTTTTTGAGGCATTTGGTTTTAGGGCATATAAATACTTACATGTGGTTAACATATAGGTTAGTTATTATGCTGATGATAAACCTGTAGCTGATGTGGGTGTCCGTCCGGAGGTAATGGTCACCTGCGGACGGACGGAAACTTTTTGGGAGCAAAGATTATTGGATAAAAGAGCAAGGATTTTTCTATTGGTTAGGATTTGATTTCGTCCGCTTTTACTTACTTTCATCCAAAAACCATGGATACCTGCAAGCGGACGGACACCTTTGGGGAGCAAAGATTATTGGATAAAAGAGCAAGGATTTTTCTATTGGTTAGGATTTGATTTCGTCCGCTTTTACTTACTTTCGTCCAAAAACCATGGATACCTGCAAGCGGACGGACACCTTTGGGGAGCAAAGATTATTGGATAAAAGAGCAAGGACTATTTTATCATGTTGATTAAAGATTGGGAACACTGCGGTTGTTCATCTAATTAATCATTTTTAAAAACCCTTACAAGCTGTTTAAAAACGTATAAAAGCCGTCATTGCGAGTTATAAAATCCGCAGACTCTAAAGGTGGACATGATGCAAGAACGACCCTCTCCATCCTGTCATTCTGAGGAACGAAGAATCTTCTTCACTATAAAAGTCTGCAATTAGCAGGGCGAAGAAGATCCTTCGTTCCTCAGGATGACAAACTTTTCCGTCATTTCCACTTTCAGAATCCCTGGATTTAAATACTCGCAATGAGGTTGAAAATATAGCAGTTGTATTTAGTCGTTTTCAAACAGCTTCTTAGGTATCATAATTAATCTATTTGATTTTTTTCTTTGCGATGAAAATTTAAAAATCTGCCACGATTTTTAAAAATACCCATCCAATAGCCTATTTATATTAAGGGCCTTGACTGTGTACGGATGTATACTGCCTGTAGAATATGTTGGTTTGTGGTGTCCGTCCGCAGGGGGAGTAAGACAGTTTTAAAACAGATGTGGACAGCAGTAATTAACGCTCTTGTCTGTCTGTCCGTCCGGAGGTATCCAATTAACCGGACACCATGCGGACAGCAGGCATTGTATGAAACTTAAAACACCTATTTCAAATATACAGAAAATTCTTTAAAATAAAGAATAAAATATCAGAAAGCCATTGGTAAAGAGATGAATCATAGTGTCCGAAAGATAACCAAAAACATGGGCTCTCCAGACGGACGGACACTTTTGGGATAACTGAAGCTATGCGTTAGGGATTGCAGCGAATAGCATTAATATTTCGGAGTTGGGAATTTCGATTTCGGAATTATTTTTGATTTAGTAATTATCGCTGACGGAAAAACTCCCATCTTGATTCTTGACTCCATTTTGGATTTCCGGAATATTTAAACTTGCGAAGTTTTGAAAACTTCGCAAGTTTTATGCCCGATGGCGTCCTGTTAATTCCTAAATTCTGTAAATTCTGATTCAGACAAAATCCGAAATCGAAATTCCCAAATCCGAAATAAACAAAAAAACTATCTTTGCCCCTATTATGAGCAAATCAACCGACGAACTTTTTAAAAATGTAATATCGCATGCCAAAGAGTATGGCTTTGTTTTTCCTTCGAGCGAAATTTATGACGGCTTAAGCGCCGTTTACGATTACGGCCAAAATGGTGCCGAGCTGAAGAACAACATTAAAACCTACTGGTGGAAAGCTATGGTGCAAATGCATGAAAACATTGTTGGTATTGACAGCGCCATATTTATGCACCCTAAGATTTGGAAAGCGAGCGGTCACGTTGATGGCTTTAGCGACCCGATGATTGACAACAAGGACTCTAAGAAAAGATACCGTGCCGATCAGCTTTTGGAGGATAAGATTGAACGTTACAGTAAAGACGGCAAAACCGATAAGGCCGAAGCCTTACAAAACGATATGGACGAGGCCCTTAAAAATGAGGACCTGCCACGTTTAAAGGAGCTGATTATTGAGCATGAAATTGCCTGCCCGGTAAGTGGTACCCGCAACTGGACCGATGTACGCCAGTTTAACCTGATGTTTAGCACCCAGATGGGCGCTGTGGCCGATGATGCCGATACCATTTATCTTCGCCCGGAAACGGCGCAGGGTATATTTGTGAACTATTTAAACGTGCAAAAATCGGGCAGGATGAAAATCCCTTTCGGTATTGCGCAAATAGGTAAGGCTTTCCGTAACGAGGTTATTGCCCGCCAGTTCATCATCCGCATGCGCGAGTTTGAGCAAATGGAGATGCAATTCTTTTTACGGCCCGGTACCGAAATGGAATGGTACGAATACTGGAAAGCGGCCCGCCTTAAATGGCACCTCGCTTTAGGTACCGATGCCGCTAAATACCGCTATCATGATCATACCAAGCTGGCCCACTATGCTAATGCAGCGGTTGATATTGAGTTTGAGTTCCCTTTTGGCTTTAAAGAAGTAGAAGGTATTCATAGCCGTACCGATTTTGATTTGGGCCAGCACCAGCAATACTCGGGCAAAAAAATGCAGTACTTTGATCCGGAGGTTGATCCTGAAACAGGCAAACCTTACGGCAACTATATTCCTTATGTTATGGAAACTTCTATTGGTTTGGATAGGATGTTCCTGTTAACCATGATTAACGCTTTTGAGGAAGAAGACCTGAGCACCGACGAGAAACAGGATAGCCGCACCGTGCTGCACCTGCACCCTTGCCTGGCCCCGGTTAAAGCGGCAATTTTCCCGCTTACCAAAAAAGACGGTTTGCCAGAGAAAGCCCGTGAAATTATGGACCGCCTGAAGCTTGACTTTAACATACAGTACGAGGAAAAAGACGCCATTGGTAAACGTTACCGCCGCCAGGATGCCATAGGTACGCCGTTCTGTATCACGGTAGATCACCAAACCCTGGAAGACGATACCGTAACCATCCGCCACCGCGACAGCATGGCCCAGGAACGCGTTGCCAGCGCCGATTTAGAAAAAATCATTGGCGAGCAGGTAAGCTGGAAGAATTTGCTGAAGTAAGTAAATATATAACCCATGTCATTTCGACGAACAGCGGGATGGCACGAGCAGTGGGGTGAGGAGAAATCTTGTATAAGCGACAAGCGAACACGCAGGTTGTATAAGATTTCTCCTCACCCCTTTCTTTTACCCACAACTGTTCGTCGAAATGACATACGTGTTTGATTATAGCAACATTCTTACATATTAAGTTTGTGTTAAACCGTCCATCTTCATGAAACGATTATGTAATTTTGACTACAATCGTTTTACCATGAAACAAAAGTTTTTAGCTGGCCTTGCTGTGCTGGCCATATCGTCATTAACCGTATGCGCCCAAACACCGGGCAAAATAGCACAAAGCCAGCAGGTATTGTTACCTAATGGCTGGAAGTTGAGTCCGGCGGGTACGTCATTGCCTTTGGGCGATCTGCCTCTTAACATTCAGTTATCTGCATCGGGCAAATTGCTTGCTGTTACCAATAACGGGCAAAGCACGCAATCGGTTCAACTCATCGATCCAAAGAATGAACAACTGTTGGACGAAAAGGTGGTAGCCAAATCATGGTATGGCCTGGCCTTTAGCCATAATGAGCGTAAGTTATACGCATCGGGAGGTAATGATAACTGGATTTATGTTTTCAATATAGCCAACAACAAACTGGGCAAGCCAGATACCATAAGGCTGGCACCCAACAAATGGCCCAAAAACAAGGTATGCCCAACCGGCATCACCGTTAATAAAGCCGATACCCGCCTGTACACCGTTACCAAAGAGGATAGCCTGCTATACATAGTTGACCCTACCGCCGGCAAAACCCTTAAAACGGTAAAACTCCCTGCCGAGGCCTATGCCTGCACCCTATCGCCTGATGAAAAAACGCTTTACATTTCCCTGTGGGGTGGCGATAAGCTGGGCATTTACAACATTACTGCCGATAAGCTCATCACCCTAAATACCGAAAGCCACCCCAACGAATTGCTATTAAACAAAAAAGGCACTATCCTTTACGTGGCTAACGCCAATGATAACTCGGTATCGGTAATAAACACCGCTACACACAAAATATTAGAGAACATTGCCACCGCTTTGTTCCCTACACGCTTAACGGGTTCAACCACCAATGGCCTGGCATTATCTGCCGATGAAAAAACATTGTACATTGCCAATGCCGATAATAACTGCCTTGCCGTATTTGATGTAAGCAAACCGGGCAGCAGCCGCAGCATGGGCTTCATACCCGTTGGCTGGTACCCTACTAACGTTAAAATGTTAGGTAAAAAAATCATTGTATCAAACGGTAAAGGTTTTACA
Source organism: Mucilaginibacter flavus (assembly GCF_030409315.1). Classification (GTDB taxonomy): domain Bacteria; phylum Bacteroidota; class Bacteroidia; order Sphingobacteriales; family Sphingobacteriaceae; genus Mucilaginibacter; species Mucilaginibacter flavus. The sequence continues at coordinate 54,084 of NZ_JAUFPS010000043.1, read as the reverse complement.
TCAATGGCTAACCCTAAAGGCCCGCAGCCGGTGCTTAAAACCGATAACAGCGGTTATAAGCAGGGGGCTACCAACAGCAGAGAGCAATACATAGGAGGCTTGTTTAAGGGTACCTTATCGTTTATCAGCACGCCTACCCCGGTACAGCTTAAGGCCTTTACCAAACAGGTATATGCCAATACGCCGTTCACCAGCGCCAAGGCAAAAACCGCTGCCGGCGAAACGGGCAACCCCATACCAAGGCGTATAGGCGAAAAATCGCCTATTAAATATGTATTTTACATTATTAAAGAAAACCGCACTTACGACCAGGTTTTAGGCGATATGCCACAAGGTAACGGCGATACCTCGCTGTGCATCTTCGGCAAAAAGGTAACACCCAACCACCACGCCATAGCCAGCGAATTTGTGCTGTTAGACAATTTTTATGTAGACGCGGAAGTAAGCGCGGACGGACACAACTGGAGCATGGCCGCCTATGGTACCGACTTTGTGGAAAAAACCTGGCCAACCAGCTACGGAGGTCGTGGTGGCAATTACGATTTTGAGGGAACCCGCAAGGCAGCCTACCCACGCGATGGCTTTATATGGGATTACTGCAAGCGCGCAGGCCTGAGTTATCGCACCTACGGCGAATTTGTAACAGATGGCAACCCGGGCAAAGCCAGTCTCAAATCATTAGAAGGGCATTTTTGTCAGCAATCACCGGGTTTTGATCTATCCGTAAAAGATGTTAAACGTACCCAGATATGGGCGCATGATTTTGATTCGTTATTAGCTATTAACGCGGTTCCCCGCTTTAATACCATCCGCATATCCAACGACCACACCAGCGGGCAACGCAAAGGTGCTATATCGCCCATTGCAGCCGTTGGCGATAACGACCAGGCTATAGGCCAGTTTATAGAACACCTGTCAAAAAGCTCGATCTGGAAAGAGTCGGTAGTGTTTATTTTGGAGGATGACGCCCAAAACGGTCCCGACCATGTTGATGCACACCGCTCGCCTGTGTTTGTTGCCGGGCCGTATGTGAAGCGTAACCAGGTTATCCATGGCATGTACTCCACATCGGGCGTGCTGCGCACCATGGAGCTTATTCTGGGCCTGCCCCCCATGAGCCAGTACGATGCTGCCGCCATGCCTTTGTTTGATTGCTTTACCAATAAGCCCGATTTTAGCCCATACGTTACCAAAGCCCCACAGGTTGATTTAGAGCAACGCAACGTGGCTGTTAACGAAAGTAGCCGCCGGTCTGAAATGTTTAACCTGGCCAAGGAAGATGCCGCGCCCGATATTGATTTGAACGAGGTAGTTTGGAAATCTGTTAAAGGCGAAAAGGCCATTATGCCCGCCCCTAAACGCAGCGCCTTTGTGCTATTGGAGCCTAAAAAGGAAGAGGATGATGATTAAGGTTGTCTGAATCAGAATTTACAGAAATAAAGAATGAGCAGGATTGAAAATTGTATAGTTGAAGTAATTTCTGAAATTCAAACAAATGCCTAACTTCGGGTTCTTACAAAATAGCTGTAACCATGACTACCATTGAAAATGAATACCTGAAAGTAAACATCGATACCAAGGGTGCCCAGTTAAGTTCATTGATTGATAAAGCAACAGGCGTTGAACATATATGGCAGGCCGATGCCAGCGTATGGCCATGGCACGCGCCCAACCTTTTCCCGGTAGTAGGCGGCTTAATTAACAACGAATTGCTGGTTGATGGACAAAAGTATGCCATGAGCCGTCATGGTTTTGCAAGGCAATCGGAGTTTGTTTTGCTGAATGCCGATGAGGTATCTGCCACTTTCTCGTTACCCAATTGCGATAATACCTTGAAGGTTTATCCCTTTAAATTTGATTACCAGGTTTTATATACCCTTATAGATAACTCTTTAAGAATTACCTACAAAGTAATCAACCTCGATAAAAAAACCATTTACTTTTCTGTAGGCGCGCACCCGGCATTTAATGTTCCATTTAACAAGGGCGAACGTTACGAAGATTATTACCTGGAGTTTGAAACCGATGAGCACCTGGAAACAGACCTGCTATCGGCAGATGGCTTCTTTACCGGTGAAAGTCACCCTGTACCAACTCCCAAAAACAGGCTACAGCTAACCCGTCATTTATTTGATGCCGATGCGTTGGTGTTTAAAAACCTATCATCAAGAATGATCACCATCAAAAGCGATAAGCACGATCAGTCGTTATCGGTAGAGTTCCCTCATTTCAATTACCTGGGCATATGGGCCAAACCCGGTGCCGATTTTGTGTGCATTGAACCCTGGTTAGGCTGCGCCGATACCGAAGGCGAACAAAAAGATATTAAACACAAAGAAGCCATCCAAAAATTAGGCGTAGGCCACGTTTTTGAAGCACCGTTTTTTATAAGTTTATAGGCTAAGGGGCGCTGTCCGTAAGGTAGCGGGTATCTGGTGGCGGACGGACGGGTTTGGGAGATTTCAAAACCTGAAGTCATCCTGAACTTGTTTCAGGACCGCACAGTACGGGTCGCCCACATGAAGTACACTTAGCAAGTGGGGTGCCGAAACAAGTTCGGCATGACATTGGGGATAATAAGCCTTCCCCTTACGCCGATTTCTGCGCTGGTAACTTCTTTAACTCATCCTTGGCTTTGCCAAACCATTGCTTGCTTGCCTTGCGCTCCATGGAACTTAATTGCGATTCTTCGTTAAGGATATCGGAAAATATTTGGTAGGCATCCTGATCCCGGCCCTGCCGTACCAAAAACATACCGTACTCGTACCTTGGACCAAAATAGGAATACCGGCCCTTCATCAGCTTAAATTCGGCTTCGGCTAAATCAACGTGATTAGTATTTTCTAAAGCCATAGCATAACCTATATGCGCTTTTGAACGCGGAAACTGGGGGAGTTTATACAACTTTTTGGCAATAGGGATCACTTCCTCGTACCTGCCCTGCTCGGAGTAGGCTACTATCAGTTGTGCCAGTACGTGTTCATTTTCGGCAAAGGCACCGGTGAGGCTGTTTTGGTATATCTCTACGGCTTTATCAGTAAAGCCGGCTTCAAGGTAGGCATCGGCTAATTTTATTTTATTGGCAAAGGTATCAGTAAAGCGTAATTCATCTTCCAGGCGTTTAAGTTTAATGCCGGGGTTAAGTACCGCCCCAACATCAACTTTGGGCATGCGCAGGGTAGAACGGTTAGTCAGTATTTCTGAGTAGATATAAATGCAGCAACCTACAATGGGTAGCACAATCAACATCCAAAGCCACTTTTGCTGGGTACCCCGACGTATGCAATGGATAATACAAAAGGCTTCCAAAATTAAGATAAGATAATAATAGCTACCGCCGCCGAAGAGCATACTCATAGTTCACAAAGCTTTAAAAGGATAAGTTACCCAAAAATAAAAAAATGACGCATTCGTAGGCAATATTTTATCATTTATAGGTATGTTTTATAACTCAGGTAGGCATATAATGCTGTATAAACAAAAAACCACCGGTATTTACCGATGGCTTAATCTTTTTACCAGAATGAGGCTGGTTTGAACGCTGGCGACGACTCACCCCGGCAGCGCTTCGCTGGCCGACCCTCTCTCCGGCTAAAGCCGCATAGAGGGTTAAACCATTTTCTTTTATTTCCCGCCCCTCTATGCGACGCAGTCGGAGAGAGGGGAAGACGGGCGCAACCTCGTCGGGGTGAGTCGTCTACACCATGCGATATACTTTCAAATGCCACCTGATTTTACAATACCGATGCCCTAATCATATTAAAACAACCCTAACTGCCCGTTATCCTTCATATCAATATCGTCGGGGTTGGTGATCTCAAAATCAACCTTTTTGGGTGGCGTTGGCGCGGGTTGCTCTGCTGACGGTTGTGTTGGCGCTACATCTGGTGCTTTTGGCTCTGCGGTCGCTTTTGGCGGCGTGGATATCGGCGGTTCATCGGCTGCAGGTTCATCTGTACTTGCGTCTTCGGTGTCTATAGCCTCATCAATTTCCGGTTCTGTTTCAGTTGGTTCTTCAACCGGCTCTTCGGTAACAATCAATTCAACAGATTTGATAGGCAGTTGCGATAATCGGTTACCCATCGCTTTCATCCCTTTTACATCTATCAGGTCGGCAATGTTTACTTCGATGGTTTCGGGGGTTTGTTCCTTACCCCGTAATTGCACCACGCTAAACTGCTGGTTGCTTTTGGCAATGAACACTAATTTTGATCCCGGTTCATCGCTAATAATACTTACCTGTTTACCAAGGGCGATGTTTTCAAATATGAAACGTTTCACCATGTAGTTTTTCGACTTGCCATCAATGTGAATAGCCGAGAAAACCTTTTGGGCATCGTACTTCTCTATCAAAATCATTTTATCATCAAAATGATTATTGAGGTCGAAATTGCTAAGCTCATAAATACCGTTGCTCATTAGGGTGAGGATACGGTCGTCGCCATCAAATTCGCCAAGGTATTTACCACGGCTATCGGCATTCAATCGTTTCAGGATATCATCGTACCAAATTTTACGCCCGGCTAATGTAGATACACCTTTGCTTTTCAGCAGGATTTTTTTAACAGGGTACTTGGTAATGATATTCCCCATAGAGCCACGGCCCTTAATAGCTATTGATGCAAAATCCTCATCAAACTGAAGCTTTTTCAATTTGGAGTGTGGTTTAAGCTGCACGTTAACAACTTCGGCCTCGCCGTTAGGGTTGGCGGTAAAATATAGTGTTTTTGTGCCTTTGGTGCCCTTGGTAAGGTCATATTCCTTATCGCGGGTTACGCCAACTACCGAGAAGCGTTTGATATACGCTATACCGCTTTCACCATCTTTGTAGATCATGTTGTAAACGGTACGCTCATCATTCTTTTTAAATACGGCTACGTGGATGATATCCTTACCCACAAAAACCTTATCCTGTACCTTAGTGATGATACACTTACCATCCGACCGGAAAATAATGATCTCGTCGATATCCGAGCAATCGCCCACGTATTCTACAGATTCATCTTTCTTTAAGCCAGAACCGATGAAACCATCGGCACGGTTAACATATAGCTTAATGTTTGCCAATGCTACCTGGGCGGCTTCAACCTTATCAAAAGTGCGCAGTTCGGTTTTACGGCCACGGTCCTTACCATACTTTTCCCTTAGTTTTTCAAACCAGGCAATGGTATAATCGGTAAGGTGTTTAAGGTGATGTTTTACCTGTTTAATTTCGTTTTCGAGGGCCTTCATCTGCTCATCCGCCTTTTTAACGTCAAAGCGGGTAATGCTGCTCATTGGTTTATCAATAAGCTTTTTATAATCCTCGGGCATTATGGTGCGGTAAAACTGCGGGAAGAAAGGCTCAAACAAGCGGTTCAGCACTTCTAACACCGTTTCAAAATTACCAGAGCTTTCGTAGTCGGGGTGTTTGTACATCCCCTCTTGTATAAATATTTTAAGCAAGGAACTGAAGAAGATCTTCTCCATCAGTTCTTTCAGCCTGATCTCCAGTTCCTGTTTTAACAGTTCTTTGGTGAAAAATGTGCTTTCGGTAAGCATATCGTTCACGCTCATAAAGCGGGGCTTATCTGATTGGATTACGCAGGTATTGGGCGATATGGAAACCTCGCAATCGGTAAAGGCATATAACGCGTCGATAGTTACATCGGGCGAGATACCGGGTGCCAGGTGAATAATGATCTCTACATTTTGGGCGGTATTATCTTCAATCTTTTTGATTTTGATCTTGCCCTTATCATTGGCAGATATTACGCTATCAATTAAACTACCGGTTGTGGTAGTAAACGGAATTTCGGTAATAGCCAATGTTTTTTTATCGCGTTCTACAATTTTAGCGCGTACACGTACTTTGCCGCCACGCTGTCCTTCGTTGTATAACGAAGCATCGGCCATACCTCCTGTAGGGAAGTCGGGCAATATATTCGGACGGACGCCTTGCAGCACGCCTATCGACGCATCAATGAGTTCAATAAAGTTGTGCGGTAATATTTTGGTAGCCAAACCTACCGCTATGCCTTCGGCACCCTGGGCCAGCAGCAACGGGAACTTTACGGGCAGGGTAATAGGTTCTTTATTACGGCCATCATAGCTGGCCTGCCAAATGGTGGTATCGGGATTAAAAACAACATCGAGCGCGAACTTTGATAAACGTGCCTCAATATAACGCGGAGCGGCTGCCGAGTCGCCGGTTACCGGATCGCCCCAGTTACCCTGGCAATCTATGAGCAGGTTTTTTTGCCCTATTTGTACCATGGCATCACCAATAGATGCATCACCGTGCGGGTGATATTTCATGGTGTTACCAATTACGTTGGCCGCTTTGTTGAAACGCCCATCGTCCATCTCCTTAAGGGAGTGCAGGATACGGCGTTGTACCGGCTTTAAACCATCGTTGATGTGCGGTACGGCACGGTCAAGTATTACGTAAGAGGCATAGTCAAGAAACCAGTTTTCGTATAACCCGTCGAGTGAGGTAACGTTGTGTAATTTATCTTCGTTATTTGCTGGTATCTCGTTTGCGTTCAGATCTTCACTCATTGTATACTCAAAAAAAGTTTTGGATGGGTAAAGATAAAAAATAAGCGGCAGATTACAGATGTGCAGATTTCAAATGTGCAGATATGCAGATGACTTAACAGATGTGCAGATGGATTCTCTGAACCGGGGTTAAACGGATTAATCAGATTTTTTTGATTTTTACTTGCATGGTTAATTACAATAGACCATCAAAATCTTAAAATCTGCTTAATCCTGGTTCAGACAAAAAAATCATTTGCACATCTGAAATCTGCACATTTGCACATCTACATGCGTACGTAATGGTTTAAACGCAGTTGAAGGTATTGCGCTTTTACAAGTAAAGTTTTGGCGCTAACGTATTGTTCAATTTCGTGCGTGGCACTCATGAGGCCTTGTTTATACACCTGGCCAAAATCAAAGTAGTTTAAATTAAATTTCCAGTGATCTTTTAAAAAGTCAATTACTTCCTGGTCTTTTTGCAGTAACAGTTCATAGTTGATAACCAGGTAATCATCTGCCTGGAGTTTTTTAAGCGTTGTTAGGATCTCTTCATTGTAGTTTATCCAAACTTTTAAAAATGTTTCGGCATGTTCGGTATAAAACTTTTCTTTCCTTCCTTTACGCCTTAAATGTTTCCAAACCAGTTTTGAAAAGTAGCCGCGGGCCATGTATTTCCTGTCTACATAGGCAAACTCCCTTTTCAAAAGCGAACCTATTACAGCCTTATAATCGCGCATGATCACCAGGTATTTTGCGCCGGGTAGTAGTTTAGAGTAAGTTTCCAAAAACAAGCAGGTGCGCGGATCTTTCCAGGCCCACTGCTCATACAATTGTTGTTTTATGCTGATGATGCTCTCCAACTTAGCCAGCTGGTAGGGCGAAAGCGCTATTTTTTTAGCATCAACCAGGCCCGAAATATCCAGGCTGTTGTTATTCAATATCTCTTCATGCAGCTTTAAAAACTCCACATCTTCAAAATGCCCGTCAACATTGCCCGCGTTGCCTTCGGCCAGGCGTTCGCCTATTTCCAGACCACAGCGACTAAGCCAATTGGTGATTAAAGATGTGCCTGAGCGGTGCATGCCGGCGATGATTAATGTTTGAGGTTGCATAATGTTTAATTTAATGTTGTTTTTAAAACGTTATTGATTAACAGGCAACAGGACGCTGTTTTGATAAAAAGCGTTGGTATTCAATAAATGCCAGTAACCTGCCGGTGCATTCGGCAACATCATAGGCATAGGTATTAATATAAAGGTGTGGTTGGTTAGGTGCTTCAAAGGGATCACTTACGCCGGTTAGGTTAGTAAGCTTTTGCGGATCATTGGCCGGTAGCTGGGCACGGTAATAAAGCCCTTTGGTATCCCGTGCTTTTAAAATACTTAAAGGGCAATCAACATGTACTACCTTAACATCATCGTAGGTGTTAAGTAAATCCTGGCGCATAGCTTCGTAGGGCATTATGGCGCTAATGATGGTAATAATGCCGTGGTTGCTAAATTTACCCGCAACAAAACCCAGTCGGCGCACGTTTTCAAACCTATCGGCCTTTGAATACCTCAGGTCAGGAAAAAGCTCCTGCCGGTATTCGTCGGCGTCAATTATTTCTGTTAGCTGGCCAGCACGCTCAAGCCTGTTCTTCACTTTTTTTGCAAGTGTTGTTTTGCCGGCGCCGGATAATCCGCAAAGTAGGATAATCATAAAATTGATTTTAATGGGTAAACGAAAAAGCAGGTTGATGTTAAACCTTTAATTACTATCAACTAAGGCAAGTTTTTAATTTAAATGCAGTTAATACCACAAGTGTCGATAGAGCGGAATTTTGTATCGACGAACCCTTAAAAATGGCGGGCGCTGTTGCCAAATAATGAAAAAAGCAATGGAAGAAGATTATTTTTTAATTAATTCTACTAAATACATAGATTTAATAGAATTAATTATATATTTGCAGCAGATAGTTTATAAATGGGTGCATTTAACAACTACAAAGCAGGTACCGGCTGGCGGTGAGCGGATGGTTCGATTCTGTCCCCTGCATCTCTTCTCTTCTCATATTTATGTTTTATAATTGGTTAGATCAGAGTTCCTGCCCATCAGGAGCTCTTTTTTTCAATTAAAAATACTTATTAAAATAATTTAAAAAGTTCTTTTAATTGAAAATTAGTTTTATTATGTTTGTAATGTAATGCACAACTTGTTATTAAATAAAATTCATTTTAGCCTTATGTCGGTGAGGTTAAAACAGTTTTGTTAATTGGTTTGATAAAACCCTCGTTTCGGCGGGGGTTTTTTGTATACGATCTTTTTTTATTTCAACATATCTATAACACAGGTTCTTAAAAATTATGGCCCGATTAAATTTATTGGAAGAAACCCGGTACGAGAAGCTGCCGGTAAGCGTTTATGGCAACCAGCAGGAAGCATCACTGGCAGTAGCTGGCAGGATTGCCACCCTGATTCGTGATAAGCAAAGCAAAGGCGAACAAGCCGTGCTTGGCCTGGCAACAGGCGTTACGCCAATTAAGGTTTATGCCGAACTGGTAAGATTACACAAAGAAGAAGGGCTGTCTTTTAAAAACGTAACCACCTTTAACCTGGATGAATACTTCCCTATGAAGCCGGATGCTGCCCAAAGCTACGTTACCTTCATGTACGAGAACCTGTTTAGCCATATTGATATTGATAAAGCCAACGTACACATCCCCGATGGTACTTTAGATAAAGATGAAGTAGCTGCCTTCTGCTTAGAATACGAACGCCAGATTGAAGAATTAGGTGGTTTGGATTTTCAACTGTTAGGCATCGGCCGTACCGGTCACATCGGTTTTAACGAACCGGGATCGGCTCCAAACTCGGGCACCCGACTGGTTACCTTAGATGACCTTACCCGCAGTGATGCCGCCCGCGATTTTGGTGGCAAAGCCAATGTGCCTACCAAAGCCATCACCATGGGTATTGGTACCATTTTTAAAGCACGTGAAATTATCCTGATGGCCTGGAGCGCCAAAAAAGCCCCCATCGTTAAAAAAGCGGTGGAAGGTGAAATATCCGGTGAAGTACCTGCTACTTATTTGCAATTATCAGATAATGTAGAATTTGTATTGGACGAAGACGCGGCATCTGAACTTACCCGTTTTGATACCCCATGGCTGGTAAAAGATTGCTCATGGGATGATAATATCCTGAAAAAGAAAGCGGTGATCTGGTTAGCTGATACCATTGGTAAACCGGTATTGAAATTAACCGAAGAAGATTATAACAACCATGGTATGGCCCAGCTTGCGGTTGAGCAAGGTCCGGTTTATAACATCAACATTGATATATTTAACCAGATACAGCATACCATCACCGGCTGGCCGGGTGGCAAGCCCGACGCGGACGATTCTCAACGCCCGGAACGCGCTTTACCTGCCAAAAAACGTTCGATCATTTTCTCTCCGCACCCGGATGATGATGTGATCTCGATGGGTGGAACATTTATCCGACTGGTTGACCAGGGGCATGATGTACACGTAGCTTACCAAACATCGGGCAATACCGCCGTTTGGGATGATGATGTATTGCGTTACATGGAGTTTGCTATTGATTTTACCAACAGCATTGGTGAAGACAGCGGGCATTTGGCTAAACTATACGAAGAGATGCGCGCGTTTTTCCCGCAGAAACAGCCTAACCAGATTGATACCCGCGAGATCCGTAATGTGAAAGGGTTTATCCGTAAAACAGAAGCCATCTCGGGAGCGCGTTATGCTGGTCTGCCGGATAGCAATATCCACTTTATGGCATTGCCTTTTTACGAAACGGGCAAAACCAAAAAGAACACCGTTGGCGAGGAAGATATCCAGTTAACTATCGATCTGTTGCAAAAAATAAAACCGCAGCAGATCTTCGCTGCCGGCGATTTTGCCGACCCTAACGGAACACACCTGGTTTGTTTCAACATTATCCTGGCTGCCCTTGCCCGTTTAAAGGAAACCGAAGAATGGGTTAAAGATTGCTGGTTATGGATGTACCGTGGTGCATGGCATGAGTTCCCTACACACGAAATTGAAATGGCGGTACCACTATCGCCTCAGGAGGTGATCCGTAAGCGTAACGCCATCTTCAAACACCAGTCGCAAAAAGATCGTCCGGTTTTCCCGGGGGATGACGCCAGGGAGTTTTGGGTGAGGGCCGAAGACAGAACGAGCGAAACCGCTAAAAAATACGATCAGTTAGGTTTGGCAGAGTACGAGGCTATTGAGGCGTTTGTACGGTATAGGTTTTAAGTTTATTGGTTCATGGATCATTTTAATGGTTCATAGCAGTACGAATGATAAACGGCGATGGGGTAAAATCCATCGCCGTTTTTAAAACAGTTTTATCATTTGAATTAATCTGATTATATTTGATTATAATCGTAATGAATATGAGTGATAAAGACATAGAAATGTTAATTGAGCTTGCCAAAATAAAATTGGAAGAAGCAAAACACATGTCAAAAAAAGAAGCTATTCTTTCCCTTAATAAGGCAGGTATCCTGACCAAAAAGGGCAAATTCATGAAAGTATATAGCAATCTTGAGGAGGCAGAAGCCTAACTCAATTTATGTATGATGTAAGGCCAAATATTCTTATTGGATTTCACGGTTGTGACGTAAGTGTAGCAAACAAACTTATTAATCAACCCGACGACATCAAAATCAGTACCGAAGACTACGATTGGCTCGGCCATGGTTTGTATTTCTGGGAAAATAATGCGGTAAGGGCCATGGAATGGGCACAGCAGAAAAAATCAAGAGGAAAGATCGCAAATCCAACAGTTATCGGTGCGGTTATTCAACTTGGGCAATGTTGCGATTTTCTGGATTCTAAATTTATCAGGATGATTCAATATTACTATTCTATAATGGAAGAGGAGTATAAAAACGCAGGTATGAAACTTCCAGAAAACATCGATCACGTTAAAGATCTAAATAAGGATAAATTACTTCGAATTTTAGATTGCAAAACTATTGAGTTTATGCATAGTAAAATTGGGACTCAAATAGAAGAAGATTTAGCAAAAAAAGGTTACAGCGGATTTAAGAAATTTGATTCCACAAGAGGTGTATTTACAGAAGGAGGAGCAGCTTTTCCAGGGGCAGGCATCATGGAGAAGAGTCATATACAAATATGTGTCCGAAATTTTAATTGCATAAAAGGCTTCTTTAATCCCAGAAAGGAAATCAACTTTTAAATACAATGACAAAACCACAGTGGTTCATAATAGAAACCGAAGAAGATTATAATCGGGCGCTTGAACGCTATGAAAAAGTTAAGCGTTCTGAGAAAAATTCTGAAGAGCATAAAGAAAAGCAATTGCTTGTCCTTCTCATTTCGGAATACGAAAAATCACACAGCGATTTACCTGAGGTAGACCCGATTGAATTAATTAAAATCCGGATGGAAGATTTTGGCTATAAATCTTCAGACCTGGCAAAAGAATATGGTGATAAGGGCACCGTTAGTAAGGTATTAAATTACAAACAGGCCCTGTCTTTAACGATGATCAGAAAATTTAGTGAATTACTTCATATTCCTGCTTCGGCGTTAATTAAAGAATATCAACTGGCTGAATAGGTTTAAGTTTTTATACCCCTATCTTGCCATTCACCAACTCAATAATCTCTGCCTCTAAAGCAATCGCCTGCCTTTCTATCTCATTGCCACGGTAAATAATATCGACTACGTAATCTTTGTCCTTATAACCTGATGCATTGATCTTCACATTCATGAAAGCGCCAAGCACGGCGGTACGGGCGCAAAGCGCGGCTACGCCGGCATCGGTTACAGAGTTGGGGTTGCCAATTTCAACCATCGCTTTGATCACCTCCATACTACTCAAGGCTGTTTCCATCACCTTAAACGGAACTTCAATGGCATAGCGAGTAGCATCCTGAATGGCTTTGTCACGGGCAGCTTTTTCTTCGTCAGTGGCTTTTGGCAGGCTGAATGATTCCATGATCTTATTAAAAGCCCTGGTATCCAAATCCACCAAACTCAGCAGTTCATTTTTGTATTGCTGGGCTTTCCCGGCCCAATCGCTAAACTCCAGCCAGCGGCTGTCCCAGCCTTTTTTGTGCGAACTCAAATTGGCTACCATCCCAGCCAGCGACGCGCCTAACGAACCTATATAAGCCGAAATAGAACCACCGCCCGGTGCAGGGCTTTCGCTTGCGGTCTCATCTGCAAAATCAGTAAGGCTCATACTGATAAGCTTACTATCAGCCTTATCTTTTAACAGGTATTCAATAATCCGTTCTCCGGGAATAAATGGACCAAGCTCATCCAGTCCCATGGATTTAATGGCAATTTTGATCAATTCCTTTTCGCTCACCCCAACAGAGCGCTGCTGTTTGCGCAGGAAATATTTGCCTGCATCCAGCATCGCCTTCAAGGGGATAAGCCCCACCAGTTCGCTACCCGTAACGCGGATGCCACGCTCATTGGCCTTAGTGCATACTTCATCAAAAGCTTTATGCACGGGCGTAACCTCGATATTGGTGAGGTTCATGGAGATTTGCGCCACACCATACTCTTCTATATACCAGCCGATGGCTTTAACAGATTTTAAAGAACCGGGAATTGTTTTGGCTTTGCCATGCTCATCGGTTACAATTTTACCCGTTACCGGGTCGCCTTCACGCAGGGTACGGCCCGCCTCGCGTACGTCAAAAGCAATAGCATTGGCCCGGCGGGTTGAGGTAGTGTTTAAGTTTACATTGTAGGCCACCAAAAAATCCCGGGCGCCAATAACGGTTGCGCCCCGCTTAACGTCATTCTCCGCAGGACCAAAATCCGGTGCCCATTCCGGCAGCTTTATCTTCTTAAAAAAGCCTTCATATTCCCCCGCCCTAATCACCGATAGGTTGCTACGGCGTTTATCAGCCTGCGCGTTCTCGTATAAATAAACCGGGATCTGCAACTCCTCGCCTACCCGCTTAGCCAATAGACGCGCGTACTCTGCTGTTTCTTCCATAGTAATATTGCTAATCGGAATCAGCGGACAAACATCTGTAGCCCCCATCCGTGGGTGCTCTCCTTTTTGTTTGCTCATATCAATCAACTCGCCGGCTTTTTTTATAGCCAAAAAAGCCGCTTGAATCACTTGCGCAGGCTCCCCCACAAAAGTTACTACCGTACGGTTAGTGGCCTTGCCGGGATCAACATTTAACAGCCTCACACCTTCAACCGATTCAACCTCGTTGGTGATCTGTTTAATAATATCAAGGTTTACACCTTCGCTAAAATTGGGTACGCATTCAATTAGTTTTGTCATTGGTCATTAGTCATTAATCATTGGTCTCATCACTTTGTAAGATCAACGGAATCATCTTAATCAATTCAAATCAGCAGCCCATACAATTGCGGGTTTCAATTTGCCCTGCATGTACAGTATCTCCCGGTAATCGGCACATGGATAGGCTTGAATATCGGCAAGCTTTCCTTTGGTTAATGTACCGCGGTCGTTTAGTTTTAGCGCCTGTGCTGCACGGCTTGTGAGGCCTGCAAATACCTCAGCGGCCGATAATTTTTCGGCGGCGGCCATAACAGCGGCCTGCATCAAAAGATCGCCCATTGGTGCCGATCCGGGGTTCCAGTCGCTGGCTATGGCCAGGCAAGCCCCTGCATCCAGCAACTTTCGGGCAGGCGCGTATGGCATACCTAAACCTAAAGACGCGCCCGGTAAAGTTACGGCTACCGTATCAGAATTAGCCAGCAAATTTATTTCATAACCTGTGCTGGCCTCCAGGTGATCTGCAGACGCAGCACGGGCTTTAACAGCTACCTCACTTCCGCCGGTAGTAAACTGATCGGCGTGTACCGTAACCTCGAAGCCCTGATGTTTGGCTTTGGCAAGATAGTTCAGCGCGTCGCTGGTATTAAAAGCGCTTTGCTCTATGAAAATATCAGCACGGTTGCTTAAACTTTGCTGCCTAATTACCGGGAGCAAATCGTTCAATACATATTTCAGATAATCCTGGTGTGTTCCATCAAAATCCTTAGGCAACATATGAGCGGCAAGGCAGGTAGATATTAAACTGGCGGTAGTTTTATCAGCCACTGCTTTTATCACTCTTAACTGCTTTAACTCGGCTTCTTTACTCAAACCATAGCCGCTTTTTATTTCGATGGTGGTTACCCCCTCGGCCAAGTGGCGCTGTACACGTTTTAGCAACAAATCGGCTAAAACAGCTTCATCGGCAGCGCGGGTTTGCGTAACCGAATCCCAGATACCACCGCCCGATTGCGCGATTTCCAGGTAGGATTTACCGCTGTTGCGCATGGCATAATCTTTTGCACGACTACCCGCAAAACAGATATGCGTATGGCAATCAATAAAACCCGGCAGCAAAACGCTATCGCCGGTAATTTCTTCTATTTGTGCCGATGGATTGGCTTTTCTGAGCCTCTCAAAGTCATCCACAGCAAGGATCAACCCATCATCAATTAACACACCTCCATTTGGGATGATGTGCAGTTGCTCGTCCCGCAGACTGCCCTTGACAGGTAAATCTGTAAGTGGTAGTATTTGTGTGAATGGACCTATTAGTTTTTTCATAACCTCTTTCTTTTGTCAGAATCAGAATTTACAGAATTAGTTAATTCTCAGAATGTTTTTTATTGCTTGCACCTTGTTAATTCTTAAATTCTGTAAATTCTGATTCCGACCATCTACCAAACCTTCAATCCAAACTTATCCGCCCATTCCTCGGCCTTATCATACCCTGCATCGGTATGCCTGAAAATCCCCATCGCCGGATCATTATATAAAACCCTACTTAAGCAAGTTGCCGCGCGGTCTGTTCCATCCGCTAACACTACCATGCCGGCATGCTGCGAGTAGCCCATGCCTACCCCGCCGCCATGGTGAAACGAAATCCAGGTAGCTCCGCCAGAAGCATTGGCCATGAGGTTTAGTAATGGCCAGTCGGATACGGCATCTGAGCCATCTTTCATTGATTCGGTTTCGCGGTTGGGCGATGCTACCGAGCCGCAGTCCAAATGATCTCGGCCGATCACTATCGGGCCTTTTACTTTTCCTGTTCTCACCAATTGGTTAAACAACAATCCGGCCTTTTCCCTATCGCCCATACCCAGCCAGCAAATGCGGGCAGGTAAACCCTGGAACGAGATTTTTTCGCGTGCATTGGTCAACCATTTGGCCAGCGGTTTATCCTCGGGGAATAACTCCATCAGCGCCTTATCGGTGGTATAAATATCCTCCGGATCACCGGACAAGGCTACCCACCTGAAAGGTCCTTTCCCCTCGCAAAACAGCGGACGAATATAGGCTGGCGTAAAACCCGGAAAGTTAAAGGCATCCTGTTCGCCACCCTGCCGGGCAAACTCGCGAAGGTTGTTGCCATAATCAAAAGTAATAGCGCCGCGTTTTTGCAGCTCAAGCATCAGCCCTACATGCCGGGCCATGCTTTTTAATGACCGGCGTTTATATTCCACCGCATCGGCATTGCGTAACTCTGCAGCTTGGCTTAGCGACAAGCCGTTAGGTATGTAACCGTTTAACGGGTCATGTGCCGATGTTTGGTCGGTTAATACATCGGGGATGATATTGTCTTTCAACAGTCTATCCAACATATCACCCGCATCGCTTACCAAACCTACAGAAAGGGTCTCTTTTTTGGCGATGGCTTCCTTAACCCAGGCAATAGCCTCCTCATAGGAGTCGGTCATCCTATCGATATATTGAGAATCCAATCTTTTTTGAATCCGGGTTACATCAACATCGGCACCTAAAAATACGCTACCGGCCATGGTCGCTGCCAGTGGCTGCGCGCCGCCCATACCGCCTATGCCGGCGCTTACGATTAGCTTACCGGTAAGGTCTCCGTTAAAATGTTGGTTGCCACACTCTACAAAGGTTTCATAGGTGCCTTGTAAAATACCTTGAGTGCCAATGTAAATCCAGCTGCCGGCCGTCATTTGGCCATACATCATGAGGCCTTTCGCCCTAAGTTCATTAAAATGCTCCCAGTTGGCCCATGCGGGTACCAGGTTGCTGTTGGCTATCAAAACCCGGGGCGCTTCGGGATGGCTACGGATAATTCCCACCGGCTTGCCCGACTGTACCAACAGTGAATGATGCTCATCCAACTCCAGCAAAATCTCAATGATTTTTCTTAATGCTTCGGGGTTACGGGCCGCCTGGCCAATGCCACCGTAAACCACCAGTTCGTCGG
The DNA here is from genome assembly GCF_030409315.1 of Mucilaginibacter flavus. Lineage (GTDB taxonomy): Bacteria > Bacteroidota > Bacteroidia > Sphingobacteriales > Sphingobacteriaceae > Mucilaginibacter > Mucilaginibacter flavus. The sequence goes on along the minus strand of NZ_JAUFPS010000043.1, from coordinate 37,340 downwards.
GATTTTCGGCAACCTGGCCATCCAGGTTATTAAGCAGCATCCTTAAAGGCGCCTCGGTTTGCCAGCTTTTGGCGTGCAGCTGCATGCCGCGGGGTGCTCTGTACACCGGGTGGTTGGCATAGGTTTTAATAAATTCCGAACTCGTCATGGCTAAGCTTTATATTGTTTTTAATGGCTGCATCCCCGGCGGTGGCTAAAAATGAACCGTCGGTAATTAGTTGGTGCAGGTTGCTGATATCCTCAGAAAAAATGCGGTCGTCCAGTATATGTGGCACATGTTGCCTCACCTTTTCATGCAGGGCCTCAATAACCAGGGTTGATTTAAGCGGCCTACGAAAATCCATAGCTTGTGTAGCGTAAAGCAGTTCGATGGCCTGGATATATTCCAGATTATCGATCACCTGGTGCAGTTTGCGCCCGCTTACCGATCCCATGGATACGTGATCTTCCTGCCCCAATGAGGTAGGCACGCTATCGGCACTGGCAGGGAAACAAAGGCTTTTATTTTCGGTAACCAGGGCCGCGGTAGTATACTGCGGGATCATTAAGCCGGAGTTTAAACCGGCATCGAGCGTAAGTAATTTAGGCAAACCGTAACGTCCTTCGCTCATGAGATAGCAGCGCCTATCGGCAATATTGCCTAACTCGGCAGCTGCAACAGTGGCGTAATCAAGCGGTAGTGCCAAAGGCTGCCCGTGGAAATTTCCTCCACTAATGGTATCATCGGCATTAAAAATAACCGGATTATCGGTAACGGAATTAAGTTCGATCTCGGTAAGCTCTTTTAAATGCAGCCAGGCATTGCGGGATGCGCCGTGCACCTGCGGCATACAACGAAGGGAATAGGGATCTTGCACCCTATCGCAGTTAGCGTGCGATGAATTGATCTCCGATCCATCCAACAACGTAAACAGTCTGTCGGCAACGTACCTGGTGCCTTTAAACGGACGTAAAGCGTGGATGCGGGCGTCAAACGGTCTTGCCGAACCCATTAGTCCTTCTAACGACATAGCGCCTATTAAATCGGCCCGGTTCAGTGCTTCATCCAATCGTTGTACCGCTTTAATGGCAAAGGCCAGTATAAATTGGGTACCGTTTATTAATGCCAACCCTTCTTTGGGACCTAAAATTAATGGCTGTAGATTGTGTTTTTTTAATACATCGCCGGCAGGCAGTTTGATACCATTTTCAAACACAAAGCCTAAACCTATCAGCGGTAAAAACAGGTGCGAAAGCGGCGCCAGATCGCCCGAAGCACCTACCGACCCCTTTTCGGGGACCACAGGAATAATATCATTGTCAATATGCCAGATCACCCTTTGCAGAGTAGCCGGTGCAATGCCAGAGTATCCTTGCGCCAATGCCTGCACTTTGGTAATCAGCATTAATTTGGCTATTTCCTGCGGGATGGGGTTGCCCACGCCCACGCTATGACTTTTAAGGATATTGCTTTGCAGCAAACTGGTATCGGCCTCAGAAATGCGGGTATCACAAAGCGGACCAAAACCGGTATTAATTCCATAAACCGGTTTCTGGGCATGCACTATTTTCTCCACCTCGCGCCATGACGCGAGGATGGCTTTTTCCGCATCGGCATTAATAACTCCTTTGGTTTTACCGGCGGCTATATCCAGGCAAATCCCGATGCTGAGATGATCTGTGCCGTAATGGAATTTGCTATTCATCACCAACAGATTTAAGGTTAGATACTAATTTGTCGCCTATCAAACCAGCGAGGCTGATGGAACGAAACTCATTTTCTAAAGCGGTTATTGCAGACAGCAGTTCTTTTGATCCGGGATCGGTATTTACCAGTTGTGTCATCGCCTGGGTTATGGCTTCCCACATCGGCAGGATCTGCGCTAACAATTGACGACCGCTATCCGTTAGCGTAACCAATTGCTTACGCCCGTCATCTGCGCTGGTTACACTAATAACCAATCCCCGATTTTTAAGGTTAGTAATTAGCTGACTGGCAGCCGGATGACTTACCTCTATCTGCTCGCTCAATTCCTTAATAGATAAAGCATCGTTTTTTGACAGCAGATAAAACACCGGGAACCAGCTGGCATCAAAATCAATACCCTCGTTTTGATAGGCGCGGTTAATTTCGGCCAAAAAAGCCTCACTTAACCGCCGCAGCCTACTCCCCAAAACCAGGTAACCTAAGCTTTGATATAAATTCATAACGCAATTTATATAAGTGCTTATATAAATACAAATTTTGAGAAGAATATATTTTGCAGAGAGGCCTCCTAACAAAATAGCCCGGCTACCTTTAAAGGCGTCGGGCTAAGCTTGCTAAACATTTAGCAAGTTTGCTAAATTGATTTACCTGGTATTATTTGATGCCTAATTTGGCTTTAGCGGCGTTCATCAAATCTGTTCCATCCGGCGAAACAATCACCTGGGTACCTTGTGATGAATCTATCACGTAGCTGAGGCCGGTTTCTTTGGCTATGGCGTTAAGCGCTGCTATGGCTTTATCTGATAACGGTTTTACCAACTCGTTTGATTTTGCTTCTACCTGCTGGCGGGCGCTGTTTTGCAGGTCCTCCATTCGTTTTTGAATATCCTGTAGTTCGGTTTCTTTTGCAATACGGGCAGCGTCGGTCATTTTAGCGCTTTGACTTTGGTACTCTTGTCCCTTGGTTTGCAATTCGTTGTTCATGGCCGTTAGCTGATCAACAAACTGTTTTTGATAAGTGTCTATCTGCGCTTTTACACCTTTAGCTTCGGGCATCTGCCCTAACAAAGCCTGAAAATCAATATAACCAATTTTTGCCTGGGCTTTGGCAACGTTACCGGCTAATATCAAACTTAACGATACGAATAAAACTAAAATTGACCTTTTCATACCACGCAAAGATAATATGTATAGCAGAATTTTGAAACGCCAACCCCATTGTCACGAGGAAATTGCATTAAAATAACACAATATTGACTTGTTACCTTTAGCTTATCTTATAAACCCACTTATAAATATCACCACAAAAACACCTGCTAAGGTAACAGCGGCTCCGATTAACGCTACCAACAAGGCACGCCATATTGTAAAAACAGGGCCGCCTGACGTAACGTGCATTTTCATTTGACCGCCCATTAATTTCTGTACTATTAAATAGGTCAGCCATGAATAAATAAGCGGTACAATATAGGTTGGCACATTTATGTTGTCGGGAATCATAAATATCGCTCCGAATAAAATGATAGTCGCTATTGCCCCGTAAACGATAGCCAGTTTCGATTTTTTATCTTCGTTAAAAACACGATAGTTTTCTGATATAAGGTAACCGGCCACCAATGGTCCGCCAAAAAAGGTGGCCGCGCGGATGGAATTTAGGGTGTAAATTTTTTGCGTAATTGCTTCCTCGTAAAATACTTCTTCTATAGTTTCAGCTTCCATTGTGGGTTTGGGTTGATAATTAAGTTGGTGTAATATTATGTGATAGACGTGTTTTAAAGAAAAAAATTTACGGCGTAAGTATATAAATTACTTCCTTGCCAACGATAGCCAGTTGTTTGGTTTCCCTGTTAAAAACTATTTGCGCCAAAGAGTTTCTGCTTACAATACTGGATTGCTGTTTGCCACTATTAATAGCTTCATTTTTATCAATTATCTCCCCTGTTTTTACGTTGATTATCTTTGGATAACTAAAGGTATCCCATGCTAACTCATCGTTAATGGCAAACAGGTTACCAAAGTCTTCATTTACTTTTACCGGGGTTGAAACAGTGCGATCCTTTATATTCCAGGCAGCAATATGTTTAGGCGGAAAAACAACATTTTCTTCATCAAAGGATTCCTCTCCCGATCCTATAATAACTATATCGTTACTGATAAAACCTGCCGTATTAACTTCGGTATCTATGTCAGGGTATATGTCACAACCGTCGAGTAGCAAGGGATTTTCGATACAGTTTTTAATGTTATAAGCATAAATGGCCTCCCTTGGGTGCCAGTGCCAGCCTTTATTTAATAAGTAGGCTCCGTTGGGGCTTATCTCCAATCTGGAATGAAAAAAATCTTCTGGTGCGCGATCCGGCACATCGCTTACAATCTCACCGGTTTCAACATTTTCAAAATCAAGTCTGCAGTATTCTTTAGGGCAATGGATCAGATATGTTATATCGTCAATGGTAGCAAAGGCGGCAGGGTACTCGTAAGTACTTGCATAATAATAAGACCTGTTTATCTCCCGTAATAATCCGCCATTTTTTATGAGTAATCCTTTGGTGCCCAATTTTTGGTAAACAAAAGCGTATTTACCATCATGAGATGAAATGGCTCCCGTGAAATCCAAAGCACTGTAAGAATTAACATACAATTGCCGCGTTTTGCCGTCCATTGTATATTGGGTGCCCGCGCTTGCCCAATCAACAATAATATCATTTACCCACGAAATTGTTTTTATATAATTCGCGGTTAAGGTTTGTGTTTTCATTTATAGTATGAAGATAGCATATTATGCTAATTAAAATCCTTCTCTTAACGTAACTTTGCCAAATGATTTTGGAATTAGAGGATACTTTTTTTGTTGGCGAAGATACTTTTTTTGATAGCGTTGCACCTACGTCATCGCACGGGGTGGTTTTTGAGGATGATGGTAATACCGGATACTTTTACGCGATTGGAAAATTACCCGGCCAGGAAATTTTGGATGCTTTACATATTTATGATGTTGAAAATGTAACCGAAAAAGGCAGGCAATGCAGCATCAACATTGTATGGACTAACGACTGGCAATTTGCATCCCTGCTGATTAACAACTATTGCCACGCCATATTTGATTTTAAAAACAAAACCGGTTATTCCCGTAACGCCTTCCCGCCCGCTAAAGGCAAGTGGCAAAATAATAAGGAGAGGGTTGAGTTGACAGATGATTTGTTGGAAGAACTTTTGAGCGGGAAATAAGCGTTACCCCGCGGGGACTATGATAGTACAAAACGCACCGCAAGCAATGCGCATTAATTAAAACTATACGTATATTTACAATATGAAAACCAAATTAAATTTAACTATCGAGGAGAGTTTATTGGCCGATGCAAAAATGTACGCTCAAAAACAACACAGAAGTGTTTCACAATTGGTAGAAGATTATTTTAAAAGTATAACTAAAGCGCCAAGGCGAAAAAACATTATCGAATTGGTTGAGCGACTTGATCCACCTGCCTTTGATGCCCAAACAGATCTAAAGGAGCTATATTACCAGGAACACGCAAAAAAATATGACATCTAAAATATTCCTTGATGCCAATATTTTGCTTGACTTCATCCTAAAGCGTGGAGATCATTACCAGGAGGCTAAACAAGTTATGGAACTTGTTATTAATAATCAGGTACAGGCTTTCATTACCTCTTCAGTTTTGCACATAACTGGCTATTGGGTTGCCAGAGCATATGGCAGCGCGAAAGCCAAAGAATTACTTGTAACACTGCTAATTGATATACAAGTTATAGATATCCCTCACCAGGTAGCCTTAACCGCGTTACATTCTTCCATCAACGACATAGAAGATGCGCTTCAATATTATACGGCTATTCATCACAAACTGAATTGCTTTGTATCTCGCGATAAACAATTGCAAAAAGACGGCATTGCTGCTTTACCAGTGTATTCACCCAAAGAGTTTTTAGAGAATATTGGTTAAATGTATTTTAAATACAGAAGACCTATTAAGTTGATTTTCTCGAATCCAAACATCCCTCCTATTGCCTCATCCTCTTTTGCTCCCTCATCATCATCCCATAATCCATACGCCGGGCCATGGCGTTTATGCTGGCTGCTATGCGGTTGGCGCGGGTGGCGTCGGTTTTGGCACTGTCAATCCATTTAATGAAGTAGCCGCGGTGGCTTTCGGCAATGCTGTTAAAATAATCGGTAGCTTCTGAGTCATATTCCAGGCATTCTAACAAATCGGCGGGTACCGTAAATTTAAAATCGTCGTCGGGTTCTATCTGTACTTTAAGCATGGCACCCTTTCTTTTGTGCAGCGCCTTGCAGATATCCTTTTTTAGGGCCATAATAAAATTGCCATCGCCCATAGGCATCAGCGCCATGCCGGCAACGGATAAGTTATCCAATTTCCCCTTTACCCGGAATGATTTTTTGTTACCGGGTTTCATTTCCTGCGCTAAATCGGCCGGAATTTCAATATAAGTCCACCCGGTTTTTTCGCCTTGTTCTGCAAATTGTAAAATAATGGTGTTAAAATCAATCATGCCGGATAGTATATAATCCTAACGTTGCTAAATATTTAATAAATAATACCAATTGTTAAATGTTTGTTAAATCGTATAAATTGATTGATTTAACTGTAACGAATGGAATACTGCCGCTGTCTTATAGATATAAATTAAAAAACAAATAACCTCAAAAACAACAACAATATGAAAACCTTAAAATCAATAATCGCAGCTTTAGCTTTAATAATAGTATGTGGTGCCGCCAAAGCAAATGTAAAAGTTGAAGGCGACAATTTAACCCGCAACTTCGTCATAAATACCTACATAGATGCCATGACCCGCGGTAAAGTAGCCGGCCTGGGCGATGTGGTTGATCAATCGGCAAAATTCAATTTATTACGTGGTAAAAACGTTTTGAGCTTTTCAAAAAATGAAATGATTGAATCTGTAAAAGCCAACAAAAATACCGAGCAAAATTGCACAACCAGCACAACCATCATGGAAAGCAATGCCGACATGGCCGTTGTAAAAGTTGACATGCAGTTTGATGGTTTTGTACGCACCAACTACGTAACCGTAGCCAACACCGGTAAAGGCTGGAAAATTACCAACGTATACAGCGTGTTTAAATAAAGATAGTTTTAGTTTAGTGTTTAATGTAAGTAAGTATAGGCTCCACCAGGTGGGGCCTTTTTTATTGCACACTAATTTTGCTAATTGTAGCTAATTTCACAAATTGTAGGGTATGGGCTTGTACTTTTCCTGACAACGACCACTTACTTTATTGATATTATTTTAACACATTCCTATACAGAATTAACAAACGGGTGAATTATTTTTTGCAATAAAAAAATAAGCCTATATTCACGTGTTCAAAACAGGTGTCATTCTTACACTTATTATAAACCAATTTACTGCTGTTCAATATGTTTAAAAAATTACTCACCTTAAATGTAAAAAAAATACAATCGATTGCGATGTTTTTTTTACTTGCGGGAAGTATGGCTGCAATGCCTGCTAAAGCTGCCGTTAAATCCTTCAAAAAAGGGGCCGACGGCGTTACTTTTACTTTAGATAAAGGCCTCATGAAAGTGCTGGTGCGCGGCGCCGATATCATTGAGGTAAAGTATACCATTTTTGATGCCTTTGAAACCAAACCATCATTAGTGGTTATCAACAACTGGAAAACACCTGCGCCTTACCAGGTTAGCGCAACAAAAACAGAGGTGGTAATTACCACCGCCAAATTAAAGGTTAAAGTTAATAAAGCAACCAACGCTATTACTTATACCGATTTAAGCGGCAACATCATAACTGCCGAAGACAGCGAAAACAAAACCATTACCCCGGCTACCATAGCGGGGATTAACACCTATAACGTAAGCACCCAATTTACATCGCCAACTACCGAGGCTTTGTATGGCCTGGGTTGCCATCCCTTAGATTCTTTATCCATCAACTACAAAGGCCGCAACCAGGAGCTGTTGATCAAGTACCTTACCGGCGCCATCCCGGTATTACTATCAACCAAAGGTTATGGTTTACTTTGGGATAATTATTCGGCATCAAACTTTTACGGTGCCGAAGCTAATAACACCAAATTCAAATACGTATCTGAAAGCGGTAAACAGGTTGACTACTACTTTTTTTACGGCCCCGGCTTTGATCATATTATTGATCTGTATCGTACAGCGTCCGGTCGTGCGCCAATGTTTGGCAAATGGGCTTATGGCCTTTTCCAATCACAGGACAGGTATATGAGCGAAAAGGAAATTCTGAGCGTGAAAGATAAATACCGTGATAACCATATCCCGGTTGATGTTATTGTGCAAGACTGGTATTACTGGGACCCATTGCCAATCGGATCGCACGTGATGAAGCCCGAGCGTTACCCGCATCCGCAGCAAATGGTTGATGAGCTGCACAAGGCAAACATCCATGCCATGATTTCGATATGGCCTGTATTTGGTAAAGGCACACCTAACTACGATGCCTTAGAGAAAATGGGCGGTTTAACCGATATTACCTGGGATAACGTAGTTACCCACACCTTTGATACTTATTACGATGCCCACAACCCTAAAGCCCGCGAGCTTTACTGGGATCAGGCCCGCGATAGCCTGGTAAAACGCTATGGTTTTGATGCCTGGTGGATTGACCAGTGCGAACCGGATAACGGCGCCCTGCTGGATGCCCGCCGCCAAAGTAATTTTAGCATAGGTAAAGGGATTGATTATTTTAATACCTACTCTTTACAACATACCAAAGGTGTTTATGACGGCTGGCGCAGGGATATCCCGGGCAAACGCGCTTTCTTTTTGGTACGCCAGTCGTTTGCCGGCGAACAGCGTAACGCGGCCACCTTATGGTCAAGCGATATTGAGTGTACATTTTGGAATTATAAAAACCAGGTGCCACAGGGTATTAATGCCTGTGCATCGGGTATCCCGTATTGGACCTCTGATATCGGCGGCTACCACTTCCATTGGAAAGCGGCCGATTGGTCGCAGCCGGATAAGCGCGAGTTGTTTACCCGCTGGTTCCAGTTTGGCGCGTTTTGCCCAATCTTCCGTATCCATGGTAAAGGCGAACGTGCTTTGTTTAGCGATAACTGGGATGCTGATACCAAAGCCATCCTGTTAAACTTTGATAAGTTGCGATACCGTTTAATGCCATACATTTATTCGTTGGCCGGTAGGGTTACCCAGGATAACTACACCATGATGCGCGCGCTTACATTTGATTTCAGGAACGATTATAAAGTTTACGGCATCCCAGATCAATATATGTTTGGGCCAGCATTTATGGTTAACCCGGTTACCGAGCAGTTGTATACATCTGCCGATGCGGATAAAAAAGCCAAAGCCCGCCAGGTTTATCTGCCGGCGGCTACCAAATGGTACAATTTCTGGAATGGCGAAGTATTGGATGGTGGCCAAACTGTAAGCGCGGCTGCACCTATCGAAATATTGCCACTTTACGTAAAAGCGGGATCTATCATCCCGATGGGCCCGCATATGGAGTACGCTACCGAGAAAAAAGCAAACAATATCGAGCTGCGCATTTACCCGGGTGCCGATGGTACTTTCAAATTTTACGAGGATGAAAACGAAAGTTACAATTACGAAAAAGGCCAGTTTGCAACCTTCACCTTTAACTGGAATGATAAAGCGCATAAGCTAACCATATCTGATACCAAAGGCCATTTCCCGGGCATGCTTAAAACCCGCACCTTTAGCGTAGTAATGGTAAAAGGCGCGCACGGATCTGACGTTGGTATAACCGCCAAAGCCGATAAAGTGGTAAAATACGCCGGGAAGGCTTTAGTGGTAAATATGTAGTTGGGGAGAGAGGCAAGAGATTAGAATCAAGAGGTTAGACAGCTGCGAAAGGCGTAGATTCCAGACTTACGAAGTTTTAAAAACTTCGTAAGTCTTTTGCCGCTTTATTATTTTTCCATCAAAAGTCTTGATTCTTGACTCTAATCTCTTGATTCTTCTCCCCTATTTCCTATCTTTCCCAAAAGAAAAACCTTCATCTCCATTGAAAATTACAAGCCCGCTATCTCCTGTAAAAATATTATTGTTGCTGGGTTTGTGTTTTTTTAGCGTTTTTGTATCGGCACAAAAAAAGAACGCGGGTTACCAATACCATATCCGCAAAGCTGCCGGTCCAATTACTATAGATGGATTGATAGATAGCGCCTGGCTTAAAACAGATTCGGCCGATAAATTTGCCATGGTATTGCCTATGGATACCAGCCTGGCTACCGTGCACACCATTGTACGGATGACGTATGATAACAACAACATTTACGTATTGGCGGTTTGCTACACTGCCTGCCCCAATCAGTACATGGTAGAGTCGCTTAAGCGCGACTTTAGTTTTTTGAAAAACGATAACTTTATCTTTTTCCTCGATCCTTTTGACGCCCGTACAGATGGCTTTAGTTTTGGTGCCAATGCAGCCGGAGCGCAATGGGACGGTACCATGTATGAGGGCGGCAAAGTAGATTTAAGCTGGGATAACAAGTGGACCTCCGTAGTCAAAAACTATCCCGATAGATGGGTGTTTGAAGCTTCCATCCCTTTTAAAAGTATTCGTTACAAAAAAGGAGTTGGTGCTTGGGGAATCAACTTTAGTCGCAACGATTTAAAAACTACCGAAAAATCGGCCTGGGCACCGGTGCCACGTCAGTTTCCTACAGCTTCGCTGGCATATACAGGCTCGTTAGTTTGGGACGAATTACCGCCTGACGCCGGTACCAATATTTCTATTATTCCATACGCGCTGGGTGGCATTTCTAAAGATTATACCAACGGTAGCAAAACCGATTGGAAAAAAGAGTTTGGGGGCGATGCCAAAATTGGCCTTACCTCATCCTTAAACCTCGACTTGACCGTCAATCCCGATTTTTCGCAGGTGGATGTTGATCAGCAGGTAGTGAACCTTAACCGCTACGAACTGTTTTTCCCCGAGAAACGCCAGTTTTTTTTAGAGAACGGCGACTTGTTTGCCAATTTCGGCTACTCCGATATCCGGCCTTTTTTTTCGCGTAGGATAGGACTTAACGCCCCAATCAGGTTTGGCACCCGGCTTACCGGAAAATTGGATAAGGATTGGCGGGTAGGTCTCATGGATATCCAAACCGGCGAATCAAACGATGCCACTACGGCAGCGCAAAATTATGGTGTGCTCACCTTGCAGCACCGGGTATTCAGCCGCTCAAACATCGGCTTTATGTTTATCAATAAGGATGCAACAGGTTCATCAGCACCCGGTAATGCTTACAACCGCAATGTGGGGATGGAATATAACCTGGCATCGTCAAACAATACTTTTACCGGCAAACTTTTGGGTATTAAGTCATTTACCCCCGGTTTAAAGGGACACGATATAGTAGCCGCCGGGCACCTGCAATACCTTAGTAAATCCTGGACTTTGTATTTACAGGATGAATATGTAGGCAAAAATTACACCGCCGGTGTGGGCTACGTGCCCAGGGTAGGTTATAATAAGATTAGTCCGCTGCTATTGCATAGCTTTTTCCCTAAGCAGGGCAGCGTATTAACACATGGCATACAGTTATTGAGTAACTATTATTTCGACGAGCATTTTAAACGTACGGATAACGAAAGCAGCCTGGCTTATATCATTACGTTTCGAAACCGAAGCGTTTTTACCCTTACAGGGATTGATACCTATATAAAACTGCTTGTTCCTTTTGATCCTACCAACACCGGCAAAACGCCTTTACCTATCGGTAACCAAAACCATTGGAACACCATCGACGCGCAATTCGCTTCAAAACCACAATCGCTGTTTACCTATTTGGTTGAGGGGTTGCATGGCGGTTATTATTTGGATGGCAGCAGAAGCAGTTTGATAGGGCAATTGGGTTACCGCTTTCAGCCTTATGTAAACCTATCAGTAAACACCTCTTTTAATGATTTGCACTTGCCCGCCCCGTATTACAATACCAGTTTTTGGCTGGTTGGGCCGCGGGCCGACGTAACGTTTAGCAACACGCTGTACTTTACCACCTACGTTCAATACAACGGCCAGGTAAAAAACATCAACACCAACGTACGCCTGCAATGGCGCTACAAACCAGCATCAGATTTCTTTATTGTTTATGGCGATAACTCCATCCCTTCGCCGTATACGGTTAAAAACAGGCAACTGGTGGTGAAATGGACTTATTGGTGTAATCTGTAGGTTGGAGTGCGGGGAGCGGGTTGCCGGGTTCGTGTTTACCCATCGGCCCCTAATAAAAGTCGGCAATTTTTCCTTATACAGCCACCAGCCTATTCCATTCCGGATGCCTTTTCAAATAAGCGGCAACATACGCGCAAAGCGGCACTAATTTAAGATTATGCTCTTCAATATAGTTAAATGCCTTTTCAACCAGCGCTGCTGCAACGCCATGGCCTTCTAATTCAATGGGCACTTCAGTATGGATAAGGTAAATCTTATCGCCTTTTAATTTATAGTCAATAAACGAACGGGAGCCTTCAACAACAAGTTCAAAATTGTGAATAGCTTCATTGTTAACAAGGGGAATTTCCTGGTATTTCATTAAGGTAAAATATAAGTTGCGTTAAAAGTAAGTATTTGATTGAGGTAATATCCTATTCCTTTTTTATTTTTGAATCATCTAAACTGATAACATCAACACCGGCGTTGATACTTACTAATCCTGTGGGTTTTAATGCAGCTATCAGCCGTGTTTTTTTTGAACTGGTTTGAAATTTCGGCCCACGTTAAACCATCTGCATAAAAAAGCATCTGTATGCATGTTCTTCGGTTCAATTTAAAAACAGGCGAGCGTTTGTAAAAAACAGGATATAAACAAGGCGAACACAACCACAGGCAAACACAAACAACTGGTATTAACTAAGTTATTTGTATTTTTAAACTATAATTAATTTTGATATGTGCTTCTATTTTTATAGAATTACATAAAAAGAAACGGCCCTGGTTTCGCCCTATAATGAATACTATTGTGAAGCAACTCAAGTGTTTTGTACTTCTGGCTGTGCTATTACTATGCTTTACGGGCGTTATGGCGCAGTCAAACCATCTGCAATACCAGGCTAAACTTAAACGTAAAACTAATGGCGTAAAAGACCGGTATATCCCACCGGCTAAAGGGAGCGCCCAATTCAAAGAATTTTCGTTACTAATGGCCCAGGCCAATGTTGAATTTACTTTTCCAAAAGGATTCAAAGAAATTCCGGCGGCAAATAATGAGGATTTCTCTTTTGATTATGCCATGGAAATTCCCGGCCAGGAGTTTGAGATATGGTTCCAGGTAAAATCATTGAAACAAAACTGGTTAAGTGTTGAACGCAACCACGAACAGGAAAACCCCGATTCATCCTATCTTAAAGTAGGCAAAGCCCTTGCAATAACCTTTACCGGCGAGCAGGATAATTTTATACGTAACATACCTTCAAATGTGCTGGCACGCTACCGGGCCGACGCCGGTAAATCATATCTGCTTAACCTTATAGATTCGCCGGATACCAAACATTACAAATACGCCCTGCTTATCACCCTTCAAAAAAACCACACCGGCACCATCACCGCCGTTTGTTTTACCAATGAAAAAGACCCCGAATTTTTCAGGAACATTGATAAAGCCAGCAATTGCCTCAAATTCAAGATCCATTAAGATAATGTTAATAAGTTGACAGTTTTGAACGCTCAATTCAAAGCCGAAACTTTATTTTTGCAGATAGGTGCATATTGGCGCCTGCTTAAAATTCTATTTGATAAATGGCAGAACCAGTTAATTACAGCGAAGATAGTATCCGCTCCCTCGATTGGAAAGAACACATCCGTTTACGTCCCGGCATGTACATTGGTAAACTGGGCGATGGCTCGGCTTATGATGATGGTGTCTATGTGTTGCTTAAAGAGATCATTGACAACTCGATAGATGAGTTTGTAATGGGCAGCGGCCGTACCATTGAGGTAAACATGAGCGATCATAAAGTATCGGTACGTGATTACGGTCGTGGTATTCCTCTGGGTAAAGTAATTGATTGCGTATCTAAAATAAACACGGGTGGTAAGTATGATAGCAAGGCTTTCCAAAAATCGGTAGGGTTAAATGGTGTGGGTACCAAGGCGGTTAACGCGCTATCGAACGTATTTACCGTACAATCATACCGTGACGGGCGCACCAAACTGGCCGAATTTGCCAAAGGCGAACTGATACGTGACGAAGCCGAGAAAGATACTACCCAGCGTAATGGCACAGCCATTAATTTTACGCCCGATGATACCATTTTCAGAAACTACCACTTCATCCCGGAGTTTGTAGAAAATATGATATGGAACTACGTTTACCTAAACTCGGGTTTAACGCTTAATTTTAACGGACAAAAATATTTCTCAGAGCGGGGTTTGTATGACCTCCTCACCAAAAATACCGATGCCGAAACCCTGCGCTACCCTATCATTCACCTTAAAGGCGAGGATATTGAAATAGCCATGACCCACGGTCAGCAATATGGCGAGGAATATTACTCGTTCGTAAACGGCCAGAACACTACACAGGGCGGTACCCACCAGGCGGCTTTTCGCGAGGCGGTGGTAAAAACCATCCGTGAGTTTTATAAAAAGGAATTTGACGCCGCCGATATCCGTGCATCCATCGTGGCAGCTATTGCCATTAAGGTGCAGGAGCCGGTGTTTGAATCACAAACCAAAACCAAATTAGGGTCGCAAAATATTGGTCCGGAGGGACCATCAGTACGTGGCTTTATTAACGATTTCCTGAAAAAGGAACTCGATAACTACCTGCATAAAAACCCCGCCGCTGCTGATGCACTGCTAAAACGCATCCTGCAATCAGAGCGTGAGCGTAAGGATATTGCCGGTATAAAAAAACTGGCCAACGAGCGTGCAAAAAAAGCATCGTTGCATAACCGTAAACTGCGCGATTGCAAGCTGCACTTTGAAGACACCCACGAGCGCCGACAGGATACCACCCTGTTTATTACAGAAGGTGACTCGGCCAGTGGTAGCATCACCAAATCGCGCGATGTGATGACCCAAGCCGTATTTAGCTTAAAGGGTAAACCGCTAAACTGTTTTGGTTTGACCAAAAAAGTGGTTTATGAAAATGAAGAGTTTAACCTGCTGCAGCATGCCCTTAATATTGAGGATGGCCTTGATGCACTACGTTATAACAACATTGTAATAGCTACCGATGCCGATGTGGACGGGATGCACATCCGCCTGTTGCTGATGACTTTCTTTTTGCAGTTTTTCCCAGACCTGGTAAAAGCAGGGCATGTATCTATATTACAAACCCCGCTATTTAGGGTACGTAATAAAAAGGAAACTATTTATTGCTACAGCGATGAAGAGCGCCGCAACGCCATTGATAAATTAGGTAACAAGCCCGAAATTACCCGCTTTAAAGGTTTGGGTGAAATTTCGCCAGACGAGTTTGGGTTGTTTATAGGTAAAGATATGCGCCTTGACCCGGTGATTTTAAAAGACGCCAACATCAAGGGCCTGTTAGAATATTTTATGGGTAAAAATACTCCAACCCGCCAAATGCATATTGTAAACAACCTGCGGGTTGAAAAAGATGATGCCAGCATTAACCCGTTGGTGGCCGCAGAAACAGATGGTGTAGAACTGCCGGTTGCGGTGTAAAAACACGATTGAAGGATTTAAGCAGAATTGGAAAGGATTTTCTACGTTGGCAAATTTTGAAAATACTGCCATTCATTTAACATCTCTTAATCCTGTAAAACATATTTCGAAAATATTCATTACCTTGTATCCCCCTATTCGTTAACAGATAGGGGGATAGTTTTTTATATAACTTTTAAAAAGAACCTTTTCCTTTGGAGAGGGCAGGGTAAGGCCATGACTAACCACGAAATTAAAATAGCATTTGACGAATACAATTCGATAAAGGAACTTGATAAAACCGATTACGAACTTTGCCTTGAGGCTGCCGATGCCTTAAAAAATTCACATTCACCATATTCAAAATTCAGGGTTGGCGCGGCGTTACGGCTGCAAAGCGGTAAAATAATTTATGGCAGTAACCAGGAAAACGTGGCCTACCCATCGGGCTTATGCGCCGAGCGTGTCGCTCTTTTTTACTGGGGAGCCAACCATCCCGATGATCCTGTTGTAAGCATGGCTGTTACCGCCCAAACAGATGAATTTATGTTAACAAAGCCCGTAACCTCCTGCGGATCATGCCTGCAGGTGTTGGCCGAAGTGGAGAAAAAACAAAACAAGCCGATAAAGATTATACTATATGTACAGCAAGGCCCGGTGTGGGTAATAAATGGCATTGAAAACCAGCTACCATTTTTATTTTTTGAAGATAGACTGAACGCTTAACCAACAATACATCTACTATGAAATTAAAACTGTTATTATTTTTAATAGGCTGTGCCTTTGCAGGTAATGTTTTTGCACAGCAGGGCTTTCCCTTTGATAACGAGATCCGCGCTTTTAAACACCAGGATAGCGTTAGTTTCCCCAAACCAAATGGTATTCTGTTCATTGGCAGTTCGTCTATAAGACTATGGAGCGACCTGGAACAACGCTTTGCCGATGAACCCATTATTAAACGCGGCGTAGGCGGCAGTGAAATTTGGCAGTTAGTTGATTATTATACCCCGTACATCCTGTTCCCCTACCATCCGCGTAAGGTTTTTATTTATGCCGGCGAAAATGACATAGCAGGCGGAAAATCGGCACAGTCTGTTGCGGATAATTTTGCTAAACTTTGGGTGATGATTCATGAAAAGCTGCCAAAGGCCGAGGTTTATTACATGTCGATAAAACCAAGCCCGGTTCGCGCCAAATTTTATGCTGAAGTGTATAAAGCTAATGACCTGATCAAAACTTATCTGCAAAACAAACCCAAAAGCCATTATGTAGACCTGGTAACGGCCATTTACAAACCCGGTACCAGCATGCCCGATAGCAGCCTGTTCAGAGGCGACTACCTGCATCTTAACCCCAAAGGTTACGATAAGTGGCAGGCCGTGTTACAACCACTGGTAAAGTAATTAAAACAGTGCTTAGTACAGCAAATACTTCCAACCCTTTGCTGCGCTAAGCGCTGTTTCAAATTTTCTGTAAACACCACGTGGTCATACACCTTAAATTTTGTACGTTGGTGGTTTTAATTGGTTCGTATAAACGTCCTCTCAATTCATAGCTATAACGCAGCAACGTTTGCTCGTTCACCAAAAAACGCTCAGAGCCATCGGGCAGCAGGTAATGGTTGTTAGCTAAGGGCTGCACCAGATCCTCAATACCTATATCAGAGGCCAGTCGGGCAAAAAAGTAGCCTCCGGGTTTAAGCACCCGCCAAAGGGAACGGACCATATTGTCAAAATGCTGTTCGCTGGCGGCAAAATGTAGTACTGCGCTACAAAGTACCAGGTCGAAAGTATTATCAGCATGCGTCAGATTCTCGACGCCGGATACGCTGAAATTGCTTAGCGGATTAGTTGGCGACAGTGTTGCAGATAGCTGCTTAACCGCGTCGACCGCCGCCTGGCTTTGATCAACCCCGTAAACTTCGAAACCATTTTGCAAAAAGTAAACCAGGTTACGGCCGCCGCCGCAGCCAGCATCAAACACTGTTTTGCAGTCATCAAACCGGCCTTTTAATAATTGATCGAACAGGTAAATATCAATATTGCCAAATGCTTGCTGAAGGTTGTTTTGCATGCGCAAAAATTAAGAATAATATGAAAACTACATAACTTTAGTTATGGCGACAGATATGTCAATCTTTATGCAATTTATGCGCAGCATTTTGCTGCCATTGCCCGGTGTTACCGAAAAAATGTGCTTTGAAGATCCCGCCTTTTACGTAAATGGTAAAATTTTCTGTAGCGTAAAGCTGGGGAAAGAATTTTTAGGTGTACATACCACCGAACGTGAAATATGGATGGTTAAAGATCCGCATACTTTTTTTATCACCAATCACTACCTCAAATATAAATACATGTTGGTACGCCTTGAAACCGTATCGCCCGATGACGTGAAAACTTTACTCATTACCGCTTATCTTGCCCGGGCAACCAAAAAACTAATAAAGGAGTATGAGGAGATGCAGGAATGATTTTAAGAATGACTCATTATGTAGAAACGCAATATTTTGCGTCTCCAGCTATACAGAGCGAATTCGCTGAGCATTGAGATACATATAGGATTTGCATGTGGGAAACGCAAAATATTGCGTCTCTACCTAAAAATGCAACCCGGTAAAACAAAACATAAGCCCGTAGCAAGGCGCGGCTTTGCGGCAGCGGTTGAATGCTTTTCCTTTAAAAGTTGCATATGCCATAAAATGTTATAAGTTAAAACACCTACTTTTGTTGCTCCAAGCCAATATATGCAAAGATTATCCCTCGCTTTGTTTTTTGTTTTCGTAATCGCCCTAAATGCCGGTGCACAAAATAAAAAATCAACCCCAAAAGATACCACCCATTTAAAAACAGTAACTGTACGCGGCTATTTATCGGAGCAGCCCGTGCTAAGCGTTCCGGCATCGGTAAGTGTGTTGGGAGCGGCACAATTAAAAGTACAGCCCGACTATTCTTTCGTCACCGCCTTGAACACCGTACCGGGCATTCGCGCTGAAGAGCGTTCTCCGGGAAGTTACCGGTTATCAATCAGGGGAAGTTTATTGCGATCTCCATTTGGGGTAAGGGATGTAAAGATTTATTTCGATGAAATTCCGCTTACCGATGCAGGCGGCAACACCTATTTAAATGCCATAGATATTGGCAATATCGGGGGCATCGAAATTTTGAAAGGACCAGATGGCAGTTTATTTGGTGCCAACTCCGGCGGTGTTGTGTTATTAAGCCCCATCAATCGCCTTGCCGATAGCAGCTATATATCCGCAGGAATAAACGCGGGCAGCTATGGCTTATTCCATGAAAAGTTGGCGCTTCAAAAGCGCACCGGTAATAATTTACTTAACATAAGCCAAAGCTATCAAACCTACCATGGCTATCGCCAAAACAGCGATACGCACCGACAATATTTACAGCTGGCCGATAAATGGAATTATAGCGCCGACAACAGTTTAAAGATCCTGGGCATTTACTCCAACCTGGCCTACCAAACACCGGGTGGTTTAAACCTGGCCCAGTTTACAGCTAACCCAACCGAAGCCCGGCAGCCCACCGCCACTTTGCCCGGCGCTATACAACAGCACATCGGCATTACCACCAAAATGTATTTGGGTGGCCTGGTTAACGAATATCATTTTAATGATCGCATCCGCAACGTACTGTCTGTATTTGGTAACCATGTTGATTTTGCCAATCCATTTATCACCAATTACGAACAGCGCAGCGAAAACACTTATGGCTTCCGTACCTACTTTGAACTGGCTGGCTTAAAACAGCAAAACCTGGATTGGAAAGTAAACCTGGGGGTAGAGTGGCAGCAAACCAATTCGCAGATCAGCAATTACGGTAACAACAAAGGCCAAAAGGATACCACGCAAACCAGCGACAACATCCACACCAATCAGCACTTTATTTTCGGCCGCTACTCGGCCGATATTTATAAACGCCTGCATGTTGAGGCGGCGGTGAGTTTAAACTGGTATGGCTATGATTTTAAAAATATTTACCCGCTTAACCAAAGCAGTTTCACCAACCGCGATTTTACGCCGCAACTTATGCCAAGGCTGGCTTTAAGCTACCAGTTTACCAATAATTTCATTGGCAGGGCATCAGTCAGTCGTGGATATTCAACACCTACCACTGCCGAAGTTAGGCCTACCGATAACATTGTAAATACCAGCCTGCAGGCCCAAACCGGCTGGAACTATGAAACCGGTATTCGCCTACGCAACCAGGACGAAACTTTACTGTTAGATGCCTCCGTGTTTTACTACCGCATTAACAATGCCATTGTGCGTCGCTTAAATGCCGATGAAACCGAACATTATATCAACGCAGGTGGCACCAACCAGCCTGGTTTCGAGCTATCATTTACCAACTGGCTTATACGTCGTAACGCTACGCATTTTGTTCGTGGTTTGCAGTTCAATGAATCGTACACCTACAGCGGCTTTACCTTCAGGGATTATGCAGATGCTACCAACAACTATTCGGGGCACAGGCTAACAGGCGTACCAAGGCATACTATAGTGAGCAACATACAGCTTATAGTGCCGCAAAATCTATCGTTATTTGTACAGCATAACTATACCTCTAAAATTCCTTTAAATGATCTGAGTACGGTTTACGCAGCCCATTACAACCTGTTGCAGGCCCGGTTAAGCTGGCAACCCACTATTGGCCGTAAAACCCATTTAGAGATCTTTGCATCCGCAGATAACCTGCTCAACCAGAAGTACAGTTTGGGAAATGATTTAAACGCGGTAGGCAATAGATATTATAATGCTTCGCCGTTAAGGAATTACTCGGCGGGGATGAATGTGAGGCTGTAATTTCGGAATTGGGATGTTGGATTTCGGAATTATTTGTCTGAATCAGAATTTTCAGAATTAAAGAATTAACAGGATTTTGTCTGAGCTGGAATTAAACGAATTAAAGAATTACTCGAATTCTGTTAATTCAATAATTCGTTTAATTTCGGTTCAGACTAATCATCTGCACATTTGAAATCTGAAATCTGCACATCTAAAATCTAAATTATTCCCATTCGGTTTGAATCCAGTTTAATGAGTACAAAAAGCAGAATGGTGAAACTAAGTAAAGATGAGCCTCCATAGCTTATCAACGGCAATGGGATACCGATAACCGGCATTACACCTATAGCCATGGCAATATTGATGATAACGTGAAAAAAGATAATAGATGCCACGCCATAGCCATAAATACGGGTAAAAGGCGCACGCTGACGTTCGGCTATGAAGATGATTCGCAATAACAGGAACAGGTAAAGCCCCAATACCACAACGGAGCCGGCAAAACCCCATTCTTCGCCAACGGTGCAAAAAATAAAGTCGGTACTTTGCTCGGGTACAAAAGCGTACTTGGTTTGTGTGCCTTTTAAATATCCCTTACCCCAAAGCCTCCCCGAACCTATGGCTATTTTTGATTGATTTTGGTTATAGCCTACTCCCCTGGTATCGGAGGTGATACCCAATACCACATCTATACGTGCGCGTTGGTGTTGTTTTAAGCCATGGTTGTAAATTGGCTTTGCCACCAATACAAAACCAATACAGGCCACCGCGGCTACCAACACCTTAAACATGGTTTGCCGGTTACGCTTGTTGAGATAGGCGATTAACGAGGCAATGGCCACAATAATACCCATGATATAATACTCGTTATATAACTGCGAGGTGATAAACAAGATGATTATAGCAGCGATAGTCACCAGGAAATAAGGCGACAGTCCTTCGCGATATAACACGAAAATTAATGAACAAAACACCAGGGTTGAGCCGTCATCGGGTTGCAGCTTGATGAGTAGCATGGGCACCAAAATAATGCCCGCCACAATGGCGAAAGATTTAAGTTCGGTTACCTTTACATTAACAGAACTCAGGTACCGAGCCAATAATAAACAAGTAGAAAACTTGGCAAACTCCGATGGTTGTAGCCTAAAGCCGCCGCCCATATTTATCCAGGCCTGGTTACCCCCAACATTTTTTCCTATAACCAATACCACCATTAAAAGTAGCGTGGTAATGGCATAAAATACAGGTGATAAAGCTGCCAAAAATCTACTTTCGAGCAACAGGATTACCATCCCTACTACTATACCTACCATGATATAAATAAATTGCTTACCGTAAACGGTAGACATATCTATTATACTTGGATGCTTTTCATCATAAACCGCAGCATGAATATTAAACCAGCCAATGGTGCACAGCGCGAGGAACAGGAACACCGTTACCCAATCGACATTAAAAAAGAAACTGCGCTGGTTGTGGTTATTGTAATTGCTCATATTATTTACCAGCCCCCCTTCCGGCTAATAAACTGCCCCATCCGCCTGGTTTATTGTTGGCAGCCGTTTTTAAGCGGGCTGCTTTTTTAACAGAATCGGCCTTGAACTTTTTGATCGAATCGGCCCGGGCGGCGCGAATACTATCACGCATGCGTTCCTTTTTCAGGTCCATGGCGTACAGGGCCAAATCGGGCATGCGGTTGGCGTTGGCAAAATAATCAACGGTAAAGCCCGACTCACGAGGTGTTACTTTCCCTTTCAAATATTTTTCGACTATAAAACTGGCAATTGGCGCGGCCCAATGCGCGCCCTCACCAGAGTTTTCTACAATTACGGCAATGGCGATTTTTGGATTTTCGCGTGGCGCAAAAGCCACAAAGACCGAATTATCTTCGCCCCGCGGATTTTGCGCAGTACCGGTTTTGCCGCACATGATAATGCCCGGAATTTTTGACCTCCTTGCAGTGCCATTCTCAACCACTGCCTGCATCCCATCAATAACCGGCTCAAAATATTGCGAATCGATACCTACGTAATTCCGTTTTGTATATTCTTCTTTAATTACGTTTTCGGTGCCTATAGCTTTAATTAAATGTGGCTTATAAAAAAAACCTTTGTTAGCGATAGTACATTCAAGATTAGCCAGTTGCAACGGCGTAGCTAATAATTCTCCCTGCCCTATGGCTAAAGAAATTACCGTGCTCGCCCGCCAGCCGCCTTTTTTATAAACATTATCATAATGTAAAGGGGTAGGTACATTGCCTCTGCTTTCGGCAGGCATATCCAGGTCAAGACGGGTACCTAAGCCAAATTTCAATACATTCGCTCTCCATTTGGTAAACGCGGCTTCGGTGTATTTCGCTCCCGTTCTTTCCAGGATACGTTGAAAAACCATCGAAAAATAGCCATTGCATGATTCGGCCACTGCCCTGCTCATGTTAACAGATCCGTGGGCTTCACCATGATTACATGGCACCAAACGGTTACCCGCCCTGTAATGCCCCGTACAGTAATAAGTTTCAGACGGCGAAATAATGCCCTCCTGCAAAGCTATTAAAGCGCTTAATGGCTTAAATGACGACCCGGGCGGATACTGAGCCTGTATTGGCCTGATGAAAAAAGGCTTGTAAGGATCGTTATACATTTTGGCGGCGTTGTTACCTCGCTCGCGGCCAACCATCAGGTTAGGGTCATAAGTTGGGCTGCTTACGTAAGCCAGTATTTCGCCGCTTGAGGGTTCAATGGCTACAATACTTCCCAGTTTATTGTGCATCAACTGTTCGCCCAGTTTTTGAAGCTCGATATCTAATGATGAAGTAAGTCGTTCACCGGTGCGGGCTACAGTATCAAAGGCACCATTGGCAAATGAACCTTTTTGAACTCCGCGCGAATCAACCATCATACTTTTAACACCACGCTGCCCGCGCAATACATTTTCGTATGCCTTTTCAACACCGGTTACACCAATATAATCGCCCAACCGGTAATAGCCTTTTGAGCGTTCGATATCCCTGTCCTGCGCTTCACCAATGTATCCTAAAAATTGAGCGGCTACCGAATCCGGGTAAGAGCGTACCGTACGGGGCAAGATGTAAAACCCCGGAAAATCACCCATTTTTTCCTGTAACGAAGCAAATATCGATGCAGGCACCTGCTTTTCAAAAGCCGACTCTTTGGTTGGCGAGTATTTCATCGCTTTTATCCAACGCTTGTCAAATCCGGCTTTGTCGATCCCTATCATCTTGCAAAACTCCAGTGTATCAAATGGTTTAACATCTTTTGGCGTAACCATTATATCATAAATGGGCTCGTTTTGCACCAGTATTTTACCGTTCCTGTCTAAAATAGGACCACGGGCCGGGTAAACAATAAAATTACGGATAACGTTTTTGGTGGCGTAAATGGCATACCGGTCATCCACTATCTGAATGTAGTATAACCTGCCTAAAAGTGTTAAAATCAACGCGATAAAAATACCGGTGACAACGTATCTACGCTCAAAAAACTTATTCATTTACGCTCTTTCCTTTTGAAAAATATGAAGCCCGAGAGCAGCATTAAAAATACAGTAAATACAGAACTTAAAATAACGCTGCTTAGTGTGTATTGTATTTCGGAAAGCCTGAATACCTCAAGGTTTAACAGGAAAAAATGGTGGGCTAAGGTGAGTATAGAAGCGTATGCAAAAAACCATCTTAAACCCATTATGCTTAAGGTAGGCTCGGGCTCATTATCAAAGCCCTCTTTTTGTACGGTAATATTAATAAACAAAATGCGCACCAAGGCAAGCACTACGCAAGCGGCGGCATGCAAACCGGGCGTATCATAAAACGCATCAACAGTTAACCCTATGATAAACGATAACGCGAACAACAACACGTTTGGAATTTCAAACGGCAGCAGCAATATAAACAGGATATAAAAGTATGGGGTTGCCAGGTTATAAAAGGTAATATTTTTAAGAAGGAATACCTGTATAAACACCAGTAATAAAAAACGAATGGCATTGGTTATGATAGTACGGCCCATTATTTAGTTTCTACGGCCTCCACTCCCGTTTGTTCTGGTGCATATTTATTTACAACCACGTATACATATTGCAATTTGGCAAAATCAACCGATAGGCCAACTTCTACGTTTAATAACAGGCCGCCCTCTTTGGCATGCAGGTTGGTAATTTTACCAAAAGGAATACCCGTTGGGAATAGCGAATAGCCCGATGTAATCACCGTTTCGCCCATAACCGGTTTGGCATCATTTTGCAAACTAAGCAGGCCCTTGTGCGGGTTAAGATCTGTTCCCCATAAAAATGAGCCTACAGACTTATCTTTTGACAACATGGCGCTAAACTGACTTTTAGAATGCAGCAAGGATTTGATAACCGAATAGTGATCAGAAACCGCCGCGATCATCCCAACAACACCATCACCACTAATTACACCCATATCTTTACCTATGCCATCCCTGCTACCGCGGTTAATAGTAATATAGTTATTGGATTGATTGGTTGAATTATTAATAACCCGTGCCACCACGTAAGTATATTGCTGTTTATACACGGTATCAACAACTTTATGCTTTTCGGCAGTATCTACATAAAATGACGACTTCACCATCCCGCGCAGTTTAGCATTTTCGGCCGCCAGGCTATCGTTAACATCCTTTAAATGCAAATAGCTTTTCAGTTCGCTAACCTGGGCAAACATGCTACCTGTAACCTGGTTTTGCGAATTGATAAAAGTGGCTTTTTGAAACGAATTGTATTTAATATAGATAAGCAGGGCGCTCACCTCAAAAATCAGAAATAAAAAAAACGCGTTATACTTAGTGATAAAAGCCAAGAGGTTACGCATTGTTTTTCAGATTGGGAATAGAATCAAGAGTCAAGAATCAAGAGTCAAGAAAAAAACAAATGCAGTTGTCTTAATTCTTGACTCTTAATTCTTGCTTCTCTTTTACTGCATTAAAAATTTAAAATTACCTATGTTTTTAAGGGCGGTGCCGGTTCCGCGTACTACGGCACGTAGCGGGTCTTCGGCTACGTGAACGGGTAGCTTGGTTTTGGCGGCTACACGTTTATCCAGTCCGCGTAATAAAGCGCCACCACCGGTTAAATAAATACCTGTTTGGTAAATATCTGCCGAAAGCTCGGGCGGGGTAATTTCCAATGCTTTTAATATCGCTTCCTCTATTTTAGAGATTGATTTATCTAAACAATGCGCAATTTCGGTATATGATACCATAATTTGCTTTGGTACGCCTGTCATCAGGTCACGACCTTGTACCGCGAAATCGGCTGGCGGATCTGCCAGTTCCGGCAATGCCGCGCCAACTTCAATTTTAATTTTCTCGGCAGTACGATCACCAATCATGATGTTATGCTGACGGCGAATGTATTGAACAATATCCGAGTCGAAGTTATCCCCCGCTACGCGGATAGACTGATCGCACACGATACCCGATAAGGCTATAACCGCGATTTCGGTAGTACCGCCACCGATATCGATGATCATGTTGCCCATAGGCTCTTCCACGTCGATACCAATACCTACGGCGGCGGCCATTGGCTCGTGAATTAAGTATACCTCTTTAGCGCCTGCAATCTCGGCCGAGTCGCGCACAGCGCGTTTTTCAACCTCGGTAATGCCCGATGGGATACAGATAACCATACGTAATGATGGGAAAAACCATCCCTTACCCTGGTTAATCATTTTGATCATCCCGCGTATCATGTGTTCGGCTGCGTTAAAGTCGGCAATTACACCATCTTTAAGCGGACGAACCGTGCGGATATTATCATGCGTTTTGCCTTCCATTTGCATGGCCTGGCGCCCAATGGCGATAACTTTGTTGGTAGTCCTGTCGAACGCCACGATAGACGGTTCGTCAACAACAACTTTATCATTATGTATAATGAGGGTATTGGCAGTACCCAAATCGATAGCGATTTCCTGTGTAAAAAAGTTAAATAAACCCATCTAATGTTTCCTTCAATTAATCTGCAAAGTTGATAAAATTAAGCTTAATAAAATTAGCTTTTTGCAATTTAAAGCGTTAAAAATTAATATTTATTGTTTAGGAAGTTGATTTAGTTGGATTGTGTTGATTAGGTTGATTAAGTTAAACACCTACTGCACTTTTCCCAACAACTCACTTAATCAACCCAATCAACTATTCACTCCTTCAACCTAAAATTAGTGCTTAAAATGACGCACGCCTGTAGTTACCATCGAGATGTTTTTTTCATCGCACATGGCTACAGATAGCTTGTCATTTATCGATCCGCCTGGTTGTAAAACCGCGGTAACGCCTGCTTCAGCAGCCAGCTCAACACAATCAGGGAAGGGGAAAAACGCGTCAGACGCCATTACCGCTCCGTTCAAATCAAAGCCAAAGCTGTTTGCTTTTAACACGGCTTGCCTCAACGAATCAACCCTTGAAGTTTGGCCAACACCGCTCGACATCAGCTGACCGTTTTTAGCAAATATGATAGTGTTTGATTTGGTATGTTTTACCACTTTATTGGCAAAAAACAAATCTTTCAATTCCTGTTCGGTTGGTTTGCGGTTGGTAACCGGGGTCATTTGTGCGGGACCTTCAATTACCGCGTCTTTATCCTGCTCAATAACACCATTCAGCAATGTTTTAAATTGCTTTGCAGGCAATTCAACCGGCTGACGAACCAATATAATGCGGTTCTTTTTAGCTTTCAGGATTTCAACAGCTTCATCGGTATAAGCCGGAGCAATTAATACTTCGTAAAATATCTTGTCGATCTCGGTAGCTGTAGCGGCATCAATTTCGGCATTGGCAATAATTACACCACCAAAAGCAGAAACCGGGTCGCAAGCTAAGGAGTCAATCCAGGCTTGCAGGATAGTTTCGCGTGTGGCTATACCGCAGGCATTGGTATGCTTTAATATGGCGATGGTTGGCTCGGCAGTAAACTCATCAATTAAAGCTACCGCTGCGTCAACATCAACCAGGTTGTTGTATGAAAGCTCTTTACCATTTAATTTATTGAACATGGCATCTAAATCGCCATAGAAAGTTCCTTTTTGATGCGGGTTTTCGCCGTAACGCAAAGTTTGGCTGGTTTGGATGCTTTGTTTAAATACCGGCAACGGCTCTTCCTGGTTAAAATACTGGAAGATGTGCGTATCGTAGTTTGATGTAATATTGAATGCTTTTTGGGCGAATGACTTGCGTTGGTCAATTGAGGTAACGCCATCCTGTGTTTTCAGGATGTCTTCCAGGATGCCGTAGTCGTTTTTTGACGCAACGATCACCACATCTTTAAAATTTTTAGCGCCCGCGCGGATCAAAGAAATACCGCCGATATCGATCTTTTCGATAATATCTTCGGCACTTGCGCCCGATTTTACTGTTTCTTCAAACGGATATAAATCTACAATCACCAAATCAAGTTCCGGAATTTCGTATTCGGCAATTTGTTTTTGGTCGCCTTCAAAATCCCTGCGGGTTAAAATACCACCAAACACCTTAGGATGCAGCGTTTTAACACGACCGCCCAGAATTGACGGGTATGAGGTAAGATCTTCAACCGGGATAACATCAACACCCAGGTTGCGGATAAAAGTTTCGGTTCCGCCGGTTGAATAGATATTAACCCCAAGGCGTTTTAACTCCAAAATTATAGGCTCTAAATTGTCTTTATAATAAACAGAAATTAAAGCATTTTTTATTTGAACAGACTGGCTCATTTACAGCGATTTTTTGAGCCGCAAAGGTAGTGAATTAGTATCAAGTAGTTAGTATCAAGTATCAAGACAAATTAAAAAAAATTACAGGGTGCAATTAGGCTCATTTTTAGATGCTTGAATTGAATATCAGAATACACAAAACGATATATCTATAGCGTTTAGATAACAGCTGCCTATCGCAAAAACCGGTCTTGATACTAACTACTTGATACTTGATACTAAAACCGCTAACTTCACCGCCCGAAATAGTACATCAATGAAATTATTAGAAGGAAAAACCGCACTTATCACCGGTGCATCAAAAGGAATAGGCCGTAAAATAGCCGAAAAGTTTGCCGAGCACGGCGCTAATGTAGCTTTTACCTATTTATCATCTGTAGAAAAAGGCCAAGCCCTGGAGCAGGAACTGCAAAGTTTTGGCACCCAGGTTAAAGGTTATCGCTCTGATGCCTCTAAATTTGACGAAGCCGAAAAACTGATTGCTGATATCGTAGCCGATTTTGGCACCCTTCATATTGTAGTTAACAACGCCGGTATTACCAAAGATGGTTTACTGATGCGCATGACCGAAGAAGCATGGGACGAAGTAATGAATGTTAACCTGAAATCCATATTCAACGTTACCAAAGCTGCCTCTAAAATTATGATGAAAAACCGTAATGGTGTATTCATTAACATGAGTTCGGTTGTTGGTGTACAGGGTAATGCTGGTCAGGGTAATTATGCTGCTTCAAAAGCGGGCATCATTGGCTTTTCAAAATCAATGGCTAAAGAATTAGGCTCACGTAATATCCGTACCAACGTTGTTGCCCCGGGCTTCATTAAAACCGAAATGACCGAAGTTTTAGATCCTAAAGTGGTAGAAGGCTGGGCCGCTGGCATCCCGCTTAAACGTGGTGGCGAAACAGAAGATGTAGCCAATGCCTGCGTTTTCCTGGCATCAGATATGGCAACTTACATCACCGGGCAGGTAATCCCTGTTGACGGTGGAATGTTATAATTTTCCAAGTCAAAATTAAAAAGTCAAAAGTCAAAAATCTTTTATGGTTTTTGACTTTTTTGCTTTGTTAGAATAGAGAACCAACCAAGGCAAAAGGATCGCCATAGCGATCCTTTTGCCTTTTGAATTTACAACCCGTTTAACTCATCCCAATACTCCACTGCCCGGCGGTAATGCGGGATTACTATGGAGCCGCCTACCAGGTTGGCTATCATAAAAATCTCGTTCATTTCATCGTTTTTTACACCTGTCTCATGGCACTTGCCCAGGTGGTACTTGATACAATCATCGCAACGTAACACCATGCTGGCTACCAGGCCAAGCATTTCTTTGGTTTTAACATCAAGCGCGCCATCGGCATAACTGGTGGTATCCAGCGCGAAAAAGCGTTTAATATTGGTATTGGCGGTTTCCATAATCCTATCGTTCATTTTGGTACGATAAGCATCAAATTCTTCTACAAGTTTTCCCACTTTTTAATTATTGAGTTATTGAATTAGTGAATTAGTGATTTGCCGAGATGGCCGTTTTTAATCAAACTTAAATACTAAATAAATTAGCATTTAAGTTTATAAATATATATTTTTATGGCGCGAGTTTAAAATCAATTTTTACAGCCTAATTAAAAACAATGGAAAGTTTATCGCCCAATATTTTTGTTAAGGATATTAACGAGACTATAAAATTTTATCAATTACTGGGCTTTAGCCTGGTGGTTACCGTACCCGAAACCGGCAACGACCTGGTATGGGCCATGATGGCCAAAGGCAATGTTACCTTTATGTTTCAAACTTTTGTTAGCCTGGGCGAGGAACTTCCTCAAATTAGCCGGCAGGACGGCGGCTCTTTACTATTATATATTAAGCTTAAAGAGATTCGCAATTTTTTTGACGAGGTAAAAGATCTTGTGCCGATTGTAAAAGGACTTGAAACCACTTTTTATGGCGCTACCGAGTTTGTGATTAAGGATATTAACAATTACCTGTTGGTATTTGCGGAGGATGAATAGGGAGCTCCTCCCAACCCTTATCAATACTATTTAATCGGAGAAAAATAGAAGTAAAAATAATATCGAATAATGAACTTCGAATGTCCAATATCGAATGTTTTACTTCATTATTTAATGTTGGACATTCAGTGTTCGATATTAAAATCACCATTAAATCTTTAACTTAAAACATCGCCGCTTGACAGGGAGGAGCTTAAAAACAATTTAGCAAAGGACTTAATAAGACGAGAGACTTAAAGAACAACATCTGAACGTTACTATTAAAAGGTCTTATAAACAATTAATAAAAAGTCTCCCCTAACGGGGGAGATTTAGAGGGGGCTTATGATCAATTTTAAACGTGCCGACCATTTTCAAATAGTTGTTCCGCTGGAACGCCTGGAAGAGGCAAGAATCTTTTATACCGACATTATTGGCCTGGAACGAATTGAAAGGCCTAAATTTAATTCAAAGGGTTATTGGTTTAACATTGCTAATATCCAACTACATTTAAGCACCGAAGAAGCCATGCCCCGTACCTCAAGGCACAATGCTTTTGAGATTACCAATATAGCCGCCGCGCGCCTGCACCTGCAAAACCATAATGTTGAATTTTTAGAGGAACCAGTGATACCCGGCCGGGAACGTTTTTCTTTTATTGATCCGTTTGGTAACCGGATAGAGTTATTGGAGATGCTATAACGCCAACTCAACAGTTGGGTCCCAGTATACATTTTTAAAATTCTGCACCTGGCCGTCTTTTACTTGTACGCCTTCGCTTTCCAGCATTTCCTGCATGCGGTTGCCGCCGAAGTGAAATTTGGCAGTTAGCAATCCCTGCCTGTTTACAACACGATGGGCCGGTACTGGCGGCTCAACCCGGCCTGCGGCCTGCATTGCGTAACCAACCATGCGCGATAAACCCTTGGTCCCCAGATAAGCGGCAATAGCACCATATGATGTCACCCTTCCTTCGGGAATTAACCGGGCCACCTGGTATACTTTATCGAAAAAGGTTATATCCTCCATGTTAAGCTGAAAGCTAAAGGCCGAAAGCCTAAAGCTAACCAACGGCACATAAAATTAATTGATATTTTCTAATAAAAGCAAAAGCTTTAAGCCTTCTGCTTTTAGCTTTTTGCTCAAACTTTAAGCCTAAAAAGAAAACTTAAGGTAATTAATGTTTTTATTATCCTTCAAATATTTTTTCTCGTAATAGGTTTTGATCGATAAAACCTCATCGGCATAAGGCGAATTATAAAGATCTTCGGTACGCGCGTGAAGGTTCAGCTTTAGCTCCTCAATCTTTTCGGCAGTGTAAGCATGCAGGCCATCGTTATCTGTTTTCAGGTTTACGCAGCCATCCGGTTTTAATATTTTAATATACTTATCTAAAAAACGAGGAGAGGTTAAACGCTTTTTTTCACGACTTAGTTGCGGCTGCGGATCGGGAAAGGTAATCCAAATTTCATCTACCTCGCCATCGGCAAAGTAATCCAATAGGTTTTCTATCTGAATCCGCAAGAAGGCAACATTGGGTACGTTTTCTTCTATAGCCGTTTTGGCTCCGCGCCAAATGCGGTTGCCTTTATAATCAACACCAATAAAGTTTTTATCAGGGAATAGTTGGGCCAGGTTAACGGTGTATTCGCCTTTACCGCAGGCTAACTCTAAAACAACAGGGTTGCTGTTTTTAAAAAATCCGGTAGCCCAATCGCCTTTAAATGGCTTACCGGCATCTAACTGCAGTACATTATTAAACGTATCAATTTCGGCAAATCGCCGTAACTTATCTTTTCCCACTTTATAAAAATAAAGTGCAAAAATAGTTTTTTATGTTAATTGACGGGCAACTGGCGTCAAATTGCTTAAACCACAGGCCCGCCAACAGGCTTTTTATATGGCTCGGGCTTATACTCGCCCTGCGCTTTCTTTTTGGTGAATTTTTCAAAAATACCTTTTACCGTTCCCCAGACGCCCGAAACCGACTCTTCATTAACGTAGTTTGATGCTTTTTGCGATACCAAACCTACCAGGGTTTTTACAATGAAGTTTGATTTTTTAAACAACGTTTTATTCAACGTAAGCGGAATGACAAAACGCGATACCAGGTTTAAAATATCGGGATGAAACAAACCCGGGGTGCGCACACCATCACTATCTGCCGACCGTGGGAACAAGGTAAGCACCGACGAAAATATTGCCGACGGGCTGCTAAACCGGGCTTTTAAAGCAACGCTTTGCTGGGTTTCTAAGGTTCTTAGTCTGAATATTTCGTCCTGCAAATCGCTTATACTTTTTATCTGGTAGCTCATGGTGTTTACCTTTTAAATATTTTTTGAATGAAGATGTTAGCCAGCGGTTTTTCGATAGAACTTTTATTTAGTTTGATGATAATAGCGATAACTAAATAAATGAGGGCAACACATCCAAAACCTTCCCAGTTGGAATGCAATACATCGGCCAGGAAATAAGCCAAAGTAACACTGGCGAAAATAAAACACAAAACCATGCTGATTACCACCACCACATCGGTAATCACGCTGGCCAATATTGAAGTGCTGCCTTCAATGGCTTCGTATTTTAAAAGTTTAAACCGTGTTTCGGCGTATTCTTTTAACTGGTCAATAATGGGCGGTAATGGTGGTTTTGTTTCTTTTTCAGCTTCCATAGGTAGGTGTCTATTTGATAACTTTATAATCCCGGATAACTGATTCAAACATCAGTTATCCGGGTAATTATTAAAATTACGCGTGTTCCAAATCGTCCTGGTACTCTTCTTCTGCACCGCGGATTTTTGATTTAATGTTCTCAACAACCTTATCTTTTAAGCCAACCAGGTTATCAATTTCGGCCGCGGCAGTATCTTTAATGGAGTCGCCAAGGTTTTTTAATGATTCGGTCAGTTTATCGCGGGTGTCGTTACCTTTATCAGGTGCAAATAAAATACCTAAAGCTGCCCCAGCTGCCAAACCGGCAAGTAATGCAACAACTACTTTTGAGTTATCATTCATTGTAATATAATTTTAAGTTGAACATTTGATTGATTAATACTAATACCTTGCCAAATATCATCAATTGTATTATTTGTATACAATTTCTGTATAAATAGTTTTTGTGTTTTTTAAATTTTTGAAGTTTTGTTTACAAAACAGTTCAATAGCTGTGTCAGTTTTCTGGCACAGTACGGATGCGCTCCAACCTATCGGCAGCCATACGGTTTGTTTCATAAATTTCCATTAACAACAGAAAGTAAGATAACAAAACCGGACCAAATACCAGGCCTAAAATTCCAAAAAGAGGCAAGCCTATAAACACGCCAATGATAGATATAATAGGATGCGTATTGGCAATACGTTTATTGATGATCATTCTTAAAACATTATCTATGTTTCCTATAACCAGCAAACCGTAAGCCAGCAACGTAATACCTTGCCAATTATGGCCCTGCGCAAATAAAATAATACTTGCCGGGATACATAATGTAGGCGCGCCCACTACCGGTAAAAATGAAATAAAAGCCCCTATAACTCCCCAAAATATGGCATCCGGAATGCTTAACGCATAAAAACCCATAGCCAGTAAAATTCCCTGAGTAAGCGCTATAATTCCCTGTCCTAAAACGTTAGAATACGTAGAATCGCGTAGGGCCGCTGCAAATTTTAACGCATGTTGTTCCCTAAATGGCGCGTATTTGAGCATTCCGGCCTCAAACTCACGCATTTGGGTAAGCATAAAATATAAAATGAAATACAATACCAGCAACGTTATGATAATATTTGCGGCACTGCTTAATATAGATGGGAACAAGCTTGTACCAAATGTACCCAGTTTTTGCAATGTATCTTCGGCAAAATGAGGCTGGTTAAGGTTGGCTGCAGCAAAGGCATCAATCTTCGATGTCCATTGATCAATAGGCAGTGAT
This sequence comes from Mucilaginibacter flavus, assembly GCF_030409315.1. Lineage (GTDB taxonomy): Bacteria > Bacteroidota > Bacteroidia > Sphingobacteriales > Sphingobacteriaceae > Mucilaginibacter > Mucilaginibacter flavus. Next base: position 3,560 of record NZ_JAUFPS010000043.1, on the reverse strand, counting down.
TTAATATCGATACTGGAAATTTTTCCCACCACCATAATACTCAGTGTAAGAAACGGGATCACAATTACAATGAGCGAAGTAAAGATGATAATGAGTGCGACGGCGGCTTTGGGCCAGTTACGTTTTTCGGCCAGGTTAATATACAACGGCCTGAAAATGGTATACAAAACAACAGCCCCTAATATACTGCTAAACAAGCCGCTAAGCGCGTAAAGCAAAAAACAACCAAGCACAACAATGCTTACCAGGATTATATTATTACGCTGCTTATAGTTAAAAACCGACATTGTTTATAGAGTCAAGAGATTAGAATCAAGAGTTAGGACAAAAGCGGGCTTAACGCTCATTTATTTGACTTTAAAGCCCTTTTTCTGTTACCAGTATTAAACAAAAAAACGCCAAAAAGTTTTGGCGTTTTAAAAAGTAAATATGTGCTTTACGCAGGCTTAACCTGCGTTATTTAGCATATCGTTTATTTTGGTTGAACTGGTGTTAATCAACTCGATATAAAACAGGCTATCGCCGGGCAAATCGGGCAATTCGTATTTCAATTGTTCAAGCGCCAGGTGAATATTTGACAACTGGTTTTTGATATCATGCTTCAATTTACGCAGTGTTTCGTCTTCCGGACTTCTCTCCTGTTGCTGCAAATCCATCTGTTACTTAAGGTTGATGGCCTTCATTTTGTTGTACAAAGTTTTCCTGTCTATCTTCAAAATTTCGGCAGCTTTAGTTTTATTAAAGTTCACCTCTCTTAAAACCCGTATAATAGTTTCATACTCGGCCTCAAGCGCGGCGTTTTTCAAATCGTGGCGGTTTTCCTTAACTTCGGGTGCTTCCTGGGTAAATGATGAATATGACGATTGCTCAAACGAAGGTGTTTTAAAGTTGGAAATTTCCAGGGGCAAGGCCTTCATGGTAATCTCGTTGTCTTCGGCCAGTAAGGCTGCCCGCCTGATCACATTTTTTAGTTCGCGGATATTGCCTTGCCACCTGTAGTTCATGAAACAATCAATCACTTCTGGCGAAAACGATTCAACATCGCGCCCAAGTTCGCTATTGGCTATTTTTAAAAAGTGCTCGGCCAATAAGAGGATATCGTTACCACGATCGCGCAATGGAGGCATATATATGGTAAACTCATTAAACCGGTGATAAAGATCTTCTCTGAATTTACCGCGTTGAATACCTTCCTGCAAATTTTCGTTGGTAGCTATAATAATGCGCACATCCAAATCAATCTCTTTGGTACTACCTATTCTTTTAACTTTACGTTCCTGAACGGTGCGCAACAGGGCAGCCTGAATCTCGTAAGATAAGTTACCTACCTCATCTAAAAACAAGGTACCACCATTGGCCATTTCAAAGTGACCTATTTTGGTATATAAAGCGCCTGTAAATGACCCTTTTTCGTGGCCGAAAAACTCACTCGCGGCCAGCTCCTTGGTTAAGGACCCACAATCCATCGCAATAAACGGCTGGTTATGGCGCGGGCTATTCAGGTGAATGCTTTTGGCTACCGATTCCTTACCGGTGCCGCTTTCGCCCAATATGATCACGCTATAATTGGTAGGCGCAACCAGTTCTATCTGCCTTAATAATTCTTTAGATGCCTTGCTGGTGCCGGCAACAAATTCGCTTGCAAAAACCTGTTTTTTAGTTTCCTTGCTTTTTGATTTATCGGCAACTACAGTTGTAGTATTTTCGGCTTCTTCAACCAGGGCGTAGTGGGTTTCAAAAGCTTTGTTGATGGTGTTCAGAATCTCATCAGGATATAAGGGCTTGGTGATATAATCATAAGCTCCCATTTTAATAAGTTCAACAGCCATTTTAATATCTGAGTAGCCGGTAATAATAATTACACCGGTTTTTGGATATTGTGTTTTTATATTCCTGAGCATTTCGCGGCCATCAGTATCCTCCAGCCTGAAGTCGCAAAGTACCAGATTGTATTCGCCGCCCTTAAGGGCCTCCATACCAGCATTACCACTTGATGCCGTGCTTACATCAAATCCGTTGCGTGTCAGAAACTTAGATAGCAACAGGGCTACGTTAACTTCATCATCAATGATGAGTATTTTCTTCATATCAATTATTACAGGTGATGGTAAAATGTATTAAAGCCGTTAAGTTACAAAGTTTGTGATTAACTGATACGTTTTTATTGAATTATAGTTGTGCAAAAGTTAAAAATATCTCTAAAAACAAAAAAGGGAAGCCAACCGTGGCCTCCCTTTTTAATAGGTAAATGTAGGATCGATATTAAAAACCGTAAGCTACACGGATACCTATAAAGTTCACTTTGCTTTGGTCAACACCTGTTGCATATTTGGTAGTAGCTTCATAGCGTACACCTGCATCAATAAAGCTGCTTTTGCTTACCGGGAACTGTACACCAATTTGCGGAGCATAAACAAACGCGGTTGATTTGTTGGCACCAAGATCAGATTTGTTTAACAAAAATGCTGCACCTGCTTCACCCTGTACATAAAAGTTTTCGATAGGGAAGAATTTTAAACCGGCCTTTACTGGTAATAATTTAAAATCAGTTACATCGGCATTAGCCACACCACCAACATTCTTTTTACCAAAAACATTATTGTAACCGGCGTTAACTGTTACAAACAATTGATTTTTGTAAACCGGGATATCTGCCTGTAACGAACCGCCTAAGTTCCATTTGTAGTTATCTTTGAAGTTACCAACCGGGATGCCAGCGTCAACACCAATGCTGTAACGGATACCGCCGGTAGTGGTGGTGGTAGCTGTTGTAGTGGTAGTAGTTGCTGTTTGTGCTTTTGCGCCAAAACTTAATCCGGCAAAAGCTAAAATTAAAGCTGAAATTTTAAATGAATTTTTCATAACCATTGTTGTGCTTGATAGTTGTTTTTGTTTTAGCACAGGGCAAATTAAAGCAGCAAATGATATATGATTTTTCATCCGAAAGTCACGTTGATTTAATCGCTTGATTGATAATAATATATTTTTTGACCCGATGGGTACGATAGTCAGCTCATTGTAAAATGCCAATACAATTGCTTTTTTTATGTCAGAATTAACATTGTGTTAACATTGATTTTGGGGGGTCAAAAAGGAGCATTTCTGCGTAAAATTGGGAAAGTTGAACGGAGAGTTATAAAATGGAGGAAAAATAAATGCTTTTTAGGCGGTGAAATTGGAGGGGCGCCCCGAACGATTTACCAGGTTTTTGAAATTTCAAGTCTGGAGTCGACAATTTCTTATTGTGGAATGTCAGGCAGTCTTTCATCATTCATCCAAAAATCTTTTATCTAATAGTGGCATTGCCTACGGCCCGGGCTATCCGCTCATACTGCACCGGCCTTAACCTCATTGGCCGGTATGCGCTACTATCCCTAATGCATTTGTCTGAATCAGAATTTACAGGATTTGAGAATGAACAGAATTTTGTCTGAACCGGGATTAAACAGATTTATTAGATGAACAGGATTTTGATTTGTGTCTCGTCCTGAAAAAAGTTTACGTTTTTTTTCTTTAATCCTGTTAGTTGTTTACAAATATAGATTAATCCCAAATACGCT
>NZ_JAUFPS010000042.1 GCF_030409315.1 Mucilaginibacter flavus | reverse complement strand
TCAAAATCAGGGTTGGAATTAATTGGTTCGTTCATCAAACAAAAGTCCAACTTTTTCGCAACTTGTGTACACACAGTAGCCCAGGGGAGGGAATTGGGAAATTATTATAGGGGTTGGGGCGGAAGCCGGGGTAGAAACCTGAAAGTTTATAGCGATGGACCTGTGCGATTCCTTCCTTGGGGAAGGGGAGGTAGGGGTTTATTCAGCTGTTCTTGTAACATTGCTCAATCGCATGTAGAAATCCCTCCCTGCCTTTGCGCTCATTTCCGGCGCGCCCCTCCCAAGGGAGGGAATGGGGAAATACTACAATAACGGCGAAAACAACCGCGCAAACTTCTCTGGCAATTGCTTAAACAGGGGGCGTTTTTTCCAGGTTTTGGGATTTATCTTTTTGGCATCTTTAATGTCGTTGTAAAAAGCATCCCGGAGTTGGGTGGCTATTTCGGTATCGTATACCATGGCGTTTACTTCAAAGTTAAGCTCAAAGCTGCGGTGGTCCATATTGGCCGAGCCGATGATGGCCAGCTTGCTATCTGCCACCATGGTTTTGGCGTGTACAAAGCCTTTTTGATAAAGGTAGATTTCGGCACCGCAATCCAATATCGTTCCGTAATAAGAACGGGCCGCGGCATTTACAACAGCAGAGTCTGATTTATCGGGTACCAGCAGCTTCACTTTAACCCCACTAAGCAGGGCCATGCAAATTGCATCCATCATGCTTTCGCCGGGAATAAAATACGGGGAGGTGATCAGGATCTCCTCTTCGGCCAGTCCAATTACCTCCATCAGCGAAAACATAATGGTTGGGGTAGATGAGTCTGGTCCGCTGGCGGCCAGTTGCACCATGGCTTTGCCTTTTTTGTTATCGGTAGTGCAAAAGAAATCCTTTTCCAGTTTCAGGTGCTGACCGGCGCTAAAGTTCCAATCGCAAATGAACAGGTATTGAAGGTAAAATACACCGGGGCCATTGATGCGTAAATGCGTATCCCGCCAAAATACCGGATTATCGTTTTCGGGCTTGTTGATGTAGCGGTCGCTAACGTTGATGCCGCCCACAAAGCCTGTACAGCCATCAATTACAATAATTTTGCGGTGATTGCGGTAATTGGTACGGTTAGATAGCGCCACAAAGAATATCTTGTAAAAAGGATAAGCCTCTACCCCACCGACCCGCAATTCATCCACAAATTTGTGGCGAATAGACCGGCTGCCAAAATCGTCATAAATGAAACGCACTTTTACACCTTCGGCCGCTTTTTGTATCAGCACATCTTTTACCTGGTTGCCAATTACATCATCCTCATAAATATAATACTCTATATGAATATGATGCTTTGCTGCCCGCAGTGCCTCTAATACCAGGGGAAACTTTTCTTCGCCATTCAGTAATAGTTTAACATCGTTATGCCCGCTTAGCGGACTGTTGTCATTAACCAGCAGCCGGGCCAGTTTTTTGTGCGTTTTTACTTCGGTGCCCCCGGTATCCCAGGCTTCTTTTGATTCCATGCGGATTTTTTTCAGGATCTCTTCCAGGAGGGTATTGTCCCGCACAATCTTTTTACTGTAAAGTTTGTTTTTGCGGTAATTGGCACCGACTGCAAAATAAATGATCATACCTAAGCCCGGCAAAAGGATAGCAATGAGCAGGTAGCCAAAAGTTTTACTGGTAGATACGGTATCGTACAATATGCGGAGGCAAACAAAGCCCACCAGGGCAATATAAAGGGCCGTAAGTATATACCAGTGCATATTAAAGGGTTTGGTTGTTGATGATTTGATGGCCGGCAATGCGCCGTAAATATATTTTTATCGATTGTTTATTCCAGCCGCCTAACCGGCCTTTTTGCAGCAAGGCGGCACTGGCTTTAGGATCATTTAAAGGGTAGCTGAACGAAAACGCGGCATCGCGCTTTGCCCAGCCTTGTACCTGCCCAAACCGTGGAATGTTGAGATAGCTTTTCCCGTTTTGTTGGGTTATGATGTAATCGTTATCCGCAAATTGGATTAACCTGCGGGTTTGTTCGTTAACATGTGTGGTTAATAAACTATCGGCCCTGGCATGCCATTCAAAATCAACGGGACTTTGTTCGTCGTCTCAAACAGAACTGTAACCCGTGTAATCGCCTTTTTCCTTACGCACTACAATATACCACAGCATGCTGGTAAATGGCGCAGGCGTTGTAAAATAGCTATCCGTAGGTGTGTTTAAAGATGACAGCACCTTGCGATTAACAGTCATTTTGCAAAAAGCCGCGAAACAGAGGTAAAGCGTTGCCATGTATAGCCCTCCGTAGGCCCAAACCGCGCGTTTTGAATAATGAGCGGGTTTAAACAGGAGTACAATTGCTGCGATCAACAAAGCGGCGGTAAAAAGAGGATCGGCCACGTACAATAAATTGACAGAGAAACGGTGATTGCTAAACGGTTCAAGCAAGCCGGTGCCGTAACTGTTGCAACAGTCGAGCAAATCATGCAGGCCAAGTTCAAAACTAAAGAAGGCAGCTAAAGGCAAAAGATTAAGGTTTTGCTTTTGATGAACCCGCCGGGCTACCAGGGCAAATACAAAACCCATAACAGCGGCAAACAAAAAAGAATGTGTTAAGCCCCGGTGGATAAGAAAAGCTTCGTCCGCAGGGAAAAAGGGCTGCAAAGCGGTATCAATATCCGGAAAGCTTTGCGCTAAAGCCCCCCAGAAAAGCGCTGGTTTGCCAAGCTTTTTGCCAAGTAAAATTTCGCCGGTGCAGGCGCCCAAAGCTAAATGTGTAACGGTATCCATTAATTTTTAAACGGGTTAATACATTAAGCGTTATAGGCTAAAAAAGTTTTAAAACAATGGTTATCAGTACGCTTAAAATACAAAGAGCCGGTTTGCATTGCGCAAACTGGCTCTTTGTAAATGTTGTTAACCTGAAGGTTTTATATGGCGGTGTCTCTTCTTAAGAAACCTAATATTAAAGCAATGATGGCAATAACCAATAAAATGTGAATTAAACTGCCAACAGAGTAAACAAATGCGCCAAGTGCCCATCCAATAATCAGGATTACAGCTACGATATACAATATTGAGTTCATGATAGATTTTTTTAGTTGTTAAATAATAATTGTTATTGAAATGATTGTGACAAAACAATTACAAATGGAATGCCAATTACTTTTTACCCTGCCTGGTTGTAATAATGCCATAAAAATAGTGTACTATACTATACAACACGTAGTAATAAAACCGACAGCTTTAAATTTAAAGTTTAATTTATTAATTTTTAATGGGGCTAAAATCCAAAATACTTACCTGTTCGTAAGTATTGACAAGCGCTCTGGTATCGGCATACAAGTGTCGACATTTTGGGGTGGAGCTTTTTTAAATACCAATATGTCAAACGTTGTTAAAAGTAGAATTAAAGCCATTGTAGGCCGGATACGTGTATTGCGCAGGTCAAAAAACTATTCGCAGGATTACATGGCGGCAAAACTCAATATGTCGCAAAACGCGTACAGTAAAATAGAATTAGGCTATACCAATATCACCCTGGAGGATTTTATCAATATAGCCGATTTATTAAACACCAGCGAGCACGAGTTGCTTGACAGTATTTGAGTGAGCTAAAAGCAGAAGGCTCAAAGCCCAAAGCAGGGAATCTACTTATCCATTAACTCAAGCTTGGCAAAAAAATCATTAAACATGAGATTAATATCAAGGCGACCGTAAACACGGATGTTGCGGCCATTGGCATTATAATCATATCCTCCTTGTGTGTTTATAGCAGGGCAAGGTTTAAGCGTGTATTCGCTTGATGACGGATCGGCCTCAAAAGAAGATTGCAGGGCGGTAAGCAATACCAGCGGACTGTCGCCTAAAATATAAGTCTCCCCAATATTTAAATGATACTGCTGTAAACGTCCCATCAAATTTTCGAGCGTATTGCTTAAGTATTTACCAATTTCGCCATGCGGTTTAATCCTCGTTAATAATTCTGAATATGGCAGTAAAGCCTGGCGGTAGCCATTGCGTGGTATTTGCCATAATTTAAGTTGGGTATGGTTAAATACGGCTCTTGCGGCATTGATATCGATGTTTAAATTATACTCCGGGCTGGAGTAATTTGGCGGAGGTAGTGCAAGGTCGTTATATTCCGGTCCGCCTATCCAAACTAAGGTGAGCTTTGATGCAATTTTAGGATCGGTAAGCGCCGCTGATGCAATTTCCGTAAGGCCTGCTCCGCAAATAACATAAAGCGGCAAATTGATATCGGTGCGGGAGGCTTCTTTAATAATTAAATCAACCGCGGGGCTTTTAACCACTGTGGTATCATTTGGCATCCCTGTATTTGAACCGGCTATTACCGGGATTTTACCATCCATTTTCATCACCTTTAACAGTTCGGTAGCTTTTTTGACCGCATTATCTGCCTGGGTTGTGGAATGGTCAAAGCCATCACCCACCTTAAGGTGCGAGCCGATGATTCCCCTAATCTCAACTGATGGCGATAATAACAGGTGTGTAAGCGCGAAAAGTCCATCCGGATCTCCGCTAAAATCGTTATCAATAATAACCCGCATCCGCGGTGTTACAACTTTGCTCATCATCATGGTTTGGGCCGATGCGCTGGATACGATAACAAAAAACAACAGCAGATAAGCGAGGCGGTTAATCTTGATCATAAAAAGTAGCTTTATTGGTTGGTAAAGCAAGTTAGCTGTTTTTTGATTATCGGTGTTAGGCATTTTAAACAAAACAACTTATCTTGCTTTTACCAATAAGAAAACATATGTCGTTTCAGGGATATTTAAAAACCATCAGAGCAAAAACTGACAAAGGCCCGGCCGATTTTAGAGCAATGGCCGAAGAAAAAGGTTTTACAAAAGGCGGAGAGTTAACCGCCAAAGCCGGTGATATTGTAAAATGGCTTAAAGACGACTTTGACCTTGGGCATGGCCACGCGATGGCTATTTACGCGCTGCTAAAGGGAGTAAAGAATGAGTATAGCGAGTAACGTTATAAACTCTTAGCTCCCGCGAGGTTAGCGCAGCGTAACTTGTGGGACAACCTGGCGTAAGCTTTTAGCTTGCGTAGTATGGTGGCGCAGCTAAAAGCGGCATCCATGTTACCCACGAACTGAAAGCCCGCGGGAGTTTTCTTGGCTTTCGGCTTTAAGCTTTCTGCGCTTCCCCTCAATTAACCTTCTGCCTCATATCAAAATGCTCCACGGTTTTTACGCCGGTTGGCCATTCATTAAAGGCGGAGTAAAGCACATATTTGTTTTCCTTATCTACTCCCGCAATGGTTTGGCCTATTATCTTTTGGATGCCCTCGTTTTCTTTTTTGATGGCGGTGGTATCGCTAACTTTAATCTTGGTAAGGTAGTAGATCATAGGGAAGGTACCGGTAGCGTCTTCCTGGTTAAATATGCGAATAACCTGAATATGTGCCGGCGAGCCTTTTAAAGCGAGCGGAACACGATATTTTGCCAATTCTTCGGTTAAAACTTTGTTACCAAATGTTGTTATTTCATCCTCGTTATCATATTTCCAAATACTTGATGGGCGGGTGCAGTCAAATGCCGATGCTCCGTTGATAAGCGCGTTAACCAGGTAGCCTTTAGCATAGCTTTCTTTAGCGGCTTTATATAGTTCAACGGCGTTTTTTCCGTTTTTAGCGTAAGCACTGGCTTCAAGGTGGCTCAATTTCCAACCGTAATCAAATTTGCTGTAAACAACTGTAATCATGTATTGGGTAGAAATATTCTGCGGTACAAAAAAAGCTATATAGAGGTCTTTTATGCCGCCTGGGCAGTACAGCGAATACTTACCGCTCCCATTTAAATTGCTATGAATAGTATCACCGTGTATGTAACGGCTCGAAATATAATATTCATCAAGCAGTTTGTATTTGTCTTCCTTAAATCGATTGCTCGCCAATTCAACCAAACGCTTCTTGTTCTTGGTAGCAATAAAATCTTCCGACATGATAAATTCCAGGTTGCTTTCATCGTTTGTTTTTAATGCTGCAAAAAGTTTATCGTTAAGGTCATGAAAGCGGTGTTGGTCACTTGCGTTTATTTTGTCGTTTTTCCAAACGCCCGGTCCATCGGGGCTGCTGTCGCAACTTTGCAAAATAAAGGCGGTTAATAAAACAAAGGTGATATTACTTAGGGCTTTAACGCGTTTCATTATAAATTGTAAAAGGTTGTTACGATGATACGTAATTTTAGCGGCTTGCTAAAAATGTAGTTGTAGCATTTTCGTCATCTTTACCGTAATAGTGTTTAATAATCCTGATAATCAATGAGAAATATCTTCCTGTTCTGCATCATTGCGCTGTTAATTGCCGGCTGTAAAAAAGATGACTCTGTTAAAAACAGTCTTAGCGGCAGCTGGGAGTTTCGTGGTAAGGCCTGTTTTTGTACGCCACCTACCGATGCGAATGCTGATAAGCCCGGAAATGGGAATATTATTAGTTTTGAGGGTAATAATTACAAGATTTACGCTAAACACACGCTTCAAAAAAGTGGAACATATTCTGTTAGTATCATAACCATCGGTTCTGAAACCCGCAACAAGATTAGCTTTAGCGATAACCCGGCTTATTTTCCATCGTATATTAAAATTGAAGCCTCCAAAATGACGTTTTACGGCGATGTACCCGCGGCAGCAGACGGACTTGAGCTTTATTATGAAAAAATAAAGTAAAACTACGCAATTAATAATATAAGTAGTCGCAATTAATACTATTTAATAAATATTAAACATAAGTTTCCCCGCATGGACTCGAACCACGATTACCTGGACCAAAACCAGGTGTGCTACCATTGCACCACAGGGAAATAACCAAAGAGGCCGGTACAGGGATCGAACCTGTGAACATTCCTTTTGCAAAGGACTCCCTTAGTCCGCTCGGGCAACCGGCCATTGTGAGGATCGCACTTGCTATCCTAAAATTGTATTTAACTTCATTTCATCTTTTGCCATTTATAAATCATAACTATGTGGAAATAAAAGGACTTTAACCTTTAACCAACACCGTATAAGGGTGCCGCTCTAACCATTGAGCTATATTTCCTGGTAGGGTAACCCGGACTCGAACCGGGAGCCTCCACATCCCAAATGTGGTAATCTAACCAATTGATATACTACCCTGAAAACAAAAAATCCCCTTAGGTTATCTAAGAGGATTTGAATACTTTATATCATTTATATGAATACGCAGCACATCACCTCTGATAAATCAGTGGGGGGAATTGGCTTTGTATACATATTGTATTTTTCATGGCACAATGATACATAAATATTTATTAAACAAGAAAAATATTTCAAATTATTTTTTTAATGAATGTGGCCTAAATAATTTCTGGTATAATTCGGCTCAAGCGTCGCTTGAATGTAATCCTTATATCCCATCCCAGTCACAATTTTTATTTATTACGATGCAAACCTTATTTTCGTAAAATTGGTTTGCCTGATAAGCCGATTCCATTTGTACCTATGCGTAAACCATTTCTGCTACTTATTTACTTGTTTTTAACCGCTACCCTGCAAAGCCGCGCTGTAGATATCAAAAGCATCGGCGTGCCATACGTACAAAACTATACCAAGGCCATGTACCAATGGGGCAACCAAAACTGGAGTGTAACCCGCGATGAGCATGGTATTATGTACTTTGGCAATGCCGAAGGCTTGCTTGCCTTTGATGGTAAATACTGGCAACAGTATCATATGCCTCATGGCCTTATTGTACGCTCGGTATGTGCCGATGGAAAAGGCAAAATTTACACAGGCGCTTATGGCGAATTTGGTTACTGGGCCGATGATAAAAAAGGGTTTCTTAAATACCATTCGCTTTGCGGTTTGGTACCCGCTAAATTTAACCCGCTAAATGAAGAGATTTGGAAGATTTATGTGGATAATAGCCGGGTGATTTTTCAATCTTTCGGGGCTATTTATATTTATGCCAACGGAAAAATCGATGTAATAAAGGCACCCAGCCCCTACCTGTTTATGTTTAAAGTAGGCAAGCGCTTCTTTGTTGAACAGGTATCCGCGGGGTTATTTGAGTTTAAAAACAACCGACTTGAATTTATTACAGGCAGTAATATATTGGGGTCAAGCGGGGTACTGGCTATATTGCCGCTTCCGAAAAACAAATACATCATCGGTACCGCCCAAAATGGGTTGTTTATTTACGATGGGCAAAGCATAAAGCCCTGGGCCAACCAGGCTAATGATTTTTTAAAAACATACCAGCTTAATAACGGAACCATTGTTGCAGGTAAATACTTTGCTTTTGGTACCATATTAAATGGCATTGCCGTTGTTGATACCGCCGGCAACCTGGTTCAGCATATCAATAAATCGAGCGGGTTGCAAAATAACACCGTGTTGAGTTTATACACAGATAAAGAGCAAAACCTTTGGGCCGGGCTGGATAATGGGATAGACCGTATCGAGATCAACTCGCCACTTTACTTTTATTTTGATAAAACAGGCAAATTCGGCACCGTTTACTCCAGCATTATATTTGATAATAAAATTTACCTGGGTACCAATCAGGGTCTGTTTTACAGCGATTGGAGTCCCAATAGCAACAGCAAGCTCTTTCAATCATTTGATTTTAAGCTGATCCCCGGTTCGCAGGGCCAGGTTTGGGAACTGAGCTTGCAGGATGGCCGCCTGCTATGCGGGCATAACGATGGCACCTACCAGGTTAACGGTAGCAGCATCACCAAAATATCAAACGTAACCGGGGGGTGGACTACCAAAAAGTTAAGTGCAGATAAACTGATACAGGGGAATTACACCGGCCTGGTGATCTTTAAAAAAGACGCGGCGGGTAACTGGCTCTTTGATCACAAGGTTGAAGGTTTTGGTGAGCCATCGCGCTATGTTGAGCAGGATAGCAAAGGGCAAATTTGGGTAAGCCATGCCTACAAAGGCATTTACAAAATAACGCTGAGCGCCGATTTGAAAAAGGTGATTGGTAAGGTTTTTTATGATGGCAAATACGGCTTGCCCGGTAGTTATAATGTAAATGTGTTCAACCTGGATAACCGGGTGGTTTTCTCGTCCGACTCCGGGTTTTATGTTTATGATGATATCACCGACCGTTTTTTTAAGTACACCCAGCTTAACAAAAAACTGGGCACGTTTGCCACTTCAAGTAAAATTATCAAAGCTATTGGCAAAAAGTATTGGTTTGTTAACCACGGACGGGTAGCACTGGCCGATTTTTCTATCCCCGGTAAGTTAAGCATCGATACTAACAGGTTCAGCATCCTTAACGGGCAGATGGTGCAACATTATGAAACCATCAACCGGATTAATGATGCCACCTACCTCATCAGTATTGATGATGGCTTTGTGATATTGAATGATGAGGATGCCCTGGCCCCCAGCAAAACACAGATTCCCCAAGTGCTTATACGCCAGGTAGAAAATATTACAGATAAGGTTTATTCGTTAAGTGAAAGCGGCTATAGTGCCGATGGGATTGAATTGCCTTATGCGCAAAACAATATCCGAATTTCGTTTTCACTACCCTATTACCGGCAGGCAAAAATAAAGTACCAATATTACCTCGACGGCTACTCCAAACAATGGAGCGATTGGACCCCACAAACCCAAAAGGAGTTTACCAACCTCGATCAGGGAACCTACCATTTTGGCGTAAGGGCCAAAATTAACGATCAAACAGTATCGGCAACAACTACAATAACTTTTGTAATACAGGCGCCCTGGTATGCCGGTAAATTAGCTATGTTGTTTTATGTTTTACTGCTGATACTGGCGTACTACAGCATCCGTTATTATTACCGGCTTAAACTAAAAAGGCATCAGCAACGCATCCACCAAAAACTACAGTATGAAAAGGAAGAGTTTTTGAAGCAGGAAGCCATTGCTAATGAGCAGCAAATTATCAACATAAAAAATGAGCAGTTGCAGGCCGAACTGGCCGGTAAAAGCCGGGAACTGGCAAACTCGGCCATGAACCTGGTTTATAAGAACGAATTGCTGCAAAAAATTAGCGAAGAGATTCTGCAGCTGAAAGACAACTCTGGCAAAAAGCTGGCCGACGATCAATTACGCCGCATCCAAAAAGTAATTGATGAGGGTATGAATGATGAGCGCGACTGGAATATTTTTGAAAACAGTTTTAACGAAGCGCATGAAAACTTCTTCAAAAAACTAAAAGCAAACCATCCCGATCTTGTTCCCAATGATCTTAAGCTATGTGCCTACCTGCGCATGAATATGAGCAGCAAAGAAATGGCATCGCTTTTAAATATCTCCTTACGTGGTGTCGAGATCAGGCGCTATCGTCTGCGCAAAAAACTCAATCTGGAGCACGATAAAAACTTAACCGAGTTTCTCATCGAGTTATAACACTACATCATTACCTCTCATAAACAATTTTCTTATGGGTATAACTAACATCCAATCTGTAGTATGTACGCTTTACACTAAGCATAAAATAACCAGTTGTTTTTCAGCACATTAAAAATTTAAAACTAAATTAATGTGAAAGTGTTTTATAAGTTGATGTATTAATGTTGAGTTAATTTTTTTGATTTAGCTATAATATCTCCCCAGTTTTGCCTGGAAATAAACCAATTTTTCTCAAACCGTTTTTATTTACTACCACTATGAAAAGAATCCTTACTATTTCAGTGCTGGTGCTTTCTTGTTTCTTTTTTGTTAACACTTCATTCGCTCAAAACGCGACCGTAAAAGGTAAAGTTACCGATGCGGGCACCGGCGAAACCTTAATTGGCGTAAGTGTACTTGTTAAAGGAACCAGCACCGGCGCGCAAACCGATGCTAATGGCGCATTCACCCTCTCGGCCCCTGGTAATGCCACGCTTGTTTTTACTTACATAGGCTATACCACGCAAGAGATCCTGGTTAATAACCAAACTACTTTAGCGGTTAAGCTTAGTCCCGAGGCTAAAGAACTGCAGCAGGTTGTAGTAATTGGGTACGGCACCCAAAAGAAACGTGATGTAACCGGCGCGGTTGCCAGCGTAAATGGCGAGCAGCTAACCAAGCAGCCTGTACAAACACCAACCCAGGCTTTACAGGGTAAAGTTGCAGGTGTACAGGTTATCTCATCCGGTCAGCCAAACTCTAATCCTATTTTGCGTATTCGTGGTACTGGTTCAGTATTGGCTGGCGCTAACCCGCTTTATGTGGTTGACGGGGTGCTCACCGATGATATCCGTAACGTAAACAATGCCGACATTGTAAGCATCGATGTGTTGAAAGATGCATCGGCAGCTATATACGGTGTGCGTGCTGCAAATGGTGTAGTAATTATTACTACCAAACGCGGCAAAGCCGGGCCGGCGGTGGTTAGTTACGATGCCAATGTTGGTTTCAGGGAAGTAGCCAACCAAATTCAATTAGCCAACAGGCAGCAATATGTTGACTACCTAAATGTAGCCAGCCCAACAAAAATAGCCAGCGATGATAAATCGCCATTAACAATTCCGGGTACTACAAACTGGGCACAGGCCGTATCGCAAAAGGCTTTTGAAACCAACCACAACATATCTGTATCTGGCGGTGGCGATAAAAGCACTTATTTTATCAGCGCCAATTACATTGATGAAAACGGCGTGGTGAAAACCAACAATTTCCAGCGTTTTACCATCAGGGCCAATAACGATGTTCACATTTCTGATAAGCTGCGTTTTTCAGATCAGATTTCGTTAAGCCGTAACGCCGAAAGGCCGGTTGATGTGGCCGGTATTTATGGTAACGTTTATCGTGCCGCGCCAATAATCCCTTCAATAATTGATGGCAAATACGGTAATACATCTGCCTGGAGCAACGTGGGTAACCCGCTGCTGCAATTAGATAAAAACAACGATTTCACGCTGAACAACCGGATACAAGGTAACGTCGCGTTAGATTATAACCCGGTAAAATGGTTAACCTATCATTCGGCATTTAACCTTGATGCCCGCTTTAATAACCAAAAAAACTACTCGTACCAGTTCGCATCTGATGCAAGCACTTTTACAGTAGGCGGTGGTAACCAAAGGCAGGATAATAGCTCATTGTTTGTACAAAACGATAACTCTTACCAGTATCAATGGGATAACACCATTACTTTCGACAGGACTTTTGGACAGCACCATTTAACCGTTTTAGCAGGTATGGTTACAGAAAAAGGCCGGTCGAACTTTATTAACGGAACCCGTATTGATGTTCCTGCTAATCCCGATCAGTGGTTTTTAGACCAGGGAAATCCTAACGTAAACACCGTTGACCATAACGGTGGCGACTTGTTTACCCGCGAATCATTTGTAGGTCGGGTTAATTATTCATTTGCCGGCAAGTACCTGTTAAGCGGTAGTATCCGCAGAGATGGTAGTTCAAGGTTCCAGGAAAAATGGGGTACATTTTATACTGTAGGCGCGGGCTGGGTATTATCAGAAGAAAACTTTTTGAAAGGAAGTGTTTTCACCAACCTGAAACTACGCGCCAGCTATGGCGAGCTGGGTAATGACAACATCGCGTCATCGCAATTTATTGTAACCGGTACTCCTTATCTGCCTTATTACTTTGGCAGTACCCTGGTTGCAGGTACCGTTATACAGGATATTAAAAATACCAACCTGAAATGGGAAACTACGGATCAGTTAGATATCGGTATCGATTATGGATTTTTAAATAACCGCCTTACCGGTGAGGCCGATTACTACAACAAAAAAGTAAAGAATGCTTTAACCAATATCCCGCTGCCGGGTATCCTTGGCGATCCGGACAATTTGTTTGTTACCAACGCGGCATCATACCGTAACAGCGGTGTGGAAGTTGCCCTGAGATGGAACGACAAGATCAACAACAAAATAGGCTACAATATTGGCTTTAACATCAGCTACAATAAAAACGAAGTTTTAGGGCTTAGCAACGGCGGCCAGGCTATCAGCGCCGGTGGTGCTAATGGCCAAACCATCACCCGTACAGATAACGGCCATCCTATTGCCAGCTATTACGTATTGCAGGCTACAGGTGTTTTCCAAACTGATGCCGAGGCTGCTGCGGCGCCAACTAATACTTTTGAGGCTAACCACGTTGGCGGTTTAAAATATGCCGATATTAACCACGATGGTAAAATTGACGCCAACGACCGCGTGTTTGCAGGCTCATACCAGCCAAAATATTTTGGCGGCTTTAACCTGGGCTTAAACTATAATAACTTCGATATCAGCGCCGATTTTTATGGCAACTGGGGCAACAAGATCTACAATGGCAAAAAGAATGCCCGCGGATCTGAAAACGATAACATTGAAGCAAGCTACGCTAATAGCCGTTTTACAACGGCTAAGCCATCAAGCACAGATCCAAGTACTATTACGCAAACAACGCCGCCATCAACCTATTTTATTGAGTCGGGCGCTTTCCTGAGGTTGAATAACTTAACGCTTGGCTATTCGTTACCGGCAGATTTGCTAAAACGCGCGGGGATTTCTAAAGCGAGGGTATTCTTAACATCACAAAACCTGTTTACGGCCAAACGTTACAGTGGCCAGTCGCCAGAGTTATTCTCGACAGATATTTTGTCGCAAGGTATTGATGCAACCAATTACCCGGTAACCCGCACGTTTGCAGTTGGCGTAAATGTTCAATTTTAATTATCGCAGTTATGAAAAAGATATATAGCCTAAGATTAACCATGTTTGTTACGGCTGCCATTATACTATCGGGCACACTACATGCATGTAAAAACTACCTTGACGTAAAACCCCAGGGACAGATAACACAAGACCAGATAGCGTCAGATCCTAACCAGGCCAAAAACCTGGTGATAGGTATTTACAATGTGTTTTATATTGGCGGGTTTGATCCGGATATTGATAGCTTCCAGTTTGTGATTATGACAGATATCGCATCTGATGATGCCGATAAAGGCAGCTCGCCAGATGATTACGGCGATGCCAAACAAATTGATAACCTGCAAACATCGGCAAGTAACGGCGTTGTAAATAACGTGTGGACGGGTTACTACCAGGGCGTTGCCCGCTGTAACCAGGCGCTTGATAAATTGCAAAACGCTCAGTTTGATGCAGCCACTAAAAACGCCCTTATTGGCGAAGCAAAGTTTTTAAGAGCTTACTTTTACTTTAACCTGGTGCGTCTTTACGGCGGTGTGCCGCTTATTGATAAACTGCCATCGGCTACCGAAGCAAATTCAGATAAATATCAAACCCGTGCAAGCGCTGCCGATATTTACAAGTTTATCATCAGCGATCTTGATTTCGCGGTAGCTAATTTACCGGCTAAGGGAGCTACAGATGTTGGTCGTGCCAATAAAAGCGCTGCCCAGGCTTTAGAGGCAAAGGTTTATTTGTACACTAAAGATTACCAGAAAGCTTATGATCTTTCGCAGGCGGTAATCACCAGTGGCTTGTATTCATTGGTTAAGGATTATTCTTTAATCTGGCGACAAAAAGCGGTGAATGGCGATGGTGGCAATAACAACGTTGAATCGATATTTGAAATTCAGGCCGGGATCAATAAAGATTGCTCGGCAGGTATTAACCTGTATACGGTATCACAAGGCCCCCGTGCAGGTGGTAAATATGGCTGGGCCGATTTGGGCTTTGGCTTTAACAATCCATCAACAAGTTTATTGAACGAATACGAGGCCGGTGATGTGCGTAAAGCCGCCACCGTGATCTTTATTAAACCTGGAGGTACTGTGTTGTTTGATGGCTTCCGCATTCCGGGCCAGGATTCTGTACAAAACAGCACTTACAGCTACAAAGCCTACCACAGCCGTAGCGCCGAAGACAATTGCGGGGGCAATACCGATAGGCTGCCAAAACAGGTTCGGATTTTACGCTACGCGGATATTTTGCTCATCAATGCCGAGGCCGCTGTTCAGATTGGTAAAGTTGGCGATGCTCAAAACGATTTGACCCTGGTAAGAACAAGGGCGGGTTTAACTTCAACGGCTGCAACATTGCACAGTATTTGGCACGAGCGCCGTATGGAACTTGCCGAAGAGCATGACCGTTTCTTTGACATTGTAAGGCAGGATGCTGTTGAGCCAGGCAGGGCGGCCGCTGCGTTTTCGGCACATGGCAAAACCTGGAAATCAACGGCCGCGTTATTCCCTATTCCGCAAACTCAAATTGATTTGAGCGGGAACAGGTTAACCCAAAACCCGGGCTATTAATTATAAAGATATTAAAGAAAACTACGGTTGATTGGTTTATGAGGTTGTCGGTTTGGTAACTGCCGGCAGCCTCTTTTTATCTAATCTGCATCTACAAATGAAAAAACTAATTATAACACCATTATTGCTGTTGATGGCAATTGGCTGTTTTGCGCAAAAACAGGCAAAAACAAATGGCGAAGACGGCATTAAGCCTGTAGGTATTATCAAAAACCTTAGCGATAGCGCTTTGCTTGATGTGGTGCAGCGCCAAACGTTCCGTTACTTTTGGGATTTTGGCCACCCGGTAAGCGGCCTGGCCCGCGAGCGTAGCAATACCTCTTTTGATTATGGTGCCGAGGTAGTAACCACCGGTGGATCTGGCTTTGGTATTATGGCCCTCATTGTTGCCGATAGCCGCAAATGGGTAAGCCATGACCAGGCTGTGGACAGGATGGTTAAGATTGTTAACTTTTTGTTTAAGGCAAACTCTTTCCACGGCGCGTTTCCGCACTGGATGAACGGAGAAACAGGTAAGGTAATCCCATTTGGTCGTAAAGACGATGGTGGTGATATTGTAGAATCGGCCTATTTATTCCAGGGGCTTTTATGCGCCAAACAATATTTTAAGGGCAATACCCCCAAAGAGCAACGCATTCGAGATGTGATTAGCTGGATGTGGGGCGAAATGGAATGGGATTGGTACACCCGCGATGGCCGCGACGCGCTTTACTGGCACTGGAGCCCCAACAATGGCTGGGCCATGAACTTTCCCATCCACGGCTTTAATGAATGCCTTATAACGTACGTATTGGCAGCGTCAGCCGAAAGATATCCTGTTAGCGCAAGCGTTTACCACCGTGGCTGGGCGCAAAGCGATTTCTTTAAAAATGGCAAAACCTATTATGGGTACAAATTGCCTTTAGGCTTTGATTTTGGTGGTCCGTTGTTCTTTTCGCAATATTCATTTTTAGGGCTTGATCCACGTGGATTAAAAGATGAGTATGCCGACTATTGGGAGCAGAATAAAAACCACACCCTCATCAATTACGCCTATTGTGTTGATAACCCTAAAAAATTTAAAGGCTACGGCACAAATTGCTGGGGACTTACCGCCAGTGATAATTATGAAGGTTACAATGCCCATTCGCCAACAAATGATCTTGGTGTTATAACACCAACGGCAGCGCTATCGGCATTCCCATATGCACCGGAGCAATCAATGAAAGCACTGCGCCATTTTTACTATGATTTAGGCGATAAGATATGGGGCGAATACGGTTTTACCGATGCCTTTAGCGAACAGCATAACTGGTACGCCAAATCATACCTGGCCATTGACCAGGGGCCAATTGTGGTGATGATAGAAAACTACCGCACCGGCCTGCTATGGAAACTATTTATGAGCAGCCCCGAAATACAAAAAGGCTTAACCAAGCTTGGCTTTGAAAGCCCCGCGATTGCGAAGAAATAGTTCGATATTCCCAGACTTACGAAGTTTTCAAAACTTCGTAAGTCTTTTTGCATTATGGTCGAGCCGTATCATCCCCGTTGTTCGAATCTCTCTAATTTCGAGCTGTTATGCTGTAGTTTTGAAGCTGCGCGAATCAGAAAAAATAAGCAGGGAACCTAAACGCAGGCCAAAAGGTAAAGCCTTACGGCAGCAAGGAGGCCGATTAGCAAAAAGGTTACTTATTCTGAATCTGTTTTTGCCGGATTGTTTTGGGCATTAAACCGGGGCTTGAAGCCAAGCTTAGGAGCCGGCGTTTCTTCTGTTGGTGCAACTGGTTTTGCCGTAACCTCCGGTTGGGTAAGCTCGGTTGGTTTTTCTTCTTCCTCTGATTGAGGCTTCATCACGGCCGCGTTAAAACGAGGCTTAAAGCCGATTTTGGGAGCCGGTATTTCTTCTGCCAGAGCAACTGGCTCAGCAGCGGATTTTGCCTCCGTCGGCTTTTCTTCCTCAACAACAGGCTTGGGTTTCACCATGGCTGCGTTAAAGCGTGGTTTAAAGCCTACTTTCGGCGCAGGTGATGTTTCTGCAGGAGTAGCCGGATCTGCAGCAACTCCTGGTTCGTCCGGTTCCGCTGGTTTTGGTTTCACCATACCGGTGTTGAACCGAGGTTTAAAAGCAGGCTTTGTAAGGGGTTGATCCCTTGAATCTTCCCCCTCTTTTAACTCAGGCTTTTCTGTAGGAACATTGCTATCTTCAGCGGGCTTGGCTTTTACCATACCCGGATTAAACCTTGGTTTAAAACCAGGTTTTGGAGCGGCGGCCTCCTCAGATTCTGCTGCTTTAATCTCCTGGGGTTTTTCCTCTGCCGGTTTTGGCGAGGAAGCTGCCCTAAACTTAGGTGTAAAACCAATTTTAGAAGGCGTTCCTGGTTCTATCAAACTTTCGGTAATGGTTTGCTCGGCCAATGGGTTGGCAATGTGTACGCGTTCGGTTTTTATTTCTGTCGAAATAGGGAACCTGCGCCTGAGCTTATTGAACCAGTATTTTTTGGTATGATCAAAACTCTTTTCGCCCATTTGCTCAAAGTGTTCTTTAAATTCCAAAAACAATGATCCCTCTGCCTGTTGTAAGGCGGCAAGATCTATCCTTTTCTTTTTAAAAAACTCTTCGAATACCATGGTAGTATAGATATAAGAATCGAGAGTCAGGAATCAAGACCGTGGCCTAAATTCAAAACTCTTGATTCTTGATTCTCACAAATCAACATTCACATCCAAACTATTAAAATGGATGCCTTTATCGGTTTGTTTCCAGTCCTCTCGCTCCTCGTCGGTAGCGTTCATCAGTTTAGGAAACCACTCCAGCGGAAAAGCCTGTTGCTTGCCATCCGGCTTTTCAACAAAAAGCAGGCCGTTGGCAAATGTCAACTTTACTTTCTTTTCTTCCTTACGTGAACTGAATAGTGGCATGTTTTTATTTTAAACCCGTCATTGCGAGGTACGAAGCAATCCCGAACTATACAGAGCGGATTTGCAGGCTGCCCTGCTTATAGGGGATTGCTTCGTACCTCGCAATGACGTTAGCTAAATTTTAAAATCCGAAATCGAAAATCCCAATTCCGAAATCAAAAGAATTACTCCGCCATATTATGGTAAACCGCCTGTACGTCGTCGTCTTCCTCTAAGCGGTCAATCAGTTTCATGATATCCACAACCTGTTCTTCAGTTACCTGGTGAAATGATTGTGGTACACGCTCTAACTTGGCCGATTTTACCTCTATGCCGATTTCTTCCAGCGCCTTCTGCATTTTACCAAAGTCTTCAAAAGCGGTATGGATTACGCCAATATCGTTTCCTTCCTCATCGGCCTCCACAAAAAGATCTTCCAACCCGGCATCAATCAATTCAAACTCCAGCTCTTCTAAATCGCGCTCGCCCGGTTCAAAAGTAAATACCGATTTACGGGTGAAAATGAAATCCAGGGAGCCGGTTTTACCTAATGAGCCGCCATATTTGGTGAAATAGCTGCGTACGTTGGCAACGGTACGGTTGGTATTATCGGTAGCTGTTTCAACCAAAACCGCAACACCATAAGGGGCGTAGCCTTCGTAAACAAGCTCTTCGTAATCTTTTTCATCGCGGCTGCTTGCCCTTTTTATCGCAGCTTCCACGCGATCTTTAGGCATGTTTACAGCCTTGGCATTTTGCACAGCGGTTCTTAAACGCGAGTTGGTGTTTACATCGCCACCACCGGCTTTAACAGCCATTACAATCTCTTTCCCTAAACGGGTAAACTGCACCGCCATTTTGGCCCAGCGCTTAAACTTTCTTTCTTTGCGGAATTCAAATGCTCTTCCCATAACTTATTAGTTCATTGTTGTTGGTTCATGGTTCATAGCAATTGTCAATGAATCAGAACGGTATACCCTGCTTTTTACAGAGGGGATAAAGATAATATTTGTTTTTTAAATCAGGATTTCAAAAAATCAAGCGAAGCGTGTTTTCCCGTCCTTTATCCCTTGTCCCAAAGTCCTTCAGTCCAATAGTCTTAAAGAACTTTCTTCAAATTCTCCAGCATATCTGCTGTCATTTTAGGCAAATCGTATTCTAATTTCCAACCCCAGTCTTGCCGGGCGCTGCTGTCGTCAATTGATTTTGGCCAGCTATCGGCAATGGCCTGCCGCGGATCTGTATTTACATAACCCATTTCAAATGAAGGGATATGCTTTTTAATCTCATCGGCTAACTGTGCCGGCGTAAAGCTAATGCCCGCCAGGTTATATGACGACCGGATTTTGATCTGCTCTGCCGGAGCATCCATTAAATTAATTGTGGCGCGTATGGCATCTTCCATATACATCATCGGCAGGGCAGTATCGGCAGATAAGAAGCTTTCATACTTGCCTTTCTTTAATGCTTCATGAAATATATGTACGGCGTAATCTGTAGTACCCCCGCCGGGTGAAGCCTTCCAACCGATTAAGCCGGGGTAGCGAATGCTGCGGATATCTAAACCATGTTTTACAAAATAATACTCGGCCCAGCGTTCGCCGGCTAATTTGCTAAAGCCATAAACCGTGTTGGGGTCCATAACACAATATTGCGGCGTGTTAAATTGCGGCGAGTGCGGACCAAAAACGGCTATTGAACTTGGCCAAAACACTTTGGCTGTTTTAAACTCAACAGCAAAATCAAGCACGTGGATAAGGCCGGTCATGTTTAAATCCCAGGCCATTTTGGGTTTTTGTTCGCCTACGGCCGATAGTATGGCGGCCAGCAGGTACACCTGTGTGGGGCGGTATTTATCAAAAATGTGGTGCAGGTTGTCTTTATCAAGCACGTTCACCAACTCATATGGTCCGCTGTTGCGGATGGCATAAGTAGGGTTGTTGATATCGGATGCAACCACTTTATCAACCCCATGAATACCTCTTAAAGCAACAACCAGCTCTGTCCCGATCTGGCCGTTGGCGCCTATCACTAAGATCTTTTCGCTCATGCAATTTTTGAGTTTACACAAAGGTAAAAATTTTGCGGTTGCGACAGGATAAGCGAATTATATTATTAACAGGATTAACGGTACGCGCTGTCCTAATAAAAAGCGGGTTAAATTCCTACGTAGAGACGCAATATTTTGCGTCTCCCGCGTGCAAATCTGGTATGCCAATCAATCCAGCAAATCGGCTTTGCAAATTCGCTCTGTACGGTGGGAGACGCAAAATTTTGCGTCTCTACACAGATGCCGTGTTAACTAAATTTAAACGGTATTGGCACCTTGTTAACCTGTAGTTTATTTTTAAAGGGTTTATTTGCCATCATAATTACTACCATGAAAAAAATGCTGACTATGGCACTGCTGTGCGCCACCTTTTTAAGCGGCTATGCGCAAAAGCGGGCCGCTCCCATTGCTGCCAAAAGCAATGTTGATTACATACAATCGAAAAACTATTACCTGTTAACACTTTTTGAACAGGATACACAGGTAAACGCGCTGCTTAGCAGCGATGCCGAGCTTGCCCGCCTTACGCAAAGCAAGCTAAAACAATTAAGCGAAACGCTTACCAACTGTAAGGATGCGGGTTGCCTTATTGCCGGGGTAAAGTTTACTGATGATGAAATAGCTGCCGTAAGCGCCCGTTTAACAGCGCTTTACAAACCGGGCAACGCGTTGGATGTTTTGGTGAAAACCAAACTCATTCCATCTGGCACTTATAGCTTGTATAAAACCTTATCGGCGGGCGAATTATTGATAAAAGCCTGGGAACAGGAAGCTAAAGGCATTAACTACACCATTGGGGTTTATGCCGAGGGTAATAAACCAAACTATCCGGCTATCGATTCCATCAGCTTTAATGTGCATGCTAAATCGTATTACACGTTGATGTATGATTTTAACGCGACGCTTTTAGGCGATGTGAAAAATGCTAAATTGTTTTATCAACCCGCTATAAAAGCGGCGCTGCTATACCTGCAAATTAACGAACGACAGGACCCCGCCCATTATGAGCCGATGGCGACAACTGCCAATAAAGCAGCTGTGGCTTATATCAAAACTATCAAATGGGCCAACTACCCTTACACTAATATTATGGTGCCAGGCGCTGGTCCCGAAAAACCAGAGTGGGCTTTAAGCAGCGAGGGCATGCTGCGCTGCCGCCTGGCCGAACAGGAATACAGGGCGGGCAAAGCGCCATTGATCATTGTATCGGGCGGTAATGTGCATCCCTACAAAACAAAATTTAACGAGGCCGAGCAAATGAAGATTTACTTATTAAATGTGCTGCATGTACCCGAGAGAGCCATCATCATTGAGCCGCATGCCAGGCATACCACCACCAATATGCGTAATAGCGCAAGGCTCATTTACAAATACGGCATCCCGGCCAACAAACCGGGTATTGTGGTTACCGATAAATCGCAAACGGATTTTATCATGAACATGGCCGCCCGTTGCGAAAAGGAATTAAACTACGTACCCTACAAATTAGATAAACGTAACTCCGAAACCGAGGTGGAATACTACCCCGTTGAAGAAGCAAAACAAATAGATAACGACGAACCGCTTGACCCTCGATAATAATTAACAGCAATGCAAAAAATAACTTTAACCATTATAACCGCTGCCCTGGGTATGGGTAGCCTGGTAACATCAACCGTTGATCAGCAATTGAATAAATCTATTACTGTAGATTCTTTAGGTGCCTGCCAGGGCATCTCCTACCAAAAAGGCCGCATTTTTTTATATGGCGACCGGGAGGTTGGCATGATCCGCGAATTTAAAATGGAGGGCGATAGCCTGGTTTACCAGCATAAAGAAGTAAAGCTTACCCAAAACGGACAGGATGTAATTAACCATCCCACCGGCATCGCCTATAACGGCACCGGGCCAACCTTTATAGGTAACTCCATCCGCCTTAATGCCGAGGGAACTAAGTGGAAAGCCGTAATTTATTGTGTGGATTGGAAAGCACTGCTAAAAACAGGTACCCTTGATGCGAGTTTGCTGAATACCATTGATGACGATGCCTGCATACAAGGTACCCGACCCGAGTATGTAAAATATAATAATAAGTGGTATGTGGCCACAGCCGACTATGGCGACCATGGTAACGAGGTAAGATTATACGACGCCGAAAAACTGGCTAAAGCTAAAAATACAAAAGAGGCAGGTGTACTTTACAAAAAGTTTACATGTTCGCCATGGGTCCAAAATTTGCATTGGGTGGCTGATAAAGGTGTGCTTGTGCTTATCCAAAATCAAAAAGAAGGCAGGCAATGGCGGTTTACTTATGTTGATCTTAAAAAGTCTATTGAGGCAGGTAAGCAGGTAGTCATCAGCCAGGTTGATCATATTGACCGTGCCGATGAGCTGGAAGGCTTTTCATTTATAGGCGATGATGAACGCGGAATAGCGGTAACCTCATCGCGCAAAAACAACGTGAACTTTACTAAAACCATTTGGTAAAATACGATTGTAATGGGTTAAAATATGGATATGCCGGGTAAAATGCCCGGCATTTTTTGTTAATACAAACTTAACATTTAAGTAGTCCGTGCTTAAGATAGCTGGTTTAATTTTGTTGCCATCATTGCAATATTAATAACCCCTAATTAATATTATATTATCACAAGGCAATAAATATTGTGATAATATTAAAATCTGCCACGTGTTTTAATTTAAATGCCTATGTAACATTAATTTAAACTTAACATCGAAAACCGGCGATAAAACAAAGAAACCGCTGAATGCGCTAACATTCAAACGGCTCCGGGAATAATTGTCAAATAACTCAAAAGCGGTCGAAAGCTTTACTGTCATTTTTCTAACAATCAACTTTTAAAAATATGAATAAAAAGATTACCCATGATCTTTTTGGAAGGTTTTTGCTAAAACCTTTTATCTGCCTTGTGATCATGGCACTCGCGTTTAACTCAAACGCTGCAACCCCCATTAAAATTGCGTTAAACCAGGCAATACAAATATCTGGTACCGTAACAGACGAAACTAACCAACCCCTTCCAGGCGTGTCTGTTATGATCAAAAACACCAATAAAGGGACATCAACAGATGTGAGCGGTAAATACAGCATATCGGCCGAACCGGGCGCTGTATTGGTGTTTAAATTTATTGGCTACCTGCCACAGGAAGTTACTGTTGGCGATAAAGCTCAAATAAACCTTAAACTTACCCCACAGGCCAACATGCTTAACGAGGTTGTTGCCATTGGTTACCAGGCCATCCGCAAAAGTGAAGTTGTGGGCGCTGTTGCCAGTGTAAAATCAAGCGACCTTAACCTGTCTTCACCTTCCCTGGGCCAGGCGCTGGTAGGTAAAGTTGCGGGTGTGCAAATATCGCAAACCGGCGGCGCGCCATATACCAGCACCAAAATAAGGGTGAGGGGTGTTGGCTCGTTCAATGCCAGTTCAGATCCGCTGTACGTGATTGACGGTTACCCATCAAATGATATTTTCATTAATCCCGAGGATATTGAAAGCATCGACGTATTGAAAGATGCGGCATCGGCGGCCATTTACGGCTCCCGCGCTTCTGGCGGTGTGGTATTGATCACTACCAAAAAAGGTAAAAAAGGCAAAGGTCGTTTTGAATACGATGTACAAACCGGTATCGATCAGTTGGCCCACAAAGTAAAATTGCTTAACGCCGATCAGGCTGCTTTGCTGGTTATTGATGGCCGTAACAATGCCTACCATGATCTTTGGGTAAACACAGGCCATACCTGGACCGATGCCATGTACTCTGACAATAACGCAACCCGCGTAGCCAATGTTGGTAACACCGGCAGCGTAAGTATCCCCGATGGATTGTACAATTTTGCATCGCAAACCCCCATTAAACAAACCGTAAATACAGATTGGCAGGATGAGCTGTACCGCAACACTTTTATGCAAAAGCATACCTTGTCGTTTTCGGGTGCTTCGGATGATATCCGTTATTACATCAGTGGTTCGTACCAAAACCAGCCGGGTATTATTCAAAGTACCGGGCAGCAGCGTTACAACTTCCGCGCCAACGTTGATGGCGATGTAAGCAAACGCATTCATATAGGTGCCAATATTGCTTACACCCAAAATACCAACCAGGAAACACAGGAAGGTCGTTTTGACCACAGCCCTATTCTTGGCGCGCTTATTTACATGCCTTACCTGCCGGCCTACAATGCCGATGGATCACTGGCAACCAACGCCGAAGCAGCTGGTTCAACTCAATACGGTTACCAGGGTATTGAAAACCCCTTGGCCCTTGCCGAGCGTATTAAAATTAACAGGCAGGGATACCGCAGCCACTACAACGCCAACGTAACGTATAACATTATGAAGGGCCTGGATTTTAAAACCAACCTGGGTACCGAAACTTATACCGAAAAGTATGATTATTACTACCCTACTACGTTAAGCAGTGGTACCTTTGCTCCGGGATCACAACAATCAATATTAGCAGCTAACGCGCAGGCATCAAACCAGAACACGCTTGACAGGCTTGCCGAGTTTACCTTAAACTACAAAAAAGAAATTGGTAAACACCATTTTGATGCCTTGGGTGGTTACAGCGCGCAACGCACCACTGCCGATTATTTCAGCGTGAAAGCAAACGGTTTCCAGAATGACGCTATTCCCGAAATTTCAAACAAAGGAGCTTTGGCGGCAAACTTTTCTCTAAACTCGGCCTATAAAAGCGCCTATACCCTGTTATCATACTTTGGCCGTGCCAACTATAACTACGATGGTAAATATTTCTTAACCGCGTCTTTCCGTGCCGATGGTTCATCACGTTTTGGTCCGGCAAACAAATATGGTTACTTCCCATCTGTTGCTGCCGGCTGGAATTTATCTAACGAAGATTTTTACAACAACTTCCTTGGCGATCAGTCAACCGTTAAGATCCGCGCAAGCTGGGGTAAAAGCGGGAACTTCAATATCCCTAACTACGCCATACAGCAAACGTTAGCAACACCATCGGGCACGGTGCTTGATGGCAACAGCGCGGTAACGGCAACCTACCCGGGTGGCATTAAAGACAATACCTTAAGCTGGGAAACTACCTCGCAGTATAACGTTGGTACCGATATCTCTCTGTTTAAAGGCCGCCTGTCAATCATTGCCAACTATTACCTGAGCTACTCATACAACCTGTTGTATAACCAGCCAATTTCGGCAATATCCGGCAGTACCACCATCTTAACCAACCTGCGCGATTCAAAGATTCGTAATACAGGTTTCGATTTGCAGTTAGATGGCCGCATTATTAATGATAAAGATTTCACTTTGGGCGCAAGCGGTAACATTTCATTAAACCGCAACAAAGTGGTTAAGCTACCAGCAAACAACACCCTGATCATTAACGGCGCCGAGCGTTCATACCTTACCAGTATCACCACACAGGGCCAGCCAATTGGTATGTTTTACGGCTTTAAAGTTGGCGGTATAATTAATGCCGATAATTTGGGTAAAACAGCACCATCGGCTTCACAAACCAACCCTGCCAAAATAGGCGACCTTTGGTTTGTTGATACCAATCACGATGGCGTAGTTAACGATGCTGATAAAACCATAATCGGTTCGCCATATGCTAAATTCACTTATGGATTTGCCTTAAACAGTACGTTCAAAAAGTTTGACCTGAGCGCGGCTTTTAACGGATCGTACGGAAATCAGATTTTGGACGGGCAGGATTACTACCTGTATAATGGCGAGGGCTCTGGTAACCAATATGCCAACGTAGCCGATAGGTACAGAAACGCGCAAGACCCCGGCGACGGATCATTTTACCGCGCTTCACGTGCCGGTACACAAAGTAACAGTACCCGTTTATCAACATTTTACCTGCAAAGCGGCTCGTACCTGCGTTGTACCAACTTAACATTAGGTTACACCCTGCCAGGCTTTTTACAACAAACCTTGGGCTTAACCAAGGCACGTGTTTTTGCAAGCGTGGTTAATGCCTTTACCATTACCAAGTATAAAGGTTATAATCCCGATGTGGATTACAACTACTCTGGCGCGGCATCAAACAGCACGCAGCCGGCCAACCTTGCGCCTGGTATCGATTATGGTACCTACCCGCTGGTTAGGTCATACAACTTAGGTGTAAATGTTACTTTTTGATAAATTTTTTAAGAGATATAAAAATGAATAAGAAATTTTTAGCCATTGCCTGCCTTGCCGCAACGGTGGCCATAAGCCCGTCTTGTAAAAAAGACTTTTTAATAGAAAACGACCCCAATGCCGTAACTGTTGCCGCCAGCTATAAAACACCCAACGATGTACTGTTAGCAGTAAACGGTATTTACCAGTCTATGCGCAGCGGTAACAACGTTGGCGAAGGCAGCGATTTATGGACAGATCAGCGTTCTGATGATACCGGTACCAATGATAATCAGTCAAACTCGGGCGAGCCTTTCCAGTTCAATAACTTTTCTATACTGCCAAGTAATACCTATTTAAAAGCTCACTGGGTATCATTATACACTACAGTAAGCCGTGCCAACGTGGTATTATCACATATTGATCAGGTTAGCTTTCCGGATAATACGGTAAAACAAAAGTATGCTGCCGAGGCCAAGTTTTTGCGCGCCTTTACTTACTTTGAACTGGTGCGCCTTTGGGGCGATGTGCCTTTGGTGACTAAAGAGCTATCATCTGCCGCCCAGGTTGCCGCTTCAACCTTCCGAGTAAAGCAGGATTTGGTTTACCAGCAAATTGTAACCGATTTAACAGATGTAATTAATAGTCCGCTGCCAAACCTGCAGGCGCCAACCGGCAGGGTATCAAAGGCCGCTGCCAATTTCCTGCTGGGCCAGGTATACCTTACCATAGCTACCACTTTAGATCAGGCTAACCGCACCACCAACTTAAACAACGCTAAAACGGCTTTAATGGCGGCTTATAACATGCGCACATTTGGTGTGTTAAGCAGTATTCCGTATACCGATGTTTTTGACGTGAACAAAAAAACAACCTGCCCGGAGCTGATTTTCCAGATTGTGAACATACAGGGCGATTTAAACTACAGCTCTGGTATAGCGGCCAATTTTCAGGCCAAGGGCGAAACTGTTAACTCGCAAAAACCATCATCGGGTGTGGGCTATAATGTTACGCACGATTTGATCAACGAGTACGAAACCACCGATCCGCGCATGACCTTCTCTGTAAAATACGCTAATGACCCAATTGTAAAAGATTGGTTTGTTACCAAATTCAGGGATGTGAGCGCTGCTGCCGGTGTTAATGGTTACGGCGGTAACGATTGGATTTTGATGCGCTACGCCGATGTGATCCTGTCGTTAGCCGAAGTAAACAATTACCTTGGCGATGCGGTAACAGCTACCTCGTTTTTAGATCAGGTACGCGTTCGTGCAGGCATGCCAACTTATGCCGTATCTATGACTAATAGCGATTACGCTTCAAAATACCCAACACTTAAACTGGCTATTTTACACGAGCGCCGCGTTGAACTGGCTTTTGAGCACCACCGCTGGTTTGATTTGCTGCGTACGTTTACTACCGATGAGTTGGTAGCCTACTTTAAAGCCAAAAAACAAGCCGACTTTGGTTTAGCCCAGGTAGCAAACTTTAGCACCAAAGACCGCTACTACCCTATCCCGTTTGATGAGTACAAACTTGACCCGGTTAAGATGTACCAAAACCCGGGATATTAATTATATCCATCAAATAATAAAACGAAAAGAGGAGGGCTTGCCCTCCTCTTTTCGTTTTAAATCCTAAGGAAAAAAATGCTGTAGGTTTTCAATTAAATTGCCAGTACACTCGTCGCGGTTGTCATAGTATTACTACCACTTGTCTGTGTAGGATCGGTTGGCCGATCTGTTAAAAATGTGTTCTTTGATTGAAATTTAAAAATTTTTTTTACGTTGACTAAGCCGGTTGTTTTGCTCTTTTTCATGATCGTTTGGGTTTTATGATCACAAATTGCTATAATAAAACAGGCCTAAAGAAAATCCTTTACCAACTCAAAAATACCCTATACCAACAACGGAAATATCAGTATCTTTCATCCCAAACTATGTATAGATTAAGTTTAATGAGGCCGTTTTTGAAATTGCTCCGGATTCATATTATTTGTTGGGTGCTATTTATTACTTACGAGGTTTTGCTGGGCTTTACCGCTCAGGGAAGAGTGATTTCGGCCTTTACTTTCGCCGAATATGCAGCTCATTATGCTGTCAATATTTGCTTTTTTTACGTTCATGGGTACCTGACGTATCCATTAGTGGCAAATAGAAAAACGCCAGGCAGATATTTTTTGATATTGTTGCTTATTGCTGTTGAATTTGTGGTGTATGTAGGAGCAATGAAATTTGTTGCCTACTTGTTATATGAAATTAATGACCCCAAATTTATATTTCTTAATGTTTACTATTGGGGGTATTTATGGAGATTTATTTATTTTATGCTCATCGGCACGGCAATTTACTATACACGCACAGCGTTTAAGCACGAAACGAGAATTGTAATCCTGGAAAACGAAAGAATCAACAACTTATTAGATCAACAATTATTAGAAAATAAGCTGATCAAATCTGAAAACGCCTGGCGCCAATCACAGCTTAACCCTCATTTTTTATTTAATACCTTAAATCTTATTTATAATAAGGTAAGCGTGCTATCTCCTGAAATAGGTGACAGCATTATTAAGCTCTCGGAGATCATGCGTTTTTCCATAACGCCTTTAAGTAACAGCGGAAAAATTAAGCTTGAAGATGAGATAGAGCACATCCGTTTGTTTATAAACCTTAACCAGTTGCGCTTTAACGATAAGCTTGCACTAAACTTTGAAGTTACGGGCGAAGAAGAAGGCCTGATGATCAATCCGCTATTGCTTATTACCTTGGTCGAAAATGTATTCAAATACGGCGACCTTTACAACCAGGAAGATCCTGCTTCTATCATTATCAACATAACAGGAAGTATATTGAGTTTCAATACCAGAAACCATATTAAAAAAAGAAAGGTTTCGAGCCATGGTATCGGTTTAGCCAATGTAACCGAGCAATTAAAAACCTACTACCCTAATCAATTTGAGTTTCTTTATGAAGAACGTGATTCTGTTTTTGATTTGAGCTTAACTATCAATTTGGCCGCTGATGACCAGGTGTTACTTAATTGACGATGGTTTGCGGGGTATTGAAATAGTTAAAGATCTCCTGGTCTGCAATCAAGGGAACGGCTCAAAATCTTATGATCGGTTTTAATGAAATGTTTATCAAGGACATTGATATTGTTGTTTAGATGTGGATAAGCCGGTTGATGGATTCCTTACGATCACTGATTTAGGGTATAAATAATGTGAGGAAAAAAGCCTACCCAACGGAAAAAGAACCTAAATCAGCCCAGGAGATATCTGTATCTTCCATCCAAATTATGCATACATTAAGTTTAATAAGTTCTTTTTTGAAATCTATAAGAGTTCACATTCTTTGTTGGGCCTTGTTTATTATATATGAGGTTTTAGTTATCATCACCCTAAACGGAACAGGAACCGTTGCAGATTATATCTGTCATTATATAGTAAACATCGCCTATTTTTATATCCATGGTTATTATGTATACCCTTTAGTTGCCCGGCAAAAAAAACCCGCAAGGTATTTTTTAACATTGTTATTAATTGGGGTTGAGTTTGTAATATACCAGAGCTTTATGAGGCTTACGGCCTATGTGTTGTATCAAACAAATGGCGGTAAATTTGAGTATGCAAACATCTATTATTTGAAATACACATGGCGGTATGTTTACTTTTTGTTTATCAGCACAGCTGTTTATTACATTAGAACAGCGTTAAAACATGAAACCAAAATTGTAAGCCTCGAAAACGAAAGAATTAACAATTTATTAGACCAACAATTATTAGAAAATAAGCTAATCAGATCCGAAAACGCTTGGCGGCAATCGCAGTTAAACCCACATTTTCTGTTTAATACGTTAAACCTTATTTATAATAAAGTTACCTCGGGAGCGCCCAATGCCGGTGATAGTATTATTATACTTTCGGAAATTATGCGTTTTTCTATTACGCCGCTATCAAGCGGAGGGAAAATTAAGCTGGAAGATGAGATAGAGCACATACGTTTGTTTATTAAAATGAACCAGCTACGGTTTGACGACAGGCTGGCTTTAACCTTTGAAGTTACGGGAGAAGAAATGGATTTATTAATAAATCCGTTATTACTTATAACTTTAGTTGAAAATGTATTTAAATACGGCGACCTTTACAACGAAGCCGCCCCTGCTTCTATTATTATAAACATAACAGGAAGTATTTTGAGCATTAAAACTCATAATTATATTAAAAAAAGTAAAGTAACAAGTCATGGTATTGGGTTGTCTAATGTAACAGATAGACTAAAAACCTATTACCCGGATCAATTTGAGTTTTTTTTTAAAGAGCATGATTCTGTTTTTGATTTGAGTTTAACTATCAATTTAACCGCTAATGACCACATGTTACATAATTGATGATGAATTACATGCTATAGAGATATTAAAGGGATATATTGAAAGAACCCCCGAACTGCAGCTAATTGGTACCGCTCAAAATCCGCTCATTGGCTTTAACGAAGTTTTGGCAGGGAACATTGATATTACCTTTTTAGATGTGGATATGCCCGAATTATCGGGCCTTGAAGTAGCCGACCTTATCAACAAACACACCGCTATTGTTTTTACTACCGCGTTTGCCAGCTACGCGGTAGAAGTATTTGAAAAAAACGTTTCTGATTTTTTATTAAAGCCAATTTCATTTGAAAAGTTTATTAAAGCCGTAAACCGGGTAAAAAATAAGCTTCAGGCTAAAGAAGCCCCTAAGGTAGAAGCCCCCGATCATATTTATATTAATCCCGGTATTAAAGGCAAAATGACCAGGATTAATCTAAAAGATATCACCTATATTGAAGGGTTGCAAAATTACATTCTCATTTATACCGAAGATAACAAATACCTTACCTACCTCACCATGAAAGAGATTGAGGCAGGTATAGGTGACAAGTATTTTAAGCGCATCCACAAATCATACATTGTTAACCTGGATAAAATCGCATCTATTGAACGTGGCAAAGTGATCATTAAGCCTAAAATTGAACTAAACATAGGCTTAATGTATAAGGACGCTTTTTTTGAACAGATCCGGCTAAAAACCATTAGTTCGGCCCGTACCCTGAACAACAACAGCCCTTTGCCTGGCGATGAGGGATAACTTATGCTTATGAACCAGGTAATAAATAACCCCCTCCTTTTTACGCTGGTCATCGGCAAATAACCTGTTAAAATGCATGTGCAGGATACTTGAATAATAATCCTCCATGTTTTGGTACCCGGCTATTGCAAGTTTATCAAAGTATGCCCTTGCGGTACTTTTTAGTATGCTGAGGTCTTTATCAAGGCAGGTTAAATCGGCATCAAAGGCATACATGATATTTTGTTTCTCTAACCGATACTTTTTATCCATTTGTACTTTCAGGTTTTTAGAGCCGCCGCCTTCGTTTAAAAAATAGGACGCTATTTCATCTAAAAAATGAATTTCATGGTCGATATCCATAGCCATGCTTTCTAATAAAGCAGAACAGCTTACCGCGGCAAACTGAAGATCGGTAAGGTCAATTTTTTCGCGCTCTTTCCCCGTTAGGTAATTCAAAACCAGGTTACTGCTCGCCTGGAAAACGGCTTCGGCTTCTTCAATAAGTTTATACCGTTCCAGTTCGCGGTTATAGGTTTCCAGCACCACAGAACCAAACTTGTCTTTAAACCTATCGGTATTAATCACCTGGTTAAATTCTTTCAGGATCAAATCGCCCTGGTTTGATTTTATCCTGATGCGCAAATGATTCTCGGGATCTTTATAGCGTACAAAAAACCACTCATCGGCAATTTTTTGTTTTTTAAGCCGGCTTAGTATCTGCGTTAGTCCGGTGGTTAAAAACTCATTTGCAGTGTTTTTGTGGCAATAAAGCTTTACATAAAACCATTCCTCGCCGGGGTTAAAGTTTCTTTGGGCAATAGCCGGTATGGTAGCCAGCATTAAATCTGCCGGCGATTTGTAAACCTTTTGATTGTTTAACAGGCTAACAACAAACTGATTTACTATTTCATCGCCGTTTTCATTTACTACAGCGGCTTCTGTTTTATCAACAAAAGCCTCCTTCAGGGTCAGCTTTTTACTTTGTTTGCAAACATTTAAAAACATTTTCATGTCGCCGATGCTCAATTGGTTAAATACCAAATGATTGTCGTGCTCAACCACCGCAAAATATTGAGGTAGGTTAAGCTCCTGTAATTTGGCCAGCATAGCATCTGTATTTGAGGCAAGCGCCAGGCGATCATCGTCAGAAATTGTCCATAAGGCGGCCGATAATATAGTGCCTTTATATTCAACCCTTGGATAAAAACCCAGGCCTGGTATTAATTGCTGAAAATTAAACGTTAAGCTGCCTTTTACCCCCTGAAACTGCAAATCGCCCAGGAAGCGGATGATGGCATTTGATGAGCGGGTAAAATTATAGGCCGAATTAAACCGTGGTATAACCCTTTTATTGAGGCGTTTTGAAAACAGGATTACCTCATTATTGAAAACGCGTACATAAAGATCATTCAAATCAAGCACCTGCTCCTTATCCCTCACGGAATGTACAAGCACCGGGATTTCATAATTGTAAAAGGATGCCCTTACGTTAATATTTGCGGCATGCTCATCTGGCATAAAAGAAACCTCGGCAAATACCACATCTGGATTTGATGATTGTTCGGCTTGTGCAATTTGTTGGCAGCTTTGTTGTACCTCGGCATTATCAACCGAAAAACGTGAGTACAAGTAAAACCCATTAGCGCCTCCGGCTTCCTCAACCAGTAGCTTTTCTTCCACTTTTTTAAATACCATTTGAAGCGCCGGCGGTAAGGGGCTTTTGGAAGTGGTTATTCCTGCAAGGTCATTATCGGTTAGTTCAACAACGCGTTTTGCCTGGGTAAGCTTGTTAACTAAAAGCCGGTGAACGTTGGTCCATTTAAGGGTTTGCTGTGCTGCCGGCTGCTCAAAAGTAAGTTCACTCATAATTGAGCAAACGTTAATATCGGCATCTAATGAGTTATACCCCAAACCATATTCCGGATCAAGCGCTAATAATAGCGGGATGCTTTTTTGATCGTACTTGGCGGTGAATTTTTCTTTAAAAAGCGTAAGCCCTGCCACCTCTTGCTCAATATGTAAGGCGTTCAACGAATGCAGCGCGGTAAAAATAGGCTGTTGCAGGCTTTGGGGCAGGCTAATCTTTGCCATTGATTTTGATAACGCGTAATAGTTATGCCTAAAAAAAGGAAGCTTCCGAAACTCTTTTTGTGGCAGCAACCGGCCAATATTCGCTGTTATGTTTTGCGCAGGTTGATAGCCAATTTCATGGAACATATCTAACATGCAGCTTAAAGCGGAGCTATCATATTGTTTTAACCTGTTGCCCCAAAAATTGCCGGATATGTTAGCATTAAGTTCGCTATATAAAATTTGCTGGTCTGTTAAAGTTTCCAGTAAAGCCTCCGGCTCGGTATCATAACCGCTTAAAAAATCAATTAGTTCAACACCGGTGCGGTCCCGGTCAAAAAAGGCTATTAGATCTTCAATAAAGTGATTTTTTTCTACAGATAATATTTCGGCAGGTTCTGTTGATGGCAATCGCGAATTATAAATGTAACGGTAATCGTTATTGGTTTTATAAAGGGTTTTATTAAGGTGGTATTTTAAATCCTCGGGCTCATCAACAGGCAAACCATCGGCCAGGTAGCTAAGCAGCGCAAAATCGGGTAATAAAAGCACTTCGTTGTTTAAGCCGGATGGAATAACGGTTTTCTGATCGGTAGTATCGGTCCATGAACCATTATAGCAGGTGGAAAACAGGCCAAATGGCGTTGGCCTGAAACACATCCTGTTCCAGTATTTAAAAAGGGTGAACTTTTGTTTTTCATTAAGGCACTCCCAATCCCAGCCGGCTTTTTCAAACTCTTCCCATAGCGGGATGCTTGCCATGAATATAGCAGCCTTTACGTAATCGGTGTTTAGCTTTTGTTTGATGGAATCTTCGCTAAAATCTGTTATGTTCAAAACCGGGGTTCTTAACATAAAGTAGGGGGATATGGCTATATTTTCCAATTTGAATTATAAGATAAGGGTTAGATAAAAATTAATTTCATGCCTGCTATCGTGCTATGGTTTGATAAAATGGCTCGATGGTATCGTATCCAAACATTTCATCCGCTCCGGCTTCATGCTCCCATTGCGCCGAGTATGGGTCGTAACTGCATTTGAGTGGTTTGGATAATTTATCGTTCGGATCGGCCAGGAAAACCCGGCAGTCAATGCATACATACCTGTGTTCGCAATCACGGCAGGCTTTAAAATCATCTTTTTTAAGATGCCACATCGCTTCAAAGCCAGGCGCGTTTTTGAGTGCCTGCTCCAGGTTATCGCGGTATATATTGCCGTATACTATTGCAGATGATGGGCAGTTTTTGATATCGCCATTGGTATCAATGCCAACCTTGCGGTTAAGGCAGGTATTAAATTGTTGCGCTTCGGTAAAGGTTTTAACGTTAACAGCAAACGTGAACGGATCAATAATGCCACAGCAGGCGTTTGATTTAATAACCTGCTCAGTAAATAAAATATTCCCCATCGCCCCATCAAAAGCCCTCAATATGCGGGTTGCGGGCGAGGAATGAATAAACACCGATTTGATGTTAGGGTGTTTATCCGTAAGGAATTCAAAAAAGTTATCCCTTGTGGACCGGGCATATTCTACAATAATCTCAATGGATTTAAACAGGGAGGGCTTAAGCAGCTCCATCATCGCGCTTAACTCTTCAATGCTGCTTTTTCTGAAAAAACGAAGCTGTAGGTTGCGGCAGCCAACCCGGCTTAATGCCCGGAAAATAATGTCGAAGCTTACCTCGTGCTCATCGTCGATATCAATAATGGCGTTATCTATGTAAGATGTTGATTCGGTAACCGGAATAGTCAAATTGAGCGAGGTAACTGGGTTTAGGATGATTGATCCCAGGCCCCGCTCAATTAGGTAATGAATATGTTCATCAAGCAAATCTTTATGATCGCTGTGTTTTTCAAAAAGTAACTCCAGCGGGAGATCATTATCGGCCATCAGGATATCTGCTATCTCGTTGGGTATGTAATAAATCTCTTCCCGTTGCAGGTCGCATATCGAACTGCGTTTGTAGCCCCTTACCGGGATACAGTGCGGATGCAGGTTAAAATAATTATCGCCCATGTTTGATAACAATTGAGTTTAGATCAATAATGGTGGATAATGGTTTGTAAACCCCATCCGTACTGGATTTTAGCGCAAGCCGCGTGTTTTTAAACTTAAAGTAATACCGGTACTTACGATTAGCGCTCAAGCTGTTTTTTTGCAGTTTATCATTTTTTATAAGCTGTTTAAAACGGTTCCTGTAGCTTCTTTTCATGGGTAATGGTTTCTGGTATCAGTAAAAAATGCAGGTCGCGTAACGGCTTCCCTCCATCTGCTAAAAACACCAATAAAAACACCGGTAGCTGCTTGTTCTGGATCGAAAATAGGGATAAACAGCCCCTAAAACGACTAAAAAAGAGCATATTACACCAACGTGGATATTGTCTATACGAACGTGGATATTCGACAGAAAGTAAAAAAAGCAAGCCCCTGTTGAAATATTTTGATGATGGGCCGCGGCACAATACTCCAGGCTCTTTACCTGTATAGCTCCAAAAGATGGTAGCACTATATGAAAGCTATTTTGCTTACCCTTAATCTATCTTAAGCTTATTACTTAAACTATCTTATAGGTTGTCGTCGACTGTAAAGCTCAACTTTGTGGTAATTTATTAGCATAGCAATGAAAGCAGCAGTGACAACAAAAGCCGGCGAACCCGGTGTAATTCAAATACAAGATGTGCCTCAGCCAATAGTTAAAAACGGGTGGCTACTTATCCGAATAAAAGCGTTTGGCTTAAACCGCTCCGAAATTTTTACAAGGCAGGGGCATTCGCCGGGTGTAACGTTCCCCCGTATCCAAGGCATTGAATGTGTGGGCGAGGTGTTTGATGATCCATCCGGCACGTACCAGCCCGGTCAAAAAGTAGC
The DNA here is from genome assembly GCF_030409315.1 of Mucilaginibacter flavus. Lineage (GTDB taxonomy): Bacteria > Bacteroidota > Bacteroidia > Sphingobacteriales > Sphingobacteriaceae > Mucilaginibacter > Mucilaginibacter flavus. The sequence goes on along the minus strand of NZ_JAUFPS010000042.1, from coordinate 234,087 downwards.
TGCCATTATGGGCGGCATGGGCCGTGAGTTTAATGGCGGTTATGCCGAATTTACCTTGGTACCCCTTAATATTGTATTCCCTTTTGAAAGCCATTTGCCCTGGGAGGTATTGGGCGCTATCCCCGAAATGTTTCAAACCGTATCCGGCTCCTTAAACGAGGCCTTGGAAATAAAAAAGGGCGAAACATTATTGATCCGCGGCGGAACATCGTCTATCGGTATGTTAACCTGCCAGATGGCCAAAAACATGGGCTTAACCGTAATTGCCACCACCCGCAACGCCGGTAAAGCCGAACACCTCACCGCCAACGGGGCTGATTATGTTTTGGTAGACGATGGTAACATCGCCCCAGAACTTAAAACCATACTCCCTAACGGTGTTGATAAGGCGCTTGAACTTATAGGCATTGCCACACTTAAAGATTCGCTCCAATGCATCCGCCCTAAAGGAACAGTTTGTATGACCGGCATTTTGGGTGGCTCATGGACTATGCCCGAGTTTACACCCATGGGCGATATCCCATCTTTAGGCCGCCTCACCGTTTACATGGGTGGTGCCGAAAATTTAAATAAGGACTTGTTGCAGGCCTTTATTGACGATGTTAACAAAGGCGTTATCAACATCAATATCGACAGAACATTTTATTTAGATGAAGTTGTCGCCGCCCATACTTATATGGAAAGTAACCAAAGCAAGGGTAAAATAGTTGTATTAGCTTAAGCGGGTTTAAATATCCCTCCCCGGCCCCTGGTCATTCGATTTGGGGCTTTTTATTATGCCTGCTTTACTGGTTCCAAGCCATGGTTTTTCATAATAGTCAATACCTTTTGCATATCTGGTGGTCCGCCGGCGTTAATTACCGCAGCAATCTCACGAAAATATGCCGGGCCAATGTTTGCCGGAGATAGTGAACATAATGCTCTCACAGTTTCGCTATGCAGGTTATTAAAGCCATGTATCGTTCCCCTTTTAATGAAACAATGGTCGCCGGGCTTTAATTCATGAGTATCTGTGTCTATAAGTTGCGTTAGGGTTCCCTCCAATATATAAAGCGTTTCATCAACTTCTACATGAAAATGCGGCGCGGGTACTTTGGCATTCGGTGGTACTATCAACTCAAACTGTACCAGTGTGCCGGCCGTATCCTGGCCATCCAGCAAAAAGTTAAGCTCAAGGGCACCCATGCGTACGGTTTCTTTAAATTTAGGGAACATGATAAAATGAATTAGGTATATGATACAACTAAATTAAGCATGTTATAAATTAATGCAAAGTGCTGAACAGGAAATAATTAAACCGCCCATCCATTTTGCTCCCTCAATAAATTATGCTAATTTAAACTGCTTTTATAACCTAAGGGATTACCAATTATTCCTTCATCAATTCACGCTAAGCATTTTTATTATGAGCAGGATCATTAAATCTTTTGCCATTGTGGCGGTTTCTATGCTGATGAATACCGGCAGCAACGCGCAAACTGTGCCGGTTGGCAAGGATAGCATAGACCGTAAATGGTGGAAGGAAGCCATAGTTTACCAGGTTTATCCGCGCAGCTTTAAAGATAATGACGGCGATGGCATTGGCGACCTGAAGGGCATTATATCTAAGTTGGACTACATTAAAAGTTTGGGTGTAAACGTAGTTTGGCTTAACCCTATCTATAGTTCGCCCAATGATGATAATGGCTACGATGTGAGCGACTATCGCAACATTATGAAAGACTTTGGCACCATGGCCGATTTTGATGCCCTGTTAAAAGGTATGCACGACCGCGGCCTTAAACTGGTGATGGACCTGGTGGTAAACCATAGCAGCGACGAGCACGAATGGTTTAAACAAAGCCGCAGCTCGCGCACCAGCCCGTACCGCGAGTATTACCACTGGTGGAATGCAGAAAAAGGGAAACCGCCCTATCGTTACAGCCTGTTTGATGTAAACCACGATGCCTGGCGTTATGACTCCTTAACCAACGCCTATTACCTGCACTACTTTTCGCGCAAGCAGCCCGATCTGAACTGGGAAAACCCCAGGTTAAGGCAGGAGGTTTACGGCATTATGAAGTTTTGGGCCGATAAAGGAATCGACGGTTTCAGGCTGGATGCTTTCCAGTTTGCGGCCAAGGATACTACCTTTCCGGGTTTTCCTAAAGGATTTGAAAAAAACTTTACCCAATATTACGCCATGCAGGGTAATCTGCACGGATATCTGCAGGAAATGGACCGCGAGGTATTAAGCAAATACAACGTGATGAGCGTTGCCGAAGGCGCGGGCAATACTTTTGAGGATGCCCATAATTTAGTTGATGCCGATAGAAACGAATTGAACATGGCTTACGCCTTTGAGGGTGTGGATATTGCCAAACCCGATGGCTACAGCGTAGTTCATTTAAAACAAGTTTTCAGCAAATGGGATAGCGCCTTCGCGGCTAAAGGCTGGCTTTCGGTATTTTTAGCCAATCACGACCAGGCCCGGTTGGTGAGTCGCTTTGGTAACGATAGTGAGCAGTTCAGGGCGGTATCATCAAAAATGCTGACTACCTTTTTGCTTACCATGCGCGGCACGCCCTACTATTACAATGGCGATGAGTTGGGCATGACCAATGCCGGCTTTACCAAAATTGACGACTACCGCGATGTGCAAACTCTTAATGAGTACCAGCGCCAGAAGAACATAGGGGCCGATTTGCCCGCCTATATAAAACGGATAGGTTTTGAAAGCCGCGATAACGGCCGCACGCCGTTTCAGTGGGATGGCACCAAAAACGGGGGCTTTAGCAAAGGCACACCCTGGATAGCCAGCAACCCCAACTATAAAACCATCAACGCCGCCGCGCAGGAAAAAGACCCCAATAGTCCGCTCAACTATTTCCGTAAGATGGTAAAGCTTCGTAAGGACAACCTTGCTTTGGTTTACGGTAAGTATACCCTGTTGGACGAACAAAACCCCGATACCTATGCTTACACGCGGGAGCTTGAGGGCAAAAAACTATTAATCCTGTTAAACTTTAGCAGTAAAAAAGCCACTGCCCAAACGGGTTTAGATATCGGCAGCGCAGATGTTTTAGTCGGCAACTATGAACATCCTTCAAAAGATGGCTCATTGCAACCTTATGAGGCTGTGGTTTATCAGCTGAAGTAATTGGCCTACCCTACCTGGCTCCTAATCTCTATTGGCGATAAGGAGGTTTGCTTTTTAAAGAAGTTGGAAAAATGCGATAGCTGCTCAAAACCAAGGCTATAGGCAATCTCGGAGATATTCCAATCCGTTTGTTTAAGCAGTATCTTGGCTTCCTGTACCAGTCTGCCCGCGATATGTTCGGTAGTGGTTTTGCCGGTGCTTTCTTTTAAAACCTTATTGAGGTGATTGCTGTGGATGGCCAGCCTATCGGCATAATCTTTGGCCGTCCGCAGGCTTAGTTTTTGTTGTGGCGATGATACCGGGAACTGCCTTTCCAGCAGTTCAATAAATAACGATGATACCCTCGCCGATGCATTATGCGTGCCGCTGTTGGGCGTGTAGGGTTGCAGCTTTTGCCCGTAGTGAACCAGCTCCATCACAAAGTTGCGGATGAGGTCGAACTTGTACAGGTAATCCGATTGGGTTTCATTCTGCATCTTTTTAAACAAAGCAGCTACTTCGTCAGCCTGCTCGTTTGATAGCTGAAATATCGGGTAACCTCCCGGTTTGAAGATGGGTAACTCATCTAAAATAACCCCGCTTTTTGATTGCACCAGGAAATCATCGGTAAACAGGCAAAAATATCCTTTCTGATCCAGATCCTGTGGAATCCAATGGTAAGGAATCCTCGGCGTAGCAAACAGCAAAGCGTTTTGCTCAATGTTGATCACCTTATCGGCGTATTCGGCAACGTTTCGTCCGCGCACCAGGCTAATCTTATAATAAGCCTTGCGACTGTAAGGCATCGTTTCGGGCAGTTCGGTTAAACCCTGCATCAGGGTTTCGAGATTGAAAACGTTAAAGTGACCAATCTCCTTAGCGTTAAAACCAGCCGGTAACAGCGGATTAACCTCGCAATTCACAAATTCCGAAGTCTCTTTATAAAAATCAGCTATTGTGGTGATTGCCATGCCGTTTTTTTGATGTTCAACTCAAATTTAGCCAAAATAGCGTTTGGGCGTTTTTGTTTTTTTGTGTTGTTTGAATTTGATAAACAATAGATTGATGTTTACAAACGGCAGGGTGAAGCATTGCCGCATCTTTGTGCTGTTAACCATAAAGATACGAAAAAATGCTGTTAAAAAATAATACCATATTAATAACCGGGGGCACCAGCGGCCTGGGTTATGAGTTTGCCCTCAGACTGCTTGAACTGGGCAACACCGTAATTATTACCGGCCGCGACCAGACTAAATTAGATGAAACCCGCAAAGCCCTTCCTGGCATCCACACTTTTAAAAGTGATGTGAGCGACCCGGGGCAAATTCAGGAATTGTACACGCAGGTTACCACAAAGTTCCCCAAGTTAAATATGCTGATCAACAACGCGGGCATCATGCGCACCATAAACCTGCACGATGCTACTATTGGTCTGTTGGATATTACCAACGAAATAGAAATTAACCTGATGGGACCGATCCGCATGGTGCAGGCCTTTTTGCCGCATTTAAAGCAGCAGCAAACGGGGGCTATTGTAAATGTAACTTCGGGACTGGCGTTGGTTCCGTTCCCGGTTTCACCGGTTTATGGGGCTGCCAAGTCGGGGTTACGGTCGTATACCAAATCATTAAGGGTACAATTGAAAAACACCAATATCAAAGTGTTTGACCTGGTTGCCCCGGCTGCCAAAACACCCCTTAACGACAAGTTTTCCCAGGTTAATGGCTTCGACCCCAAAGCCATGATGGACCCGGTAAAGCTAATTGAAGGGGCCATTAAAGGCTTACAGGCAGATAAGTACGAGATTTTGCCCGGCCTGGCTAAAGTGATTAAAATCATGTCGAGACTGGCTCCGGAGTTTTTGCTGGGACAAACCGGTAAGGTTGGGGTTGAGTTGATGAGGTAGATGAGGCGGTAAAATGTTAAAAAACAGGGCCTGCCCCCTGTTTACCACTTGGCAAATCTTGCACTATTTCCTTAACTTCGATACAATGGACGTAACCACTTTAGATGAATTTTACAGGCAAACCGCCACGCTTATTCCCGAGGATATCAACAAGGAAATAGGTCATTTTAATGTGTTTAGCTTTGATGACCTGGCTGCAAAACGCAGCAAAAAGGGCGTTATGCCCTATAACAGGCGTACCTATTACAAAATCAGCATCATCAAGGGCCATAGCACGGCCGAGTACGCCGACAAGGTGATTAACATTGAGCAAAACGCCTTACTATTCGCTACGCCTAAAATTCCCTATAACTTTTACCCTGCTGATGGGCAACAGCAACATGGTTACTTCTGTATTTTTACAGATGAGTTTTTGGTGCAATCAAAAAGTGGCGTAGTATTGGACGATCTGCCAATTTTCAGACCCGGCGGCTACCCAATTTTTGAGGTAGGCGACGAAGAGGCAGCCGAGATCACCGCCATTTTTGCCAAGATGTATAAAGAGCTCTCGTCCAGCTATGTGTATAAGTACGATTTACTGCGTAACTACATCCTGGAGCTGATTCACTACGGTCAAAAGCTACAACCGGCCACTACACTTTATCCCTCGCATTCGGCTTCGGCAAGGGTGTCATCGTTATTCATTGAGCTGTTGGAGAGGCAGTTCCCTATCGAATCGCCCAATCAAAAGCTCAAACTTCGCACCGCTAAGGACTATGCCGACCGGCTGGCTGTGCACGTAAACCATCTTAACAAGGTTTTAAAGGAAAATACAGGCCAAACTACCACACATATTATCAGCAACAGGGTAATTAAAGAGGCCAAAATTCTGCTCAAACAAACCGACTGGAACATCTCCGAAATTGCTTACTGTCTCGGCTTTGAACAGGTAGCCCATTTCTCCAATTTTTTTAAAAAACAAACCACTTTGGCACCTATCGAGTTTAGGTAGCGTTATTTGAATTTTGCAAACTTTGCGCTTTTGATTTTTAATTAAAGCAAAGGTTTTTACGCCCTTTTACGTTCAAAACGGTACCAAAAACATACCAAAATACTACCGGTTGTTCACTTTTTACAACCAATTAATATCCATTTGTGCACCGTTAGCATCCGTTTGCGTACCACGTGATTTATTTATCATTGCATGGCCTTCGCGGGACGGTAATCTTTCCAAAGCCACTCCAGCGCTTCGGGTAGTGTTTGCTTTTTTACGTTATAATCAACGTGCCCGGCGTTGCGGGCAAAAATAAACTGGTATTGATAGTGCTTGCCGGCAAGTGCTTTTGCCATGTTTTCATTTGCCAGTACCCAGTCATGCATGCCATCCCGCATAACGTTTGGATTAAAAAGGTCCCTGTCGCCCACCTCCATCCAGATCCGTAGTGGCTTGCGTTTGGTTTTTTGAATCAGGTGCTCCGGAAACTCCCAGGCACCGTGTGGGGTTTGCGGGTTATGGGGCCATTGCTGGTTGATGTAGGTACCCGAATAGTTTAGTACACGGTGATACAGTTCGGGATGGTACCAGGCCATGATCAGGGCGCATGACCCGCCCGAACTGCCTCCCATGGTAGCCCTGCCGGCGGGGTCTTTGGTTAGTTTTACCTGGCACTTGCTTTCAACAAGGGGTAGTATTTCACTTTCAACAAATTCGGCATATAAACCGCTCATGGTATCGTACTCCAGGCCCCGTTGGCTGCCCTGGGCGTCGCCGCTGCCGTTCCCGATCGCAATGGCAATCATGGGCGGTACCTTGCCTGCCGCAATCAGGTTATCCAATACCGTAAAAAGCAAATCGTCGGGCCCGTCGGCTCCAATGATGAACGGTGCCGCGGTACTTGGTACGTACTGTTTTGGAACATATACAGAAACTTGCCGGGTGTAGGGAGCCGGATGGCTGGTAGTGACAGTTAATTTGGCAGGGTCGGCCGGATCTGGCGTGCCAAATGTACCGGGATCACGGGCAATGCCCGGGTAAATTTTGCTATCCTTAGAGTCTATTGTAAAGTGATATATGGTTCCCTGTGGTACACCTACCTGTACCATCGATTCTGGCGCGGGATTATGGGTTGCACCGATAACAAAGTTTCCATTTATACTGGGCGAGGGATTGGTGCCATCCGGCAATTCGGTGGCCGATACATAACCCGGCGTATGCGGATCGCGGGTTGGCACCTGGGCCATCGCCGGGTTTATGCGCTGTGTGATGTAAAACAACGTACCGAAAACTATGGCACGGATAATCATTTTAGATCGCTTCATTTATTTGGGTTTAAGGGAGATGAACGTATGCACGCACCTTAAATTTAGAACTTATTATGGCGGTATCAAAATTTGGTTGATTTATTTATTGGAGACTTTGCACGCGGACCAAAGTGGGAAAATAGCTTTTAGAATTTCCAGGTTTATTTAGGCTAAGGCCACTTTGTTTATCGCTTTTTGCCGCCCCATAAAGGCGACGGCAATGAATTTTCAAATAGGTTTCAAGCCTGCTTTTTTAATTCATTGCCGTTTTGAGTTTAGCCAACGATTAATTAAAGTAACCATAAAAGAGGTTTTAACCCCAAAATTGCAGAGTTGGTTTCTAAAAGCGATTTCCTTGTTTTGAGTGCCTCACCTCAACAACGTTAAACTGCCCGATAATATGCTGCAACTGGTGCTTAAATTGATGATGTAATAATACACGGCAGCAGGTAATTTTTTTCCATTCATAGTACCGTTAAAAGGCTGTGCATAACCCTTTGATTCAAATACTTTTTGCCCCTGGCGGTTAAAAACCTGCACGAGCGATGCCGGATAGTTTTCAATGCCAGGGATGGTCCAGTAATCGTTAACGCCATCATTGTTAGGAGTAAACGTATTGGGAATATTGGTGCTGGCAATGCCTACGCCAATTTGTACAGGAGCGCGGGCGCTTTCGCAAGTGCCCGAAAATTGACTCACGTAAACAGTTGTATTGGTTTGCACATCTACCTTAAAAACACCATCCGGCCGGGTGTCTGCCGGGAGAGTGCCTGTTTGAGAGGTGTATAAATGATAGCTGTATATGGTTTGCGGATTATTAACCTTTACCAGCACATAGCCGGGGCTGCATAACTGCACGTTATTAACAACGGGTAACGGAATATCGTTTTCCTGGTTTTGTACATGGTAAATTGATGAAACCAGGCTATTACAATTGCGGGCGTCGTTAACCTGCAGGGTATAATCGCCGGCATTAAGACCTGTAAGATCAGCGCTGACCGAAACAATATTATTGTTAACATCAGTCCATTGGTAGGTATAAGGCGGCACGCCACCGGTTACCTTAATATTTTTGATACTTCCTGTTTTTTGCGTGCATTGGTCATCCGTGATTTCTGCCGAACCTGTAACCAATTGAAGTGGGGGGATGGCGGCCACGGCGTAATCTTTAAACAGGGTTTCGCAACCATTTTGATCGGTAAGGTAAAGCCGGTAGCTGCCCTCCGCCAAATTTTTTGCCTGGTTATCGGTAGCTACAGTTGCCCCCAGGCTGTTCACCCATCGTGCAGCTTTGACTATCGCATCGGTAGCTACGGAAATAAAACCATTACTTTGGCCCTGGCAGGTGTTTTGTATAGTGGCCTGGTAGGCGGGGTAAATAGTTGGCGGCAACAAATCGATATGGTACGTTTTACTGGATTTAAGGCAGCCAAATGAGTTAGATGCGTTAAGGGTATAATCGCCGGCTGCCGTGGCATTTAAATCTGTAGTGGTGGCAATCACGTTATTGTGTGCGTCAACCCATTTATAATCTGTTGCGCCACTTACCTGTATGCCACTTACCGCTCCGTTATTATTGCTACAGGTAGCCGGCGTAGTTTGCGCTTTGCTTTCATCAAGGGTAATGCCGTTTACTTCGGGTATCTGAATAACGGTGGAATATACAGGGCCGCATTGGGTGTTATCGGTAATTTGTAAAGTGTATTGCCCGGCCGGCTGGCCGGTTAAATCGGCGGTGGTGCCAACTTCCTGCTGCGAGGCGTTTTTCCAGCTGTACACCACTGTGCCGGAGCCGGTAGCGGTTATCCCGGTGATAGAACCAACAGATTGCCCGCAGTTGGTTGGCTCAACAACAGCTTTGGATTGATCAATGTTGGGGCCTGTGGTGTTTTTAAGCACCACCGGGCCGTAATTAGCAGTACAGCCATCTGAAGTTTTAACGGTTAAAAGATAGCTTCCGGCAGGCAAACTTTCAACATCGGAACCAGATCCTACAACCATCCCGCTTCCGTTGGTCCATGTTTCGCTACTGATTTGGGATAAAGGATCATAAATAAACAGTCCTTTTATAGCGCCGGTGTTGGCTCCGCAGCTGATATCGGTTTTGGTTAACCCGTCATCATAAATCCTTAACCTGTTATCGTTAATCTGAAAAGGGTCGCTGATGATACAGCCATCCCCCAATACCAGCTGATAGGTTCCCTGTTTTCCTGTTTTGAAATCTAAATCTGTGGATACCTTGTTTCCCTGGTCATCTATCCAATAATAAGAGAGCCCCGCCGGAACCTTCAGGCCCGTGATAGAGGCCTGGGCGTTACACCGTAAATTGGTTATAACCATGTTTTGGGTATTAATTTCGAACGTTTTGAATGCCGATGTTCTTTTGTTTATGGATGCAGAAGCGTAAAAGATGCCCGAAAAGTTTAACGGGCCGCTATGCCAATGCCCGGTATTATCCGCGGTTGTTGTTTCAACAAGAGTCCTGATACTGCATTTAGCAAAATCACAGGATTCGGACGAGTAAATTTCAATTGTCGCGCCCGGATCGGCAGTGCCGGATATGGCAGTTTGCGTAGGGTTTTTCACAACCTGGTCTATCGAGATGGGCGGAAGAGGCTTGCTGGCATAGGTGCCATATACGTTACCAGAAACGCATTCATAATCGTTGTTCCTGATAAATATATTAGACGAATTTTCGGTCACAACCGCAGAAACGCAATTTGCAAGGAAGTTCTTTTTTGTTGGGTCAGCGCCGCCAATTGTTACTTGAGCTGTGCAATAGTGAAACGCAATGGGGGCACCATCATTTGGGTGCGAGTTAAGGTCCAGGTTGGTTGATCCGTCTTTGGAGATACCTAAATAATTATTATAGAAATTGATAACACCGGCCACCGTGTTTAAAATAAAGGCATTACTAAAGCTCCCGGCAACATTGTTTTCAATATTCATATTAACCGTTGCCAGTACGCTGCTGTCAAAATCTGCCGGACCGGTATAACTTACATTTTCTGTAGATAGGTGGATAAACGTACCCTCCTGGAACATAAAACTAATGGTTTTGCCATCCTGGAACACGCCGAACAGATTCGACTTTACAGCGATATTGTTGCCGGTTGATTTTTGAGAAAAAACTAAGTCTACGAGCGTAAAAAAAACGTTTCCCTCATTGGCATTGCCTCCTATGGTAATATTATTACATTTATAAATACTCAAGGGCGTGGTATAGTCATATATACCAATTTCGTCTTCATCAAAATCGTTGTGTTCGCCTAATCCAATAACATTGCTTTGCAGCGTTACAAAGTTTACGTTGCTTAAGTTTACAGAGTTTATGTTAAAACCCCGTATCATGTTACCTTTCCCCGCACTTCCAATAATAATGTTGGTTGATTGTGATATATTAATGCCGGTTCGGGCCTGCAAATCCGGGCGTGATACGTTACCACCGGTATAATCATATATGTAAAGACCGTAAAACTCAACGTCGTTTAACCCTGTACCGGTGAAGGTTGTAATAGTGATGTAATTACGGGGTGTGGCAATTTTAACCATGGCATTGCTTTTGCCAAATGGTGTTCCGGCTTGCGTTGTGCCATCAATTACCAAATTTGATGACAGGTTGGGCAATTGACTAACCAATGTTATCGTTCTGCCGGTTTCTGTTAAATCGGGTAAATTAAATATAATGAGGTCTTTTAGGGTACTGCCGTTGGCCGACGCTTGCGTTAATGCGTCCCTGAGCGTTCCCGGGCCGGCGTCGGCGTTGCTGGTAACCGTGAATACGGTGCCATGGGCTTTTATACTCAAAAACAAAAACAGGATGAAAAGGAATGGTATTCTTAATATCATAGACAAGGCAAAGCGCTTTAAAATTAATTATTTATGCGGGATTTGTGCGTGCGGTGGGCATTTTATCATTGTTGTTTCCGTTCGGGGCTGAAACCGTTAGTAAAAGCATTTACATAGGGCGATATATGCAGCTATGTATCGCCCCGCGTGTTGGAATTAGTATGCCATAATGTTTTACTATCTGGAAAATCGCTTTTAAACTTTTATAGCTCATTTTGGCTAAAGCCAGCTCGTTTATTTCTTTTTTCCGCCCCATAAATGGGACGGCAATGAGTTTTAAAATAACTTTCAAGTCTGACTTTTTTATTCATTGCCGTTTTGGCTTTAGCCAACGGTTAATGAAAGTAACCAGCAAGGTGGCTTTAGCCCCAAATTGCAGAGTTGGATTCTAAAAGCGATTTCCCCGGTTTTACTATACAGGGAAATCGCTTTTAAACTTTAAACTGATAAGGAGGCACCTACGGAGCCTTGTTTTTAGAACTAATTTGACTATAAACACGGGACTCCCCTGGAGTCTGTTTAATGCAATTTAAAACTCCGTTAGGAGTATCGTGTTTATAGGTTTAAAATCATCTGTCTTTTTGACTCCTTAGGTGTCTCCTTTTTAAAAGCGATTTCCTTCTTTTTACTATGCCATTTTAAACAGTTTGCTATATAAATCGTAAATTCATCCATCGTTTATCAATAAACAACATCATGAAAGTTTTAAAGACCGCTACTTTAAGTATCCTGTATGTATTGCTCTTTACCATAGGTGTCGGTGCACAGGATAAAGTGTTAAAAGAACCGGTAAATACGGTAATAAATAACTACCTGGCACTAAAAAACACATTGATAACTGCCGATGGTGATGCCGCGGAGATTAAAGCGAAGACATTATTAAATTCAGTTAGCGCGATACCCAAAGCCGGATTAAGTACCGATGTTACCGACCTGGTTGCCAAACTGGCGTATGATAGCAGGCACATCAGCGAAGTAAATAAAGTACCACATCAGCGGGAACATTTTGCCAGCCTATCCTATAATTTATACACCCTGGTAAAAAAACTGAGGATTAATAACACGGTGCTTTATCGCCAGTACTGCACCATGACTAAAAACTATTTCCTGAGCGAATCTGACAAGGGGCGCGACCCTTATATGGGTATGGCCAATTGTACTAAAGTGACGGAAACCTTGCCGGCATTTAGATAGGTGATACCGGTGTTTGCGCCTTGTTGTGACACGACCTACTTCAAAATCTTATCCGCCTCCTTATCCGTAAGCAAAGTTAACTTCATCCAAACCGGCGTATCGGGGTTTCCCGCTTTATCAACTTTTACAGCGGTGATCTTGTCTATAAGGTCTATCCCTTTTACAATTTCGCCAAACACGGTATAATGCTGATCGAGGCGGGGCGTGCCGCCGATGGTGCGGTAAGCGTTGCGCTGTTCGGCGGTAAAATGGTTTTTGTATTTTATTTCGATTGCATCCAATTGCTCGTCGGTATAGGTTTTGCCATCCACAATATAAAACTGGGTAGTAAAGGACGATTCGGCCGCATTGCCGTCGCGCCCCATCGCTACCACTCCCCTGTGATGATAAAGTTCGGGCACAAACTCGGGCGCTATCCAATACATTTCGGGCTTTAACACGTGGCCTTTTTCATACAAAGAATCCTGGTCGCCGCCCTGTATCACAAAGTTTTTGAGGATGCGGTTAAAGGTGGTGGCATCAAAATAGTGGCTTTTAACCAGTTTGATAAAGTTATCGCGGTGCACCGGCGTTTCATTATACAATTTTACCAGGCACCAGCCTTGCGGCGTTTCTATTTTAACGTATTGATTTTTTTGCTGGGCGAATGTGCTTATACAAAAGCCCCAGATGAGGGCCATCAGCAGAATTGATTTTTTCAAATGACTATAGTTTACAAAGCGTTAGCGAACACTAATTTATATAAAAAGATTATTTTTTTTTGGCGCATTAAACGCGCCTGATAAATATCCGCTTAGTGGCGGTTTAACCAGGTAAGTATTTTTGTTGTGTACTCTGTTTGCTTTACAGTTTTGTCGCTATCGGTACTGTTAAGATAATGATCGCAGCCAACGCATGGGTCGTACGTCAAATTTGTTTTTCCAAGCCGCATAAAATCCAACAGAACATAATCCAGGCCGTAAATGGGCGAGTTATTATCGGCGGTACTCACTATCATATAAATGGGAATGTGCAGCATCCTCAGTTTTTCAAACGGAGGGTTAAGGCCAAAGCTTGCCCACCTTTTGTATGAGTGCCCATCGTACTGTAGTGTTGAACTTTCCGGGTGTCGGTAAATATCTTTAATTTGTTTCAAATTGGCATCAATACTATCCTGGGCTTGTTGTTGCGTAACTTCGTTATGGGCAGCCTTAATCCGCCAGCCAATAATCCGGTCGTAAAATTGATTTAAACCACTGCCAACCACAGGTATAATATGTGTTACCCGCTTGTCGGCAACGGCTAAAGAAGGCACCACCTGCCCCCCTTCCGAATAACCATAAGCAACAATTTTGCCCCGGTTCCAAAAGCGATGCGTAATGAGGTACGATATCACTTTTTTAGTTGCCTGCACCCGCCAGTTTAAACTAAGCCGTTGGTTATATTCCTTTGAAAAAGCATAGCTGGAAATTAAAGCATGTTCATCATAATGTTTGATGTCATTTGGTGTACTTATGCTATCGCAAAACGGCGTGCCTGGTTTGCCCAGCACAATGTAATGAAATTGGTTTTTTGTGGCATCCTTAAGCTGGCTGTTAAAGGTATTTAAAGTGGCGCCAAAGCCCTTGCCTTTAATATAAACACAAAGCGGAAGCCCGCCGCTACCGTTAACCTCAATAAAAAGAGGCTTCTTTTTTTGTATATTTTCGGTGCTTACATAAAATCGTATTAGCCCCAGTTTTTTATCCTGTAAACTAAACTCCTTTAGCCCGTAATCAGCTGGTTTCAGTGGCTGGGCGTTTAAGCGTGCGGTTAAACAACCTAAAAATATTACAGGCAAAAATAAATGTTTAAGATAAGGCATGCTAACAAATTTATTTTTGAAGATACTTAAATTTACTAAACCGTGCCACTATATTAAGGGTGCTACAGGGCTGTTTTATATGCGATATTTTTAATATCTATGAATTACTGTCGGCCAAATAGATTTTATCTATGAAGCAAACCCGGTTTCGGTGGTTACATTTGAGCATCTATTGTAAACGTTATGGAACGACGGACTTTTTGTAAAAACTCTTTATTAGGCGGTGCCGCGGTGCTGGCCAATCCTTTAATTGGCAGGGCCAATGCGCTGAACCTTTTTGGCGGCAACCAGGTTACACCTTTAATGGGCAACCGCTTTGTTACCTTTTGCATTATGATCCGTACTTCGCCCTGGGAGGTATCGCGCGATGTAAAGCTCATTAACCGCGACGAAGCCTTCGCGCATACTTTGGAGGTTGCACAGCGCCTAAGGGAAACCTTTGCCAAAAACGCGCCCGGCGGCAGGCTCACCTGGGGTTTTACGCTGAACGCGCTGGAAGATAAGCGCCAGAACTACGTAGACATCCGCAAATACGTGGCCGATTGCCAGCTTAAATATGGCGATGAGGTTTCTTATTTCCCCGGCTACTTCCCGGCCATGTACCTGCCCCGTAAACGTATAAACCAGGAAATGACCGAAGCCCTGCAACGTATTACACATATGGTAGGTAATGGCTATCGCCCGAAGGGGATTATGGGCGGCTTTTTATCGGCCGATAACCTGGCTTACCTGGCCGAAAAGGAAGATATCCATGTGGCGCACGCCGTAATTTGGAGCCAGCATGAAACCGATGGCGGCGGAGCCGATGGTTCGCCCTCCTACCCTTTTTATCCATCCAAACAACATTTTTGTAAACCCGCCCAGGGCAAAAGCGATTTTATTGATTGCGTAAACCTGGATGGCTGGAGCGTTGATTTTTTAAACGCCTTGCAAAGCGGTAACGTATGGGGAACTACGCCGTTTAACGGTGCGGCAAGCAGGCGTGGCGTTGGGCCGATAGAAACCTATGGCGATTGGGGACTTGATATTGGCCATTATGCGGTGATGCATACGCAATCTATTCATTTTGATAAAGGTTTTGAGCTGAATGGTTTTGGCTGGATTCCGAACATATGGGAGGCCGCATTAGTAAAAATAGCCGAACGTAAAAACTGGGACGATACCCTGGCCTACCGGGCGCTGGATAAATGGATTGGCGCCACCGTACAACGCTGGCCCGACGTAAAGTTTATAACCTTTGGCGAGTATGGCGAGATCTGGCGTAACCACTACAGTGATAACAACCAATGGAACTATCGCTTTGAAGAAAAGGGCCTGGGCATTGGCAATTCATGGGGTAACGAAGAGATCAAATGGTATATGAACAAGGAATTTCGCCTGGCTACAGTACGGAACTGGCACCGCAACACGCCCGAAATGGTGGTCGACTTTACACGGTATGATCTGCCGGCCCAGGAACCCGCCGATCCGTCGCCGCAAAAACCGGCTAAAGACTGGAGCCTCATGAACCGCATTAATCAAAAAGGCCTGCGCCCGCAGGATGCTCCCATTTTATTGAGCCAGCTTACTAATGATGAAAAAGATATGATTGTTAAATATTATCCAGGCTTGTTTAAGTAAAGGGGATATCCTTTGTATTCAAAATCGTAACAACAACTCTTGTTTAATTTTATTTGCATTGGTCTGAATAACAACAACTCTCAGAAGAAACGACAGGCGCTATGCTGCGGGTTTGATTGACGCATGGCCTCTATTTTATTCAATTAATTGAGGAGCTCCTTCGCAATTAATTCCAGCTGGTGAATATGCCGTTGCGCGTGGTATAAAGCTACGCATACCCACTCCAGCCGGGTAAGTTGTCCTATGCCTGTAAAATCAAAACTTGTACAGGTATCTGTAAGATCCAACTGTGCCGATATTTGTATTAGCTGGTCAAAAGCGGTAGCCACTTCAGGAATTAATATCGCTTTATCATATCGCTTAGGTTCGGGTATCAGGCTTGGGGCTGATGGATATTTGGCGTTAAAGTCAAGAAAAAGGTTCCTGATCGCGTTTACATTTTGATCGGGTGCCCGGTTAGTGGCCGTAGCGGGTCCTTTCAATATTTGAATACTTCCGGAGAGCGATAGCCTCAGGTGTTCCGTGTTTTCTGCCGCGCTCCATTTTCCTTCAAATGGTGTATTGTTAAAATTAAGTTCATTGATGCCCGCCAATACTTCGACTAAATGCGCCGCTGTTGATTGCAGTTCGATCAATAAAGGTTGCGGTAGGGTGTTTTGCTGATCTTTCATGATTTATCCCTTAGGTTATATCTCAAAGATAGGGTTCCATAGCCTTAAAAGACCGGGGCAAAAACGACACTTAAGGGGCGGTTTGCGACAATTTCATTTTGCATCGGCCCGTTAAATGGGGTAATATAAATCGTATACCTTGCATGCGGACCACAAGGCAGAGCCTTGCGGCAGCTACGAATAAAAAGATTAGCTATTGATATGCTGCAATGCGAAGTTGATAAAGTTGCTTGTTAACCCGTAATCCTCTGTGCCTTTGCGACGAATGAAAAAGAAATCGCGGGTAATTTTCAGGCCCTCTATGGGTACCCCAACCAGGTCGCCCTCGGCTAATTGCCTTACTATGGATGGGCGGGGCATAAAACCAAGGCATTGATCGGCCAATAAAAAGTTCTTCAGCGCTTCGGTACCACCCAGGCGGATTTTTACCGAT
Source organism: Mucilaginibacter flavus (assembly GCF_030409315.1). Taxonomy (GTDB): domain Bacteria; phylum Bacteroidota; class Bacteroidia; order Sphingobacteriales; family Sphingobacteriaceae; genus Mucilaginibacter; species Mucilaginibacter flavus. The sequence continues at coordinate 217,173 of NZ_JAUFPS010000042.1, read as the reverse complement.
AGATCTGCCGGTTTGATATGCAGGGCCGAAAGCGATTTTAGGACGGCGTTAAGCGTGCCAGAGCCACGCTCCCTAACAGCCAAAGGTGTTTTAACCAATTGCTTTAAAGTGAGCGAGCGGCCCGCCAAAGGACTTTTAGCCGAGCATACCGGTATCACCTCATCGCTCATAAATGGCGTGTAGGATACCGTTGTGAGTTTATTATCAACCTCAATAATACCAATATCAACTTCGTGGTTTAGCAGCGCATTCAGGATATACTCTGAGTTACGGTTTACCAGCTGCACATCCACATTCGCATATTCGCGCTGAAAGCCGGAAAGTATCGATGGTAAAATATACAAGGCGATGGTGGTACTGGCACCTAAACGCAAATGCCCGGCCGCCTGCGAAAGGTTGCTGAGTACCGATAGGTCGTATTCAATTTTCCGTTCTATCTCGGTAGCCTGTTGCAGATATTCGTTGAGTTTTTTTCCGGCTTCGGTGAGCAGGATGCTGTTGCCTTTACGCTCAAACAGGGGCACTTTATACTGATCTTCCAGCGCTTTGATGTGCTTGCTGATGGCCGGCTGCGTTACAAACAGCACCTGTGCCGCCTTTGAGAAACTCAAATTGGCAGCCACTTCCATAAAAACACGGTGAGCGAAGGAGATCATGGCGCTAAGTTAGCTTTTTACCTTCTCAAAAAACTGCCCTGTAAATTTGTAGGTGATAAATCTACGGGTCATTTTACCTTTATAGTCAACTAACGGTGCCAGGATGGTTTGGGCTTTGGCATCAACGGTTATGGTGGGGAATGTATCCCAATCGGCTACTGAATTTAAATCGTACTCATAGTAAAGCCGGCTTAGCACCGCTGTTGGCGTTTTAACCATGGGCACGCGGCCATTCAATACTCCTTTTTCTATAGCATAAGCCCGAATACCCTGCCCGGCTTTGGTAGCCGACATTACCGAGTTATACACTGCCAGGTACATGGTTTTATTATTGGCCGTAAACATATAAATTTTAGGGAACCAATACGCTTCCTTGCCCGGCGGGTCCATTTTTAACAGGGAAAGTGTTTGAGCGCCAACTTTGTATTGCAGTATATTATCAAAATCGTAGCCTCCGTTGCCCAGCCGGGTATCCCAGGAGTAGGTACGGAACATGCCATCCGCAGAGGTTGCGATTACCATCCGTTCTTTTATTAGCGATGTAAATTTTTGGCTAATGGTGAAAGGATATTTTGAAGTGTAGTATTTAAGTTTAAAAGCAAAAATGCTGTTCATCTTTTTTAAAGAATCAACTGCCTTAAATTCCTTTTTATGTGTGCCGTAATAGTTTACCCGTTTAAAGATCCGCAGCAAATCATCCTCAATAGCCTGTGGACTACTTATAGTTTGCCCGAATGAATGGGCAGTAATAAAACAGCTGCAAAAAATAAATATCAGCCTAAATGATCTCATCGGAAACAAGTTAGTAAAAAAGCATCAACATGCTAAGATAACAGTTATAATTTATAACTAAATGGCAAGATGGTTTGCTTTCAAAGGAAATAGCTTTAATATAGGAGGCACCTAACGGAGCCCAAAAACAATATGTGGCTTTACTATAAACACGATACTCCTACGGAGTGCTGAATTGCTTTCGTTTAATGTATATCATGAATAGATAATAGAATTATCTCCTAACTCTAAATCAATTTAAGGATAATACCCCATAAAGCGATGGGGCTCCAGCGGAGCCACGTGTTTATAGCTTAAATGCCCTAAAATATTTGGCTCCGTTAGGTGCCTCCTATATTAAAGCGATGAACTATAATGGTTTTGTTTTATTAAAACGCTAATCTCCCTACCTCAACGTAGCATAATTATAAAACTGCAATCCGCCGTTACCCTGTACATTAATAGTTTTGGTTTCGGTAGCACCATGCGCGTTTGTTAAAGCTATGCTTACTTTATTATCTCCTTTTTGCAGTGGAACACGGGCGTAAGAGATAGAAGAAGGCAGGGACTGCCAGTTGCGGGTATCGGCTTTTTCTGATAGCAGGCTGTAAAGCTGAATACCGTATCCCAACCCTTCTAACACGCCGTTTGTTTTGCCATCGGTGGTGGCCGCGGCGCGTACGCTGTACTCAGCAATCTTTTTAACCGCAAGCCTGGCCAACACTTTGCCCATTTCTTTTAAGGCGCGTTGCCTCAGTGTTGCAAAAGCCAGTTCATTAACATCTTCGGTTTTTTCAAAAGGGATTTGCTGGTTATTTACCGCAACGCTGCCGGTTAAATAATAAAGCGGCTGGGCAATGTATTTTGGAAATGCCACACGCATGGTTTCAACCGATTTTAATTTTACGCTGTTCCTGTCGCCGCTATAATTAAAGGGGATTTCTAAACCGGTTCCGTCAACAAAAAACAGGCCGCCATCACTATGCCTTACCAGGCTAAAAAATAAATCCTCCTGGGTTTTAACAGGAGCCAAACCGTTTTCCCAAAACAGGATCAGCTCGCCACCCTCTAAAGGTTTTTCGGGTTTATATTGAATATTAAATGTTTTCTCAAACTGATCGGCCTCGGTTGTAAAACCGTTTAGCATAGCCGTCCGGATCACATCCTCTTTTAATCCCATTGGCATGGTGGTGCCGTAATAGGTTTGGTCGGGGTTTTTCAGGTAAATCTCGGCAGCATTGCGGTACGATATAAAGGCGTTATTTACATCGTTATTCTTTTCATAAAGCATCCCCTGGAACATCAGCGAAAATGCGTCGTTGGAGTACCGGTTATCCTTATTGTTAAATTTATCGCCCTGCTGCTGCGCTTGCAATGTAATACGGCGGGCTTCTACAATGGCATCTTCGGTATTGTGGAGATACAAATAATTAAGCGCCTTGTAATAATGCACCATGAATTTTTCAAAATCCTCGCCTTTGTACGTTTGCGACAGGGAGTTAACTAGCAGGCCAACCGCCGCGTCGGCAGTGCCGCTCAGGCCACTATCAAGCAGGTTATCGGCATTATTAAAATACTTATTGCTTGCTTCATATTCGCCCCTCAAATGCGCTATGCGGCCCTTCTCCATCAAAAACAATAGTTTATTGCGGGGCTTTTGAATGAGGCCATTATTATCCAGGTCTTTTTCGGCCTGGGGGTAATTGCCGGCGTAAACGTTTTTGTAATAAGAGGTAAGGCTTTGGTTGTAAGTGGTACAACCAAATAAAAAAAGCATCATCCCGATAACAGATGATGCGCGAAAAAAATACGTACGTATGTTTATCATTATAAGGTTTAAGTAAGCCCGGATATGGCATACCATATTCGGGCTTTACTCAATTAATTTTTTACGTATTTGGCTATTTTTTTCTCACCTATCCAAACTACTTCATTGGTTTGAATATTGGTAAGCTCCAGGTTTACCTGGTAGTAAACCACTTTTTGGCGTTTGTGCGCGTCAACAATAGAATTGATGGAGCCTTGCAGTATATAATCGGCACCGTTCTCTAAACCAAATTGTTTCATGGTTGATACGGTGGCGTTGGTCTGCTGATCGGCTTTTTCGGCACGCAGCTCTTCACGTTTTTTACCGCCTTGTACCAAACGCACTTTTTGAGTTTGGATAAATGAGCTTTCTATATCCTTTAAAAACGTTTCGGCATCAATATGCTCGTGGCTCTTGTTTTGAACAAAGCCCACAATAACCACCGGTTTTTTGCCCTGGTGTTCGTTTTGGTGGGTGTCTATCCAGTTTGCACCTAAAATTTTGCCGGTAAGTTCATCGGCGGCCATCCTTGAGTCGCTGTTATTCCAGTTGCCGCTTACATCGATGGTTTCGTCGGTGTTTACACGGGTTACCTGCCTTGTTGCGCATGAGACCACAAAAAGTGTTGAAGCTGCCAACGCGGCAATGGTTAAAATCCTATTGAATTTCATTGGTATGATGTTATTAAATTATGATGGTTTGATTGTATGTTGTGCTATTTGTTACCAGCCGAAGCCTACTCCTATGCTTGAACGACCGCCCCAGCCGCCCCAGCCGCCACGGCCCCAGCTGCGGCCAAAACCAAAGTTTAAGGATGGTGTGTAATAATTATCATAAAAGCCCCATGATGGTGTATAATCATAATACCCGTTCATGCGTTCCTGGTGCCGCCATTCGCGGTTTTGCTGGCGACGGGCAAGTTTGGCCTCGTACCAATCATATGCTTTATAAGTGTCCTGTATGGTAGTGCCGTGTAAGCTGTTCAGGCTATCTGCTCCCAGGGCATACTTAATTTGGCTTTCCCTAAAACGCGGATTTTGATCGGCAAGAAGGGTAATTTGCTGCGCGCTAACTTTGCTGCTGTAAATGCCACATAACACGGTAACGGCTGCTATAATTATCTTAGTTTTCATGATGAAATAAAATAATGTAATTAAAATACAAATGACGTTATTAAACGTAATAAGTTAACGGCAATGCACTGTTAAATTGTGTTAATAAGCCTCTTTTTACTTAATTATGAAAGATAAAGTTATATCGGTACAAAAAAGCCCGAAATCAGCAGTATTACACTGCTGTTTTCGGGCTTCTGAACTTTTATTAAAACTTACGGGGCAAGCCCCGGCTCAATTAAACTTATGCCTCAACCGGCTGACCGATGAGGTTTTTTGCCGCAAGATATTCTGCAATTTGTACGGCATTGGTAGCAGCACCTTTACGCAGGTTATCTGATACTATCCAGCAGTTTAACGTATTATCCTGGCTTTCGTCACGGCGTAAGCGACCTACAAACACCTCGTCTTTATCGTGCGCGTCAAGCGGCATTGGGTATTTAAGATTGGCGGTATCATCAACCACAACAATGCCTGGCGAATTAGCCAACAGATCACGGACTTCACTCAAATCAAAATCATGTAAAAACTCAATGTTTACAGATTCTGAGTGACCGCCCATAACCGGGATACGCACGGTGGTAGCCGTAACTTTAATGCTATCATCGCCCATGATCTTTTTGGTTTCCAGGATCATTTTCATTTCCTCTTTGGTGTAACCATTGTCGGTGAAAACATCAATCTGCGGAATCACGTTCAGGTCGATAGTATAAGGGTAAACCTTAGGGCCATCAATACCTTTACGCTCGTTAAACAACTGGTCAACAGCCTTAACGCCTGTACCTGTTACCGATTGGTAGGTAGATACTACTACGCGTTTAATTTTATATTTATCGTGCAGTGGTTTTAAAGCCACTACCATTTGTATGGTTGAGCAATTTGGGTTGGCAATGATCTTGTCATCGGCGGTTAATACATCGGCATTTACTTCGGGCACAACCAGTTTTTTGGTTGGGTCCATACGCCAGGCCGATGAATTATCAATAACAGTGGTGCCTGCAGCCGCGAAAAGCGGAGCCTGCGTTAATGAAGTGCTTCCGCCGGCGCTGAAAATGGCAACGTCCGGCTTCATCTTAATCGCATCCTCAACAGAAACTACCTTAAACTGCTTACCCTTAAAAGTAATTTCTTTACCAATACTTTTCTCTGAAGCTACGGGAATTAATTCTGTAACGGGGAAGTTGCGTTCTGCCAGAACCTGCAACATTTTGGTGCCTACTAAGCCAGTAGCACCTACTACTGCGACTTTCATTTTGTGTTAAATTGTTAAATAATAAATATTAAACCCCAAATATGCACATTTTATTTGATAATCTACTGAGTTAGTAGTTAATAAAACGGAGAAGAGCTTATACAAGGAGATACAACTGGAAACAGGTAGCCGCTATGCTCAATGTCATTAAGTTAAGAGATTGACAGGTTGCTCCATCGGAGCAAAAGCTTTGTAGCATGCGAGAAATTAATATTTTTTGCGTGCCGTAGGTACGCTACTCAGGTTCCGTACCTACGGCACGGGGGCTGTTTCTTGTTTTTTCTACAAAGCTTTACCCCCTATGGGGGAGAAAATCCTTAACTTAATGACCTTACGCTATGCGACAGAGCGTAAGGTATAGTAATAACCACTTTAAACGTAAATATACAACCGCCGGCATCCAACGCCGCTATACCTGCCGCATAGCAGCTACCTGTTTGTAGAAAAAAACCATAAAACATTTATGCACCGTAGGTGCTACCTCCACCGCCGAAAAAGCAAATACAGGTATGGTACAAAAAACCAATAAATATATTTTCAGTATTTATTGAAAATTCAAAACAAACCGTACATTTGTCTTGTTAAACAATAACAAACCTTTACTACAATGAAAACGCTTAGCAACCACATGGTACTTTTTGATGCAGAATGCCCCATGTGCCGTGTATATACCAAAGCCTTTGTAAAAACCGGTATGCTTGATGATGCCGGCAGGGCAGCCTACCAAACCATGCCTCAAAACAATTGCCCGGTTTATGACAGGCAACGCGCCGTTAATGAAATTGCCCTTATTGATATGAAAAGCGGCGAGGTTACTTATGGCATTAAAAGCCTGTTTAAAATATTGGGGAACGCCTGGCCTGTATTTGCTCCCCTATTTGCTTTTAATCCTTTTGTGTGGTTAATGAGCAAGGTTTATGCCTTTGTGTCTTACAACCGCCGGGTTATTATCCCGCCCACTGCCGAAGACGCCGGTTTTGCCTATCAGCCTACTTTCAAATTGCATTACCGCATCGCCTATTTGTTATTCACCTGGTTTTGCACGGGTTTTATACTCACCCGGTACGCGCATTTGCTGGTAGGGATGGTACCACTTGGCAACGCCTACCGCGAATACATGATTTGCGGCGGCCAGGTTATTTTCCAGGCATTGGTGATCAGCACCTTTGCCAAAGAAAAAATGTGGACGTACCTTGGCAACATGATGACTATCTCTTTTGCAGGCAGCCTGTTATTGCTTATTCCCTTGGCTGTTAGTCATTGGTTTAAGCTTGGGCCATTGCCTGCTACCATTTGCTTTATGGGCGTGGCCGGGCTGATGTTTTTAGAGCATATACGCCGCACCAAATTATTGCAATTAGGCTGGGTAATGACTATTACCTGGGTGTGTTATCGCATTGCATTATTGTTCATCATTTTAAATTAAAAGCCATGAAACCTTATAAAAAAATTGTGCTTGCCGGCGGTAACGGTTACCTGGGCACGGTACTTGCCAAATACTATAAAAACCTGGCCGATGAAGTAATCATCCTGGCCCGCAAACAGGCCCCTGCTGTTGATAATATCCGCACGGTGGTTTGGGACGGCAAAACAGAAAACGGCTGGACAGTGCAGTTAACCCATGCCGATATGCTCATTAATCTTTGCGGCAAAAACGTAAATTGCCGTTACACCAAAAAGAATAAGGCCGAAATCATCGCATCACGGGTGGTGCCTACCAAACTCCTGGGCGATGTGATCCATAAAATGACCGATCCGCCAAAACTCTGGATCAATATTACCTCTGCCACCATTTACCGCCACGCCCAGGACCACCCGCAGGACGAACTAACTGGTGAAATAGGCTACGGCTTCAGCATTGATGTATGCAACATTTGGGAAAGCACCTTTTACCAGAGCGAAACCCCGCATACCCGTAAAATTGCCTTGCGCATGGGCATTGTGCTTGGGCGCAGCAACAGCGTTTTTCCGCGCTTGCTTAACCTGGTAAAACTGGGCATGGGCGGCAAACAAGGTGATGGCGAGCAATACCTGGCCTGGGTGCATGAACATGACGTCGCCCGCAGCACCCAATACCTGCTCGATCATCCCGAAATGGAGGGCGTTTACAATTGCACCGCACCATATGGTGAAAAAAACGCTGATTTTATGCGCCACATTCGCAAGGCATACGGCATGCCTATTGGCTTACCGGCCCCCCAATGGCTGCTTGAAATTGGCGCTAAAGTAATCGGTACCGAAACAGAACTGATATTGAAAAGCCGCTGGGTAAAACCGCAGCGCTTGTTAGATGCAGGTTTTATTTTTCAATATGAAAAAGCGGAGTATGCTATTCATGATATTTTGAGTATAAAGGGGTAGCCACTAAAGCGTCCTTCCAACATGTCTGTTCCCAGGGGCGCATTACTCCTCTAACTTCGGTTGGTTGGGCAAAATGAAAAGAGGGCCTTGAGTACCGAAATATTTATCTTATTTTATCTCGACAAATGCAGAGTTACGACGTAGTTATTATAGGATGTGGAGTTGCCGGCATGGCAACTGCTACCAGGCTCCAGGCAGCGGGAAAATCAACCCTGATTTTAGAAGCGCATGGTCAGCCGGGCGGCTGCGCGGGCTTCTTTTCCAAAAAAGGATTTAGCTTTGATGTTGGCGCCACTACGCTTGTTGACTTTGAGCAAGGCGGTATTGGCGGCGAATTACTCAACGCCATAGGTCTGAAAATGCCCGAATCGGAACCGTTGGATTACCGGTTATGGTTGCCTGGCAAGTCGATCCAGCTTTACCGCGATAAAAATAAATGGCACCAGGAAAGAATAGCAAAGTTAGGAAACACACCTGCCCATGCACGTTTCTGGGCTTTAATGGATAAGCTGGCGCGTGTGTTTTGGCAGGCCAGCAGCAAGGGTGTGAAATTGCCTATCCAGAACATTGGAGACGCTTTAAACGCGGTTAATTCAATTGGTATCAGTAATATTTTGCTGGGCCGTTTTTTAAACTGTACCGTAATAGATATTTTAAAAAAAAATGGACTTGAAAACGACCGGGAGTTAAAGGCGGTACTATCTATGCTGGTAGAAGACACTGTAAATAGTACCCTTGAAGAAGCCCCTTAATTAACGCGGCCCTTGGAATGACCATACGCGGCGCCGGATTGCGACGAGCCAAGGGTGGGATGAAAGGTTTTTGGGCAAACTTAACCGCTCATTATAAAAAACTGGGCGGAGTGTTATTAGTAGGCCACAGGGTTGAAAAGTTAGAGTCCATGAACAACGGCTATATGGTTATAACCAGGAAAGGAACTTTCCTGGCCAGGCAGGTTGTAAGCGCGATACCTGCCGAAAACACGATGACTATTGCTCCGCCTAATATAAAACAGATTTTAAACCGTTACGTTACAAGAGATAACGACCGCTACGAAAGCGCTATTGTTGTTTTTTTGGGCGTACCCGAATCTGAAGTGAGCTGTCAACCTATTACGCATCACCAGCTATTATATGATTATAATTTACCGCTGGGCAACGGGAACAATATGTTTATTTCTGTTTCGGCCCAGGGCGATACTGATAGTGCCCCCAAGGAATACAGGGCAGTAATGATATCGACACACTGCAAGCTTAGCGAATGGCGGCATCTTACCGAAGAAGCTTATCAGCAGAAAAAAGAAGACATGGGCAAACATTTGATTAATTTGGCAAAGCAGGTATATCCTCAATTAGGCACAAACGCGGTGTTATATGAGGTGGGGACACCACGTACGTATCAAAAATATACCGGAAGGATAAACGGTACCGTTGGCGGTATCAGGCAAAATTTACAAAACTCAAATCAGAAAGCGATGCCACATGATATTGGTATAAAAAACTTCAGAATGGTCGGCGACACCACCTGGCCCGGTCTTGGCACCGTAGCATGCATTGTTGGCAGTAAAATAGTTGCCGATCAGTTGCTGAATAATTAAAGCCCGCCCGTTGTTGGTGTTGTCACCAACAACTTTATCCGGCGCTATCATCACTAAGAAAATCTTGCCATTGTTCCAAAACATCAAGTAGCAATTCTTAGTGTTTTTTAGGTAATCGACCATTGCTGGGTACCCGAACCTGTTGTTGGTGACAACACCAACAACGAGCGGAGTATGCTATTCATGATATTTTGAGTATCAAAAGGTAAGGATAACGATACGATAAAAACAGAGGGCATGTGCGATTCCCCTCTTGAGAGGGGCGGAGGGGTGTGTTTATATAAACGAGTAGAACGCGGGCTAAACACCCCCCTGCCATCGCTCATTCCTTCGCGCCCCCTCTCAAGAGGGGATTTAAAATCCTGGGGCGCAAAAACAAATAACACAATTTAATCTAAACCTTATCGTTATTCTCCCGCCTTCTTCCCCACTTCCTTCACCATCTTTAAAGTAAGCAGTAGCAATACACCAACAGCGGCAATGATGGCAAGCCAGATCAGCACCGTATAATCTTTAGCTGCTTTTGGTTTTTCGGCGATGGCTACGGTATTTTTAACGATAGCTTGATGATTAATTGCCGGGATATTATCCTTTATGCTATCGGCAAAAAACTTCAAATCGTATTCGGGTGCCTGGGCGGTGGAGTCGCCGGCAAGCAGGTGATAGCTTTGTTTGCCTTCCAGGTAACTGATAATGTATTCGTCGGATTGATAGGCCTTGATATCGCTGATAGCTAAAGGCTGATTATCGCCATTGCTGATCTGTATTTGCAGTTGTTTTGCTTTCGCGGCAAAAAGCAGATCGTTGTTTTTTATGGAATTTAGTTCGGCCTCTAAAACGGCTTCTTTATAGCCGCCAATTACCTGATAAATGATAACGCTTCGTTTAAAGTATTTGGGCGCGGTGATATTAAGATGCAGCTTGTTTACCTGGTAATTATCATTCAGTTTTATATTGATAAAGGTGATCTTGTTACTATCAGCACGGGTAAATGTAAGTCCGGGGATAGGGGTGTAAGCCAGCATGGCGGCATACGCGGTATAAACACCGGCCTGCAAAAATTTGATAGGCGTTTTGTTTTTATCATCAACCAATAGCTTTAAATAGCGGTAACTGCTGGCTGGGAATGAGAGCGATTGCATGTAAGTGCCCTCGCTGTTTTGTACGGCTTCCTGTAGTGGGATATTTTCCTGTATGGCAAACCATTGTTTAAGGTCATCGCTGCCCACCAGGTTTACTTTACGCTGCACGGCGGTATTTTGCAGCTTTATCCAAAGGCGATCAAGCGGCAGCCCCGTTTTGTTTTCAACCACGTAGGTGGTGCCGGTATCAGTGGGCAGACGAGCGTCTATCGTATTAAAAACAACAAAACTTTTCTGATCTTTTTGCGGCAGGCTGCCTGCCTGTATATAAGGCACAAAATTGCCTTTGGCATCAGTTATCCTGATATCGGCCATATCGCCCTTTGCTTTGGCAATAAAGGCCGGCTGCAGGTTAATGCGGTAAAAGCCCGTACTATCTGCCTTTTGCAGCGCGGCACCATATTTAAAAGTTTTTTGTGCCGATGCAGCAAGCGTTAAGCCGCAAAATAACGCGGTTAATACAATGCTATTCTTCCTTAGGCTCATCGGCCTTTTTGGTGGTTTCATCATCAACAATAATTTTTTTAACCTTTTGGTACATGAACGATATTATGAGCAGCAAAATACCCAGGCAAAAGAATGCCGCTATTTTACCGGCCTGCGGGATATCCACAATATCAAACAAAAATAGTTTTAATAATGTAAGCGAAAACAGGCTTAACGATACAATACGCATGGTGCGCATTTTATACCGCATACCCAGCCACATCAACGCGAACGACAGCAGTCCCCATAAAATAGGCAGCGTAGTTTTGATGTAAACCGTTTCAATCCTGTCAATATCGTGCATTTTACTGTAGAACAGCAGGTTGCTCAACAGGCAAATTTCCAGACTTAAAAATGCGACAACACCGGCGCTGATGATCCAAGTAAAAAGGGTTTTCATACCAGCATCTAACGTAGACTGGCACAGGCGGATGAGGCGGTAAAACAAGAGGCATATAAACAAGGCACTGATCCAATGCGCCGAGTAATGACTTAGCGGCGTTTTTTTTAATGTCAGCATATCGGTAAGCAGGCTAAAGAAACCAGGCATCACCGCCAGGTAAATAGTGATAGCAACCACCAGGATTCCAATGCGCAAGCTATCATTAAATCGCAATACGGTAACTTTTAGCGATACCAGGTAATAGGCATAAATAAATGCCGGCGTATACAGCATCATGTACAAGATGTTTAATGATGTTTCGGGATAGCGATTCGAAAACTGGTGGTTCACTTCTAAAAGTCCGCTTAAAAATAATAACGCAAGACCTATCGTACTAAAGATATACGGGCTTATTTTGACATCGCCTTTGCCCTGCTCCTGATCGCGTCTTATCAGCACAAACATCAGCGATGAACTGACTGCGGCTACCAGCGTTGTAATAAATCCCTTGTTGGCAATAATGGTTAATGTGCCCTGTTGGTAAATGTATATCTGGTACCAGTCCATAAACAGGCTCAGCAACATGGCTGTATATAAAATAAGCGATGTCAGTCTCATGAGTTTGATAGACGAGCGCAGATATAGCCAGTACAACAACACCGTTTCGGTAGCCCAGAAAAGCGTAATACTGTTACCATGTAACTGAATTGGCGCGGCTAATGAAATAAACGTGAGCGTAATACCAATAAGCAGGTACAGCACATTGGTATCAACCTTACGGTTGCGGAACAGGATGTATGATAAAACAAGGTTCACCACAGCCAAACTCACACAAAATAAGCCCCTGAATTGCTGCTCGTGCATCATGGTAAGCAGGTACAGACCTACGCCAAAATACAAACCCGTGTTAAGCAGCAGGATACTGAAATCAGAGCCTATAAACTTTTTGTTTTCCTTTACATTATTGGCCACATTAATGGCAAAGTACAGTACGTAAAATATGCTGGCATATATAAAGCCGTAATGGTATGTAGCCGGGGTAAGCGTATACACCACGCCGCCAAATACCAGTACGGTAAAGGCAAAGGATACAATGTTAAGCACCCGCCACGCTTTATAGTAGGCGATAACCAGCAGACCGGTGTTCAATATCAGCAGGTAAATAAACAAAGCATCATAATTGGCTTTGCCGGTACTTACCATAAACGGACTGGCAAAGCCGCCCACCAAAGCGATAACCGCCAGTTCCTGCTTATCATACAACAAGGCAAGCAGCACCGCGAAAATGGTGATCACTATCAAAATAACAAATGCGGCCACCTGGCTATCGGGTAAATGAAACTGGTGATGCCCCAGCGTAATAATAAAATAAAACACCGCCAAACCGCCGCCGGCCAATACCGAACTAAACGCCTTATAACTATTGCGTAACCGATGGGCTATCCCTATTAAAATAGCGCCGCAAGCCACGCCAATACCGATACGCCCCAGCGGACCAACCCAGTTATTATCAATAGCAAACTTTACAAAGTAGCCAATGGCCAACACCAATATGGCAATGCCAATTTTATTGATCAGGTTTTCGCCAATGAATTTCTCCAGATCAGGGTGGCTTTCAAAAAAAGATGGCTTTGGTTCGGCCGGAGTTGGCGGAATGTGAGCATTGGTTTTTACAGGGCGATGTATGGTGGATAAACTGTCGCTAATCACTTCTGATTGTTTTTCAAGGGTTAAAGGTTCTACAAGTTCGGCCTTAATATCAACTTCTACCACAACCGGTATTACCGGCGTAACTACGATTGGTTCATCGGGTGTTTTAACAACCGGGGCCTCTTTTGTAACGGGCTTAGGTTTTTCATCTGATTTAGCTGTTTCATCACCGGATGCCAGTCGCCTCAATTGATCAATCATCAATTTAAGCTGCAATATCTGGGCTTGCAACTCATCGTTCTGTTTGTTGAGTTGCCGGGTTATACTTCCCTTGCTGTTAATCACCAAAATAACGATGAGCAGGCACACAAATAAGGTTAAAATATCCATAGGTATCAGGTAAGGTAAAAAATAAAGATAGGTGGAATTACATAACAAACAACAATTGTACAATATTGGTACAGGAAAGGTTTTTAAAATTGGGCAATGTTTTCAGCGTGAGGATGGGTTTAAATTCCATTCCCATAGTGTAAGGTTTTTTTATTCCCTTCCTCGGGAGGGGTGCGGCTGGGAATGCGCGCAAATGCAGGGAGGGGTTTCTAAAAGCGATGGAAAACGTGGCGATGGGTAGCTGATTAAACCCCAACCTCCTCCTTCCCCCAATGTCATTAAGTTAAGGATTTAATGTTGATTTTAATATTGAACACAGAATGTCCAATATCGAATAATGAAGTAAAACCCTTCGGTGTTGGACATTCAAAATTCATTATTCGATATTATTTCTAATTCTGTTTTTCCTTAACTTAATGACATTGCCTCCTTCCCCAAGGAAGGAATCGCACACGCCCACCGCCTTTTTTCATACGTTGCCCCACGCTTCCCTACAATGCTATTTTCAATATCAAACCATCTAACTTTAATTGTAATTTAGCATTACAACCACCTGTTAACCTACACTTTCATGAAAGCACTTTTAAAGCCCTTATTATTGCTGCTGTTTTTATCGGCCGCGATAAACGGAAACGCCCAAACTATTAATCCGGCCTTATTGAAAGGTTCATGGAAAGCGGCCTGGATAACCTTGCCCGGCGAGTCTTTAAAAGATTATGGTGTGTATTATTTCAGGAAAAGTATCGATCTTAAAGATAAACCTGTAAACTTCGTTGTACACGTATCGGCCGATAACCGGTACAAGCTATATGTTAACCAAACGCTGGTATCCTTGGGCCCGGCCCGTGGCGATACTTATTACTGGAACTACGAAACCGTCGATCTGTCGCCTTACCTTAAAGCGGGGGTGAATACCATTGCCGCGCTGGTCTGGAACGACGGCGATTACCGTCCCGAAGCGCAGATCAGTCTGCAAACAGGCTTTATTATGCAGGGCGATTCGGAGGCCGAGGCTGTAGTAAATACCGATAAAACCTGGAAAGGTGTTCGTAACCCGGCTTATAAGCCGCTCACCGGTATTGGCTTTCACCCTTATTATGTAGCCGGGCCGGGTGAACGGATAGATATGAACCAGGGCATCGATAATTGGGACGCGGCATCTTTTGATGATAGCGGGTGGAAAAACGCTATCAAAATAGATAATGGCAATACCAAGGGAACGGTTAACGCTTTCGCTTGGATGCTGGTGCCTTCGGCCATCCCGCCGGTGGAGCTAACCATGCAGCATATTCCTGTGCTCCGCAAGGCAGATGGTATTAGTGTTCCCAAAACTTTCCCGGCAACAAAAACCGCTATTACTATCCCGGCAAATACCACGGCTACCTTACTGCTCGATCAAACTTATTTAACCAACGCTTATGTTACCCTTAATTTTAGCAAAGGCAAAAACGCGGGTATCAGCTTAAGCTATGCCGAAGCCCTGTTTACCAAACTAAACCCCAACGGCGAATGGGAAAAGGGCAACCGCAATGAAGTGGAAGGGCATGTTTTTGCCGGTCGAAAGGATAGTATTATTTCCAATGGCGCTAATGGGCAATCGTTTACTACGCTGGCTTTCCGCACTTATCGTTATATTCAATTACAGGTTAAAACAGGTGCCGAACCTTTAATTATTGATGATCTTTACGGCACCTTTACCGGTTATCCGTTTCAGCTAAATGCCAGACTCAACGGCACGCCCGAAATGCAAAAGATGCTGGATATTGGCTGGCGCACCGCCCGTCTTTGCGCCTGGGAAACCTATACCGATTGCCCGTACTATGAGCAATTGCAATACGTTGGCGATACCCGCATCCAGGCCCTGGTATCGTATTACAACAGCGGCGACGACCGCCTGGTGCGCAATGCCATCAACCTGATGGACCACTCCCGCCTGGCCGAAGGTATTACCCTGAGCCGACATCCCTCCTTTTCGCCACAAATAATTTCCACATTTTCATTATGGTACATTGGCATGCTGCATGATTACTGGATGTACCGGCCCGATAGCAGCTTTGTAAAAGATAAACTGCAGGGCGTACAGGATGTGCTTATGTTTTTTGCCCGATACCAACAGCCCGATGGTTCTTTAAAAGATACCCCATACTGGAACTTTGCCGATTGGGTTGGCGGCAAAGGCTGGGATTTTGGGGCGGCACCGGTAAGCGCCAAAGGAAGCTCGGCATTGTTAGATATGCAATTGATGTGGGCCTACAGCCAGGCCGCCCAAATGGAGGCTAAATTGGGCGCGTCCTACTTTGCAAAAATGTACGCCGATAAAGCATCCCAATTAAAAGCTACTATTCAAAAAAAGTATTGGGTGACCGATAAGCAACTATACTCCGATGTGGAAGATGATCACCTGTTTTCGCAACATACCAACTCCCTGGCCATATTAACCGGGATGGCATCCGGCGCAGACGAAACCGCCCTTGGCAAGAAACTAATGACCGATAGCACGCTTACCCAATGTACCATCTATTTTAAATACTACCTGCACCAGGCCTTAATAAAGGCGGGCTTTGGCGATAACTATTTGAGTTGGCTCGACATTTGGCGGCGCAACATCGACATGGGCTTAACAACCTGGGCCGAGATCTCCGACCTGGAACATAACCGGTCCGACTGCCACGCCTGGGGAGCCAGCCCTAATATTGAGTTTTACCGCACCGTGTTGGGGGTAGATAGCTACGCACCAGGCTTTAGCGAAGTAAAAATTGAGCCACACCTGGGCGATTTGAAAGCGATAAGCGGCGAAATTCCGCACCCTAACGGCCAAATAGCTGTAAAATATGAGCTAAAAAAAGGAAGGTGGAACATAGATATCACGCTGCCGCCAAATTTATCGGGCTTTTTTATATGGAAAGCGCAAAAATATTCCATAAAACCGGGCAAAAATTTAATTTCTATTAAAAATCAATAAAAAACATGATTTAAATCATGTTTTACTATGTAATATTTGATTAAAAAGACATATTTGCAATGATTTTAGACATAAATACTATAATTAACCAACAAACAACACAGAAAACCTAATTTTTTCTGACATTTTAAGCCATTTATTGCAATCTCTTACAAAACAATGCCGCCATAATCGCGAAATATTGGTTAAAAACCAAACAGACATAGTGCTAAGCCAGTCGAGTATCTATTAAGAGAGTTTAACATGAGATAACGATGATTTGAAACCCATCGTAACAGTGCAAATTCACCGAGGAGTTATGAACATTTGTGTCCAAATGACACGTTTTTGCCACATTTAAGTAAATAGTTTTAAATATCTGTTGACAAAGCAAACATCCGGGCTAACTTTACTCTTGTACTGTTTACCGCTCTGGGTGTTATTTATGCAATTTAACATACAGATATTATTAAAAATGTGATATTTACGCGCTACAATTACTAAACACCCTGGTTAACACCGGGTTCCAAAAGCGTTAAAATCTATATTCAATGAAAACTACTTCATCTCAGGTAAAAATTCTTTCAATCGATATCGGTGGCTCACACATTAAGGCCACTATTTTAAACAGCAAGGGCGAATTAAAGATGGAGTACGATAAGATCGCTACCCCGGCACCAGCCAGCCCCGAAAATCTGATCAACGCCATCAAGGTGCTGATCAAAAAGTTCCCTGCTTATGATAAAATCTCGGTTGGCTTCCCTGGTTATGTGAAAAACGGCGTTGTTAAAACCGCGCCAAACTTAAACACCAAGCTATGGGCCGATGTTGACCTGGCGCAAAAACTTACCGAAACCCTGGGCAAACCCACGCAAGTAGTAAACGATGCCGATATGCAAGGCTTAGGCGTTGTAGCAGGCAAAGGGCTTGAAATGGTAATAACCCTGGGCACCGGTTTTGGTACAGCCCTATTGATGGATGGCCACCTGCTGCCGCATTTTGAACTTTCGCACCTGCCTATTAAAGAGGGCAAAGATTATGACGATTACATTGGCGAGCGGGCGTTGGAGAAAGAGGGTAAAGAAAAATGGAACAAACGGATGAAAAAGGTTTTTGAAATATTAAAAACCGTATTCAACTACGATACTTTATATATAGGCGGCGGCAATTCAGACATGCTTACTTTTAAGTTGGATAAAAACATGAAAATTGTAACCAATGCCGATGGCATCAAAGGCGGAGCCAGGCTGTGGCTTGATGATAGTGAAAGCAAAACAAAACGCGTAGTAGCAACCCCAACAGAATAATATACAATACCAACATAATAATGGAAAACACACAGGACATAGAAAAATTAGCAATAGATACCGTAAGGATCTTATCGGCAGATGCGGTGCAAAAAGCAAACTCGGGCCACCCCGGCACAGCAATGGCACTGGCACCTATGGGCCACGTTTTATGGTCAAAAGCATTAAACTACAATCCTAAAAACCCGGATTGGGCAAACCGCGACAGGTTTATCCTATCATGCGGTCACGCTTGTATGTTACAATACAGCTTTTTGTATTTAACCGGGTACGATTTAAGTTTAGATGATATTAAACAATTTCGCCAGTTAAACAGCAAAACCGCCGGTCACCCCGAGTACGGTTTGGCTCCTGGTATTGATGTTACAACTGGTCCGCTGGGACAGGGTTTTGCCAACGGTGTAGGTTTTGCCATAGCACAAAAACACTTAGCCGCGCGTTATAACAAACCAGGCTTTGATCTTTTTAACTACCATGTATATGCTATTGTAAGTGATGGCGATATGATGGAAGGTGTTACTTCTGAAGCCGCCTCATTAGCTGGTCACCTGGAGTTGGGTAACATTATTTATTTATACGATGATAACCATATCTCGATAGAAGGTGCTACAGATATTACTTTTAACGAAGATGTAAGCGCCCGTTTCCGTTCATACGGCTGGCATGTACAGGATTTACCGGATGTTAACGATACCCACGCTTTAGAGCTTGCTTTGATAAACGCTAAAGCCGAAGCGCAAAAACCATCGTTGATCCGCGTACGTTCGTTAATCGCTTATGGCAGCCCTAATAAATCTGGTACTGCAGGTTCGCATGGCGCGCCGCTTGGTGCCGATGAAATTAAACTGGTAAAAGAATTTTTTGGCTTTGATCCGGATAAATCATTCAACGTGCCTGATGAAGTATTAAAATACTACCATGACAAAGGTGCCCGTGGTGGTGCAGCCGAAGAAAAATGGAATAAATTATTTGCCGATTATAAAGCAGCCTACCCTGAATTAGCTGCAGAATACGAAGCCGCGTTTAAAGGCGAACTGCCTGAAGGCTGGTTAGATGCATTACCGGTATTTAAAGCGTCTGATCCTAAAATGGCTACCCGTGTGGCATCTGGCAAAACGCTTAACGCGCTTGCAGCAGGCCTGCCAAATTTAATTGGCGGCGCGGCAGATTTAGCCCCGTCTACAGAAACCAACCTTAAAGGGTTTGATTCTTTCACATCTGAAAACCGTGGCGGCCGTAACTTTCACTTCGGTATCCGTGAGCATGCCATGGGTTCGGCTTTAAATGGTATGGCTTTAACAAAAGGCGTATTGCCTTTTGGCGCTACTTTCCTCATGTTCTCAGAATATATGCGCCCGCCAATCCGTTTGGCCGCTATTATGAAAGTGAGCCCTATATTTGTTTATACCCACGATAGTATTGGTTTAGGCGAGGACGGCACAACCCACCAACCGGTTGAGCAATTAGCCTCTTTACGCTCTATCCCAAATGTTACCATCATTCGCCCGGCCGATGCCAACGAAAGCGCGCATGCATGGCGGGTAGCCATTGAGAAAAAAGGCGGCCCAACAGTATTGGTATTTACCCGCCAGGGCTTGCCTATCCTTGATCAGGATAAATACGCGAAAGCCGAAAATCTTGAAAAAGGCGCTTACGTCTTATCAGAAGCCAGCAAAAACCCCGATTTGATTTTAATGGCAACCGGTTCTGAAGTAGCCCTGATTATGGATGCACAGGCTAAATTAGAAGCCGAAGGTATTTCAACCCGCGTGGTGAGTATGCCATCGTGGGAATTGTTTGAAAAACAGGATGCGGCTTACAAAGAGTCGGTATTCCCTAAAGCATACAAAAAACGTTTAGCCGTTGAAATGGCATCGCCAATGGGCTGGCATAAATACACTACCGACGAAGGCGACATGCTTGGCATGACCACCTTTGGCGAATCGGCCCCGGCAGATGACTTGTATAAACACTTTGGCTTCACAGTTGATAATGTTGTAGCGAGGGCGAAAGCTTTATTAAAGTAGTAAGTAGTAAGTATCAAGTAGTAAGATTTTTTCTATTGCTTGATACTTACCTCCGTTTTAAGTATTAAAGTTTTTTTTAAAGTAATGGTAGAAGGGGCTCTGTCTTGATACTTGATACTTAATACTTGATACTAAAAGGCGGTCTTGATACTTACTACTTGATACTTACTACTAAAAAAATGGATTGGAATAGTAATCTTATTAACAACCTGGCCTGGTCGTCAGAGATCATTAATGCTGCGGGCAAGCAGAAAGTGGCGCAGCAAATTGCCGCTAAGGTAAAGGATGGCGATGTGCTGGGCGTCGGCTCAGGCTCTACCGTGTATATGGCTTTATTGGCTATTGCTGATAGAATTAAGGCCGAGAAGCTGAATGTTTTGGCTATCCCAACCTCGTTAGAAATTTCGATGTTTTGCGCTAAGCTTGGCATTCCGCTTACTACCTTGTTTGAGCACAAACCCGATTGGTTGTTTGATGGTGCCGATGAGGTTGACCCTAACAATAGCCTGATTAAAGGTCGCGGCGGCGCTATGTTTAAAGAAAAACTTTTAATAGCCTCAAGCCCGGTAAATTACATCATTGTGGACGACTCTAAAATAGTGGATAAAATAGGTACTAACTTCCCTATCCCCATTGAAGTGTTTCCGCAAGCTTTATTGCATGTAGAAGCCGAACTGCAAAAATTAGGTGCAAGCAGCATTGTGGTACGCCCGGCAAAAGGCAAAGACGGGCCAATCATCACCGAAAACAACAACATGGTTTTAGATTGCCATTTTAACGATGTGCCACTAAGCATGGAAAAAGATATTAAAGGCATTACCGGTGTTATTGAAAGCGGATTATTTATAGGCTATAACCTGGAGATTTTAGTAGCGTCAAATACTTAGCATTGTTACTTTACCGTAACCAAATGATGATATTTGGCTTACAATAAACAGAATATTAACAAAGAACTTTACAAAACGGATCAAACGAATACATTTGCACAATATCTATTAAGTTAATAGGCATTTTGCTTATTTATGAGTTCAATCCAATAAAAAATATAATTTTTAACCCGACCATTATGGCAACCAACAATGTAAAACAGATACACAGTTTCGGACAAAGTATCTGGCTTGATTTCATCGACCGCGAGATCATGGCATCCGGAAAACTGCAAAAATTAATTGACGAAGATGGCGTTAGAGGCGTAACCTCAAACCCGGCTATCTTTGAAAAAGCGATAACCAGCAGCTCTGATTATGATGCAGATATTAAAGAACTGGCTAAAACCACTTCAGATAATGAAGCTTTATTTTTTGAAGTAGCTGTTAAAGATATCCAGCAGGCAACAGCCCTTTTCAAAGGTATTTACGATGAATCAAACAAAGTTGATGGCTACGTAAGTTTAGAGGTTTCTCCGTTTTTAGCTTTAGATACCGAAGGTACCGCTAAACAAGCCGAAGAACTGTGGAAAAAAGTTGACCGCGAAAACGTAATGATCAAAATCCCTGGTACACAACCAGGCTTAGCCGCTATTCAGCAATCAATCGCGAAAGGCATCAACATTAACGTTACCCTGCTTTTTGGTTTAAAGCGTTACGAAGCTGTTACCGAAGCTTACATTGCCGGTTTAGAAGAGCATTTAGCTGCCGGTCATAAAATTGCGCACATTTCATCTGTAGCCAGCTTCTTCCTGAGCCGTATCGACGTTATTGTTGATCCGTTATTGGAAGCTAAAGGCGCTAAAGAATTGCAAGGCGAAGTTGCTATCGCATCGGCCAAAAAAGCATACGAAATTTACAAAAGAGTATTCAGCACCGAAAGGTGGAAAAAACTGGCAGCAGAAGGCGCGCAGCCACAACGTTTACTTTGGGCAAGTACAGGCAGCAAAAACCCTGCATTTAAAGATACCAAATACGTAGAGGCTTTAATTGGTCCGGATACTGTTGATACCGTTCCTTTAGAAACTGTTGACGCTTTCCGCGATCATGGTATTGCTGCTAATGTTTTAGAAGACGGCTTGGAAGAAGCAACCGCTACTTTAGCTAAACTAAAAGATTTAGGTATTGATCTTGACGCCATCACTCAGCAATTAGAGGATGAAGGCATCGAAAAATTCAACAAACCTTTTGAGAAGCTGTTAGGCGCTATCGAAGATCAAAAAAACAAATAATACTTACACACCTATGGAAGTTGCAGATCTGAAGATCCTCTTTTTTGACGTGGGCGGCATTTTGCTATCCAACGGTTGGGGGCACGAAGCCCGCGAGGAAGCAGCAAAAAGGTTTAACCTTGATTATGCCGAAGTAAACGCCCTGCACAATTTCATTTTCAATGTATATGAAATTGGCAGTATCACGCTTGATGAATACCTGGATACGGTAATTTTTAACCACCCAAGGGATTTTGTGCGCGAAGATTTTAAGGATTTTATTTACTCTACCTCGGTTGAGCTGCCCGATATGCTGCAATGGTTAAAAGAGTGGAAAAAAGACTGTGGCTTCCGTATTATTTCTGTTAATAACGAAGGTAAAGAGCTTAATGATTACCGGGTACGCAAGTTTAAACTGCACGAGTGCTTTGATGCGTTTGTATCATCGTGCGAGGTAAAAATGCGCAAGCCTGATCCGGGCATATGGCAGCTGGCTATGGGTATTGCCCAGGCATCGCCACAACAATGTGTATACTTTGATGATAGGATGATGTTTGTTACCACGGCTCAAAAGCTGGGCATCCGCTCGTTCCAGCATACCAGCTTTGAAACCACCAAAAAAATATTAGAAGACCTTAAAAAAGAAAACCTCAAAACAACATGAGCGCAACAACAGATAAATATGCTTTTGGCATGATAGGCTTAGGCGTTATGGGCCGCAGCTTACTATTAAACATGGCCGATCACGGTTTTGCAGTGGCCGGGCATGATAAAGATGCCGGTAAAGTAGCGTCATTAAATGACGAAGCAGGCGATAGGGCCGCTAAAGGCTTTGGCGATGTTAAAGAATTTATACAAAGCCTTACTACGCCACGTGCTATTATGATGCTGGTACCAGCAGGTAAAATTGTAGACGCCGTAATTGAGGAACTTACTCCGCTATTGGAGAAAGGCGATATTTTAATTGATGGCGGTAACTCGCACTTTACAGATACCAACCGCCGTGTTGACGAATTAGAGGCTATTGGCCTGCATTTCTTTGGCATGGGTGTATCTGGCGGCGAAGAAGGCGCGCGCCGTGGCCCAAGCATGATGCCGGGTGGCGATAAAGAAGCTTATAACGTAATGAAGCCTATCTTCGAAGCTATTGCAGCTAAGGTAGATGGCGCGCCATGCGTAACTTATATTGGCCCTGGTGCATCTGGCCACTTTGTTAAAATGGTGCACAACGGTATCGAGTATGGTTTGATGCAATTACTGGCAGAAACCTACGAGGTAATGAAAAAAGGCCTTAAGATGGACAATGATGCCATGCAAAAGGTATTTGCCCAGTGGAACGAAGGCCGTTTACAATCATTCCTGTTAGATATTACCAAAGATATCTTCGCCTTTAAAGCACCGGGAACAGATCATTTATTATTAGATGATATTAAGGATGAGGCCCGCGCCAAAGGTACCGGTAAATGGACATCGCAAGTGGCTATGGACCTGCAGGCTCCAATTCCTACCGTAGATATTTCGGTATCTATGCGCGATATGTCAAAATACAAACAACTGCGCGAAAAAGCTGCCGCTATTTACGCTACCGAAGAAATTGTTTTTGATGCGGATAAAGAAGAAATACTTGTTGCATTGGAGCAGGCTTTCTACTTCACCATGATTGTTAGTTATGCGCAGGGCATGCAATTGCTTTCAAATGCATCTGCCGAGTATAAATACGATCTGCATTTAGGTGAGATTGCCAAAATATGGAGAGGCGGCTGTATCATCCGCTCAAAATTCCTGAACGACATTTTTAACGCTTACGAAAAAGATGCCGGTTTAGAGCACTTACTATTAGATAGCAATGTTGCTGCCTTGATTGAAGAATCTGTAAAAGGTATCAGAACATTGTTGTCAAAAACCATCGCGGCAGGTATAGCCACACCAGGCTACGCTGCATCACTAAGCTACTTTGACGCTTTCCGCAGTGCAAGGATGCCATCAAACCTTACCCAGGCTCAACGCGACTACTTTGGCGCGCATACTTATGAGCTGATAGGCAAAGAAGGCACTTTCCACACGCAATGGACTAAAGCAGAGTAAGGATTAAAGGAGCAAGGAACAAAGACAAAAGGAACAAGGATTTTTGGAGTAAAGAATAAGGATGGAAAGAATAATGATTTAAGGAAAAAGCTTGCAGGTAATCCTTGCTCTTTTGTCCTTTTATCTTTTGTCCCAAAATCCTTGCTCCCCAAATCTTTGTTCACAAAATAAAATTACAATGAGCACAAGCACTAAATCAGATCCTACTATATTCATCATTTTTGGTGGCACCGGCGATTTAAATTCCCGGAAAATTGCACCAGCCCTTTACAATCTATTTTTAGATGGCTGGATGCCGAAACAATTTTCAATAATTGGAACAGGCCGCACCAAATTAACCGACGAGCAATTCAGGGAAAACCTGCATAAAGATATCAACCAGTTTTCGCGCAGCGGTAAAACCGACGAGAAGAAATGGGCCGAGTTTGTAAACAATATTTACTACCAGGTATCTGACGCTACCGACGCCGAAACTTACAAAGAGTTTGGCAAACGTATTGATAAACACAATGCCGAGTGGAAAACCAAAGCAAACGTATTATTTTACCTTGCCGTGGCGCCAAACTTTTTCCCAATCATCGCGTCGAACATTTCAAAAGCCAAATTGGCCGAAGATAAAAAACGCGTTAGGATCATCATCGAAAAACCATTCGGTCATGACCTGGAAACAGCTAAAGAACTTAACGCGTTATTGAAAAGTATTTTTGACGAGTGCCAGATTTACCGTATTGACCACTACCTTGGTAAAGAAACCGTTCAGAATATTATGGCGTTCCGTTTTGCCAACTCCATTATGGAGCCGCTATGGAACCGTAATTATATTGAGCACGTACAGATTTCTGTCACCGAGCAATTAGGCGTTGAAGAACGTGGCGACTATTACGATGGCAGCGGTGCCATGCGCGATATGATCCAAAATCACCTGTTGCAATTGCTTTGCCACATAGCCATGGAGCCACCGGTTAGCTTTAGCGCCGATGAGGTACGCGACCGTAAGGTTGATGTATTGAAAGCCATGCGCAAATTTACACCCGAGGATGTGCGTAATTCGGCCGTGCGTGGCCAGTACGGCAGCGGCTGGATGAAGGGCAAAGAAGTACCGGGTTACCGCGAAGAACCAAAGGTTAATCCTGAATCAAATACCGAAACTTTTGCAGCTATTAAATTCTTTGTTGATAACTGGCGCTGGCAAGGTGTACCATTCTATTTACGTACCGGTAAAAGAATGCACCAGTCATCATCTGTGATCACCATACAGTTTAAGGATGTACCTCACCAGATATTCCCGGCCGAAGCAACAGAAAGCTGGCAGCAAAACAGGCTCATCATCAGCATACAGCCAGAAATGAGCATCCGTTTACAGGTGCAGGCCAAACGCCCTGGTATTGATATGGTATTAAACGCTGTTGATATGGTGTTTGATTACAAAGGCACCTATACTAACCAGGCCCCCGAAGCTTATGAAACACTGATACTTGATACCATGATGGGCGATCAAACGCTGTTTATGCGTGGCGACCAGGTTGAAGCTGCATGGGAATTGGTTATGCCGATACTAAGCACATGGCAACATAAAAAGAGTTTGAATTTCCCTAACTATTCTGCCGATTCATGGGGACCAGAAGCTGCCGAGGCCTTAATTGCCCGCGACGGTTACAATTGGTTCACATTACCGGTTAACGGGAAGAAGTAGTAATTTTTGGTGCGGGGAGTGAGGTTCCAGGTGCGGGTTTTAAGAAATATTTATCTTACACCGGTACCTCGCCCCCGGCTCCCCGATCCTCAAAAAAAGACATATGAATTTAAATATCTTTAATACTGCCGACGAAACGTTGATGGCGCTGGCAGATTATTTTGTCAAAATAGCCGACGCGTCAATTACAGCCCGTGGTAAATTTACGGTAGCGTTATCAGGCGGCAGCTCGCCCAAAAAATTGTACGAGCTGTTGGCTTCAACAAGCTATGCCGACCAGGTAGACTGGACAAAGGTTTATTTCTTTTTTGGCGATGAGCGCAATGTGCCTCAAACCCATAAGGATAGCAATTACCTGATGGCTAAAACAGCTTTGTTTGATCCATTGTTGATTAGTCCGGCAAACGTATTCGCGGTTGATACCTCATTTGAACCTGCCGAAGCAGCCGAAAAATACTGGCAAATGATCTCTACCTTTTTTGATGAAGAAGAATTGAGTTTCGACCTTGTGTTATTAGGCCTGGGCGATAATTCGCACACGGCATCATTATTCCCGCATACGCCGGTATTACATGATACTACACCGGGTGTAAAAGAAGTATGGTTAGAAGATCAGCAGGTATGGCGCATTACGCTAAATGCACCTTTAATAAACGATGCACGCTACATAGCGTTCCTGGTTTATGGCGAAGGCAAAGCTATTGCTGTACATCACATTTTGGAAGACGACGAAGACATTGAAGAATACCCGGCCCAGCTTATCGACTCAATAGTTGGCGAAACCGAGTGGTTTTTAGATGAACCCGCCGCCGCTAATCTGCAAGAACTGGAATAGCGCATTATCTTTTTAAAAATAAAGGGTCGCAAGCATGAAGTTTGT
Source organism: Mucilaginibacter flavus (assembly GCF_030409315.1). GTDB lineage: Bacteria > Bacteroidota > Bacteroidia > Sphingobacteriales > Sphingobacteriaceae > Mucilaginibacter > Mucilaginibacter flavus. Next base: position 190,497 of record NZ_JAUFPS010000042.1, on the reverse strand, counting down.
GGCCCTTTTTGTGTTTAAGTTCCCTGGTAAGCATCAATCCGTTACAAAAAAAACTATACTTAGTGTATTTACTTTTATTAAAATATTGTTCAAAGATTTCAAATAATTCGATATAAACTTCAATAATCGGTTGTGTAAATTATTAATTTTTATTCTTTAGTTATTAAATGAAGTAAAAATCAAATTTGTTTTGATTATGTATGATAAAAGTGCAAACAAAATTCAAAATAGATAGTACACTAATCAATTATTGCAACTATAACGTTTAAGTTTTACGTTTTTGTTCAAATAAATTATCGATAAAACGTTTTAATTGTGCTTAAAAAATTAAATTATTTTAACATTTCGATAATATTGCCATATAAAAAATATAAAAACATCAATTCCCTTTAAAATTTTCCAGCCTTTTTGCTTTAATGATAAAAATTGCATGCTGAATTGTAATGTGTTTGTTACAATGTATATTGTAATTGAACACTATTAACTATTTAACTGATTTACAGCATGAAAAAAAGTTTCCTCAAAAACTTGATGGGAATGCTATTGGCCATATTTTGCCAATACGCCTACGCCCAAAATCGAACAATTACCGGTACGGTAACAAGTAAAGACGACGGTTTACCCATCCCGGGGGTAAGTGTTACCGTAAAAGGAACACACGTCGGCACCCAAACCTCCGGCTCGGGTAAGTTTTCCTTAAGCGTGCCATCCTCGGGCACCACCCTCGTATTTTCTTTTATCGGCTACCTTAAAACCGAAGTGCCCATTGAAGGCAGCGTAGTAAACGTAGCGCTTGCCAATGACTTCAAAGCCCTGAGCGAAGTTGTTGTAACAGGATCAGGTGTGGCGACCAACAAAGCCAAATTGGGTATTTCTGTAGAAGCACTTTCGGGCAAAAGCTTGTCGGCATCGCCCCAGGCCTCTATTGACCAGGGCTTGATAGGGCAGGTTCCCGGCGCGCAGATCTCGTCTGTTGACGGTACTCCCGGTGCAAAAACCAACATTGTATTACGCGGTATCAATACTGTACAAGGCAGTACATCGCCTATGATATTGGTAGATGGTGTTGAATCGCGCACAACGGATATAACACAGCTTGATCCGGCCACGGTTGATCACATCGAGATTGTACAGGGTGCGGCTGCATCAACAATTTATGGTGCGCAAGGAGCCAATGGTGTTATACAGGTTTTTACCAAAAAGGGTAAATTGGGTAAAACACGTATAGAGGTTTCATCAAGTGCAAGCGCGGGTAACTACCTTAATCTTGGCGATGTACACCAGGCAAAACTAAGCAGCTTTAAAACTGATGCCAGCGGCCAGTTCATTGATGCCGATAATAAACCTATAGTAAGAAACCAGGACGGCAGGTACCTTGGCCTCCAATGGGCTTACGGCGCAGATCCTTCGAATGGCGCGCCAACGGCAATGTCAAACCCATTAAACATCGCCCATCAGCAATATGGCACCAACTTAAAATATTATGACCACCTTGCCCAACTGTTTAAAACGGCTTATACCACCAACAACAGTGTAGCACTTTCTGGGGCGAACGAAAAGTCTGATTATGCTTTAACGTTATCAAACAATCATCAACAAAGTAACATCCGCAATAACGGTTATAATGACAGGAGCAATTTAACCGCAAACATTGGTGCCGAATTATTTAAAGGATTCACCATACGGTCAATCACCCAGCTTATTTATACCAAAAACACCATTAACCCCAACTACGGTATAGGTAACGCAGGTGGTATTTTCGATGTGTTAAACGCATCGCCGTACTATGATTTTAATCAAAAAAATGCCGACGGCAGCTACCCGCTTTCATTAAACTCTGGCACGGTGAGTGTAAACGGATCAAACCCTAATTATTACACCCAATGGGCCAGCAGGATAGCCAACCGTGAAGATCTGCTACAAAGTTTCCAGGCCGATTATAAGATCAATAAATTTATATCGTTAAACGCCAAGTACGGCCTTAACTATCAGCATACCGAACAGAATACCATATATAAAAATCAATCGGGTACACTTACCGCAATTGACCTGGGATCATATTATGGAGCTTACGCCGCTAACCCTAACGGCGAGCTTGATAAAGCCACCAACAGTACCACGTTTCAAAACTTTAACGGATCGGCAATTATTAAAACCGATTTTGAAAAAGATTTTCACATCAACGTACCTATTACAACCACTACACTGTTAGGTTATGACTATCGTAAAAATGTAGACAAATATTTTAACACCTATGGTTTAGAGTTGCCGGTTTACGCCATTTACAACTTTAACCAAACAGCCACGCAAGCCGTGTCTTATGACTACACGCAGCCTTTTATTACTTACGGCTTTTATGTAAATCAAAAAATTGATTTTGGCGATTACGCTGGTGTTGCAGGCGGTTTCAGAAGTGATTATTCGTCGGCTTTTGGTGGTGGTTCAAAGCCATTTACTTTCCCCAATGCCAACGGTTACGTCAGGATATCATCATTTGATTTCTGGAAAAATTCAAAATTGGGCGAAGTTGTTCCTGAGTTTAAATTCCGCGGCGGTTATGGCGAGGCCGGAACACAGCCACAACCGTTTGACAGGTATCCAACCATTAACCCGGGCAATATTGGTACGGCACTTACCTTTAACCTGCCTACATCGCTGGCTAACCCTAACTTAAAGGTAGAGGTTTCAAAAGAATATGAAGTTGGTACAGATTTCAGCATCAAAGGATCATCGGGCAACTGGTTCAGCGATATAAGTGTAAGCGGTACCTACTGGAACCGTAAAGCAAATAACGTTATCTATAATATCAATACGCCACCGTCAACCGGTGGTACCCAAATAAAAACCAATGCCATCGGCCTTGCATCGCATGGATTCCAGGCATCGGTTAACCTTAATATTTTAAAAGCTAAAGACTTTAACTGGAGTTTTACAAACAATTTTAGCAAAGCTACCACTATAATCACCAGCACAAGCGGCGCGCCAATTATTTTAAGCACCGCCGCGGGCAGCACCCAGTTAACCTTAGCTGCGGGTCAAAAAATAGGGCAGATATTTGGTAACAAAGCCTTAACAAGTCTTAGCGAAACCAATAGCGCGGGTGTGCCATACATATTGCCGGCAGATTACAGCAAATACACCATTGTAGATGGTCGTGTGGTTAACATTGCTACCAAGGGCATCCAGTTTGCAAGTGAGGCAACCTCATTTGGCGATCCGAACCCTAAATTCAACGCCTCTTTCATCAACAATTTTAACTACAAATCACTTTCGTTCGGCTTTCAGTTTGATTGGGTTTACGGCAGCCATCTTTACAATCAAACCAAAGAATGGCAATACCGTGATGGCATAAGCGGCGACTATGATAAAGCCGTTAACATTGGCGGCACAACCGCGGCTTACACCGCGTATTACCGTAGCGCCTATGCCGATATTATTGGAGCCAGGAACGGAGCCAGGAACGGAACCAAAGATTATTTTTATGAAGGTGCCTCGTTTTTAAGATTAAGGAACATTTACCTTGGGTACGATTTCTCTAAATACATCGGCGGCAAGGTTTTCAAAAAAGCCGTTTTAACCTTTACCGGGCGTAACATCTTAACATTTACTAAATACACAGGCTTTGATCCCGAAACCAGCTCTGGCGCGTCAAACTCGCCATTTGACAGAGGGGTTGATCATGATTCAACACCAAACAGCAAATCATACCAGGTGGGCATAAATCTTGGGTTTTAATTGAATTTAACTAAACAGAAATGAAAAAATATAAATATATAACAGCATCAATACTTTTGGCCGGCAGTATTGTATCATCATCGTGCAAAAAAGAACTGGATGTTAAAAACCCCAATTCGCCAACACTTGAGCAGGCAAAAACCGAAAGCGGCCTTACCTCGCTGGCATCGGGCAGTATTTACATTAACGGCTTTGTGAATGGCGACGGCTGGCTGGGAGATAGCTTTTTCTCGCTTTGCTATGGCTATCATGAATTACTTGCCGATGATGTTTCGGCACAGGCATCAAACCAAAACGTTAACCTTGTTAACGTACCAGACTACGCCATTCTTGACGATGGATCACGCGTTACCAATCCGCAACCTCAAATTGCCAACCTGCGTCTTAACAACACCCGCGATAAGCAAGGTACTAATATGTTTTACTACGAGTGGCAAAGCATGTACGGCTTAAACAACGCGGCAAACCAGATCCTGGCACTTGCAGGCAGTGTGCCGCTATCGGGCGATGCTGCAACCAAACTGGCTACCTACAAAGCCTGGGCTTATTGGTGGAAAGGTTATGCTTATGCCCGGTTAGGTTCCGTTTATTACGCCGGTTTGATTAATGATGTTGTAAGCACCGCAAGCAACACCTACGTTACCAGCGCTGCTTTAATTGCCGAATCAAATAAAAACCTTAACCAGGCAGCAACGCTTTTGAAATCTATCAGCAGTACCGATGCTTACACTACGTTAATGAAATCGTTACTGCCTTCATTTTTCCAGACCGGTAATGCCCAGGTACCAACGCCAGATATGTTTATTCACAGTATAAACACCTTATTGGCGCGCAACCTTTTGGTAAATACCAGAACATCGGCCATGACCGCCGATAACTGGGCCAGCATCCTTACCCTAACTAACGCCGGTATCGCATCATCTGATAATGTATTTGCCGGCTGGACCACCGCAAACAATTATGTGTTTTCGGCAGGTGGCGGCTCGGTAGCAGCTAATACCTCGGGCGATGAAACCGCGAGCAGCTTTACCATTAGCGAAAGACTGGTACAGGATATTAAAGCCGGCGACAAACGCAAAACACAAAACTTTTTGCAGGTGAAGCCTTTTTACAACCAGGTAGGTGGTTTCACCTTCAGTACCCGTTGGAAACTATATGACGCCAAACTTGATTCTGTACCTAATACCGGTGCAATACAAATAGCCAATAAAACCCCCGGTAAACAAGAAGTATACATGGCCGGCAGCTACGAAGAAAACGAGTTAATGAAAGCCGAAGCATTGATTTACACCGGTAAAATTGATTTAGGGTTGGCGAGCATTGATAATGTGCGTACCTACCAGGGAGCTGGTTTGGCCAAAGTATCGGGCACCGGCCTTACTTTAACACAAGCGCTTGAAGAGTTGAGAAAAGAGCGCCGTTTGGCTTTATTATTCAGAGGTACCGCGTTTTATGATGCCCGCCGCTGGGGTGTTATTTACGATATATCAAAAGGCGGTGGTCGTACAAATTGCGTTGTGTTAACCCCTGCGGGCGTTTTAAACACACATGCCACTATTAACTACAATTTCCTTGATTATTGGGATGTACCGGCAGATGAAACGGTATTAAACCCACCGGGAGCAGGCAGCGCCCCGGTAAAAAATCCAAATTGATTTGTTATCGTTCTTTATAAATATCAGTTAATACTGCTAAGGTCGTGCAAACAAATGCACGGCCTTTTATTTTTTAAGATTTGGGGTAGGTTTATATCTCTACCACCCCATCAAAAACCTGCATCGCGGGACCTTCTAAAAAAATATCGGTAAACGCTTTGCCATCGTAGTTAAAGCGGATGTTGAGGTTGCCGCCTAATACTTTAATGGGCGTATCAATGTGGCCAGTTTGCTGGTTGTGGCTGGCCATGGCTAAGGCTACGGCGGTAACTCCTGTACCGCAGGCAAAGGTTTCGTCCTCTACACCGCGTTCAAAAGTGCGTACAAAATAACCTTTATCCATTGGTTCAACAAAGTTTACGTTGATACCTTTTTCGCGGTAAGTGGCGTTATTGCGGATGGCTTTGCCTTCATGAAAAACATCGCGGCTTTCCAGGCCGTCAACCAATTTCACGTAATGCGGCGATCCTGTATTGAGCACGTAGGCGTCCAAATCGGTATTCAATTCGTTTACATCAATCATTTGCAGGCTTACCCAATCGCCCTCGGCAGAAATTTTGGCAATATGCGGACCATCAACCGCCAAAAATTCAGTTTCAGCATCAATCACCCCTAAAAATTTGGCAAAAGCTACAATACAACGACCGCCGTTACCGCACATGCTGCTTGGCTGACCATCGGCATTGTAATACACCATCTCAAAATCAAAACCCTCTTTGTTTTGCAAAAACATAGCGCCGTCGCCACCAATGCCAAATCGGCGGTCGCAAAGGCGCTCAATCAACTTAGGATTATGATGATCAACTATATTTTCGCGGTTATCAACCAATATAAAATCGTTGCCGGCACCCTGGTATTTATAGAAATGTATTTTCACAATGATGTATTTTACTGAACTCCTTCTAAATCTTCTTCTGTTATAAAAGCGCTACTGACCTTCAGATAATTCCGAAATCGAACATCCGAAATCCGACATCAAAATTAGCTCAAATCATTTTAACAAATTTTAACACAATCGGTGATAACTTATCGTTGATTATGTAGTCTATATGGTATTAAATTTGATTTGTTAATTATAAACAAAATAAAGAAAGGCAAATATAAAGATGAAAAAGATTGGTTTAACATTATTAACCGCTTTTGTTGGAGGAGCCATGGCTTTAGGCGCTTACAAGGTTATCGAGAATAAATATTCGGATAACATGAGCTTCGAAGACAAACAAAAAGTTTATTTCACCAGTAACCACCAGGCCCCGGTAGTATCATCAACCGGCGCGCTTGATTTTACTGAAGCCGCGGCGGCTGTTACGCCGGCGGTAGTTTACATTCGTACCACGTACAGCAGCCAGGGCAGCGGCAGCAGCCAGGACCAGTTGCAGCAAATGTTTGGCGATATGTTTGGCCAGCGTGTACGTCCGCAAGGTCCGCAAATGGCATCAGGCTCGGGTGTTATTATTTCAAATGACGGCTATATTGTTACCAACAACCACGTTGTTGAAAAGGCCGACAAAATTACCGTGGCCACTAATGACCACCGCACCTTTGAAGCTAAAGTAATTGGTACCGACCCTAACACCGACCTGGCCCTGATCAAAATCAGCGCTACCGACCTGCCTATCGTAAAATTAGGTAACTCTGACGAGGCCCGTGTTGGCGAATGGGTTTTAGCCGTAGGTAACCCTTTTAACTTAACCTCGACAGTAACCGCAGGGATCATTAGCGCTAAAGGCCGTAACATTGGCATCATTGGCAGCGAAGACAACCAGGACGAGAGCAATCCGTTTGGCCGTACCCGCAACCAGCCGGCAACGCCAAAATTGAACAAGGCTATTGAATCGTTCATTCAAACAGATGCCGCCATAAACCCCGGTAACAGCGGCGGTGCCCTTGTAAACACCAAAGGCGAGCTGATAGGCATCAACGCCGCGATAGCTTCTCATACCGGCTCATATGAAGGCTACGGCTTTGCTATCCCGGTTAACCTGGCCAAAAAAGTACTGAACGATATTAAAAAATTCGGTACCGTTAAACGTGGCTATGTTGGCGTAAGCTTTACCGAGCTTAACCCGGATGTTGCTCAAAAATTAGGCGTTAGCCAAACCACCGGCTTATATGTAAACGAGTTGGTTGATGGCGGCGGTGCGCAAGCTGCGGGTCTGCAAAAAGGTGATATAATTGAAAAGGTAGAAGGTGTACAGGTGTACGAATCATCTGATTTGCAGGAGCACGTAGGTCGTTTGCAACCGGGCGATAAAATTAACCTTACTGTGTTGCGCGATGGTAAAGAAAAAGCTTTCGCGGTAACCCTTAAAGCCGATGCCACCCCTGCAACTAACCGTACCGCGGCGGTGTCAAAATCGGCCGAAGAATTGTTTAACAAACTTGGCGCAAGCTTCCAGCCTTTAACCCAGGCGCAGAAAGCTAAATACCACGTAAACTCCGGCGTATTGGTTACCCAGGTGCGCGAAGGCCGTGTGTTTGATAGCTTCGAAATTCCGGTAGGTTCTATAATCACCAGCATCAATAAATCGCCAATTAACAGTGTGGCCGATATTGACAAAGTGATCACCAACCTGCGTAACGGTAACCTGGTTATATCGGGCTACTACCCTGATGGTACAAACTTTAACAATATGTTCCAGGTGCAGTAAACCCTGATATGCAGATGTGCAGATTTCAGATGTGCAGATGATGTTTAACATAAAAGCCCGGCTGACGCCGGGCTTTTATGCTTTATTTTTTTTATGTAGAGACGCAATATTTTGCGTCTCTAACTATACAGGGCGAATTTGCAGGGCCGGTTTGCATTATTGATTTGCTTAACCGATTTGCACGCGGGAGACGCAAAATATTGCGTCTCTACTGTAACATGTTATTTCGCTCCAAAATCATAAAACTTCCATTGCGTGGTAAAATCGCGGGTGAGGGCCTGGTTGGTGAGGGTGGCGCGAACCATTTCAATAGGCATGGCGTTTTCTTTCATTACGGCATCATGGAATTGCTTGTAGGTCATTTTGCCGCCGTCAACTAATTCACGTTTCAGGCTCATCAATTGCAAGCCTCCGGTGAGGTAAGCCACCTGGTATAGCGGACTATAATCTCCCTTAAACGACCGGCGCACTTCGCCCTCTGCATTGGCCCGTTCGTGGCCAACACGGTCAACCAAAAAGTCGATGCATTGCTGTGGTGTCCAGTTCCCTAAGTGGTAGTTGAGCGAGAAGATGATCCTTGCGCAACGGTGCATACGCCAAAACATCATACCAATGCGCTCCTCGGGCGTTTTGGCAAAACCTTGATCGTACAATAACAACTCCCAATATAACGACCACCCTTCAATCCAAAACGGCGTGTTGAACATATCCCTGTACGGCTTGTAGCGACTGTTCATAAAGTATTGCAGGTTGTGGCCCGGCAATAATTCGTGCTGCACCGTCCCCCGGGAGAAGTACGGGTTATTACCACGCATGCTCATCAACTTATCAGCCTCGTTCATGGTGTTGGTAGGATAGCTGATGATAATTTCCGGTCCGCCTAAAAAGAAGGGGTTAACCAGCTGGCGCTCGGGTGTCATCATGGTCATGCCCCAGGTTTCTTCGGCCAACGGAGGAATGGAAATCAGGTCGCGCGCTTTGATGAAGGAGAGTGCATCGTTATACAATTTCAGGATAGCCTCGGGCTGATGACCGGCGGGAACATAGCTGTTCTTCACTTTTTCCAATGCCTTGTGCCAATCGTTACCAAAGCCCATTTCGTTACTGGCTTTCAGCATCTCTTTATCGCAAAAAGCAAACTCTTTATTGGCTAACGCGATGAGTTCCTGCGGCGAGTAGGGGATCATTTCTGCTTTGAGCTGGCGCACCAGTTCGTCGTTACCTATCGGTACGCCTTTAATGCCGCTGCTATCGGGCTTTTGCGTGGTGCTTACTTTGCCCTTGCTCATGATTTGCCCGGCGTAAGTTGTTAAAGCCGAATCGAGTTTCTGATATGGTTTGGGAGCCCACCAGGTAAAGTTGGGATCGTACCCCATGTAAAAATCAAAGAAGCTTTTAAGCCTGCGCCCTAAACCCAGCGCGGCAGCTTTGCCTTTACGGGCCAGTGGCATATCTAATGATTTAACCGCGACAAAACCAATTTGGGCGGTTTTAACTTCTTTTAAAATATTGTTGAGCTGCAAGGCCACATCCTGTCCATCTACATAAATACCACGGCGACGCTTTTTTTCCAGCTGATAAATTTCATCGGCAAAGGGGAGGTAGCCGGCTATTTTGCTGTACTCATCGGCATCAAGCTTAATAGCGCCCAGGTCATACACTATTTGTTTTTTTAGCAAGGTATAATCTACCTTGCCATAAATGCTCATGCTGTCAAAATCGGTTTGCTTAAGCTTTTCGAGGTAGCCGTTGGCAATTTCGGTAAGCCGGGTGCTTTCTTCGGGCGATACCTGAGTCGACTGGTCGTTATAGCCGTCAATAGCCGTATAGGGCGAATAAAAATCGCGAATGGCGTTCATATCCCTGCCGTATTGAATTACCAGGCCCGATACTTCGCTGGCCTGCTCATACAAGGCCGCCTTTTGCTGCGCGGTTTGGGCAATGGCTTTGGGCGGCATTAACATCGCCAAGGCCACAGCTGTAAAAGTTAGCGGCTTTATAAAAATTTTTAAATTAGGATGAGGTATTTTTAGATACATGCGATATGGATTGAAATACAATAAAAACACGATGGGTTATCGAATCTCAAGATACGCAATATCCATTTATACCCCTCAACCTGCGATTAGCCAATTGTGGTCGAATTTTATCTTAAAGTCCCTTGTTCGTAGTTGGTATTAAGAGCGGGGGTGCCCGGGCTGATTTGTCTTTAGCGTTCCACCGGAACGGGTGGAACACGCGGAACACTTTGGAACGCATTAATTCTGATAATCAGGAAGTTATCGTTTTGTCAAAAAGAAACCAATGGAACATTTTATCGCTTGAATATCAATAACTTAGACAATATTTTACAGGGTTATTCATTTAAAGTGTAGACTTTTTTCAGGATGAGTTATCCCTACTAAGCAATAATAATTATATGGCATCTTGATGCTTGAATCAACATTGTTCATAATATTTGTAAATGAACCAACCCGAACCTGAAAGCCATGTGATCAATGACTTTACCGACAGCACGATCATAAAACCCGCCTACCCTAATGGCAAATCTATTTTCAGGCTGTTTTTTGTAATTATTTTTTATAATATCATCGGATCTATCGCCATACTCATTTTGCTTTCTGCAGCCAAGGGGCTGGAGTGGCAATCTCCTTTACTAACCTCCTTTTTTAACTTGCTGGCATATCTTTTTAGCTTTTTGTTTATCATAAAATACGCTATCAAAAAAAGCAAAATGCAGGAAGGAAATTCCTTCAGTATTAGCTTTAGCAAAGTGCCGGCCTGGCTTTTCCCTGTAGTAATCATCAGCACAATGGCTTTTGTAGTTGGTTCAGAGCGAATTTCGCATATACTGCCTATGCCGCCTTCTGTAGAAAAGCTTTTTGAAAAAGTGTTATCAAAGGATGTATTGTCAATCATTACCATAACTGTGGTAGCCCCCATTATAGAAGAGCTCCTGTGCCGCGGAATTGTTTTAAGGGGGCTGTTAAAAAACTATACTCCCAATAAAGCAATCTTAATCTCCGCTCTCTTTTTCGCGCTTATACATCTTAACCCCTGGCAAGCTCTACCTGCCTTTTTTATTGGCTTGTTTTTGGGATGGGTATTTTACAAAACAAAATCGGTTTTACCGGGCATTATCATCCATGCCACAAACAACAGTATAGCGATGCTATTTCTATTTTTCCCAAAAAACAGGCAGGATCTTTTGATTATTTTAGGAGTGCCCTATTATATTGCGCTATGCGTTTGCGCGGCAATTGTGTTTACGGGCGGATGTTGGATTATTAACAGAAAGGCTGCTTCCATCGAGGTGGAACTATAGGACATAAAACCTACTTGTTGCACACTTTGCATGCAGGCTACAAGCGAGACGTTTGTGGCAGCGACGAAAGATTGAATAGCAAACAATGATGTTGAAGAACCCAGGCTTCCGAAGTTTTAAAAACTTCGGAAGCCTTTCGCTGAAAATGTTATCCTATTATCTTTTGTCTCAAAGTCAACTCGTCCCAAATTCAGCCAGTCCGCTACTTCCGCTCCCCTGTCATTTTCGATGCTATTTGAAGTGCTTTATAAGCATTTACAATACCGCCGGTTTTGCTTAGGGTTGTAAAGTCAACTTTCTCGGTTTTGCTGCCGGGCTTATAAACCATGGTGCCGTTTAGTGGCGTTGCCGATTGCAGGATAGCTTGTTTTAATTGTTTCGCGCTCAAGGTTGGATAGTATTCCAAAATTAAAGCCGCTACCCCAGCTGTTATTGGTGCAGAAAAGCTGGTGCCATCTTCTGTATTAAATTCGGCATCGGTATCAATGGTGGTTACCTTAACGCCGGGCGCGAAAACATCTACATTCTTTTTGCCATAATTACTAAAATCGCCGGCAAGGTGATCGCCCAATTTAGCACTTGAAGCACCTACGTTGATCAGGTTATCGGCATCGGTTGATGAGCCGTCAAGGAAGGTGTCATTAGGGAAATCGGGCTCTTTATCCATGTCAGCGTTGTCATTACCCGCGGCCAATACCAATAATACATCTTTTGCCGCCGCGTATTTAAAAGCCTCGTCAACCCATTCTTTATGGGGCGATAGCTTTTTGCCAAAGCTCATGTTGATGATTTTGGCACCATTGTCAACCGCGTAATGAATGGCGTTGGCAACGTCTTTATCGTATTCGTCGCCATTGGGTACTGTTTTAACAGCCATGATGCGCACATTATCAGCCACGCCATTGATGCCGTAGTTATTGCCGCGCACGGCACCTATAAGCCCCGCTACACCTGTACCATGCGATGCATCGGCAAATTTTAATAGGTTGTTGCCATAGGGTATATGGTCCATGCTATCTACGTTATCGCCCACAATGCGCTTACGCGATTCCAGGTCTGGCGATAGGTCATTATTCAATTTTTCAAGGTATTCGCTCAGGTCTTTAATAATGGCGGCGTTAGTTTTGTTGCCACCCTCCTGCGAAAATATGGTTGCCCATACATATTTGCTTTGACTCAAAGTATCATTGGTGGTGGTTATTTTTACCAGGTCGGTTTCTTTGAAAGTGCCTCCGGCATCAAGCTTAAGGGCTTTTTTAATGTAGCCGCTGGTGGCCATCAAGGCATTCATGATGGGCTGTAATTGCTCGGTTTCTGTACGGGCTTTATTGATGGTGGTATCGTAAACCGTTTTAACCCGTTGCCAGTAAGCAAAGGCTTTTTTATCCGGAGCGGTAGCTTCGGTTAGCGAGTTGTATTTATCTTTTAATTTATTGTATTCGCGTACCTCTTCGGTGGTTTGGTTAAAATCGGCCTTGCCGCCTTTGCCACCTAAAAAGTTCCAGCCATGTACATCGTCAATATAGCCGTTATGATCATCGTCTATACCGTTGCCGGGTATCTCTTTGGTATTTACCCATAAAATGCTCTTCAAATCTTTCTGCAGGGTGTCAATACCGCTATCGAGCGTGGCCACAACCACGGTTTTGCTTTGTTTGCCTTTTAAAAACAGGTAAGCCTGTTTGGCGCTAATGCCAAAATAGCCGGTTTCCTTCAGGTCCATTAACTGCCAATGCTTTGGTGGTTCGGCTTCGGGTTTAGCCATTGATATGGCATCGGCCGGCGCGTTGGGTTGTGGATTTGTTTGGGCCGATACAGAAAAGCTAACACTTAATGAAGCAAAAAGAACGGTAGAGACTAAAGAACGAAAATTGAACATGTACAAGTATTAGAAAATAAAAAATATTAGAGGTCAAATTTGATCCCCTGGGCTAAAGGCAACGTTTTTGAATAATTAATAGTATTGGTTTGCCTTCTCATGTAAACTTTCCATGCATCAGAGCCAGATTCGCGGCCCCCGCCGGTTTCTTTTTCACCGCCAAAGGCCCCGCCAATTTCGGCTCCCGATGTACCAATGTTTACGTTGGCAATTCCACAATCAGAACCAGCGTAGGATAGAAATTGTTCTGCCTCGCGTAAATTATTAGTCATGATGGCCGATGAGAGGCCCTGTGGCACACCATTTTGCAGGTCGATAGCCTCTTCAATGGTTGAATATTTGATTAAATACAGTATTGGTGCAAAGGTTTCGTGCTGCACTATCTGGTAATGATTCTCCACCTCGGCAATACATGGTTTTACATAACAGCCGGATGCGTAGGCATCGCCTTCAAGTTTGCCGCCTTCAACAACAAATTTGCCACCTTCGGCTTTGCATTTTTCAATCGAATCTAAGTAAAGGGCTACCGCGTCCTGGTCAATCAGCGGGCCCATGTGGTTATGCTCATCCAGAGGATTGCCAATACGGATCTGCCCATAAGCGTTAACCAGTTTTTGTTTAAATGCCTCGTAAACGCTATCGTGGATGATAAGCCTGCGGGTACTGGTGCAACGTTGCCCGGCGGTACCAACCGCTCCAAATACCGCGCCGATAAGCGACATGTCCAGGTCGGCATTTTCGCTGATGATGATGGCGTTATTGCCGCCAAGCTCTAACAGGCTGGTGCCCAACCTTGCGCCAACAGCGGCGCTTACCGCTTTACCCATGCGGGTTGAGCCGGTGGCCGATACTAACGGGATGCGGGTATCATTGGCCATTAACTCGCCAATTACGCGATCGCCAATTACCAGGCTTAAAACGCCTTCTTCAATATTGTTTTTTGCCAAAACCTGCTGCGCGATATGCAGGCAGGCAATAGCGGTTAATGGTGTTTTTTCTGAGGGTTTCCAGATGCTTACATCGCCGCAAACCATGGCCAGTAATGAGTTCCAGCTCCAAACGGCTACGGGGAAGTTAAATGCCGAAATAATGCAAACAATACCCAACGGGTGGTACTGCTCATACATGCGGTGGTTGGGGCGTTCGCTGTGCATGGTTAAACCGTACAGCTGGCGGCTTAGGCCAACAGCAAAATCGGCAATATCAATCATTTCCTGCACTTCGCCCAGGCCCTCTTGCAGGCTTTTGCCCATTTCGTAGGATACCAAAGTGCCCAGGTCCTGTTTATTAGCGCGTAAAGCATCGCCAATTTGCCTTACTATCTCGCCGCGTTTTGGTGCCGGCACCTGTCGCCAGGTTTTAAATGCCTTGGCAGCAGTAGTAACTACCTGGTTATAATCGGCTTCGGAGGCAAACCTTACCGAAGCTATTTTTTGACCGTCAACCGGCGATATGATGTCTTTTACGGTAGCACCAGCGCTACTGCCCCAGGTGCCGCCTGTACTAAAAGCGTCATTTACATCGTTTATATGTAAACGTTTTAGAATAGCCGAAATATCCAAGCTCATAATTGTTACTTTTGCCAAAGGTAAAAATCTTTGAGGCAATATTTGAAATTGCGGGGTTTTAATGATTGCTGTTAATTATCAATCATTTGTAATTAACAGTTGTTAACAATGTGCGAATGTTGAAAACTAAATTCTATTTAGGTTGGTTACTTGTTGTAATTTAAACTCAATAAGTCTTTACAAAGCAATTACATTGTTAACCTAAAGCGGATGTTCTGCAAACAAAATTGAATGGAAGAAGAATTTGAATTTGGTTTTACTGAAGATCCCAAATTTTCGGTAGAGCGGTACGAGGAAATGATTCGAAATCACGACCAGTACTTTTTTGATGCCCAGGCGTTTGAGAACATTATCGACTATTACATAGAGAAAAATGATCCGTCGAAGGCACTACAGGTTGCAGAGTATGCGCGTAATCAGCACCCATTTGCAGCGGTATTTTTAATTAAGCAGGCCCAGTTACTGGTAGTAGGTAATAAAGTGCCCGAGGCTTTTGCCGCGCTTGAAAAGGCTGCCATGCTCGAAGCATCAGATGCTGATATCTACATTATTCGCGGTAATATGTACGAGAGCATGGAGCGTTTTAGCGAGGCCCTTGAAAACTATGAGAAAGCCCTTGAGCTGGCCGAAGAAACCGACGAAATCCTGTTACACATTGCCTACGTTTACCAAAACATGGGCGATTATGATACCGCCGTTAGTTACCTTAAGCTTTGCCTTAAGCAAAATATGGAAAACCAGGATGCCCTTTACGAGTTAGCTTTTTGCTACGATGTAATGGACAACCAGCAAGAAAGCGTTCAGTTTTATCAGCAATATATTGATAACGAGCCTTACAGTTATGCCGCATGGTATAACCTGGGCAACGCCTACACCAAACTCAGCTTATTTGAAAAGGCTATTGATGCTTATGATTATGCCATCCTGATTAAGGATAGCTTTGCATCGGCTTACTTTAACAAGGGTAACGCCTTGGTTAACCTGGAAAAATATGCCGAGGCTATTGAGGTTTACCGCCATACGTTTGAGTATGAGCAACCCAATGCCGATACGTATTGTGCCATTGGCGAATGCTACGAAAAGCTGGAGCAAATGGACGATGCCCGAGCGTTTTACAAAAAATCGGTTAAAATGGACCCTAAATTGGCCGACGCCTGGTTTGGGATTGGAGTTACCCTTGATTTTGAAGAACGCTATTTTGAGGCCCTGCATTTTTACAAAAAAGCGCTTGATTTGGATATTGCCAATGCCGACTACTGGTTTGCCATTGCCGATGCCGAATATAAACTGGGCCACATGGACGAAGCCGAGCAGGCTTATGAAAAGGTTGTGGAGCTAAACCCGCTTGATATTGATGCCTGGTTAGATTATTCGTCTATTTTGTATGAGCAGCAAAGGCTGGGCGGTGCCATCGAAATTATTTCGCAGGCAATAAAAAACAACCCTGAAGCAGCCGAGCTGTATTACCGCATGGTGGCCTACCTTTTTGCCAAAGGCGAGTACAATGAAGCACTAAGCCAGCTGGAAATGGCCCTCACCAGCGACCCGGATAAGCACTATATTTTATTTGATTACTTGCCACAGCTGCAAACCAACAAAGTGATAGTTGATATTATCAACAGGTATACGAAGTAGATTGGTAGATATGCAGATTTTAGATGTGCAGATGATTGATTGAATGATTTGCCTACCTGCTATAAATGAAAAGGGATGATGATTTGCCAATTAAATCATCATCCCTTTTTTCATTTGCATATCTGCACATCTGAAATTTGCACATCAAAACATCACTTCTTAGTTTTAATCATCACCACGCCGTTAATACCTTTATCACCGTAAAGTGCAGTAGCTGATTTGTCTTTTAACACGCTGATGCTTTCTATGGTGTTTACGTCGATGCCTTTCATTTTATCTTCACCAATTTCTTTGCCATTAAGTACATATAGCGGCTGGGCAACTTTACCGTTTTTCCCGGTTAATAATAATCCACTATACTCTGCTTTGCCTGCTATGTGCCCTTTCAAAGTGTCTCTGGTGCTTTCGGCGCCGGCATATGATGGTTTATTATCTAGTGGAGGTGCTTGTACCGCCCCGGTTTTGTTGGCTGGTTTGTTATCATCGGCCAGGGTAAAACTAATAGGAACAGCATATTGAACTCTTACCGTTTTTCCTTTTTGTGTGCCGGGCTTCCATTTAGGTGATAATGCTAATACCCTAAGCGCTTCGGCATCAATATCAGCGCTTACACCTCGTACTACCTTAATATCCGACAGGCTTCCATCTTTTTCGACAATGAAAGTAACTATTACCCTGCCTTGTATTCCTTTTTCGCGGGCGTTTTTAGGATACCGGACTTTTGAACCCAGGAATTTTCCAAATGCCTCAACGCCTCCGGGAAATTCGGGTAAATGTTCTACGGATGAAAAAACGCCTGCTTGTGAAGCGGGTACTTCTTTAACAACCGGCGGCGGATCGCCCTGTCCCTCTCCAATAGCTGCCTTATTGTTGCTATCCTCTAACCTAAACCTTATTGGCACCGAATATTGGGTACGTACCTTATGATTATTTTGAATCCCGGGTTTCCATGTTGGCGATAGCTTTAATACCCGTATGGCTTCGGCATCAATATCGGGGTTTACGCCGCGGCTTGTATGGATGTTTGACAGGTTACCATCTTTTTCCACAATAAAAGTACAGATCACGGTGCCCTGAACTTTTTGCTCCCTGGCCTTTGATGGATATTTAATTTTTGATGCTAAAAAATGCCCAAAGGCTTCAACTCCCCCCGGAAATTCGGGCAAAGTTTCTACCGACGAGAAAACTTTATTGTCGGTAGTATCTGCTTCGTTTCTAACTTCGGTGGTATCTGTAACTACGGATGCTGCATCATCAATCACCTTGGCTAATGACACCTGGTTTGCAGGCGTAATGAAAATTTCCTGCGCTTTGTTGTTAATAGTGGTTACGGTTTTACTGTTGTTGATGGTGGCCGATGATAAAACCAGCATCAATATAAACAGCGGGGCAGACAGGCCGTATTTAATTAGCCTGATACGCTGCGATTTGTTTTTTTGCAACATCATAATTCGTTTTTTTAATAAAGTGTGATTAAAAAACGGGTTTACCAATTGATGCGCGGGCGCGTTAAAGGTTTGGTTTAACAACAACAAAGCATAATCGGCCTTGCTGGTGCCTGCCTGTACGGCCTGCCTATCGGCAATAAACTCGTGAATGTGTTTAATAGCAAAGCGATAAAAGTAAACCACCGGGTTAAACCAGTTAATGATCATCACCATTTCAATCAGCAGCACATCGGCCGAATGCCATTGTTGGGCATGTACCTGTTCGTGCGCCTCGATAATAGCGTTATCGGGGTTGCTTTCATCAAGCTTTACGGTTTTAAAAAATGAATACGGCACATTGGTTTTGGGCATGCTCAATACCTTTTTTAGTTTAAAAAGCTGCCAGGTAAGTTTTGCCGATAATACCACAATACCGCATAAATAAAGCAGGGCAAACAACTCGCCTAATTTGAAATGGCTTTCGGCAATAGGTTTAAACTGGTACTCTATCGCCGGGATGTTGTAAATGGTATACTTTACCTGTTGAGTAATAAACAGGTTTTGAACCCAATCGGCCTGTATTACCGGGATAAAAAACGACAACAGCGCCGCCGTTACCAGGTAAATCCTGTTAAGCTGAAA
Organism: Mucilaginibacter flavus; assembly: GCF_030409315.1. Classification (GTDB taxonomy): domain Bacteria; phylum Bacteroidota; class Bacteroidia; order Sphingobacteriales; family Sphingobacteriaceae; genus Mucilaginibacter; species Mucilaginibacter flavus. The sequence goes on along the minus strand of NZ_JAUFPS010000042.1, from coordinate 171,980 downwards.
AAAAGTTTCGCGCTGTAACAGCAAAGCGTAGAAGGCATAAAACAACACCAGGTAAATATTTACCAGTAATAAATATTGCCACCAAATCATAACTACTTGTCTTTAAGTTTTTCAATCAGTTTCATGATCTCATCGGCCTCCTTCAGGTCGATCTTTTCTTTCTTCACAAAAAAGGAAAGCATGCGGTTAACCGAATTATCAAAATAGCCGCTCAATAACTTGTCCGAAGCAAAATCCTGGTACTGGTCTTTACTTACTATGGGATGATACTGGTGGCTTTTTCCAAATGCTGTGTGGCCAACAAAGCCTTTGGTTTCCAGGATGCGGATAATGGTTGATACGGTATTATAAGCTGGCTTTGGCTCTGGTAACTGATCAATGATATCTTTTACATACGCTTTTTCCAGCTGCCATAATACCTGCATTAACTGTTCTTCGGCCCGGGTTAACTCTTTAATTTCCATGTGCTTTAATAATAAAAATTGCCTTTGCTTATTTAAAATGGCGCGGGCGTGTCCAATTGGTAAATCTAAGGTAGATAGTATAAATGAAATTAACAACTAAAAACTTAGTTTTGTTTTTATTAAACATTTAATGTGCATTTTCGTTGCATCTTTTTCATCCCAATTATAAATGAATATAACATTTCATGGCGCCGCGCGTAACGTTACCGGCAGCAAGCATTTGATCCGTTTAAAAGACGACACCGGTATATTATTGGATTGCGGCATGTTCCAGGGCATGGGCGATCAGTCTGAAGAACTGAACGAACATTTTGGCTTTAACCCTAAGAAGGTAGATTACATGATCCTTTCGCACGCGCATATTGATCATTGCGGCTTAATACCTCGCCTGGTTGCCGAAGGGTTTACCGGCCCGATATTCTGTACATCGGCTACGATGGATCTTGCCCGCATCCTGATGTTGGATTCGGCCCATATACAAATGCAGGATGTGGCTTATAGCAACAAACACCGCCAGCGAAAAGGTATGCCGTTGCTGGAGCCTTTGTATACCGATGTGGAAGCTACTGCCGCCCTGCGCCAGTTTAAAATTGTGGAGTATGGGCAGGATCATGAAATTATGCCCGGTGTAAAATTTAAGTTTACCGATGCCGGTCATATTTTGGGGAGCGCGGCAATCCATTTATCCATTATGGAAGATGGTAAGCTTACCCGCATTACCTTTAGTGGCGATGTTGGCCGTTATGATGATATGCTGCTGAAAGATCCGCAACCGTTTGACCAGGCCGATTATATTTTGCTGGAATCTACCTATGGCGATTCATTGCACAAAGAATCTGGCCCTATTGAAGATGCCCTGTTGGAAATCATCAAACAAACCTGCGAGGTTAAAAAAGGAAAAGTAATTATTCCGGCATTTAGTGTTGGCCGCACGCAGGAGTTGCTATATGCGCTTAACGCGCTTGAACTAAGAGGCGTGTTGCCCGATGTGCATTATTATGTGGATAGCCCGTTATCGCAAAAAGCCACAGAGGTATTAATGAACCACCCCGAGGTTTATAATAAAGAGGTACAAGAGGTGTTAAAAACCGACGCTAATCCGTTTGGCTTTAAAGGCTTGCGCTTTATACAGTCGACCGAAGAATCGATGGCTTTGAATAATGACCCGCGGCCATGCGTTATCATCTCCTCCTCGGGCATGGCCGAAGCCGGACGGGTTAAACATCACATTAAAAATAACATCAACAGCGATAAGAATACCATTTTAATGGTGGGCTATTGCGAGCCAAACTCATTGGGTGGCCATTTATTGCGAGGTGATCATGAAGTACATATTTTTGCCGAGACCTATAAAGTTAATGCCGAAGTACGTTCTATAAGATCTATGAGTGCCCATGGTGATTACGACGATCTGCTGCATTTTTTGGCCTGCCAAAACCCGGCGCAAGTGAAGGAAGTGTTTTTAGTGCATGGCGAATATGAGGTGCAGCAACATTTTAGCGGAAAACTCAAAGAAAAAGGGTTTAAACATGTGCAAATCCCTTATCAGCATCAGCGAATAGACTTGCAGTAAAAATAAAAAGTGGAAAAATTTCTTTTTTAATCGGAAAAATTTCTATATTTGATTACGGGAGGTAAACCAATGGCAAAAGATAAAACAATAGATAAAAAAAAGGCACCGGTAATTTATAAAGATGTTGATAGGGTTAGCGTTTTTAATGATTTTGAGGTAGGGTATAAAACCACGCCCAAGTACACGGATGCCATTAGCTTATTAAACACTTCCAAAAAAGGCCTCGATGCCAAAAGCGCTCTCGATTTTTTATCGTTATCGGGCTTTACGCAGGATGAGTTCCAGGAAACTTTTAAAACTACTGTTAAAACTATTCAAAATCATGTAAACAAGGATTTGAAACTGGATGCAGCCCTCAGCGAAAAACTGCTTAAATCATTTGCTCTGTTTGATACCGGTATTGAAATATTTGGCTCGGGGCAGGCTTTCCATCGGTGGCTTGGTACGCCAGCTTATGGGCTTGGCAACAGGCTGCCTTTTGATATGATGGATACCATTACCGGCATTCAACTCATCGAGGAAGAACTTATCAGGATACAATTTGGTGATTTGGCTTAACGATGCTGGTATACCGTATTGCGCTTGCCAAATACTCAGATAAACTGATGGCCTCTGGCAGGGCGGCGCGCTGGAATCCTAATGATACGCAGATGATCTACACAGCGTCATCGCGGTCATTGGCTTGCCTCGAAAACGTGGTACACCGTAACCAGGTTGGGCTTAACCTCGCCTTTAATGTAATGACTATTGATGTGCCTGATTCCGTAGGTATTACAACCGTCAAACTTGCCGATCTGCCTGCCGATTGGCATGATTTTGACCAGATGGCGTTAACCCAGAAACTCGGCGAACAGTGGTTGCGGGAGAATAAAACCGCCTTACTTGCCGTGCCATCGTCTATAATTGAGGAAGAGGTAAATTATCTCATCAACCCCAAACATCAGGATTTTAATACTATTCGTTTGCTCAGGAGCGAGCCCTTTGTGTTTGATAAAAGGATCAAGCTATAAAAAAAGCGATGGGGTTGCCCCATCGCTTTTTAAAAACCACAATAACGTTATTGCTTAAAACCCCCTTGCCGGTTGTGGTTTAGGCAACTCTTTTCTCGGAATCATTTGCTCGCGCTGGGCGGTATTGTAAACAAATGATGCTACAATGGTAGCGGCTTGTTTCAAATCATCTTCAACTAACCTGTCATAAGTGTCCTGGTTACTGTGGTGTGTACGTGAACCATAGTCAATAGCATCCTGGATGAACTGGAAGCCCGGTATACCCACCGCGTCAAACGATTGGTGATCTGTGCCGCCTGTGTTGCTGGTGGTCACTGTAGTGGCGCCAAGATCTTTAAATGGCTCCAGGTACGATTTAAATATAGGCCCTGCGGCCGAATCGCCTTGCAGGTAAATGCCGCGAATTTTTCCGGTACCATTATCAAGGTTATAGTAGGCCGATAGTTTTGCCTGCTCTGGTTTTAGCTCCATGGTTTTAGGATCGCCAAAGTGGTTTAATACGTAACCGCGCGAGCCAAATAAGCCCTGCTCTTCTGAACTCCAAAGCGCTATACGGATAGTACGTTTTGGCTTAAAGCCGATGGTTTTTAATATGCGCATGGCCTCTAACATTACCGCGCTGCCGGCGGCGTTATCTGTAGCGCCGGTTGCGGCATGCCATGAATCAAGGTGGCCGCCTATCATTACAACCTGGTCTTTCAGTTTTTTATCGGTGCCCGGTATTTCGCCAACCACGTCGTAACCTTGCAGGTCATCGGTAAAAAACTGGGTTTTAATATCGGCTTCCATTTGTACCAGTTTGTCGGCGTTTACTAAGCGTAAAATGCGTTGGTAATCTTCGCTACTGGTTTCCAGTTCGGGCGCTACAGCTTTAGCGGTATCGGCGTATGATGCGCCATTGGTGGTAAATACAGTACCATCTGTTCCGCGCGCCTGGCTTAATACCAGGGCGATTTTTTCGGCCTGTAAAAAGGTACCTAAAGTAGCGCGGAATGCACGCTGCTTACGCATGGCGGCAAACTGCGGCGAATTAGGGTCAAAAGCGGCACGCTGACGGGCCGGTGTCATAGTGGCCTGGGCCATTTTGTCAAGCTCTTCGTCTGTATAACGGGCCGCGTCACTTTTAAAGGTGCGCTCGGTAAGCGGCTTGGTATCAAATATCACTATTTTACCGGCCAGCTTGCCTTTGTATTTATCCAAATCGGGTAACGAATCGGCTTTAATTACCATTACATCACCTTTGATTGCGCCGCCGGTGCCGGGTGTCCATGCCTTGGGGATAGCGATGATAGCGTGGTAATAAGGAACCGTAATAGCGGCATAGTTTTTCTGCACTTCCCAACCTTTACCAAATTTGCCCCATGATTCTAATTTGGCATTGCTCATGCCCCAGGTTTTGAGCTGTTCAACAGCCCAGTTCTGCGCACGTTTTAAGCCGGGAGATCCAGCCAAACGAGGACCAGACACATCGGTAAGGTAAAAGGCGGTTTCCATCACTTTGGAGTGGTTTAAACCCTCTTCGCGTATTTTTTGCACTATGACCGGGTCTACCGCCTCCTGTGCAAATAATTGGGCGCTTATGCCCGCAGAAAGCAGGCACGAAAAAAGTAGTTTTTTCTTCATTGTAATTAAATAAGATCAGTTATAAACAAACCTATTTATTAATCGGCATAAAACCGAAGGCGGGGGCTAACAAAGTTGTTACATGTAAAAACTTTTGCGGTATATTTGATTTATGAGCGACTACAGATTAGACAGAACCGCTTTTAAAGCTCAAACAGCTAAAGAAGCTGCTGATCATGCTACTTACTACAAGGGGCTTACCTGGCAGGAGAGGCTACGCATTATGAACTATTTAAATAGTGTTGCCTACAACTACCCTGAAAACGATCCACCCAAAATGGATAAGACTGTTTTCAGTATCAGAACGCGGGAGAAATAATGGGGAATATTTTCAATGACGATTTCAGAGATTTTATACACCAACTAAATGAAAATGCGGTTAAGTACGTGTTGATTGGTGGATACTCGGTAGTTTTACATGGTTATAGCCGCACGACCGGAGATATGGACATTTGGGTTGATAGAACCGCTGAGAACTATAAAAAGTTAAGAGTTGCCTTTTTTGAATTTGGAATGTCGGTTTTTGACATGACGGAAGAACGGTTCTTAGATAAAGAAATAGAAGTATTTACATTTGGAAGACCTCCAACAGCTATCGATGTAATGACATCTGCTTTAGGACTTAATTTCGACGACTGTTTTAATAACAGCATTGAGTTCGATAATGATGGATTGATGGTAAGAACTATTCACCTTAACGATCTGATCAATGCAAAAAAGGCATCGGGAAGGCATAAGGATCTCGATGATTTAGACAATCTATTAAAGTGATTCCATCGCCAAATCATCAAAAACATCCTCCTATACTAACATCATCTAACACAAAAAACCTCATCGAGGTTATATTGAGAAACGAAAGTCGAATTTACCCCGGCTCAAGTTAATTAATCAACAATTTATACCCCCTGCCATGCACATTAATGATCTCTACATTGGAGTCATCTTTTAGGTACTTGCGGATTTTGCTTAAAAACACATCCATGCTGCGGCCGTTAAAGTAGTTATCATCGTGCCATATGTTTAACAGGGCTTCTTCGCGGGTAAGCACCTCGTTTTTGCGCATACATAGCAGGCGCAGTAATTCGGCTTCTTTGGTTGATAGTTTTTGGTTCGATTCACCTATCGTGATGATCTGCGCGGTATAATCAAAGGTATACCGGCCAATTTTAAAACTGGTTTGTTTTTCCTCTTCTGTTTTTTCGGTACCGCTGGTGCGTTTTAACAGTGCGTTTATCCGCAGCAGTAACTCTTCTATACGGAAGGGTTTGGTAATGTAATCATCGCCGCCCAAATTAAAGGCCTGGGTTTTATCCTCTATCATGCCTTTGGCGGTGGCAAAAATGATGGGTACGGTCGGGTTGATTTTGCGGATATCTTTACCCAAAGTGAAGCCGTCTTTTTTGGGCATCATCACATCCAGAATCAGCAAATCAAAGGTATGTTTGGTAAAAGTGCGCAAACCTTCTTCGCCATCTTTACATAAAATAACATCAAACTTGCCTTTTAACTGCAGGTAATCCTGTAACAGCAAACCCAAATTGGCATCATCCTCAACCAGTAGTATTTTCTTCATGTTATATTTAAGTCCGGATTTGGGGAGAGTCGGAAAAGTCCGAAAGTCCGAAAGTCCGGAAGTTGTTTTATATAGTCCGGAAGCCGGAGAAGTCCGAAAGTCCGGAAGTTATTGTTTTATATAGTCTGGAAGTTGACATTTCACATCGACCTACCGATCAGCATCTTTCGGACTTCCCCGACTTTACTGACTTCCCGACTCAAACGACAGCAAACTTTAATTCAAACTCCGAACCTTTCTCCCGTTCAGATTTTACGCTGATGGTGCCGTTTAAACGTTTCACAATGGTATTTACATAGCTTAAGCCCAGGCCAAATCCTTTAACATCGTGCAGGTTACCGGTGGGGATGCGGTAAAACTGTTCAAATATTTTAGTTTGCTGATCCCTGCTCATGCCAATACCTTTATCTGCCACGCTAATTACCACCTGTCCGTTTTTATTATAGGTGCTGATAGTAATATCGGGGTTATCTGCGCTGTATTTTATAGCGTTATCAACCAGGTTGTATAAAACGTTTGAAAAATGAAGCTCATCGGCAATGATAATCGCGCTTTCGGCATCAAGTTGCAAGGTGGTCCTGGCGTTGCATTTATGCAGCTTAAGGGCCATGCTATCCAACACCACGCTAATCATCTCATTAACATCCAGTGGCTTTTTATCCAGCTTGAAATCATTTTTTTCAATGCGGGCAATATTCAGCACACGCTCTATATGACTGCCTAAACGTTCGTTTTCTTCAAAAATTATGTTTGCCAGCCGTGTTACCCTATTTTGATCGCTGGTGATCTCTTTATCACGTAAAGCCTCGCTGGCAATCATAATGGTTGATACCGGCGTTTTAAACTCGTGCGTCATGTTGTTGATAAAGTCTATCTTCATTTCTGACACCTTTTTTTGTTTAAGGATGGCAAAAATGGTATACAAAAAACAAATTAACAGTACAATGAGTAAACCGCCCGAAGTGCCTACGGTGGCAGTCATATTACCAAGGATAAGCGAGTTTTTTTGCGGAAAGGTAAGCCTGATTTTCCCCGGATCATTGATTAAATCTTTACCAAAGATGGGGGTTTGATAAGTATTGGCCTCTATAAATACAGGCTTGTTGCCCTCCAGGTCATTTGCTTTTGAAAATATAACCGAATCGTTATTGGCTTTGGTAATTTCATAACTAAACGGCAGGTTGATGCCTTTGCTATGTAACTCAAACCGCAATAAAGTATCTATCCAAAACAAGTTTAATCGTTTGGTTAATGGCTGACTGGCTTTGCTGTACTCTAAAGCAAGGTTTTCAATAACATTGCTTTTATTTTCGGCTACATGTAAATTTTGCAGCGAATCGGTTGTCAGCATTTTTTTGATCTGGGCAACCTGGCGCTCCTTTAGTTTGCGTTGTTGCTCGCGTTGCCAAAGCGGATTAATGCGTGGGATGGAGATTACCTGTTTGCCAAATTGCGGATCGGGGTATTCATACCGCAGGGTATCGTATTTGTGCAGTTTTTTTGGTGATTTTAGGGCATGGGTAATGTGTGTGCCTATCACCTGTTGCTTATAGCTGGCGTGTACCACACCCTGATCATCTGTAAACTGGGCAAGAGTTACCTTAATATCAACTGTACCTTCCTGTTGCAGCAGGTCGCTTAACTCATCATCCAGTTTTTTGTGGTTAATCATGCGCTCCAGGCTATCGCGCAGCAGGGCTATCTTTTTCTCGCGCAGGGTTTGTTTGCCTGTGGATTTTATGGTGTATAACCTGTTGGTGCTGCTTTTAACCACCTTGATGCCCGATTGATCAATAGCGTTTACCCTATCAAGCGCTTTGGCATTTAAAAAGTTATTAGCATCCTGCTTGGTTACTTTTGATACAACGTTGCTTAGCGCCTCCCTTACGGTACTGTCAAAGAGTTCTGATTGCATATTGTATGATTGTTTTAAAAAATACAATTGCATAGCCATTACACCCAAAAGTGCAAGGCCCATCAATCCAATAATCAATCCTATGCTACGCTTCTTCATTTGTTAACAAGCAAAAATATTTTAAATAACGCAACAAAAGGGGTTTTTAACAAAATTTAACAAATGTTGGGGGCTGAATAAGTGTTTGGAAAATAGCTTATTGCGGGTGATTTACGCAGAAGAAAAACCGCAAGGCACGGTAAACAAAAAAGCCCCCAATAAGGAGGCTTCTTTATCAATATTTTAGTAACGATTGATGCTTAGAAAGGCAAATCATCGTCATCGCTTGAAGCGCTGATATTGGCAGCCGGTGCCGCGTATTCTGGTGTTGAGGCTGCGCCTGCACCTGCTAATACCGTAATTTTCCAAAGCTGTAATGAATTGAAATAGCTTTTTTTACCAGTTTTATCTGTCCATGGGCGGCCTTTAAGGTTAAAAGAAACCTCAACGTCATCGCCAATTTTAACATTATCTATTAAAGCGCAACGATCCTGGATAGCTTCAAACTTCAAATATTCGGGATATTGAGGGTTCTCAACATACTCTAATATCAGTTCGCGTTTCTTCAATGACTCAGTTACTTGCTGTGTTGGCGACACTTCGTGTACTTTACCTTTAACTTCCATAATCTTCAAATAATTTAAAATGTAAAGTTAATAGATAAGAAATTAAAATAGGGGGTTTTTAATTCATAAATTTGCAAATTCAATATGCAAGTTTTCCACACAGAGAGTAAAATCATAATCACCTGTAACAAAAGGCTGTCGAGCTACCTTCAACAGGAAGTAGAGGCCTTGGGCTATAAGCCAACCCGCGTTTTTCAAACCGGGGTTGAGTTGCTGGGCACCATTACAGATACCATTGCGCTAAACCTAAATCTGCGTTGCGCAAGCCAGGTATTATATTTATTAAAAAGCTTTAAAGCGGCAGACCCAAAGGAGCTTTACGAAGAGCTGGTTACCATTGAATGGGAAAAGCTGATTGATTTTAGCGGATACTTCTCCGTAACATCAAACGTAAACAACGAGCATATCCTTACCCCCCTGTTTGCAAACGTAAAGGTAAAGGATGCTATTGTTGACAGGATTAAACAGGTAAAAGGCATTCGTCCAAATTCTGGCGCCGATGCTAACAAAACCGTGGTACACCTGTACTGGCAGGATAGCGACGCCGATGTTTTTTTAGACACATCGGGTGAAACGCTGGCTAAACACAGCTATCGCAAAATACCGGGTAAAGCTCCTATGCTGGAAGCCCTGGCTACATCAACCATTATGGCTACCAACTGGGATAGGAAAAGTACATTCATTAACCCCATGTGTGGTTCTGGTACTTTAGCCATTGAAGCTGCTTTGCTGGCTACCGATAAACACCCCGGCTTATTTAGGATGAATTATGGTTTTATGCACATTATGGGCTATGATGAAACCGTATTTTTTACCGAACGCCGTAAACTAAAAGATAAAGCAACCAAAGAAACGGGCTTTAAAATTATTGCTACGGATATATCACAGGACGCCATTGACATTGCCCAGAAGAATGCTAAAACCGCCGGGGTAGAACATTTGATTGATTTTGCTGTTTGTGATTTTGAAGAAACCGAAGTGCCCGAAGGTGCAGGCGTGGTGATGTTTAACCCCGAATATGGCGAACGCCTGGGTGTACACAGCAAGCTGGAAATTACCTATAAACGCATGGGCGATTTCCTGAAAAAGAAATGCCTTGGTTACAGGGGCTATGTTTTTACAGGCAACCCTGATCTGGCAAAAAAGATTGGCTTGCGCCCATCGCGCCGGATTGAGTTTTATAATGGCAAGCTGGATTGCCGCTTATTTGAGTATGAGTTGTATGATGGCAGCAAGCGCGACCCAAGCGAACGCCCGCAGCCTAAATAACAACATTAATAAAAGAACAGATTAATGAAAAAGATCATATTATTAGCAGTAGCCGTTTTATCATCTATTTACAGCATGGCCCAAACAGAGTTGGCTTTCCCTTTCCAGGGAGGCGCGCCTGTAATGACCAGTTTTTTTAAAGATAGCCTGGTTGTATCGCCCGAAATTATAAAAGCTAAAGCCACAGGTACCGCGGTTTTTAAATTTACTGCCGATACCAAAGGTACTATTACCCGTATTGTGATTTACCAGGCGGATGACTATGTGTTAACGTTGCCTATTATCGAAGCGTTAAAAAAATCAAACCATAAGTGGATTATCCCTGATCATGAAAAAACGCACGATTTTATTTTGCCTTTTTCTATAGCATTTAACCCACCGGCAATACCAAGCAAAGCTTTGGTAATGAAGGCTTATGATTTTTACGTAAAACGTAAGCCGATTAATGCCGCCAACCAAATTCCGTTGGATAACGCTACATTGTTGCCAACTGTGATGATTAGTTACGATTTAGGGCAGTAATTAGGGTTTAAATTATAAGAAACTGTTTAAAAAGCAGTGTGGAAAAGATATAATAATAAAAACGTCGTTGCTGAGGAGTAGCGACGTTTTGGTTTTATGAAAGTATTGGAGGAAACATAGGCTACGACTCACCCGGTCTATGCTTCGCCCGTCTGCCCCTCTCTCCGGCAAGCCGCAAAGAGGGTTGAGAAAAAATAAGACCGAATCTTCCCGCCCCTCTATGCGACGCAGTCGGAGAGAGGGGCAGACGGGCGAAGCCGAGTCGGGGTGAGTTGTCTGCGCTGTCTAAATTCTATCCAAACAGCTCGCTGCTCAAATACCTATCGCCGCGGTCGCAGCAAATAAATACAATTACACCTTCGGTTAATTCTGATGCCAACTTAACTGCTGCCGATAACGCGCCGCCGCTGCTCATACCGGCAAAAACGCCCTCAACTTTGGCCAGTTTTCGGGCCATTTGGGTGGCTTCTTCTTCGCTGATATCCATTACCCTATCTACCCTTGAGGCATCGAATATTTTAGGCAGATAAGCCGCCGGCCACCTGCGGATGCCCGGAATTGACGAACCTTCTGTTGGCTGGCATCCAACAATTTGCACATCGGGGTTTTGCCCTTTTAAATAAATTGAATTGCCCATAATGGTACCGGTGGTGCCCATGGCACTTACAAAATGGGTTATTTTACCTTCGGTATCCCGCCAAATCTCCGGACCGGTAGTTTTTATATGCGCGCCGTAATTATCGGGATTGGCAAACTGGTTTACCAGGTAAAACTCGCCCGTGGCGGCTTTTTCTTCAGCGTAATCACGACAAAGTTCAATACCTTCAAGCAAGGTTACTTTAGCGCCAAAGGCCTCCATGGTGAGCGTGCGCTCGCGGGTGGAGTTTGAGGGCATTACCAATTCAATCTCTAAATCAAACAAACGGGCTATCATAGCAAGGGCTATACCGGTATTGCCGCTGGTTGCTTCAATCAGTTTAGTGCCGGGTTTAATATCCCCCCTTTCAATAGCGCTGCGGATCATGTTAAGTGATGCCCGGTCTTTCACGCTGCCGCCAGGGTTATTGCCCTCCAGTTTGGCAAAGATCTGTACATTGGGATTGGGGTTCAATTTTTTTATTTCAACCATAGGCGTGTTGCCTATCAGGTCTATCAATGTGCCCATAAATTCTTTTAGTTTATAGATGTATTCATGGGAAGCCAGGTAGATTTCCCATTTATTGAAAACAAAATTAGCATTTAAAGGCTAAAGCCGAGGGTTTAAGGCAGAAAGCTTTTGAATTGACGTTGAAATTACTTTTAGGGCTGTTATGCCCGTTTAATGTTGATGGTTTTTAAAAAAGGAGGCGTCTGTGGGAGACCCAATAATGAATTGCTTTGCGATACCGATAGTCGGACATAAACAGGTAGCCGCGATGCGGCATTTTGCGGAGAGGGGGCTATTGGGCTACAAACAGGCAGCCGCTATGCGGCAAAAAAGTGATTTGTTAACGACAGGCCTAATAACGTAAATAAAACTGCCGCTATCCTCGATGGCATGATCTTGCCGCATCGCGGCTACCTGTTTGTAGATAAGAAATATAAAAGATTTTTATGCGCCGTAGGTGCTACCCCTGCAGTGCAAAGGTAGATGCGACAGTTTAGTTTAAAGGCGATTTTGCTAATCAGCATAAGCCTTTAATCCCAACATTTTATCTACCCTTGCAATGGCATACCCCTGCGCTTTAGCCTGCTCAATAAATCGCGGCAGCATCTGAACCGTAACAGTGCACTTTTCATGGAACAGGAAAATAGCGCCGGGTTTAATGCGGCCGAGTATCTTAATTAAAAGCGTATCAGCATCTTTAGCCATGGTATCGTACGAGCGCACATTCCAACCGATAGGTAAATACCCTCCTTTGATAATGGCATTCTTTAAATTAGGATTCATCACCCCGTAAGGCGGCCGAAACAGTTTGGTCCGTTTGCCAATAACGCGATAGAGTTCGTTATCCGTCTGCTGCATTTCGGCCAGCATTTTTGCGGCGGAGAGCATGTCAAACAAAGCGCCGTGGGTAAAGCTGTGGTTGCTTATGAGGTGGCCATCGGCATGTAGTTGTTTGATGATGGCTTCATTGCCGGCTATACGATTACCGATACAAAAAAAAGCGGCTTCCACTCCAGCGTTTTTTAAAATCTGCAAAACTTTGGGAGTGCCCGGTGCTACCGGACCGTCATCAAAAGTTAGCGCGATTACCTTATTGTTTGTTTTTGCCGAGCAATACATCGGCATAAAAAAGCCGGAGCTTACAAAATAGCAACCATAGGCAACTATAAGCGAATAAGCGCATATAACTGCCACGTACAGCAGCCAGCTTACACCATGCGTTATGTCAAACCCAATGATAAAAACCATAAGGGCAGCAAACGCGATATTGGTGTTTTTAAATGTTAACACGCTGATAACAGCATTAAAGAATGATGGGTATTTAGATAGTGGTTATAGATAAGTATCTTTTTAATTTTTGAGGTATGCGCCGTTGCCGGATCAGTGTTTTGTCCTATCAGTTTAACCGCGTACCACAGCGCGAAGGCCGATGATGTTGGATACTCTCCGCAAAGGTGTTTGTACCTAAGCACGTTGCAATAATTAAAAAGAGAGTTTTCCAGGTAATGATATACCTCATCGTTTTTAGCATCACCATTATCGCCGGTTATCACCAGGCTAATATCATACATGCTTAATCCGCCGTTTGCTGCTAAAAATGCTTCGATTTGCGATTCAACCTCAGCGAAATCTTTGGGTTTGTAAAAAGTGGTAACAGCATCCAGCCTGGCCAGGTCATTTCCGGACGCCTCATTGCTCACCAGGAAAAATGCAGAACCTTCGCCAGCTATGGTGCCCTTTGTATCGGAGCTAAAAAGATCGAGGTTAGAAACCGGGCCTTGTTTGTACAAGCCAAATCTGCTCAATATACCGTGACTAATATCGGTGATCTCATCAACGCCGCCTACCAGTATATTTTTGGCCGCGCCCTCCTGTAACATCATCCGGGCATCAAGCAAAGCATGCTCAAATGACGCGCCGCCACTCACAAAGGTGTTGTTATATTCATGGCAGCCAATAAGCAAAGCTACCTGCGCGGCAATAGTATTATGGGTTGATTGAATGAAAGATGTTGGCGTCAGCATCTCTTCGCCCCGCTCGGCCATTTTGCTTAAAAACACACCTGTATCTTCCAGGCAGCCGTAAGCGGTACCCGTAATAATGGCATCGGGCGAGCTTACGCCCGCGTCATTTAAACAAGCTATAGCAGAGGCAACCCCCATTTTAATTACCCTGCTCATCCTGCGGATAAGTTTGGGGTCAATAAGTTCTTTATAATCGGGCGTAATACAGTTTAAGCGGTTTCCTTCATGTGCCACTACCTCGGCCGGAAAGGCCGCGTTGCCAAATGTTTTTTGAGGCGAGATATTTCCTGTTGATCGTATATACATTTCAGGCCTCCAATTTTGAAAATATCAATGATGAACAATTGCCGCCAAAACCAAAGGAATTGGATAACACGTGTTTTAAACCCGGTTGGGATGAAAACGCTGTCTCGGGTTTAAAAGGCTGATCGGCAATTTGGGTTTCAAAGCGCAGGTTGGGGTATACAAACTCCTGCTGTACCGATAGCGCCGAAAACACGGCTTCGATACCGGCACTTGCGCCCAATGTGTGCCCTGTAAATGATTTGGTAGAACTCATTTTGGGGTAATATGGACCAAACAATCTTTTGATGGCAGTTCCCTCGGAATTATCGTTGTTTTGCGTGCCCGTGCCGTGCAGGTTAATGTAGCCGATGTCGGCAGGGTTTAATCCGGCCATTTTTAAGGCGCCCTCCATGGCCATAAATGAGCCTGTCCCATCCGGCGAAGAGGCGGTTTGGTGATAAGCGTCGTTCGAGTTATGATAACCGCTTAGCGAGCAGTATAAGGGCTTTTTAAGCGATGCTGCAACGCGTTCAGATACGAGGGTAACGTAGCCAGCCCCCTCGCCCAGGTTTAAGCCGCGGCGGTTGGCGTCAAAGGGCTGGCAATATTCGGTATCCAATATCATGAGGGTGTTAAAACCGTTCAGTGTAAAGAGTGTAAGGGCGTCGGTGCCGCCTGCAATTACCACATCTAACAGGCCATTTTTAATAAGCCTTGCCCCATACATAATGGCGTTTGCCGATGAGGAGCAAGCCGTGCTAATGGTACTGATATAGTTTTTTATCCCAAGCTCATCGGCCACCAATTCGGTAACCTTGCCACATTCATGGTTAACCACGTTGCGCAGGCGGCCGGCTTTTGGATCGGCATTAAACAGGTTAAAAAAGTCTTCTGTTTTATCCATCCCGCCCACTGTATTGGCCGATATAAAGCCACTGCGCAATGAAGCAAAATTGGAGATTCCGGCATCGGCTAAGGCTTCGCGGGCAGCAACTAAACTCAGCATAGCTGTGCGACTGATATCTGGACCAAAGCCGGATAATGCAGCCAGTTCATCATTGCTCAATTTAACTTCGGCAACCGGAAAAGTATCCTTATGCCTGGTGTTAAGGTATTTTATTTTATCGATACCTGCCCGGCTGTTCCGTAGCGCATCAAGGCATTCGGCAGTGTTATTGCCAATGCCCGCAATTACGCCTACGCCGGCTATATAAACAGTTGCGCTCATATTTTATTAAACAGGTAAATGTTGTTCATATTATCAGCAGTGAAAGGGATGGATGTTTTATGCTCGTTTTTTTCTACCAGGTATAAAACCGCTTTATAATCATCTTGCAGCAAATCAACCCAACCGCAGATGCAGGCCTGCAAGATATTATTATTTAGCAAATAGCTCACGTACCGGTGTACAAAGGCAGCATCAAACTGTTCAAACACAAAAAATGCATTCTCGCCCTTAAATTTGTTTTTTATGCTGATCTCTCCTATCACAATGTTGGGCAAGGTATACACAAACAAAGCCGGACTTGCCACGGTTTTGGCCCCCTCAAAATATTTAATATCCGCATCCAAACTGGCATTGGCATTGGTTAGCACAATACCAACTTCGTTTTCCCGGTATTGCTCTCCAACAGAATGATCTTTCAATAAAACTTCCGAAGCCAACAGGCCCAGTTTTGACAGCCCATCCATTTTATAAAACTTAGGATATTTTATTTCAAGAAACTGGTACGCAGCTAACAGGAAGGCACCGGTATCTACACCGCTATTTTCGAATACAGCATCGCCATTACTATAAACCGTGTTATTGTTTATGGTGCTGTAGCTTGTTATATGTAAGTTATCTGCCAAGTTTGTTTTATTATAAAAAGCTTTATTTGAAGCTAAAAGCAGAAGGCTTAAAGCCGAAAGCCAATACCTTGTATTATCAATATAATAGAGCTGCAATTTGTGAAATTAATTGTTAGACTCTATGTAATTATTTGCCGGTTTAGTTCTCAAAAAAGCTTTCGGCCTTAAGCCTTCTGCTTTAAGCTCTATTCAAAAGCCTTCCGCTTTAAGCTTTATTTAGTTAATACTATTGCTGCATTACAACCACCAAAACCCGATGCTGTTTTAAGGCAGCTGGTTAAAGGTGTTTCTATAAGTTGAGCCGCCACATTTATAGGTTGCGTTACCCCCAGTTCATGAAACCCTTTTGTTGGGATAATAGTGTTTTGCTCTAAGGAATTAATGGCGATAATAGCTTCAATCAATCCCGATGCGCCCAGTGTATGCCCGTAATAACCTTTCAGGCTGTTTATGGGAATTTGTTGCATCCCGGCCAGGTTAATAGCTTTGGCTTCCATCTCATCGTTGTAAGCGGTTGCGGTTCCGTGAGCCGATATAAAATCAATTTCTTCCGGCTTTATTCCTGCGCTTTTCAAAGCAGCGTCAATAGCAAAGAAAAGTTCTTCGCCGGTTTTGGATGGACCGGAAATATGATTGGCATCGTTACTGATGGAGCCACCTACCAGTTTAATATGATTAGCGTATTTGGGGTTAGCTGAAAGGATCACCGTCGCCGCACCCTCGCCTAAATTAATGCCATCCCTTGTAGCATCAAAAGGTTTACAAGGAGCCGAGCTGATAGCCTGGAAAGATTGAAAGCCCGATAACACAAAGCGCGTAATCACATCGGCCCCAACAACTACCGCGTTTTCATATTGCCCGGTTTGCAGCAATCTTAAACCGGTGATCATGGCCACAAGTCCGGAGATACAGGCATGCGATACTATCAATGGCTGGTTTACAAAACCAAAGTTTTCGGCAAGTAGTTTTGCAGATGTATGCAGGGCGATGCGCTCCTTCAAATCCGGATCATCGCCCGCTGTTTCCAGCATGCTGATATTGCCTTTGGTGGTCGAAACTATAAGTACCGTTTTGGGATCGGCAGCGTTGATATCACAATTCTTTAAAGCATCGGTTACCGAAGCAATCAGTAATTGTTCAAATTTAGTATAGATATCGTTGGCTATAAATTGATCGGCGGCAAAAAGGGAGGCGTAAAACGGAGAGGCAGACTTTGCACCATCATGATGCTGTTTAACGCCGGAATTGCCTTTAACGAGTTGCCCGAAATTTTCGGCAGCGGTATTGCCAACGGGCGATGTAATATTATCGGCAACAACAAAAACATTATTCATCACTTACAAATAGCTCCTCTCATCAAATTGTTTTTATTGCCAAAAGTTATAATAGTTATACCATTGATCGGGATACAGTTTTACGTATTTTTCCATCTCGGCCACAAAATCATTGGTCATTTGCTCCATCCCGGCATCTTTGCCCAAATGTAAATATTCCTTGATAGTGCTGGAGTAAAAATGATAATGGTATTTGGTTTCTTTCATGGCAAATACATAAGCCACGGGCACCTTAAATTTTGATGCCAGTATAAATGGGCCAAGCGGAAACTGAGCGTCTTCTCCCAAAAACTTCTTAGTAATGGTTTTATTGCCTTCCAGGTAGCGGTCGGCATGCATGCAAACCAGTTCGTTATTTTGAAAAGCCTCGTTTATTTTAAAAATGTGGGAGATATCGTCCTTAATAACAATAATATTAACCCGGTGCTTGCCGGTAGCCTTATCCATAAAGGCTTTAATCTGCTGGTCTTCGCCATCAAACATTACAATGTTAATTTTGGTGTCGACATGGCTTAACAGGTTGCCGGCAACTTCCCAGCTACCAATGTGGGCGCTAAGCAAAAGTCCGCCTTTTTTAAGCGCGGCTATGGCATCCAGGTTATGGCGGCCATCAAACTCAAAAGTGAATTTATGGGGCATGTCCGACATGACCACCACTTTATCAATAATGCTTTGGCCAAAAATGTAATAGTTTTGGTAAACCTTAAAAAGCGATTTTATACGGCCATAACCCAGCCGCTCGTGAAAATAGTAATAGATACTTTTTGACGATTTGTAGGAAAAAACCACATAATAAAAGGAAACAAATCTTAACAGCAGGTAGGCCGGTGTTACGCCGCCTAACCTTAAGATGGCCAGAAATATAGAGTAGC
The DNA here is from genome assembly GCF_030409315.1 of Mucilaginibacter flavus. Lineage (GTDB taxonomy): Bacteria > Bacteroidota > Bacteroidia > Sphingobacteriales > Sphingobacteriaceae > Mucilaginibacter > Mucilaginibacter flavus. The sequence goes on along the minus strand of NZ_JAUFPS010000042.1, from coordinate 153,853 downwards.
CCCAAGGCTTACCTTTTGATTTTCCTTTCCAGGACGACATTTAAACAAGCTCCTTTGGCTGTACTTTAGCGGCTACGTAATTGTAAAAATCCTGGAAGGTAACAATACCCGTAAAGTCTTCGGGCTGTACTTTAAACGCGAAGTTGGTTTCAATAACCACCACCAGGTCGATGTAATCAAGACTATCCAAACCAAGGGTATCTTTCAAAACGGCATCGGGGGTAATGGTATCAATATCTACCTCAAACTCTTCAGACAGGAAAGAATTTATTTTCGCAATGATTTCTTCGATTTGCATAATCTCGTTTAAATTAATCAGCTAAAATTGGTTAATCAGGGCGAAACCAAAATTAGGTTGTAATAAGTTGTAAAATTGTTAAATATGTATTTAGTTTAATGTGTCGCCATGGGCGATGTAATTAATATGTTTTGTCGGGATTTATAAAGAACGTTTAGGTAATTCAAGACTTGTTGGGGTGCAAGGTTTGTTAAACTGTTATTCAAGTATCATCACCCCTCGTCCCAAATCTCTATTCCGCGTTAATACGTGAAAATTGCAACACTTAATTAATAGAACTTTTGCAAAAGTACAAAATTATAAAAACATTTAAGTGTGTTTGGTGTATGGTTGAATTTGGTTGTTGAAATGATCATTACCTAATAGAAGGTTAGTGAAAAATTGTAAATACGATGTATAAGCAAACGTTGGTTCCAGATAAAAAAAATCACACTATTGAAATGTCGGAGAGATTTTTTGGCAAAAAAGTAGAGGTGATTGTTGTGGAAGTAAATGACCGCCGTTCTGATAGCCATCCTACGCCACCCTAAGGGAAAAAAATTGCAGCAGAGGAATTATTCAAACACTTTGGTAAAGCTCCAGATTCTTCATTTTAAGCTTTCAATCAACGCTTCGCAAATATACCTATTACTGATACTGAAATAGGGTATATTATTAGTTGCCGCCTGGCATACTCAACAAGAAGCATGGCAATTTACACTGGATATTAGCCGGTTTTAGAGCATAGCTTTAAATAAAAACAGAAGACGCTATTTTGAGAGAGGTAGCACCTACGGCGCATAAAATCTTTTATCTTTTTTCTACAAGTAGGTAGCCGCTATGCGGCATATAACCGTAAATGGATAGCTGCTTTTTTCTGTTGAACCTATTCGCTTAAGCCTCTTTTGCCGCATGGCGGCTACCGGTTTGTAGCCAGATAGTCCCCGCCTTCAAGATGCCGCATAGCGGTTACCTGTTGTTTGCCGAGTGTAGCCTTCCTAAAAAGTGGCAAACAAGGGAGGGATCGATTTTTGCGCAGATAGTACAAATTAACTTTTCAAAGAACTACAAAACCCTATTTTTGTACATGACGATCAAAATCGCTTATTGGTTGCAATAATTCATCAAATAAATTTAAACAAACAAAAACTGATTAATGGTTGCCGGTGTTGGGATAGATATGATAGAGGTTGAGCGTATGGCTGCCAAAATTGATAAGGGCAGCGGCTTTCGCGAATTGGTATTTTCTGAAAAGGAAATTGCCTATTGCGAGCCCATGGCCGATAAATACCAGCATTATGCCGCTCGCTTTGCCGCCAAAGAGGCTTTTTTTAAAGCCTTAGGTACCGGCTGGCTAAATGGCACCTCCTTTAACGAAATTGAGATTAGCAACAATGTCGATGGCAAACCCGAACTTGCGCCCATTGGTCAATCGGCCGAAACATTAAAGGTGTATGGGCCATTAAAAATTTCCGTATCATTAACCCACCTTAAAGCAATTGCATCTGCCATCGTAATTATAGAAAAGTGACCGAGCAAACATTACATACATCCGCCTATCAATCGCAACAGCAAATTGTAGCCATGCAGGAGCAAAAACTACAGCAGCTATTGGCCTATCTAAATCAAAACTCACCTTTTTACAAAGAGTTGTTTGCTGCCAATAATATCAATGTGGGGGAGATCAAAACGTTAGATGATCTGCGATTAATTCCTCCCACAGTAAAAGAAGACCTGCAAAAACGCAATGACGATTTTATGTGTGTAGGTCGCGATAAAATTATTGAGTACAGTTCAACATCGGGTACGTTGGGTACGCCTGTAGTAGTGGCGCTAACGGAAAACGATCTGCAACGCCTAACTTATAACGAATACAGTTCCTTTACCTGTGCCGATGGCAAGCCCGATGATGTTTATCAGCTGATGCTTACTTTGGATCGTCAGTTTATGGCCGGCCTGGCCTATTACTCCGGCATCCGTAAAATTGGTGCGGGTATTATCCGTTTGGGTCCGGGTGTGCCTTCTTTGCAGTGGGATACCATTTTGAGGCTTAAGCCAACGGCTATTGTAGCAGTGCCATCGTTTATTTATAAGCTGATCCAGTACGCCAATGAGCATAATATCGATATTAATTCAAGCTCGGTTAAAAAGGCGGTTTGTATTGGCGAGAACATCCGTAATACAGATTTTTCGCTCAATATCCTGGGCAAAAAAATAACAGATGCCTGGAATATTCAACTGTACTCCACTTATGCCTCTACCGAAATGCAAACCGCGTTTACCGAATGCGGACAGGGTAAAGGCGGGCATCACCAACCCGAATTATTGATTGTTGAACTGCTTGATGAAAATAACCAGCCCGTAGCTCCCGGCGAACCCGGTGAAGTTACCATTACTACGCTTGGCGTGGAAGGTATGCCGTTGTTGCGCTATAAAACCGGCGATATTTGCCAGTACTTTGATGAGCCTTGCGATTGTGGCCGTACAACTTTACGCCTGTCGTCTATTATCGGGCGTAAAAAACAGATGATTAAGTTTAAAGGGACCACCCTTTACCCGCCATCGCTGTTTGATTTGCTGAACGGCATGGAAGAGATTCTTGATTTTGTAGCCGAAGTATACTCCAATGAGATAGGGATGGATGAAGTGTTGCTGCATATCCTCCCCATTAACTACACCGATGAGTGCGATAGGAAAATAAGGGCAAACTTACAGGCCAGGCTACGTGTTAGCCCGCATGTTACGTATGTGCAGTACGATGAAATTCAGAAAATGCAATACAAAGAGTCGGGCCGTAAACCATTTAAATTTATTGATCGCCGCCAATAGCCGCTTCTTCCTCGCCTTCGGGAATTAACTCCTCTTCGGGCGTTTTACCGAAGAGCTTATCGAGTAAGTTTAAGATAGGCACCGTCATGATGGTGGTTATCAGCGCCATAATTACCAGCATGGCAAATACTTCTTTGTTGAGTACGCCTAAATCATAACCTATATTTAAAACAATTAGCTCAACCAGTCCGCGGGTATTCATTAACGCGCCGATAGATAGGCTGTTTTTCCAGTTTTGACCAATAAATTTGGCGGCAGAAGCGCTGCCTAAAAACTTGCCCGTAATGGCAACCAGTATAACAAGGCCACAGATGCCCCACAGGTAGATGTTGTTCAGTAAGCCGACCTGTGTACGCAGACCGGTAAAAACAAAAAACAAAGGCAGCAATAAAAACAACGCCACATCTTTTATCCGCTCAATAAACACGCTTCTGAAGGTAATATTATCTGGCATTACAATACCTGCCATAAAGGCCCCAAACAACGCGTGAATACCAATAGCTTCGGTAGCATAGGCAGATATAATGAGCGTTAAAAAAAACATGGAAACCGGGATGCCCACGTAGCCCGGTTTTATATTGCTGGTATATATTTTTTTGAGCAGGGGCTTTACTGCTTTCAACATCAATATTACATAGGTAATCGCCATTAAAACGGTATACACAAAGCTCATTACCGAACCTGCTTTAACCACCGCAATCACAACAGTAAGCAAACACCATGCGGTAATATCATCCGCAGCTGCACAGGTAATGACCAATGCGCCAAGACGGGTTTTGTTGATGCCCCGTTCCTGGCAAATGCGGGCCAATACCGGGAAGGCGGTAATACTCATAGAAATACCCATAAACAACCCAAACGAAAAGAAAGGAATACCAACAGGGGCAAGCGACCGGTATATATAATAAGCTAAACCAAGCCCCAGCGTAAAAGGCACCACAATACTGGCGTGGCTGATCACAATGGCATCTTTGCTTTTGTTTTTAATAGCCCGTAAATCAAGCTCCATACCTATCACAAACATGAAAATGATTAACCCTATCTGGCTCAAAAACTGTAAGGAACCCAGAGAGGCTGCCGGGAAAATGGTATGTGAAAATGCCGGAAAAAACCTGCCGATCAATGACGGCCCTAAAGCGATACCGGCAAAAATTTCGCCTATAACACGTGGCTGCCCCAATTTTTTGCAAACCCAGCCGGCCAGATTACCAGCTATAATAATTACCGCTATCTGCGCAAGCAACGTTGCCAGCGGACCGGTAAGGTTTTTAATAAAACCATCCATAAACTGGTGAAACGGACTTTTATCACTGGCAGCAAGTTTAACAATATGCCTGCCCTGCTCCAGGCTGTCGCCAGCCATTAGCACGTAGTAGATGAGAAAGGAGAATACGCCTAAAAGAACAACATAGAAAAGGATGTTTCTAAACTTTTTCATTTTTTGAAAACGCCTTTAAATTTCAGGAAAGTAGATGTTTCGTGCTGAATAAGTGCTGTAACGTTTATCGTATCAAATTCATTAACGGTATAGGTAATTTGCATATTGGCCGTACCGTTAACCACAGGATTAAGGATGGCTAAAAATTTCATATCAACCGCTTTTAACAGTTTAGTTTTGCCGCCTACAATACTTTCCAAAACCTCTTTAACCATTTGCATCATACAAACACCCGGCACTACAGGCTGCCCGGGAAAATGCCCCTCAAAAATCTGATGATTAGCGTTAAGCGTGATGGTTGTTGTCGCTATGTCGCCATTAATTTGTGGCGCTGTATATTGAAAAAAGGTGTCCTTGAGCATTGTTGTAACTTAAAGTCTCAATTGTTTGAAAAATTTTAATTCCCTCCCACGGGAGGGGTGCGGCTGGAAACGCGCGCAAATGCAGGGAGGGGTTTCTACAAGCTACTATCCGCCTTGTTAACAAAAAGCTAATTAACCCCTACCTTCACCTTCCCCAAGGAAGGAATCGCACATCCCAACGCTGTTTTACTTCATTTGAATAAGCTATGATTAAAGCTTTGAGCCTTTAGCTTTTGGCTTTCAGCTCATCTTTCTATTTTTTTTAACCCAATGGTAAATTTAAAGTTTTTATGGTCGATGCCGATACTATCCGGCACTCCATTTTTATAACCGGTCATGGTAGCTACGGCTACGGGTTTTCTTTTGGATGATTTTTCCATCCGTATTAAATTATCGCCTGCTAAATTGGTAATGTAATAATTGGCTCCTTTTTGTTGCGGCAGTACATAATATAAATGGCTGCTATCCTTCAGCATATAATGTTCCTGGCTGCCTTGCTGGCGCAGTAAAATCAAATCAAAATCCTTCATCAGGGTTTTAATAACCGGGCCTTTATCCATTTGAGGGACAATGGAATACACCTTAAAACTACCGTCCTTTAAAAATGCAAAATCGAAAAACTTAACCCCCATTTCGCTCGAAAATACAATTCTGGTACTGCTATCGGGCATAATTTTCATGAGCAGCAGGCCGCTCAAGTGGTGACTGGTTACATTGATTTCGGCATTGTAAAGCACTACCGCAAATTTCGGTCTGAATTTGTAGATGTGATCAAAGTTACCCGTAGCCGGCTTTAGGTTTTTATAAACCGATGTACAGCTAAACAGCAGCAACAGGCAGCTACTTAGCAGCAAAAAGCGCGTCTGGCAATGTCGCATTGATCTCTTTGTTTATGAAATGAATGGTAGTGTTATCGCCCGATGGCTCTTCCATATCAATATTGCTTACCGAGTTGTCCTTTTTATCAACCGAGATATTGATACTCTTAAAAAAGTCTTTTAAGCCCTTTGCAACCGGCGATAGTTCAATCAAATAAGCGCCCTTGTTTTCAAATACCTTCACCTTAAAATCTGGATTGCTAAGGATGCTGCCCTGCACACAATCAACAATAATCCTGTTAATCTGCTGAAAAAGTTTGTTTGATTTGGTGTTGATCTTGTTCTCCTTTTGCTCATCCTTTACCAATATGTTATCCTTGTTAATGATCATCAGGTATTTGGACGGACTGGTATACTCCATTCGCACCATGTTATCTTTTTTAAACCAGAATTTTCCTTTCGAGGTGATCTTTTCGGCCAGCATGCTCAGGTTTTTTTCCTGCACAAAATCACTTTTTATGCTGGTTGTTTTTTGAGCAGTCGCTGTAAACTGGGCTTTAAATGCCGATAGATCTGTAAGCTGGGTATAACCCGCATGCTGCGCATTGGCTGTAAATGTGGTCGATAATATTAAAAGAGTGATGAATGCTTTATACATAAAGTTTAGCACGTTTTATTTACAATAACGCTGCAGCGTGTGAAGTGTTGTTTTGAAAAAAATTCCATTGCAAATGGCTCTGTACATTGGTGACGACTCACCCCGGCAACGCTTCGCTGGCCGACCCTCTCTCCGGCTAAAGCCGCATAGAGGGTGAACCCCATTTTTTATTTTATTTCCTCGCCCCTCTATGCGACGCAGTCGGAGAGAGGGGCAGACGGGCGTAGCCTCGTCGGGGTGAGTCGTCTGCGCCATCCTATATACGTCACTTCCTCTTTAAGCGCCCCTGGATTTTAAACTCGCGATAGAATGATTTAGACTTCCCAGACTTACGAAGTTTTTAAAACTTCGTAAGTCTTTCCTCCGATAGTTTTTTCCCGTCTTAACTCTTAACTCTAACCTCTTGATTCTATTATGCTGCCTGGTTAGCCGTAATATACTCGGCCATCGTACGTACTGACTGAAACACTTTTGGTCCGTCTTCGGCTTTGGCAAGCTTTATTTTATAGTGTGATTGCATTAAAACAATCAGCTCCAATACGTCGATAGAATCTAAGCCCAATCCTTCTGCAAACAACGACTCGTCATCGCCAATATCTGCCGGTTTAAGGTCCTGTAAGTTCAGTTGATCTATGATCTGCACTTTCAGATCATTCATTAATTTGTCCATTTTATATCTCTCTGCTTAGCTAAGCTGTCCGCTTAGCTGAATAACTCTTGCTAATTTTTTAATTGCTGTATCGTGATTTTTTACAAAAGGATTCTCTAAATCCCATACATAACCGGCCAAAACCGAGCAAATCTGGTTTTTAATCTCGGGTACAAATGTCTCTGAAAAAAAGATGGTATCCAACGTGCCTTCATACCAGGCATTTACATAGGAGCGAAATACATCTACCCCCTGCATCACCTTATCGGTGTATTCTTTATTCCAATCAACCGTTTCACCGTTTAGCGTGCGGATCACTAAATGCGCCGCGTTTTGGCTCGATACCGTTGCCAACGTTACGCCCGATGAAAAGATGGGGTCTAAAAATTCGGTTACGTTGCCCGTTAACACAAACCCTTCACCATGAAAAATATCGGTAGTGCTGCTCCAGGCTTGTAATATGCGTGGCTCAAAAACAAACTCAACACCTGCAAAACGTTCGCTTAAGTATGGGTCAGATGCTATCAGGTTACGCAGTTTTTCGTTATCGTTTTCGCCTTCAACACGGTTAAAAAAATCAGGATTGCCCACAAAGCCTAAAGAGGTTACGCCGCTTGAAAACGGAATAATCCAGATCCATACCCCTGGTTTATGAACTACAATGGTAATGCGGTTTGGCTCTTCATAAAGATTCCGTTTCACATCCACAGTATGGGCAAATAAAGCTTTCCGTTCCGACATGTTAGATGGTTTATCTAAATTGAAAAGCCTGGGGATTACCCGGCCGTAACCGCTGCCATCTATAATAAACCGTGCCTCAACCTGGCTTTGGTTGCCATCAATATCTTCAAGGGTGGTGACAGAATTGGAGCCATTAAATTTGATGTCGGTAACCGCGGTTTCGTAGTTTACCGGGATGCCCATTTGCTCGCAGGTATCTGCCAGGGTTTTATCAAACTCGGCACGTGGTACCTGCCAGGTCCAGTTCCAGCCATCTGTAAACTGATCAGAAAAGTAATAATCACAAATTACGCCGTTTTTAACAAACTTGGCCCCAAACTTTTTCTGAAAACCTTTGGTCTCTACGGCCTCAACAAAGCCAGCTTCGGTTAAGGCTTCCATACAACGGGGCAATAAGCTTTCGCCAATTACGAAGCGCGGGAATTTTTGCTTTTCAACAATTTTAACTTTAAAGCCCGCTTTATTCACAATAGAAGCAGCCACAGTACCCGCCGGTCCGGCACCTATTACCAACACATCAACTTTTTCGGTTTTCATCAATTTAATTTCTGTTGTTATGAGTACTGCCCCAGGCTTTCATAGCCCTAAGCCTTTGTTAATAATAATTTATTGAGCCCCAAGGCTGCTATGTAAATACCGTTTAAGCCAAAGAATGTTTCTTTTTCCAGTCCTCAAAAAATGGCGGATTAGTTAGCTGCAGCACAAAAGTATCACGGCTTAAAAAAACCTGTGTTGTTGATGCCGTAACCACTACTTCGCCGGTTGCCGCGTTTAGCAGGCGATAATTAAAGTTAAGGCGGGCGGCTTCACTGGGTATATACTCGGTTTCAATAATTACGCTATCGCCGTAACGCAACACTTGTTTGTATTTACAATCCATGCTTACAATTGGCGTAACATAGTCATTATTATAAACGGTAAGGTAATCTATACCAAATGCTTTTCCAAAAGCCTCGCGGCCATCTTCAAAATAACGCACATAATGCCCATGCCACACAATGCCCAACGAATCTACCTCGCTAAACTTTACACTTATTTCGGTGGCATGTTTTAGTGTTTTTTGCAATGTTCTTTTCTGATAAAAAAGGCAAATTTTGCCCTGTATGTATGATGATGAACCATACAGCGATGACTGTAAGGTTAGTTTAGATTTAATTTATTGTTGTTGAATTATAAAAACTTTCATCTGGCATTGCGCCAGTATTTCATCGCCCCGCTTCACCTTGCCCGATATCAGCGTTACATCAAATATTTGATTATCAATAGTAATTTCGGTTTCTAAGATATCGTTTATTTGAGGTAGCGCAAATACTTCCAGGTTTTTAATGGCGCCAATATAGCCAATTGCATCGGGTTTTGTTTCGTTTAAGGCAATATATCCGGCGCGTGCAGCCGCGGTTTGCGCTATGTTTTCAACTAATCCACACTCACCAAGCTCGCCGTCTTCAACCAATACGTTATCTGCCTTTACGCAAAAGCTGGTGCGGCTGCTTTTCTCGTCACTATAAATCAAATGATCTATCATCACGAAAGGGGCTTTCTGCGGAATGAGGTCGGGCGTGTTTGCTGGAGGTGTAAACATATTGAATGCAGAATGTTAAAAACGTTGCAGGTATTACAGGCTAAGGCTTAAAGTTATTGGCTCTTCTTAAAATTCACTAACACTTGCTTTAAACAAGTTCTTTAGCATTTACCTTGGTTTCTACATACAGGTAAAAATCCTGGAAGGTGGTAATGCCAGCAAAGTCTTCTGGCTGTACTTTAAAATTAAAATTGCTTTCAATTACTACCACAAGGTCAATATAGTCAAGGCTATCAAGCTCCAGGGTATCCTTTAATACAGCTTCGGGCGTAATTTTAGCTACGTCTATCTCAAATTCCTCGGCCAGGAATTCATTGGTTTTAGCTATAATTTCTGAAAATAACATAAGGTGGTTTAGATAAGATTAATCAATATATTTTTTGATGATCAGGGACGAGTTGGTACCGCCAAAGCCAAACGAGTTTGACAAAAACACGTCAATGTTTCGCTCAATGGTTTTAGTAGCGATGTTTAACTTTTCAGAATCCTCATCAGGGCTTTCGAAGTTAATGTTTGGCGCTATGAACGAGTTTTGCAGCATCAGCATAGAGTACACTATTTCGCTGGCGCCGGCCATCCAGCACTCATGGCCGGTCATAGATTTGGTTGAGCTTACCGGCGGCTTGCTCGTTCCAAAAACCTCGTGAATGGCTTTTGCCTCGCTGGCATCACCTGCAGGGGTTGATGTAGCGTGGGCGTTAATATAGTCGATATCGGCCGCGCTCATCCCGGCATCCTTTAACGCCATAGCCAAAGAGCGTACTGGCCCCCCAACGGTTGGGTTTGAAATATGGCCGCCATTTGATGAAAAGCCATAGCCAACAACCTCGCCCAAAATAGTGGCCCCACGGCGTTGTGCCGATTCAAGGCTTTCCAAAATCACGGTTGCCGCGCCACCGCTTGGAACCAGCCCATCACGACTACGATCAAAAGGGCGCGATGCTTTTGTTGGATGCGCCTCCATCACAGAGAATGCCGAAAGCGCGTCAAAACTCCCCATTGAAAAATGGTTAAGCTCCTGCGCGCCGCCACATATTATGCCTTCCTGTAGGCCGCTTTTTATTAAATGATAACCTAAACCAATGGCATGCGAGCCACTGGCACAAGCAGCGCTAACAGTTAAGTTGATGCCTTTTAATTTAAATATGGTAGCCAGGTTCATGCTCACGGTGGAATTCATGGTTTGAAAAACCGCTCCCGAGCCAACCAGCATGGTGTCTTTTTTTAGCCGGATGGTGTCTATGCATTCTATCACCGGCTTGGCCGAACTATCATTGCCGTAAAGCACGCCAATTTCATGCTGATCAAGGTAATCCATATCTATCCCGGCCTGGCCCAGGGCTTCGATGGTAGCCATGTAGGCATATTCGCCTTGTTCGGGCAGCATGATGCGCGCTCTTCTGTCCAGTTTTTCTTTAAGGTTTGGGCGGTCGACAAAGCCGGTTAAGCCAGATCGGTAACCAAACTCTTTACGCTGCATATCTAATAATATTCCAGACCGGCCCTGGAACAGCGAATCTCTTACATCGTTTAGATTTTTGCCTATACACGAGTAAATTCCCATTCCTGTAATCACAACTCTGTTCATAACGCTACTGGCGGCTTAATCAATTACAAATACCTTTAAAACTAATTAAATTTATTTAACGATTGAAATTTTAAAAATGATGCTTTTGTGAACAAATGATTAATCAGGAGTATAAACCGCCATTAACAGAAATTACTTCGGCTGTAATATATGATGCCTCCGGCGATGCCAAAAAGCCAACTACAGCGGCTACTTCTTCGGGCGTGCCGAAGCGCTTAATGGGGATCATTGATTTAAGTTCTTTTTCGTCGAGCCCATCGGTCATATCCGTACGGATAAAGCCAGGAGCCACCGCATTAACGGTAACGCCACGGCGGGCAACTTCCTGCGCCAGGGCTTTAGTGGCACCAATAACACCAGCTTTAGCAGCCGAGTAATTAACCTGCCCCGGCAAGCCTTTTAAGCCCGATAGAGAGACCACATTGATAATACGGCCGTATTTTTTAACCAGCATGCTGTTTAACACCGTTTGGGTTACGTAAAAGAAACCGCCCAGGCTGGTGTTTAAAACGCTATCCCACTGCTCATCCTTCATCCACATCATCAGGGTATCATCCTTAATGCCGGCGTTGTTTACCAGTACTTCAATATATTTTTCGGTATTGGTTTCAATCCAGCTACCTAAAACGGCGCGGATATCTTCTTTACCGGCTACGTCGAATTTAATGATCTCGCCATCGCCGCCATTTTCTTTGATGGTAGCTAAAGTGTTTTCGGCTTCGGTTTGATTGCTTTTATAGTTTACAAGCACATAATAGCCCATTAAACCCAATTTATGACAAATTGCTTTACCTATCCCCCGTGATCCGCCTGTCACTAATGCACATTTCATATCTGCTAAAATTATTAAATGCTAAAAACTATAATACAGATGAGTTTCTTTTTTTGATGAGGTGAACATGTTCCGATTTTTCGAAATACTGTTTTACTCTCGCCAAATCTTTGTACTTAGGCGCATCCTCCACAAATTTGGGGAATATAGCCCTAAGATCAGTGTAAACCAGATGTGTTGTTGGCGATAGTTTTTCAGAACAATCCAAGTGATCAATAGCCTGCAGTACTGACATCATCTGGATAGCCAATACTTCAAAAGTATTATCAATAACCTTTTTGGCAATCAGGGCCGAGTTACAGCCCATGCTCACAATATCCTGGTTGTCATTATTGTTAGGGATGCTGTGCAGGTACATCGGGTATGATAGGGTTTGATTTTCGGCTGTTGTTGAGGTAGCCGTAAATTGCATACCCTGCATCCCGAAATTAAAACCTAAAACTCCGAGGTTTACAAAAGGCGGGAACTTATGGTTCAGCTTTTCGTTCAGGATATAATTCAATTGCCTTTCAGATAGCATGCATAATTTAGTGATCGCAATCTTCAGTTTATCCATAGCCAGCGAAACATAATCGCCATGGAAATTACCGCCATGGAAAATATTTTTGTTTTCGTGGTCGATAACAGGGTTGTCGTTCACGGAGTTCAACTCATCAGTAACCACACGTTCAACTTCAAAAATAGTATCATAAACAGGGCCTAATACCTGTGTTACACAACGCAGAGAGTAATATTCCTGTACTTTATCCAAAAACACTTCCTGGTTAAGGTTATCAGGATTGTATAAATGTTCAGACCGATCACGGATCATTTTGCTGCCGGTGAGCACATCGCGCATAATGGCGGCAACTTCGTTTTGACCGCGGTGGTGTTTTACGGCGTTAAGCTCATAAGAATAATGATCGTCATAAGCCTGTACCACCTCGTTCATCATGGCTGATAATACTACCGACCACTCCAGCAGTTTTTTAGCCTGGATAATGTTCAGCATGCCAATCCCCGTCATGGCCGATGTACCGTTGATGATGGCCAGGCCTTCTCTTATCTTGATGGTTAAGGGCTCAATACTCAACTCTTTCAATACATCTTCGGTGGCGCGTTGTTCGCCTTTATAGCTTAGCTCGCCTTCGCCAATGAGTACCAGTGCCAGGTGGGCCAGCTGTACCAGATCGCCGGATGCGCCTACACCGCCATGTTCAAATACATTGGGGGCAACATCTTTATTAATTAAATCAACCAATAATTTAGGCAAATCAATATGCACGCCGGACCGGGCCTGCACAAAGCTGTTTAACCGGGCTATCATTAAAGCTTTTACCAGCAGGGGTTGCATCAGGTTGCCACCTCCCGAAGCATGGCTGCGGATCAGGTTATATTGTAGTTGCAGCAGGTTTTCTTCGCTTACCTTGTATTGCGCCATTGGCCCAAATCCGGTATTGATACCATATATCAGTTTGTTGGACGAGAAGCCCTGCAAAAACTGGTAATTAACTTCCACATTCTTTACAACCGATGCATCTAAGCCAACCTCTTCGTTGTCAAACAGAATCTTAGAAAAATCATCGGCAGTAAGATACCGCCCCCCTATATGTATCATGAACTATAATTATATTTAGATAAAAGCCTGGGAAACTTCATTAAAAATTCACCCAAAAAACGTCCGAAAATAGGATAAATATTTTGAAATATGATACTACCCGGCGCAATATTGACGAGGCTGACCCCGCAAAGGTTGCAACGGGATTGAATTTTTTTCTATCCCAATTTCCTGCAATGGATAGAAAAAGATACCGGTAACAGGGCTAAGGCCTTATACAATATAATGGCATAGCTTATGCTTAAGGCATTGCCATTTTATAGGGCTAATAGCTATGGAAAAGCACTTGCTGACCAATACTTGTCAATTTAATTAGCAGGCTGCAATACTTTCTCAAACGCTTTGCGCGGGCTGCCCCGGAAAAACACTTCGCCGCAATATTGATAGCCCATTTTTTGGAATAACGCCAACATGGGGGCATTGTCAAAATTGGTATCGGCCTTTACGCTGTATATGTTGTTTTGTAAGGCGTAGTCATCAATAAAGTTCAGCATCACTTTTGAAAACCCTTTGCCCAGGTATTTTTCTGATACGGCCACCCGGTGGTAAACAACAAAATCGGCATTGGTTAGCCATTGGCCTTTAATATCGGCGTAGGCGGGTTCGTCGTTAACTATAACGGCGCAGTAGGCTATAATATCTTTATCATTGAGGATCACATAGCCGTGGCCCTGCTCAATATCGCTTTTAATTACTGCGGGATTGGGGTAACCGTCTTGCCACTGGTCGCTGCCATCTTGTTTGCGGCGGTTAATGGCTGCTTGCAAAATCTCCCAAATCTGATCGAGTTGGTTAATGGTTGCCTTTTCAAACTGGTAATCCATAATGTATTTGTTTAGCTATTTACTTTAATTGTTGGACTAAGTTACTCTGCCAGCGGCGCTATTACCGGTTCTTTTGCGCCCCGCTGTTTGTTTTTGTACCATACCCGGCACATTTGCAGGGCCAGGGAAATGAGTATTAAAAACAAGCCAAAGTAAAAACTTGCCGATAGTACCCGGTTTTCTTTATAAATAACAATGGCAAGCAGTATGGTATACAGTGGCTCCAGGTTAAAAGTAAGGCTTACCGTAAACGACGAAATATGCCTTAAAGCGCTTACAACCAACAGGTATAATCCTATGGTGCAAAACACCGATAGTATGAGTAGCCAGCCAAAATCTGATAACGAAGGCAATAATGATGCCGCCGGCGAAATGAAAAGAAACGCCGGCATAATTAAAGTTAAACCCAGCACGCCGCCAATCATCTGGTACAGGATAATGGTTTCGCCCCGGTGGTTTTGGGCAAGGCGCTCATTATAAACGGTGTAAAGGGCCGAGAATACCGACGATATAACGCCCAGGATAATGCCTGTTCTGAAGCTGGTATCCATACCAAATATGAGCGAGATACCGCAAAGGGTAATACCGCTTAACAAAAGCTCCTGTACCGAAAGTTTGGTTTTATTAAGCAGTGGTGCCAGCAGCGCGTTGAAAAAACTGGTTAGCGCAAAGCATACCACACCTACAGATATGTTTGAATATTTGATACTCCCGTAAAAAAACAACCAGTGAAAACCTAAAATAGCACCGGCAAAGCCAATGCGCTTTTTTGCAGCCAGGGAGGTTTTTTCGCTTTTGCCGCTGAAAGTGATAATGATGAACATCACTACGGCCGCAATGAGGGTACGGTACCAGCTGATCAGTCCCGCGTTTAAAGTAATAAGTCGGCCAAATACGCCCGTGAACCCGGCAAGTATTAAGGCCAGGTGAAGTTTTATATATGCCTTTTTCATGAGGTATAAAATTAAGCTACGCTGCATGGCAGGTAGGATGTTGATAATTGATGAATGAACAGGAAAATGATATGGCACCGCATACAGCCCGCCGTTTTTAAATAAAACATGCCGCTATACCGACCAATATTATTGGGCGACTAAACTATTGGAGGAGGCAATACGCTTTTGTTCATCATTATTAGCCCGATACATCATTGTTGACATACTGCTGGCAAACGTATGCAACTTTGACTTAGCTTGCAAATGTTAGTTGATAAAACAGGTGTACCGTGCTACAAACAAAGTTGTTGCCCGCAAATCAACAAAACGGCAATGAGCCTGTTATTTTATAACTTTACCGCTAAGCATCACTAACGCAGGCATAACTATGGACTTGAAAACTTTTACTAAACTTCCGTTTTATATTAAACTGGCCTGTGTGCTGTTTAGCCTATTCGCGCTGGGTTATTTGGTTATTATCGCCAAAGAGATCCTGTCGCCATTAATATTTTCGTGCCTGTTCTCTATTTTATTATTGCCTGTAGCTTCTTTTTTTGAAAGAAGGCTACGATTGCCGCGCAGTGCCGCCTCTATGACGGCAGTTGTGCTTCTGCTATCCATGATTGGCTTACTAATATTTATTATCGGCTCGCAAATTGCCGATCTGGCTAAAGACTGGCCAAAGTTCCAGGCGCAAATCAGCCAATCCATGTGGCAGTTCAGAGGCTGGGTGCAGGATACTTTTCACGTAACGCGCGGCAAGCAGCTTAGGGTGGTAAACTCGGCTGCCGATAAAATGATGTCGCCAGATCCTTCGGTTGTAGGTGCAACGGTGTTGTCGTTATCGTCTATCCTATTGTTCCTGGTGTTTACTTTTATTTATACCTTTTTCTTTTTGTTGTACCGCAGGCTGATCATGAAATTCCTGGTATCCGTTTTCCTGCCAGAAAATAAGACTATCGTGCATGAAGTGATAGAGCAGGTGCAGCACATCATTCGCAAATACATCATGGGCTTGCTTATTGAAATGAGCATTATCGCGGCCGGCGTAAGCGTGGCCTTTAGCTTTATGGGGGTGCAATACGCCATTTTGCTGGGCTTACTTACAGGGTTGTTTAACATTATACCCTACGTAGGTATTTTTAGCGCCCTGGTAGTAAGCGCCGTGGTTACGCTGGGCACATCGCCGGATAGTACTAAAGTTATCTGGGTAATGGTTACGCTGGTGGTTACCCATTTAATTGATAGCAACGTGTTGCTGCCTATAGTGGTTGGTTCAAAAGTTAAGATCAACGCGCTTATAACAGTACTTGGTGTGGTTATTGGCGAAATGATATGGGGTATTCCAGGCATGTTCCTATCCATCCCCAGCATAGCGGTGCTCAAAATTATTTTCGACCGGGTAGAAAGCCTGCAGCCATGGGGTATTATCCTGGGCGATGACGAGAAGGAGCAAAATAAGCTGGCAAAAGGTAAACGGGTGAAAAATAAGAAAGTGGTTATTGAGGACGTGGAGCCATCGGTGTAACTGATAGACCGACACTAATGCCAACTTACGGGGATGTTTTCTGACCAGGGCAATGAGCGCCTTAAGGATGAAAATAAAAGAGGCCATTCAAAAGATAAAGTTTTCTTTTGAGATGGCCTCGTAGCAATCAGTCAGTTAATAGTTAATTAATATTAGGGGAGAGCTTACCTGGCACTTTCAACGCGCGGGGCAGTCTCGTTAAGGGAATCGGTATTCGCGGTGATTACAACGCGGGTAGGCAAATCAGCAACAGTGGGGAACAGGTAGGTAGTTTCTACCTCACCGCTATCGCCTGGTTTAATTTCATTTTCAGGATCAACATTTGATTCGGCCAGCTTATTGCCAATGGCATCATAATAAGATGCTTTTAACTGTAAGTTATTAACAGGCGCCTGGCTGCTGCGTTTAACATATGCACGTACATGAAACAGGCCGTGGCTTTCATCATATTTATCAGTGGCGCGGGTAATTTCCACACCTTTAAGGCTATTATTCACTTCTATATTTACGGTGGTATCGCTTTCGCTTAAATCACAGCTGCTAAAAAAAACGCTTACCATTATCAACAATATCAGGGCTTTCATACGCTTTTCGTGTTTTGTTATTTGAATAAAGTAAGGCAAGCACCATGCCAAACCGAAAATGCGCTTAATTATTAATTAACAATCCCCAAAAGTGACGCAACAATTCCCCAATTCGTCAAAAAGTAAATCAGATAATCCACACATCATATAAAACACTAATTTTGTTATGTCGAAAAATGTGGTTTTTAAATTGGTAACAATTAGAGGGAATTAATGAACAGTGCTGATGTAGTAAGTAAACGGTTTGATGAATTGCAGGTATGTGTAATAATACCTACTTATAATAACCACCTTACCCTGGCCGGTGTAATTACCGATGTATTGGCCTATAGTAACCACATTATTGTGGTAAATGATGGCTCAACAGATGATACCGAAGCCATTGTAAAAGGTTTCCCTGCTGTGCAGCTCATCAGTTATCCCCAAAATGTAGGTAAAGGCTGGGCTTTACGCCAGGCCTTTGCATATGCTATGGATAAGGGCTACCAATACGCCATCACTATCGACTCGGACGGGCAGCACTTTGCCAAAGATATCCCCGTGTTTTTAGATAAGCTTGAAAACGTGCGCGACGCCATTATTATAGGCTCCCGTAATATGGACCAGGCCGCGGTGCCGGGTAAAAGCAGTTTTGGCCATAAATTTTCCAACTTTTGGTTTTGGGTAGAAACGGGAATCCATTGCCCCGATACACAATCGGGTTTCAGATTGTACCCTTTGTACCTGTTACAGGGAATGAAATTCCACACCGTAAAGTACGAATTTGAAATTGAGGTGATTGTACGGGCCTCGTGGTGTGGCGTGCACATGGACTCGGTACCGGTTACGGTTTACTATGCACCTAAAGCAACCCGGGTATCGCACTTCAGACCCGTTACCGATTTTTCGCGCGTGGGGGTACTGAACGCTTTTTTGGTAGTAATTGCCTTTGTTTGGATTAAACCGCGCGATTTTTTCCTTAACCTGTTAAAAAAAAAGGGCCGTAAGAAGATAATCGCCTCGCTGTATAATCCTAATGACAGCGACGAGGTTAAGGCCCTGTCTATAGGTTTGGGTATTTTTATGGGAATAGTACCCATATGGGGTTTTCAGCTGGTGGTGGCTATATTTCTGGCTATTGTATTTAAACTCAACAAAGCGCTGGTGGTTTTTTCGGCACATATCAGTATCCCGCCTATGATTCCCATAATTATATTTTTGAGCTATAAAGCGGGCGAACGCTGGATGGGCGATAGAGTTACCAATATGGAGTTTAGCTCCAACATATTTAAAACCATAAGGGAACACCTGGAGCAATATATTTATGGCAGCCTTACGCTGGCGGTGGTGGCATCACTTGGTATTGGTTTAATCACTTACGCGCTGCTCAAAGTGTTAAAAAAATCGCCGGCTGCCCTGTAAGCCTGTAGTAATGGAAAAAAGCCTGATCCTTATATATCATTATTTTGCCCGCCACAAGGTTGTTTTTTACACCGTGTTTGTTGGCTGCTTTTTGTTTTTGGGCTATTTTTCATCGCGGGTAAAGTTTGAGGAGGATATCAGCAAGGTTATCCCAAAGGATAAAAAGATCAACAAGCTTAACGAGGTTTTTCAAAACTCCAAATTTTTAGATAAGCTGGTGATTATGGTATCGCTTAAAGACAGTACCGCAGCTGCCCGCCCCGATAGCCTGGTTGCTTTTGCCGACGAATTTGCAACCAGCGCAACCGAAAAACTGAAACCCTACATAGGCAAAACCAATTTTAAGGTTGATGATGACGTGGTAATGAAACTATTCGGCACCATTAATCAGCGCCTGCCCATTTACCTTAACCAAAGGGATTACCAAACCATTGATACGCTCATCACTGCCGAAAAGATAAAGCAAACCCTGGCGTATGATTACCGCACGCTCACATCGCCGGCTGGCATAGCACTAAAAAGTATCATCAGTAATGATCCGGTGGGGATCTCCTTCATCGGGCTAAAAAAATTGCAGCAGTTACAGTACGATAAAAACTTTGAGCTATATGATAATTACGTAGTTACTAAAGATCATAAAAACCTGCTCATGTTTGTCACCCCGGCGTACCCGCCAAACAACACGGGTAAAAACGGATTTTTAATAAAAGGTTTAGACGGGCTGGTAGATAGCCTGAGCCATAAAGGTACACGGGCTGCGACTGCTACCTACTTTGGTTCGGCGGCGGTTTATTACGGTAATGCTTTACAACTACGTAGGGATACCGCGCTTACCCAGGGCGCTACCGTAGTGGTGCTTATTTTATTTTTAGGCTTGTACTTCCGCAAAAAACGGGCACCGGTTATTATCCTCATCCCGGTGCTTTTTGGGTCGCTGTTTTCGCTTACGGCAATTTACTTTTTAAAGGGTAGTATTTCAGTTATCGCTTTAGGTACCGGTTCGGTGGTGTTGGGCATCGCCATTAATTATTCGCTGCATGTGTTTAACCATTACCGGCATACCAAAAGCGTGGAGCAGGTATTGAAAGATCTGGTGATGCCGCTTACCGTGGGAAGCTTTACCACCATCGGCGGCTTCTTGTGCCTGGAGTTTGTAGAATCGGAAATGCTGAAAGACCTGGGGCTGTTCGCGGCCTTTAGTTTAATTGGCGCGTCTATCTGTTCGCTGGTGTTTTTGCCGCAGTTTATCGCCACTAAAAAGGAACAGGAAAACCACAGCTTTAACCAGCTCTCGTGGATTGATAAACTGGCTTCGTTTAATCCCGAGTATAATAAGTACATCGTAATCGGCATACTCCTGTTAACCGGCGTGTTTTTTTACAAGGCTAACGACGTAACTTTTGAGTTTGACGTAGCCAAAATGAACTATATGCCACCGGCTTTGCAGCAATCGCAAAACAAGCTCAATAAAATAAACCAGTACGCCCTGCAATCGGTTTACCTGGTATCTGAAGGTAAAACCTTAGACCGGGCCTTAATTAACAACGAAAAACTGGCCGCGCAGATAGACAAGCTGAAGCAACAAAATATTGTAAAGCGCTCATCGGATGTATCATCATTCATCATATCAGATTCGCTGCAGAAAGAACGCGTTGCCCGCTGGAATACCTATTGGACTGCCGAAAAGAAACAACAATTATTAGCTACCCTTGAAAAAGAAGGCAAAGCGCAGGGATTCAGCGCATCGGCTTTTGAAAAATTTAAAACACTCCTCAATACCGATTTTTCGCACACTAACGATGACGATGTGGCCGAGATCAGGAAAAGTTTCCTGGATAATTTTATTAACGAATACCCCAGCCATTCCACCGTGGTAACGCTGGTGCAAACCTCGCCAGAAAATAAAGCAGCCATTTACAAAGCTTTTGAAAACGACCCTAATGTTACCGTTATTGATAAGCAATACCTCACCAATAAATTAGTGCAGATCATCAATGCCGATTTTACCAGCATAGCGGTGATGTCATCAGCGCTGGTATTTATTGTGTTGTTGCTTACCTACGGCCGTATGGAACTGGCACTCGTTTCCTTTATCCCGATGGCTATTTCCTGGATCTGGATTTTGGGGTTGATGGGCATTTTTGGCATAGGCTTTAATATCGTCAACATCATTATATCTGCATTGATATTTGGCCTGGGCGATGATTACAGCCTGTACATTATGGATGGCCTGTTGCAGGAGTATAAAACCGGCAAAAAGGTGTTATCATCCTATAAATCATCCATCTTTTTATCGGCTATAACTACCATAACCGGCTTGGGGGTATTGATATTTGCTAAACACCCGGCATTACGCTCAATAGCGGCCATTTCCATTATCGGTATTTTATGCGTGGTCATTATGTCGCAGATATTGATCCCTTTCCTGTTCAATATCCTCATTAAAAACCGCACACATAAAAAACAGTTCCCGTGGACTATAAGCGGTTTCGCCATCAGTATTTTTGCCTTCGCTTACTTTGTTACCGGGTGTATCATTTTATCATTGCTGGGCTTTTTGTTTAAGCTTAACCCCTTCAATAAAGAAAAAGGCAAGCTGGTGTATCATCACATTATGGCCCGGTTTTCATGGTCGATGATTTACATTATGGGCAATGTAAAAAAGGAGATCATTAACAAGCACCTGGCCGACTTTAAAAATCCTTCGGTCATTATAGCCAACCACCAATCGTTTTTAGATATTTTGATTTTGGTGATGCTTAACCCGAGGCTCATCCTGTTCACCAATAACTGGGTTTGGAACTCGCCGGTGTTTGGCGCGGTGGTGCGCATGGCCGATTATTTCCCCGTAGCGCAGGGTACCGAAGCCAGTATCGATTTACTGGCCGATAGGGTAAAGCAAGGCTACTCTATAGTGATTTTCCCAGAGGGAACTCGCTCTGTTGATGGTGAGATTAAGCGTTTTCATAAAGGAGCCTTTTACCTGGCCGAACAGCTGGGCGTAGATATTCAACCCATACTCATCCACGGTACAGGCTACTGCATGACCAAAGGTGATTTTCTGCTGAAAAACGGGACCATCACCCTAAAATACCTACCCCGCATAAAACCAGGCGATATCGGTTTTGGAATAGGCTACGCCGAGCGTACCAAGGCCATCAGCAAACATTTTAAAGCCGAATACAAACAGCTATGCCAACAGGTAGAGCAGCCCCGCTATTACCGCGAACAACTGATATACAACTACCTGTATAAGGGTCCGCTATTGGAATGGTACATGCGGATAAAGACCATACTCGAAAAAAACTATCAACCTTTTCATGACCTGTTGCCGTTAAAAGGCCGGATGCTGGATATTGGTTGCGGCTATGGTTTTATGCCTTATATGCTGCATTTTGCAGCGCCGGGGCGCGAATTTACCGGTATTGATTATGATGAGGATAAAATAGAAGTTGCTAATAACAACTTTAATAAAGATAGCCTGATTCGCTTTGAATATGCCGATGCGCTTGGCTTTGAAATGGAACCTTATGATGCCATTATTATTGCCGATGTATTGCACTATATGCAGCCTGATGAACAAAAAGTACTCATTGAGCGCTGCATGAATAATCTTAGGCCGGGCGGCATCATCATCATTCGTGATGGGAATAAGGACCTGAAGGAAAAGCACCGCGGCACCGAGCTTACCGAATTTTTTTCGACTAAGTTTGTTAAGTTTAATAAGGCCAGCAAGGGCTTATCGTTTTTATCGGCGCAAATGGTGCATGCTTTGGCGGAGGCTAATAATATGCAATGCCGCATAATTGATGAAACTAAGTACACATCAAATATTATTTTTGTAATTAAAAAGTGATGAGTGGGTTTACAATCCCCTCTTGAGAGGGGGCGGGCCGGCACAGCGAAATGGCAGGGGTGTGTTAAACGCGCGATAACACACCCCTGCCCCTCTCAAGAGGGGATTCCACCGCACGGCCTCGTTTTAAACCCCAATAAAAGAGGGATAAACGATAACATAAAACAAGGAATTAGATAAATGGAGATTTTTGATGCCGTAATTATCGGCAGCGGTATGGGGGGATTGGTGAGTGCCGATTTATTGAGCAGGGAAGGGTTTAAGGTTTGCGTTATTGAAAAAAACCAACAGATTGGTGGTTCGTTGCAAACCTATGTGCGCGATAAGGTGATCTTTGATTCGGGCGTGCATTACCTTGGCGGGCTGGATAAAGGCCAAAACCTGTACCAGATTTTCAAATACCTTGACTTGATAGATAGGCTTAAATTACAAAAACAGGATGTTGTTTTTGATAAGATAGGCATTTACGAAGAAGATACCGAGTACGAGTACGCCCAGGGCTACGATAACTTCATTAGCCATATACTAAAACACTTCCCCGGTGAGGAAGCGGTGTTGAACGCCTATTGCGATAAGATCAAAGAGGTGTGCAGCAAATTTTCATTATATAACCTTAAAAGCGGCGACGATTTTAATGAAAAATCGGGCGTGCTGGAAATTGATACCAAGGGTTTTATTGAGTCGTTAACCGATAACCCGCGTTTGCAGGCCGTGCTTGCCGGCAACAACGCATTGTACGCCGGGCAGGCCGATAAAACGCCCTTTTATGTACACGCGCTGATATTGAACAGCTACATAGAAAGTTCTTATAAATGTATCGATGGCGGTTCGCAGATTGCCAAGTTGATAGCGAAAAACATCCGCTCGCGCGGCGGGATTATTAAACGTTATTGCGAGGTAAAACGTATTGTGGTAGAGAATGGCGAGGTTACCCATGTAGAAATCGCCGACGGTTCAAAAATTTACGGCAAGCAGTTCATCAGCAATATGCACCCGGTGCAAACACTGGAAATTACCGACTCGGATATCATCAAGCCGGCCTACCGCAACCGACTAAAAGGCCTGGAAAATTCGGTATCGTCATTTACCCTCAACGTGGTTTTTAAAAAGGATAGTTTCCCTTATTTTAATACCAACTATTATGTAGGCAAGGACGGCCATGTTTGGGATATTGCCGAATATAAAGAAGAGAACTGGCCGCTGGGGTATGCTTATTTTATGGCCCCATCATCCAAATCGCCCAATTTTGCCGATGGTGCATCTATACTTACCTATATGCGTTTTGAGGAAATGAAGCCATGGGAAGATACGTTTAATACCGTAGCCAACGTTAATGAACGGGGCGAAACGTACGAGGAGTTTAAGAACCGTAAAAGCGAAAAACTGCTGGATATGGTAGAGAAAAAGTTCCCGGGTTTTAGGGATCATATTCAGTCCTACTATTCTGCAACACCGCTAAGCTACCGTGATTATATTGGTAATGGCGATGGTTCATTGTACGGCATTGTAAAAGATTATAAGCATACGTTAAAAACATTTATATCGCCGCGTACCAAAATCCCTAACCTGTATTTTACCGGGCAAAATTTAAACCTGCACGGCATTTTGGGTACGGCCATGAGCGCTATTGTTACCTGTACCACGTTGTTGGGGAATGATGAAATTATTGGGAAGATAAGGAATGCGTAAGGGGGGAGAATATTACGAGTTATAAAAATCAGAGGATTGTAAACGAGAGAATGACGTAGATTGCATAGCGTAGAAGACTCACCCGGCGAGGCTACGCCCGCCACCCTCTCTTCACCTGCGGTGGAAAGAGGGGTTTGAAGGCGGATGCATAATGTATTTACGCTACTATCAATCGTTCAAACCCCTCTTTCCGGCGAAGCCGAAGAGAGGGTGGCCAGCGAAGCGTAGCCGGGTGAGTCTTAGCCAGCGTTCAAAGCGAACGTTTATGTAATGTCTAACTAATCATCCTACAGAACAATTAAAACACAACTAAAAAAATACAACCTGAAACAGAACAAAAAATTTAGCTGGAAAAAATTCGGGAAGCGCGTTGGATACGCTTTTCTTGGATTTGTGCTGTCGGTACTAATCGGCATGGCATACCTGTATGCCGTGGCTATTGATTACCCGCCCGAGCCTAAAGACCTGAGCAGCCTGCAGCTTAAACGGCAGCAGCCATCAACGGGCTTTTATACCATTAATAACAGCTGGTTTAGGAAAAGCAAAAGTGGTTTGTTTGAAATGTATGTAGAGGGCAAACCATTTGAGCGTGGTGTAATTAACGGCAAGCTGAGCCAGGAATTGGTTGTTGCCCAGGAAGACCATTTTGTGGAGCAGATTAGCCGGATTGTACCCTCAAATTTTTACCGTCACTTTTTAAAATACTTTATTGCCTGGTTTAACCGCAACCTTGATAAAAATGTAACAGAAGAATATAAAGAGGAGATCTACGGCATTTCTAAATCGGCATCAGATAAATACCAATACATCGGCTCCAATTATCAGCGTATTTTAAACTACCATGCTGCACATGATATTGGCCACGCCCTGCAAAGCATGGCCCTGGTTGGCTGTACCTCTTTTGGCACCTGGGGTGTTAAAAGTGAAGACAGCACCATGATCATTGGCCGTAATTTTGATTTTTACGTTGGCGATAAATTTGCGCAGGATAAGATGGTGGCATTTTTTAACCCATCTGAAGGGCACAAGTTCATGACCGTTACCTGGGGCGGTTTTATTGGCGCGGTATCGGGCATGAATGATAAAGGGGTATGCGTAACCATTAATGCAGATAAAACCAATATCCCAACAGGCGCGGCAACACCGGTATCGTTGGTGGCACGTGAGATATTGCAATACGCGGCTAATGTACAGGAAGCGTATGCCATTGCCAAAAAGCGCAAAATGTTTGTCTCTGAAGCTTTCCTGATAGGCTCTGCCGCCGACAATAAAGCCGTGGTGATTGAAAAAACGCCCGATACGCTGGATATGTACGATCCGCACCAGGATTATATTTTGTGCGCCAATCATTTCCAAAGCAAGGGCCTTAGCCAATCAAAAGAAAATAAGATCCAGATGGCCGAAAGCGCTTCGCGATACCGCTATAACAGGTTAATGGAATTGTTGAATGCCAACGGCAAAAACACGGTGCAAAAAACCATCGCTATTTTGCGCGATCAAAAGGGCATGCACGGCGAAAATATTGGTATGGGCAATGAGAAGGCCATTAACCAGCTGATGAGTCACCACAGTATTGTATTTGAACCTAAAAAGCTATTGGTTTGGGTAAGCACATCCCCATGGCAATTAGGCGAGTATGTATGTTACGACCTGAAAAAAGTATTTGATTTGCGCGGCATGAAGCAAAACCAGGAAATCATCGAACAAAACCTAACCGTACCGGCTGATACCTTCCTGTCGACAACGCAATACAAAGATTTTGTAAACTTCCGCCGCATGCGCCAACGGGTGTTGGATAACCAGCCCATTAACCCCGATAGCCTGGTAGCCAGTAACCCCCAATACTATTTTGCTTATGTAATAGCCGGCGATTATGCCTTTAAGCTTAAAGACTATAAAAAGGCTTTAAGTTACTATGAAACCGCCCTTACCAAGGTGATTGCCACTAAGAAAGAGGAGGATCACATTAAGGCGCAGATTAAGAAGTGTAAGGGCCTCACCTAAACGGCACAGCCATCATGAGTGCCAAAAGCAAATTAAAATACGAATAATCCTCTCCAAAGGAGAGGACTTGGATTTGCATGGTTGATTTTACAGTACCGCTACCGCAAGCGTCCCGCTTGTGGTCTGCGTTTAGGTAATAGTTAGTTAAGTCTGCTTCGGGTAGTTCGAAGGCTGGCGCGTAATATATTGCAGCCTTTTTATTTCCTTCTCCAAAGGAGAAGGCCGGTATGAGGCTCTTAATTCACTAAATCTATCTGATGTCCTATGATATCCAATTCATTTTGATGAAATGAACCCGTGTATGATAGTGTTTTGTATTTTTCCTGGTTTATTTTATAAATGTTAGCCAGCCATACTCCGTGGCTATAAAGCGAGTAATATAAGCCTTTAAGCACGGCATCTTCTTTAGCGCGAATGTTCAAGTCTATTTGCTGGTCCTGAATGGCATAGTGTATGTCGAAGTTTTTCATATAGCGATGTTTGGTATTAGGTGTAAAACGCTCTAATATAGCTAATTGTTTGCAATTGTTAATTTATTGTTATCAAAAAAACAGTTACTTATTTCCAGTCTTTTCGAGATACTCGCCCAATGGGATATCAAGACCGAAGCCCAGAAAGATGAATTTAAACGGATCTTCATTTTTTATAAAGGGCAATCCAACAACTAAGTTCACATCTAAAGAGTTATAAAAGCGAAACCCTGTTCCAATACCTATATGCGGATAATTGAAATTCTTTTCGGTAGACGTATTGGCTATTGAATACAAAAGACCAGATCCGTACATGATAAAATACCATTCATTTATAAATGGTGAACTCTTATTTAGATTAACATCGTCGGTAATAGCGTTGCGGTAACCGTTGGTTAACCTGTAGTTTTTTAACCTGAATTTTACACCGATTTTTTCAGAAGCAAAACCGATATTATTTATTTTATCTGTAGCACCTGGTAACAAAACCTGATGCGGGAAAAAGTTTTGATTTAAACCAAGCGTTAAATAAAGATTAAAATTAGATTTATTGTGGCTATTGTAATACTGCGATAATTCATTAAGAAACGACGCTACATCAAGCTGTACATATTGCTTGTTATCATTTACAATGGTATATTTTTTTATCGCATTAATAAAAAGCACATACAAATCTTTAAACTCACCGTCCTGTAGATTATCCTCTACTTTTCCGTTGGCAAATTTTAACAGGTTAATCATATTTTCATATGTCTGGGCCTGATCAAGATTATCCAGGTTTGAAACAAATTTAAAGAGGTCAACCAAGTCGGAATTATAGTTGTTAAGTCCATTTACGCTTCGTATGGCCCTTATTTTTATCAAACCAGAGAATGTGACAAAATTATTGATAAGACTTGTAAGCTTCTCATCGCCCACAGATGGTTTCCCCGCGGCGTCGGTTTGTGTTTTATAAAATTGGACGCCGTATTTTATAAAGTTTGGAATTACTTCATCTTCAAGATAATAAATATCACTAATATTTACAGTTTCTTGTTTTGATATGGTATTTAGTTTACTGTAGGTCTGCGCTAAAAATGTTGTGTATTCTTGAATGGCTGATGCTGAATTATTCTCTATCCTGAAATCATTTAATGACGTGAATTTTTTCAGAAGCGACGTTAAATAAAGCTGGTAAAAATAATTAGTTTCAAAAGCCAGCTTTTTATACTGCTCGGTTAAAACAGCATCTGTTTTCAAAAAGGCATTATCAGTTATTTCATAGGCTTTTTTAAAATTGCTATTGTTAAAGAAACTGACGGGGCTATCGGCCCCAAGTAAACTTTGATTTGTACTCAATGATCTGTTAATGACTGTTCTTTGAAGTGCAGAATCTTTTTGCACTTTTTTAATTTGATTATTTAAATTTTGGAACGGTACAGCCACGGTGTTGCTGCCAGGAAGAAACCCTATGCTATCGGGGGGTATAAAATAATGGTGAACGGAGGTGTCTTTTAATAAGGAGCTCCGCTTGCTTCTCATCGACAATAAAGAGTCGGCCAACCGTGTCTGAGTTCCGATCAAAAGTTTGAGATTTTTTAGGGTGTCTGTTTTCTTTTTTATGCTGGTTATTTGCAATACGGTTTTTTTATAATCAACATCGGTAGTTGTCAAATTCTTGTTATCGCCCAAAACCGTCATTTGAATGAGTGAAGCCAATTCAACATCACCCACGCTTTGACTAATTTGTGCAACGTATTTTTTTATAAGACTATCTTTAATCGAAATGCCTTTTTGAGGGGTAATTTTAGTTGCAAAAAATTCTTTTATAATATCGTAGTTAGATATATAGGGGCTTATGAAAGCATTTATCTGCGCGTAAACGCGATCAAATTCATGGGCCATATTCATAGATAGTTCGGATCCGTTTGATACGAGGTCCTTGTAAAAATAGGCTTGGTGATAGTCAATTTTGTTTTTAAAGAAACCTTTCTTCTGGAGGGAATCGTTGTTTGATAAAACCGTACTTGCTATATCGAGTATAATATTAAACGGAATGGTGGTTGACGTATCATTATAAGAGTGTATGTTAAAGTTTAAGTTTAGACCGATATCAGCCAATTTATTTTTTACTGTTATCAGGCTTTTTTGAACCGCTTTTAACTGCTTAATTAATGCTACTTTTTGTTCTCTGGTTTTCGCGTTATTTATATCAATATTAAGGGCTGCTGCTTTGTTTGTAAGATCTTTTTGCTGAAGCTTATAATCATTTGCTCGCACATTGGTTTTGTCGTCGTCGAGCATTTTAATCAATTGATCGCTATAAAGGCTGGTTTTGGTATAGCTATCGCTGAAAATCTTTTTTAAGTATATCTTATTTACTGAATCTGCCTTGTATGCTTTGGCAATGCCCAAAGCAAGTGCATAGTTTGTAGTAAGTTCTATTATTTCTTTTTCAATTACTTTAGGATTTTTTTCGTTGATAAGGATATTAAGACTACTTTGAATGTAGGATTTGGTAGTAATATTATCAGACGGAAAAAGCTTTATTACAAAACGCTTTAAGGCTTCTTGCTTTAATTCGCCCTGTTTTTTTATAATTATACTGGTAAGGCTGTCAACATTTATCGCTCCCTTTTTATAAGTAAGAGCTTCAAGCCCGGCAGATAAAGTTGGCCCGGTTTGAGCAAACGCAATAGTTTGACAAAAAAGCAGCGTAACGGCAAGGTAAATAGGTTTCATAGGATATGGTTTGGTTGCCCAAATTTATCATTTTGAGTTTAAATACAGGCATTTGCCTTTGCAAAATGTGATTAAATATGGTTGACAGCGAAAGTTGTAGAATTTGTAAAAAGATTTTGCGGCAGGGAGCAACAAAAACTGTTTTAAATACACAGGCAAATTTGCCGGCAGAGGTATTTTAATAAAGAAAAGGCAAGAGGCTTTTTTGTTTTCATTTTGGGTGTGTACAATAAAGTATCAGAACAATATCCTCCTCTTTTATCTTTTGGTTCTCCATCACCTAAAAAACCTTTCGCCTTTTCCCTTTCACCTCAAAACTTACCGATTCATAGTACCCGTTTGTCGATACATCCAAACAAAACTTAGTTGCATGGGGCATCTTTAACTACTCGTATCGAAAATTTATGTCGGTTGCTTTAAAGGCTGAAAAAAACCTCACACTTATTACTTGTATCTTGTTGTCGCTTTTTTTTAGCGCGAAAACCCATGCCCAAAGCCTGGGCGATCCGGTAGTGAAAATTACATTCGGCTCGGGTACGGCAACAAGGGGCGGCGCGCTGGCTGCCGACTCAGGATCTACCACCTACATTTACAGCGGTAGCGGCGAGGTGGGCGAAAACTATTACACCATTACCAACCTGGTAAATACCGCGGTACATGGCAGCTTTGTTACCAGCTACGATCATGATTACGAAACTACCGGTAAAACCAACGGGTATATGATGGTAGTAAACGGCAACATACAGGCCGGTACAGTTTATACCCGTACGGTGCCCGGCCTTTGCGGCAATACCCAATACCAATTTGGAGTTTGGATAAAAAATGTGCTATCATCAAACGGCATTCCGCCCAATATGGTTTTTCATATTTATGCCGCCGATGGCACTACAGAACTGAGCACGCCGGTTTCAACAGGCGATGTACCCACGGGAAACGTATGGCATAACTATACTGCCAACTTTACGTTACCGGCTGGCACAGGCGATGTGATCATTAAACTGGTAAGCAACGCCAGCGGAACAGTTGGGAACGATTTCGCGGTAGATGATATTACTTTTAGTCCGTACGGTTCCACCGTATCAGCTGTATTTACTCAAACCACCGGCACTACCGAAAGCACCTGCGCCGGATCGGGCCAGACATATACCATAAAAGCCACCAGTACACTGGCAAGCGGTTATGTGCAAAAACT
Source organism: Mucilaginibacter flavus (assembly GCF_030409315.1). Classification (GTDB taxonomy): domain Bacteria; phylum Bacteroidota; class Bacteroidia; order Sphingobacteriales; family Sphingobacteriaceae; genus Mucilaginibacter; species Mucilaginibacter flavus. The sequence continues at coordinate 123,278 of NZ_JAUFPS010000042.1, read as the reverse complement.
ACAAATGTATGTTAACGGTGCCTGGATAGACCTGAGCACGGGCAGCACCACTACAACTTACACCATTACCTCGCCTACAACTGCCGGTACCTACCAATACCGGCTGGTTTCGGCGGCAACTGATAATATTAACTCGGCAAGTTGCGTGGTGGCCAGTAATAATCTTACTTTAACGGTTACTCCCGCCCCTACCGCGGCTTTCACCGTGCCTGCCAACACCTGTTTAGGTACGCCCACAATTTTTACAGATGCATCGGTTGCTAATGGAACCACCATCGCTTCCTGGCTTTGGGATTTTGGCGATGGGCAAACCTCTACCCTGCAAAACCCAGTGCATACTTATGCCACAGCAGGAGCTTACACCGTAAAACTAACTGTGGCAGGTACTACGGGCTGCTCGCCATCAACCATAAGTAAGGCTATCAGCATTAATGCCTTGCCTGTGGCCGCGTTTACCTTTACCAGCCCCGATTGTTTAACCCAGGCGGTTACTATTACCGATCAATCAACTACCGGCACAGGTACCACCATTACCAGCTGGGTTTGGGATTATGGCGATGGAACAACCGACACCAAAACAACGGCAGCCGCTTTTCAGCATTTGTACACAGCGGCGGGTACTTTTAACGTTAAGCTTACCGTTACAAATTCGGGCGGCTGTACGGCTACGGTTACTAAAAGTTTAAAGGTTAGTCCGTTGCCGGTAGCGGCATTCACTATGCCCGATGTTTGTTTGGCCGATGCTTCGGCAACTTTTACAGATGCCAGCACCATTGCCGACAACACAACCAGCGGCTTTACCTATTTATGGAACTTTGGCGATGCCAATGCTACAGCCGGCAATCCCAACACATCTACCCTAAAAAACCCATCGCATAAATACACCCAGGCGGCGGTTTACCAGGTTACGCTAACCGTAACATCGACCAGTGGTTGCGTATCTGCCATAACGCAAAGCTTTACGGTAAACGGTTCTATCCCGGTGGCGGCGTTTACGGTGATAGATCAGTCGGAACTTTGCAGCAACCACCAAGTAATGTTCACCAACAATTCCACGGTCGATTTTGGGAACATTACCAAACTGGAATGGTATTATGATTATGCCAACAACCCAGGTATGGTAGTTACCGATGAAAACCCAACTTACGGCAAATTATACGGGCACAATTATACCGCTTTTCATACCCCGGCAACGCAAAATTACCAGGTGCGGTTGGTTGCTTACTCTGGCGGTACCTGTGTATCTGTTATGGATAAAACCATTACCCTGCTTGCCCAGCCCGATCTTAGTTTTACGGCACCTGCGGCGGTTTGCGTTAATGGCGGAACAGTGCAGCTATCTGCTCAGGAAAATGCAGGTGTGGCTGGTAGCGGCACCTACCAGGGCACTGGTGTAAGCAGCACCGGTTTGTTCGATCCCGCAACATTCGGGGTGGGTACATTTGCTATCAATTATATTTATACCGCCACTAATGCCTGCGCCGATACGGTGAGTCAATCTATTACCGTTAATCCTGTGCCGACTATTAACGTGGGGCCGGATATTACGGTACTATCGGGTGGTAGCTCTACCCTACCCGCTACAGCCAGCGGAGCGGGATTGACGTATTCATGGTCGCCCGCTACCTATCTGAGCGATGCCACGGTTCTTAATCCTGTGGTTACTCCTTTGCAGGATATCGCTTATACGCTTACCGTTACCACCATTAGCGGCTGCTCGTTAAGCGGGCAGGTAAAAGTTTCGGTTTTGCAGGGCCCTGTAGTCCCCAATACATTTTCGCCCAATGGTGATGGTACTAATGACCAATGGGTTATCAAATACCTGGATACCTATACCAATTGTACCGTTGAGGTTTACAACCGCTATGGAGCCAAACTATTTGCATCGGTAGGTTATGCCGTGCCCTGGGATGGTACCTATAACGGTGTACCCGTGCCGGGTGGCGTGTATTACTATATTATTAACCCTAAACACGGGCGAAGCACGCTTTCCGGATCACTAACCATATTGCGATAGGGTTGATTGATCTATTCTTCTTCTTCATGCGCGAAATGCTGACGGAGCTTTTCTTCTTCCAAATCGAGCAGATCTAACTGGTGGCGAACAATATCGTCATTGATGTTTTCCTTTTTGTTAAGACTGAGCAGCAGTTTACGCTGTTCAGTCATCAGGTGACTCATGATGTTGCGGTAATCTTTATAATATTCGTCGGCGCGGTGGGCGTTATCGCCTTTTTCCCAGTCTTTAAGCAGGGCCATATCGGCCGTTAGGCGCAATTGTAATGCCTTGACCATATCATTGGTTTTGAGATGATCGGTATAATAATTTTCGAGCAGGTTGAGTGACAGGTGCGATAGCTTTTTTCGTACCAATTGCTGTTGCTGATCAAAGGAAATGGTATAATCGGGATCGGGCATGTTTACCCATTTAACCAATGCCGGTAGGGTTAGTCCCTGCAAAACCAGCGTAACCATAATTACCACAAAGGTGATAAACAGAATGAGATTGCGCTGCGGAAATGCAGCGCCCGATTGAAGCACAACCGGCACGCTAAGAGCCGCCGCCAGCGAAACTACACCACGCATACCGGCCCAGCCAAACAATAGTGGCCCTTTCCAGCCCGGAGTAGGATCGGCGGTGGTGATAAACCTGCTTATAAATACGGTAAATATGCTTGCGCCCATTGTGCTTAATAAGCGGGTAACTATTAAAATACCGGTAATAATTAAGCTGTATTTGATGGCCGGCTGCAGACCATCGGGGCCAAGCTCCCTGATGATTACCGGGAACTCCAAGCCTATTAGTATAAAAACAAAACCGTTAAGCACAAATGCAACGGCCTCCCATACATTAACGCCACGTAAGCGGCCTTGATGGGTAAGAATTTCCTGCCGGCGAGCCGATAGGAACAAACCGCCGCTTACTACGGCCAGCACTCCAGAAAAATGAAACTCTTCCGCAGCCATGTACATTACATAGGGTGTAATAAGGGTGAGCACAATATCCATATTGCTTGTGGTAGGCAGCCAGCGATGGATGGCATAAAAACCGAGTGCCACTACCAGTCCGGTAGCTATGCCCATCACAATAACCAGCACAAAGCTGATAGCGGCCTGGCTAAACAGAAACGTACCCGTAGTTACGGCCGCCAGCGCAAACCTGAAGATCACTAAACTTGAGGCATCGTTCATCAAACTTTCACCCTCCACAATGCTTATGAAGCGCTTGGGTACCGTTACGGTTTTTAAGATACTGCTGGCCGATACGGCATCAGGAGGGGAAATGATGCCGCCCAATAAAAAGCCCAAGGCCAGCGTAAATCCGGGGATTAAGCTGCTGGATACCACCGCCACCACGCATGATGTTACAATAACAATAAGAAAAGCGAAACTGGATATCACCCTGCGCCATTTCCAGAAATCTTTCCATGACGTGTTCCATGCCGATTCATATAGCAGAGGCGGTAAAAATATGGCGAATATCAACTCGGGATCAATATGGATGCCATTTAAAAAGGGTACAAAGCCCAATGGTAGCCCGGCTAATACCAGTAGTATAGGGTAGGCTACTTTGATCTTTCGGGCCAGCATTACCACAAATAGAATTACGGCCAGCAGGCAGGTATATTGAATAATTAAATGGTGCATAGGCCTGGCTAAATTTATTTACAATATAGGGTTTGTAGCCTGCAAAACAGACTGCTTTTGGCATTGTTTTCCGCAAGGGCTTTTTTGCATTATATTGATGGGGTATAAAGATGCAATTCATCATATTTGTAAAACACGCTTAAAGTTGAGACGAACCAATGAAACTTGATCTTTACCAGGTAGATGCCTTTACCGATACTGTTTTTGGTGGTAATCCTGCCTGTGTTGTTCCGCTTACGGAATGGTTGCCTGATAGTCTGCTGTTAAAAATTACCCAGGAAAACGCCGTTGCCGAGACCGCTTTTTTTATTGACCACGGCGACTACATTCACCTGCGCTGGTTTACACCCGAAATTGAAATGGACCTGTGCGGGCATGCCACCCTTGCCGCAGCGCACGTATTAGTCTCCATTTTAAATTATAAAAAACAGGAAATCGTCTTTCACACCTTAAGCGGCGAGCTGATAGTTACGGTTGATAAGGGTTTGTATACTTTAGATTTCCCATCGAGAAAGCCTGAAAAAGCTACTTTGCCCGATATTATCAAAGGATCGTTAAATATTCAACCCCAGGAGGTATTTAAATCGCGGGATTATGTATTAGTTTATGATACTGAAACCGAAGTAAAAAGCATCAGCATTAACCGGCAGATTTTCGATCAGATCAATCTTGATCCGGGTGGCGTTATTGTTACCGCCAAGGGCGACGATTGCGATTTTGTTTCCCGTTTTTTTACCCCGCAAGCATTGATCCTGGAAGATCCGGTAACCGGCTCGGCGCATTGTTCGTTGATCCCCTTTTGGGCTGAGAGGTTAAACAAGAAAGCAATGAACGCGCTGCAGGTATCAGACCGCCTGGGCAAGTTGTTTTGTGTTGATAACGGCGACAGGGTTTTGATAAGCGGGAGAGCTAAAACGTATAGCTCGGGTTGTATTTGGGCTGATTAATAATAGCGATAAACAGATGAGTCAATCCCATAAAACCCGTATAGCCCCCACTCCCAGCGGATACCTCCACGTAGGCAATGTATTGTCATTTGGCATTACTACCGCGCTTGCGCGTAAAAACGGGGCGACGGTTTTGCTACGGATAGATGATATGGACCGGGATCGGGTTAACGCCTTATACCTACAGGATATTTTTGATACACTGAATTACCTGGGGGTACCCTGGAACGAAGGCCCGGCAGATGTGGCGGATTTTGAACGTAGCTTTTCCCAGTTACACCGGATGCCATTGTACCGGGAAGCATTAAATCAATTGGTTCAAAATAAACTTGTATTTGCCTGTAACTGCACCCGCAGCCAACAACACCCTTGCACTTGTTTACAAAAGCATATTCCGCTATCAACCCCAAATGTAAGCTGGCGGCTAATTACCAATAATAATGATCCGATACGGATAAAAACATACAGCGGAACAACTGTTTCCGAAACCTTGCCCATCAGCATGCGCAATTTTGTGGTTAAAAAGAAAGATGGTTACCCCGCCTATCAGCTTACATCTGTTATTGACGATTTGCATTACGGCGTTGACCTTATTGTTCGCGGGCAGGATCTGTGGGCCTCCACCCTTGCACAACAACAGCTTGCAGAAGCCATGGGTAAAACCGGATTTAACAGGATCGCGTTTTGCCATCACCCACTAATTACCGATGTTACGGGCAGTAAACTGTCCAAATCGGCAGGTTCAATCTCTATTCAGTATCTGAAGCAGCAAGGTAAAAGCCCGGCAGAAATTTTTACAATGATAACCGCGATGATGGGTATTGCCGAAAAGGTTGATAGCTGGGAGGAGTTTGTGGAACAGCTGCCTATCGCAGGTTAAACTGCAACCCTATAATTTCCTTTACCTTTTCGCGGTTTTGTTTTGAAACGGGTATTCGTGTTTCATCGGCCATGAGCAAACTGCCGCCATCCTCCCGCAGCCAGCTTTTAATATAAGCCATATTGACCAGGTGCGATTGATGCACCCGTACAAAGCCGTGGTTAAGCAGCATAGTCGCGTATTCCTTTAATATTTTTGATACCAATATCTGTTCGCCATTGGCAAGTATAAAACGGGTGTAGGTATTATCGGCCTGGCAGCGCGTTATATCGCTGATGTTAAGGTAGCGGGTTTCGGCAAAAAGCGGCAGGGCTATCCTGGGTTGGGTCTTGTTGTTGTCTTTAAGATATTCCAATAAATAAGTTACACGTTGGTTGTCCTGTTTTTGGTTTATCGCTTTGCGTGCCTTGTTTACAGCGTTTTGAAGTTCATCAATATCAATGGGTTTAAGCAAGTAATCAAGCGCCGCGAATTTGATAGCTTGTATGCCGTATTGGTTATAGGCGGTTACAAAAATGAGTTCAAAATGAATCTGACCTAATTGGGTTAATAAATCAAACCCGGTTTGCTGGTGTAGTTGGATATCTAAAAATACCAGGTCGGGTTTGTAGCGGGCTATCGCTTTTATGGCATCATCAACGGTTTCGGCTACGGCGCAAACCTCCACATCGGGGCAATAGGCCTGCAGCAATTGCTGCAGGTTTTCAAGGTTTGATAATTCATCGTCTATCAATAGCGCTTTCATATGTTAAGCCAGTTTTTAAGTTCGATGGTGATATGGGTATTGCCTGTTTCCGAACTTTTATGCAGCAATATAGTCGATTTTTTGTATTGACTGTTTAGCAGTTTTATCCGCTCCTGGCAAAGCCGAAAACCCATGCCGGCAGTAGGTATGTTAGCAAAGCCGCCGCCGTTGTCCTCAACCGAAAGTAATAGGGAATTATTCTTTTTTTGGATACTAACATTGATGATACCATCGTGCTTTAAAGCGGATACACCATGCTTAACCGCGTTTTCAATAAACGGCTGTAAAAGCATGGCCGGGATCTCGGTTTGCGGGTCTATATGTTCTTCATCGGCCTGTATAGTAAACTTAAAACCAAAGCGCATTTGCTCCATTTGCAGGTAGTCTTTAAGCAACGTCGTTTCGTGTTCAATGGTTACCAGTTCTTTATCGCTGTTATCAAGCACGTTGCGGGTAAGGCGGGCGAATCGGGCCAGGTATTTGTTGGCGTTTTCTACCTCGTTTTTGTTCATGAGGTTTTGAATACCTGCCAGGGCGTTAAAAATAAAGTGGGGGTTTAACTGCGCCCGTACCGATTTTAGCTGCAAGGCCACTATCTGCTGGTTTTGGCTCTCTTTAAAAAGCAGCCGCTTTTGTTGTGAACGGTAGAATATAAACACCACGCCCCCGGTTAAAACAATACCAAACACAATAAGCAACAAGAAACTTACCGGAACGGAGTGTGATACATTTAAAGGCGGCAATACGGTAAAGCTGATACTTTTTGCCAGGCCTCGTAAAAGAAATATAGGTTCGCCGCCATGGCGATGAATCTTTGGTGTAAAAGTTACCTGGTATTTTCCGGGCTGTTTCCAAAACTCTTTATACAGGCCAAATCTTACATTGGTTTCGCCCAGGTTGATGCTATCGGTTCGGCCATCTACTGTTCTTTTCAAAGAAACCTTATAGTTGTATGTTGAATGCGCGTTGGCGATATCAAAAGATATTCGTTGTATTGAATCTGCAAGGCGGACTTTGAGCTCCGATGCTGATGACGATGCTAAAAAATCCGTTTCCGGGGGAAAAAGGGGAACCATTTTTCCATTCCGCTTAACTAATATCGGTTTCTCTACAGGAAAAAGCCCCCGGGATAATAAGCCGTTATCTGGTAATGGCATGTTATAACTTAAATAATCAACTGTGGCGCTTAGCTTGGCGGCAACTACTTTACGCCAGTCGATGATGATCCCATCCTGTTCACGGTAGTTTTTAATATTGTAGATCTCTATTTTAAGTAATTGCTCGGGTTGGTAGTTAAAATTACCAAGGTAAGCATATTGAAATTTTCCATTGGCGGCAGTTCTGAATTGCGAGGGTACTGTCCACCCCACTAATTCGCGGTCATCGTTTTGAATTACGCGGTACAGATAATCCTTTGCATTTTGTGGGTTTACATCCTGGGCTATCAATTCTACATCAGCTTTGCCATCAATAATAACGCTGGTGGTTGTTTGGTATTTGCCCATGTCCCACAAGCCTTCGTATAATTCGGCTTTGCTCTTGAAGCGGATACCAAGGTTTTGCGCGCCCATATCATTCAATAAAAAATGCTCATGACCAAGCTGTATTAGCCGGTTAACTCTGTTAAAATAACTTCGCATCGCTGGGGTTAACACTGTTTTAGTGGTGTCAATAGGCCTGTTTTTATAAAATGCAATGTTTGGATGCGCAGCTCTCCATTGTGCCGGTTGTGCCTTGGCAACCATAAAGGCAAACAGGCAGGTGATTGTTAATAAGGTGGTTTTAAAAAAGACATTCATGGCGGTTAAAGTTAAGTTTTAAATCGGGCTAATTGATTTAAAGTTGCAGTTATCAGCGCCATTGGGCAACGTACAAACAGTAAGCGAACGGTACGGGTTAGTATTTGCCGGCATATAAGAAGCCAGTAAAATTGGAACTTAATTTATTAAGGTGACTTTGGATAGAAAAATCCCTTGAACTGGATAGTTACGATAAGGCTGATATTTGGGAGAGGGGGCGAAATATTTAGGGGTATCCAAAAAGCCAACCAGATTTTGGTATCCTGATTGGCTTTTCTGCAATACTAATCAGATCAAATTAATGCACATAAATCTGCTCTGCCCTGCTGGCTACTACTTCAGGCTGTTCTTTAAACATCTCAAACACACCGGTAACACAAACTGCTTTGCCCTTTATGTTAGGCAAATCCAACGTTACTTTATTGCCCTTTATCGCTATGGTATATTTTTGATGCGGGTAAACGCCGCCCATATTAAGCAGGGTTAAGGTATCGCTTACAATGCGTAATGATTTTACGGTATCGCAAAGGGTGCCGGTTTTGCCCAGTTTGCTTTTAAAATCGGCAGCATCAAATTTATTTTGCGCTTTGGTTGTTGTGGCAAAAGCTACAAGGGCAAAAGCAAGCATGAATAGTTTTTTCATTTGTTGGTGATGTTATCTATACAACAAAGCTAATCATCGTTTTTATCTATTTGAACAGCGGGAATATCATCATCAAGATTTAATGTAAAGGCCGATTCTGATGCCCTTGTCGCGGCGTCAATGGCAGCGGTATCCGCTTCGTCGGTGTTCAGTCGTTCGTTGCCTGTGTCCTGGCCTTCGTTTTGTTCGTATTCGTTTCCGGGATCTCTTTCGTCCTGGTTATCATCAAGATTTGGGTTTTCTGGTAGTGGCATGATTTTTAAGTTTTAATGTACAGTTATAACCCGTCAAAACACGGGTTGTTTTAATATTACACGGTATGACATTTAAAACAGGTAAAGAACAGAACCCGGCACCATTGTCATGTTGTTAATACAACGGTATAGTAAAGCTTTTTTCACGCATAATCTGTATTTTTACCCCGTATGTCAACCCGTAACAAACTTTATTTTGCTTCAGATTTTCATTTAGGTGCAGGGGCACTTGCCAGCAGCCGGGAACGCGAAGACAGGATAATCCGCTGGCTTGACAGTATCAAAGAAGATGCCGCCGAGTTGTTTTTAATGGGCGATGTGTTTGACTTTTGGTTTGAATATAAAACCGTTGTGCCGCGCGGCTACATCCGGTTTTTGGGTAAACTGGCCCAACTTACCGATAGCGGCGTAAAGCTTTACCTTTTTAAAGGCAACCACGATATGTGGATGTTTAATTACTTTGAAAAGGAATTAGGGGCCACCATTATTAGCGACGAGTTAAAGATAGAACGTAACGGTAAAAAGTTTTTTCTGCACCATGGCGATGGTCTTGGTCCGGGGGATGGTTTTTACAAGGTGCTTAAAAACTTTTTTCGCAGCGGGTTTTGCCAATGGCTGTTTGCCCGTATCCACCCTAATTTTGGTGTGGGACTGGCCAACTATTGGTCGAGCCATAGCCGCATAGCCAATTCAAAAAAAGAAAATCATAAGCCCCACGAGCAAGAATGGCTGGTTACTTTTTGTAAAGAAGAACTGAAAACCAATTTTTATGATTACCTCATTTTTGGCCACCGCCATTTGCCATTAGATATACAGCTTACCCCCCAAAGCCGCTACATTAACCTTGGTGAATGGATCAACTATAACAGTTACGCGGTGTTTGACGGGGAAGAGTTGAAACTGGAGTATTTTGAGAAGGTTCATGGTTCATAGATCATGGTTCATGGTGCTGTTTTATGATTCATGAGTTAACTGCTCACCCTGGCTATGAACCATGAACTACAAGAAACATCTTACAATCCACTGAAAAAATATATGCCCGAAAATGCGTACTTTTGTGCGTTTTTTAAAGCAAGCCTGTAAACCGACAGAAAACTAACACCTTCCTGGGCCGGACCAACGTTAATTAAAGCTGCTTTGATTAACCTTTGAACAATATAATATGTTAGAGAAATTAGAACTGATATTTCAACGTTGGAAAACCGTTGAAGGCGAATTGAGCAATCCTGAGGTTATGCAGGACATGAAGCGTTTTGCCCAGCTGAATAAAGAATATAAGGATTTAGCCAAGATTGTTGACGAGTATAATATTTACCGCAACATCATGAGCAATATCGACACCAATAAAAATATCCTGGCTAACGAGAAAGACGAAGAGTTTCGCGAAATGGCCAAAATGGAGCTTGACGAATTACTTACCCAGCAGGACGAAAAAGAAGAGCTGATCCGTTTAATGCTGATCCCTAAAGATCCGGAGGATTCAAAAAACGCGATGATCGAGATCCGTGGCGGTACAGGTGGCGACGAAGCCGCTTTATTTGCCGGCGATCTTTACCGCATGTATATGCGCTATTGCGAGCGTCGCGGCTGGAAAACCGAACTGGTTGACTATACCGAAGGCACCAGCGGTGGCTACAAAGAGATTGTATTTAACGTAAACGCCGAGGATGCTTACGGTAATTTAAAATACGAGTCGGGCGTGCACCGTGTACAACGTGTGCCGGATACCGAAACACAGGGCCGTGTACATACCTCAGCAGCTTCTGTGGTGGTATTGCCCGAAGTTGATGAGTTTGATATTGATTTGCAGGTAAGCGATATCCGTAAGGATTTGTTTTGCGCATCTGGTCCGGGTGGTCAGTCGGTAAATACAACTTACTCGGCTGTAAGGTTAACCCACCTGCCTACTGGTATTGTGGCCCAATGTCAGGATCAAAAATCGCAGTTAAAAAACTACGATAAGGCTTTACAGGTACTACGTTCAAGGGTTTACGAAATGGAGCTGCAAAAGCACCTGGAAGAAACCTCCAAAAAACGTAAAACCATGGTATCAACCGGCGATAGATCGGCCAAGGTACGTACCTACAATTATCCACAAGGCCGTTTAACCGAGCACCGCATCGGCTTAACCATTTACAACCTGCCCGGTGTGCTAAACGGTGATCTGCAGGAAATTATGGAAGCCCTCCAATTTGCCGAAAACGCCGAGAAACTAAAAGAAGGAACAGTAGCGTAAGGGGTTTTGGAGCAAGGATTTTTGGAGTAAAGAACAAGGATATAGCGAAAGTATCGAAAGTATTGATCCTCATAATAGAAAAGAGCAAGGATAATATGTCCCTGCTCTTTTTTATTTTGTCGGTAAAAGATCTTTTATCCTTGTTCCCAAAATCTTTACTCCAGAAAAAAATCTTTACTCCCGGAATTCTTACTCCTTGCTCCAAAAGTCCTTGCTCCCAATCAAGGTTTTCCCGTAATCTTGGCCGATTGCTCTAATTCGCTGCTAATAGAGTCGTCGAAATAAAGGCGGTAGATCACCCAATCGTTTTTAGGTTTGTAAAACATAAAGGTGAACCGTAAAGGCTGGTTTTGGTGTTTCACCAGGTAGCTGTATAGTATCAGGCTGTTTGATGCTTTGCGTTGTACAATGAGCTCTTTTCCTGTATAGGCGCCAATAATGCTGCGGGTAGTATCAATTTTGGTGATTAGTTTTACCAGGCTGTTAGAGTCAATAAGCGGATTGGTTTTAAAAATATCCATCATCGCTTTGGTGGTACTCTCTTTATCGTAGCTTTTAAAGAACTTTTCAATAAGGATGGTAGGGCCGGTTACCACAGCGGCGGGAGCTTTGACCGTAGTGCTTGATGCCGTGGTGGTTGCCGGCTTGGTTTGGGCAAAAGTTTTGCTGCATATGGTGCAGGCGAGTGCTATCAAAACAAAGGCTTTGATGCCTTTAAAATGGGGGGTTTGCATGATGTTGGTATTTGTGTGCCTAAAATAGGTATTTTATACATAAAGGCGCTAATGAGCTGGTTTCAATTAACATATTTTGTGAATAATTCATTTTAGGTTGTCGTTAGGTAGGTGCTTTTTCAGAAAAGATATATAACGAAGTACTCATTCGTGTGTCATTGTTATACAATTGTTACGTTTAAAAGCTAAAATGTTAACAATTAGGCATTAAAAATAAAAACAATTGTATTTTATGCCTTTGTAAATGCAATTTTACTTGACTGTGGAATAGTTATTTGCTATTTTCGCAATAATGGCGTCAATAAAAAAAATACTTTTTGTATTCTTTTTTTTCCAGCTTGCAATAGCTGCATCTGCCGGTGCAGAAACAATTGTTAGCCATTACCAAAAATCGGGCAATAAGGCCGATGCCATCTCCCGCCTGCACCAAAACATCAATAACATTGTTGAACAACAGGAGGTTGACGACGATTCGCCCGGTGCCCCCGGCAAGGAAGGTAACCACGGCAGGGCTTATGTGAGATTTGTTCATAGCAGGCATAATAACTCTGTTGCCGCATTGCCCTTTCAACAAGTTGTAAAAAATAATATCGCCGCTACTTTAAAAGATGGCCCAGTTCAAAACGAGGTAATTAAAGCATCGTTGCCTGCCTATTATGGCTTTCTTTTCAGGCTCAGTCCGTTCTGATCTTTTTTCTCTGAAGCGATGTATAGTTCTATACATCTTGTATTACACCCCAAAACTTAATAACAGATGCATCCGGGCAGCTACCATGACCTGCATGTTTATTTAATGCTATCAGAAAAAAATGAGATCAATAAAATCAATATTGCCTTTGTTGGCAATTATTACCGCTATATATGTCACGGGCTGCACGTCAAAGGCGCAAACAGCCCAGGAAACCGCCGATACCCTGCAACTACCCGTATTAACACTGAGCACCCGTGATACCGTAATTCAAAAACCTTACGTTGCCGATATTCAGGCATTTAAAAACATCGAGATCCGGTCGCGGGTGCGCGGCTTTCTCGAAAAAATTTATGCCGATGAGGGGGCTACCGTAAAAAGAGGGCAATTGCTTTTTAAATTGAACGACCAGGAGTTTAAAGTAAACCTTACCAAAGCCAAAGCGGCGCTCAGTAATGCCACAGCCGATGCCAAAGCCACCGCGCTTGAAGTAGACAGGGTTAAACTATTGGTTGATAAAAAGGTGATTTCCAAATCGGAACTGGAAGTTGCCCAATCAAAGTTAAGTGCCGATAAAGCTACCATTGAAGAGGCCCAATCAATGGTGCAAAGCGCCGAAGACCAGTTGGCTTATACCTATATACACGCGCCATTTGATGGTATTATTGACAGGATTCCCCTAAAATCGGGTAGTTTAATTGATGAGGGTACATTGCTTACTAGCTTATCAGATATCAGTTCAATGTATGCCTATTTCAGTTTTCCCGAAAATGAGTATCTGCAATATGTGCGGAAACGCAAAACCGCGCCCGGTAAAACAAGCGATAAAGTAAAATTAGTTTTAGCCGATGGCCTTGATTTTCCTTATGAGGGCGAAATTGAAACCGTGGAGGCCGAAATTGATCAGAAAACAGGATCAATCAACTTCAGGGCGCGTTTCCCCAATCCTCAAAATTTATTGAAACATGGTGCTACCGGTAAGCTTTATATATCAACCAAGGCCGATAACGTGATCATGATTCCGCAGCAATCGGTATTTGATATTCAGGATAAAAGCTATGTGTATACAGTTGATCAAAGCAACAAGCTGCACATGCATGCTTTCACAACGCAAAGCCGCCTCTCTACCTGGTATATTGTGAAGGATGGATTAAAGGCCGGCGACCGTATTTTAATGGAGGGAACCCAAAATGTACATGATGGCATGACCATAGTGCCAAAGAAACCCGCGAAGGATTCTATGTTGGCTATGAAATAACAGCCGCAAACTTCTTCACAAATTGGGCGCTTTTAAATTGGTGCCCCAGGTTTATTGTACACTTATCTCTCAACGCCATGTTTGAAACTTTTATAAAGCGACCGGTGCTGTCGCTTGTTATATCTTTAATAATTACCCTGTTGGGTGTGTTGGCCTTAATTACTTTGCCGGTAACCCAGTTTCCTGATATTGTGCCGCCATCGGTAACCGTAACGGCCAATTACACCGGTGCCAATGCCGAAGTATGCGCCAAAGCTGTGGCTACCCCGCTTGAACGCGCCATTAATGGCGTGCCCGGCATGACTTACATGACCACCGTTTGTAGTAACGATGGCCTTACAGTGATTCAGATTTATTTTAATGTGGGGGTTGATCCCGATCAGGCCGCTGTGAACGTGCAGGGGCGTGTGGCAACCATTATTGATGAAATGCCTGAAGAGGTTATCAAAGCGGGGGTTACTACCGAAAAAGAAGTGAACAGTATGCTCATGTACCTTAACATCATGAGCGAGGACACCTCAATGGACGAAAAGTTTATTTACAACTTTACCGACATCAACGTACTGCAGGAACTTAAACGTATTGACGGCGTAGGCCGGGCCGAAATTATGGGCGCCAAGGAATACGCCATGCGTGTTTGGTTGAAGCCCGACCGGATGATGGCCTACAAAGTATCTACCGATGATGTGATTGAAGCCATCCGCGCGCAAAACGTGGAAGCCGCGCCGGGTAAAACCGGGCAAAGCTCAGATAAATCGCCACAGGTATTGCAATATGTATTGCGCTATCCCGGCAAGTTTTTTGAACCCAAACAATATGAAGATATTGTGATCAGGGCCGAAGATGGTGGCTCTGTTTTAAAACTGAAAGAAGTTGCCGATGTTGAGTTTGGCGCGCTTACCTACAGCATGGTATCTAATACCGATGGCAAGCCTTCAGCATCTATCATGATAAAACAACGCCCCGGCTCAAATGCCAGGGATGTAATCAACAACATTAAAACCCGCATGGCCGAGCTTCAGAAAAGTTCGTTCCCGGCAGGGATGACCTATAATGTAAATTATGATGTATCACGCTTTTTGGATGCTTCCATCCACGAAGTATTGCGCACATTGGTTGAAGCCTTTTTGCTGGTATTTGTGGTGGTTTTTATCTTTTTACAGGATTTTAGGTCTACGCTTATTCCCGCGTTGGCTGTCCCGGTGGCATTGATCGGATCGCTGTTCTTTATGCAATTGCTGGGCTTCTCCATTAACCTGCTTACGCTGTTTGCGTTGGTGCTGGCCATTGGTATCGTTGTAGATAACGCTATTGTGGTGGTAGAGGCCGTGCACGTAAAAATGACCGAGCAGCATATGAATGCCATGGACGCCACCATTAGCGCCATGAAAGAAATTAGTGGCGCTATTGTGGCCATTACGCTGGTGATGTCGGCAGTGTTTGTGCCGGTGGCCTTTATGTCGGGACCGGTTGGCGTATTTTACCGGCAGTTTTCTTTAACATTGGCTATAGCTATTGTGATATCGGGCGTAAACGCTTTGACACTTACCCCTGCCCTTTGTGCCATTATGCTGAAGCATAATCCCGCTCCTAAAAAGAAAAATCTAACACAGCGCTTTTTCGCGGGCTTTAATAAACGGTACGATGGCTTGCAAAACAAGTATTCTACCTTTATGACTTTTCTATCGCCCAGGAAAGGAATCACCATAATTTTACTGCTGGCTTTTTTTGTACTTACCTGGGGTACCAGCGCCATATTGCCAACAGGCTTTATTCCAACCGAAGACCAGGGAATGCTTTACGTAAACGTAACCACCCCGGCGGGTGCCACTGTTGAGCGTACCGAACAGGTTTTAAAAGAGATAGAAAGCAAAGCCCGGTCAATAAAGTCTATCGAATCGGTATCAACCCTATCTGGCTATAGTTTGGTGAATGAGATAGCCGGGGCATCCTATGGTATGGCCATGATCAACCTGAAACCCTGGGATGAGCGTAAGGAATCGTTAGATGATATTATAGCTGATTTAACCGCTAAAACCAAAAACATAGGTGATGCATCAATCCAATACTTTCCGCCGCCTACTGTACCGGGTTTTGGTAACTCCAGCGGTTTCGAGATCAGGGTGCTTGACCGTAGCGGCCAGGGCGATCTGCAAAAGGCAGCCAAAGTAACCAAGGATTTTGTGGACGCGCTGAATGCCTCGCCCGAGATTTCGGGAGCATTTACCAGTTTCGATCCTAATTTTCCGCAGTATATGATCTCTGTTGATCAGCAAACGGCGGCTCAAAAAGGCATCACGGTTGATAAGGCGATGTCGACCCTGCAAACGTTGATGGGGAGTTTTTACGCCTCCAACTTTATTCGCTTTGGGCAAATGTATAAGGTGATGGTGCAAGCCTCGCCAGAGTATCGATCCCAACCCGAGGATGTGTTAAACCTGCAGGTAAAGAATGACAAAGGCGAAATGGTGCCCTTTTCCACCTTCATCAAAATGGAAAAGGTATTTGGTCCCGAACAGCTAACCCGCTACAATATGTATACATCGGCCATGATCACCGGCGATGCGGCCAAAGGCTTTAGCAGCGGCGACGCTAATGCGGCCATTGAACGGATTGCCGCCCAAAAGCTGCCGAAAGGTTATGCTTTTGAATGGTCGGGCATGACGCGGGAGCAAATCTTATCGGGCAACCAGGCCATCTATATATTTGCCATTTGTTTACTGTTTGTATACCTGTTGCTGGCCGCGCAGTATGAAAGCTTCCTGCTGCCGCTATCGGTAATACTATCGCTGCCTACAGGGATCTTTGGTGCGTTCTTTTTCCTTAAAATAACCGGACTCGAAAACAACATCTACGCCCAGGTGGCCCTGGTGATGCTGATTGGCTTGTTGGGTAAAAACGCCATCCTGATTGTGGAGTTTGCCATCCAAAGGCAAAAGGAGGGGTTATCAATTGTTAAAGCCGCTATTGAAGGCGCGGTATCACGCTTAAGGCCAATTTTGATGACCTCACTGGCGTTTATTGCCGGCTTGATTCCCTTATGCCTTGCCGACGGTGCAGGTGCGATGGGTAACCGATCAATAGGTACTGCCGCCGCCGGGGGGATGCTTTTAGGCACCATTTTCGGGCTGATCCTTATCCCGGGCTTGTACGTCATTTTTGCCGGTATAGCCGAGACCAATAAAAAGCCAAAGCAACCTGTTGCAGAGGCCGAACCTCATTTAGAAATTGCTCATTAATAATACCAACATGCTTAAAAAAGCTCATTTATATATATTCCCTTCCGCCCTGGCTTTGATTTTAGCAGCCGGTTGTAAAAGTTATAAACCGGTCACGGCACAGGAGGCTGCAAGCAGTTTGCCGGCCTCATTTAATGGTGGTACAGATACAACTACGGCCGCGGTATTGCCCGTTAGCCAGTTTTTTGCCGATAAAAGGCTGGTTAACCTTATTGATACCGCGCTTAAGGCCAATCCCGATATTCTTACCGCCCTGCAACGTGTAGAAGCATCGCGCAGCAACTTACGCTTTAACGCGGCTAAATTATTGCCAACTATAAACCTGGCGGCCAATGCAGGCCTGGAAAAATATGGCGACTACACTCAAAACGGTGTTGGTAATTACGATACCAATTTTTCGCAAAACATTAACGATAAGCAGCATATCCCCAACCCTACGCCAAACTATTTCCTGGGTTTTCAAAGCTCATGGGAGGTTGATTTGTGGGGTAAGCTCAGCAATCAAAAAAAGGCGGCATACGCCCGCTTCCTGGCAAGCCAAAGCGGGTACAGGTTGGTAACCACCGCACTCACGGCGCAAATAGCAGGCTTGTACTATCAATTGCTTGCGCTGGATACTGAGCTGGGCATCATTAAAAAGAATATTAATTTACAGAATAACGCGCTGGAGATAGTAAAGATCCAAAAATTGGGTGGCCGCGCTACGGAGTTGGCCGTGCAGCAATTTGAGGCGCAGCTGATGCGCACCAGGGGATTGGAGTACACGACCATTCAGCAGGTTACCGAAACAGAAAATCAGCTCAAATTTTTAACCGGAAGTTTTACAGGAAAGGTAGCCAGGGATACTTCCATCATGTCTATCAAGCTACCTTCGGTGCTTGGCGCGGGGGTGCCATCGCAAATGCTGCTTAACCGGCCGGATATTAAAGCCGCTGAATTAGAACTAACCGCCATGAATGCCGATATTAAGGCCGCCAGGGCTAACTTTTTCCCTACGCTTACCTTAACGCCGTATGTGGGGTATAATAGTTTTAACGCGGGCTTACTGTTTAATCCGGCCTCGTTTACGTACGGGTTGATAGGTGGCCTTACCGCTCCTATATTTAACCGCAAAGGCATCAAGGCCGAATATGAGCGCACCATTGCCGAAGAAAAGATAGCGGTGTACAATTATCAGAAAACCATTCTATCGGGTTTCCAGGAGGTTAATAACAATTTAAGCGGCATCAATAATTATAACCAGGCTTTTGAATTTAAGCGGCGGGAGTTACTTGCGCTCAATAACGCGCTTTCGGTAGCCAACGATTTGTACGTTGTTGGCCGTGCCAATTACCTGGAGATCATTACCGCGCAACGAAGCGTACTGGATGCCGAACTGGAGCTGGCTAATATTAAACGCAACATCTTCCTGAGTTCGGTTAATTTATACCAGGCTGTTGGTGGCGGATGGAGATAGGAATAGTATTTGCTTTTTACTAGACCAAAGCGAGACTTACGAAGTTTCAAAAACTTCGTAAGTCTTTAGTATGCAGGCCTTAAAACAAAAGCGCCCGATAACTTACCGGGCGCTTTGAATATGTTTTAAATTTTACAACCTACAGAAATCCTGTTTATCTGTAAAATCCTTAAACCGTGTTGTTATTTAGCAACGTACATTACTTCTTTAACCGCTTTAACAACTCTATCTGCATTTGGCAGGTACTCTTGTATTAAAGTAGGCGCGTAAGGCAAAGGAACGTCGCCGCCCATAATACGCAGGATAGGCGCGTCAAGGTAATCAAAAGCGTCTTTTTGTACTTTAAATGCAACTTCTGTAGCAATTGAACCTAAAGGCCAGCTTTCTTCAATAATTACCAAACGGTTGGTTTTTTTAACCGATTCAATAACTGTAGGATAGTCAATAGGACGAACAGTGCGTAAGTCGATCACTTCGGCGCTGATACCTTCTTTTGCAAGTTCGGCAGCAGCGGCTATAACCACTTTCATAATTTTACCAAAACCTACCAAAGTAACGTCGCTACCTTCAGATACTACTTTAGCTTTACCCAAGGGTATATAGTAAGTTTCTTCAGGAACTTCGCCTTTATCGCCGTACATCAATTCAGACTCCATGAAAATAACCGGGTCCGGATCAAGTATCGCTGATTTTAATAAGCCTTTTGCATCATAAGGGTTTGATGGAACAACCACTTTTAAGCCTGGGCAGTTGGCATACCAGTTTTCAAAACACTGTGAGTGTTGTGAGCTAAGCATACCCGCGTTACCGGTTGGACCACGGAAAACGATTGGTACAGAAAACTGACCGCCACTCATTGACATGATTTTGGCAGCGCCGTTGATGATCTGGTCAATAGCCACTAACGAAAAGTTAAAGGTCATGAACTCGATGATAGGGCGTAAGCCATTCATGGCCGAGCCAATGCCTATACCGGCAAAGCCTAATTCAGAGATGGGCGTATCAATAACGCGTTTAGCACCAAACTCATCAAGCATACCCTGGCTTACTTTGTAGGCGCCGTTGTATTCGGCAACCTCTTCACCCATCAGGTATATATTTCCGTCGTTGCGCATTTCTTCGACCATGGCCTCACGTAGCGCTTCTCTGAATTGTATTTCTCTCATTATATTATATCAATATGATGTTTTTTGCGAACGCAAATATAAACACTAATGTGTTAAATGCAATTGTACCCTTTACACTTTGCGTTTTAATACAGATATTTTACAAAATGTGGTTACATTGCCGGTATAAACCTGCGCCACAATGAAATTTCCATCCATAAAAACACTTGCCGAAGGCTTTTTATCCACGCTAAAACGTTACCCCTTTGAATTACTGTTTGCCATTGCAGGTACCATTGCCGGAACTATTGAGGTAGAATTGAAGCATTTGAACCGGATAGATGAGGGCTGGCTAATGCGGATGGTAATGACGGCCAACCTCGGCTTGTTGCTTAGCCTATCAGCAACACTGTTTACACAAAGCAGATCGATGCTAAAAGGTAAAGCGCTTACTGTTAAGCTTATCGCCGCTGTTTTTGCGTGTTCACTAATTTTTATTATCGATCCTACCGCCCGCGAGGCAGATTATATTCGCTTTTTCCTGCTATGCCTGGCCTTTCACCTGCTGGTAGCTTTTGCAGCTTTTACTAGTAAGGGGCAGGTAAACGGTTTTTGGCAGTTTAATAAAACCTTGTTTTTGCGTTTTTTAACCAGCGTTTTGTACGGTGTGGTATTGTTTTTAGGCATTGCCGCCGCGATAGGTGCCACTAACTTTTTATTCAACTTCAAATTTGAGTGGGATACCTATGCCATATTATGGGTATGGATAGCGGGCATGTTTACTACCACTTTCTTTTTGGCCGGTGTTCCGGTTAATCCACAAGCTCTTGATGAAGACGTAAGTTATCCCAAAGGCCTCAAAATATTTACACAATATGTGCTCATTCCGTTATCAACCATTTACGTGGCCATTCTGCTGGCGTATGAAATTAAAATATTGGTACAATGGAGCCTGCCCAAAGGATTGGTGTCTGACCTGATATTAAGCTATGCCGTATTTGGTATACTCTCCTTATTGCTTGTTTACCCCATCAGGGAGCAAGACGGTAATAAATGGCTCAAAACCTATGCCCGTAGTTTTTACTTTTTGATAGTGCCGCTGTTGGTGTTACTATTTGTTGCAGTTGGTGCAAGGGTATTTAAGTATGGCATTACAGAATGGCGCTATTTTATAATGGCTTTGGCGTGTTGGCTATTGTTTATATCGATTTACTTTTTGGCATTTAAAAAGCAAAATATAAAGCTGATACCGATATCCCTGTGCATGCTTACGTTGTTATCTGTATACGGGCCGCAAAGCGCGTTCACGGTTTCTATGTATTCGCAAAGGAGGATTATTGTTAAGTTTTTTGAAAAAAATAATGCGATAAAAAACGACAAATTTACTGTTGTTGATAGCACTAAGGTTACCGTAAAGGATGGTAGCGCTGCTGTTGCAGCGTTGCAGTATTTTATTGATAAGTATGATCTTACAGCATTACAACCTTATTTTAATAAAAATCTGGAAGCAGTATCTGACTCATTAGGGAAGCTAAGACATAAAGAATTTCCAATGACAGGTTTGTACAGCCGCTATGAGTTTCGCGAATTGAAATATGAGTGGGCTAAAACCCACCTGGGACTTGGACATTTTGAGCCTTATTATTTTGCGACTGATTCTGTAGAAAAAATTAATGACGACTATGAATTTAACATAGCCTCATCTGTCAGAGATATTAAAGGGTATGATTTTGATTTTAGTCCCGGTTATACGGTTGATAGCCTTGACGATAACCAAAATTTAATAACGTTTAAACATCGTACTCTTTTAAATAAAGTGTGTTTTTTAACGATAAATAAGGAAACCTTTAGGTTTGATCCTACAGACGTTATTAATAAAATATTTATCGACCCTAAAACGCTGGGAAAATACAAGCCCCCGGTAAAAGACTACATGGGCGTTTATAAAATGCCGGCTGATCTTTTGTCGCTCACGCAACAGGGTAAGGGGTTTGAAGTAAAGTTTCAGATAGAAAACACGCGGTTTTCAAAATTAAAAGGGAAAAAGCCCAAGTTCATGTTCATAACCTTTAGCTATTACATAAAGCGAAAATAAATCAATAAAAAGGGCGACAGGTTTACCCATCGCTTTTTTTATATTACTTAAGTGCTATTAATTCACCCTAATCACAACCGGCTCCAACTGAATATCTTTAACAGATTTAGCCATGCGTTTAATAAAGATATAATTGGTAGTGCCGCCAATAACGGCCCCTACTACGGGCACCAACCGTTCGGCAGTGCGCACACCTAAATTGAGGATTACTTTTTCGGCAATGCTTTCCATCATGGTTTTGGTGATGGCTACGCCAGTTTCTACTTTAAAGGATATCGCTACCATTTTCATGAACTCATCGAAGCCCATTTGGTAACTGCCCCGGTTATAGTACATAATAGCCATAGTAACCCTAAATTGCTGGGTTATCAGGTTTACCATATCTACCGGCATGCCTACTACCATGGTTAAAATGCCTCCACTGCCGGATATAGCCCCGGTACCGGCGGCCATGATTGCGCATTGATTAATAAATTTATCTAAACCAAGCTTATCAACACCATTTTTAATTTTTAGCTGGTCTATATGGTCAAATACCTGTTTAAAGCCATCATGGGCAAGGTGATCTGAGTATTGTTTTATATCGGTGCCTATTTGTTTTAATGATTTCATGGTATGGGCAATTAATTTACGTAAGCCTTATTGACCTCATATATAGTTAGCTATTCCCGTGCCAGTTTATTGGGGTAGTAAAAATGGCGGTTATATCGTCGCCCTTTTGTAATTAAGCGGCGGCTTAAAAAGGTAACTGTGTAAGTTTCATGCATGTTTAGTAAATTTGAAGCTTTATTAAAAATATACAGTTCAGTTGAAAAATAACATTCTTATTGTTGATGATGTGCACCCCATTTTTATGGAAATTGCACAAGCTAAAGGGTATTCCTGCGATTATCGCCCAACTATAAAAACCGAAGAAGTAATGCAGATCATCGGCGATTATACCGGTTTGGTGATCCGCTCCAAATTCCAGGTTGATAAGGCGGTTTTTGATATCGCCACCAACCTGCAGTTTGTTTGCCGGGCGGGTGCCGGTATGGATAATATCGACGAAGCCTATGCCGCGCAAAAAGGTATCCAATTAATTAACGCGCCCGAAGGTAATTCCGACGCGGTGGGCGAGCACGCTGTAGGATTGCTGCTTTCATTAATGAATAATTTTAATCGTGGCGATTTTGAGATAAGAAATGGCAAATGGGAGCGTGAAGGCAACCGTGGCTACGAATTGAAAGGTAAAACGGTAGGCATCATCGGTTATGGCCACATGGGGCATAGCTTCGCCCGCAAACTATCAGGTTTCCAGGTTGATGTTATCGCTTTCGATAAATATAAAACCGGTTTTAGTGACCGCTATGCCCGCGAAGTAAGCATGGAGCAAATTGTAAAACTAAGCGATGTGGTAAGTGTACACGTCCCACTCACCAATGAAACCAATGGACTGGTAGATGACGACTACCTGTTTTATTTTAAAAAGCCCATATTTTTCATCAACACTTCCCGCGGTAAAACAGCCAAAGTAAGCTCGGTATTAAAAGCCATAAAAGAAGGCAAAGTTTTAGGTGCCGGACTTGATGTATTGGAAGTAGAAAAATTTCCTACCTTGGCCGAGCAGGCCTGGTACGAAGAATTACGCCAAAGCGGCAAAGTGATCCTGAGCCCCCACGTAGCCGGCTGGACGTTTGACTCCTACCGCAAAATAAGCGAAGTGATGGCGGAGAAGTTGGTTGGGCTGCAATAATGTGCAGATTTCAGGTGTGCAAATATGCAGATGATGCCCAATATTAATGATGATTTAGATAGTTTTTTAAGCATTTGACATCTGTAATTTGAAATCTGCACATCTAAATAAATTTGCATATTAAAACTTAATTCCCTTATCTTCGTTTTAATCAAAGCAAGACTATGTGGCACAGGCCTTATAGTCTTGTTTGTTTTTATAGTCATTGCGTCCTTCTTAAAAAAGGGAGGGCGGTTTTTTTTGGTACGACCAATAGAATAAACAGAAAATAAATTACGTGTTATGGCAGAGGTATCATACTTTACCAAAGATGGTTTAGAGAAATTAAAAGAAGAGTTACAACGGTTAAAAACAACCGGGCGCGCGGATATATCAAAACAAATTGCCGAGGCGCGCGATAAAGGCGATTTATCTGAAAACGCCGAATACGATGCCGCCAAAGAAGCGCAGGGCTTGCACGAAGCCAAAATAGCCCAGATGCAGGAAACCCTTGCCAATGCCCGTTTATTAGATGAATCTAAATTAGATACATCTAAGGTTTTGGCATTATCGATAGTGAAAATTAAAAACCTAAAAAACGGCGCTACCATGAGCTACCAACTGGTGGCCGAAAGTGAAGCCGATATGAAAACCGGGAAAATATCTGTGGCATCGCCAATCGCCAAAGGCTTGTTAGGCAAAAAAGTAGGCGAAAAAATTGAAATTACCGTACCAGCCGGCAAAATCGAGTTTGAAATACTGGAAGTAAGCCGGTAATTTGATTTGAAAAAACAAACGTCAAGGGGCGTTTTGAAATCCGCGGCCTTTGACGTAAACTAACCAAGGGACGACTCACCCCGACGAGGCTTTGCCCGTCTGCCCCTCTCTCCGACTGCATCGCATAGAGGGGTGGAAAAATAAAGGCAGTTTTCACCCTCTAGGCGGCTTTAGCCGGAGAGAGGGTCGGCCAGCGAAGCGTAGCCGGCGTGAGTCGTTGCCAGCGTTCAAGCGATACTCAAAAAACGAAATGCTTCGTTCCTCGCAATGACGCTTTCTTTTTATAATACATAAAATCGTGTTATATGCAACCCGAAGATCTTTTAAATGAAGGGAGCGACGACCAACAAAAGGCCGCCGCGAAGGATAGTCCGCTGCTGAGTTTAGAGCGGGAACTTAAGTTTTTTAAAGATTCCATTCACGAGGTAGCCGTCGAGATCATGATGGAGGGCCTCTCATCCTACCCTATTTTTGTAGCCCATCAGCATGAAGTAAAATTGGGCGAAGTGATATTAGACAGGCATGACCTGAACTCGGAATGGAGCATTCACGCCTCAACCCTCGAAGAGTTTACCGAACGTGGCGTTATCAAACCCGAACTAAAAGACCGCTTCATTAAAAACTACAAAAACCCCGACGATTTTATGTGCGTTTTTGTAATTGTACCCGAGGGGGCAAACTTTGTATTTGTGCCGTATAAAAAATAAAGTGTTGTTACAGGAGGTTGTAAAGTTGAAATGTTACAATGTTGTAAGGTTAAAATGTACTCGTATATTTACAGCATAAAAACAGCATTACAACGTTTCAACATTCAAACTTTCCAACAAATTTCTACTCCATGTCTGAAAAGAAACTCCTGATATTAAACCAGCAGCAAATTAAGCAAAAGCTTGAGCGCATGGCTTACCAGATACTGGAAGATAATTTCGATGAGGAAGAGATTATCATTGCAGGCATACTACCACGCGGTAACCACATTGCCAGCCGGTTGAAGACAATTTTGGATGACATCGCACCTTTTAAAAGCAAGCTGTTAACTATACAGCTTGATAAGCAAAGCAGCAGTTTGCAGGCTGATATTGAGTTTGATGTAAACGACTGCAGCAACAAGGTTGTGATATTGGTTGATGATGTACTAAACAGCGGCAAAACATTAGCCTATGGTTTTGGCGTTTTCCTGGATGTGCCTTTGAAAAAACTCCGCACCGCTATTTTGATAGATCGTAACCACAAAAGTTTCCCTGTAAGTACCGATTTTGCAGGCATGGCCCTATCAACCGTAATTAAAGAACATGTTGACGTGGTACTTGATGAAGAAGGCCAGGAAGATGCTGTTTATTTGAGGTAAGCAATAGCTTATTTATTCCCCAACAGCTTTAGGCCTTAAACATTCTGCTTTAAGCTTTTAATACAGGCAACGCAAATCATTTCAATAGCGTATTTGTTGTACATTTAAACATCAGCAAAAAACTCATGAAAAAATTAATCCTCCTAACTCTGTTTATAGGCATTAGCGCCTTTACTTATGCGCAGCGTAAAGTAGTTTGTTGCAGCAATCCATCGGCAACACAGCGTTTTGCCATGCTGGCCTCCAACCCAACCTTCCGCATGGCACACTTAAAGCCCTTGCCTATCCGTTTTCAAAGCAGCATCGGCACAAATATTACTTACAAAACCCCCGATGGTAAAGAGTCGACAGCTTACCTGCTAAAAGCCAAAACACCAACCAATAACTATATCCTGGTAATTCACGAATGGTGGGGACTGAACGATTTTGTAAAACGCGAATCGGAAAAGATCTATAACGATCTGGGCAATGTAAACATCATCGATCTTGACCTTTACGATGGTAAAGTAGCCACTACCCCGCAGGATGCTGGTAAATTAATGCAGGCCGTTAACGAGGATAGGGCAAAAGCCATTATTAATGGCGCGCTTGCCTACACCGGTCCTAAAGCGCACATCGCGACAATCGGCTGGTGCTTTGGCGGTGGCTGGAGTTTACAAACAGGCTTGCTTGCCGGTAAGAAATTAGTGGGTACGGTAATGTACTACGGCATGCCCGAGCAGAATGTTGCCCGGTTAAAAACCTTGAACGGCGATGTATTAGGCAATTTTGCCAATAAAGATCAAT
This sequence comes from Mucilaginibacter flavus, assembly GCF_030409315.1. Lineage (GTDB taxonomy): Bacteria > Bacteroidota > Bacteroidia > Sphingobacteriales > Sphingobacteriaceae > Mucilaginibacter > Mucilaginibacter flavus. The sequence continues at coordinate 96,925 of NZ_JAUFPS010000042.1, read as the reverse complement.
GGATAAACCCTAAAGTGGTTGGTAAATTTGATGCCGATATGAAAGCGGCAGGCAAAAAACTATACCTGCACCAATATGATGCCGACCATGGTTTTGCAAACCCAAGCAACCCGGCTTACAGTAGTGCTGCCACAACCGACGCTTATACAAATACCATAGCCTTTTTTAAAGCAAGATTAAAGTAAACAAAACTAACGGTATTACGTTATATGGGGCAAGCTAATCCTTGCTCCATTTTTTTTGTACTATTGCGTAAATTTTACTTTATTGACTTCGTCTGCCAAAAAAATTGTTTCTTTTTTACTTAAGGCCGGTATATTAATAGTTGCTGCATGGTTTATTTACAGGCAGTTTTCCAAAAAAAACAACGACTTAAAGGAGTTTGAGCATCTGGCTTCGGGCCTTAGTGCAACCAGGGTAATAATAACCATGACGGTGGTTGTATTGCTGATGTTTGTAAACTGGTTTCTGGAGGCTTTAAAATGGCGTTACGTTAGCAAAACGCTGGTTACTATTACGTTATGGGAGGCAGTTGAATCTGTTTTTTGCGGCCTTACCTGGGCCGTTACCACGCCAAACCGCATAGGCGAATATGGTGGCCGCGTAATGTTTTTACCCAACCGCAAACGTATACCCGGCATATTTGCCATGGGGGTGGGCTCGTTTAGCCAGGGCCTGGTAACCAACGTGTTGGGCGTAATTTCAATGGTTTGGTTTGTATTTAACTTTGTTCATGATAAGGTTTGGATATATGCTACGGTAATTGTTGTTTGTGCAATATTGGCAACCATACAGCTGGTGATATATTTTCACATCAAATGGATGGTTACCATATTTGATAAAATTGGCTTTATACGTAAATACCATCGTTTTTTTGAGGTTTTGGGTCGTTATAAAACCAATGAGTTGATACGGATTATGGGTTTTAGCCTGGCAAGGTATATTACATTTTCCATGCAATATTATCTTGTTTTTCAGATGCTGGTTCCGCAAATGCAGGTGTTTAACATGTTTATGATGCTGATGCTGTTTTTGCTGATATCGGCGTTGGTGCCCTCGCTTGATTTGTTTGATATTGGCGTACGTGGCTTTACCGCGGCCCACCTGTTTGTTTACATAACCGATCAAAAACTGGCCATAATTGCAGGGGTATCCTCTATTTGGCTTATTAATTTAATTATTCCGGCTATTTTAGGCTCTTTATTTGTTTTAAAACTCAAATTCTTTGATCGCACTGCTTAGTATCATTTCGTTATCGTTTACCGCTATTTACCTGGTATTTGTTGTTTATTTGGTAAAGGGCTGGTTTAGTATAAAAGCCATATCGCCGGCAGTTAAAACATCTTTTAACACCAGGGTAACCATTTTAATAGCGGCCCGCAACGAAGGCGAATCCATCCACCTTACTATAGGCGATATCCTGGCACAGGATTATCCCAAACACCTTTTAGAAGTTATTATTGTTGACGATCATTCAACCGATAATACAGCCGCGGTTATTGAAAGTTTTGCCGGGCAAGGCATTACCCTGCTTAAGCTTAATGAAGATCAGCCATTAAACTCCTATAAAAAGAAAGCCATAACCGAAGCTATTCAATTATCTACCGGCGAACTGATGGTAGCCACGGATGCCGATTGCAGGATGAACAGCAAATGGATATCAACCATTGTAAACTATTACGAAACCCAAAACCCGGTACTGATCTCATCACCGGTTACGTTTTTCCAGGAAAAATCGGTATTTGAACTGATGCAAACATTGGAGTTTTCTTTTTTAATTGGTATAGGCGCGGCGTTTATTGGCAATGGCAGGGCATCAACCTGTAATGGCGCTAATATGGCTTACCGTAAAGATGTATTTAACGAGGTTGGCGGTTTTAAAGGGATAGATCAGCTGGCCTCTGGCGATGATGAATTATTACTGCAAAAAGTGGCCGTTAGATACCCCGGCCGCATAGGTTTCATTAAACAAACAGATGCAATAGTTTATACGCATGCCAAGCCCAATTTAAAAGAGTTTATGCAGCAGCGCAAACGCTGGGCATCAAAATTTACGGTGTACAAGGATAAAAAGATAGTGATTATAGGGCTTATATTTTGGTTGTTTAACGTATCCATGTTGCTTAACTTTTTCCTGGGCCTTTTCTTTATCGATATTTTAAAACTTTTTGCCGTACAGTTTTTACTCAAATATTTATTTGAAGCCATCTTTCTTATCCCTGTAACCTCGTTTTTTAAGCGGAGTTACCTGGTTACACTGTTGGTTATTACCATACCGGTGCACGTGGTTTACCTGGCTTATATGGGCCTGATAGGTAGTAACAAAAAGTACCAGTGGAAAGGCCGCGAGGTTAGATAAGCGTTGTTGCTTTTTAATATCAATGTAATTTGTACCCCCGTTGATTGCTTATTGCGCCTATTTAACGATATTTAGCCAACAGCAACATTAACTATTGGCCCAGCTTACCCCCTCACAAAGAACGTGGAACGCCTTTAAGCGTAACAAAATTGCCCTGGCGGGGCTAATTTATATAGCTGTTGCTTTGCTGGTTGCCATATTAGGTTACCTGGTAATGCCGGATAACACGCCGCTGGCCAATAACATGACCATACAGCTAAGCATTAAAAAACCCGGCGCTAAGTTCATGATGTTGCACATCCGTAAAAGCGAACAGGTAGATACCGTGGGCTTTTTTAGCAGGATGCTGTTTGGGCAGCCATCCTTTTACCGCGAAATTCCGATAACAGGCTATTACTTTAAGCAGGATTCTATCCATGTAAATGAATACATAGGCAACGAGGATAAGCCCGATCAAAAAGCGTATAATATTTTTGAAGTAGTAACCGGCATTAAACCACGCTATCATTTTAACAAAGTATTATTAAACCCTACCCTAAGCTGCGAAAAAAGCGCGGAGATATACAAAAACTTTAACGATAGGATTAAAAACGAGCAGATAGTAACCAAAACTTACTGGCTTGGCACCGATATTTATGGTCGCGATTTGCTGAGTCGGTTATTGTTGGGTACACGTATCTCGCTTTCTGTTGGGCTAATGGCGGTTATTATCAGTATGCTGTTAGGTGTAACCATTGGCGCCATTGCAGGCTATTTTGGCGGCTGGATAGATGCCACGCTAAGCTGGCTCATGAATATATTATGGAGCTTGCCGGCCTTGCTATTGGTTATTGCCATTTCATTTGCGTTAGGTAAGGGTTTGTGGCAAATATTTATAGCCGTAGGCCTATCCATGTGGGTTGAGGTTGGCCGCCTGGTTAGGGGGCAGGTAATGAGCTTAAAACAAGTAGAATACATAGAGGCGGCCCGCGCGCTTGGCTTTAATAACAGGCGCATCATTACCAGGCATATTTTACCAAACATCACCGGCCCTATGCTGGTACTGGCATCGTCAAATTTTGCATCTGCTATACTGCTCGAAGCCGGTCTTAGCTTTCTTGGTTTTGGGGCGCAGCCGCCAATGCCTACCTGGGGCGGAATGATAAAAGAACATTATGGCTATATTGTGATGGATTCGGCTTATCTTGCCATTATTCCGGGTTTGGCCATTATGATGCTGGTATACGCTTTTAACCTGGTTACTATAGTGCTACGCGATGCGTTCGATATAAAATCACAAAGTACGCGCATTTGAAAATATTTTTTTACTTTAGTCAGGCGTACTAACAACAAATGCAATACAAAGACGATAGTTCTGGCGAAGACGAATTAATCAGGCTGTTGCTTAAACGGCAATCGGAGTTGAACTCTTTATTGGAGATCACCCGCGCTATTAATAAAAACATCGCAACCCCTATACTTATCCAAATGCTTGAGGTTATCCTGCAAAATTACCTGCAGGTTGGCAAGCTCCGTTTTTTGATAGAAAAAGATGATAAGTTTGTATGCATTTCTAAATATGGGGGCGATATGGAGTCGGCCATGGTACTTAGCAAGGCCTGTAACAAGCTAAGCAAAGTAAAATCGCCCACCTCCATTGCCGATCATGAGGATCACACCCTGCGCAAATACAACTACTTTATTCCCATTTACCATAAAAGCAAAGCATTGGCCTACGCCCTCATTGGCGATTTTAACACATCGGGCGAAATGCTAAGCAATGATCTCAACTTCATTCAGACCCTGATGAATGTGATTATTGTTGCTTTAGAAAATAAAAAGCTTTTCCGCGAACGTTTACAATCCGAACGCTTTCAGCGCGAAATGGAGCTGGCCGTTGAAGTGCAGAATATGCTGATCCCGATGAGGATGCATAAAGATGACGCGGTAGAGATTGGTGCCAAATACCTGCCGCATCAAAACATCGGCGGCGATTATTTTGATTTTATCCGCCTTAACGAAACCGAGTTTTTATGGTGTATTGCCGATGTATCGGGTAAAGGGATCTCGGCGGCTTTGCTCATGGCTAATTTTCAGGCCAGTTTGCATGCCTGGGCCGCGGTAGAGGATGATTTGACTAATATTATTGATCGCCTTAATAAAATTGTGCTCAACAATACCAAGGGTGAGCGTTTTATCACGCTTTTCCTGGCCCGCTATAACGAAAAGAAACGTAAACTTAATTACATCAATGCCGGCCATAACCCTACCATACTTTATTCAGATGGGGAAGCGATTCCGTTAAAGCTTGGCACCACCATGATAGGCGTTTTTGAAGAGCTCCCCTTTTTAAATGAAGGCGAGATAGATATGGACCCCGGCTGCCTTATTGTAAATTACACCGATGGTTTGATGGATTTTGAATCGACCAGTACCCGGGTTTGGAACGAAGACAAACTACTTGAATTTGTGAAAGCCAACGGCCATCTATCGCCCGATAATTTCAATGATGCTCTTTTAGATCATTTGAACCTGGTACATAAGAGTAAGCCTATTGATGATATTACGCTGCTTACACTGCGGATATTTTAGTGCACACGAATTACCCGAATTGGAGCGAAATTCACGAATTTTTGGCTTCAATGGTACAATTTAGTTCTATAGCTCCCGCTTTTTAGCTCACGTTTCTTCTGTCTTGATACTTGATACTTACTACTTGATACTTCTTCATATCTTTACCCCCATGTTAGCGGCCAGATATCAGCATGAGTTAATTGAAGCGGGATGTGATGAAGCCGGACGTGGTTGTTTGGCTGGGCCGGTGTTTGCGGCCGCGGTGATTCTTCCACCGGATTTTGATCATCATTTATTAAACGACTCTAAACAGGTAACTGAAGATATCAGGTACCAGCTGCGTGCCGAGATAGAGGAAAAAGCCATTGCTTACGCTGTAGCTTCTGTGGATAATTTTGAGATAGATGAGATCAATATTCTCAACGCTTCGTTCCTGGCCATGCACCGGGCTATCGAAAAACTACACACACAACCTCAGTTTTTAATTATTGATGGTAACCGCTTTAAAAAATATGCCAATATCCCCCACGAGTGTATTGTAAAGGGTGATGGTAAATATTTCAGCATAGCGGCGGCATCGATTCTGGCCAAGACCTACCGGGACGACTATATGCTGAGGATTGCCGCCGAGCATCCCGAATATGACTGGCACACCAATAAGGGGTATCCTACCACAAAGCACCGCGAAACCGTAATGAGGATAGGCTTTACGCCATACCACCGTAAAACTTTCAGGGTGAGCGATCCGCAGCTGCGTATTTTTTAGCCACATTGCTTTGATAAACACGCCGCGGATGGTATTTTTGTGAAAACCCATCAAGCTTTTGAAGATACTTATTTTAACACATCGTGTCCCATTTCCTCAAAATGGCGGATATGCCATAGTGGTATGTAACACCATTAAGGGGTTAATTGTCCTGGGGCATGATGTATCGCTGGTATCTTTAGATGCGCAAACTTATGGCGGCGGTTCGCATGAGCGCGACGAGCTACAGGATAAAATACAGTATACTTCCTACAAAATCAACATCAGCGTATCTATGGTTGATGCCATGGTGAACCTGTTTCGTAAAAAATCAAACAATGTTGATAGGTTTTATGATCCCGAATTTGAAAAACTGTTAGTGCGCGAATTGAAGCGGGATGATTATGATATCATTCAGTTTGAAGGTTTATTTGTGACGCCATACCTGGCCGCGGTTCGTAAGGTTTCAAAAGCTAAGCTTATTTACCGGTCGCACAATATTGAGCACCAGGTTTGGGAACGATTGGCCGAGCAAAAAAGCGACTTATTTAAAAAATGGTACCTGCGCATGGTGGCCAAGCGTATTAAGGATTATGAGTTACAGCAGCTTAATAATTTTGATGCCATAGCAGTATTTACTGCCGAGGATAAAGCAACCATTATATCGTACGGAACAACTATCCCGGTAGAGATCATCCCCGTGGGTATCGACCTTACAACCTATAAGCCCGATTTTAGTAAAACAGAGTTCCCGAGCTTGTTTTTCCTGGGATCGCTGGACTGGTTGCCCAACCGCGAGGGAATAGAATGGTTTATTGACAATTTTCATAAAGACCTTACCGAGGGCGATTTGCGGGTTAAGTTTTACGTGGCCGGCCATAACATCCCCGAGCGTTTTGATGACTACGAAGTGATGGGTAAAATTTTTATCCAGGGCGAAGTTGATGATGCCTTTGAGTTTGTAAACAGCAAGGCCATCATGATAGTACCCCTGTTATCGAGCGGAGGTATGCGTGTAAAAATTGTTGAAGGCATGGCCATGCAGAAGTGCATTATTTCTACCTCATTAGGGGCCGAAGGGATCAACTTTACCAACGGCGAAAACATACTGATTGCCAATGACCAGGATGAGTTTTACCAGGCCATTGAACGTTGCATTACCGATGAGGACTTTTGCAAAAGCGTTGGTTTAAATGCCCGAAAGCTGGTAGAGCGGCAGCACGATGTAAATAAGGTAGCCAAAGAACTTGTTGAGTTTTATGAAACGCTAAGTGCTGCGCTGGTTTAGGTAGATTGTAGTGTTAAAACGAGGATTCCAATTCTGATGCCTTCGCCAGAAAACCGGGGTGGGTATAAATATTCAATATAAACAGGCAACTCCTATGGAGCAAAAAAATGTTTGTGGTTGTTTAAAACAACCACACCGGGTGCTGCGTAGCAGCTACCTGTTCCTACCTGGAAACTTAAAGAGCGATTTACCCGTATCAGATTCATACTTCCCTCTCATTTCCGGTTATAAATAATTACTTTTGCGGCTTATTTGACTGACTGCATGAAGAATACTGCTTTAACCGATGTACACATAAAAACCGGTGCCAAAATGGTACCCTTTGCCGGCTACAATATGCCTGTGCAATACGCTGGTATCAACGCCGAACACGAAACCGTACGCAAAGCGGTAGGTGTGTTTGATGTAAGCCACATGGGCGAATTTATTTTAAAAGGCGAAAACGCGCTCGACCTTATTCAGCGTGTTACCAGTAATGATGCATCAAAGCTTTATGATGGTAAAGTACAATACTCATGCCTGCCAAATGAAGATGGCGGCATAGTTGACGATTTGCTGGTTTACCGTATTGACGATAAAACCTATATGCTGGTTGTTAACGCATCAAACATTGATAAAGACTGGGATTGGATTGTAAAATACAATACCAAAGGCGTTGATATGAAAAATATATCAGATCGTACCTCCCTGTTAGCCATCCAGGGCCCTAAAGCAGCCGAAGCTTTGCAAAGCCTTACCGATGTTGACCTGGTATCAATGGAATACTACACCTTTAAAAAAGGAACTTTTGCCGGCGTTGATAATGTAGTTATTTCGGCAACCGGCTATACCGGCGCGGGCGGCTTTGAAATCTATTTTGAAAATCAATATGCCGAACAGATCTGGGATGCTATTTTCAAGGCAGGCGAGCCTTTTGGCATTAAACCAATTGGTTTAGGCGCACGTGATACTTTACGTTTAGAAATGGGCTTTTGTCTTTACGGTAATGATATCGACGATACCACATCGCCATTAGAAGCCGGCCTGGGCTGGGTTACCAAATTCAATAAAGAGTTTACCAATTCTGAAGCATTGCAACAGCAAAAAACTGCAGGTGTAAGCAAAAAGTTAGTTGGTTTTGAAATGATAAACCGCGGCATTCCACGTCATGATTATCCAATTGTTGATGCCGATGGTAACCATATTGGTAAAGTAACCTCGGGCACCCAATCATACTCGCTGCAAAAAGCTATAGGCCTTGGCTACGTAAATACCGAATTTGCCAAAGAAGGCACCGAGATTTATGTAAGCATAAGGGACAACAAAGTGAAAGCTAAAGTTGTAAAACCACCGTTTTATAAATAGTCACTGGTCATTAGTCATTGGTCATTAGTTGGTTTTAATTCCTGCAATGATCAAAGACTTTGCAAGACCAATGACCAATGACAATTGACTAATGACTAATAATTTACACGTTTGCCTAACCCCGGCTTTATTGCCGCTCTTTAATGTTGAAAAGTACATTGTAGTGGTTATTGATATTTTCAGGGCAACATCATCTATATGTTATGGTATTGAAAACGGTGCTGAGGCTATTATCCCGGTATCACAGGTTGAGGAGTGTGCCGCATATAGAGAGAAAGGGCTGGATTACCTTTTGGCAGCAGAGCGCGACGGAAAAGTAGTGGAAGGTTTTGATTTTGGCAATTCGCCATTTTCATACACGATTGAAAAGGTTGCCGGCAAAACGGTGGTGCTTACCACCACAAATGGTACCCACGCGCTGCATTTGTCAAGAGCCGCGAAAAAAATCGCGATAGGATCTTTCCTTAACCTTACGGCTTTAAGCAACTGGCTTAAAACACAAAATGAAAATATTTTGCTGGTATGTGCCGGTTGGAAAAACAACTTTAACCTGGAGGATACCCTTTTTGCCGGCGCGGTTGTAGATCAGCTTAAATCAAGTGGTTTTGAACTGGATGACGCCGCCATTGCCGCCTATGATCTTTTCCAGGTAGGTAAGCACGATATAAACGGCTACCTCAAAAAAACATCCCACGGCGAACGCCTCAAAAAATTAGGTATCGAAAAGGATATTGAGTTTTGTTTACAGGTTGATGTTACCACCGCTATCCCGGTTTTGGATGGCGAGCGGTTGGTGAAGCTGGTATAAGGAAGGAATTTTCATCTGATGAGTTATAGCGCCGAAAGACTTACGAAGTTTTTAAAACTTCGTAAGTCTGGTTTCTGGAACATGCTATTACCGCTTTCTTACTTTTGCTCATCGCCATTTTCCACTCTCCTATTCCGCTTCCTCTTCCTGTACACCCATACACCCACAAAGCCAATAAATATTACCGGCCAAAGCATAATGGTATCAAAAAATAAAGTTTTCAGGATATCCCAACCTTCGGCAACGGCGTTTTTAAATTTGGTGTTAAATTGTTCATCGGCCCGCTCTGCGGTTGGGATGTTGTAAAATGTGATATCTAAGGAGCTAAACGCCACCTGGCTGTTTAAATAGTTCAATTGGCCCTGAGTGGTTTCTATATCGGTACGGATAGACTCAAGTTTATCTTCTATCTCCAATAAATCGCTTGTTTTTGTTGCACGTTTTAGCAACTCCAGGTAACGGTTTTCCAGCAGTTGTTTATTTTTAAGCTGGGTGGTAATGTCGATAAACTCTGTAGTAACATCTTTTACCCGGATGTTTTTGGCATCAATATGATCTGCATTGGAAGATAAAGTATCCAAAAAGCGGTCGAAGTTTTTTGATGGTACCCGTATTTTCAGGTCGTATTCCCGGCGGTTATTATCGCCGTTGTTGGTTTCGTTTTCTTCACCAACATAACCGCCAAGGCTTTTTAACGATACTAAAATCTTATCGCGGGTTGCTTTTAGATTCTTTGACTCAAATCTGATCTCGCCCTCTTTAACAATCTTCTTCGCGGTATCTACTGGTATGTTAACAGGGGCTTTACTGTCGGCCCGGGCATCGGTTTTATCCATTGCCTTTTCCGCCACTCGGTTTTTATAGCCTTCTGGCGGGGCCATCAATTCTACATTAGCCACTTTGAGCTTTTCGTCGGGTGCGCGGTTGCAGGCCATGAGCGCCGATAACAACACTAAGGAGATGATACTAATTTTCATAATAAGGCAATTTAGTTTTTGATTGAAACGAAGATTGCCGTATTAAATTATATAATAATATAAATAAAACAAATTAAATTCCGTTTTATTTATATTATCAAAACATAATTCTTTAAAGTGTCACTTCAGCTTCTCGTTATTCTTATGCCGGTCGGCATCACGGATGCTTTTCTTTTCCATATTCTTTTCCAATGCATCCGTGAGGTCGATACCGGTTTGGTTAGCCAGGCATATGAGTACAAAAAGAACATCTGCCATTTCATCAGCCAGGTTAACCTCTGTATCCGATTTTTTGAATGATTGCTCACCATACTGCCTCGCCATAATACGGGCTACCTCGCCCACTTCCTCCATCAAAATAGCGGTATTGGTAAGCTCATTAAAATACCTGATACCCGTGGTATTTATCCACTTATCTACAAGATGCTGCGCTTCTTTAATTTCCATAAAAAGTTTCTCAATTTTTTTAGTGTGCGTCTTTATCTTTTGTATCCATCATAATAGTAACAGGCCCATCGTTCAATAAGCTTATTTTCATATCGGCTCCAAAAATGCCTGTAGCGATCTTTTTATCTGTAATAGTTTCTAATGTTTTGATCATTTGCTCATACATGGGGATAGCCTTATCCGGCCGGGCAGCGCGAATGAACGATGGCCGATTCCCCTTTTTTGTTTGAGCAAACAAGGTGAACTGCGATATCAATAGAATATCGCCATTCACATCGGCCAGGGCCTTGTTCATCAGGCCGTTTTCATCGCCAAAAACGCGCATGCCGGCAATTTTATTGGCAAGCCAGGTAAGGTCATCTTCGGTATCGGCATCTTCAATACCCAATAATACCAGGAAGCCTAAACCTATTTGCCCGGTAATTTCACCATCAACTGTGCAGCTTGCTTCGGTAACGCGTTGGAGTACGGCTCTCATTGTGTTTAATATTTAAAGGCAGAAAGATAAGGCAAAAACAAGTGATAACACAAGTCACTAAAAGCGGTCTCGCAGCCTTTCGCCCTTAACCTTTTACCTTTCTCCTAAAAACACTATCTTTGCGCCTCATTTAACACTGTTTGCAGCAGTATCAATGGATTATGGCAATATATAATACACTACTGTACTATTGTTATTCAACAATAGCCGATGCGGAGCAATTTGCTGCCGATCATTTAAAATTTTGTAAAAACTTAGGTTTAACCGGTCGTATTATTGTGGCCCATGAAGGACTTAACGGTACCGTGTCAGGCAGTGTAGAAGCCTGTAAAACCTATATGGATACCATACACGCCGATGAGCGTTTTGCAGGTATTGATTTTAAGGTTGACGAAGTGCCCGAGCCTTCATTTGTAAAAATGCATGTGCGGCACAAGGCCGAGATTGTTTACTCGGGCCTGCGTGATCCGGAAATGATCGATCCAAAACAGAAAACCGGCAAACACCTGGAACCAAAAGAGTTTATGGCGATGAAAGACCGCGACGATGTGGTGGTACTGGATGTACGCTCAAACTACGAACACTCATTAGGTAAATTCAAAAACGCGGTTACGCTTGATATTGAAAATTTCAGAGATTTCCCGGCGATGATCAACGAGCTGGCTAAATACAAGGATAAAAAGATCCTTACCTATTGCACCGGCGGCATCAAATGCGAAAAAGCATCTGCGTTGTTGCTGCACGAAGGTTTCCCTGAAGTATACCAGTTACACGGCGGCATTATTAAATATGGCAAAGAAGCCGGTGGCGAAGATTTTGAAGGTAAATGTTACGTGTTTGATAACCGCCTTTCGGTTGATGTAAACAGTGTAAACCCGGTGGTTATTTCTACCTGCCGTAACTGTGGTAAAACCACGCCCAAAATGATCAATTGTGCCAATCCCGAGTGTAATGAGCATTTTACCCAGTGCGATGAGTGTGGTACCAAAATGGAAGGTTGCTGCAGCGATGCCTGCCAGGCACATCCACGCAAAAGGGTTTATGATGGTACTGGTTACTATGTAAAAGTGCCCCAGCCGGTGAATATCAACAAAAAAGAAAAAATACAATTGGCATAGGTCAAACAGACGGCTGATTTTATCGTTATATTGCGGTAAGCATTAAAGATGAAATCAGCCACCTTGTCTATTATCTTCTTTATCATAACGCTGAATGCCTCCGCGCAAGCCAATTGCGATCCACAGGCGTTTAAAAAGCTTGTTTCCGTTTCAAAAAAACACGCCCTGTCTGATAGGCAATTTACTGATGCATTGGTAATTGTTAGGCAATTAGAATCTGCAGGCTGCCCGGACTATGAGGTAAAAATTAAGGGTACCAATTATCAACTTGCCTGCCTTACCGAACTTTTAGGTACCCTTTGCATTAAAACCAATACGCCTGCCGCCGTTAACGAATATGTGCTATATCTGAAAAGGCACAGCGCATCCGCCGAAGAGCAGATGGCTTATTCCTTTGAGCAGATATTTGTAAAGCAACCAGCGTATGTATTAGCCGCCGTAGGGCAAAACACAGCGTTGTTAGATCAGCTGGAATGGGGCGTGGTGAATAATCAGCCTGCTATTAAACTCAATAACTACAAAACGGCCTTTTACAGCACCTACCCCGCTGTAAAATTGCTTTACCCCAAATACAAAAAACAAGTAGATTATTTACTGAACGCGATTGCTGCCGAACTTAAAGGGTAGTAAAAGTCCATCTTCGTTATTTCCCTCCCTTGGGAATGTGCGCAAAGGCAAGGAGGTATTTCTACAAGCGATCATCTATAATGTCAACGAATACTCAATAAACCCCTACCTCCCCTTCCCCAAGGAAAGAATCGCACACTCCCGCAGCTATTTTTTTAATTCCAGACAAAATCCTCCCATTTCCCATCTTTTTTCAAAAAAAAATAAAATAATTTTCACTGCGCAAATACACTGCGCAGTGGGTGTGAACCTTTGTATCATCAAAACAAATAAAGGAGGTCACAATGAAATTTAACCTGTTAAGCAAAGTACAAAACCAGTTAGCCAATCATGAGGGCGCAAAAGCCTTCGCGTTATCGCCAGAGATGGAACTGTATACCCTGGTAGTTACCTGGAGCTTAAGCGATTCCTTTTACGAAAAAAATGACGACCGTATGGAACGCCTGCGTGCCATTATTAATAAATGTAAGCCCGAATTTGTGGGTAAGTTGGCGGTTTACGCCCGTACTAAAATGTACATGCGTTCGGTGCCGTTAATACTGATTACCGAATTGGCTAAGCTGCACTCGGGCGACGATTTGGTTGCCCGGGTTACAGCCGGGGTAGTTAACCGTGCCGATGAGATCACCGAGTTACTGGCCTGTTACCAAATGCTGAACCAGCGTACAGGCACTAAAAAACTGAACCGCTTATCAAAGCAAATGCAAAAAGGTTTACAGGCTGCGTTTAACCGCTTTGATGAGTACCAGTTTGCCAAGTATAACCGCGATACCGCTATAAAAATGCGTGACGCCTTGTTCCTGGTGCACCCAAAGGCTAAGGACGACTTGCAACAAGCCCTGTTCAACAAAATAGTGAATGGAGATTTGCAAACCCCATACACCTGGGAAACCGAACTATCGGCATTAGGTCAGCTGAATTTTGATAGCGCGGAAGCAAAGGCATTAGCGTTTCGCGATAAGTGGGAAGAACTGATAGATAGCGGTAAACTGGGCTATATGGCGCTGTTGCGAAACCTGCGTAACATACAGGAAGCCGGCGTAAGCTACGCGCATTTTCAAAAGGTATGCGCAACCCTGGCCGATGGCGAACAGGTGGCAAAAGCCAAACAGTTCCCATTCCGTTACCTGGCCGCTTACCGCGAGTTATTAAACGCTGGTACAACTGCCGCCCCTTTAAAGGGTTTAACTCAAAAGGTAAGCACGATGTTGTTTGGCAACAAGGGCTACACCGGCGAATTGCTGGATGCTTTAGAAAAAGCGGTACAGGCAAGCGCTGCAAACATCAGGGGCTTTGATGAAAATACCCGCGTGTTGCTGGCCTGCGATGTATCTGGTTCTATGCAGACACCTGTATCGGCAAAATCAAAAATATTGATGTACGATATAGGCTTAATGCTGGCCATGTTGCTGCAATCGCGTTGTAAAAATGTGGAGGTGGGGATGTTTGGTAACTTTTGGAAAACCATCATGATACCACGCCATAACATATTAAGCAACGTGCAGGAGTTTTACAAGCGCGAAGGCGAAGTTGGTTACGCCACCAATGGTTACCTGGTGATCAAAGATCTGCTGGACCGCAAAGTGCAAAAAGATAAGGTGATGCTTTTTACCGACTGCCAGCTGTACAACAGTGCGCCATCTGTTGAGGGCGAACGTATCCATAAGCTATGGATACGTTATAAGGCTACAGTTGCGCCAAAGGCAAAGCTATACCTGTTTGATTTAAAGGGTTATGGTAATGTACCATTACAGGTAATGCAAAACGGTGTTTACCTGGTATCCGGCTGGAGCGATAAGGTTTTTGAAGTGTTAGAAGCACTTGAAAACGGACAGGCGGCTTTAAGCCATATCAAAAGTATAGCCCCCTAACCCCCTAAAGGGGGAATGTAAAAACCTTCGGCTCCCCTTTAGGGGGCTGGGGGGCATAAGAATGCCGTTAGATAAGGGTTACTTCGCTCAATTAAGGGGAGGGCACTGTGGCGAAAGCCGTGATGGAGGTTCGAGTCCTCACCAGCGGGGGCCCGGTCTCTTATCGCGTGTTGCTTCTTATAAAAATATAAAAAAGGTGCCGTAAATAAGTGTTACTTCGATTTCCCGCCTGAAACGCTGGTTCGATTCCAGCCCCTGCAAAGGGTAGTTTAGTTGGTAAAACACAGGAGTAAGCTCGCACTTGTTGTTTGTAGCCCTTTTAAAAAAAAAAATTAAAGATCAAGCTCTTTCGGGCAAACCGGGGGCTAAAAAGATGTCGTAAATAAGTCTTACTTCGCTTGGGGCGTCGCGGTTGCCGGTTCGGGCCCGGCCTTTGAAGCAATTCAAAGTAGCTCAATTGGTTAGAGCACGATGAGAAAGACTAATTGCTTGTTACTCTTTTTAGTTCCCCCGGTCCGGGAAGCGAGTTGAAAACAAAATTCTCCGCAAGGGAGGGAAGCTGTATGCGAGGTGTCGTTAAACGAGTGTTACTTCGATTTCCAACATCCCAGGTCGCCGGTTCGAGTCCGGCCTTTATCAAAAATATAAAGTAGCTCAGATGGTTAGAGCAGGCATAGTCACTTATTGCCAGTTGCCCTGGCATATAGCTTTTTTCCTTCGGGAGAAAACCCCTAACCCCTAAAGGGGAATAAAAAATTAAATCCCCTTTAGGAATTGGGGCAAAGGTGCCGTAAATATGCGCTACTTCGTGCTGTCGGTTCGAGTCCGGCCTTTGGAGCAATTCATTGTAGCTCAATTGGTAGAGCAGTAACCAGCGCATATTGCTTATCGCCCTTAAAAAACAAAAGATGCCGTTGTTTAGCGTTACTTCAACTCCAAATGAAACATATCCGCTAAACGCCTGTCGCTCTTTTTTAAAACCTTAAAAGGTGCCGTAAATTGGTGATCCATCGGTTAGAGCGTCTGCCGCAAACAGAAGGTCGCGGGTTCGACTCCTGCCTTAGTAGCTCAGTAAATTCACTAATTGCTCTTCGCCCTTTTATTAAAAAACTAATACCTAAACCTTCCCCAAAAGGGAAATCTAAAGATGCCGTAGGCTGGTGTTACTTCGTCGGTTAAAAACATGTAGCGATACATGAATACAGGTTCGAATCCTGGCTACACCTGCCGGTTGTCGCTCTTTAATTTTTTATCTTTAACAAATACGTTATGATACAAACTATCCATCAAAAACTGCTCGAACTGGAGCGGTCAGAAAATATAAAGATACTGTATGCCTGCGAGTCGGGTAGCCGGGCCTGGGGTTTTGCCTCGCCCGATAGTGATTTTGATGTGCGTTTTATATATGTAAAACCATTAAACCACTATTTACAGATAACCGATCAAACAGGTGTTACCGGGCTCCCTGTAGATGAGGTGTTAGATATAAGCGGATGGGATTTACGTAAAGCATTAAAGCTTTTCCTTACATCAAACAGTACAATGTATGAATGGCTGCAATCGCCAATAGTTTATGCAGAACAGCCCGGCTTTGCCGATGAGCTTCGCGCGTTGATGCCCCGGTACTTTTCGCTCAGAGCGGGTGCGCACCACTATTTATCAATGGCGCACAACACGCTTACGCAGGATTTGCAAGCTGAGGAAGTAAAACTGAAGCGTTATTTTTATGCTTTACGCCCGGCCCTGGCTTGTTTGTGGATAGTTGAAAAACAATCGGTACCACCTATGGAGTTTGAAAAACTAAGGGTATTGATAACTGACGGGAACATCCAAAACGACATAGATGAGCTGATGGAGCAGAAAAAGCTTTCAGACGAAAAAGCAATGATAGCTCCTGTTTTATTACTCAATAACTGGCTAAAAGAAACGTTGGATTATTGCAAAAGTAAAACCGCAGGCCTTGAAAGTCACCGGCATTTGCCGGACGAACTAAATGTATTATTCAGAAAATATATACCATCATGACCTATCCGCAACTATTACAGCAAAAGCAATATATGTTGCTGGATTGCATCAGCGGCAGTACGGCCTATAACCTTAATGTGCCGGGTTCTGACATTGATAAAAAAGGCATTTTTATATTGCCCCAACGGGAACTGTATGGATTTGCTTTTACAGATCAGGTAGCCAATGAAAGTAACGACGAGGTGTATTTTGAGATCAAACGGTTTCTTGAGCTGCTTACCAAAAACAATCCAAACATCCTGGAGCTGTTAAGCACGCCCACGGCGTTTGTTTTATACCGGCACCCGCTGATGGATTTAATAAAGCCGGAGGACTTTTTATCCAAACTTTGCCTGGATACCTTTGCCGGTTACGCGCAAACACAAATAAAAAAGGCAAAAGGACTTAATAAAAAAATTAACAGGCCGTTAGCTCATCAACGTAAAACTGTACCCGATTTTTGCTATGTGGCCGGCAGTAGCGGTGCTGTGCCGTTAAACGATTGGCTTAAAACCAAGGGCTTGTTGCAACAAAACTGCGGATTGGTAAAGCTGGATCATTTTAGAGATGCGTATCTGCTTTATTACCAGGATGAGGGTACTCTTTTCCGGGGAATAGTTTCTGGCCGTGATGCGGATGATGTGCAGGTAAGCCAGGTGCCTAAAGGGATGGAAAGTTTGGCTGTTATGCATTTTAATAAAGATGCATACTCGGTTTATTGCCGAGAGTACCGGGAGTATAAAGAGTGGGAAGAAAAGCGCAATGAGGCTCGTTTTCAAAGCACTTTATCGCAGGGTAAAAACTACGATGCTAAAAACATGATGCATACCTTTCGGTTGCTCAATATGGCAGAAGAGATAGCGTTCCATCAAAAGGTTATGGTTCACCGGCACGATAGAGACTTTTTATTAAGCATTCGCAACGGCGCATTTGAGTTTGATGAGCTAATGCAAATGGTTGAAAATAAAATGGATAGGATAAAAGAGTTATACGCAAAATCGGCATTGCCAGATAAGCCAGACGAAGAGATGGCCAAACAATTGTTGATTAGGATAAGAGAAGAGTTTTATGAGAGATAAAATGTATCTCATCTTCCTCTCAATAACAGCCTACCACTGCTGCACCCTGATACCAATTTGCCCATCCATCAAGGCAAACTCTTTGGCTCCCCATGGGCGAAGTTCTATTTTGCTGAGATTTGGATGCAGTAGTTCTGGGAATTTTGCTGCCACTTTTTCGTAAACCTCTTCAATATTGGCGGTTACCAGTCGGTATTCGGGATGTTCTTTTTCGGCGTATTCTTTATTTTCAAATAGCATGATGCTCAATCCATCTTTATCAACAACGCAGAACGGGCAAGCCGAATTTAGTTCGTTATGCGCGATGCTAAATTCCAGGCATTCTACAAAAAGCTTAATGCCCAATTGAATATCCGTATAAAAAATGCTGGGGACTAATTTGCTGAAATTCATGACCGTTAATTTAGTTTGATAGAAGGTTGATCCTATAATGGAATGCTTTAACAAACTTAACAAACTGATTTTGATAAAGTAAGAACCATTTGATATCGCTTACAGATAATTTGGCATACAATCACTCATCTATATTAATTGCCCGTATATTTATAACCCAATATTAATACGCCATGAAAAGACGCTCATTTGTTAAAAAAACCATTATCGGCGGCGCGGTAGCCTCCGCGTTACCAACTGTAAGCAAAGCCATAACCGTAAACACCGGGGCGGCCGTTAATGATTTTTACGAATTGCGGGTTTATACGCTAAAAGATGAAACCCAGCAAAAACTGGTAGAGGATTACCTGCAAAAGGCCTACATCCCCACCGTTAAAGGCCATGGCATTAACCATGTTGGTGTATTTACCGAGCTTAAACCCGAAGGGCAAACCAAAATATTTGTGCTTACCCAATACAACACCCTTGATAAGGTTGACCAACTGCAAGCACTGCTTGACGGCGACAAAAAATACCAGGAACTTGGGTCGGCTTATTTGAATGCCCCTGCCAGCGCCCCTGCTTATGAGCGTATTGAGAGTTCATTAATGAAAGCCTTTAAAAACATGCCGCACCTGGTAGCGCCCGAAAAAGGAAGTCGTATTTTTGAGTTAAGGCAATACCAGAGCGCCAGCGAAGCCGCAGGTAAAAAGAAGATTGAGATGTTTAACGACGAGGGCGAAATAGACATTTTTAAACGCCTGGGCTTTAAACCCGTATTTTGGGGCGAAACGGTGATTGGTCCGCTCCGGCCCAATCTTACCTATATGATCACTTTTGATGACCTCGCCGCAAAGGACGCCCACTGGAAAGCATTTGTTGCAGACCCGCAATGGAAAAAGATAAGCAGCGTACCCGAATACGCGGATGCCTTGCTGGTGAGCAAAATTACCTCAACCTTGCTGGTGCCTACCGCATACTCGCAGATATAAGATGCCTAAACATAAAAAGGTTTGTTATCTCCACGCATGAGGGATAACAAACCTTTTTGTTTTATACAACTTGTGCTTACGCGTTGGTCACGTTTTTCTTTAGCTCCACTTCCAGGTTTTGCAATTCCGTGTTGAGGGTTTTGCGGTTAGCAGTGCCCTCATCATGAATGCGTTTAACCTCGGTAAGGGTTTCAATTAATGACGCGGTGGTGCGTTTTAAAGTATCTAATGATACCACGGTTTTCTCATTTTCGCGGGCCACGTCGATGCTGTTTTGTTTAAGCAGCTCGGCATTCTTTTGCAATATGGTGTTGGTGGTATCTGATATCTTTTTCTGCATCTCCACGTTTTCCTTCTGGCGATTTAAGGCCACGGCTATGGTAAGCTGATTTTTCCAAACCGGGATGGTGGTTGATACTATCGACTGGGCTTTCTCGGCAATGGTGGTATTATTGCTCTGCACCACGCGGATCTGCGCCAATGATTGCAGCATAATAAACCTAACCACTTTTAAATCGGCCAGGCGTTTATCCAGGCGGTTCACAAAATCGCGCAGGTCGGCAATTTCATAGTCGTTGTAGGCCGATGGGTTGGCGTCCATCTGCGCTAACTGCTCGCTAAGCTCATTGTACTTTAACTGGCCGGAGATGATCAATTCTTCCATCTGATGGATGTACGTCACATTGCTATCAAACATGGTTTGCAATGAGCTATTATCCTTCAATGAATTAACCCTGCCGGCTTTAATCTTATTGGTGATCTTATCAATGTTGTTAATTACAGTATCGTACTTCTGGAAAAGCTTTTTAGCATCAAATACCAACTTTTTAACAAAAGGAATATGCGATATGAAGGAGGTGAACGCGTTTTGATTCAACTCATCTACATCGATATAATTAAGTTCGGTAAGCAAATCATTAATCAGGGAGCCAACCTCGCCCGAATTGTAGGTGCGTACCGATGTTAAAAAGTTATTGCTATACTTTTCCATCGAGGCCTGTACATCGGTGCCATAGTTAAGGATAGAGTTAACATCCTTAGGATCGAGTGCCTTGGCTACCTCGCCGTATTTCTGTACTTCGGTAGGGGTAATATTGGTTAAATCAACATTGCCTTCCTTATCCAGTAATTTTACCGGTGTTGTAGTGCCGGGTGCCGGAGTAACATTTAAGCTAACCGGGGTTATGTTTATCGGGTCTATGTTATTAGGTGAACCTTCCATTTTTTTAAGTTTTTTGTGGTGAATGGTGAATGGTCAGTAGTGAATGGTAAGTTGGCAGTGGCGAATGAACTTTTTCAACTCACCACTAACTATTCACCACTCTCTATAAATAGTTTTGTCCTACAGTACGTACGGTTTCTTCCAGTTTGCGGTCGCGGGTTGGTTCGCCAATGGCGTTAAACTTCCACTCGCCGTTCTTTTTGTAAAACACGCCCAATACCATTGACACATGGCCTGCAAACTCTTTGCTGTGCGCAATATCATAAGTTGCAAAAACCTCGTTAACGCGTATTGGCGTGCCTTCGTAAATTCGGATAGAAGCAAAAGGGATCGATCCAAAATCCTGCCCGCGGAAACTATTAAGCATAAATGCTACATAATTTACCGATGGACTGATGGATGAAAGATCAACCGTGATCACTTCGTTATCCAATCCGTCATTGCCATCCATATCGCCGGTAAGATCGTCGCCGCTGTGGCGTACCGAACCATCTTTTGCACGCAGGTTGCCAAAGTAAATTACATCTATCAGGCGTTTGTTTTCGTCAAACAAAGCACAGCTGGCGTCAAGGTCAACCGCCTCTTTGATGGTGCCAAAGCCAAACAGCCCTTTCTTTTCAATAGCGCCCCAGTTGATGCCTACACAAACACTTTGTAATTTGCTGCCATTACTTTTTTCGAGGCTGATGCGCTGCCCCTTTTGAAGATTAATTGCCATAATTTTATTGGTATTTGTTTAAGTAATCCTGCAAGCCGCCTTTCATGCCTGCGCCTACAGCTTCAAACTTCCAGTTGTTATCTTTTTTGTAGATACGGCCAAACTCTACAGCGGTTTCTATCGAAAAATCTTCCTCAAGCTCGTATTTCAAAATGTCGGCACCTGTTTCGGTATCAAAAATGCGGATAAAGGAATTACGCACCTGTCCAAAATTCTGACGGCGGGCTTCGGCCTCATGGATGGTTACCACGATGCATATTTCAGAAACTTTCGAGTCTATTTTAGATAGGTCTACTTTTACCTGTTCGTCATCGCCATCACCGTCGCCGGTAAGGTTATCACCGGTATGTTCAACCGCGCCATCCGGCGATTTCAGGTTGTTGTAAAAAACAAAATATTCGTCGGCAGGTAGTCTTTTATTATCGCCCAAAATAAAAACAGAGGCGTCTAAATCAAAGGCGCTGCCTGTTGATGAGCTATTGGTATCCCAGCCCAGCCCTACGGTAAATTTAGGGGCGTGGATGCTTTCGCGCTGGCCTTTTTGCAAATTAATTGCCATGTTTAATTAAAGTTTTATTGTTTATAAATAGGTTGTCGGCAATAAAGGTAAGGTTTTGAGTATAGGCATCAATAGTATGATAGTCGTTGCCCAAAGCCATATCATATAGCAAGTTTACAAAATCCATCGATTGATTTTGTATAAAAATACTAAAGCACTCGGCATTATAATTCAATATGTATTTTACAATGCGGGTGTTGATAGCAAAGTTGCCACTTTGTATAATAGGCTCCAGGTCAAATATGGTTTTTACCTGGTGGTAGTTCAAAAAATTTTCAATATTGGGGTGAATGTTTTTGTTTACCAGTTCGGCAAAGTAAAGCATATAAATATCATTATGCAGGCCATATTCGCCCACCATTTTCATGATCATGCGCTCGTGACTGCCGGTGATCTTAATATCATCCAAAAAGATCAAGGTTTTACCGGTCAGAAAATCTTTATCGATATGGAAAGAGTCGTTGCCAATGAGACTCATGCGCTGCTCGGCGTTTAATTCGCCATAATCCTCTTTATAGGTAATGGTGCGGTGTACCTTGGTTTCCTGTACCACGGGATGGCCATGTTGGGCCAACCAGCGGTTAAGTCGGTACACAAACCAGGTTTTCATGGCAAAGGTAGCCGTAGGAATAAATGAGTACGGACTTGAAATTACCACTATTTGCTGCGCGATGGGTTGCTTTGCCAACACCTGCTCAATAAAACCATTGGCAAGGGCAGCGCCAAAATCACGGGCCACGGCCTCGTCTCCAAACTTAAACCGACTGTAGCTATCCGGGCAAAACCCAAAATTGCTGGCGTTATCAATGTGATGTAATGAAAAGGTAGCGTTCATTAGCTTAATAAGCTTAAAATCGATTGGTTGTTTGAGTTGATGAGCAAACTTTTTATGCCTGCAGCCTTAGCTCCTTCCACATCAGCCCGTGGATTATCGCCCACGTGAATGATGCTGTTTAAGTTTATATTATTATTGATCTGTTTTATTTGTTGCAGCATTAAAGCAAACAAAGCCGGGTTTGGTTTTGACATCCCCACCTCATCTGAGTATAGCTGAAAATCAAAGTACTCGTGCAGTTTTAATTCAACCAGCACCTTGCGTAACGTTGCACCTTTTATAAAGCCGGTATTACTCAATAAATTAAAGGTAACACCTTCTTTTCGTTTTAGATGCTGTAGCGTAGAAATTGTTACAGGCGAGTACACCAGCGGCAGGTAGTAGAAAAGCAGCTTTTCCATATCCTGGTAAAGCTTAACAGTATCAATATCGGTAAGTGAAAGCTGGTTATCATTGATGAGGCTAATCACCATCAGGTACATTTCATCAGCATCAATGTTTTTACCCGTGTTTTCATTGACAGCATTGCACATCAAATCAACCTGCCTAAAGGCCTTGGCTACCTCATCAATACTTCTACCACCAGGATTAAAATCCCGGTGAAATATTTTGGTACGCTCAATTTTAAAATAAGGGTTCGATTTAATCAGCGTAAGCCATAAATCGAAGGAATAGTGGTGGTAAGGCATCTTGCAGGTTCGAGAGGGAGTCAAGAATTAAGAGTCAAGAATCAAGACAGCTGCATTTTGAGGTAACTTTGCCTCAAGCTCTTGTTTGAGGTGTAAATCAAGAAATCAAGTTCTCCGAAATCTTTCAAATAACTGTAGCTGTCTTGGCTCTTGATTCTTGACTCCTGATTCTTTTCCCCTGCAGCTGTCTTAATTCTTGACTCTTGATTCTTCCTCCTAATATTGTTTAAGCAGTTCTAAAAAATTATCGGTGGCAAAAGGTTCGCCAAGGGCGCGGAATTTCCAGGTGCCATCTTTGCGGTACACCTCAGCAAATTTCATGGAGCACATGCCGTTATAGGTCGAATCGCCGGATAGGCTGAACTTGGCTATTTCCTTACCGTGGTTATCAACGGCGCGGATAAAAGCATTTTCGACCATGCCAAAGTGTTGGTTATTGCGCTGCCCCTGGTATATAGCCACGATAAACAGGATGCGATCAAACTTAGGGTCGAGCGAATCCAGTTTTACGATGATCTGCTCATCATCGCCATCGCCGGCACCTGTGCGGTTATCGCCGGTGAGCCAGATATGGTTCGATGGGTGTCTTAGGGAATTAAAGTAAACAACATCGCCTTCAAACAGGCTTACTTTGTTACCATTGGGTTTAATAGCGGTACGCCCCCTATCGGCCACGCGACCATTTTTATCTAACAGGAAAGCTATCGCATCAAGGTCATATTCTTTTTCTTCGGCACCGCCGCCAAATAGTTTACCCAAAAAGCCGCTGCCGTGCGATTGGCGCACGTCCCAGCCCAGGCCAATAGTTACCGAAGAAAGATCGAAGCTTTCGCCTTTGTCATTTTTACGCAGATCAATAGTTTGACCTTTTACCAGATTGATTGCCATAGCCTTGCTTATTTAATGATCTGTCCTTTAAAATACTTGCTTAAAAAGAAGGCCAGGTCTTCCTTGTAACCTACACCCGATGCCTCAAATTTCCAGGCCCCGCTACGGCGATATAGCCTGCCAAATTCAATGGCTGTTTCTATAGAAAAATCTTCGCCCAACTCATATTTACAAACTTCCGATCCGGTAAGTTCATCAACTATGCGGATGTATGAATCGCGCACCTGGCCAAAGTTTTGCCTGCGAGGCTGTGCCTCGTGAATAGTAACAACAAATAAAATTTCCTGGATCTTGGCGTCAACCTTAGTTAAATCTACGTTGATGGATTCATCGTCGCCACCGTCGCTGTTACCGCCCGATGGATCATCGCCGGTATGATGTACCGATGAATCGGGCGAGTCGACATTATTATAAAACACGAAAAATTCATCCTGGGGTACAAAGCGGTTGGCATCAATCATGATAGCCGATACATCCAGGTCGAAATCATAACCTGTGCCTTCATTGGGGTTCCAGCCTAAACCAACTGTCATCCTGGATAACCCGATATCTATTTTTTGTCCTTTTTGAAGATTAATAGCCATTGTAAAATGTATTTATATATTGACAAGCAAGCGGCCTAAATGTTACGAAAACGCACGGGTATTTTGCTTGCCATAGGTTTAAAATGCGAAACTAAGGTATATGTTTTTTTAATACGGAAGGTGAAATAAAAATGAAGGCGTTGCCTTTCTAAATCCCTTCTAAAGGAGAGACAAAAGAGAATATGTACTCATATGTTTCTTGTCTTTGCTCCTTAATCCTTCCGTCCTTGCTCCATTATCAATGATAATTGTCAACTTTACATAACCTTATAAGCCAGTTAGTATCATGATAAAGCCCGCCCCAAAATCAAATACCGAACAAGTAACCGAATACATTCAAAAACTGGATAACCCTACCCGTGAAATTGTAGAAGCTATACGGCAAACTGTATTATCCACGCATGCCGAAATTGGAGAAGAGATAAAATGGAACGCGCCCAGCTTTTTATACACAGGAGAAATGAAATCTTTTGAGCCAAAGGAGTATAAACGTTACATTATTGTAATGAACCTGCATAAACGCATTTTGCTGGTATTCCCCAGCGGTGCAAAAGTGGCTGATACAACCGGGCTGTTAACTGGTGATTATGCCGATGGTCGTCGCTTGGTTTATATAAAAGATATGGATGATTTGAAAATTAAAGAAGCGGGGATAAGAAAAGTGATATTAGATTGGCTGGCTTTGGTGGAGAAATAGGGATTACTTTGTTTTCACTTTCTTTTCTCTTTTTACCGGCGAAGTCATTTTAAGAATTGTTTTGCCATGCACAATATCTTTAGGGCTTTTAACTTTTTGAACGGCATTATGCCAGGCCTGCTCAATTAGCCCGGTTACGTATGCAATAGGGAAATCATTTTGATTCTCGAAAAACAGGTAGCGATATTGGTTGCCGTTGCCTAATAGAAGTTTTTGTGGGTCGGCCAGTTCAGATCCCCAGTAAAAACCAAAATGGATTCCCTGGCTGCTGCGATATACCGCTATGGAGCAAAAAGTTTGCCCCAGCTTTTCTGTTACCGACCAGCCCACAGCCAGCGCGTTATAATTATCATAAATAAGCTCGTTGGCCTGCGGGTACATGTCCCAAACAAACTCGCGCAACCAAATTACTTTTTCGCGTACCTCGGGTTTAAACTCATATAAAAACCTAAGCAGGTCTGATACTTCTTCTTTAGGCATGGTTGTAGTTTTAATTGGTTGTAAAACTTTACTGCGGTGCTATAAACAACTCCCCGGTTTTGGGTCTGTGCATTCAACCAGCGAATAATGATAAATATAACATTTTTATTATTGGTCAATTCCTTCTTAATCAGTATAAAATAATGTTGCCAAGCCGGCGGCTTGCAAGCATTTCGTTTATTTCAGCCCGCGACTGCCTCAAAAGGATATTCCGCATGGGGGCCCTAAGGTGCTATGTATTTGTGTGGTGGTAAAATGTAGATTATTAGGCTTTTAAAGCAACAGCTAAATCTTATCTTTAAGCATTATTCAATGCCATGTATAAACAGCTTCCCATATTTTTTTTCTTTTGGGTTATATGTTCTTATGCATCGGCCCAAAATCTTAACGATCAGAAACCAGCTTACCTCTCAGTAAAGGATGGCTTACCAGATGCCTCCATTACCGCTATTTGCCAGGATAGCGATGGCTTTTTATGGATTGGCACCAGTGACGGGCTTAGCAGGTATGATGGTGTAGTGTTTGTAAATTACTATCATTCAAAGCAACAACCCTCTTTGCCGGGCAATTATATTAATAAACTGATTCCGTTAAGCGCTCACAGATTGTTGGTGGCTTCTACAACCGGCTTGTGTTTGTTTAATACCCGCACAAACACTTTCAAAAATCTGATCATTAAAGCCGAGGCCGCAATGTTTGGTTTTGAAAACAACTTTACGGCAATTGCCGTAAGTAAAGACGGGCACCTGTGGGCCGGCTCTCAAACTTGCTTGTATGAATTGGATACAGCCCTTAATATTTTACAACGAAGAAGTGATTACCGGAAAAAAGGGGTGAGTCAAAATCTTTTTCTATATGTTGAAAGCCTAAGATCACTGCCCGGCGGTAATGTTGTTTTTGAAACGCAGCAAAGCATGGGTAAATCGCCTTATCGTTGGTATTTATCTGAAAATAAAAAGATAATTCCGTTGCAAAACTCTATTTCTCCGTATAAACGCATTTTTGATCCGCTGCAATTAAGGGATTTTACTTTTAATACCGAAGGGGACGCCTTTTTTATTAAGCGAGGTGTTGACAGTTTGTTTTTTTTAGATGTTGACCTAAACCACGTAACGGCCACACGGCTTGATAAAATTAAAGGCAACAGCCAGATTTCTTTTAACAGCCAGGTTAGTGTAATTAAAAACCAGTTCTTTGGTTGCTCCTTACTTGACGGCGGTTTGTTGTATACAAATATGCTTGGGGCCGTAAAAGCAAACGGTAAACCGCAATGGCATATTACCCTGCCAGGCAAGCACGTTACCAGCGTTTTTTGTGATAGGGAGAATAATATATGGATAGGCACAACAAACGGCTTATATAAGTTTACCATGGCCTTAAGCAGCGTAGCAGTATCTGCCTTGCCGCAAATAGGGGTAACAACAGGACTGAATATCGAATTGTCGAATATTTTTATGGACAACAATAACATCTTTCTCTCCTCAACAGGTGGGGGCTTATTTTACACGCAAGCCAATGAAATAAACTGGAAAAACCTTACCTGGAAACCTAAAAGTGAACTGAACGATACCTGGAATATAAGGGCAACAGGCAGTGACAGATATTGGATTGGTACACAGCGCGGTTTATTTGAGTGGCATGCCGGGGCCAAACATGCTACACCTTTATTGCTATCCCAAACCTGGCAATGGATAAATGCACTGCCGGTTACAACGCAATTTTTGGATAGAGAGGGTATTTTATGGCTTGGACTTGGTGTGGGTAAAGGAGTTGCTGCTTTTAATTTAAATAACAAACAGATAAAGTTGTACTCATTAGAAACCCCCAACCGTTTTCCGTTGCGATACCCTGTAACCATAGCCGAAGATGAATTGGGTAATTTATGGATGGGCGGCGTTGAGGGACGGGGCCTGGTATGCTGGAACCGAAACCGGGATAAATTTACGTTGCTACCGCCGCAGTTTAACAGCGAATTTGATAGTGGGGTAATTAATACCATTTATGCCGATCATAGGGGCAGCCTGTGGCTGGGTACATCGGGAGGGCTTTTTCAGTTCAATATAGCATGCCGGTTGTTTAAAAAATATGGTGTGCCACAGGGATTGTCGTCAAATACCATTTACAGCATAGAGGCAGATAGCGCCAAACATTTATGGATAGGCACCAAAAACGGGTTAAGTTGTATGGGGCTTGCAAATAAAGACGTAGTTAATTTTAATGGCTATTATCAAAACTCAGAAGATGCGGTTGCCTGTATAAAATATGATGCCACCAACCATAAGATATACTTTATTACGCCGCATAATTTCTACAAGGTTGCGCCGCGGGAGTGGTTGCGCCGTCGTGAGGCCCCCTCTTTATTTATAACTTCGATAGTTTCATCGGGCATAGATTTATCAAACCATCAAAATATCGAACTCCATTACAGTAATAACAATATTAATATAGCCTTTAGCGCTGTAAACCTGGTAGATGGCGGCGAAACCAAATACTTTTATCGTTTAAATAGTCATCAAAAAAACTGGACTTCTACCCAAGGGGCAAGACAGGTAAGTTTTTCAAGTCTTTTGCCGGGGCGGTATGCCTTTGAGGTAAAAGCTCAGTTATCTGACGGCACCTGGAGCAAAAACAGGGAAGTACTTTTGTTTTCGGTAGCAAACCCTTTCTGGAAAACGTGGTGGTTCATCCTGCTTGATGTTACCGTTGCTTCGCTTATCATTTATGTATTTTACAATTACCGCATCCGGCAAATAATGGCATTGCAAAACATTCGGAGCAGTATTGCCTCTGATTTGCATGACGATATTGGCTCTACGCTGAGTAACATTTACATACTAACCCAGCTAAGCCATGCCAACCTTGGTCGGCCAGAAAACGCCGACCGGTTTTTGACCCGCATTGCCGAGGAAGTGGCATCATCGAGCCAATCATTAGACGATATAGTTTGGAGTATTAATACCAATAATGACAACTTTGAGCAGGTGGCGGCACGCATGCGCAGGTACGCGGCCGATTTATTAGAGAGTTCTGAAATTGAGTATCATGTTGATTTTGATGAAAGGCTGTTGCATAAAAAATTAAACCTGGAGCAACGCCGGGATATTTACCTTATTTTCAAAGAAGCCTTAAATAACATATATAAACACGCGAAAGCCACAGCGGTAACAATAGCCTTGACAACCGATCGTGATTTTTTTAAAATGACAATCGGCGATAACGGAGTTGGCTTTGATCCCCGAGAACCAACTACCCGCAACGGGCTAAAAAATATGCATACCAGGGTAAAAAAACACAGGGGGAATTTAATGGTTACTTCGCAAAAAGGAGCGGGAGCCACGGTGTTGGTTGTTATGAAAATTTTCCGTTAATCACTCAAATGAGCGATTGGCAGATAAAGTATTAAAAAGTACCTTAGTATTTATGCCTGTAACTATTGTATTATTTGAGGATAACGACCGGCTCAGGGAGTCACTATCGTATCTGTTAGGTGCCTGTGACGGTTACGATGTTAAAGGAGATTACAACAACTGTAATGACGCTGTTGCTATCATTAGGCAAATGCAGCCCGATATTGTGTTAATGGATATTGATATGCCGGGCAATTCGGGCATTCAGGGCGTTGCCATGGTTAAAGATACAAGGCCCCAAACGGCCGTAATCATGTACACTGTTTTTGAAGACGACGAGCGCTTATTTCAATGCATTTGCGCCGGTGCCGATGGTTATTTGCTTAAAAAAACGCCGCCGGTTAAGTTATTTGACGCCATTGCTGAGGTATTGGATGGAGGTGCCCCCATGTCGCCACTTATAGCCCGGCGGGTCTTAAATTCATTTCAGCAAAAGCCGGGTAACAGATACAATCTGTCGGCCCGCGAGATAGAGGTACTTCAATTGTTAATTAAGGGAAACAGCATAAAAATGATTGCCGCTCAGCTTCACATTGCCTTTGATACCGCACGCTCGCACCTTAAAAATATCTATCACAAATTGCACGTTAACTGCGGTAAGGAAGCTATCGCGAAAGCACTTAACGAAAAAATAATTTAAGTTTTCTGTTTTTTCGGTAAATCCTTCATTCACTCAAAAAGAGGATTGACCAGGTTAGCGCATATTTTCAAATTAGTTGTCTGTTTATCAGTATCAATAAAACAGCCGAAACTTTATGAAAAATGCAATCTACCTTTCAATCCTGTTATTTTTATCAGCAATCGTAACGATATCTACGGGCTGTAAAAAAAATAATCCGCCGCCGGCGCCGGTCATTAGTACAATTTCGCCTTCGTCAGGGTTAGCTGGTGCGTCAGTTACCATCAATGGCTCTAACTTTGATGCCTCGGCCGCCGGTAATACGGTTAAATTTAATGGTTCGGCTGCAACAGTTATATCATCCAGCGGCAATACATTGATTGCAACTGTACCGGCGGGCGGCAGTACAGGAACCGTAATGGTAACCACAACAGCCGGCACCGCCACCGGACCAGTATTTACATACCTGCAAGCGCCGGTTATAAGCACTATTAATCCCATTTCGGCCAAGGCGGGTACCGCTATTACCATTACGGGGACTAATTTTGATCCGGTTGTTGCTAATAACTCGGTTAAGTTTAACGGAACCGCGGCAACCATCACATCTGCAACAAGTACTTCACTGGTTGTAACCGCGCCTGCGGGCGGCAGCACTGGAGCCGTAACCGAAACCACAAGCGGCGGTACCGCCACAGGCCCGGTATTTACCTATTTGCAGGCACCAGCCATTTCTGGTATCAGTCCGGCTTCGGGGGTGGCAGGTGCGTCAATAACCATTACAGGGACAAATTTTGATGTTACGGCAGCAAATGATATTGTTAAGTTTAACGGAACAACGGCTGCTGTTACCAGCGCTACTGCCACACAATTGGTTGTGGTTGCGCCTACGGGCGGCAGTTCGGGCAATGTAACCGTTACTACCCTGGTGGGAACATCAAACGCTTTTGCTTTTACTTATGTTGCATCTACTGGTGCTGGTATTTATGTGGTTGGTTCTGATACCCGCTACGGGTACGGTTACTGGCAAAACTCAAAGTTTACAGCAGTGGCCGATTGGCTTAACCCTTACGGTATGGTTGGTGTGGGGGCCGATATTTATGTGGCCGGTGTTTCAACAGCACACACACCCAACTATTGGAAAAACAGTATCGCTACGCAGCTTTCTTCCCAAACAGGGTACACAGTTTCCGTTGCCATTACCGGAACTAATATATATTGCCTTGGCACGGCCAATAATACCTGGAATGTGTGGAAAAACGGCACCGCGCAGGCCTTAACCACCATAGTGACCGATATTATTTCCGGAGGCGCTAACGGTATGGCTATCAGCAACAGCGGCGACGTATATGTTGCAGGCGCACGCTATTTAAGCCGGTCGACTATTTTGAAGGCAACCTATTGGAAAAATGGTGTTCCGGTTGATATTACCAACGGCGTAAGCTCTGGCAGCGCCCAGGCCACGGCTGTATACATATCCGGGAGTGATGTTTATATTGCCGGTACAGAAGAAATACGTGACGCTACTACCGGCGGAGTTGTTAATAAGGCGCCCCGTTTGTGGAAAAATGGTGTAGCGGTATCCATGAGCACTCCCGCAAACAGCTTATTTAACGACGTTTCGTGCATATCGGTATTTGGCAGCGACGTCTATGTTGGAGGACGGTATAACGGCACCGGGGCTGTTTGGAAAAACGGCAGCATGATAAATATTGCCGGATATGCGCTTGCAGAGAATGTTTCTTCAATATTTTTATACAATAACACTGATTTGTATGTAACCGGCGCCTCGTCATCATCCGGCAACAACTGTTATTGGAAAAATGGAAACTTTGTTGAAATGGACCCCGGTTGTACCGTAGCAAGTTCAAACTGTGCAGCTACCTTTGCCAACCAGGTTTTATCCATTTACGTGAAATAAAAAACCTCAAAAGTAAAAGGGCCTTACTGAAAAGCAAGGCCCTTTATTGTTGCGGAATGGACGGGTCCGCGAAAATGCCGTTTTTGACCGCTTAGATCAATATTTCGTATCTTAGGTAACCGATAAGGTAACCGAATAACTTGATTTCAATTGATTGATTTTGACTCGCTCGATACGAATTTAGGCCAAAAATCCGACATTTCCAACTCCTATCATCTATGGATTTCTTTAACGGTTAGTTTGATTTCCAATCCCAATGTATCACATAGTTTTTGCAGGTTAGCCATTGTTAAATTACCCTTTGAAGATTCAAATTGCTTGAGTGTGCGAAGCGACACTCCGGACAATTCTGACACTTCCTCTTGCGTAACTTGAAGTGATTTACGTCTTGTTTTTATGGTAGCAATTATTTCTTTAAAGTGCATTATAGTGCTCTTTTGGGGATTTAAATTAATAATATTTATTATCAGCACATTGAAAGTGCATTTAATTGCACTTTCAATGTGCTTTATCAAAGTCGTACAACGACACGCTAAGAGTTATTACTAAGTTGCCAATAATTCCGCATTGGCTTTGAGCTTTCTCTTTAATAAACGCATATCACTGCCAACTTTGTTATCTGTTAACTTCGCATAATGCTGGGTGTGCTTTAGGGATTTATGCCCAAGCATTTTTGATACCGTTTCCATTGGTACACCATTTTCAAGCGTGACCGTTGTGGCAAAGGTATGCCGGGCGATATGAAAAGTTAAATTCTTATTTATTTTGCATTGGTCGGCAATTTCTTTCAAATACGAATTCATTTTCTGGTTGGTAAGCACAGGTAAAACAGAACATCTTTTTATACAGGTAGGATGCTGGTTGTATTTATTCATAATCTGTTCTGCAGCCGGTAGAAGCGGCAGGCGTGTGATTGCTTTGGTCTTTTTACGCTTAGTGTTTATCCATTTTTCGAGGCCTTCCCCGGCTATGATATCATCACGGTGTAATTTGTAGACATCAACATATGATAATCCGGTAAAGCAGCTGAAGAGAAAAATATCTTTAACATGTTCTAACCGGTCGATAACGAATTTTTTTGAGACGATCCTATTTAACTCGGCTTGGGTCAAGGCCACTGGTTCAGCCTCTTTCCTGTTAAATTTATAATCGACAAAGGGATCACTTTTTAACCAACCTTTCTTAACACATTCCAAAACGATCTTTTTAAAATTGCTTAAATACTTCATAGCTGCATTGTGCCCGCAATTGCGTTCACTCTTCAGCCAGAAACCAAAATCGGAAATGAACTCATAATTTAATTGTTTGATGTTTAGGTCATGTTGTTGATATTTCCAGTTGATAAATGCTTGCGCATGCCCCTGTACTGTTTTATAACGTGTAAGGGTAGACCGCTCAAAATCTGTTCCTATCAATGAGGCGATGCGTTCATTGTGCTTCTCTATTTCAGCAATGATGGTATGCTCCTGATCTTCTTTCCCGGTGAGCAGGTCCTTTATATTTTGTGCAGTAATGGGTTTGCTCATCTCCATTAAATGACGTTTGATCTGATAGACTTTACTTGTTATTACATCGAGATAAGAATTTAATTCTCTAGCATCCTTTTTGTTGCCTGTAGCCCGGCCAAACTCTGTATTCCAATTCAAAGTATCCCATTGCCGTTTGAGCGAAATATCCTTCCGTTCACCATCGACGGTAATTCGCAGATAAATATATTTTTTGTGTTTTTTTTGTGTTTTTGTTTGTTTGAGATAATAAAATAGTCCAAAGCTTTTCTCTAGCATAGTTGATCTTTATAAATGAAAAAGCTGGTAAGATGCACAATTATGGCTGCTCAATTACAGAGGAGCCCGCAGATTACCCATGAATACAAAAGGTATTTTGTTTAAAGAGAGTTTTGGCGTAATATAAAATACTATATCACGCCAAAACTGCTTTTTTTTATATAGTTTTGGCGCAATATAAAAATCTATATCACGCCAAAACTCATAATTTATGGAAAATGTAATTGGTAGAACAGAAGAAAAAACAATAATTAAACGGATTGAAAATTCTGGTGAACCTGAGTTGCTTGCTGTATATGGCCGTAGAAGGATTGGAAAAACATTTTTGATCAGGAATGGATTTATTAATGGCTTAGCATTTGAGTTTTCAGGCACGCATAATGCAACACTTCATCAGGAACTGGAAAGTTTCAGCCTGGCCTTAACCAATGTTAGCGGCGGAATTCAGTTAGCTAAACCAGATAGTTGGATACAGGCTTTTCAAATGCTGATCCAATACCTTACGCCTTTAGTTAAAAAGGGCAGACAAATTGTTTTTTTTGATGAGTTTCCCTGGATAAATACACCCCGATCTGGTTTTTTGCCTGCATTTGAAAATTTTTGGAACAGTTGGGCCTCCAAAGAAAAGAATCTTGTAGTGGTGATCTGCGGTTCTGCAGCATCCTGGATGATAAAAAAAGTCATCAATAACCGTGGCGGCCTTCATAATAGAGTAACACGCAGAATACGTTTACTGCCTTTTACGGTGGCAGAAACCGCAGATTATTTAAAGCACAGAAAAGTCAAACTGGATAAATATCAAATATTACAGATCTATATGGCCATGGGTGGGATACCTCAATACCTGAAAGAGATAGAATCGGGAGATAGCTCAGCTCAGGCGATTGACAAATTATGTTTTACCAAAGACGGGTTGCTCCACGATGAATTTAAAAATCTCTATTATTCCTTGTTCGACAGTGCGGAAAACCACATTGATATTATAAGAGCTTTAGCGAGCAAAGGCAAGGGGTTGACACGAACTGAGATCATCGAAACCTGCAAGCTGACATCCGGTGGCTATACCTCGCAGCTATTAAATGAGCTAACAGAATCTGGGTTTATTACACCTTACATCCCCTTTGGCAAAACTTCGAAAGACAATGTTTATAAGTTAACAGACGAGTACTCCCTATTTTATATCAAATTTATTGAAAATAGCCGGGCAATAGGACCCGGTACCTGGTTAATGTTCTCGGCAGGCGCATCATGGAAAAGCTGGAGCGGCATAGCCTTCGAAAGTATATGTATGAAGCATATTGATCAGATCAAGAATGCCATCGGAATCAAAAACGTTTATTCAGAAGTTTCTGTCTGGAGGTATCAACCCAAATCGAAGGGCGAGCAAGGTGCACAAATTGATATGTTAATCGACAGGGCTGATCGCTGTATTAACATATGTGAAATGAAATTTGCTTCAGATACTTTTGAAATAACCAAAGCATACGCGAAGGAACTTGACAATAAGCTTAAAATTTTTCAAGAGCAAACGAAAAGTAAAAAGTCGCTATTTATGACTTTGGTAACTACGTATGGTATAAAAAACATTCGTAGCTATCCGGGATTAATACAACAGCAAATTACCATGGATGTACTATTTGAGGTATAACTTCTCAGAATCACATTTTAATTCCAATTATAATGACGTACTGCTGTGCAACCTTCTTGATATAAGAACTGTCTTGCTTTTATTAAATTCGTAGACATAAGATCATAAGGAACCAGTCAATACTTATTTTGTTGCAGTTATTCTTAGCGACATTAGCGCAGGCGCAATCCCCCGGACAGGTATTAAACTGGCAATACGATCACTATCTACTTTCGATAGGTATAAACCGTCTGCCATTTTCCAGCTGAAATGGTGCAGATCGGTGACGATGTCGCGGCAAAATAAGGTCCGCGACCGGTCTGTTTGCTTGGCCGAGTCGATCAACAGGTCGGTCGCCGCCAAGTTCATTTCCTTTAACACGTAAGATGCCGGCTTGGGTTTTGTCCCGTTCTGATAGATGGCCGTGATGTTACGGAAATAGATCGCGCCGACATGGATAGACGGCATCGACCTAGAGAAAACACTCAAAAAAGCACAAAGCGTATTCTCTTAAACCCATATGAAACACGGATTAATAATCGATATGGACGGCGTGATCTACGCTGGTGACGAACTGATCGAAGGCGCTGATGTTTTCGTCAAACGCTTACTCGATAAGAAGATACCCTTCACTTTCCTGGCCAACAACAGCTCCAAAAGCCGCGCGAATGCGGTCGGGAAGCTGTCCAAACTGGGTATCAAAGTGACCGAAGCACACATCTACACTAGCGCCATGACAACTGCTACTTTCCTGACGGAACATTATCCCGGCTGCAGCGTCCATGTTTTGGGTGAAGGCGGCTTGCTGAAAAGTCTGAGTAATGCCGATATCCGTATGGTAACAGCAAAACCGGATCTGGTGCTCCTCGGCGAAGGTTACGAATTCAGTCTGGATAAGGTACACCAGGCGGTGGATATGATCCTTGCCGGTGCAAGCTACATCGCGACCAACCGCGATCCCTCACCGCGGCGCGAGGGCTGGAATAATTTGGGTATTGCGGCTACCGCAGCCATGATCAAAGAAGCCAGCGGCCGTGAACCTTTTGTGATCGGCAAACCTAACCCCTTGATGATGCGTTCGGCGGCGGCCTATATGGGGTTGAAGCCGAAATAGGTTACGGTCATCGGCGATACGATGGAAACCGACATTATTGGCGGTATCTATATGGGCTTCAAAACAATACTGGTGTTATCCGGGATCGCTGACGAAAAAGAGTTGGTGAAATACGGCTACCGGCCGCACCTAATCGTAGACTCGGTAGAGCAGATCAGATTTCCTTTAGCATGGTGGCAATAATCCGGACAAAAGTGGAGCCCGCTTCTGTAGATCTACCGGTTGGCTGTAGTACCGTCCAGAAAACCGTAAACCGTGTTCAACAAGGATTCCAGATCAAACGGCTTGTACAGGATCCCGTCGCAGCCCTCTGGGAGCGCCGTGTCCGCCGCCGTAAAGCAAGCTGAGAAAATAACCACCGGAATATGGCGGTATTCGGGTGAAGCCTTTAACTGCCGGCAAAGATCGCCGCCATTGGTATCCGCGAGCCGGTAGTCCAGCAGGATCAATTCCGGCGAGAATTCCCGCACGGCATCGAACAGCTGACTGCCCAACGCGATATCCCAATACCTCAAACTGCTCATACAACAGTGCTTCGGCAACGACGTCCAGGATGGCCTGGTGATAAAATGTTTGCAGGAGTCCGCATCCCTAAGCCACTGCTAAACAAAACCCGTTGTTTTTGGTTTATTTGCTATTCACGGAAAACCTGTCCCATTATGCAACTGACCAACGGAGAAAATTTAGAGAAAGCGGTACTGACCGCACCCATCGGTATCTGCATACTGGATGCGGCCACATTGGTCGCTGAGATCGTTAACGATAAATTCCTGGAGATCGCAGGCAAGCCCAGGGCAGCAATCCTCGGCAAATGGTATTGGGAACCTTTTGCCGAAGCAGAATCACTTTATGCAAGTGCGCTGAAAAGAGTGGCAGAATCGGGTGAGGCATTTTATGCCAACGAAGTTGAATTGATGCTTATCCGTCACGGCCGTGAAGAACTGATCTTCGTAACCTTCGTTTATGCACCGGTTTTGGATAACACGAATAAGGTCAGCAAGATCGCGGTCTGGGTACTGGAAAATACCAAGCAGGTAAAAGAACGGCGGGCCATTGCTGCCGACGAAGAAAGGCTGCGCGCCCTTGTTACCGCAACATCCGATGTGATCTACAGCCTCAGTCCCGATTGGGAAGTGATGCGACCGCTGGATGGCCGCGGCTTTTTGCGCGACACCCTGGAACCGATCACGGGCTGGCGTGATCAAAACGTCTACCCGGACGATATGGAAATGGTCAATATAAAGATCAGCGAAGCGATCCGGGATAAAAAGATCTTTGAATTGGAACACCGCGTATTGCGCGCTAACGGTTCGACGGGCTGGACCTTTTCCCGCGCGGTCCCCATTCTGGATGACCGGGGCGAGATCCTGGAATGGTTTGGTACCGCCAGCGATATTACCCAACATAAGCAGATCGAAGCGGCCTTGCGGGAAACCCGTGAACAGGCAGACCGTCAACGCAGGGTCTATGAGACGATCACTTCCGGAACGCCCGACCTGATGTATGTCTGGGACCTCGATTATAATTTTACCTATGTCAACAGTGCACTGCTGGCCATGTGGGGCAAGACCTGGGACAACGCCATCGGCAAAGGTCTGCGTGAGAATGGTTATGAAGAATGGCATGCTGCAATGCATGAACGGGAGATCGACCAGGTCAGGGCAACCAAAAAATCCGTGCGAGGCGAGGTGGCTTTCCCCCATGCCACCCTGGGCAAACGGATCTACGATTATATTTTGATACCGGTACTGAATGCTGAAGGGGAAGTGGAAGCTGTTGCGGGCACGACAAGGGATATTACCGAACGTAAGGTCTGGGAAGAGAAACTGGCCCAGGCCTCGGAAGAATTACAGGCTGTGAACGAGGAGATGATCGCCGTAAATGAAGAACAGGCTGCCTCCAATGAGGAATTGATCACCACCAATGAAGAACTGATCTCGATGCAGCAGCGCCTGCAGGCCACGAATCATGAACTGGAGACCAGCACTTCACGTTTAAAGATGGCTATCGAATCCACCCGCCTGGGCACCTGGGATTATGATCCCCGCAGCGGCGCACTCTACTGGTCAAAGGAATGCCGCGAGATCTATGGACTACCGCCTGACCAGGAGCCGACTTTTGCTACTTTCTCTGAGCACATCCATCCGGAAGACCACGACTGGGTACAACAACAGATACAAAGAGCCATAGACCCCCAAAAAGGGGGGCATTATGAAATCACTTTTCGGATCATTCGTTTTGGAGATGAAGAGATCCGCTGGATCAAGGTACAGGGAACCGCATTCTTTGACCGGGGTGAGGCGGCCCGGTTCATCGGAACCGTGCTGGACATTACCGATATCAAATCCGCCGAAGAGCAAAGCGCCAAACTGGCTGCGATCATTCAGTCCTCGGATGATGCCATCATCAGTAAAACCTTCGACAGTGTGATCACCAGCTGGAACGATGCGGCTGAACGGATCTTTGGTTATACCGCGGGGGAAATGATCGGCGAAAGCATCTATAAGCTCATACCTGATGAGTTGCATCATGAAGAGCCGCAGATCATCTCGCGTCTGAGATCCGGGCAACGGGTACAGCACTTCGAAACCAAACGGCAAACCAAAGATGGCCGCCTGATAGATGTGTCGCTGACCATATCGCCGATCAGAGACCGGCAGGGTAACATGATCGGTATATCCAAGATCGCGCGTGATATCACGGAGAAAAAACTCGATGAGACCCGGAAAGGCGATTTTATCGGGATGGTGAGCCATGAGCTCAAAACACCGCTGACCTCACTCAGTGCGATCGTCCAGGTGGCTAACCTCAAGCTAAAGAACAGTGAAGAC
Source organism: Mucilaginibacter flavus (assembly GCF_030409315.1). Taxonomy (GTDB): domain Bacteria; phylum Bacteroidota; class Bacteroidia; order Sphingobacteriales; family Sphingobacteriaceae; genus Mucilaginibacter; species Mucilaginibacter flavus. The sequence continues at coordinate 57,891 of NZ_JAUFPS010000042.1, read as the reverse complement.
AAATTTCTGATCGGAGCTATAGAAAAAGCTGGACAGCAGGTCAAACGGATGACCAACATGATCAACGGCTTTTTGAATATCTCCCGTCTGGAATCGGGTAAGATCCATATCGATAAACAACCGTTGGATATCGGGGAACTGATCGCGGATATGATCAGCGAAGCCAGCCTGACCGCAAATACCGATCTGATCCGGTTTGACCGCTGCCCACCGATCACCGTGACAGCGGACCGGGACAAGATCGGCTCTGTGATCTCCAATCTGCTCAGCAATGCGATCAAATACTCTCCTAAAGGAGCACCGATCGAGATCAGCTGCGCTGCGGGCGATGGACAAGTGACCGTCAGTGTAAAAGATGAAGGCCTGGGGATCAGAGCCCAGGACTTAGATAAGATATTTGACCGTTATTACCGGGTGGAAGCAGATCACACCCGACATATTGCGGGCTTTGGCATCGGACTCTACCTGAGCTCGGAGATCATTGAACGTCACGGCGGCAAAATATGGGCAGAAAGCGAACCGGGCAAAGGCAGCATCTTTCATTTTAGACTGCCGCTCTGATGACCCATAGGACATCGGATAAAAAAGGGGACACCTTGCGGCATCCCCTAATCAATTCAGATAAAAATGAATTATTCAACCTCCGCAGCAGCGGCTTCGTTTACATAATTCTCGGCTACCTGGGTCAGCAGGGAATCTGCATTTTTTTCTTCGGCCAGGGTTTCATCTAGCAGGCTTTGCGCTTCGCTGTAACCTAACGTTCCTGCCAAAGTGCGCAGGGTGCCATAAGAGGCGATCTCGTAATGTTCTACTTTTTGAGCTGCCGAAATAATGGCCACATCGCGTACTTCAGTTCCTTTATCCGTATCTGATAACAGTTCAGTGGCCTCTGCTAACAAGCCTTCCATGGCCAGACATTTTTTAGCGGCAGCTTTTTCACCAACTGAGGCAAACACGCTTTCCAGACGGGTGATCTGGTTCTTGGTTTCTTCCAGGTGGGTAGTGATCGTTTGTTTCAGATCCTCCGAAGTTGCGCCCTTGATCAGTTTCGGTAAGGCGGTAGCTAAATGCTTTTCGGCCCAGTAAATATCTTTCAATTCGTCAACGAATAATTCTTTTAAAGCGCTTTCGGCTTTTTCAGAGCGGCTTGCAGCTGCTGCAGTCGCTTTTTTGTTTGTTTTTGTAGGCATAATGTTAGATTTTAATAGTTTTTGATTTGATATTTGACTGCGGAATCAATCGCACATAAACAGTACAAATAATATTCCAGTAAGTGCTTATTCTTTTATTGAACTGATCTCGCCGTTGCGTTCCATATAAACTTTTTCGATCTTGTTCATATCCTCGGTCATGGCTGATTTCCGGACGCCCTGCATGATGTCCTCTTCACAAACCAGCGCGTCTTTCATGTGCTCCTGGTTAAATCGCCCTTTTTCGAAAAGTACCATTTTGTCCCCTTCGATGAACCGCCCGAAAGCCTTGCTGTGCGCGATCAGCCAGCCGAACAGCCGGTGCAGCAACACGATCACGAAACAGCAAACCACGACGGGCACGAAATCAGACGCACCGACGATCGCCCGGCTCATCACTGCACCGAGTGAAATCGTAATAATATTATCCAGCGGCGTCCGTACCCCAAAGGAGCGGCGTCCGGAGATCCGGATGAGGATTAGCGCGATCACGAATATGACCGCGGCGCGATCACTCATCTGCAGTGCGTTGAGGTCTTTGCCTTCGCCGAAAAGTTTATTTAATAGTTCCATGTCCGATCAGTTTGATTGCCGGTTGCTCACCCAGTCTGCCGGTCACTTTGAACCGCTTACCGGCTTGTTCGTTATAATTTATAAAAAAATGTTCCAGTTGATTTAAGATAGCTTCCGGCAGGTCTTCCAGCGTTTTGACCTCTGAAAATAGCTGGGAAACTTCGGGGACGCCGATGAAACGATCATTGCGCCGGGTCCGGCCATCGCGCTCAGTTTGTTCCGCTTGTAACGCACCGATGATGCGGCAATCGATCATACAGCCCGGAAAGGTCGCATATTCGTCCAGTACAATGATATCCAGCGGATCGCCGTCTTCACCTTTGGTCCCCGGGATCATGCCGAAATCAAAAGGAAAAGCCAGGCCGGCCGGTAATACTTTGTTGAGCCGGAAGCGGTTTTCTTTTTCATTATAATCAAATTTCTGGCTGGAGCCTTTAGGGCTTTCCACCATTATCGTTACGGTTATCGGCTTTTTCATTTGGCTGCGGGTCTGGGTTTACGGGCAACGGATTTTCGTTTCTGGTTCTCCTCCGCGGCATCAATGGAATGCGTTTTGGTCAGGTCGTTTTCCTTTTCTGCCAGGTTTGATAGCTGCCGGTAGAATTTATACAGGTGATCCAGTTCCTCCTCGGTCAGGTCTTCAATGTTCACCATCCGGTTGCTGGTGCCTTCATGCGAGGCCAGCAGTTCATTTAGTTTCAAATGGATAGCCTTTGAATCCTTGTTCTGCGATTTTTGAATGAGGAAGACCATCAGAAAAGTGACAATGGTCGTCCCTGTATTGATGATCAGCTGCCAGGTATCCGAATAATGAAAGACAGGTCCCGTGATTAGCCAAACCACGATCGTGCCGATAGCGATAAAAAAAGCCGCCGAACTACCGGTAGCCGCCGTCGCCCAATTGGAGAACCGCTCAAAAAAATTGCTTTTCTTTTTCATAATCCGCCAATTTTTACACCCGCATCTTTGAACCCTTGTAACAAGGCCTGTTGCAGGCGCATCTTCGTATCCCAGAAACCATGGGCCGCCACCCAGACATTGATGGCCATCACAAAATTATCCTGTTCCAGCTGCGAGATGCCGATCCGTCGCTCGGGGGTTTTGAGACAGGCCTCTTCCTGATCGATGATCCCGCCGATCACTTGTTGCACCTGTGCGATATCCACGCCGTTTTTAAATTTGTAGTCGATGTCCAGCCGCCGGCTGCCTTCCCGGCTGATATTGATGATCATATTGTTCGACAGCATGCTGTTGGGCAGGATCACCGAGCGGTTATCGTAAGTGGTCATCAGCGTATAAAAGATCTGGATCGAAGTTACCGTACCTTCCAGGCCCTGGGTGATGATATTGTCGCCCACCACAAAGGGCTTGAGCAGCATGATCAGGATGCCGCTCGCGAAGTTCTGCAGCGTGCCCGAAAGCGCCAGCCCAATCGCCACGCCGAACGCGCAGACCAGCGCCGTAAACAGTGTCATCTGGATCCCCATGATCTGCATGACCCCCAGTACCAGTAATACCCGCAGCACCACGCCCAGCAGGCTTGCTAAAAAGGACTTCAGGGTAGGGTCAACTTCCTTGCGGTGCATGCCTTTATGCGAGCGGTTCAGCAGCAGTTTGATCAGCCAGAGGCCGATAAACAATACGATCATTCCTACGAGAAAACGCGGCCCGAACCGGATCACCCAGTCATAAGCCTTATCATAAAACTTTGTTAAATTCATTCCAGTTTACCGTTACCCGGCCATCCCCCGGAATAAAATATTCCAGGTGACCATGATTTATTTCCTTACCATTTATCAATGTATGATCAACCCTGACCTCGAACGCGGGAAGTTTTTCCTGATCAGTCTTTACGATCACCAGCCTGCTTTGCAGCCGTCCGTCGCCCGCCAGTTTAAATTTGGCCGGGCGGTGTTTTTCGGGGGAGAAGCCATAGGTCGGATAGTCAGTGCAGATCATAAATGACGCTCCCTCGATCCGGATGTAATGCCGCGGCAGGATACCGAAAGCGTTCCCGGCACCGTAGACCTCCTGACCGACCTCGCCGGATTTTTCCCAGCCGTCATGCAGGTCCTCGAGCGCAATCCAGAGACCGGCGTTCACTTCGCCAGTTTTCACTTTTTCCGCCAGCATTTCTTTGGGCAGCATCGGCGGGTAATAAAAAACTGCCCGGTCGATCAGGTACCGGATATACTCGGCCATCAGCAGGCGCAGAGAGGGCAGGATATCGACGCCCTCCGCGTGGCGCAAGTAATCATGGAAAGCGCAAAAAACCTCTTCCTCTTCATAAGCCGCCGTATAAGGCGCGTCGTTCAGTGGGAAAAGCGCAAAGAAGGACGGGAAATTCTTACCGTACCCATAATTGCAGTCCCACAGCCGGGTATTTTTAAAAACACTAGCCAGGCAAAGATAGCTCAGCTCCCGGTAGACCTCTTTTTTGGTGATCTTATATAAGCGCAGCAGCGCGCCGGCAGAAAAGGCAGTATTGTTCGCCTGGTAAAACACCTCAAAGCCCAGCCCTTTCAGTTTCAGGGCCGCCTTCTCGGCTTCCGCGAGATAGCGTTTTTCACCCGTCAGTTCCCAAGCCTGCAGTAATACATGCGCATAGAGACCCGGCACATCCTTTTCGCCGCCCTTGCCCGGGCGGGTCTCGGCCTTGATCACTTCCAGCGTATCCATCTTATAAAACACCGGCCAGTTGTAGTCAAATTGATGGGCCACCTTGATCACAAATTCCAGTGAGCCCAGGAACAACTGCTCCGCCGCCTTATCACCTTTCAAAGCTAAGCGTGATAAATTAAGCATCGGGTGCTGCAGGTACCAGGAATCCATGACCAGCGGCTTTTTATGTTCTTCCTCGCCGTTCAGCTTATCCAGCGCTTTAGGATGCCAGCGCATAATGGTTTTCAAATCCTCATCATAGAACGGCGGCAAACCCGCTTTGATCTTTTTCATCACCTCCAGGCGGTCGCCGTTCCATTCCACATAGTCCAGCAGGGGCAGCAGGATCGCCAATTGGACCATGATCTCCGGCGGGGTCAGGTAGTCACAGACATATGCATTGAAATAATGGTATCCGTCTACCTGTGACCAGCAGCCCGGGCTGTCCTGCAGATCGGCAAGGCCCCTCTTTAAAACGTCCGGCCATTCCTTATAGCTGGTGAGTGGCAGCGGCAGGCGAAGGTAGATCGCGGCCAGCAGGTCCAGGTATTGCCTGACCATCGCCGCTTCATCCGCCGGCACATCGTCGCTCAGGGCAATGAAAGCGTCGCTCATGATATACTGCTGACCGGCTTCCAGCGGTTTATTTTTCTGCGTCGGCGGCAGCGCAAAACCGATTTCCGGCCATTCGCCGCCTACCGTATCGCCGGCCGAGGTTTCGGTAGCCTGGTTATAATCCGCCAGCGCGGTCAGGTTCTGAAGATAAAAAACCGAACCGGCAGCCGGCCGCGTTAAACTGAAATACAACTGCCCGGAACGCGTGCCCACCTGGCTGACCCTGACATTACCCTCCGCCAAAACGTCGCTGCCGGCGGTGCCGAGCACGACGATATCCCGCGGCCAGTAGGGAAACAGCAGCGGTGCTGAGGGAACAAGCCCTGTCGTCAGGCGAATAACCGGTGTGCCTTCACCCGGCAGTTCCAGCACCGTCTCACATCTGCCGATCAGAGAAGAACACCGAAAGGTCACCCGGTCTCCTGCTGTTACCGGCTGTTCCAAAACCAGCTCGTCATTTGGAGCATAGGCCATCCGGAAGCCGATCCGGCTGCCGTTCGGCCAGGTAACCACCAGCCAGCAACTGTCGCCGGTCAGGTATACCCGCAGCCAGTAGCCGCCGGCATGTTGTTCATAAACTGCAGGCCGGGAAGAATCATTCAGTTTTGAATTGGCTGTGAGCAGCCAGGCAGATACAGGTTTCATGATCGAACTCAGGTTGTGTTCTGCAATAACTACTATTGGTTAAAAAATGTTTGTTGGTTTTCTTTCTAAAAAATTTTATTAATTAAAAACCATACTTAACCACCTTTGGTTGTATAAGGACAGACAGATCCCTTATTAGCGAGCAGTTCCTGAACTACGTTCACCATTTAAAAGACTTACAGTGCACGGGTAAGGAGATGAGCGCACAAAAAAGCGCGAGAGTAAAGTTATTTGAGCCAAAGGACAGAGCCCAAATGGATCACTAAACGGAAGAAATTAACAGCGATCAAAAATGAAAAGGATTTTAGCAACAACGCTGCTGGCTGCACTCTGGTGCGGCTGCAGCCAGGCGCCCAAGGACAGCGTCGAAAAAGCAGACAGCACTAACCTGACCAAAGATTCGGCCGACAAGAAACACCCGGCATCTTTCGGTCAGGAGATCAGCGGCGATGATGCGACCTTCGCGGTAAAAGCTGCGGCTGGTGGCCTGGCTGAAGTAGAATTGGGCAAACTGGCTCAGGCGAAGGCCGCCAGCCCGGAGGTCAGGGATTTCGCTGCCATGATGGTCCGCGACCACAGCGCCGCCAATGCCGAGCTGACAGCGCTGGCCAAAAGCAAACATATCGTGTTGCCGGAAAAGCTGACCGATGAGGCCACTAAATTGAAAGCTGAGCTGGGCGAAAAGAACGGCAGCGAATTTGATAAAGCCTATACGGACGCCATGATCGATGACCATGCGCAGGACACGAGCGAGTTTGTGCGGGGAATTAAGGTGGTCAAATATCCCGAAATGTCCGCATTCGCCAAAAAAACACTGCCCGTATTAAAGATGCATCTCGCTGCCGCTGAAAAAATAAAAGCCAAACTCAAATGAGATGAAAAGAACTGTTCACCCCGGACGCTGGCCGCTTTTGCCCTGGCCGCACTCTTGCTGGTTTCCTGCGACGAAAGCCGCAATAAAGCAACGCTGGGGGGCACCCGCGATACGACCAGCGTTAACAAAGCGGGCGGGCCGCCGATCAGCGACACTGCCGCCATTTCCCGCAACCGCCGGGACAGTGCCGGCCGCAAAAATAACCTCGCCAATGGCAATGCCGATCCCTCGGGGCGGATTTAAATCAATAGTGATGGAGGGTATCATGCAGCTCAAGGCCAGCATGTCACCTGCCCGGAGGGAGCGTGCGATGTGATCGGAACGATCAGAGATAAAGTGGTGATCGAACTGCAAAACGGAGCTTCCTGCTTATCCCCGTTGCCCAAATTACCGTGCAGGAGAGTGCTGAACCAGCCGGGTTTCCGCTTAAGTGCGCTAACCGTAAACCGGCGCGGCAGCAGACGGGTGCTTATTATTAATCAGCGCGACCCCGCGAAGGTTTCCGCTGCAACCGCCTGATGAGCGCGGGGGCCCGCAATCCTCAGCTGCTGATAGAGATCGATTACCTTTCTATGCAGCTGCATCACTTCGGCCTCGCGCTCGGCGATACGTTCGCGTACGGCCTGGATGGCATTCGCCTGCACCGGTCTTTCGGCCTGTTCGTCCAGCGACAGCAAGTCCACGACCGATAAGCCAAATGCCGGCAAGCTGCGCCAGGCGCGAAAGGTTCATATCGGTGACACCGCTTTCAATCTTGGAATAAGCCGGAACCGAAATAGCCAGTTTACGGGCCACGTCTTCCTGGTTCCAGCCCTGCCGGTGAGGAAGCAACCTTATTTTTCTACCCAATGTTTCCACCTCTAGTCAGGATTAGCATACGAGCTTGCAAACTTACGACAAATAAGAATTCGATAAAAACTGAGTATTTATCGAAAAGCGAATCGGCGAGTGCACCTGCCGTCCACCGTACAATTTGATCCTGGACTGAAAAACAGCTCGCAGATACCAGTTTCGCATGCAATCAATGTAGGGTTTTATATCCAATGCCTAAAATGCACATTCTCTGATATTTATTTATCCAAGCCCGAATAGCAGTTAATTCATGAAATACCGAAAAATGACGAAGTTGGACGGTTATTTGCACTATCAGCTGAAATCCCTGATGATGACAAGAAGAATATTGGTTATAGATGATGATGAGGACATCCTGGAAATATTAAATATTATATTCCAGGAGAATGGGTACGATATTGTAATGTCCAACACCGGCGAAGCTGCTGAACATATCCGCGTTATTCAACCGGACCTCATCCTGCTGGATGTACGGATCGTCGGTTCGGCTAAAAACGGCCCGGAGATATGTAGAGAAATTAAATCGCAGCTGGAAACGCGCCATCTTCCGGTAATGCTCGTATCTGCCGAATCAGATCTGTCCATTATCGCAAAAGAATGCGGTGCAGATGCCTATATTAGAAAACCTTTTGATATTTTTGATCTGCTGGCAAAGGTGGAGGAATGCCTCGCCTAGCTTGTCTGCATGAGGCCTATGACAAATGAACCAGGAAAACCGTCCCCTAGACAAATACAGTTAGGGTCAGAAAAATTAAAAACTTTTTTCATTGATCATCTTAACCGCATCTACAGCGCTAAAGCCCATCTGGTGACCAGGTTGCCGCAATTGAACGACGAAGCTTACTTCAAGGACCTGCAACTGGCTATCCGCGAAACCGTTGAAGACGTGGAAAAGCAAATGGCCCGGATGGACGTCATTTATGAATTGCTGGATGCCACCCATACGGATGGCAACATCAAGGGCCTCACCGGCCTGGTCGACGACGCGTTTGAAGCCATAGCGGCACAGGCAGACGAAGCCGAACTTCGCGATATGTCGATCATATTTTATCTGCAAAACATTGAGAGTATGGAAATGGCCTCCTTCCAGATCTTGCAGATGGCCGCCGTTAAGTTGCAAAATAAACAGGTCAAACAACTGCTCCAGGAAAATTACGATGAGGCTAAAGCTGACCGCACCTTATTGTTGCTGATCGCCGCCAAATACATCACCAAATAACCGCCCGGCTTTTCAGCACAACGTAATTTTAGACGACTGCCTGTAAACATTATCACGCCAAAGCGGTTTAATAGATCTGATAAGTTTTTCAATAATTGCGTGACCTACCTATGTCGGATGAAAAAAAAAACACGGCTGACCACATCGTGAGCAAGGATGTCGAGTTGCTCAAAAAAGCGCTGGACGCTTCCATTTCAGGTATTATCATTACCGATAACAACCAGCCGGATAATCCTATCATATATTGTAATGCTGCGTTCGAGCAGATCACCGGCTACAGCCGCGCCGAGATCATCGGGCACAACTGCCGGTTCCTGCAAAAAGACGACCGCAACCAGCCAGCACGCGCGCAACTGCGCCAGGATATCGCCGCGGGCAATAACTCCGTGATCGAGATCAGGAATTACCGAAAAGACGGTACCCTGTTCTGGAATGAACTAAATGTATCGCCGATCAAGAACAGCAGCGGAGCGGTCGATTATTTCATCGGTGTTCAGAATGATGTAACCCGCCGAAAAAACGCGGAGGAGGAACTCAAGTCAAACCAGTCGAAACTGGAGCAGCGGGTAGCCGAGCGGACCCAAAGCCTCCGGGAAAACGAGGAATACCTCGCCAGTATCGTTCAGACCGTGCGCGAAAGCCTGATCGTGCTTTCGCCGGATTACAAGGTCATATTTGTCAATGATCATTTCAAGCGCACCTTTAAAGTTTCCCGCGAAGAAACCGAGGGCCGCAGCTTATTCGACCTGGGCAATGGCCAGTGGGATATTGCCGAACTCCGCCGCTTGCTCGAACAGATCCTGCCGACCAATAACCCGGTTATCGATTTCGAGGTCAGCCATGATTTCCCGCATATCGGTAAAAAACTCATGCTGCTCAATGCGCACCGGATCGAACTGGAAGGCCAGTATAAGGACCGGATTTTATTGGCAATTGAAGACATCACCGAGCGTCGCGCGATAGAACAGCGCAAGGACGACTTCCTGTCCATCGCCAGTCACGAGTTGAAGACCCCGTTGACCACCGTCAAAGGGCACGTCCAGATCATCAACCGCCTGACCGCGCAAAGCGGGGACGAGAAATTAAAGAACGCGGTCAGTAAAACTTCCTTGTATGTGGAACGGCTCAATAACCTGATCAGCGAACTCCTGGACGTTTCCCGTATCCAGTCCGGCAGCATCGAACTGCACAAGCAGCCCTTTGATTTTGACCAGATGGTCAAAGAAGCCGCGGACAGCATCCGCCAGGCGACAAACTCGCACGAAATTACCATCAGCGGCGCAACTGATAGCCAGTTCAACGGCGATGAATCGCACATTTCGCAGGTCATCACTAATTTGCTGAGCAATGCCGTTAAATATTCCCCGGAAGCGCAGCAGGTGAAGTTACATTTATCAACGGTCGGCGACTATCTTAAAGTTGCTGTTACCGACCAGGGTGTCGGAATTTCCCGCGATGAGCACCAGAAAGTATTTGAGCGCTTTTACCGCGTCAAGAACATACAGCAGCGTTTCCCGGGCATGGGCATCGGGCTTTACGTCTGCGCAGAGATCATCAAAAATCATGGCGGTACGCTTTGGGTAGAAAGTGAACCGGGCAAGGGCGCCACGTTTAGTTTCACCCTGCCACTCGACCAAGCGGAAGGAGCAGCCGATGTCCGCTAAAATCCTGATCTGCGACGATGACGAAGGTATCCTGGATCTCGTTGACATTGTGCTGGCCGAAGAAGGCTTCCAAACCATACCCGAAGTGAACAGCCTGAATGTAGCCGGGGTCATTGACCGCGAACACCCTGATTTGATCTTGCTTGATCTGTGGATGCCGGTACTCTCAGGTGACCAGGTGCTTAAATCCCTGCGGGACAATCCCGCGACCAAAGCCCTGCCGGTCATCGTCATATCGGCCAGTACCGACGGCAAAGCCATTGCCATGAATGCCGGTGCCACCGATTTTATGGCCAAGCCATTTGACCTGGATGAGCTGGTCGGCAAGGTCAGACAACATTTAAGCCAGCAATAAATTATTTAAGCAAAAGCCCTTAAACAACAAAGCCACGGCAGACTGTCGTGGCTTTGTTGCGGGAATACCCTTTTTAGATTTGTGAATCCTGGTCGCCCTCGCTGTTGTCCAGCTCATCATCCTGCAGGTCGTTGCCGCTGCGGTCCGACTCCTGGTCGCGGTAACTTTGGTCGCCTGTTGACTGTTGTTCCTGCTGGCTGCCGCGGTTATTCTCCTGCTGGTCCTGGCTGCTGTTCCAGTCCTGATTTGAGGAACCCTGGCTGCCGCCCATGCCCGAATTGCTTTGTTGTTCCTGACCGGCACTGCGGTTACTGTCCTGCTGGCCCTGGCTGCTGTTCCAGTCCTGATTCGAGGAACCCTGGCTGCCGCCCATGCCCGAATTGCTTTGTTGCTCCTGACCACCACTGCGGTTATTATCCTGCTGGCCCTGGCTGCTGTTCCAGTCCTGATTCGAGGAACCCTGGCTGCCGCCTATGCCCGAATTGCTTTGTTGCTCCTGATCGCCACTGCGGTTTTGTTGATTGTTTTGATCTGCTGAACCACTGCTTTGGTTCTGATCGTTTTGATTGAACGATCCTCCTGTGTTGTTTTCCATAATTGTAGAATTTAGAATTATTTGGTATAGAGATAACAGGTGCCGCGAAACCTTTGTTTCTTAAAAATTAAATTATTTTCCAACCAGTGAGCGCAGCAGGCGCGCGTCAGGGATAGCCGCCACTGCCGCGTCGTTATTAAAATAACACCAAACCTCCCGCACCCCTCGTTCGCTACTGATCGCGTCAGCCACAGCCGAAAGTGCAGCCCGGCTATAGGCTGAACGGTATAGGTCCGGTACCCCGTGGAAACGGTAATAGACCACCGGCCCGGTCACCACCGGTTCCACCGGCAGTTCCGGGTGGCTCATCCCGCAAAAAGTCACCTCCTTTTCGCGCAGGGCAGCAAACACCTCTTCGCGCCACCAGCCCGGGTGGCGGAACTCCAGTACGTTGGTAAAGCCTGGATCCAACTGATCGAGCACTCTCGCCAGCCGCTCCGGATCATAACGGAAACGTGGTGAGAATTGGAACAGCACCGGTCCCAGGCGGTCCGCCAAGCCTTCACGGACCGTGCCATAAAAGTCGGCCAGCATCCCGGCGGTGCCATGAAACTGTTTGAAGTGCGTGATCGCCTTAGGGGCCTTGACCGAAAACCGGAAACCTTCCGGCGCCTGCTCATACCAGGTACGCAATACCGGCATCCGCGGGAACCGGTAAAATGTAACATTCAGTTCCAGCGTTTCGAACTGATTGGCGTAGAAGCCGAACCATTTCGTTTGCGCCAGCCCCTCCGGGTAGAAAGCGCCCTTCCAGTGCTTATAGTGAAAGCCCGAACATCCGATATGCCATTCCATCATTCCGTAAATAAATTTATCACTTGTCAATCTTTGGTATCACTATTGCATAACCTTAACCAACATTTACTAAAACATTCAGTTATGAGATCATTATTGTATATCATCGCAGTTATCCTGATCATAGGTTGGGCTATCGGCACCTTCGCTTATTCAGCTACCGGCCTGATCCACGTTTTACTGGTGATCGCCATTATTTCACTGGTATTAGGCTTCCTGCGCCGCGACACGACTGTCGTGTAAACAGTGCAGACATTTTAAAAAAAGGTCGGCCCTATAAGCCGGCCTTTTTCTTATACGTAGGCTTCGGTGATCTGACGGAACAAGACCTTATCTTCCCTGGCTTCATCATAACATTCGACCAGCAACTGGACCACCGCTTTATCCGGGAAATGATCAGCCACGCGGAGCAGCGTTTTAAACGAGGATGTTTCAATACTCTCGATATTATACATGTAGAACAATATCGAAAGGTCACGTAAGGCCGCGCTGTCGCCCGGCGCACCGATGGACTGAAAGGCTTCATCCAGGATGCCCGCCAGCCCCACGCAACTCTCCGGCTGATAAAAAGTGTCCAGCCGGATATATATCTCCTGCATCCTTTTGATTTGCATCCTGACTATATCGATGGTTTCGCCGATGGCCTGCTGCAGGTCCAGGTAATGCGAACGTTTGCCCAACTGCGGCAATTTGTCCACCAGCTGGTTTTTGGCGCAATAAATACGGTTCAGGTGACTGATAAAGAAGACCCGGAGCTCCTCCGTGCTTAGTAAATGCGATGGTTGGCGGCTTTGATTTTCCATATAGTTATGATTATAGCCCGGCTTAATTAGGGTGTCCGCCCGGCGTTTTTTTTCGTTGAAGCTGATAACCAATTCCTGCAAACAGGGCGAACACCACATGCGCCGGAACTAGTTGTAAATAATATTTGTCGAAATTAAGTTTAGGCGGCAGCGGGTGCATTTTAAAGGTCGATTTCCAGATGGCAACGGCAACGAGACCGCTGATGCCACCGAGCCACAGATTGGTTTTCCAGTCAGGCCTTAATTTACCGCTGCGCCAAAGTTCCACATACACTACAGCAAAAAGCAGGCCCACACTATAATGCCCCAGCCAGCCCAGCGCCTGGCTTTGTTCCTCATCGAGTTTCGGCAGCAACCGCCCCGCCAGCTGGCCCAGCCGTTCCGGCTCACTGAAGTTTTCACCGTCCGCCAGCGAAACCAGGTAGCTGAAAAGCGTCATAAAGGTGGTACCGGTAATACCCGGGATCAATATTTCCTTAGCTTTCATCGGCATCCATTTTTAATAAGTCTTTTGTAGCCGGACCTGTCAGCACTTTACCGGCAATATCATAACGCGCACCGTGACAAGGGCAGTCCCAGCTTTTCTCCGAAGCGTTCCAGTTGACGATACAAGCTGCATGTGTACAGATCGGGCTCAAAGCATGGATCTTTCCGGCTTCATCGCGGTAAGCGGCGATCTTTTCACCGTCCACATCGACCACTTTGCCCGTTCCCGGCTGCAAACGTTTCAACGAATCGCTGTCCTTGATCCCAAACCTGTCGGCCACAAAATGATAGGCCACATCCGCGTTCTCTTTGACAAACTCCGTAAAGCTGTCTACCGGTTTGACCCGGGCCGGGCTGAACAGTTGTTCATATTTACTTTCCCTGCCCGTCACCAGATCGCTCAGTATTTTACCGGCGATACTACCCAGCATCATCCCGTTACCATTATAACCCGTCGCACAATAAATGCCGTTAGCCGCCAGCGGCATCTGCCCGATATAAGGCAGCCCGTCAACCGGTACATAGTATTGCGAAGACCAACGGTATTTTACCGACGAAACGCTATAGTACTTTCTGACATACTTTTCCAGATCGGCAAAAGCCTTTTCCGGATCTTCATGCCCCGTTTTGTGGTCCAGCCCGCCTACCAATAACAGTTCCTGACCGTCGATCACATGCGTGCGCACATAGTGATAGGGTTCCTGGCTGTCATAAATTAAGGCCTCGGGATATTTCCCGCTTTTGATTTTGACCGCCATCACATAGCTGCGGTAGGGTGCGCATTCAAAATTGAACACATTGATATTCGGCGGCAGATGTGTCGCATAGATCACCGCTCTGGCGCTTACCGGACCGTGATTGGTGTCCGCAATATGGATGCCTGAAGCCGTGTTTACCCCGCTCACCAGGGTGTTTTCTAAGACCACGCCGCCCAAAGACAAGAAAGCCTTTTCCAATCCCAGCAAATATTTCAGCGGCTGGAACTGCGCTTGCCCCGGCCATAACAAAGCTTTTTTATAGTCCACCGGTGTCGGTACCTCACTTACGTATTCGACCGCAACACCTGCTTTGATCGCCCCTTCGTAAATATCATTCAACTGTTTGGCCTCTTTATCCGTTTCGGCATACAGATAACCGGCCTTCGTTTCGTAATCACAATCAATCTTAAATTCGTCGATGTATGTCTTGATCAGCCCGGCACCCTCCGTTACCGCATTGGCAAACAATTCCGGCTGATCAACTTCCGCATAAGTCGTATCTGCAAAAGTATTGATATGCGCGCTCGTGCCGCCCGTCGTACCAAAACCCACCGTATGCGCTTCCGCCAGGACGACCCTTTTACCGGCTTTAGCCAAACCGATCGCCGCCGTAAAACCGGTCATCCCGCCGCCGACGACCAGTGCGTCATAAACCGTTCCTGCCGCCACCGTCGCCGGCGTGCTGATACTATTTAAATTGATTTGCCAGGGGCTCTGTTGCGCGCCGTCACGGGCGATACCTGGTTCATATTGTGTTGCCATACTATAAATACAAAGACAACGGCCGTCATGTTTGAAACTATCTTTCATATTAATAAACAAAAAAATTTCTTTCAAGTTAAATAAAGACATCAAAACTTAAAAAACTACTTATGAAAGCAGCAGTATTTCACAAACCCGGCGACATCCGTTACGATACCGTCGAAGACCCGCGCCTGGAACAGGACTCGGACGTTATTTTAAAGGTCACTTCTACTGCGATCTGCGGATCTGACCTGCACATCCTCAGCGGCGGCGTACCACAACCGAAACCCATGGTGATGGGCCATGAATTCATGGGCATCGTCGAAGAAGTCGGCAAGGGCGTCAAGAACCTGAAGAAAGGGGACCGTGTGGTCGTACCCTTCCCCATCTCCTGCGGCCATTGTTTCTTCTGCCAGCACGATGCCTCGCCCGCCTGCGAAAATTCCAACTACAAACATTATGGCCCGAACGGCGATATGGCCGATCAGAAAGGCGCGGCCCTGTTCGGCTATACCGACCTGTATGGCGGCTATTCCGGCGGCCAGGCCGAATATGTGCGCGTACCGTATGCGGATATCAGCCCTCGTGTCGTGCCCGATAACATGACCGATGAACAGGTCTTGTTCCTGACCGATATTTTCCCTACCGGCTGGTCGGCTATTGATTGGGCACAATTAAAGGGTGGTGAAGTGGTGGCCATTTTTGGTTCCGGACCTGTCGGCCTGATGGCGCAGAAAGCCGCCTGGCTGAATGGTGCCAGCCGGGTGATCGCCATTGACCCGCTGAACTACCGCCTGGAAAAGGCCAAAGCCGTTAACAAAGTAGAAACGCTTAACCCCCATGAAGTAGACGTGGTAGAAGCCATCCGCGCAATGACCGGCGGCCGTGGCGCTGATGTTTGCGTGGACGCTGTCGGATTTGAACCCGAGCGTAATATTTTGGACAAAGCCAAAGCCATGTTCAATTTCGAGGTTGGCAGCATGAAAGTGCTCGATATGTGTTTTAAAGCCGTCCGCCGCATGGGTACCGTGTCCATTATGGGCGTTTATGGATCACCTTACGACAACTTCCCGCTGCACCGCGTTTTTGATAAAGGTATTACCCTGAAAATGGGCCAGGCACCGGTGTTGAATTATATTGACCACCTCATCGAACTGGTGAAAACCGAAAAAGTGGTGCTGGATGATATCATATCGCACACTTTACCGCTGAGCGAAGTGACCCGCGGTTACGAGATCTTTGACAAAAAAGAAGAGGACTGCGTGAAAGTAGTACTGAAACCCTGGGAACAACAAAAACCGACCAAAAACGAAGACGAACCGATCAAAATCGAAAACTAATGGAAAATCAAAAAACCGCTTTGATCACCGGTGCCACCAGTGGCATCGGCTATGAACTGGCAAAACTATTTGCCGGCGATAAATATAACCTGATCATCGTTTCGAGGAATCAGGAAGAACTGGACATAAAGGCACAGGAATTCAAGATGAACTATGGTGTTACCGTAACTACCATTGCCAAAGACCTGTCGGATATGGAACAGGCTAAAGCGCTTTGTAGCGAGATCACTACACCTATAGACGTTTTGGTGAACGATGCCGGCCAGGGGGTTTACGGATTATTCACCGAAAACGAACTGGAACGTGAGTTGGGCATTGTTCACCTGAATATCTGCGCAACCGTCATCCTCACCAAATACTTCTTAAAAGAAATGGTCGCCCGTGGCGATGGTAAAGTATTAAATCTTGGTTCTGTCGCCGGCAAACTGCCCGGCCCCTGGCAGGCGGTTTACCATGCGACCAAAGCTTTCGTATTGTCCTTTACCACTGCGATACGCGAAGAGATCAAAGACAGCGGCGTAACGCTGACCGCGCTGATGCCCGGTGCTACCGATACCGATTTCTTTAACAAAGCCGGTATGCTGGACAGCAAGATCGTGCAGAATAAGGAAGCCTTATCTGATCCGGCTGACGTGGCGAAAGACGGTTATGAAGCTTTGATGGCCGGCACCGGCCGCGTGATATCGGGATTCAAAAACAAATTAGAGGTAAATATGAGCAACTTAATGCCGGATAGCAACGTCGCTCATACGATGTATGAACAGCAAAAACCGGTAGAACAAAACTCGTAACGTTATGGCAAAGACCCCGGCAAAACAAAATACACAACCCGGCATCGAGGCCAGTATGGACCCGGCTCCGGAATATATTAAAAGCAGCTATGCCGGTTCCGGCAAGCTACTCAACAAAGTGGCGCTTATTACCGGGGGCGATTCCGGTATCGGACGCGCCGTTAGTGTACACTTTGCCCGTGAAGGTGCGGATGTAGCCATTGTGTATTTGAATGAAGATATCGATGCTAAAGAAACCAAACGCCTGATCGAAACAGAAGGCCGGAAATGCTTGTTGCTGAAAGGCGATGTCAAAAAAGCGACATTTTGTAAAAAAGCAGTAGCAGCAACGGTAGATAAACTGGGCAAACTGAATATCCTGGTGAATAATGCCGGGATGCAACTACCGCAGAAAGACCCAAAGTCGATCGATGAAAAGCAACTGGAGGATACATTCCGCACGAATATCTTCGCTTATTTCCATTTTGCCAACGAGGCGCTGGAACACTTGCACGAAGGCGATAGTATCATTAATACGACCTCGGTTACCGCTTACCGCTCGTCGCCCAACCTGATCGATTATTCTTCGACCAAGGGCGCAATCACAAGTTTTACTCGTTCGCTGGCGACCAATCTGACGGAAAAGAAAATAAGGGTCAACGCGGTTGCGCCCGGCCCGGTCTGGACACCGCTGATCGTTTCGACCTTTGATAAAGAAAAGATCAAATCTTTCGGCAGCGAAACCGCTATGAAACGTGCCGGCCAGCCTTCGGAACTCGGCCCGGCCTATGTTTTCCTGGCTTCGGATGACGCATCATTCATTACCGGCCAGGTCATCCATGTCAACGGCGGGGAGGTCGTCAACGGTTAAAGCATACGCCGATAAAAAATTAATCTTACAGAATCAATAACATCATCAACAAATATGAAAACCATCGTATTTATCCACGGCATGTTCCAAAACCCCAAAAGCTGGGAAAAGTGGATAGCTTATTTTGAAGCCAAAGGCTACAATTGTATCGCACCGGCCTGGCCGCTGCATGAAGGCGAACCCGCCGATCTGCGCAATAACCCGCCGGCCGGTTTGGGTGACCTACACCTGCAGACCATTGTCGACCACATGGAGCGCGTCATCACCGCGTTGCCGGAAAAACCAATCGTCATCGGTCATTCCGTTGGCGGTTTGATCACGCAACTCTTAACCGCGAAAGGCTTGGTCGAAATGGGCGTGCCCATCAGTTCCGTGGCACCCAATGCCATGTTGGCTTTTGACTGGGGCTTCATGAAGAACAGCGCGCTGATCTCCAATCCACTTAAAGGCAATGAGCCATTTATGATGGACTTGGAAAGTTTCCATGGCTCGTTCTGCAATACCATGAGTGAGGCAGCAACTGAAGCCGCCTATAAGGAAACCGCTACCCATGACAGCCGCAACGTATTGCGTGATTGCATGGGCGAAGCTGGTCAGATCGATCTTGACCTGCCGCACGCGCCGCTGTTATTCATCGGCGGGGTAGAGGACCAGATCATCCCTTACGAATTGAATGAGCGCAATGCCGAAGCTTATACCGATGAGGTCAGCATCGTTGACTTCAAATTCTTTGACAACCGCGCCCACTGGATCTGCGGCCAGGACGGCTGGCAGGAAGTTGCTGACTATATCAGCGAATGGCTGACCGCCCACGCAGAACAGCTATATCATACCGAACAGGAAAACAATTAATCAAAAAAGTCATGGCTAAATATTCAGAAAAAGCCCAGGACAAGGTCCACAAGGCTTTACACGAAGAAAAAGAAGGCACGCTCAAAAGCGGCAGCGGTAAGAAAGTAACCAGCAAGAAACAGGCGATCGCTATCGGCTTATCCGAAGCCCGGAAAGACGGCGCTAAAGTCCCTAAAAAGAAAGATTAAAAAATATAAGCAGCAATCATTAATACAGACTCCATGAGTGAAGACCATAAAATTACCCGGCGGCAGGTTGTCGCCGGTTTAGGCGCCACCCTGGCAGCAGCAGCTGTTGCTCCAGCTTTCGGTGCAACTACTAATCCAACAACAAATGCCGACGGCCCTGCCAAGATCAGCGACCCGACCAAACTCTATCCCAAACCGCCTTACAAAAGCCAGCCGCAACCCTGGCCGGGTTTGCAAAGCAAAATGGACCCCGTACCGGATTGCGGAGAAACCAGCTATAAAGGCTCCGGCAGGCTGATGGGCCGTAAAGCCCTCATCACCGGCGGTGATTCCGGCATGGGCAGGGCAGCCGCCATTGCCTACGCCCGCGAAGGCGCGGATGTCGCCATTAACTATTACCCGAGCGAAGAACAGGACGCGCAGGAAGTGGTCGCCCTGATCCAAAAGGCCGGAAGAAAAGCCGTAGCCATTCCCGGTGACCTGCGCAGTGAGGATTTCTGTAAGTCATTAGTGGAAAAAGCCGTGACGGCTTTGGGTGGTTTAGACATCATTGTCAATAACGCCGGCCGTCAGCAATCGATCAATTCCATTGCCGACGTTACCACCGAGGAATTCGATGCCACCATGAAAACCAATATTTACGCGCCCTTCTGGATCATCAAAGCCGCCCTGCCGCACCTACCCGCCGGTTCCGCCATCATCGGCACGACGTCCGAACAGGCTTACGACCCATCGCCCGACTTGTATGCCTATGCGCAGACCAAGGCCGCGACCATGAACTATGTTAAATCGCTGGCCAAACAGTTAGGCCCGAAAGGCATCCGCGTCAACGGCGTCGCACCCGGGCCGGTCTGGACCGCTCTGCAGATCAGCGGCGGCGCGCAGCCCGAGAAACAGCAAATGTTCGGCAGCTGGACCATGCTGGGCAGGCCCGGCCAGCCCGCAGAGTTGGCCTCTATTTATGTACAATTAGCAGCGGCTGATGCCAGCTTTGCCACCGGGCAGATCTATGGTTCATCAGGCGGAGTGGGCATGCCATAATATGAAATCATGAAAAAAATATTCATCTCAATCCTGTGTCTCGGCGGCCTGGCTGCCCAGGCACAGATCCCGCAGCCCGATCCCGATACGACTGCCAAACATTTCCTGACCGTCGCTAGTATTAAAAATTTACAGGAGGTCAGTGCCGGACAACTCGCAGCCCAAAAGGCCATGGGTTCTGACGTAAAAATGTTCGGTCAGATGATGGTCAAAGATCATAATGATGCGGAAGCCAAATTGCTGGCTTTGGCTAAAAGCCAAAATGTGAATTTACCGCCTGCGGCGACCGGTGGGATACAAACCGACCTCATGCTGCAAAACGCGGGCAGTAATTTTGATAAATTATATGTTCATGGTGTGCTCAGCGGTCACCGGAACACCGTCGAAGTCTTTGAAAACTACGCCACTACCGGTAAAAACCCGGTCGTGAAAGCTTTCGCCCAAGCGATGCTGCCTACGCTGAAACACCACTTGATGGAGATCGAAGCCATCGACGAAAAACTTAAATGAACACAAGCAGCCCGTTTCGGCGGGCTGCAAATTTAATCTTTCAGTTTGATCCAGGCCGGCGCATGATCGCTGGAATGTTCCCAGCCCCGAACTTCTTTGTCGACACCATCACCGCCTAACCGGTTCATCAATGGCTCATTTAATAAAAAGTGATCCAGCCGCAGCCCCGCGTTCCTACGATAAGCATTCCGCAAATAATCCCAGAATGTATAGATGGGTTCATCCGGATGCAAATGACGGATCGCGTCTGTCCAGCCCGACTTGATCAATGCCCGCCACAGCTTGCGCGCCTCCGGTCTGAATAAAGCATTGTTCACATATTTCTCCGGCTTATAAGTGTCCAGTTCCGTTGGCATAATATTATAATCACCGATCAATGCCACCGGCAAACCAAAGCTTAACAACTTATCCGCATGGGCGTGCAGCCGTTTGATCCAGCGCAACTTGTACTCAAATTTTGGCCCCGGAAAAGGATTGCCGTTCGGCAGATACAAACAGCTGATCACCACGCCATTGATAAACGCTTCGATATAGCGACTGTGCAGATCTTCATCCTCGCCCTCCAAACCGCGACGGGTTTCCTGGATCTCGCCGTAACGCGACAGGATCGCCACCCCGTTCCAGCTTTTCTGACCCTGCCAGATCGCATGATAACCCGCGTCCAGCAAAGTACGTTCAGGAAACTTGTGATCCTCGCACTTCAGCTCCTGCAAACACACCACGTCCGGCCTGGCTTCCGCCAGCCAGCGCAGCAGGTTTTCAATACGGGCATTGATGCCATTAATATTATAGGTGGCGATCTTCACCCTACGATAACACCGCTTATTCTTTGTAGTTTTCGATGGTTTCGCTCGAACGCATTTTCGCCCGGTTCAGATCACCACCGCATCCCGGAAAGCGCGGCGCTGGCGCAGCAGGTCCCAATATAGTCAAATTTGGCTCTCAGTAATTCCTCGATGATCGTGTAACCCAATGTCTTGCTGTTCTCCTGGAACAGGATCGACATCACCTGGCACCAGACGATCGTGCCGTTTTTCTACCGGAGACAGGTCTTCAGGCTAAAGGAAGGCATGGCTTTTTGCCATAACTTTTCCTTGAGGAAGCGCCAGTCCTTATGGCATTCTTCCGGTGCAAAGTCTAAAATCGTGGCACCGATGACCCCTTTTTTGGATCCAAAACCCAGCAGGGCCACCATCGCCGGGTTGACCTGGATGATCTTCAGGTCGGGCGTGATGATCTTGTTATCAAGCCTGGAGGCCTCAAAGATGGTCTTAAAACGCGACTCACTTTCATGGTAACGCGGATCAGCCGAAAGAATGGCGTCCCGGTATTCGTCAGATTTCAGTCTTTGATTTTCTGCGGTCAGTGCTGCTATCCTGCGTTTTAAGTGGGGACATCTTCCATGAGGTGAGGTTTATCCATCTTAAAGCCGGAAATTGGAAGAAAGCGGATTTTTAAAAAAGGAAAATATTCCCGAATTGTTTGGAATAAAAATGCGTTTGATCCGCCATTCCTCCTTTCGATAGCACAGCGCTGGATATTATTATGGCCAGGTCGCTGAAACAGGCAGACACTTTTGTGCTTCAGGTAACCAAGCGCAAGCTTAGGGTCAATTTACTCTGTATGAGGAATATACCCTCAGTTATTAATGTATACTTAGATCGCGGGCGGAATTTAATCGCAAAAACGCAGTAGCCAAGCTTGGGCGGCACAGCAATTGTTTTGAAAGAAATATGAACCCAAACACCAAGTGCACAATGGCAGAACTTTACCCCTACCAGGAGCGGGACCTTAATCTTTTATTCACCAAACTGGCATCAGCTGACGCCAAACAGCGGTTGCTTTACCAATTGCCGACCGGTGGCGGCAAGACCCGTATCTTTTCCGAGATCGCCGGGCGTTATATCCGTCAATACGATAAAAATGTTATCGTACTGACGCACCGCGTGGAGCTCTGCAGTCAAACTTCAGCGGCCTTGAAATCGCTGGGCATACGCAATAAAGTGATCAACAGCCAGGTTAAAAAGCTCAGTCGCCGGGACAATTACCGCTGCCTGGTGGCCATGGTGGAAACTTTAAAGAACCGCATCAAAGAAGGATTGATCGATACGAGTACGATCGGGCTGGTCATCATTGACGAGGCCCACCACAATTCGTTCCAGAAACTGCTGGGTAAATTTGAGCAGGCCACCGTGATCGGTGTCACGGCAACGCCCTTCAGTTCTGATGTTAACCTGCCGATGCGCAAGCATTACCAGGAACTTATTGTTGGCGAGAGCATCCAAAACCTCATCGCGCAGGGTTTCCTGGCCAAACCCACCAACTGGCGGTATGACGTGGAATTGAACACGCTGCAAACCGGCATTAACGGTGATTTTACGGTAGCGACCTCCGATGCGCTGTATACCTCGCCGGCCATGCTGGAATTGCTGTTACACGCCTACGAGGCTCACGCCAAGAACAAGAAAACACTGATCTTCAATAACGGCATCTTCACTTCAAAAGCCGTGCTGGAAATGCTCGTCAGTGCCGGTTACCCGGCCAGGCACCTGGATAACCACACGCCGCCGGCGGAACGCGCAGCGATCCTGAAATGGTTTAAAAAGACCAGGTCGGCCATCCTGACCTCGGTATCCATTTTAACGACCGGTTTTGATGAACCTACGGTCCAGGCCGTGATCCTCAACCGGGCCACCACCTCACTGACGCTTTACCACCAAATGATCGGCCGGGCCGCACGGCGCCTGCCGCAGAAAAAGACCTTTACCATCATCGACCTGGGCAATAATACCGACCGTTTCGGGGAATGGCACGTCCCCATCGACTGGCAGCAAGTCTTCGAGCAGCCGGAAGCTTACTACGAGGCCCTGCATCATAAAAGCGAATATGAAGCGCATCAATTGCCGGCCGACTTCAGGGCGAAATTCCCGAACACCCTGCAGCTCTCCTTCGATATTCAGCAGGCCCACCAGGAAGCCGTGGCAAAACAGCTCAAATCCAAGATCGTGATCAGGGATGCCATTCGTCAACACGCGCTGATGTGTGCGGACAACAGCGAACACCTGACCGAAGCCCTGGCGCTGACCGGTTTATTGGAAAAGGAGATCGCCTGGCGGGTAAAACAATATGCCAAGTGCCTGGGACGGGTCACCAAAAACTACACCGAGTGGTTAACAGAAGATTATAAAGCGCGGTTACGAACGCTGATCACCAAGATCATGAACCGCCGTGCGCTCCACTTGCGGTCGGCCTGACCTTAGTGAGTGCTGTCAAATTCAGAAGATCGGATAGCGCTGCGCCAGCTGGTTTCGGAAATCCGCTGCGGACGACCGAAACAAGACCAGCCGATCGTTATATTTCAAGGACAGGTAAAGTTCACCTGCTTCCAAATGTGCCTCCCAGCAAGCCAGCGCCTGGCGTGCACTGGTCCGGTGCTGGAAATGAACGGATCCCGAGGTCGGACCGTTAAGGGTAAAACTCGCGATGAATTTTTCACCGTCTACGGGTTGCTCCAGTAATTTGCTGACCGTTTCTTTAATTTCAAGGTCCAGGTCGGTATAGGTTATTGCGCTCATTCCGGTAGAAATCGAAGTCTTCCTTGGATTTACGAGGATATGGGTAGTTCAGATGCTGAAACGACCGTTTTTTTTGAATCAGGTGCTTTCCAAAAGGTCCAGGGCGGCCTCGTTCCCCTGCTGCGCTGCCAGGTCAAAAACGGATAGGCCGCGGCTGTCTACCAGGGTTTTGTCCGCGCCATGTTTTAACAGGATTTTAAGCAGCTCGTTCCGGCCGAACATCGCCGCGAACATCAGTGCCGTACCGCCATTGCCATGCTGCAGATCGGTATCGGCGCAATGGTCCAGCAAGAGTTCCGCGATGGCCGGGTAGCCTTTAAAGCTAACCCCCATGAGTGCCGTATTCCCGCCATGATCGGCTGCGTCGACATCGGCGCCCGAATTCAGCAAAAGTTCAGCGGCAGCGAAATGGTTGTTATAACAGGCGATGATAAGTGGGGTATAGCCCTTTTCATCCCGGGCATTGACGTCGGCCCCGGCGGCGAGCAATCGCTTTAAGGTCTCCAGGTCTCCGGCACGCGCCGCATTGATCAATTGTAATGTTGTATCCATATCGTTGATTTAAGGAAGCCCGTGCCTGGGCACAGGCTTCCGGTAAATGATTAAGCCGGGATCAGGCGTGGTTTTTCACGCTCCCAGAAACGGTGTTGCGCGATCATCTTCGCAAACAAGCCCGCGAACTTAGCGCCACCGTCGCCGACCAGCAGGCCTTCGGCCAGTACGGTGTCTTCTTTATCATCAGGCGGCAGCTTTTTACTGAAATAAGTGGCTTCCAGGACCTGCAGGGCATCCTCCTGCGCCGCGATCGGTTTGCAGTGCTTGAACGCCTCATTCAGGAAATGGATCGCATTGGCTTCGGCTTCCAGCGTAGCGACCGCATTAGTGCCGCCAGCTACATATACCGCATCGAACAGCACCGAGGCAGCGGTCAGAAAACTCTGGTCCACCTCGATCTGCTCATCGTTGGCCGCGGTCAGGAACCCTCCACGCGGCGCAATGATCTCGACCACCGCGCCTTCAGCTGTCAGTTTCTCTTTAACGGTCGTAATAGACGCGGCATCCGCCCCATCGGCGGCCAGTATCGCCACTTTACGGCTTTTGATGGTGTCTTTGACCGTACCGGCCATGCTCAGTGCTTCAGATCTGGCTAAAGACCCTTCCACCTGGACCGATTGATAGTCTGCCGGGTTACCGTCGGCCGGAATACTTTGATTGGTCGGCAGGTCGGTAGGCAGATGTAAGCCTAAGCCATAAGCTACCTGAGTAGCCAGCCCTTTATCGATCTGCGCCAAAATGCCCAGCATACGTTCTCTGATCGCCACCGTTTTTACTTTGCCTAATTCAAACGTCAAAGCATCCACGATATGGTTCTTTTCCGGCTCGGACTGGCTGTTAAAGAACAGGCGTGCCTGGCTAAAGTGATCAAAGAAGCTCTTGTTACGCAGGCGCTCCTTGCGGGCCTCGATACGCTCGCGGTAACTGACAAAACCACCGGCGGCTTCTTTAACCTGCTGCGGGTCATTATTACCCAGCGAGTTCGGACTGTAGCTGGTTTTGCCCTTATTGATGGTCTGGCGCATAAAGCCGTCGCGCTGGTTATTATATACCGGCACGATCGGACGGTTGATCGGGATCTCCTGGAAGTTCGGCCCGCCCAAACGGGTCAGCTGGGTATCCGTATAAGAGAACAACCTGCCTTGTAACAGCGGGTCATTACTGAAATCGATCCCGGGCACGATATGGCCCAGGTGGAAGGCGATCTGTTCGGTTTCCGCAAAGAAATTATCCGGGTTACGGTTCAGGGTCAATTTACCGACACGCTGCACCGGCACCAGTTCTTCCGGTACCAGTTTCGTCGGGTCGAGCAGATCAAACTCATATTTAAATTCGTCTTCCTCGGGGATGATCTGCAAGCCCAGTTCCCATTCCGGGAAAGCGCCGCTTTCAATGCCATCCCAAAGGTCACGGCGGTGAAAATCCGGGTCTTTACCCGATATATTCTGCGCCTCGTCCCAGGCGACGGCATGTACGCCCAGCAAAGGCTTCCAGTGAAATTTGACAAAGCTGGCTTTGCCTTCGGCGTTGATCAAACGGAAAGTATGTACGCCGAAACCTTCCATCATGCGGTAGCTGCGCGGCAAAGCGCGGTCACTCATCGCCCACATCACCATATGTGCCGATTCCGGCATCAGGGAAATAAAATCCCAGAAGGTATCGTGTGCGGAAGCGGCCTGCGGGATCTCATTGTCCGGCTCGGGCTTAAGCGCATGGATCAGGTCGGGGAACTTGATCGCGTCCTGGATAAAAAATACCGGCATATTATTGCCGACCAAATCAAAATTACCTTCGGTGGTATAAAAGCGCACCGCAAAACCGCGCACGTCGCGCGCCAGGTCAGAAGAACCCCGCGAGCCCGCCACTGTAGAGAAACGTACAAAAACAGGGGTTTCAGCCTCCGTATCATTCAGAAAACCGGCTTTGGTATATTCGGCCAGGGGTTTGTAAACTTTGAATACACCATGCGCACCTGAACCGCGCGCATGCACCACCCGTTCCGGTATGCGCTCGTGGTCAAAATGCGTGATCTTTTCGCGCAGGATAAAATCTTCCAGCAAAGTAGGGCCGCGGTCACCCGCCTTTAATGAATTTTGGTCATCATTGATCGGCAGGCCGGTATTGGTATTCAGGTTCTCACCTGCACCGTCAGCGGTATGCGCTGCCAGTTGCGTGGTCTTGTCATTTTCGGGTTGCGGTGCCAGTTGTTTGTCAATGGCGCCCTCCGTACCCATTTTGGGTGATGGTTTCTTATTGCTCATCTGCTGCTTTATAATTGATATCACTTTCGGCCACTTCGGTCAGTTGCTGATCGGCCGCTTTTTCTTCGGTCAGGGTTTGGTAAAGCAGCTCAGCTACTTCATCCAGTCCTAAAGTTTTGGCTAACTGGGTTAAACCACCATAAGTGGCAATTTCGTAATGCTCCACTTTTTGCGAAGCGAGAATAATACCCACGTCGCGGGTTGCCGTCCCGGGTTCAGTACTTTCCACGATGCCTTCACCTTCTTTGGCCAGGCCTTCCATGGCGTCGCATTTCTGTGCCTGCACTTTTTCGCCCAGTAGGCCGAATACCTGCTCCAGCCGGCTTACATGGGTTTTAGTTTCTTCCAAATGGCTTTCGATGGCAGCTACCAAAGTCTTGGAAGTCGCGGCCTTTTGCATTTTCGGCAGGCTCTTCACCAAATGGTTTTCCGCCCAGTAAATATCCTTGATCCCATCGGTAAATAATTCCAGTAAGGCGGGCTCCGCCTTCGGTGATGTTTTAGTGCTGAATTGAGGTTCCCCTGTTTCTTTTTTCATAAGCTAGTTGTGGATGTTGATAGTAGGGTGGGATCGGCTGTAACGAAAGTATGGGCTCAGGTAGATAAACCCGCGGGAACCGTAATTGTTCCGATTTAAAAAGCTATTTCTACGCGGCGCGTTTAAATAAACCGTATTTTTACCAACGAACTAGGTTCACCGGATCATCAAGATAAGTATTTGGCCCGTCGTCGCTCACCTGCTTATAAACCCCTACAACATGGAAGATTCGTCAGCATCCGGACCCCAGGGTTCTTTAACCGCACAACAAATACAGCATTTCTTTGTCCTCCATCTCGATCGGGTTTATTGTGTCAAAGCCCATTTGCAGGAACGGCTACCGGAGATCAGCAATTATTCCGGGTTCATAGACCTTACTAAGGCGATCAGCGAAACGCAAATCGTTATCGACAAGCAGGTCGTCCGAATGGACGAGATCTACGGTCTGCTGGGCTTAACACCCCAGCTGGACAATTGCCAGGCTATGATCGGATTGATCGAAGATGCCTTCAGCGCGATCTACCTGGAAGATGAGGATAGGCAAATGCGTGATCTTTCGATCCTGTTGTACCTGCAGAACATTGAAAGCCTGGAAAGTACTTCCTTCAGATTGCTGAACCTGGCAGCCCCCTTGCTGGCAAGAGAAAAAATTCAGCAATTGCTCCTCAAAAATTTTAATGAAGCCCGGGAAGACCTGGCGATGCTGCAGCTGATCACCCGGCAATATTTTACACCGGATTCCCGCCCTATATCATGAACTCATTCTAATGCTACGGCTGCTCAAGATCTCCGCCAATTCGATCTTGAGAAAGTTCATTTCGACCTGGGAACCCAACACCTCATCGCCTTCCACATAATCCATCAGCAGCTGTCTGGCGAGCCGCTTCAGCTCAGCCTGGCGTGCGCTCAGGCAAACCAGGTCATTGGGATCGGCGAATCCGCTGATTTTGACGATTCGGCATACTTCGATCATTAAATGGAGCGATACTTGCAGGTCAGCCAGCGCATACTGCAGCAATTCTTGTTTTGCGTTTTCAGGGCTCATATTAAGGTGCCGGCAAGTTATACTTTTTACGAACAGTTGTCATCAATAAAGTGCGAACCGGCGGTCTTTGGCGCATCTTTGATATCGCATGATATTGTTTTCGCCTAACACAACCCATTCGATCCGGGCTTGACAACCTAAAACTTATCCGGCATATGCCTGTTCAATCACTATAACAACACGTATGAACCATTTCGCCCAGGTCAACCAGTTCCTGAAGGATTCTTCTTTTTTCTATACCATTGCGATCGGCATGGACAGCACCTATACTTACGTCAGTAAGAACTATGACCGTAATTTTGAATTTACCAACGGCACCTTGCTGGGCCGGCATTTCAGTGTCACCCTGCACCCGGAGGATGTCGCGATCTGCGCGCAGGTCGGCGGCCAGTGCTTCAGCGCACCCGGCGAGTTGTTTTCGGCAACCCTGCGCAAGCACGACGGGAGCGGCGGATATGTGACCACGCAATGGGAAATGCAGGCCCTGTTCGACCAGCAAGGGCAGCCCGAAGGTATCTTTTGTATCGGCTATAACATCACCGAATTTGTCGATACCCAAAGCCGTCTGGCCTCGGCGAACAACCAGCTTAGCGATATCGGCTTTATGCAATCGCACCTCGTGCGCAAACCCCTGGCCAATATCATTGGCCTGAGCAAACTCAT
The DNA here is from genome assembly GCF_030409315.1 of Mucilaginibacter flavus. Classification (GTDB taxonomy): domain Bacteria; phylum Bacteroidota; class Bacteroidia; order Sphingobacteriales; family Sphingobacteriaceae; genus Mucilaginibacter; species Mucilaginibacter flavus. Next base: position 28,853 of record NZ_JAUFPS010000042.1, on the reverse strand, counting down.
CAGCGAAGAACTGAAAGACGAAAAGACCGGCCAGCTTTGCGCGATGCTCCTCGAAAGCGCGGATGAGTTGGACCAGGTGGTCAGGGATATCTCGGATAAAACCGACGAATAGGAACTGCCGCTATGAATTCGTGTAAGTTCGTTTAATACTGACCCGCCCAGTCGTCACCATCCTGCGGTGTGCGGAACAAAGTATAGACCAGCCAGCAGAGCACTGCCGCACCTAGCACTTGCTTGGGCATTGCTGCCAGCCGGTGTTCGGTCAGATAGCCGGTCAGTTCCCAAATAATGGCGATCATGACTAAGGCGATCATCAGCGCCTGCCTGACGAGTGTTTTATTCTTCATAGATCTTCAGATTTTTTTGGCGGAACACTTCGCGGGTGACCAGTTTACAGTTGGCGGCCAGTTCCTCCAGGCGGCAGCACTTCGTCCTGACTTTAGCCGGCAGCGCCCCGTCCGTTTCCATCAGATCGATGTGCAACAGGCCTAAGTCATTTAATGGCTCCTTTCCCTGCAAACTGTCGAACAGGGTATTGGCTGCCAGCCGGTCATCGCCGATGCCGAATTCCCCGAACACCTCGAAACCCGCCTGCGTTTTCAAACTGAGCAATAAAGCAAAGCGATCTTCCATAACTTCCAATTTAAGTAGTAAATAAAAGGGCTCTGCAAGCAGAACCCTTTTAATCAAACTAAAACACTTTAAAAATTACTTGATCTCGATCTGGCGGCGTACCATTTTAGCTTCCTCGCGTTTAGCGATATCGATCTTCAATACGCCGTCGGTATAGCTCGCCTCAATATTTTCGGCATTGGCGCTTTCGGGCAGCGTAAAAGAACGCACCCAGGAAGCATAGCTGTACTCGCGTTTACTATAGTTCTTTTGCTCCTCGCTGTTTTCCGCACGCTGCTCAACCGAAATGTTCAGCACGTTGCGGTCCAGGTTCAGCTTGAAATCCTCTTTTTTCAGGCCCGGCGCGGCCAGTTCCACATGGAAGTGATCTTCAGTTTCGCTGATGTTGGCCGCAGGCACCCGGCTGGTCAGGCGGTCATTGAAGAAAGTGTCGTTGAAGATGGAATCGAATACGTCATTAAAGCCTGGCATTAATGAACCGTTGTTACGTTTGTCGGAATTGAATTTAACCAGTGTCATAGGTCTGTCCTCCTTAAATAAATAATGATTAAAACTTATAATTAATTAAACTGAACATCGTATTTCAACTACTGTGCCAGGGCTGGAAACAGGAACAACAACTGAAAAATTTTCAGTTTGAATGAAAAAATTTCAGTTGCTGAATGACAGTTTTTCAAGTATTTGCCCTGATCTGGTGGACAGCGTAGACAAAAAGGCGGCAAAAAAAAACGGAGCAGCCCCTTCACGATAACATGTCCCGCACAAACAATGTGGCCGGCGACCTGTTAGCACCAGCAATGGATTTCAGTGGTTTTGTTAAAGTGAAAGGCGCGCGCGAGCATAACCTGAAAAATGTGAGTTTAGATATCCCGCGGGATGCCCTGGTGGTTTTCACCGGGATCTCCGGTTCGGGGAAATCTTCTTTGGCCTTTGGCACGCTATATGCCGAGGCACAACGGCGTTACCTCGAATCGGTTTCGCCTTATGCCCGCCGGCTGTTCAACCAAATGGCTATTCCCGAGGTCGATGAGATCGAAGGCTTGCCGCCGGCTGTGGCTTTACAACAGCAGCGTGGCGGCTCGTCCACCCGTTCGTCAGTTGGCAGCGTAACTACCTTATCCAACCTTTTGCGGATGCTTTATTCCCGCGCGGGAGATTACCCGGCGGGACAAGGGATCATATCCGCGGAGTCATTTTCACCCAATACGCCCGAAGGTGCCTGCACGGAATGCCATGGTTTAGGGCGGGTTTATGAAGTGACCGAAAAAACGATGGTGCCGGATGATACGCTCACGATCAGGGAAAAAGCGATTGCTGCCTGGCCCTCCGCCTGGCAGGGACAGAACCAGCGGGACATCCTGACCACCCTGGGTATCGATATCGATACGCCTTGGAAGGATATGTCCCGGAAAGATAAAGACTGGATCTTATTTACCGAAGAGCAGCCAGTGGTACCGGTTTACTCCGGTTACAGTCATTCGGAGATCAAGCGCTTCATTCAAAACAAGCGCCAGCCGGATTATATGGGCACTTTCACGGGAGCCCGGCGTTATGTGCGCCATACTTTTGCCCATACGCAAAGCGCGCTGATGAAAAAGCGGGTCTCGCAATATATGCTGAGCAGTGAATGCCCGTTATGCCATGGGAAAAGGTTAAGACAGGAATCACTATCGATCAAATTCGCAGGCTATGATATTGCCGAACTTTCGCGGCTGGCGCTAAATAAACTGGCGTTGATCTTCGCGCCTTATGCGACTGGTGAAGCCCCCGCGTTAAAAAAAATAGCTACGGCGCACCCGGAAAAAGTAGTCGTGGCGCAGCGAATAGCCGAAGATTTTTTAGCACGCTTACAAGTGATGCTGGACCTGGGGTTGGGGTACCTGACCATTGAGCGCAGTACGCCAACTTTGTCGCCGGGTGAGCTGCAACGCTTGCGCTTAGCTACCCAGGTCCGTTCCAATTTATTTGGGGTGGTTTATGTGCTGGATGAACCCTCAGCGGGTTTACATCCCGCAGACACCGAAGCATTACTACGGGCGCTGGACAAACTGAAAGCTTCGGGCAATTCGCTCTTTGTAGTGGAGCATGAGATCGATGTGATCCGCCATGCCGACTGGATCGTCGACGTGGGGCCGGCAGCGGGCGAAAACGGCGGGTATATCCTATACAGCGGTTTACCGGAAGGGCTACGTGAAGTCAAAGCTTCGGTTACCCGGCATTATATTTATGAGGACGCACCTAAAACGATCAGCGATCCGCGGGTGCCAAAAGCCTGGCTGAAGCTGGAAGGCGTTACCCGCAACAATCTGGTAAACTTAGCCGCCGCTTTTCCACTGGGTGTACTGACCAGCGTGACCGGTGTTTCCGGCTCGGGCAAAAGCAGTTTGGTCAGCCAGGTGTTAGTCGAACTGGTAGCAGAACATTTAGGCCTGCAGGTGGATATTTCCGGCGATACCGAAGCCGACCCGCTGGAACAAACCGAAGTGCAGACCCTGGGGGGACGTATCAGCGCCGGCATGTCTGATATTAAACGCCTGGTGGTGGTCGATCAAAAACCTATTGGCCGCACACCGCGCTCGAACCTGGCCACTTATACTGGCCTATTTGATCATGTGCGCAAATTATTTGCCGCGACGCCGATGGCCCGGTCGCGAAAATATGATGCCGGACGTTTTTCCTTTAACGTAGCAAAAGGCCGCTGCCCGCATTGCGAGGGTGAAGGGATGGTGATGGTGGAGTTGCTTTTCCTGCCCAGCGTATATACACCATGCCCGACCTGCGGCGGCACACGCTATAACCCCAAAACCCTGGAAGTAACTTATAAAAACAAGAACATTGCCGAAGTACTGGGACTGACGGTGGATGAAGCAGCGAATTTTTTTGATGAGGAGCCGGCGATCAGCCGGGCATTGGAAGTGGTACGGGAAGTGGGTTTGGGTTACCTGCGTTTAGGCCAGCCTGCCACCGAGCTTTCGGGCGGGGAAGCCCAGCGCATCAAACTGGCGACGGAATTACAGCGGGCACAGCACGGGCAAACGTTATATGTGCTGGATGAACCGACCACCGGCCTGCATCCCTCGGATGTGGAGCGGCTGATGCTGCAACTCAACCGCTTGGTAGATGCCGGGAACACCGTCATCCTGGTGGAACACGATATGCACGTTATTGCAGCAAGCGATTGGGTGATCGATATTGGTCCCGGTGCCGGTGAGGATGGCGGTAGGATCGTAGCCGCCGGGACACCTAAGGAAATAACCAAAGTTACAGCCAGCCGGACGGCACCTTATTTAGTGCCCTATCTGTAGATCCTTAGGTTAGCTTTACGTTTTGGCTTCCTGGTACTCAAGCAGACCGTTGACCAGTTTTTGCCATTGACCGCCTGACAGACCGACCCTGGCCATCAGGGCGATCGCGGTATTGCGTATCTGATCATGCAGATCGACATTTTCGTTATTAGGTGTTTCGTTCCGCCCGTGGGCACCGGCGCTGACCACCAGGCCGTCCCGTCGCACGATAAAGGTGCTGGTCGACACGTCGGTATAAAAATGCGCGGTTTCCGCAGTTACCCTACGCGGGTCCGCTGAAGGACGGACGGTCATTAGCACATATTCCGCAGCCGTATGCGCGCCGCCTTCAGATGCCAGCTTTTCCACCTGCACCCATTCGAGGCCGCTGCCGGCATCCGGCCCTGGCCCCGGCAGGTCGATACTGATAAAGAAGCCTTCTTCGGCCATCACGTCCAGTTCTTCGCCCGCGTTATTGCTTAACGTAAATTTGGCCGAACCTGCCCCGGCATACACGTGCCAGTTGTTCACCGACAGCATCCTTCCGGCCGCTGCCTGGAAGGTCTTATGCGCTGTTGCCAGCGTATCGTATTTTTGTTGGTGTGTAAAATCGGTTTGCCGCCCCGTGTGTTGTTCGGGCAATAGTTCTGGCGCTGTTTTCATACAGATGCAACGTCAAATGACCCGGCTTGTTTGCCGCCGGACCTAGTCCTTTTCCCGATAAAAAAAATTAAATGAAACATTGTCTACCCCCGCAGGTTGTATGCGTAACCTGCATTCACCTTGGAACCCGGGAACCGCGATAAACTGTAAAAGTTTCTTTCCCTTTTTGGATTTCATTCAACCAAAAAGCGATGGAAACGATCATTTTTCAGGAAACCGACCCGGATATTTTAGAGGTCTTGTATGCTGCACTGGAACTGGAAGGCTACCAGGTCTACGCGGTGCAGGATTGCGAGCCGGACTTTATCGAGATCATTGACAAGGCCCGGCCACATGTGGTCATGCTGGATTACCGGCTCAGCGGCGAGGTTTGTAAAGCATTTTGCCTGGCGATCAAAAAACACTATCCGCACCTGCCCGTACTGGCCCTTAGCTGTAACAGTAACATTAATGAGTGCTACCACCGGGATGGCTTTGACGGCTACGTGGAAAAGCCCTTCGACCTCGACCAATTGTACCGTATCCTGCGTGCACATATCCCAAAACCGGCTTGACAACGCTATCTTATGGTTATCTTGGGCGGGTCTGCCGGACCGCTCACTAAAGTAAATCTGGACCTCCTGATAAACCTGCGGGATTGAATTCCTGCCGAACTTTGTGTAATTATTTAACACGATCATGAAAAAATCAGCAACCGTATTGGTTACCGGCGGGACAGGTTTTGTGGGCCTGCGCCTTATCTTCACTTTATTGCAGCAGGGTTATACCGTCCGCACCACCGTCCGGCAGTTGAGCAGCAAGGATAAGATCATAGCCGCACTCAGCGAACATGGTATCCTTGACCTGGAACAATTGTCCTTTATCGAAGCGGAACTGACCGATGACCGGAACTGGGATGCGGCCATGCAGGGTAGCACCTATGTATTAAGTGTGGCTTCGCCGGTCTTCTTTGACATTCCGGAAGATGAAAACGAAGCGATCCGCCCGGCAGTCGAAGGTATCCGCCGGGTATTGAAATTTGCGCAGCAGGCCGGCGTCAAACGCGTGGTGATGACCTCGAACTTTGGCGCCGTCGGTTTCAGCCAGACGGATAAGACCCGGCAGACCACGGAGGAGGACTGGACCGATGTGCACTTAAAAGGCCTGTCGGTTTATGAAAAGTCAAAGACCCTCGCAGAAAAAGCCGCCTGGTACTTTATCCGCACGGAAGGCGACAGCCTGGAGCTGGCCGTTATTAATGCGGTGGCTATTTACGGGCCGGCACTGGACGCCCACGTTTCCGGCAGTTTTCACCTGCTCACCAATTTGTTGAATGGTTCGATGAAACTGGTGCCCAATATTCCGCTGAATGTGGTCGACATCCGGGATGTGGCCGAATTGCATATCCGCGCTATGATTACACCGGAAGCGAATGGGCAAAGGTTCATCGCCGCTGCTGACGGGCAGATCACCCTGCCCGGGATCGCCGCCTTGTTGAAAACCCGCCTGCCTGAGGTATCCGGCAAGGTATCGATGCGCCGGCTACCAGACCTGCTGGTCAGGTTCGCCGCGTTGTTTAATAGGAAAGCCCGGGAAGGTGTTGTATTTTTGAATATGAACCGGAACATCAGCAATGCGAAAGCCAGGCAGGCATTGGGCTGGAAGCCCATTGCCTCACAGGAAGAGGCGATATTGACAGGGGTGGCAAGTATGGCCAGGTACCGGATGATCTCATGAGCGCGATCACAGAAAACACAGCAACCAGCCTGCTCAAAGAACAGTTCATCCCCGATCACGTTTTCTGCTACGTGATCAGCGGGGAGATCCGTTTTTTTGACGGCAGCCAGAGCCACACCCTGAAAGCGGGGGAATGCGGCCTCGCCCGGAAAAATCACCTGGCCAGATTCATGGTGACCGACACCGGGGAGCGCTTTCAGCCGGTGCTGTTTTGTTTCGATGAACCTTTTTTGCGCCAGTTCCAGAGTAAGCATCGTGTAGCTGTGCCCGAGCCTGCATCCAAAGCGGCAATGATCAAACTTGGCCCAACTGTCCTGCTCGAAGCTTTTATCCGCTCCCTGGAACCATACCGCAAAGGCGTCATGGAACTGGACGAAGCCTTCGAGGACCTGAAATACGAAGAGTTGCTGATCATCCTGCTCAAAGAGCAGCCGGAACTGGCTGGACTGTTCTTTGATTTCGGCCTGCCCGGCAAGATCGGCCTCGAAGCGTTCATGAACCGGAACTACCGATTCAACGTCAGTATCAGCCGCTTTGCCTTCCTCACCGGCAGGAGCTTATCCGCTTTCAAGCGGGACTTCCGGTCGGTATTCACGGAGACGCCCGGGCACTGGCTGATCAGTAAACGGCTGGAGGAAGCGTACCGCCTGATGGTTCAGGAAGGCGCCAAGCCCTCGGCAATTTACCTGGAACTGGGCTTTGAAAGCCTGTCCCATTTTTCGGTGGCTTTCAAAAAAAAGTTCGGCTGCCCGCCGGCAGAGATATTGAACGTCTGAGGGCGATCCGAGCTTCGCCTATTTGGTAAGCGCTTACCGCTTACCTGATCGCCCGGCGCTGCAGCCGGAATGTGAGCGGGACAATGATAGCCGGCGGTTACGATGCTACATTTAACAGCCCCGCCGTGTAAAAGGAGCGCAGTCGTTTAAGCCCCATCATCAACCTGGTTTTAACGGTTCCCAGGGGCAAGCCCAGTGCTGCTGCAGCTTCGGCGTGTGTATACCCCTGGTAATAGATGAGGTTGATCACTTCCGATTCTTGCGACCGGAGTTTTTCGACACCCAACCGGATGAAATACCGGTCGGCCCGGTCATAGATCCCTTCTGCCGGAAGGGCAAGGTCTTCACATCCCTCCAGGCCCTGGGTCTGCTGGCCGTTGCGGTAGTTTTTCGAGCGGACGCGGTCGATCGCCTGGTGACGGGCGATATTCACCATCCAGGTGAACAGACGCCCTTTTTCCGGCTCATAGTGGTCGATGGATCGCCATATTTTTAAAAACGTTTCCTGTAAGATATCTTCGCTGAGCGCCTGGTCGTTCAGGATACGGCAGATCACGCCGAACAGTGAGCCGCTGTACATATCATACAATGCTTTCGGCCCGGCCGGATGCCTTTCCCGCAGCGCGCGGATCAGCATTTCTTCAGATAGTTTGAGTTTTTTTGTTTTCATAGGCAGATATGGGATTTACGAAACTTTTTAGCTGCCGGATTTGTATCAGTACAAGAAGTCCTTTAATTACCGGACGGATAATTACGGCCGCTACAATGGATTTGTCTATCTTAGAAAAATGTTACCTCAACGTCTACGTTCCTTAGCCGGGTACCTGGTGGGTACGGCGGAGAACGTCCCCCTGGAAGCCCGGGTCTTTCACGCGGTCTGCCTGATGGTCCTGTGCGGGATCGGGCTGAATGTGGCCTTTAATTTCCTGATCGGGCTGCCGGAAGTAGCCTGGCTGATGCTGGGGGTATTGATGGCTGCCGCGACCGTTTATTATACTTCCCGCTTCCTGAACCGGGTCAGTGCGGCGATGGCTGTTTTTCTTCTGGCCTGCGATCTCATACTGCCGGTCAACTATTACTATAATTCCGGGATCAACGGTCCAACCTACGCGATATTCCTGCTATGCCTGCTGGTGACCATTTCCGTGGCCCCGCGGCGCCAGTATCCGGTCTGGCTCCCGCTGAACCTGGCCGCGATGCTCGCCGTTTTCGGCTGGGATTACTTTCACCGGGACTGGCTCAAAGAAAATTATGAAAGCCGGGGCAGCCGTTACCTGGACTTTCTCTATACCTATATCATCATCGGCAGCCTGATCATCTTTATCGTGACCTATATCCGGAAAGCCTATCATGCCGAACGCGGCCTGGCCCGCGGGCGCGCGGCCGAACTGGCTGAAGCCAATGAGGTCAAAAATAAACTCTTGTCGATCATCGCCCATGACCTCAAGGAACCCCTGACCTCCATCCAGGGCTTTCTCGAACTCTTGGGGGACAAGGATATGGATGCGGCACAGCGCCGCCGGCTGGAGGCAGAACTGATGCACCGGACACGGAATGCCTCTGAATTACTCAATAATGTACTGAACTGGACACGTGGCCAGATGGACGGGCTGCGCGCCCGCCGGGTGCCGGTCAATTTAGCCGGCCTGCTGCTCCCAGTCATCCGGCTGCTGGAACCCCTGGCCGAAGAAAAGGCCATTAACCTGACCTCGGCCGTATCCCCCGCGACTTGCGTCATGGGTGATCCCGATATGCTGCAGCTGGTACTCCGCAACCTGCTCACCAACGCGATCAAATACAGCCATCCCGGCGGGGACGTCCGTATCACGGCTGAATCCTCTGTGTATTACTGCGTGATCATGGTCAGGGACAATGGTGATGGGATACCGCCCGCCCAGCAGGCCCGGCTCTTTAGCTTAGACACCCATTCGGCGCAGGGCACCCACGCGGAGAAGGGGGCCGGCCTCGGCCTCTATCTCTGCCGTGAATTCATGGAGCGGCAGGAAGGCACGATCGCTTTCACTACGGAAGCGGGCAAAGGGACAACTTTTTCCGTCAGCCTGCCCTGCTGCCGCGAGTCGGAAACCCCGTACTCTAAAAGATAAGCCCCGATATAAGGCCCTTATTAAGGTATGGGGCGAACTAAAAATAAAGTCCCCGATGCGCTCGCCGCCCGGGGACTTCAACCTAAACCTTATCACAATGAGGCCGGTAAGGATACCGGCCCGTTATAATAGCTGCAAATGTACCGTAAAAAGACGGCTTCCGGGCTATCAAGATGGGGCAATCTACCGCCGCTATTCATGCCACACGGCCTCCCTTACAAAATTTAATGTCATGAACATGCAGAGGGAGGGAGGGGTTTAGCAGCAACCTTAGTGCGGATCACTAACGAAACCTATGGCAAACTGCCATGCTCAGGCCGGTCTGATCAGCCAGTCCAGTGCCGTTTGCTTATCGTCAAAGAACGCGACCTGCACCGCGTCATATGCCGAGGGCAGGCTTTTGTTGGCGGCGATCCGGCTGAAAGTGCTGGGCGAATAGATCCAGGCAAACTTTTTAAGGCCGGCCTCAGCCATGGCCGGGAACCAGATCTCAGCTCCCCAGTCCGAAGCTTCGGACCAGTTGCCCTTGACTTCAGTATTGTCATTCAGTACCCAATGACAGTCGTTCTTTTGCAGCAGGTCCAGCATGATACCGCAGCCTTTGACCACCGAATCGTAGTTCTGGTAACCCAGCCAGCTGACATCAAGATAATGTTGAGGCGCCTGGTGGCGGATACGGATATAATCACCTTCATAAAAGCTGTGGCCGTCGCCTGCCAGGTCGTGAAACTCTTGTTGTCCGCTCAAGGGCAGCAGAAAGTAAAAGGTGGAACCTTCCCCGGGCTGGCTTTCGATCCAGAAACTGCCGCCGTGGCGCTTCACGATCTCGTTTGAAATGAAGAGGCCCAGCCCCAGGCCCTGGAAGCGGGCCGAAGAATTGTCGACGCGGTAAAAACGGTCGAACAATCCCTTGAGATGTTCTTCCGGAATGCCGATCCCGAAATCCTGAACAGAGACGATGATGTTCTGATTTTCCAGGGCGCAGCTTAAAACGACCCGGTCGGCACCCGGTGAATATTTGATCGCATTATTCAGCAGGTTGACCAGTACCTGTTCCAGCCGGTGCTGGTCGCCGCGGTAACGGATCTCGCATTGGGTGTTGATCTCCAGGCGATGGGTGCTGGTGGTCTGACGTATGCTCTCGACCGTATCGGTCAGCAATTGCCCGAAATCAAAGTCCTCTTTATTATAGACCATTTTACCGGCATTGATCTTGGAAACATCCAGCAGGTCTTCGATCAAACGGCCGAGGCGCTCGAGTTGCCGTTCGGCTTTTCCTACAAAAGGATTGGGTTTGGCCCCGGCCTCTCGTTTGCTGAGCTGGAAAAAAGCTTTGATCGTGGTCAGCGGGGTTTTCAGTTCATGGCTGGCGATACTGATAAATTCATCTTTTTTATTTTCGTTCGTCTTTTGCTGCTGGATATTGGTATTGGTGCCCACCCATAGTTGTACCTCATCATCTTCGATCAGCGGCAGGGCCCGGCTTAAATGCCAATAATAGTTGCCATCGGCAAATTTCACGCGGAACTCGGTCAGGTACTCTTTCCTGGTCCGCAGCGAACGTTCCCATTTGGCTAAAACCCCGGCCAGGTCATCCGGATGAAGAAAGGCCTGCCAGCCCTGGCCAACGATGAGTTCGGCCGCCATGCCGAAATCGGCGGCTACTACTGCATTAACATAATCGAGCGCACCGCTGGGTTGCGCCGTCCACACTTGCTGTGGCATGGCGTTGAGCAAAAACCGGAAACGTTTTTCACTGGCTTCCGTATGCTGACGGGCGATGACCTGCGCTGTTACGTCGATGGTGATGGCGATCACGCCCTGCACTGTGCCGTCGGCCCGGCGGTAAGGTTCATAAACAAAATTCTGGTAAACGATGTCTTCCCGGCCGTTTCGGATCAAAGTGACCGGCATTTCACTCGCATGGTAGGCTTCGCCCTTCTCATAGACATCGGTCAGGATCTGTTCCAAACCCTGACCGCGGACCTCGGGTAAAGCCTCGAAGACCGGCCGGTGGAGCACTGAGGCGGCAGGTTTCCCCCAAAGGTCGATCATTCTGGCATTAGCGACGCTGATTACCTGGTTAGGGCCGAGCATGATGCACATGGCGACCGGTGCCTGAAGGATCATATTCTGCAGATCGCGTTCGCTCCGCTCGACCTGTTGTTTGGCAGTGACCACATCGGTTACGTCGGCCGCCGTATTCATCACCCCGTAAACCTGGCCATCTTGTGCAAAAAGCGGCGTAAAACTGTAATTGAAATAAAAGATCTTTAAATGGCCGTCGATCATCAGGTCGACCCGCTGGTTGCGCGCATGAAAAGCGGTCCCGCTGGTAAATACCTCGTCCAGTTGTTCGTATATACCGGTGCCGGCCAGCTCAGGTAAGACGTCGGCATAGGTGCGTCCGATCACCTCATGGCCCTTGCCCCAAACTTCAAGAATGGAATGATTGGCCAGTTCGATGCGCATTTCCCGGCCCTCATAGACGCCGATCGGGAAAGGGGCACTCTCCACGATGCTGCGCACTTTATGTTCACTGTAAGCCAGATCGCTCAGGATCTCCTGCAAACGGTTCTGGCTCTCCAGCAGCTCTTCGTTGGTCGCCGATAGTTCTTCGTTTATGGAGGAGAGTTCCTCATTCAGTGCCTGCAGGGCGGTTTCACTTTTGGTCAGCTCATCCGTACGCCGCCTGACCTTATTTTCGAGATCCGCATTAAAACCGGCCAGTTGCGCCTGGGTTTGATTCAGCTGCTCATTACTGGCAAAGAGTTCTTCGTTGACCGAAGCCAATTCTTCGTTCAGGGCTTGCTCGCGGCTCAGCGCATCGCTTTGTAACTTGATATTGGTGATCGCTTCCTCCCCGGCCAGGTGCTCGGTCACGTCGGCGGCAGTATGCAGGATAAGCGGGTTAGCGCCGTCCCGTCCGGCGATCAGGCGGTAATGGTAACGATAATAACGTTTGTGTAAAAGCCCGCCGGTTAGGATTTCTGCCGGGATGGTCCCTTCATTAGGTACCCCCGTTCGCCATACTTCCTGCAGCATGGCTTTGATGGGCTGCCCTTTCAGTTCCGGCACGGCTTCCTCCAGTTCCAGGCCGATAATGTCCGGATCTTTTCCCCAGAAAGCCAGCATCGCGGCATTGGCAAATTCGATCCGGATGTCTTCACCGCTGTAGATGGCGGTGGCTTCCCCTGTTTCCTGGGCAAGCGCCCACAATAAATTGGCAGTATCCGGTCGTGCGTTCATGAAGGCCATAGGTCAATAACGCCAAATTCCTGCAAAAGTTTGGGACCAGCGGAGGACCCTCAGCGGGCGCTGCGCTTTTTACTCAAAGTGACACTGAACCCGGCTTATCCAGGTCCTGTGTTAGCGCGGTGATCTCCATGATCACACGGTCAAGGTCTTCAGCCGATTTTTTCAGCATCGGGATGATCTCGGCATTGGGTGAATCATTAGGGTCGCAAAGCTGCGCAAGTCCGAGGATACTGGCCACCGGCGCGCGCACGCGGTGCGACTGTATCCAGGCGATCTCCCGCAGCCGTTTGTTTTGCTCTTCGATCTGGTGCAGGTACTGTTGTGCGTCGGTGATATCCCGCAGGAAACAGTTCACGCCGATGACCGACTGATGGATGTCCCGGATCGGGTTAAAGCTGAGCTCTTCGAAAACCTGCCGGCCATCCAGCTCACGTTGCCGGACCAGGCTGAAGGCCTCGCCCTTAAAGGCACGCTCATAGCTTTCGAAAAAAACGGCTACACGCTCTTGTACAAAATCGGCGTTGCTGACCTCCTCCTCGCCTTTGCCGGTGAGTTCTTTGACGCGTGTCCAAAAAGCCTGGTTGCCGGTGATGATCCGGGACTGCAGGTCGACCGACCAGATCAGGTCGCGCGTGTTATTGATGATCGCGCGCAGGTTCTGACCGTCATTATAGATCTTTTCCTGGATCTTTTTCTGTTCGGTAATATCTACAAAATAAACGGCGATGCCTTCTTTGGTGGGATAAACGCTCATCGAGCCCCAGACCCCCAGCGGTGCATAGTACCCCTCAAATTGTACGCTGATCCGCTCGTTCATGGCCCGTTCATATTCGGCATAGAACCTTCCGTCCCGGGAATTCGGGAAAAAGTCCCACAGGTTTTTGCCCAGGATGTCTCCCTTGGTGCAGCACAAGGTTTTTTCGGCTGCTTTGTTGATATACGTTACCTCCCAGCGGCTGTTCAGCGCGTAAAACCCATCCGTTATACTATCAAGCATATTTTCCAGTTCGGCGCTCTTTTCGGCCAGCGCTGTTTCAGTGCGGACCTTCTGGTCAATATCGATCACCAGGGTCTGTTTGGCCGGCAGTCCTTCAAAGACGGTGTGGTGAGAAAAGATGCGCACGAAAAAGGTTTCCCCGTTCTTTTTCCGGTGCAGCCAGCGCCCCGCGTCGGCATAGCGGTCCGGCACCTGGCCGACAGCTGCTAAAAAAGCCGGCACTTCTTCCGGCGGTCGGATGTCGGTGATCTTCAACTGTAAGAACTCGGCCTGGCTGTAACCGTACTGTACGGTCGCCGCGCTATTGACCGCCAAAAAACGGAAATCCCGGCTGTCGAAAATAAACATGGGGACCGGTACTTCGTCGAACAGGCGGCGGTAATCATCCCGGGTCTGGCGGACCTCAGTCGCCTGGCGGCTGATGCGCCGGTACAGGATCAAGCTCACCAGCAGGATGACGATAAGATAGTTCAGGCTCCGGAACAAATCCCGGTGCGCCGGCGCGTACGCCAATGCCAGCCGGCTGATCAGCGGATCGGCGATGAAAGCCCAGCCCAGCGCCGCAGCAATAATGATCAATTGGTTCTTCAATGCCGACAAACGTTCCATGGTCCTCACCCTCCTTTTACGCGAATTAACAACTTTAAGTTGTAAACCGGCCAATTTATACATGATAGAAAGCGAACTTGATCGATCAGGGCCAGCAGATTGCTGATTCCCTTTACCATTGTATGCGAAGAGCTATAAAGATCTGCGTATCGATAGTTTCACCCGGCTGAAACAATGCTACCTAACAGCCTGTTGCCTGTACATGAGTGAAAAAGATCAGTTTTCGGGATTTGCCCGGAAAAATCCTCGAACGCAAGACAATAGAAACCAAAGCAATAAAATAAAGTATTAACAGTAAGTCCCCGCCGGACTACCGCCGGGGACCTTTTTATTGGTAGACTTATTTAATAGCCAACAGATCCACTTTTTCGATCACCGGTGGCGCGGCCAGTAATTCATCCGCCCGGGCTGCCAGGGCTTTGGGGATCTCGCCGCCCAAGTGTGCCTCGCGGCCGGCTTCATCAGCAAAGGTATCAAATATGCCAAAAGTGGACGGACCGAGTTGCAGCGCGTACCAGCGGATCGTGCCTGGTTCGGCTTCGGCCAGGGGCAAAGCGCTTTTAAGCAAGTCAGCAACTTGCTGCTCTTTACCGGGTTTGGCCTCCAGGCGGGCCAGTAATGCTAATTTTTCCATTTGATTATTTTTAAGTAGTAGGTTATCGGCGGCAATCTACCGCCGCTATTGATGCCACACTAATAGTGCCACGATCTATCCATTGACTTTATCGCCCGCTTAGTGCGCGCCTGTCTATTGATCCCGGCCTCTGATAGCTTTTAAAACTTTAACGAATAAAGCAACGTATACAAGCTATTTTGATTATTTAGCCACACCTCGCAGCAACGCGGCCAATCCTTTAAATACTTTATATGAACAAACTTTTAAAAAAGTACGAAGGCATGGTCTGCGCCAATATTTTGGGCTCAGCTGAAGCAGATGACCGGGAACTTGGTTACTGGCAGGATCAATTATTTTGTCATTTCCTGGCCTATTGCTGGCCGATCAGTCTGATCGCGCTAATACCCGGCGTGTATATGGCCCTGCGGGACGGCCTGCCCGTTATCGCCGCGGTGGACCTGACTAGTTTCAGCCTTATTTTTTTCGTCACATTCGTTCCCGGCCTGACCCTGCGTATGCGCAAAATAACGGTCATTACGGTCTTTTATACGCTTGCTGTATTTCTGATCAACACGCTGGGCTATCTCGGACCGGGTGTGTTCTATCTATTTTTCATCACGGTGCTGGCGGCCCTGTTCTTTCCGGTACGCTACGCGGTATTTTCTGTGCTCAGCAACGCCGTCTTGCTGGCTATATTCAGCACGGTGATCGCATTCAAACTCTTCGATTCTGCGCTGATATCGGAGTACAGCACCGGCAAATGGATCGCTTTCAGCGCCAATCTGGTTTTTGCCAGCGCGGTGACCATTTTACTGATCGACCGCATTTTTAAAGGTCTTCAGCTCACCATCACTAATAAGACTCAATTGCAGGAACGTTACCAGCAGATTTTTTACAAAAGCCCGCTGCCGATGTGGTTGTTCGATACGGATACCTTTCAGTTCCTGGACGTCAACGAAGCGGCCCTTAAACATTATGGCTACTCCAAACCGGAATTCCTGGCAATGACCATTATGGATATCCGGCCGGCCGAAAGCGTCCGGCAAACAGCGGAGCTGGTGCGTGCCAATAAACTGTCGGGGCAATACTACGGCGGCGTTTCACAGCATTTAAAAAAGAACGGTGAAATGATCTACGTGAACATTGAAAGTAACCTGTTGAACGTCGACGGCCGTCAGGTGCGGCTGGTGCAGGCGGCCGATATTACCATCCAACTGGAACATCAACTGGAAGTGTTCGAGGCTAACCGGAAGGTAAGGGATTCCGAGTCTAACTTACGGGCTTTGTTTGACAGTGCGATCGACGGCTTCGTATTGCTGGATGAAAAAGCGGTGATCAAATTGTTCAACCCTAAGGCGCTTGATGCTATGCGTTTCAACAAGGGACAGCGTCCTTTTGAAGTAGGGTGTAGTATTTTTGACTATGTGGAAACTTCACGGATAGCCTATTTCAGGGAGATTATTGCCAGAGTTTATCAGGGAGAGACGATCGACTACGACCGCATGTTCCGGACACGGGGTATCGTAAGTTGGATACGCTACACGGTCACACCGGTTCTGGACGAACAGCGGGTTTCCGGTGCCTGTATTACGGGCCGGGATGTAACGGCGCGGAAATTGTACCTGCAGTCGGTGGAGGAACAAAATAAAACGTTCAGAGAGATCTCCTGGATGCAGTCGCACCTGGTACGGGCCCCCCTGGTAAGGATCATGGGACTGCTGCCAATGCTTTCGGAAGCTGTACAGGAAAAGGAAAAAGCGGAGATCATCGATTATCTTAAGGTCTCTGCAGGCGAACTCGACGCGGTCATTCACCAGATCACCGAAAAATCCGCGGCGATCATCGCTAAATACCCGGCGCCTGACGAAAGTGAATAAGCGGCAGTTCGAACCAGGCCGTGGTACCCTGGCCGGGGGAACTGGTCAGACCGATCTCACCGTCGTGCCGCCGGACGATCTGCCGGGAAATAAAAAGGCCGAGGCCCAGTCCGGCATATTTTTGCGAGGCGTCATGCCCCCGTGAAAACTTTTCAAAGATCAGTTGCTGGCGCGCCGCCGGCAAACCGATCCCTTCATCACTGACGCTGCATCTGATCTTTTCGTCCTGGCTCAAACTGATAGTGATCTTCGACCCCTGCGGTGAATACTTCACTGCATTCGTCAATAAGTTAAAGATCACCTGCTCCAACCTTAGCTTATCACCGTTAACCATTAATTCTCCGGATGATAGGACCGTGAATATCCTGTCTTTGGCCGCAGGTTTAATCTCCTCCAGGCATTCCTCGACTGCTTGACGCAAGGAAAAAACGGAATAATTCAGGGACATCATGCCGGCTTCAAGACGGGTTACGTCCAGCAGTTCCTCCACGATCAAACTCAATTTTTTGACCTGCCGGGTAGCCATGCCTACAAAGGATTTCACCTTTTCGGGTTTGAACTGATCGTCAGGCAGGCTGTTCAGCACCTGCAGCGATGCCTTCATGCTGGTGATCGGCGTTTTCAACTCGTGGCTGGCGATGCCTAAGAATTCATCTTTTTTTCGCGACAGAAGATCAGCCGTTTCCTGCACCGCTTTTTGTTCCTGGATATTGGTGCTTGACCCGATCCAGAGCACGACCTCTCCCGCCTCGTTTTTATGCGCGTACGACCGGGTCAGGTGCCATTCATAGTTGCCCTGCGCATTTTTGAACCGTTGCTCCAGTTCCAGATCTTCGCCGGTGGCGACCGCTTTTGTCCAAAGGCTTTTGGCCAAGGGGAGATCATCGGGATGTATCGCGGCCCATATCGATGCCTGCACTTCTTCGAAGGTGCCGGCGCCCAGGTAATCGAACCATCCTTTATTGTAATAATTCGCTTTGCCGTCAGGACCACAGGTCCAGATCTTATGCGGAAGGGAATCTGCCAGAAAACGGAAGCGCCGTTCACTTTCCCGGAGATCAGCATTCGTTTTAACCATATCGGTCACATTGAAACCAAAGGTGGCTACGCCGTCGATCTCGCCGAGTTCATTGAGTAAAGGCTCCACTACCAGGTCGAACCAGGCTTCTTGCGGCTTGTCGCTTTCCGGGCGGTTAAAATTTAATTTGAAGGCTTTGGCGGTAAACCTTTCACCGGTCCGGTAAACATTTTCCAGGATCTCCGCCCCGGCGTTAACCTGAAATTTGTCGGCTGTCTCGCGCAGCGTCAATCCCAGGTGCGCTTTTGTACCCGCATAATCCTGAGCCGTCTGATTACTGAATTCCAGCCGGAGTTCCGGCCCGCGGCGTATAGAGATCATCGACGGCGCGTTCATCAGCAGGCGCTGCAGCTCTTCTTTTTGCTTCAGGACGTATAAACTCAGTTCTTCCTCGCGCAGGCGTGCCTGGTGCCTGTGTGAAATGTCGATAATATAGGTTATCGCGTCCGCCAGGTCATCTCCGTCCAGCAAGGCGGAGGCCACGACAACGTGGACAGCCGAACCATCTTTGCGGATATATTCCTTTTCAAATGGTTCGCAGAAACCCTGTGTCCGGAGTTGCTCAACAGCCCGGGCCGAGACGGCCTGATAGGTTTCGGGCGTCAGGA
Source organism: Mucilaginibacter flavus (assembly GCF_030409315.1). Lineage (GTDB taxonomy): Bacteria > Bacteroidota > Bacteroidia > Sphingobacteriales > Sphingobacteriaceae > Mucilaginibacter > Mucilaginibacter flavus. Next base: position 10,633 of record NZ_JAUFPS010000042.1, on the reverse strand, counting down.
TTTTCCAACTGACCAATTCATTTTTCAAGTCATCGGCCGTATAACCGATCATGTTAAGGAAAGAATCGTTGGCTTGGGTGACCACCCCGTCCAGCCGGGTAAAAAGCAAACCGACAATGCCGGCGTTATAGACTTTGTCGAACCGGGATTGGCTTGTTTTGAGCTTTTTTTCAACAGCGCTTTTCTGTCGGGCAGTTCGGACCAGCAGAAAGAACAGCACACCAATGGTCAGCAGACTGGCTAAAAGGCTGCCTTCGTTACCACTTCCGCTGTAAGTGACAGGATGATAGTGGTAAAGAAGATAACCGGTTCCCAGGCATAAAAAGGTTGCCGGGAGCATGAAACGGTCCATGGCCCGGAACCCGCTACGGTTGTAGCCGGCCTTTCCCAGGATGGTTCCGGCAATCGACCGGCCTTTGGTGAATAATCGCATAGTAAACTTGTTTAAATAGTAGGCATTGCACTCGGTATTAAAACAACGTAACTAAAATGTATTAAATTACTTAGGCCGGTATAATATCGGATCTGACCGATTTGTTTTGATTTTTCCCGGAAGGAATGAAAATATTTTACGAGTCGTAATAAAAAAATATTGGGAGGTACCAATATCGGCTTTAATTCTGGCCGAATTCTGAAGAAAACCCGATCGCTGAAATATTTTAGGAACGATGAGCAGAAGGCCTCAAAACGACACGCCCAATTGCAAACCAGTGCTTACTGAAGCAGGTTGATCATTGCCGAGCCTTACCGGGAAAGGCACGGAAACAAAAAGGCTGGCATCTTTGCCTTTTTTAATGACTTGGTTAAATACCGGCGTGACGCCGAAGCGCCCATTGGTTTCGAAAGCCAGGCGGCCGATAAAAGTAAAGCCATGCTTAAAGCGGAACATCGCGCCGGGATGGAAAAGTACCGAACTCACTTTAGCACTATTTTTTTCAGTTCGGATAGTGGGCGCCACTTCAAAGCTTATCCCGAAGTGATCGCTTTTCAACAGGTTCATCCCAAATGGAAAGCCGACCACATAGACGTTTCCAAAATTGCCGCTCAGGTTGCCGCCGGATAAAGTGGCCAATGGGTGCAGGATACTGAAATAACCACTGACTTTGGGATACGTGGCGGGTTGCTGGGCAAAACTGGCCTCGAAAATGGCCAGCAATAAAAGGGTAATGTAAATATGTTTAACCATACTGAAAGTTTTAACGGCAGCAATACTAGGGAATGCCCGGCCCCTAAACTTGTACGGAATTATCTATTTGTACCGGCTTTACTTTTCAGGATACTTTTTTTATAAACAGAGGGGTTTTGACCGGTCTGTTTTTTAAAGATCCTGTTAAAATGGCTCTGGTCGGAAAAACCGGTGAGGTAAGCGATCTCGGTTAAGGAGTAAGCTGAATCAGTCATTAAGCTGATCGCTTTTTCTATCCTTAGCTTTCGGATATAATCACCAAAAGTTAGGTTGTCAAAATACTTGGAAAACTCACGGGATAAGTAAGTTGGATTGATCTCCAACTCTTCGGATACCTGCTGCAGGCTCAGGGTCATATTGGTATCGAGTTGATCCTGGATCATCTCCTTGAGTTCCGTAGCCCATTCCGGGGCCTTCCTGGAATTGCTTTGCTTAATGTACTTATGGAACACTTCCAATAGCATTTGCTCAACCGGGCCGGCCTGGGTATGCTTCAATTGGTGCAGGTGTTTAGCCCAGCTATATAGCCCATCATAAATGGTCATGCCCAATTCCAGCAATTCCAGATCATCCTTAATGTTATAAGCTAATCCTGAAAAGAGCGCTTCGAGTCCGGCAGATTGCGGCGCAAAATCAGGACGATCGGTATCAGCGCCACGAACGATGGCCGCGATCCTGTTGAGCGCCGCGTCTTTAAGCCCGTGCTTTTTAATAAAATAATCGAAGGTACATTGATCATTATAATGCGTGTACTCCACCTGAGGCAGATCAAAAGGTATGGCACCTAACTCATCGGCTTTGGTTAAAACCTCTTCAAAGGGTACAAAAATGATCTCCGCTTCAGCATCAATGAACCGCCTGATCAGCCAGGGGCAGGCGATTCGGTCGATCTTCGGGCGTTCACGGGTGATCCATTTCATTTGCCCACAAATGTAAGCACTCAGCGCCAAATTATGGGAAAAGGCTGACAGTCGGCCATCGCGGAGCCCGTACCTTTGTCCTATGGCAGCAATCAACTATTCGGTACTTGACCTGGCGACCGTTATCGAAGGACATACCATCGCGGACAGTTTCAATTACAGCGTCGCGAATGCGCAACAGGCGGAAGCTTTGGGCTACACCCGCTATTGGTTCGCGGAACATCATAACATGGTGAGTGTAGCTAGTTCGGCCACCAGTTTAGTAATCGGGCATATTGCGGGGCATACGTCTACCATACGCGTAGGCTCGGGCGGCATTATGCTGCCTAACCATTCACCCTTGGTGATCGCCGAGCAGTTCGGTACATTGGAAACGTTCTATCCCGGGCGGATCGACCTCGGCCTTGGTAGAGCGCCGGGCAGCGACCAGGCGACCGCGCTGGCCATACGCGGCGAGAACATGAATGCGGCCTTTCACTTTCCACAGGATGTAGAATCCCTCCAGCATTATTTTGCCGGCGATCATCCGAACGGCGTCAGCGCCGTTCCCGGCGAAGGCTTGGACATCCCGATCTGGATATTGGGTTCCAGTTTAGACAGTGCCAAGCTCGCCGCCGCAAAGGGACTGCCCTATGCTTTTGCCAGCCACTTCGCGCCGGCCTATTTTTTACAAGCTATCGAGCTATACCGCAATACATTCAAACCTTCCCGGTATTTAGCGGAGCCTTACGTCATGGCTTGTGTAAACGTAGTCGCGGCCGATACCGATACCGAAGCGCAATACCTGGCCACTTCCTTAAAGCAATTATTTAAAGGGATCATTACCGGCAGAAGGCAGCCATTACCGCCGCCGGTAGATAGCATGAATGGTATCTGGAGCACGGCCGAACGTGAAGCTGCTATGCAGATGCTGACTTATTCCTTTTTTGGCAGTAAGAACACGGTTCAAACGCAATTAAATGACTTCATCAGCCGCACCGGCATCAATGAACTGATGGCCACTTCGCATATCTACGACCAGGATGCTCGGCTAAAGTCCTACCGCTTGCTGGCAGAAGCTTTAAATGCTTAAATTAGGGCATGGAAGATCCGGAAAAATTGGACCGCATTGTGGAAGCGTGGATGAAACTCAAAGCGCGCTTCGAGCAGCAGATGCAGGCCACGCCTTCGATGGCGGATGACCTGCCGAAAGGCTCGGGTAAACCGAACCGCCATGGCATGCCTGCCATTCCCATCGGGCAGACCGCCACGGTCAAATGGCCGGTGCTGGACCTGGGTTACCATCCCAAGATCTCGCAAGAACGCTGGCGGCTGAGCATTGACGGTGCAGTGGAACACCCCGTGGTATTGACCTGGAAGGATTTTTTAGCCCTGCCGCAAACCAAAGACACCTCTGATTTCCATTGCGTGACCACCTGGTCCAAGTTGAACATGCACTGGAAAGGTGTCAGCCTGCTCGACCTGGCCGCCCTCGTACAGCCCAAAGCCGAAGCCACCCATTTGCTCTGCCATGGTTATGATACTTACACCACCAATATCGCGCTCGAAGAAGCGCTGAAGCCGGACGTGCTTTTAGTGCACACGTTCGAGGGTCAGCCGCTGCCCGAAGAACACGGCGGCCCTTGCCGCATGATCACCCCGCAGCTATATGCCTGGAAAGGCGCCAAATGGATCAAGCGTATCCAGTTCCTGACCGAGAACAAACTGGGCTTCTGGGAAGAGCGCGGCTATTCCAACACGGCTTATCCCTGGCGGAACGACCGCTACGACGACTGATCAGGAAGCCTGTTTTAATTTGGCTGCCATGCTCATGGTAGTATGCGGCACCGCGCGTAAACGCTCGGCCGGGATCAAGGTTCCTGTTACCTTGCAAATACCGTAGGTCTTGTTTTGAATGCGGACCAGCGCCGCTTCCAGCTGCTCGATGAACTTTTTCTGCCGGGCCGCTAATTGGTTGGTCTGTTCCTTTTTATAGGTCGCCGAACCGTCCTCCAGCGTTTTACCGGCAATGGCCGCATCATCGCCATTGCTGTTCGATGAACTCAAGACGGCGGTCAATTCACCCAGTTCTTCCCTGGCTATTTTGATCTTATTTTCTATCAGCTGCTGAAATTCCCGTAGCTCGCTATCGCTATAGCGGGTCTTGTTGTATTCGTTTTGCATGTGCTTTCAACAACAAACCACGAAGATGGTTTGCTAAAAGCCTTTAATGTTCATGCTTCGTCCAAACCAGTTTGGAGACATCGTAGCCTAAGCCCTGGGCTTGCTTAAGGTAAGCGCTCTGAATTGCCGGCGGGATACTTTTTTCACGCGACAATAGCCATAAATAGTTCAGGTTATTCCCGGCTACCAGGGCGTAACGATATCCCGGGTCCACGGCGATCACATTGTAACCGGCATAGAACGGTCCAAAGAAAGATACCTTCAGGCGGCCTGTGCTGGCATCTTTGACCGGTTTGGCTTTACCGATGCTTTCTTTCCATTTTTGCTGGACATAATTATAGCCTTTATTATCCACCCGGATCGAGCCGTCCGCGTTCAGCGAGTAGGTCGCGCTGACATCCGACAGGTTCTTTTCGAACTTGAAGTCCATACGCGCGATCTCATACCAGGTACCCAGGTACCGCTGCTGATCGAAAGGTTGCACGGCTTTAGCGCCTTTGGGTATGGCTACGCAAGAATTTAAGAATACTGCCACAGCCGCCGCACCTATACCGGCGACGAGGCCGATCTCCCAGTTTTTTAGTTTCATACCGGATTAACGCCTGAAACGCCGGTATGTTTAACGCGCTGCTGCGAACTATTTACCCGCGAGTTTGTTGAACGCATATGAATAATTTTTTCCGTGGTATCATTGCGGCCTGGGGCGCCAAAAAACTGGGCGGCGGCTGTCTGTCCACTATTGTGATCTTTGTGGTCATTTATATGCTGCTGGGCAAATGCAATAACGATCCCCGTGCCGAAACGATCAAATCCAAGCCGGTGGCTGTTTGCGGAAAAGCATCCCGCCCATAATACGGCATGGTGCTTGTAACTTTCTGATGAACAGGTTATAAACACCACTACCACGATGACCTCGGATGATTTCAGAACCCTTAGCTACACCGACAAAACAGAAGCTGTTTTAACGGGAACTTACCTGGCTGCCCGGTCGGATGAACATTATTTTATCAAACTATATAACGTCGAGAATTTTTACTTGGAGATATTCTTCGACAGCCGCAGCCAGTTGATCATCCATTTCCGCGCATTTGAGCATACGCTTTTTGTGCTGCCCTACCTGGAAGATCTAAAGATCGCGGTTTAAGCGGAGTGTTCCCCCCGGATCTTTTCCCGGTGCTGCTTACCCCATTTGATCATTTCCAGGATAATGTCGCCGAAGCTCTGGCAATAATCGGTCACGGTATATTCGACCAGCACCGGCGTATCTGCGGTCACGGTGCGCTTGAGCAATTGATTTGCTTCCATTTCTTTGAGCTCGCGTGAAAGCATGCGGGTCGTGATGCCGGGAATACTCCGTTCGATATCGCGGAACCGCTTATTCCCGTTGCATAAGGAGTTGATGATAGGCAGCTTCCACTTACCGCAAATGACATAGATCGTGTCCTGCAGAGCCTGAACCTCTTCCCGTTGGTTGCGCGGGTCCGATAAGATAGCCGCCGCTTTTTCCTGTTTCGTCATATTGGTATACTCGGTGATACTGGTAACAAAGTTATACCAATTCCACGATAGATTTGCAGCATGGAAACACTAAAAAACAAAATAGCCCTGGTTACCGGGGGTAACAGCGGCATCGGCTATGCGACTGCCATGGAATTAAAAGCACAGGGTGCTACCGTCATCATCACGGGCCGTCGCCAGGAAGCGGTAGACACGGCGGCTGCGGAATTAGGCGTGACCGGCCTGATTGCCGACCAGTCCAGCGTCGCACAAATAACAGCACTCGCGCAACAAGTCAGCGCGAAATTCGGTAAGATCGATATCCTGTTCATCAACGCCGGCATCGTCGGTACTGCCACCATTGCGGAAACTACAGAAGAATTATTTGACAGCGTTTTTGATATTAATTTTAAGGGCGCCTATTTCACCCTCAGCAAATTTATTCCTTTGCTCAACGATGGTGCTTCAGTCGTATTGCTATCCTCCAACACCGCCAGTATGAACGGGGTCAATTCTTCGGTGTACTCTTCCGGCAAAGCGGCGCTGAACGCGGTGATGAGGATCGCGGCGCTGGAACTGGCGCCACGCCGTATCCGGGTCAATGCGGTCAGCCCGGGGCCTACCAAAACCGAGATCCTGAACAAGCTGGGCCTGGACGAAGCGGCGCGAAAAGGGCTGGATGACTGGATGATCGAAAGGATCCCGCTGAAAAAGATCGGTACGGCGGACGACGTCGCCAGGATGGTGGCCTATTTTTGCGGCGATGGGGCCAGCTTCATTACCGGAGCCGAAGTGGTCATGGATGGCGGGATGTCGCTGGCTTAACTAAACAAAGTCCGGGGCAATGCGTTCTTCCTTAAAAGGAGGAACCATGCCCTGGCCAAAAGGAGAATACCCGCCATCTTATAAGAACCAACCCAAATACCTGCGCGACAAGGGGGTCGAGATCGCCAACGAGGTATTAAAGACCACGCACAACGAAGGCGAAGCGATCGCCACCGGCCTCAAGCAGGCCCGCATCCATTTTGAACACCACCCGGAAGAAGTGCCGGCCGGACGAAAGAAAAAAGCATGAGCGACCTGAAACGTTTTTTAGAAGCCCAGCTGCGGGACTATGCGACAGCCTTGAGCGAGATCAAAACCGGGCGCAAGCGCAGCCACTGGATGTGGTATATCTTTCCGCAGATCGATGGCCTGGGTTACAGCGATATGGCCAAGCGCTACGCGATCAAAGACCTGGCGGAAGCGACTGACTATTTGGCGCACCCGGTACTTGGAAGCCGTTTAAAGGAAATTACTGCGGCGCTATTGCAACTACCCGGCAACAATGCCAACCAGGTCATGGGCAGTCCGGATGACCTCAAGCTGCGCTCGTCGATGACCCTATTTGCCTTAGTGGAGGGTAATGATTCCGTTTTCGATCAGGTACTCAAAAAATTCTTCGACGGGCATAAAGACCCGGCAACGTTGCAACTCGTGCGGTAAACTTAATATTCCTTTTCTACCGTGATCTTGAGGGTTTCCGGCAAGCAAGGATGGCTTTGTAAATAGGCGGTGCGTTGCTGCCCGGTCAGGTTACCATTCAGCCAGGTCTTCACATCGCCACGCTCCAGGATCGCCGGCATCCGGTCATGGATCTCGGCCATCGCCCGGTTCGGCGGCATGGTGATCATCAGACAAGTCGGCAGCAATACATTCGTATCTATATCCATCCAGATATCCCATAACCCCGCGATATAAAAAGGCTTGCCATCCGCCCGCTCGACTTTATAAGACTTCTTCTGCTCCTTATTGTATTCAAAAAAGGCTTGTATCCGGATCACGCAATGTTTCTTCCCCAACTGCTGACGCCAAACCGTATGCAAATTATCGATCTTCGCATGCTTATGCCTGGCGTGGATCTGCTCATCATCCGCTGTCAATAAACCCCAGCGGTATTGCTGCACCTTATCCGGCAAGGCATCGGTCACCACCGTCAGCATACTCCCCGGGTTACCGGTGCTATTCGGTTTGGGCTTGAATTGCCGGCCATCCCGGCCAGTGATCATGATATCTTTTTGTTCGCCTACTAAAACTCTTCCGCACATAATAAATCCTAACGAACAAAATTACTAATTATTTTAGTAATTAATTGAATTTATTAACTCAAACGATTTTGGAGTTCATTCCTTATTGCTTTTATGAAACGTTTGCTTTGCCTTTTACTCCTGATCTCCTCGACGGCCCTGGCCCAGCAGGATATCATGTTAAGTACTTACCCGTATCCTTATGCGGTCAGTTACCTGGACTTGAACAGCCAGCACCAGCAATTAAAGATGGCTTACATGGATGTGAAGCCGCAAAGTCCGAATGGTCAGGTGGTCGTACTTCTCCACGGCAAAAACTTTGGTGGTGCTTACTGGAAAACGACGATAGCGGCGCTAAGCAAAGAAGGCTATCGTGTGATCGCACCCGACCAGATCGGTTTCGGTAAATCGTCGAAGCCAGTAGGTTACCAGTTCACCTTCCAGCAACTCGCCATCAACACCAAGGCGCTGCTTGATCAATTGGGTATCAAAAAAATCTTCTTACTCGGTCATTCCATGGGCGGCATGCTCTCTATGCGTTTCACCTTAATGTATCCGGAAACAGTTGCTAAACTCATTCTGGAAGATCCGCTCGGATTGGAAGATTGGAAACGCATGGCACCTTACGCATCGATCGATTCCAATTACCGAAAAGAAATGAGAACCGATTTCGCGTCGGCCAAGAAATATCAGCAGGAAAACTATTACCATGGCACCTGGAAACCCGAATATGATGAATGGGGCAAACTGCAAACTGCCGCTGTAGGCGACCCGCAATATCCCATAGTGGCGATGAACAATGCGCTGACTTCCGACATGATCTTTACCCAGCCGGTCGTTTATGAACTGAACCTGATCACAGTACCGACACTGCTGATCATTGGCAGCCTGGACAAAACCGCGATCAATAAGGACCTGGTCAAAGACCCGGCGGTGAAAGCACAGATGGGCAATTATCCCAAAATCGCTAAAGCAGCACAACAACAGATACCAGGTTCGCAACTTGTCCTGATCGACGGCGTGGGACACCTGCCGCACATCGAAGCCTTTGACCGCTTCATCGGGCCCTTGGAAACCTTCCTGAATAATTAAAGTGCAACGCCGGTCAATCGCGCACATTCGGCCAGTAAGCGATCCTGCGCTTTAACATCGTCGGCCGCACGATTGTACCGTGCCTGCTGCTGATGGTGAAAATACTGACCGCTTACCCGTGTTGCCTGGTCGTCGCTGGTGGCAAGCCAAACCTGTGTTTCATAGCCCTTTTGCAGATCATCCGGCGCCCCAGCACCGCCCATTTTGGTGGGTACCCAACCCGGATCGACCGCATTGGCATGAACGTCCGGCCATTTCCGCGCCAGCACTTTAGCCAGCATCAGTACATGCAGCTTAGTGTCTGAATAAGACGGCAGCTCCGTCCAATCCGGCTTGCCGGATAAATGCATGCCCGAACTTAAATAGATCAGGCGTTCGGGTTTGTGCATCAGCGCCGTCAGTAGATAAGGAGCCAAGGTATTGACATCTAATAATTGCTGCGCGCTGGTCTGATACACACCGGCATTATGAATAACCGCGTCAAAAGTGAATGCATTCGCCTTTTCACCCAGCGCTTTAATTTCATCCAGATCAGCCAAGTCCGCGATCAGCACGTGCTTGGCGCCGGGTATTTGTTTCAAAGCTTCCTGTCCACGCTTTTCATTACGCGCGTGAAGTACGACTTTATGTCCTTGTTTAATCAATTCCTTTGCCGCCAGCAGCCCTAAGCCATCGGCCGAACCGGTGATAAATACTTTTGCCATTAAAAATTACGTTTTGTTAGCGCACTTTTTAATCAATCAACAATCCTGCCATGATAGGCAATACCAATTCGTCGATAGAAAGGGGGCATTGGTCTACATGTTGCAGACCGTTGGCTATTAAACCCGGATATTTGTTGCGGATTACTTAGGTTTAAACAATTCGGGTTACGGCCTGTGAATAAAATAAGAATAATTATCATGAAGAAATGGACTTATGGCACGCTTTTGCTGAGCGGGATCACGGCCTGTCTGGCTTTTAATTTAAGCAGACCGGCTAACCAAACCGCGGTCATTGTAAAAACGGCTAATACCTTTTTAAATTCATTAAGCGCGGAGCAGCGCAGTAAAATATCCTTCCCCTTTACGCCGCAGAAAGCGGCAGTTTCGGCCAAATTTGCCCGGAACGGAAATGCCGGCGGCCAGGGCGGCCCTCCTCCGGGTGGAGGTAACCGGCAAGGCCCCCCGCAGGGCGGCCCTCCAGGTGGTGGCGGTGGCCGGGGCGGTCAGTTTCCGGGTTTTATTGGCGAGCAATACGGGCAGGCGGTCTGGTCGAACTATCCGGTCAGCGACGTACCGCGTCCCGGTTTGCGATTGGGTAGCTTGAATGCTGCGCAGCGCGAAGCGGCAATGAAGCTTTTACAAGCCTTGTTAAGCGCTAATGGTTATGAAAAGGTCATGGAGATCATGGGCTCCGACCAGGCTCTGAAAGACGGCGGCACGAATTTCGATTCGGGCAAGGATGTTTACACGCTGGGTATTTTCGGTACACCTAACGAAAAGACGCCCTGGATGGTAGAATTCGGCGGGCACCATTTGGCGCTTCATATCGTGATCGCAGGTGCCCAGGGCGCACTAACACCGGCGCTGACCGGCGCGCAGCCCTCGGTCTATCAGTCCAACGGGAAGACCGTGCGGGTACTGGCTGGAGATTCTGTTGAACTTGACCACCACATTCCGGCGCAAGCTGACCACCCATTCCGGGCGAAACTGACCAGTGCATTCCGG